>CAWCPO010000013.1:0-84994 GCA_963797345.1 uncultured Acidobacteriota bacterium | reverse complement strand
TAAACGCACCGATTCCCTTCGCTCTCGCCGCCGTCAAGGGGCAAGCCCGCTGACGCGGCTCCCGATGGTTGCCCTTGACTGCGGCTTCGCTGCGGGAGCAGTCCACCTATGGAGGCGTGGGCCTCCCTGTGCTTGTACCGTCGCGACACGAAGCGTCCGTTCACACTAGCACTGATATATAGAAATATGTATACTGGTATAGCATGGCAAGCGAGTTGAAGCCTGTCAGATGGATTGGAACGTCGCTCAGGGATTTGCGGTCTTTCCCTCGCGAGGTCAGGATCGACATTGGACACGCGCTCTTTGCAGCCCAGGAGGGCAAGACCGATCCTGCCGCCAAGCCCCTCAAAGGCTTTGGCGGCGCCAGCGTGCTCGAAATTGTGGCTTCGCACCACGGCAATGCGTGGCGGGCTGTTTATACGGTGCGTTTTCAGGATGCCATCTATGTTTTGCACGTATTTCAGAAGAAGTCCACGAAAGGTATTGCCACGCCGACGAGGGAGATCGATTTGATTAAACAACGGCTCGCGGAGGCCGAGCGCGACTATCGAGAAAGGCAGAACTAAAATGAAAACCAAAACCAAAAAGACACGCAATCGCGTTGCCCGCGTAACCGAAGGCAGTGGAAACGTCTTTGCGGACCTTGGCCTTCCCAATCCCGAGCAAGAGCTGCTCAAGGCGCAGCTCACCCTGCAAATCTACACGATCCTCAAGGACAGCGGCATGACACAGGTCGAGATCGCCAAAATTCTCGGCGTGCAGCAACCGCAGGTCTCTTTGCTGATGCGGAACCGTGCGGGCAACTTTTCCGTCGGACGCCTTATGGAATTCCTCACGGCTCTGCGTCAAGACGTTGAAATCACCGTCCGGCCCACGCGCAAGGAACATGGCGCGCTCTCGGTTATCTCCGCCTGAACTAGCCTGAAAGGAATTCCATAGAATGGGCAAACCTACGTGTGCGCAGAATCCTTGGAAAGCAGCCGCGATTCGAGGTCCGCGATCTGCAGGCTCAACTCGTCAATCCTTTCTTGAATGGTCACAGCCTTTAATATGTAGCCTTTCAATTGGCGCACATGCGAGAGAGCGAGCGTCATCATAATCTTGTAGGGCCGTGCCAAGTCTGATTTTCGCGCCCTGTATTGCCTGTACTGGGAAGCGAAAAACTTCGCGTTTTCTTTGACGCTTGGCAAGTTCCCGGCGTGCCTCAATGATGTAAGCTGGTTCGCTAGTCTTGCTCATTCTCTCCTACTCCGTATCCGGGCGAGCGCGTGGACGCACCTGCGCCTGTCGTGCCTGTTACTCAAGGCACGCAAGTCTATTTGCAACGAGCAATTCAGCCTCTTGCTTCGTCAAAAACATCACGACATCTTCCTCACGCGATTTCGCTTCAAAACCGCCCCCGAGTAGCGCCTTTGCCTTTTCAATCTCCTGCTGGTACTTGTGATAGAGAACATGAAGAGTCTTGCCTTGGTCGCTCGCAACGATTTGACACTTGTTATTCGCAAATCCCACCTGATTGCCTTCTGCAATGACTCCAGTTCTGTAGGAAGTCATTGAAGTCCTCTCTGTTCTATCCGCGCACGGCGAAAGACAGTGCGTGTTTTCGGGCGGACGTTCGGTCTTTTTATCCGTCGGGGTTCCTCTTCAAGTTCGAACGCGACCACTCCTCATTGTGGAATGTTAACCCTCGCTTTCAAATCATCCACAAGTCTTTCGGCAGATTTGGCAGTTTCCTTTTCCCTGTTCTTCTCCAGCCGAGCCAATCGCCTGTGGTCAGTCTCAGACCAAAGTGAATTTTTTGTCTTGGTATCAACGATGGCGAGCACAAGTTCGGGGTCAACGACCTGAGAGCCGTGTACTTGAGTGGTGTTGTTGTACGAGTTCGGTTGAACTCCACACATTGGTTCCACCCCTCTCAACCTGATACGCTAATTCCACAATCAAATCTGCATCGTCAGGTGAACCGACGATTTCATATTTCCCCCATTCTTTCATGTCGGAATAGAAGGTATCATATGTTTTGATGATTCAGTTGTTTGAAGAGCAGAACATTGAATTCCAGAGGAGGGTCGAAAATGGAAAAGAGGATGGTTCGACTCGTGTTGGTCGGCGTGGCAGCGATGTTGGCTCTGGCTTGTGGAGCGATTGCAATCGCTCAAGATTATCAAGTCGAATGCCCGATGCATCATATTGAGGCCACTTTTACTGGGCATACGCGATACACAGACCAAGGCGAGCATGAATGGGCCGAGTATCATTGTCCGGAGTAATTACGGAAGATGGTAGTGAACCTCCCCATGATTTTTGGATCGAGGTTAAGTAATATCAAACGCTGAGCAGCCCGAAAGGCGGTAAGCGATGAACAGGGCAGGCGTTGCTACGCTGCAAGGACTCCGTCAATCGTTCTAAGTCTGCTAACGAAAGACAAGCGCCAAAATGCTCTTCCCCGTCAAGCATGAAAACATGGCGGCCCGGCGCTGGCCGGTCATCACGCTTGGCCTACCTGAAATCCCGGAATGACCACGTCCTTAGCGAATTCGAATCACTTGAAATGGTTAGGCAAAGGCCGTCATGGCCCTGGCCTCCCCCTGAACGCCGAGTATGGACGAGATCGAACAGCGATGGTCGCGTGGTTATTTTGCTGGCACCCGCTTGCAGGTTCCGGAAAGAGTTAGGTACGGAGGATAGCCTACTGTCTCGGCGCCGGCGTACATTTCTCCTCGAGATTTGTCATACACGAACGTATTGCGGAGAAAAAAGCGCATTGTATTCGTAACGGAAAAAGTAGGGGTGGGTTCTCCGAGCTTGTAAAGATAATCCCCCGCACCTTCTTCGATCCATGTATGGCCATCCCGGTGGAAACGCGTCTCCCCCTCTGCCCCGTTACTAGAATGAATAGTTAGAACGAGGACCTGTCCCGACACGTTGAGAGTTAAATGCATCGGAATGACATCAACATCGCAGGCGTAATCGCCCGATAGATCGGCTGCCGCCTCTGGCCCTTCGGATTCCGCCAGCAGAGGTTTGGCGTCATTTATGGGGATTGCGAAATTTAAGTTTTCGCCTCCTTGGATGTACATAGTTGTGATCCCAATTACCTGTCCCGCCATATTGAAAAGTGGCCCGCCGCTGCTACCGGGGGAGATGGGCGCGGTGATTTGCAAGTACTTGCCGCCCTTCTCCTCGACTGTACGGATCCCACTGACTATGCCATTTGAGACGGTCGATTCGAGAGAAAGCGGATTACCAATAGCAACGACTTCCTCTCCTACTTGAAGTCGATCCGAATTTCCGAGAGTGAGCGTCCGAAAGTTTTTGCCGTGTGCCTTGATGATGGCCATATCGCGGGCTTTGTCGGATGCGAGCAATCCATCGACAACAAAGAATGCGCCGTCAGGGAGCTTAACGATGGCGGAACTACCTTCCTCAATGACGTGATAATTTGTCATGATGATGCCATCGCTGCTTACAACGAAGCCGCTGCCTTGGGCGATAGCGTGACCATCTTTGTCCGACAGGACGATTGATACGATAGCCCCATCTGCGGCTTTGGCTATCGCTGGTATGCTCCTCCGTGTGGCTGGCGATTGGCGGTCTCGTGCGCGCACAGAATTCGAAACTTCGGCTACTCGATTCACAATTTGCCCGTGAGCCGTGCCTCCTGCAACAGCCAGCAGAAGAACCCAATAACCATGCGCATGATTTTCATCAGCGTTCCCTCTATGTCGGGTAGCTTAGTTGGCGAACAGCTAGCCCACAATGGAACAGTCGTGCAGATGTACAAGATCAGCAACTCAGAACTTTCCGTTACTCTCTCGGCCAGCCTTCCTTCTGGGCTCGCCACCTCGCAAAACAGAGCGCTGTGCTTCCTTCAGATAATGAACATGCATCGCAGCAAGGTGCGCTTGGTGCGTAAAGGAGACGACGTGCCGTTCGTTCAGCGCCTCGGGGCTTTCCTTCTTTGCCGATCGTACTCTCCATCGAGCACCTTCAGTTGGTCCGAAATGGCGTAAAGCTCACTGTTGTACCTTTTGATTGGCACCCATCTAAGTTTCCTGCGTCTGTTTAATTTGACAGCCACTATTTGAACTCTTCGGTATAGTTGGTAGAGTTTCGAGTAGCCCGAGCCGTCCCAATGCGCCCACATCGGTTCTCGCTTCATGGTTCATTCTCCGTTCTCAACATCTGCGGCGAGTTGGCGTCCGGTCGGTCATTGCCGGTCTGCACTGCCTCAGGAGACCTTCGAGAAACATAGCTACAAACGCTCACTCGGTCTACACTTCCGGTCATGAAGTTCCCGATGTTGGTACCTTGCCCGACATGTGGAAAACGTCTCACCGTTGAGACGAAGGGAAATGAGCCGTACCCGGACTTACAGTGCGAGTGCGGCGCTACCATCTATGTCGTGCAATCCAGCATACCCGTTAGCCGCAGAGTGCTTTGCCGGGCCGAAGCTGAATTGCTAGGCGAAGACTTTTCACTTGCAATCATCCTGAGTGCGATGTGTGTCGAATGCGAACTGGCATTTTTGCACTCCAAGTGGAAAATGCTCGATGCTGGCCTGATCCCATGTGAAGTAACGCAAACCCACACTGACGCGTGGGAAGAGGAGTTCCGGAGAGTCCAAGGCGGTATTACGGGCAAGCTCGACTGTATCACTCAACTACTCGTTGGTGAAAACTTCGACGCTTTCCTGGTCCGTCGAACGGATTTAGCAACAGTCCTCCAACAGATTCACCAGAATATAGGAGCCAGGTCGCCGAAATCGTATTTCGCCGAAGAGTTATTTCGCAAGCGGAACAAGATATTGCATTTCGGCCAGGCACAATTTGGCAAACCTGAGGCAGAAGGGTGCGTGAGAATGGCAATGAGCCTACTTCAGATCATCGGCGAGATCGACAAGGAAAGGTATATGCGCTTTGACAAAAGCCTCGATCAGAGAAATGCTCAACCACCTTGACGCCGTCGTGCTTGGATTCAAGAAGTCCGCGAGAAAATGGTCAACAACCAATTCTGACCAGCATCAAGTGTGGGCGGGACCTTTTCGGCGTAGCGCTTGGTGCTGCTCTGCTCAAGACAAGCCCCACCCAGGTTGACCGACTCCTTGATCCGAAGAGCGACATCACGCTTTCTAGCCTGCAACGAGCGGCCGCGATGGTCGGACGGCGAGTAACGATTGAACTGGCGTAGAAAACACCCTGTAGCTGACCCTCTAAAATTCTGGCAGCTAGTCAGAGCACAAATATAGGAGCAAGTTTGGGAGCAGAACGTGCCGCAATCATGCCACACACCGTACAACACCGAACACGTAAGTTGCAGAAGAACAAAGCAGGCCACGTATCATGTAATGATCCGTCACACCTTCTAAGTTAACGCTCACCAGATTTGTGGAGGATTGTCGGTAATTCGGTAGCGATTTAAGATTGACTTTCCAAGCTTGCCCCATCTGGCTTCCGCTAGCAACGGTCGCGCCAGGTAAATGGCGATCTGTCACGCCCGCTGCAACCCGCTCCAGCCGCAAACAGTGAGCCACTTCCGCCTTGTCCTTCCGGTGAGTGCGTTTCGCTTCGGTCCCTGTGCCTGGTTGAAGGGACCGAAGCGAAACTCACCGAAAGGAAAAGAAAAATGAAATCAGAACAAATCAAACAAATCACAAGCAAGGCAATCGAGGAGCTAGTCACGGCGCTCAATGCCGGTCACAGCGAAGCGTTGACGAATTATCTCGCAGCAATGGGCAGATTCCACCGTTACAGTTTTTTCAACGTGATGCTTATCGCGCGAACCTGCCCGCAAGCAACGCGCGTGGCCGGGTATCAGACCTGGAAATCGTTGGGACGATACGTCAAGAAAGGCGAGAAGGGAATCATGATCCTTGCCCCCGTGTTTCGTCGCCGCAGGGACGAAAGCAACGAAGGGGAAAATGCCAAGCTGGATTCCAAAGACTCCCGCGCACTGACGGGCTTCCGTGCCGTTTATGTTTTCGACGAGAGTATGACCGCAGGAAATCCGTTGCCCCAAATCGGCAGCGTCAACGGCGATCCAGGTGTGCATCGCGAGCAGCTCGAACAATTCATTCAGGACCAAGGCATTGCGCTTGAATATTCGGAGGACATCGCGCCCGCGAAGGGCATCTCAGAAGGCGGGAAGATTAAGCTGTTACCCGGCCAGTCTCCGGCTGAAACCGTGGCAACGCTGGTACACGAAATAGCCCACGAGCGACTTCACCGGACCGAGCGCCGCGCAAGCACGACGAAGCGCATCCGTGAAACGGAAGCCGAGGCCGTCGCGTTTGTGGTTTGCCAAGCAATCGGCCTGGAGACCGGAACGTCGAGCGCGGATTACATCTCGTTGTGGTATGGCGACGCCGTTGTGCTGCTTGAGAGCCTCGAACTCGTCCAGCGCACCGCTTCCGAAATCATCTCGGCCATCACGCCGGACAAGCCTCTGCCTCCCGAAAGCGGAGGTTAGGCCGTCACGGTAACCTGTCGCAGCTTGTCACAGTAAACTACGCGCAAGCAGGGGGTCAGGCACGAAAAAAATTCGGGAACAACTTGGGAACAAATGCTGCCAAATACCGTCAAAAACCGTGTACCACGACATAGGTAAAGGCAAGAAACGAAAACCACATAGCATTCTTAAATCTCATTTGCAAGCAGGGGGTCGCCGGTTCGATCCCGGCCACGTCCACCAACATCTCCCTGCATTTCAATCACTTGCTAATTCGGCCTTTGCTCGGCTCCCGAAACTTGGGTCCATTTGGGTCCAATAAGGAGCTTCTCGACCTTTTCAACCGCTCTGCGCTGTTCCTCCGGAATCGCGTGCAGATAAATTTGCCGTGTAACTTCCGGCGATGCGTGGCCTAAAAGCGCCTGCACGGTGCCCAGCGGTGCTCCTACAACGTCCAGCAACGTCGCGTGGCAGTGGCGCAAGGCATGCCACGTAATTCGTGGCAAACCGAGTTCCTTGCACGTAGGTCGCAATTGGCGCTGCAGAAGTTTCGCCGGCACAGTGGACGGCCTGAGCAAGTCGCGAAGACTAATTGCTCAGGTTCACATGCATCTTGGCGCAAAGAGGAGAGTATCGACACAGCTTCTCGACACAATGGAATTGCACGGACACTTCGCTTTGTCTTTGGCTTGTCGAAGTGCCCCTCGTAAACGGTTTCGGTTACGCGCAGCATTTGGTCGTCCAGGTCCGCGTTCTTCCATCGAAGCGCGAGAAGCTCGCCAATTCGTAATCCCGTCAGCACTAAAAGCAGCGCGATGGATTTGGCGGGCTCTGGAAGAGCGGTTGTCAGACGCTTCACTTGCTGTGGCGTAACGATGGGCCGTTCTGAAGTGCAATCCCTTCTCGGGAGTCGCGTCTTGCGTACTGGATTGTCGGAGATATAGCCCCACTCCTCCGCAGTACCCAGCACTTTGCTCAGCGCACATCGGATGTGATGTACGGTCTCCCAAGAAAGCCCGTCGCGAAGCTTTGCGGCCAACAATACTTGAATCGCCGCGCGCGAAATATCAGGGAGCCGTCGTTCACCAAATGCTGGAATCAGATGAACGCGGAGCATGTACTTGTAATGCATTTGTGTTGCGTACTTAAGGGTCGGAAGCACTACTGGTTCCCAATCCATTCGCACAAAGTCCTTCAACGTGCGCATGGCTTGTGGATGTTGGCTCCCATTGTTCAAAAGCAGGAGCCGCTGCGAGAGAGCATGCATGGCGAGACGGCGCGTGGTTAGTTCTGCAACCGTACCGATTACCATTGAACGGCGCATCCTTCCCATTGTTCCGTCCGCGTTGATCACATCCTCCCACCAGCGGGCAACCCAGACCCTTTCACGTTTGCCGCGCTTGAAAAGCGAACCTCGTTGATACCGCCTGCGAACCATCGTTCCTCCTTCGATGGCCCGCTTGGCTTGTCCTGTGTCAGCTATGAGTGTAGCTCTGCTATCAAGCAGCATGCTGGCCTCCATGCTGACGTTTAACCCATGCACGTATTTCGCTCTCACTGAAACGCCAGTACTTCCCGAGACGGTAAGCGGGCAATCGCTCTGTGGATCGTCTACGCATGCGTCCATAGACCCAGGACACGGGCACCCGCAACAACTCGGCTACTTCGTGAACTGTCAGAAGGTGGTCTTCGTGTCGTTCTTTTCCCACTGTGGCCGCGTGTTGTGACGCGGCATGCAGTTCGTCTTGAAACTCTGCTGCTTGACCATCGTTGCGGATCGAAGAGCGTTCTGTTTCCGAGACGCCTTCATCAATGCAAGGCGCATTCGAGTCGGTACCTGTTGAAAGGCGCGGGGCATGCTGTCTTGAGGACGCTGTATTCTTGCGCACACCGAGTTGGGTTGGACGAGACTTCATGGGCGTTAAGGCGTCTTAGTGAGGACTCCTCCTTCGGTCGGCTGATGGTCGTCCTCACAGCCTCGTTGGTCTAGCCAACGCTTGAACTCCTCGTCTTTCTTGAACAGAAGCTTGAGGGCTTCGCTCACGACGTAGGCTTGGTTGCCGCCGATGAACTGAGCGTATTTATCCACATTGAGTTTGATGTTCTCCTCGACGCGGACCTGGATCATTGCGTTCTTGGGCTGCTTTGGGGGTGCTTTCAGGATTGGCAATTGTTTTCTCCTTTCGGCTTACAAATCGTCAGACTCGGTGTCTGACGGAATTCTTGTTTTCTGTCCCCGTGGAAAAAACACGGCCCCGAGCTGCTCGGGGCGCAGGCGGGAGCGACCCCACATTCCACTTGGGCGGCTGAACGCCGAAAAAGTGGGGTCGCTCCCGCCCGTTTCCGTGTTTTTTTCCATGGCGCTTTTGCCCCTCGCCGTGTCTCCATCCCTCTCTCGGCCAAAGACTTCGCCGCTCAATGGGCTGAAGAAAGTGCTGAAGACGAGTTTGCAGGGGTTCATTTTCGGCCTCGTCACCCTTTCTCACCGGATTCAGCTCTCGTCGGGGCGACGCGCCGCAGGATTTCAGCGGTGAAATGGACCGTATGAGGCCGGCCATCCCCGCCGAATTCGTAACGGATGTTCGCCTCGGTCACGCGCGCGGCCTTCCATCCCCGATACAAGTGCTCGAACCGGTCTCCCGGGAACCGTCGCTTGGCTTCATTGCGGAATATGAGGTCTGCTTCGGTCAGAGAAGCGTATTGTTTGAGGTCCCAAGCCTTGCGAACCTCGAAGTACCGGATGATGTCTTTTGCCGCGTCCGACTGGAGCGGGATCATGACCAGAGACTTGAACATCTCCTTCGCCTTTTCAAAGTGGGAATCTGCCCGAGCCAGATACAGGAACCGGAACTCGGAAAGCTGGCGGAAGAGGGGCAAATATGTTTCCAGGTGATGAACGAAGTCGGTCATGTTTGCCTCGCTCCCCTGGATGTAGGTGAACGTCACCACAGGGGAGGGCGAAACCTCATTGCCCAGGAACATCGGGAACTTATCCACGAAATAGCGAACCGTGGGCTGGGAGGTACGCTGTCCGTGAAAGGTTTTCGAGGGCAGAAAGTGATTGGGCACCTTCAGTTGGTCGCAGAAATAGCGGACCTTTTCCGGCTCGGTTTCAAGGTACGTTCGGTCTTGGTTTGCGAGGACAAAATCGAGGATGGCGATGCGTTGCCGGATGAACTCGATTTCGTGTTCGCGGCGGTTGCGAAGTTTCTCCCGTCCGAGCTGGCGGTAGAGCCTCCGCGAAAAGAGATGATGGATGACTCCGCTCTTGGGAAAGCACTCGGTGCGGGCGTGTTTCTGGGTGTGGAGTTTGCCCCAAAACGTGGTCGTGCGGTTGCCCCAATGAGCTCCAGTGAATGCAAGGAACTGGCGCGCGACAAAGTAGCCCGAATGCGTCGCAACAATGTAAAGAAACCGTGCTTCCTCCTCGGTGTAGCCGAAGGCTTTGAGGGCGTCGAGATGGGAAGAGGAGATGTTCATAGCGCGAGGATTCCCGCGGTAAGGTCCCGGTCGTTCAGAATGCGGCGCAGACGGGAGGCGTCTTCGGGGCGGCTGTGGAGGGAGAATGCCGCCCGATTTCGTGTTTGTTCCACGGTATCTTTCGCTGACTGCGCGGCTGTAGGTGTCTTGCCGTAAGTGACTTCGAAAGCGGGACGGTGACGATGCTGGCAGATGAAAAAGTGCATCGTGTAATTCCTACCGTCGTCACTTGTTTTCATTGGGTTCCTCGCTGGGGATGCCAATCCTTTTCAGCAAGAACGTATCGAAGCCGACGTTTCTCCTACGGTCATTCACGCAATACGGCTGACGGATGCTTTCCTCGGTAAACCCAAGCTCCTGGTTGGGCATTGAGCAGAAACTCCCCTCATCTATACAGAGGGGAAAAAACGGGCAAAACGCACCAACAAAATTCGGTTTGGGCGGATCTTTTGCGGTTGGGGTCATCGCCTCCGCTCCGTTTAGGTGCGAGATATAGTGCCGGGGCGCCTTACGAAAACCCTTCTTGGAGCTTGGTACGCGGCACAGACAACCGGGCGTGCAGCCCATACTGGGGGGTGGCAGCGACCCCACAGGCAGCCGTGCGCGACGCCCGGCGGCTCACCGTTGTGGTTCGGGGCCGTCAAGCTCGTGGGAATGTCCGGCGAGAACTCCCCTCACTTATAAAGAGGCAAAAAAATGGGGAAATGTCAGGAGAAATTTAACTCTCTTCAACTATGGCTTCTGGAATCAGCCCTGTGAGCCTTGGAAGCTGTTCTGGCAATTCATTCGACCTTCATGTGGGCCAGCAGCCGGCTGCAAGTCTTATAGCAAGGGGAGCAACGGAAGGCGTGGTGAACCACAGAAGAGTTAACTTTCTGGGGTTCCTTGGCCAGACGTTCCAAGGTTTCCGGGCGAGAGTATCGGGCGCGGTTGTAGTAGAGGTTGAGGGTGGAGTCGAATTGCTCGCCGGCGAAGAGGAATTCGTTGGGCGTGGTGCCGGTCGAGTGGATCAGGTTCCCGAAGGCGTCGTAGTCGTAGGCGTCGGTGACGTTGCCGGTGGGATCGGTTAATGCTCGTGTGCTGCCGTGGCCGTCGTAGACGTAGTAGCTGATTTGCGTCTGCTGGCTGCCGGCAAGGAAGGTGCGGCTCTGGCTGATGCGCTCCAGCCCGTAGACGTACATGTGATAAAGTTCCCGCGCGCCAGCGCCTCCCGAGAAGCCTTCGTAGATTACCTGCGGGTAGCCGGTGGGATTGATCTCGTCCACCAGGTACGTCGTCGTGACGCCTCCGGCCGTCTTCTTCACGCGATTCCCATCGCCGTCGTACACGATGCTGACTCCCGCGCCCTGCTGGATCAGGCGGTTCTCGAAATCGTACGCCGAGTTGATTCCGCCCGAACCGATCGTATTGCCATTCGCGTCGTACACTGGCGTGGCCACGCCCCACTCGGTGAGCTCGTTCGCGGCGTCATGGGCCATTGATCGTGTCAGCCGCGCTTTACTTGGCGCAACTCGTTCTCTCGGTGTCTAGCCCTCACTACCTGACCTACAGCCAGCAGGACCATGGCCTCGGGCCGGGAATAGGAAAATACAGAAGAACAAATTGAAATCGAGTCGGGTGAGAAATCCATAGACCACAAGATGCACTGCTAGCCATGCGGTCAGCAGTAATCCGGACCCCCAATGGTTAAACCACGTCCGGGATCTCCAAATTACAACACCACAGAATCCAACGTTTAGGAGCAGGTAGAGGCGCCACTTCCCCTCGAAATGCAATTCGTCGCTAACCCAGAAAAAACCTACCCCGAGACCGACTACGAGACACGCCGTACCCCACAATACAACGGAGTCGGCAAGACTCCTCTTCGTCTCTCCCGGATTCTTGGCCATAGTCATTGCCCGAATATTATGATCCTGAGGGCTTCCTGCTCTGGAATGCAAGTTCCGTTTCTCACAGCCTCGACCTCCGCTCCTAGGGCGTTGCCCAAGAGGACATCAACCGTTGCAATTCCGGCCTCGCCCGCAACTGCCTCGCTAGTCACGCTCTCCGCAAGGTTAGACAAGTCCTCGGTCGTATTCAGAAGGCCACGCAGAATAGAAGAACGTAGCCCGTAGGATATGGTTCCGGCGGCGGAAGCAGAAGACGCCAAACCGAAGCCGTACTGCAATGCTTGGTTGTAGACTTGTCCAGCAGCGTAGCCGAGCCCGGCACCGGCAGCTTGAAGCCCGCCCTGCACCGCCTGGGTTGCATCTTCGACCTCGTTGCCCAGCGGCCCCTCTACTGGATTTGTAAAAGCATTTGCAAAAACCTGCAAGCATGTGCAGGGTCCCCTTCCAGTTGTCGAACTTAGGCCTGAGGGATCACGATATGTTGTCGGGTTGCTGAGAGTATAAGCATATTTGTTAATTCCACCCACAATTCCAATCGGATCCTCGCTGACGAATCTTTGCAGCGTCGGCGAGTAATAACGTGCTCTGTAGTAGTACACCCCCGTCCCATCGTTCTCTCGGCCGGTGTACTGGTAGGTGCTCGCAGAACTGCCGGTCGCTGTCGTATTGCCGAAAGGCTCGTAGGTGTAGGAGGCGAGCGTGTTGCCGCTTGGGTCCGTCAGCGCCAAAGTGCTGCCAAGCGCATCGGTGAGGAAATTCGCCGTCGCGCTCGAATCTGTTCTGGTAAAGCGTTCGTCGATTCCCAGGCCAGTCAGCAAGTTTGCCGTAGGCGTCGTGCCTGCGAGTTCCTGGACGGGGTTTGCGCCGTCGTAGAGGTAATTCGTCGTGCCAAATAGGACAGTCTTCGCCACGCGCCGGCCGAGGGGATCGTACTGGAAGCTTTCCGCACTCGAATTCATTGACGCGAGCTGATTGCGCCCGTTCCAGGCGTAGCTATTCGTTCCGTCGCTGAGCGTGTTCCCATTCGCGTCGTACACCGGTGTGGCCGCGCCCCACTCCGTCAACTCGTTTGCGGCGTCGTACGCCGTGAGGGAGACAGGCTGCGGCAGCCCCGTGGACGCGTAGCTCCCGCCCTCACTCGTCCGCCGACCGGCGAGATCATAGGTATATGCTAAATTCCCGAGCGAGTTCTGGCCGAGGGTGTAATTGATGCCGGTGAGTTGCGACGCGTTGTCGTAGCTGTAGCTCATGGCCACGCCATTCGGCAGAGTCAGCGACGTGCGCCAGCTGGCCGAATCGTACACAAAGGATACCGCCGATGCGCCCTGCGCGATCTGCGTCAACCGGCTCGCGTTGTCGTATGAATAATTCACGGCAGGCTGGCCCGCCACCGTCATGCTGGTTCTGCGGCTGTCCGTATCGTAGCCGTAGCTGACGCCGCCCTGCGGCGTGGTTTCCGAAGTCAGCCGATCGAGGCCGTCGTACACGCGCGCGATCGTCCCCGTAACCGAATCCACCGCCTGGGTTAGATGATTTCCTGCATCCGAGGGGATTTTCAGGATGCTCAGTGCAAATCTCGGCTAAGTGCAGGCTCGCTTTTCGATCCTTAGCGCGAAAGAATCGCGGCACTTTCGGGGCAGATGGAATTTTGGCGAATGACAGCGACCGAGCTGTGCCACACGGAAATCTCCATATGGTTCACACTCGCGCCGGCCTAAATTTCCTAATCCAGATTCTTAGAGCTGCAAGCATCAAGAGCCCCCGTGAAGAAGAATGTTCCACTAACGGCTTCATGCCCTCTGTGCAAAATGGCATCCGCCACTATCCCCAAAGCGCCACCTATTGCGAGCGCACACGAAGCCAGAAACCAGTATCGCAAAGGATATCTCATCATTGGCCAAAAGGGCTCGTGCCATGAGAAGGGGGCTGACCAGTTGGCGTCCTGCCTAAAGCGAATCGCCGTCAACCAGCCGAACAGAGCGAGTGATGACAGGGTGCTGATCAAGACGCACGCGGGCCAATCTAAGTTGGATCGTTCGCCTGGGATCATTGCGATTCCCAATGCGCTGACGCCCAACAAGAGCACCCTAATAGCCAGCCACTTGCTCTGAACGGTGGATGACATCTCAGAAATAGGCCGTTCCGCCAACGCCGACGACCACTGACTCACCAAATCCAATTGTTGGTACGGTGACGCCCTCAGTGCCGATTGACCCGCCAACCGGTGTCCCTGGGATATTGCCATTGATGTTCCACCAAGGGTCTGTGCCCACGTGAGCCTCTGCCTCGACCTCAGGCCCAAAACCGATTTCGCCGTTTCCCTCAACACCCCAGTTAAGTCCCTGCTGGTGACAGCCTCTGTTATAGATGTCGATATCTAGGGCGAGTCCCTCGCCACCGCCTCCATAGAAACCAAAGTTCCATTGGCCATTGAAAAAGCCGCTCCCGCCATTGTTCCCGATCGTGATTCTAGCTCCCCAGCCCGCGCCTCCACTGAGGGTCAATTGCCACATTCCGAGCGGATCAACTCGGTTTACGGGATTGTCTGAGACATAGCGGTAGAGGTTGAAACCACCTGCGAACCCGATCGGGTCCTCGCCGATGAACCGTTGCAGCGTCGGCGAGTAGTATCTGGCTCGATAGAAATACACTCCCGTTCCATCGTTCTCTCGACCGGTGTACTGGTAGGTGCTCGCAGAACTGCCGGTCGCTGTCGTATTGCCGAAAGGCTCGTATGTGTAGGAGGCGAGGGTGTTACCGCTCGGGCCCGTCAGAGCCAACGTGCTGCCAAGCGCATCCGTGAGGAAATTGGCCGTGCCGCTTGAATCGGTGCGCTGGAAGTATTCGTCCACGCCGCCTGTCAGTAGATTTGCCGTAGGCGTGGTGCCTGCGAGTTCCTGGACAGGATTTGCGCCATCGTAGAGATAATTCGTCGTGGTGAAGACGGCGGTCTTCGCGACACGCCGTCCAAAGGGATCGTACTGGAAGCTCGCGGCACCCATGTTCATCGAAGCCAGCTGATTCCGCCCGTTCCATGCATAGCTGTTCGTTCCGTCGCTGAGCGTATTTCCATTCGCGTCGTACACCGGCGTGGCCGCACCCCACTCGGTCAATTCGTTGGCAGCGTCATAGGCCGTGAGCGAAACGGGCTGCGGCAGATTGGCCGCCGCGTAGCTCCCGCCCATGCTCGTCCGCCGCCCCGCCAGATCGTAGGTATACGTCAGATTTCCCAACGTGTTCGTCCCCAGCGTGTACGTAAGTCCGCTCAATTGCGACGCATTGTCGTAGCTGTAGCTCATGGCCACGCCATTCGGCAGAGTCAGCGACGTGCGCCGGCTGGCCGAATCGTACACAAAGGATACCGCCGATGTGCCCTGCGCGATCTGCGTCAGACGGCTCGCGTTGTCGTATGAATAATTCACGGCCGGCTGGCCCGCGACCGTCATGCTGGTTCTGCGGCTGGCAATGTCGTAGCCGTAGCTGACGCCGCCCTGCGGCGTGGTCTCCGAAGTCACCCGGTCGAGGCCGTCGTACGCGCGCGTGATGGTTCCCGTGACCGAATCCACGGCTTGCGTCAGCCGGTTGCCTACGTCGTAGGTGTAGCTGATCGTGCTTTCGTAACTCGGCCCCGCCTGCGTGTTGAATCCTGCGAAAGCGCGGCGGTCCAGATTGTCGTAGGTGTAGGTTGTGGCCTCGCCGCGGCGGTCCGTGAATTGGGTCAGATTGCCGTTGCCATCGTACTGATAACTTTCGCCGCGGCTGAGCGGATCGGTGCGGGTGGCGAGCCGGTCCATCGAATCGTAGGTATAGCTCGTCGCGTGGCTATTGGCATCCGTCACGCCCGTGAGGTTCCCGTTCGGATCATAGGCGAACGACGTCGTATTCCCCAGCGCGTCTGTCACCTGCGTAACCTGATTCAAGCCGTCGTAGGCATACTGTGTCTTCTGACCCAGCGGGTTCGCCGTGCTGATGAGCCGGCCAACAGGGTCGAACGAACGAGACGTGGTCCGGCTGAGCGGGTCGGTGATGGATACGAGGTCGCTGCTTGGGTCGTAAGCAAAGTGGGTGGAATGGCTGAGCGGGTCCGTGGCCGTCAAGGGCCGCCCTTCGGAATCGAAAGTGAACGTCGTCTGATGGCCCAGCGGGTCCGTAATGCCTGTCGTGTTTCCGCTGCCGTCGATTGCAAAGGAGGTCGTGTTATTCAACCTGCTATTTCGCACTATCGTGCAGCTGCCAAATCTCCTTTTGAATCGCGTTGGCCAACGCCTCGCCTTCTTCTCCAAAGTACGATGGGATCAGAAAGGATTTAAGCAAACCGTAACGACGGTTCAGCCGCACGACGTATCCTGGTTGAAGAAAGGTTTTACGCACGTCCTGAACGGCCTGTATCGGAATACTGAGTTTCCTCAGAGGCGCCTGGACCAGCAATCCCGTCCCTTCCTCCAGCTCGACGGCATACGGGTATCCAGCGATTAGATTGCCTGGAAGGAGGCATAGTGCGCTCAGTACAAGGATCAGAACCAATCCAGTCGCGAACAAAATATTGTTCCGTGTCGGGTTTTCCGAGACCACAATAACCATCACAACGGACATCAAAATGCCAGCCCCAGCTCCTCCCACTGCCGCTCCAAAGACGTTCGAAGTCCAAAACTGCCCCGCCTTGAAGATGTGCTGTGGAGCACTCTTTGGTGTCAGTTCCTGCATCAGTTGTTCGCCATCATAGCGCAACCGTTATTGGTCAGGTGCGAAAGGTTCACAGGCGGTCCCACACTGGGGCCCAAGCTTATAGTGAGTCCTTGCGAACCGTTGGGTGTGAGGAAGGATCCTAGACTGAGATTCTTCCCAAAGCCGTAAGTCAAGTTATTGGACGGCTGCGCTGGGGCATTAACAGTTATATCGACACTTGCGCCGGACGCTAGCCATTGGGGCCACGGAATGACTGGAACCACCGTATTCAAGTCGTTCGTGGAACCGTAGTTCGCTGGACCAAGGGTGCCGCTCGCGGCAACTGTAACGGGAACGTTGGTCCATGGAATATTGAACGAGAGCTGTCCGGTGTCTTCGCAATATTGCTTCGCGGCATCTTTTGGTTTCCTGCCTGAGAGAGATGCGGGAGGTAAAGGAAGTGGAACGACCGGTGGCACGCCCCCGCACGCAGTAGTGAAACAGTCACGCAGCAAACCTCTCGCATCCCTAAAATTGGTCGGGCTATTGCCCACATAGGCGTAAAAGTTTACATCACCGCCATTCAGCCTAAGCGGGTCTTCGCTCATGAGCCTTTGAAGCGTCGGCGAGTAATAACGCGCTCTATAGTAGTAGAGGCCTGTTCCATCATTTTCCCGCCCGGTGTATTGGTAAGTGCTTGCGGAACTGCCGGTCGTCGTGGTGTTGCCGAAAGGCTCGTAGGTGTAGGAGGCGAGGGTGTTGCCGCTGCCATCGGTAAGAGCCAGGGTGCTGCCGAGCGCATCCGTGAGGAAATTGGCTGTGCCGGTGGAGTCCGTGCGCTGAAAACGCTCGTCCACGCTGCCGGTGAGCAAGTTTGCAGTGGGCGTGGTGCCTGCGAGTTCCTGGACGGGGTTCGAGCCGTCGTAGAGATAGTTCGTCGTGGTGAAGAGGGCGGTCTTCGCCACGCGGCGGCCGAAGGGATCGTATTGGAAGCTCGCGCCACCCATGTTCATCGAGGCAAGCTGATTGCGCCCGTTCCAGGCGTAGCTGTTCGTTCCATCGCTGAGCGTGTTCCCATTCGCGTCGTACACCGGCGTGGCCGCGCCCCACTCGGTGAGCTCGTTGGCAGCGTCGTACGCCGTGAGCGAAACGGGCTGCGGCAGCCCCGTGGACGCGTAGCTCCCGCCCAGGCTCGTCCGCCGCCCCGCCAGATCGTAGCTGTACGTCAAATTGCCGAGCGAATTGCTCCCCAACTGATAGTTAATCGCCGAGAGTTGCGACGCATTGTCGTAGCTATAGCTCATGACCACGCCATTCGGCAGAGTCAGCGACGTGCGCCGGTTCGCCGAATCGTACACAAAGGATACCGCCGATGTGCCCTGCGCGATGCCGGTGAGCCGGCTCGCGTTGTCGTATGAATAATTCACGGCAGGCTGGCCCGCGACGGTCATGCTGGTTCTGCGGCTGGCAATGTCGTAGCCGTAGCTGACGCCGCCCTGCGGCGTGGTTTCCGAAGTCAGCCGATCGAGGCCGTCATACGCGCGCGTGATGGTTCCCGTGACCGAATCCACGGCTTGCGTCAGCCGGTTGCCTACGTCGTAGGTGTAGCTGATCGTGCTTTCGTAGCTTGGCCCCGCTTGCGTGTTGAATCCCACGAAAGCGCGGCGGTTCAGATTGTCGTAGGTGTAGGTTGTGGCCTCGCCGCGGCGGTCAACTCGTTCGCCGCGTCATAGGCCGTGACGGAGACGGGCTGAGGCATGTCCGCACCGGCTGGCTCGCGCCTTTGTTGATGTGGCCATCGCCCAAACCACGACACGAATTCTTGTTGCGGGCGGAAGACAAAACTCAGGAGCTAGGCTCATCGTTCCAATATTGTTTAATAAAAACCAACGCCAAAACACACAGTAGACCTCCAGTGAAAACTCCGTGAGTGATGAAATGTGCGTGATCCAATTCCCGTCGGTTCACATAAACCACCGTGCCGTGGTTTACGGTAATTGGATACACCCTGCCAGATTCAATCTGAGGTGTTCTGGGCATCGACGCACTATAGGAAATATGAATGTATGTGAACGACAAGATGCTTCCAAAAACTCCAGTTATCAGCAGGACCTCAATGATGCGTTTTAATTTTTTCATCTCTGTCTCAATTAACTGGGATGATGGTGGTTCCATTCAGGCCGACCGAACCTCCTCCCCCAACGCCAGCGCCAACCGTCAGGCCACCGCCGACTACAGGTTTACCATCCCCAGTGAAACCAGTGAATTCATCAATGGTTCCGTCTAGCCCCGCGCCCGCGGTTCCGCTGCCATATTGAAACGGCCCAGCCAAGTCGCAAATCTTTCGGGCGTTCGACCAACTGAGACTTGCACCAGCGGACGCGTCGGCTCCGACTCCGAGACCCCCTCCTGTTGTCCCATAGAGTCCTACGTGCCCAGATCCATCGATGACAACTCCGTAGGATCCTTCGATATTAATGATACCGAACTGAACGTTGACGGTAAGGCCCGCGCCGAAGGTCCACAGCCCTAATGGATCACGGTTATTCACAGGATTCCCGAAAGCATATGCATATTTGTTCATGCCTCCTATAAACCCTACTGGGTCTTGCCTGATAAATCGCTGAAAGGTCGGATTGTAGTAGCGGTTCCGATAGAAATAGACGCCGGTGCCGTCGTTTTCCCGGCCGGTGAATTCGTAGGTGCTTGCAGAACTGCCGGTGACCGTCGTGTTGCCAAAGGGCTCGTAGGTGTATTGCGCGAGGGTGTTGCCGCTCGGGTCCGTCAGTGCCAGTGTACTGCCGAGCGCATCCGTCAGGAAATTGGCCGTGCCAGTAGAATCTGTGCGCTGGAAATATTCGTCCACGTTCAAGCCCGTCAGCAGGGTTGCGGTGGTTGTAGTGCCGGATAACTCCTGCTTAAGTTTCCGCTCAGGGTCCCATTTGTTGAAATTCTGATGCGAACCCTATTGGGATTTCAGTGGCTGCACAGCCACTGGCCGCCGTCAACGATCACAGGACAATTACCAGCGCAGCTGCAACGCCCAATATCGCAGACCCCAATACAGCGGACCAATACAGGAACCCATCTTCAGATCGCGTCACGGTTCGGTAGAACAGTATCGCGCTCCCGGTGGCTAAGCCCCTTATCGCGTTGAATAGAAGAGCTGCGGCAGCGAGCAGAACGATCCAGTCACGTCCAATAATGCTATCCACCTCCACAAGCGGCCTCCTCATTTTGAAGTAAGTCAGGAATTTCGCCCAAGAGAGCGGCGGCGGCGGATTTCGCAGCACTGTCTATTCCAGGAAATAAGCCACCTGTCAGGCGAGAACTGATCTGATCTACAGCAACATTGATCGCTGCCTTCTTAATCCCTCCGGCAAGACCGCTCTGAGCATCTCCCTCCAGACTGGCTCCCAATGTTGATGAAGCTCCGCCGACCTCAATTAGGCCGACACCCGCCTCGGCGCCGGCAAGTTCGCCGGGCGCACCCTCGGGGGCAGGAATTGCAGCGGCGCCAGAAATCCCGACAGCGGCTATCCCAGTCCAAGTCAAATCATTCCCGATCGCCGAAAGTTGGCTGCCCACGGATGCCAAGGCCGCTCGAGCGGCTGTGCACGGCGACTGCGACTGTGGCTCAGGGGTCTTTCCCGAGAGCGGCTGAAGTGGGTTTGGATTCGAGTTTTTATCTTTTCTGCCCGAGAGCGGCTTAAGGGCGTGACTCCAGGGGCCGAAAGGCGATACGGTGCCCTCTGGGTCCGTCCCATTAATCGGGCTATTGCTAACGTATGCATAAAGATTGGGTCCACTGCCTAGCATGCCTAAGGGGTCTTCGCTCATGAACCTCTGCAATGTCGGCGAATAGTAACGTGCTCTGTAGTAGTACACCCCCGTCCCATCGTTCTCTCGGCCGGTGAATTGGTAGGTGCTCGCAGAACTGCCGGTCGCTGTCGTATTGCCGAAAGGCTCGTAGGTGTAGGAGGCGAGCGTGTTGCCGCTTGGGTCCGTCAGCGCCAAAGTGCTGCCAAGCGCATCGGTGAGGAAATTCGCCGTCGCGCTCGAATCTGTTCTGGTAAAGCGTTCGTCGATTCCCAGGCCAGTCAGCAAGTTTGCCGTAGGCGTCGTGCCTGCGAGTTCCTGGACGGGGTTTGCGCCGTCGTAGAGGTAATTCGTCGTGCCAAATAGGACAGTCTTCGCCACGCGCCGGCCGAGGGGATCGTACTGGAAGCTTTCCGCACTCGAATTCATTGACGCGAGCTGATTGCGCCCGTTCCAGGCGTAGCTATTCGTTCCGTCGCTGAGCGTGTTCCCATTCGCGTCGTACACCGGTGTGGCCGCGCCCCACTCCGTCAACTCGTTTGCGGCGTCGTACGCCGTGAGCGAAACGGGCTGCGGCAGCCCCGTGGACGCAAGGTTCCCGCCCAGGCTCGTCCGCCGCCCCGCCAGATCGTAGGTGTACGTCAAATTGCCGAGCGAATTGCTCCCCAGCTGATAGTTAATCGCCGAGAGTTGCGACGCATTGTCGTAGCTGTAGCTCATAACGACGCCATTCGGCAGAGTCAGCGATGTGCGCCGGTTCGCCGAATCGTACACAAAGGATACCGCCGAAGCGCCTTGCGCGATCTACGTCAGACGGCTCTTACGGGCGTCCTCACATGCGAGGCGTTAACGAACCATCAGCGCAAAGCTTCGACTGCCACGTGGCCGAGCAGGGACCCTACTATCATTGCCAGAACCCACGAACGATTCCTAAAACGTACTGCCATAATCCACACAAGCAGCAGAGCACCGGTTGCGAGCGCCCATGGCCAACTGCTTGCACGGAGCAGAGCCTTCACTGCAAATGCCAGCCACGGTGGGAACCCATCCCAATTGGACTCGGAGAAGAAATTCGGGAACCAAGCAGTAAGAAGAACCGAGTAAAGGACACCAACGAGGCCCATAACAAGGCAAAGTCGGACAGCTTTTTTGGTGTCTGTCTGCGTATCGTGAGGCACGTTGCCTTGGGATTGTGCCGGAATAAACTGTTGGGTCGAGCGCCGCTCATTGATGGATGTCACCAAGTCGACCTGATGATCGAAGGCTGGGCGCAGAGCCACGAAGTATATCCTGCCCCATGGCAACAAGAACCGATCGAGAGCTATGCAACCTATACCGGGATGCACAGAGTTCGTAGGTCGCCGGATTTGACTATAAGGAACCTGCTGCCATTTGAGAAATCGTCGGTACTCTAAATGGTGGTCAGCTAGCTTGACCTCGGCCAGTGTCATGAGGAAGACCCCCCACAGAATAAAAGGAATTTGCAGCGGAGCCCTATGGGCCACGACGGCAAAAGTCGGGTGACCGCTAAATAGCAGCGCGCTGCTCCCAACAAACAAAAGCAGCGGTAGCAAATACTTCATCAGAAAAAACATCTCGCGGTCGGTCTTAGCAATTGACGTCATATAATCCTCGGGTCACTGGCAGATCGGGATGACCACAGTGTGCTGAATCACAGCCGCGTGTCCATTTCCACCCGCCCCAAAACCGGCGGTGGCTACAGTCGTTAGGATGCCTCCGTTGCCGATAGATGCGTCACTTCCTATTCCTAACGCATCGGCAGCGCTCCCTCCGGCGTCAACACCCCACCCTGCCAGTTGTCCAGGGCTAGTAGCACCCGACTGAAGTATTGCGGCGCCACCCAAAAAGCCTTTGCCTTTAACTGGTCCGAACAAGGGCGTAAATCCATGTGTGAAGGCAAACCCGGCTTCGCCGTCTGGACTAACCACGAGGAATCCCGACCACCCTCCAGCAACCCCGATTCCGTTTCCGGCCCCTCCCGAGATGCTTAGGCCGATCCCAACGGTCTCATTGTTTTGTTCTGCAATATTTTGGAGTATAGGTATCTCCAATTTATTCAGGAAATTGGGTTGAACGCAGGAAGCGCACTGCGCGCGGCCTGCCGTCGACGGGCCGATCGTGCTCGCTTGCAACCCAAAAGCATCCGTCAAGTTTATCGGACTATTGCCCACGTAGGTGTAGAAATCGATCCCGCCCCCAATGATGCCAAGGGGATCCTCGCTAATGAACCTTTGCAGTGTCGGCGAGTAGTAGCGTGCCCTGTAGAAGTAAACGCCAGTGCCATCATTCTCTCGGCCGGTGTACTGGTAGGTGCTCGTTGAGCTGCCGGTGACGGTCGTGTTGCCGAAAGGCTCGTAGGTGTAGGAGGCGAGGGTGTTACCGCTCGGGCCCGTCAGAGCCAACGTGCTGCCAAGCGCATCCGTGAGGAAATTGGCCGTGCCGCTTGAATCGGTGCGCTGGAAGTATTCGTCCACGCCGCCTGTCAGTAGATTTGCCGTAGGCGTGGTGCCTGCGAGTTCCTGGACAGGATTTGCGCCATCGTAGAGATAATTCGTCGTGGTGAAGACGGCGGTCTTCGCGACACGCCGTCCAAAGGGATCGTACTGGAAGCTCGCGGCACCCATGTTCATCGAAGCCAGCTGATTCCGCCCGTTCCATGCATAGCTGTTCGTTCCGTCGCTGAGCGTATTTCCATTCGCGTCGTACACTGGCGTGGCCGCGCCCCACTCGGTGAGCTCGTTGGCAGCGTCGTACGCCGTGAGCGAAACGGGCTGCGGCAGCCCCGTGGACGCAAGGTTCCCGCCCAGGCTCGTCCGCCGCCCCGCCAGATCGTAGGTGTTATTCCGCCTGCTTAAAGCCGGTACCATCTAGATAAACCTGAAAGAGGTAGGCTGGGGTTTTGAAATTCTTAGTGTCCATCGCATCCACGTCGGGCGCGTAATAGAAGTAGACTGTGACAGGGTTCGCGCTTGAAATTCCTTGTAGCTCAAAATAGTCCGCCCCATTCGGATACGCCTTGCTGAGCGTTCTTGGCGCAGCGAGCCGCTTAATGCCGTTAGAATCACAGCTATAAGCGAACACTCCGGGAATTCCGTAACTCGGGCTCGTAGTATAAACGAGGGTGTCGCCAGATACCCATGCAATTCCCGTAACATCGTCGATTCTCTTACCAGCCTTCCTGCCTAGAGTAAGGACTAAGAATCCACCCAGGCTGCTAGTCTTGAGCGTGGCTCGGCACTTCTTATTCGGAGAAACAAATTCGCCGGCGCGAGCGATGACTCGATTGGCCCCATCCACAGGTCCAGTTTGCCGCGCATGCGTTACGGGTGAGTATCCGCAAAGCAAAAGTGCCCAAATGAGGTGCCCGACAGTCAGACGGAATTTCATAATTTCCTCATTGAATTGTAATCTGCCTTATGGGATCAGTTTGGTTCAGATTGTACAGTTGTTGATCGGTCTGATTACTCACACGGATACACCCTTTTGTGAGGGAGTGTGGTCCTTTACGTCCACCGTGCAGTCCGATTCCACGGCGACGAATGAGCGATCCCGGTGCCCCAATAGGAAAGAAATAGGGTCCATACCTTAATTGATCATTGCCTGTATTAATCGGTGGCTGCACAGGATAAGTTCCATTCGGGGCCGGTCCAAAACTGTTGATCGTATTCGGATCTCCGTTTGGATTCAGTGTAAAATTGCCGGCATCGTACGTTCCCACGTAGCTTCCTTTACCGTCGTACACGTCCAGGGTTCCGGCCGCCCGGTTGAATACTAGGCTTGATAAACCGAAAGCGTCGATGAAGTCAACGGGGTTGCTATCGACATATTCGTAGAAATCCACTCCACCATCAAACTGAATTGGGTCTTCGCTGATGAATCTCTGCATGGTTGGCGAGTAATAGCGCGCTCTGTAGTAATACACGCCGGTGCCGTCGTTTTCCCGGCCGGTGAATTCGTAGGTGCTCGCAGAACTGCCGGTGACCGTCGTGTTGCCGAAAGGCTCGTAGGTGTAGGAGGCGAGCGTGTTGCCGCTTGGGTCCGTCAGCGCCAAAGTGCTGCCAAGCGCATCGGTGAGGAAATTCGCCGTCGCGCTCGAATCTGTTCTGGTAAAGCGTTCGTCGATTCCCAGGCCAGTCAGCAAGTTTGCCGTAGGCGTCGTGCCTGCGAGTTCCTGGACGGGGTTTGCGCCGTCGTAGAGGTAATTCGTCGTGCCAAATAGGACAGTCTTCGCCACGCGCCGGCCGAGGGGATCGTACTGGAAGCTTTCCGCACTCGAATTCATTGACGCGAGCTGATTGCGCCCGTTCCAGGCGTAGCTATTCGTTCCGTCGCTGAGCGTGTTCCCATTCGCGTCGTACACCGGTGTGGCCGCGCCCCACTCCGTCAACTCGTTTGCGGCGTCGTACGCCGTGAGGGAGACAGGCTGCGGCAGATTGGCCGCTGCGTAGCTCCCGCCCTCACTCGTCCGCCGACCGGCGAGATCATAGGTATATGCTAAATTCCCGAGCGAGTTCTGGCCGAGGGTGTAATTGATGCCGGTGAGTTGCGACGCGTTGTCGTAGCTGTAGCTCATGGCCACGCCATTCGGCAGAGTCAGCGACGTGCGCCGGCTGGCCGAATCGTACACAAAGGATACCGCCGATGCGCCCTGCGCGATCTGCGTCAACCGGCTCGCGTTGTCGTATGAATAATTCACGGCCGGCTGGCCCGCGACGGTCATGCTGGTTCTGCGGCTGGCAATGTCGTAGCCGTAGCTGACGCCGCCCTGCGGCGTGGTTTCCGAAGTCAGCCGATCGAGGCCGTCATACACGCGCGCGATCGTCCCGGTGATCGAATCCACGGCCTGCGTCAGGCGGTTGCCTGCGTCGTAGGTGTAGCTGATCGTGCTTTCGTAGCTTGGCCCCGCTTGCGTGTTGAATCCCACGAAAGCGCGGCGGTTCAGATTGTCGTAGGTGTAGGTTGTGGCCTCGCCGCGGCGGTCGGTGAATTGGGTCAGATTGCCGTTGCCGTCGTACTGATAGCTCTCGCCGCGGCTGAGCGGATTTCGCCAACACACTCCGAGTGGGGTGAACTTCTACCAGGCGTAGAGATGATGCTTGGGGGCGGTGAAGATTGCCCTTTCGCCGCGAACCTTACGATCCCGAAGCGGTATTCGCATAAAGCTCCTATTCTCGAATGTGATGAAAATCGTCTCGTCCTCCGTAAGCTCCACAGTCTTGACAACTTCCGTAATTAGTCCGCACAAACGGTCTCTGTAGCCGCTCATTCCAAATTTGAATACGCCCTCGCCATCTTGGATTTCAGGCCAAACAAGAGTCGTGAGCGCCCCGGCTTCATCAAACCCCAGGATCAAGTAATCGAGCACGAACTGCACCGACGTGAGGCGAGCGCCGCAGATAGTTCGCAAGAGTGCTTCACCCTCGTTCACACTCATCTCGTTAGGTGTCATATTATCATCTTCAGCAGATTCACTTAGGCGATATGTGCCACCAAGGACTGCTCGGCGGCACTGACTGGCCTGTATAGGGATTCACGCTTTGCCATCCGCCGTTTGCCTGTTGGCTTCCGTAGTTCACGTACCCGTTCGGATAGTCCGCAGTCGAATCCATCACCCTCACATCCGTGACATTGCCTGCCAGCCCATTTCCACCCGACCCGTCATTATATTGAATTCCGGCGAGGTTATCGGTAGGATACGGCCCAGCTGCGCCCTCGGGTACTGGGATTGATGGTCCGCTCTCTTGCCCAAGGAAATCAGGAGCTGCCGCGCTCGATCCTTCAGCAAGCCCTTCCGCCGCGGCCTCAGCACCAGCGGCCAATTCGAATGGAGCGGGAGGAATACCACCTTGGCAGATATTCTGCAGGCTCTTGCCGCAACCATTCGTCAAGTTATTCCAGAGGTACCCAAAGATCTGTCTTCCCAGACCTGGCGACCCATTGTCCTTTCTGCCGGGGAGAGGGTTAGGGGGGCGGCGATAGAAGGTGAAGGGCGACACCATGCCCCCTGGATCGGTCCAATTGATAGGGTTATTGCCAGCGTATGCATAAAGATTAGGTCCGCTGCCCTGCATGCCTAAGGGGTCTTCGCTCATGAACCTCTGCAATGTCGGCGAATAGTAACGAGCCCTGTAGAAGTACACGCCAGTGCCGTCGTTTTCTCGTCCGGTGAATTGGTAGGTGCTTGCAGAACTGCCAGTGACAGTCGTGTTGCCGAAAGGCTCGTAGGTGTAGGAGGCGAGGGTGTTGCCGCTTGGGTCCGTCAGCGCCAAAGTGCTGCCAAGCGCATCGGTGAGGAAATTCGCCGTCGCGCTCGAATCTGTTCTGGTAAAGCGTTCGTCGATTCCCAGGCCAGTCAGCAAGTTTGCCGTAGGCGTCGTGCCTGCGAGTTCCTGGACGGGGTTTGCGCCGTCGTAGAGGTAATTCGTCGTGCCAAATAGGACAGTCTTCGCCACGCGCCGGCCGAGGGGATCGTACTGGAAGCTTTCCGCACTCGAATTCATTGACGCGAGCTGATTGCGCCCGTTCCAGGCGTAGCTATTCGTTCCGTCGCTGAGCGTGTTCCCATTCGCGTCGTACACCGGTGTGGCCGCGCCCCACTCCGTCAACTCGTTTGCGGCGTCGTACGCCGTGAGGGAGACAGGCTGCGGCAGATTGGCCGCTGCGTAGCTCCCGCCCTCACTCGTCCGCCGACCGGCGAGATCATAGGTATATGCTAAATTCCCGAGCGAGTTCTGGCCGAGGGTGTAATTGATGCCGGTGAGTTGCGACGCGTTGTCGTAGCTGTAGCTCATGGCCACGCCATTCGGCAGAGTCAGCGACGTGCGCCGGCTGGCCGAATCGTACACAAAGGATACCGCCGATGCGCCCTGCGCGATCTGCGTCAACCGGCTCGCGTTGTCGTATGAATAATTCACGGCCGGCTGGCCCGCGACGGTCATGCTGGTTCTGCGGCTGGCAATGTCGTAGCCGTAGCTGACGCCGCCCTGCGGCGTGGTTTCCGAAGTCAGCCGATCGAGGCCGTCATACACGCGCGCGATCGTCCCGGTGATCGAATCCACGGCTTGCGTCAGCCGGTTGCCTACGTCGTAGGTGTAGCTGATCGTGCTTTCGTAGCTCGGCCCCGCCTGCGTGTTGAATCCTGCGAAAGCGCGGCGGTCCAGATTGTCGTAGGTGTAGGTTGTGGCCTCGCCACGGCGGTCCGTGAATTGGGTCAGATTGCCGTTGCCATCGTACTGATAACTCTCGCCGCGGCTGAGCGGGTCGGCGCGGGTGGCGAGCCGATCCATCGAATCGTACGTATAGCTCGTCGCGTGGCTATTGGCATCCGTCACGCCCGTGAGGTTGCCGTTGGGGTCATAGGCGAATGACGTCGCATTCCCGAGCGCGTCCGTCACCTGGGTAACCTGATTCAAGGGATCATAGGCATACTGCGTCTTCTGGCTCAGCGGATTCGCCACACTGATGAGCCGGCCAACGGGATCGAACGAACGAGACGTGGTGCGGCTGAGCGGGTCGGTGATGGATACGAGATCGCTGCTTGGGTCGTAAGCAAAGTGGGTGGAATGGCTGAGCGGGTCCGTGGCCGTCAAGGGCCGCCCTTCGGAATCGAAAGTGAACGTCGTCTGATGGCCCAGCGGGTCCGTAATGCCTGTCGTGTTTCCGCTGCCGTCGATTGCAAAGGAGGTCGTGTTATTCAGGGGGTCGGTCAAACTCGTAAGCTGGCTGAACGCCGGGTCGTAACTGAACGAGGTGGTTGCCGACAAGCTTCCGGCCGTCCGGTTGATGCTCGTCGCATTTCCGTTTGCGTCGTAGGAATAGTTCGTGGTGCGCCCGAGCTGATCCGTCACCGATTGGAGGAGATTATCGGCGTAATAGGCGTAAGTGAATGTCTGCTGCTCGGGCTTGCCCAGCGCATACGTATCGCTCGTCATCTGCCCGGCCGGCCCGAACTGCACTTGCCGGACGATCCCGCGCGGATCGGTGACATTCACCTGCGAAATCAGAGGCAGGTATCCTTCCGAGCAAGTGGCGCAGGAGCGAAAGCTCAGGACAGCCGCCGACGAACCGCCCGTGGGCTGATTTCCATCGACAAAACTGGTTAGCACCGTGCTTGTTGCGGGCGTCCACGCAAATTGATACGTGCTTTCGTCGGCGAGCGTCTGCGTAATCACTCGACCGTTGCTGTCGTACTGGTTCGTGAGGTAGGTGATCCCGCGAGCGTCCTTGATCGTCAGCATGTTGTTGTTGGAATCGTACGTGTAGGTGGTGACGCCGCCGTTCGCGTCCGTGACGGTCGAAAGCCGTCCACTCGAATCGTAGGTATAACTGACAGTACGGCCGGTATTGTCCAGCGCCTGAGTGATGCGGTTGCTCGAATCATGAAAGAACGCGATCGTGCGTCTGTTCGGCGAAACAAGAGAGGTGATGTTTCCATTCGAATCGCGGTTAATCGCAACCGTATTGCCATAGCGGTCGCGAATGCCGAGCAAAGCCATTTTGCCGGGGTTGGTTTGTCCAAGCCCATCCGGGAAGTAATAGCTCGTCCCATCGCGCGTGGTAAGAACCCAATTGGTAGCGGCGAAAACCGCGCCGGCATTATAGGTCAGTGTGGCGCCATACCATTTCGTATTCGTGGAGGTATGAGCGTACACGGCATCGGAATAACTTGTGCCCGACGATATACGATAAAAATGAATCCTCGATCCATCCGGAAGGCACAATTCCTGATAGGTGTACGGGAAGGTATCTCCGACCATAAACATGTCGTAATCCTGCATCGCCCCGATGCCGAATGACCGTGACAGCCCATCGTTCGTCGTATAAGTTCGCTGCACCACCAGAGGAATAACATCCGGCAACACCATATCGGTCTTGTTGTACGTGAAGAGGCCTGATGATAAGTCGACCGGTTCTCCGCCGTGCGGTGGCGAAGGCGCCGGTGGACCGATTGCCTTGGCAGCGGACGGACCCCCGACCATTGCTCCAGTGAACTCATATATCTCGACGCCAGGGTTCGGGACTACGCTGAGTCCGTCTTGGCTGACTTTGCCTTCGCCATAGACGTACCACCCTTTCTGCTTCGCGTCGTAATTCCAGAAATCAAAGATCGTTCCCGGTTTTTCTTGATACGTGTTCGGGTAGAACAGCCTTGCTCCCGTGTACGAATTACCAGTCCCGCCCACCTGTATGTAACCGCCGCCCGGCTGAATCGTGAAATAGATCGGAACCTGGACGCCTTGGGGCAATGGGAATGGGGGCTTGTCGAGCGGAACCGGCGTGATGCTGATTGTGCGAGCCACGTTCCACTGGTGATCGTAAATCACGGTGTTGGCGGCCAGGTGTAGTTCGAGCCCCGGCAGCCGCGGCGTCGTGATCACCGTGTCTTGCGCCACTGTGGGCGAGGGAATCGTCACCGCATCTTGCGTGTCGATCCTTGTCATCCAAATCGTATAGGGCAAGGTGTACGTTTGCCCCGCGACGATATTCACGCCATCTTCAAATAATCCATAGGTTCTGTCGCCCTTGTCAGCGGTGCTGCCATCAATGAGCATCACCTGATGGCCTGAACCAATGTTCGCAAGCAGGAATCGGCCCGTATCATCCGTTGTTGCCGATTGGCCTCCAATTGAAAGAGTCACATTTTCGAGTGGCTGACCATTCAATCGAAGAGCTTGCCCTGAAATTGCAGTCACACCTGGCGGGGCTTCCAGCGGTGGCATCTTTCGCCACGGAGAATTGAATGACTGGCTCCCGGTGTCATCCGGGTCCGCCCCTGACGCTGTTCCGGGAACGGCTCCCGTGTCAGCAGGAGGCGTACCGGCCGTCGTAAATGAGATGGCCGCATCATTCAGCGCATTGGCGCCATCGGTGAGACCGGACAGCGCAATCGTATAGGTTGTGCCGGGAACCATGACAGCATCGGGAGTGATAAACGCCAGCATCCCGCCTTCCGCAGGAACCACCTGGGCGTCCACGGGTCCCTGCGGGCCAGACAGAACAACGGTCTGAGTATTTACGGTTACGACGGCAAGAGGCTTCGAGAAGCGCAACGCAATGAGCGTGTTTACGGATACATTTGTTGCCCCATCTGGCGGCAACGATGCTTCGAGTTGAGGCGGTTGAGTGTTCTGTGTTGACGCAGTGGCAGTCTCCATTGTCGTGCGCTGTGTCACGGGGTCGAATACTTCGCCGAAATTCAGCTCGGCACCAGTGGCACCGTATCCTCCCCAGAGGAGGACCGTCCCGTCTGCGAGCAGTGTTGCCGTGTGCCCCCTGCGAGGTACGAGGAGACCCGGAGGCAAATTCGCGGCGGTGTTCGTTTGAAAGTTCCACGCCTCAATTGATCCCAGCGTTTCCCCGCTGTCCGAAATTCCGCCGACAATAAGCACCCGGCCATCCGTGAGAAGCGTGGCTGTGTGATAGGCACGTGGAGTCAATCCCATGGGCGGCAGACTTGCAAACTTTTGTGTCATCGGGTCAAAAAGTTCAGGAATCGTTTGCACGGAGCCGTTTGCGCCCACGCCGCCGAAAATTAGAATCGTCCCATTCGGTAGTACTGTGGCTGTATGCCACGCGCGAGGCTGATGGAGTCCACTAGGGAGTACCGTCGCCGCACCTGTCTGTGGATCACGAATCGCCGCCGTTGCCACAGGGCCCTGTGGCCCTTCGCCACCAACCAACAGCCACTCGCCGTTGGGAAGAAGTGTCGCCGTTTGGCCGGCGAGAATAAGAGAAGAGAGATTGGCCTGGGCCTTTCTGGGGCGAAGCGATCTTGTTTTCCCTGGGGATGAGGCCGGGCATAAGAGCATCCCCAAGCTCAAAATCAGCCCCACAGCCAAGAGTGAGTCAGAATGCCGGCGGTGCTTCATCGCTGTCTCCGTTCCTTTCACTGGGTCTGTACGGTGAATGAAGCGCTGCTAGTTACCGATCCTGCGGGAGTGGTAACACTGATGGGGCCTGTTGTCGCCCCCGTGGGCACCGTCACCACTAACTGGGTTGTAGTCGCTGACTGAACAGTGGCGGCAGTACCGTTAAAATTCACTGTGTTCTGACTTGTCGTGCTGCTGAAGCCCGTTCCGTAGATTGTTACGGCAGATCCAACAATGCCACTGGAGGGCGTAAAGGTGATGATGGAAAGCTGGGCGGAACTTTGCCGAGAGATTGATGCCAAGTTTCCCACGGCATCGTAGTTATATACGACCGTGTCGCCGTTCGGATTGATAACTCCCACTAATCGCCCAAGCGCGTCGTAGACGTAGCTGATTGTCCCTGTCCCTTGCGTTTGGAGTGAGAAGTTCGCTGTCGTCGTGGAATTCCCGGTCACCGACTCCGTTTGAGTCGAGGCCACATAGCCGTTGGCCAAGGCTTGGACCCTATAGGTCCCGGCATTCAAGCCTGCGATGCTGTAGTTCCCGTTCGAATCCGTGGTGACTGGAGCCGCCGAAATTTCACCGACAAACGCCTGTACGATTGCTCCGGGAATCGGCGTTACTCCATCCGCCCGAGTCACGGTTCCGGAGATTGTGCCGGGCGGGGACAGACTGACATTCAGAGTTGTCGTCATACCCACAGGAACAGAGACGGCACTATTGAGTGAAGTTCCGAATCCAGCGGCCGAGACCTGAATATCGTACGTGCCGGCATTGAGGTTCGAGAACGCATAGTTGCCGTTACTGTCCGACTGAGTTGTGGCCTTTATCTCACCCAATTGCGTGGCTTGAATCTGGGCCCCGCTGATAGCCGTGCCAGACCCAGATGCGGTGATCGCCCCGGAAAGAGTGCCGGTCGTGAGAGCGGTAAATATCACTCCGTTGCTGCTTTGCCCATTCACAATAACCACCACGGGTCCAGTCGTGGCCGGGTTGGGAACGGTCGCTACGATGCTCGTGTCACTCCAACTCAAAACGGCTGCCGTCACCCCGTTGAATTGCACGCCATTATTCCCTTGCATCGCCCCAAAGTTGGACCCGGCAATCGTTACGGAAATGCCCGCAATGCCACTCATAGGAGAGAGACTTGTGACAACCGGCGGTGCAAGTGTGGACGTGACTGAAACGGAGTCGAAAGTGGCGGCGGCAATACTCGCGTTGTTCGCGCTGCTCACAGCAAAGCCGATGCTTACGTTCTGCGCCATTGTGACCGTTTGTGTGGACCCAACTTGCGTCCAGTTCACCCCGTCTGGAGACGTATATCCACTGAAACTGTTCCCGCTCCGCACCAGCTTCACCCAGTAAGGGAGTGTCTCGGATATAGTCCCCAGGTTTGAGGTGCCGGCCCCCGTGCTCGGACGGTCATAGAAAAGGATATTGTTGTCGTAAAATACATACGCATTCGTGGAGCCAGCATTGAGCGTCTCCCGAACCATCACTCCCGCCTGCGGACTCGAACCACCTTGTACGCGTCCTCGGCGCGATTGATGCAAATGATGGAACCCAGGAAATGTCCTTCCGGATTAGCTTGGACGTCGTCAAAGAGGTCCTCCCAGTGCGTTTTTCTCCAGATGTATTCCCTCTGGTACTTGGGCACAACAAACCTGACCTTGGCCTCGGTGTCGAGGACGCTGGAAATGGGATAATTTTGTGCCGATTTGATCACGCTTCTCTCGCCTTCTTCATGAAATCATTGGTGTAGTGCCAATCGTTCCAGGCGTAGCCCTTGTCCTTAGAAATCGTGTGCTTGCTAAAAATATTCTGCCCTGCTTTGTGTTTGCCATGTAGTTTGGCCCGTATCTCCTGCAATGAACCGATTGGATGAGCGATAGCAGTGATAAAAAGGTGTACCAAACGACTCGCAGGACGTTCCGCATCTGCTCCCTCCGCGAAGGATTAGCGGATTATATACCATCCCTTTTTCCGCGCCGTTTAAGAGTACGGTAACGGTAGTATAGTCACCGCTATGAAGCAGATTGCCCTCGCAGCCCTGACTGTGGGTATGTGGATCGTATCTGTCTCTCAAAGCTCTGGGCCACCACGCGCAGGGGTCGCCAAAAAAGAGAGCCGTGCCAACGCTCAATTCACCACAAATTGCGATAACAACCAAAAAGCCGCCGAGGACGCGGCGCTTAACGTGATGTTGGCCGCGATAACCAAAAACGAACAAGAACGCGCCGCCGATCTCCAACAAGAAACAGCCGATAAAAATAAAACCGTAAAGGCCGAATGGTGGCTCGTCTATGTCGGTATCGCACAGGCTCTTGCTCTGATTTGTACTTTGGGGGTTATTTGGTATCAGGCTGAAAAAACCGCCGAAGCCACGAAGGCGATGCGTGACAGCCTGCCCCTCCAAAAGATCACAGCAGACGCAGCCCTCTTGAATGCTCAAGCCATAATAAACAGCGAACGAGCTTGGTTTTTGTTTGACGACGCGATCCCGATAGAAATACATTGCGTTTCCCCGGAGATTCCGCAAAGAATCTTTGCTTTTTTCAGCTTCAAAAACTTCGGTAAAACCGTGGGAAAGCTGACGGCTTTTCGATTCGGACTCTATATAACAAGCCTGAATCAAGCGCCCGATCACAGCGTTTACAGCATTTCTGAGATACTCGCACCACAAATAATTCCGCAAGGTGACCCGCTGCCTCAAGTTGCCGAACTGAAAAACAACGGGGGCATTATGGGACGCGAGGATTGGGACGCCGTTCTTCGGAACCAAACGAAATCTCTGTGGTTGTGCGGCATCCTTAAATACGAAGATATTTTTATACCCGGAGTTGAACACGAAACCAAGATTTGCCGCCAATACGGACGGTGGATACCCACTAAAAAAGAGCCGTTCTTTCAGTTGGATGGACCGCCCGAATACAACAGCCAAACATAGCGCTAGTACTTGTGGTTTTTTTCATTTTTGGCGTCTATTAGAAGTTAAGTGTGTGATTCCCATCAGCGGTCTTGCGTGACTCCTGGAAGGTCAGATCACGGGAAAAGTGCCCTCGGGGGCCTCAAACAGGCTACAGGCTCAGTCCAGCGGGAAATTCAATGTGTGGCAAGGCTGCCATCAATTCGCCGAGAAAAGTTCTAAAATCGTCCCCTTGGGCGCGCCACTTATCTCTGGTCCTATGTCTCAGACCGCTCATCTTGAATCAAGCAGGTACAGCTATTTCCAACAACGGCTCAGATTCGAGTTTCGGTCCATTCGGTCCAATTGATGGTTTTTCGGACGGAAGCTCGAAATCTAATACCGGAATGCTCGGGACAACTTCGGGACATTTGAGATAGCGAGAATCTCGTTGATTTTCCGTGTAAGCGACACCAGACAAAGCATTTAGTGGTTTATCCCCACCTTGTTTGCAAGCAGGGGGTCGCCGGTTCGATCCCGGCCACGTCCACCAACCACTATCATTTCAATGCGATGCCGTCGGAGGTTTTCCCGCGTAACCACCTGCTATTCACACAGGGGGTCGGGAGTTCGAATGTCCTCACGCCCACGAACTCAACTCCTGCTCTTATTTAGATGTAAGCTGCTTTTTCCTCGGCATTTTTTTGGTGCAAACTCGGGACAATCGGTACAACAGAGGCAAGAATCAGCGTCAACATGCTAGGGACGGCGAGAAAGGGAGCCACTTTCGGCGGAGTTGGCCGGATCGAGGTCATGAGCATTTCAGGCGTCGGTTTGCCACGTCGAGAAAGCAGTAGCGCCTTGCTACGCATGGATTGCCCGTCATTGACGCGCAATGGACTGCGAGCTCTCGGCAGAATTCAAAGTTCCCACAAGCAGACTTCGGGCCAGATTTCGCGGAACTCACAGCCAGAAACCGATCATGCGCACTAGGCAGAACAAGAGGACGAGCTACTTGAGGCCAGTCTGACTTTGTGGTTGGGTCGCCTGCCGGAGCCAAGCAACTACGCCATCGTAGTCTCTTCCTTCTAATTCCCAGCAATGCTGATCTATAAACATCTGGGCGTCACGTGTGAAGTAGACAGTTGTGGCCAACACCGCCTTCGATCCACCCATGTCCTGCTTAACACCCAAGAGCTCCCTGACTGGCTGGACCGAGACCTTCTTTCCCGGAGCCAGCCGTTTGCACTGTATAAGGAAGCGGGTATGGACTTCTGAGTTTTTGATGGCGATTACATCCGTTCCACCGTCGCGGGTTTGTTTCGTAAGCTCGACCTCATAGCCGAACCTCTGCCACAGGTCCGCAATCAGCTCTTCAAATCGGCGGGGTGGCATTAGCCTCATCTCGTCGGGATGCCGTGCGAAGAACTCGATCAGATCTTCGCACACCTGCTCACTGACCCGAACTATGGGAGACTCTACCGAGAGTTCGGCCAAGGGTTCTAGGAGAGCTGCCCTTAAGGGATGTCGAGGTTCAAATGGTTTCGCGTGACCGACCGTCAAGCGTCGACCGCCAAGATCCTTGCCGTTATAAGCTTCGATTAGCTCTTCTGCGGCCGATACGTCTGCCACTGTCCAAAAGCCGAAGGCTCTTGATCTGCCAGTCATTTTGTCAACGACTATCTCTGCGGTGGCCTCGGGCCTAATCTGTCGGGCGGCATCCCGCAGCTCGTCCGAGGTAGTTAAATATGGAAGTCCGCCTACATAGACCCTTACACTCAACGCGCCTCCTAGGTCTTCGTGCCCAGAGAAGGTGTCCCAACTATCGATTATCGAAGCACTCGACCGATAGCTCGTGGACATTCTTGAGAATCCCAAATTCCAGGAATGCGGGCTTGGCTGTTTGATCGAGATACAAGGGGCGGCTGAAGCAGAAGGTCCCCGGATGGTATTTGCAGTACTTCTCCATTTCTCGATACCGCCGACCCGCTTCTGACCAGCCGCGATTTAAGTCGCGGCGTTGGACAAAGACGTTTACTTCAAGTTGGTCAGCCGCCCCGCCAATCGAATGCGCCATGAAATGACCTTTGTCCCAGGCCCTGCCAAAGGCTTTTTCTGTCGGACCGACCCATCCCCTGAGGCGAAAATCGTCCCGTTTAGTTTCTTTGGGGGTCGAACACCCGGAAACGCCGACGAGTCTTGCTTCGATTATGGGATCGTAAGGCACGGCTCCGGTTGCTTCCAATGAGGCATAGTCGTCGTAGATGTACTCGAATGTTCCATACTGAAATCTAAAAATCTTGGTATCTCTTGGCATCATTTCGAGGTAGGAGTCGCGCCAAACGAAGGGGAGGTTCTCCATAAGGAATGAAACTGCGGCCTCGTAAGAATCCGCCCTCACTTCCTTGAGTAGAGATTCGTAGTCTATCGTGCACGGATTGTTGCTCTTTTCGAGCGGAGTGTCCATAGAGACGGGTTCGATAACCCGAGAGTTCTAGCAGGCTTTTTCGATCTTACATGATGAGATCGAGAAAATCAGGTTCTTCAGCTAGCTCAGACTTACCAAGCAAAGCCAATCGATGGAGGAGAATGGTGAAGCAAATTGAATGTTGCAGTTCATCGGTGTGAAGCCATCCCAGTATTCTGGAAGGGTGGTCCCGGAAACGGGGTTCCAGGAAGTGATCGAAGAAGTTGCGGACGAATATGCAACACGGAAACGATCGGGAAACTGAAGAACTGGCATGCGGGTAATGCTGCCGGGTGAAACTCAGCAACGCGGAAGATCTAATACGGGAATGTTCGGGACAACTTCGGGACGTTTGAGAGAGCGAGAATCTCGTTGATTTTCCGTGTAAGCGACACCAGACAAAGCATTTAGTGGTTTATCCCCACCTTGTTTGCAAGCAGGGGGTCGCCGGTTCGATCCCGGCCACGTCCACCAACATCTCCCTGCATTTCAATCACTTGCTAATTCGGCCTTTGCTCGGCTCCCGAAACTTGGGTCCATTTGGGTCCAATAAGGAGCTTCTCGACCTTTTCAACCGCTCTGCGCTGTTCCTCCGGAATCGCGTGCAGATAAATTTGCCGTGTAACTTCCGGCGATGCGTGGCCTAAAAGCGCCTGCACGGTGCCCAGCGGTGCTCCTACAACGTCCAGCAACGTCGCGTGGCAGTGGCGCAAGGCATGCCACGTAATTCGTGGCAAACCGAGTTCCTTGCACGTAGGTCGCAATTGGCGCTGCAGAAGTTTCGCCGGCACAGTGGAGGGCCCGGGTCTGATGTTGGAGGGCTGGCCAAGTCGGCCAGGCGCGGAGACAGATTCAAAGCCGTAAGATACCGCGCTATATCCGCACCGAACCCTGGGTCGGATATCGGTTTGAACCTCCCGCGGAGAAGGCCCGCACCAATCGCTCTGATAAATGAAGGCGCGAGCCAGCTTACCGAAGTGGATGCGCCTCGTCGAGCGCGATATTCAGCTCCAGCACGTTCACGCGCGGCTCGCCGAGAAACCCAAGCTGGCGCCCTTTCGTGTGCGCTTCCACCATCGCGCGCACGTCCTGCTCGCTCATCCCGCGTTCCCGCGCCACGCGCGGCACCTGAAATTCAGCCGAGGCGGGCGAAATGTCCGGATCGAGCCCCGAGCCGGACGTTGTCACCAGGTCCGCAGGAATCGGCGCGCCCGGATTTGTCGGCTGCAATGCCTGGACGCTCGCGGCCACGCGATCAATCAGCGCTTTGTTTGTAGGCCCCAGATTTGATCCTCCGGAAGCCGTCGGATCGTATCCCGCCGTGCCCGCCGCCGATGGCCTCGACCAAAAGTATCCGGGCGCCGTGAACGGCTGCCCCATCAGACGCGAGCCAATCAGCTTATCGCCCGAGCGAATCAGCTCTCCATTTGCCTGCCGCGGAAACATCACCTGCGCCAGCCCGGTAACCATCAGCGGGTAGATGATTCCGAATAGCACCGTAGTCACCAGTGTGTACAAAACCGCAACGAGAAGATTTTTCTTCATTTATGCCTCGTGCTATCTCGCTTGGCAATCCGCCAGCGCCGGATTGCAACAATGGACCAAACTCCTTCGAGCAAGCCGAAGGGCCACGCTCCCTGCAAAAATCCGTACACGGATGCCAGCACGCAGGATCCCGCGAATGCCAGAAGAAAGATGGAATGGCGGCTCTCCAGCGAATAACACGCCACCATAGCGGAGACTGCGAACAACCCGAACAGATTGAGAGCCGTCATATCGTGTCCCTTGCATTCGTTTTTGATCCCCCGCGCCCAACTCACGCCCATCCAATATGCGTAATAATCATGTCAATCGCCTTGATTCCGATGAAGGGCGCGATGATGCCGCCCACGCCGTAGATCAGCAGATTCCAGCGCAACAGCGCCTCCGCGCCCAGCGGGCGGTACCGCACACCGCGCAACGCCAGCGGCACCAGCGCGATGATGATCAGCGCGTTGAATATCACGGCCGAAAGTATCGCCGACTGCGGCGTCTTTCAGCCCCATGATGTTCAGGACATTGAGCTGCGGGAATGCCCCGGCAAACATCGCCGGGATGATGGCGAAATATTTCGCCACATCGTTGGCCACTGAAAACGTGGTCAGCGCCCCGCGCGTGATCAGCAGTTGCTTCCCGATTTCGACCACCTCGATCAGCTTCGTCGGGTTCGAATCGAGGTCCACCATATTCCCGGCTTCCTTCGCCGCTTGCGTGCCCGCATTCATCGCTAGGCCCACGTCAGCCTGCGCCAGCGCGGGAGCGTCGTTCGTGCCGTCGCCGGTCATGGCCACCAGTTTCCCCTTGGCCTGTTCGCTGCGAATCAGCGCCAGTTTGTCTTCCGGCTTGGCCTGCGCCAGGAAATCGTCCAGTCCGGCCTCGCGCGCGATGGCCGCCGCCGTCAGGGGGTTATCCCCGGTAATCATCACCGTGCGAATCCCCATGGCGCGCAACTGGTCAAACCGCTCGCGCATTCCGCCCTTGATGATGTCCTTCAGGTGAATGGTGCCCAGGATGCGGCAATCTTCGGCCACCAGCAGCGGCGTCCCGCCCGAATTGGAAATGGTCTTGACGGCTTCCTCCACTTCCGGCGGGACCTTGTTGCCCGCCTGCGCGCAGTGCCCTGCGATGGCGTCGAATGCCCCCTTGCGGATTTGCCGCCCGTCGAGGTCCACTCCGGACATCCGCGTGACCGCCGAAAACGGAATAAATGTCGCCGCATAGGAAGAAAGCTCGCGCCCGCGCAATCCATATTTCTCCTTCGCCAGCACCACAATCGAGCGCCCTTCCGGCGTTTCATCCGATAGCGACGCCAGTTGCGCCGCGTCCGCCAGGTCCGTCTCCGCCACGCCCGGCGCGGGGATTAATTCCGTTGCGCGGCGATTGCCCAGCGTGATCGTCCCGGTTTTATCCAGCAGGAGCGTATCCACGTCCCCCGCCGCTTCCACGGCCCGGCCCGACATCGCCAGCACGTTGCTGCTGCACCACGCGGTCCATCCCCGCAATTCCAATGGCCGAGAGCAACCCGCCAATCGTCGTCGGAATCAGGCACACCAGCAGCGAAATCAGCACGAAAACCGATTGCGGCGCCCCCGAATAAATCGCCATCGGCTGCAGCGTCACCACCGCCAGCAGAAAAATAATCGTCAGCCCGGAAAGCAAAATATTCAGCGCGATTTCATTCGGCGTCTTCTGCCGCTCCGCGCCCTCCACCAGCTTGATCATCCGGTCGAGAAACGTCTCTCCCGGATTCGACGTGATCCGCACGATGATCTCGTCCGAAAGCACGCGCGTCCCGCCGGTCACCGCCGAACGGTCGCCGCCCGATTCGCGAATCACCGGCGCCGATTCGCCGGTGATGGCCGATTCATCCACGGAAGCGACGCCTTCGACTACCTCGCCGTCTCCGGGGATGAATTCGCCTGCCATCACCTTTACCATGTCGCCGGCGCGCAGCTTCGAGCCGGCGATCTCCTCCGTCGAACCATCCGGCTTCAGCCGCTGGGCCATCGTTTCCGCGCGCGCCTTGCGCAGCGTATCGGCCTGCGCCTTTCCGCGCCCTTCGGCCATGGCCTCGGCGAAATTCGCAAAGAGCACCGTGAACCACAGCCACAGCGTGATCTGCAGCTCGAACCCGAAGCCGCCCCGATGCTGCAAGTGGTCGCGCACCAGGTCCACCGTGGTGATCACCGCCCCGATTTCCACCACGAACATCACCGGGTTCTTCATCAGCGTTCGTGGGTTCAGCTTGATCACCGAATCCCGCACCGCTCCCACGGTGATTCCCCACGTCCAAAGTGATTTCCTTCCTTCTCGTGTGTCCATCATGGCCTCAGAAAACCTTTCCGGCGTGCATCAGCAGGTGCTCGAGAATCGGACCCAGGCTGAGCGCCGGGAAAAATGTAAGCGCGCTGACAATCAAAATCACCGAGATCAAGAGGAACGTGAAAAGCGGCGTCGTCACCGGAAACGTCCCGGCCGATTCCGGAACGATCTTCTTCCGCGCCAGGTTGCCCGCGATGGCCAGCGGCGGAATGATCATGAAGAACCGCCCTAGCAACATGTCGAAAGCTCCGCTGACGTTGAACCACGGCGTATTCCCGTTCAGCCCCGCGAAGGCCGAGCCGTTGTTGCCGGCCATGGACGTGTAGGCGTAAAGAACTTGCGAGAGGCCGTGCGGGCCGGGATTCGAAATGGACGACGTGCCGAACGGCGACACGATCGCAACCGCCGTGAAACCCAGAACAATCAGGCAGAAAATCAGCACCGTGAGCATCGCCATCTTCACATCGTAGGCTTCGATCTTTTTGCCCAGATACTCAGGCGTCCGGCCCACCATCAGGCCCGCGATGAACACCGATAGGATTATGAAAACGACGATTCCATAGAGCCCCGCGCCCACCCCGCCGAAGATCACCTCGCCGATCATGATGTTCACGAGCGGCACCATCCCGCCGAGCGGCGTGAAGGAATCGTGCATGCCGTTGACCGCGCCGCAACTCGCATCCGTGGTCGTCGTCGCAAAGTTTGCCGTGGCCGCAATTCCGAACCGCACTTCCTTGCCCTCCATGTTTCCGCCCGCCTGCATGGATGTGGCGCGCTGGTCAACTCCGTGGAAGAGCGGATTGCCGCGAGATTCCATCGAATAGGCCACAGTCACGCCCGCAAGGCACAAAAGCGCCATGGCCGCCCACACCGCCCAGCCGTGCCGCTGCGACCGCGTCATTCGCCCCAGCGTGTATGTAAGCGCCGACCCGAGCGTGAGCATCATCACAATCTGCATGAAATCGGTCAGCGGAGTCGGATTCTCGAAGGGATGCGAGCTATTGGCGTTGAACGGGCCGCCGCCATTCGTCCCCAAAATTTTGATCGCTTCCTGAGAGGCAAACGGCCCTTGCGCGATCACCTGATCGGTAATGGTCTGCGTGGTCGTTTTGCCGTCCGCGCCCGTAATCTGCACCGTTTGCGGATTCAAAAGTTTCGCCGTGTCATAGGGCCGCAAATTCTGGATCATCCCTTGCGACACGAACACCAGCGCGATCACCAGGCAAGCGGGGAGCAGCACCCACAACATGCACCGCGTGAAATCCACCCAGAAGTTGCCGATGGTCTTCGATTCGCGCCGCGCGATCCCCCGGATCACGGCGATCGCCAGCGCGATGCCCACGCCGGCGGAAGCGAAGTTGTGGTACGCCAGCCCCGCCATCTGCGTGAAATAGCTCATCGTGGATTCGCCGCCGTAGTTCTGCCAGTTCGTGTTCGTCGTGAACGAGGCGGCCGTGTTGAGCGCCAGAGCAGGCGGCACGGCGGGAAAATGCTGCGGGTTCCATGGCAGCCATTGCTGCGTTCGCTCGATCACGTAGAGCACGATCATGCTCACAGCGCTGAAGAGCAGCATCGCCACCGTGTATTCCTTCCAGTCCATCTCGCGCTGTTCCTCCACTCCCGTCAGCCGGTAGATTAGCCGCTCGATCGGCCGCAGAAGCGGATCGAGAAAGGTCTTCTCGCCCTCGAACACGCGCGCCATGAACACGCCAACCGGCTTGGTCAGCACGAAAAGAACCACGAAGAAGGCCGCGATTTGCAGCCAGCCGTTTAACGTCATCGCTCAGAACCTTTCAGGCCACAGCAGCGCAGCCAGCAGATACACAAGGGTTAGAGTGCAAATTCCCAGCAGGATGATGTTCCCGGTCATGAATTTATCCCCCTCTACTTCAGCTTTTCACACGCCCAAACGTACAACAACGAAACCACGAAAAAGCCGATCGTTAAGGCCACAAATAGTATGTCTAGCATCCGCGTCTCCCGCTCGCGACTCTCGCTTCCGGCCGTCCCGCTCGCCCCCGGACGCCCGAATGGATGGCGCAAGTTACCATCCCAGTATCAGGACGAGATAAAGGAGTCATAAAGATTTCATAAGTGCAGCGGAGTGTCTAGTGCCGTTCCAACTTATTGCTTTTTAGGGGGTCGGAGCTTTCGTGCCTTTTGCGTCCCGGTGGTTTTGACAATATAGCTCAGGTGCTCCCGGCGCCCTCTGCCGGGAGCACCTGAGTCCTTTCCCGGTTTGTGCGTCGCGACTCTTCTCTACACCTCATCGCTCTGTCATCCCGAACGTAGTCCCCCGTCTTTGTTTTCCCGTCGCCTTTTGAGGGGCGAGGGACGGAGAGAGGGATCTGTTTTCCCCCTCCCCCGCCGCTCCGTCACCGAGAGCCTTGCGAAAAACGAGGATGTCAACAAAGCCAGATTAGTAGTGGTGACCCAGTTTGCCGGCGGAAGGGCGGGGTTTCAACCCCGCCGTAAGTCACGCACAAACAGAAGGGCTTTAGCCCCTGAAGCCACGCCATTTATAAGATAGGCTTGTAGGCGCAAATCGAGCGTCAGGACGCCCGCTTGTCCCATACGCGTGTGATATCGGCGGGAAGCCTTAGCGGCATCATCATTACAGTCACAGCTCGAGGTGTATGGAGACGGCGCGAGCCTCTGGCCTGAGCGAGCTCTCGATGAAATTGCGCAAGCACGTAAATCAAAAATACGCATGCCAGGAAACCGAGGATGCTGAATATCAATGCCACCATGTGTGCTCTCCTCCCCGGCGCGGCTATCGATTGCGGGCGCCCTTTCACCAACTCTAGAAAAACTCTAATCCGCCGGTCATAAGGAAGTCATAAGGAGACGATAAGGTTTTCATAAGCCCGCGCCGGTCCAAGAACCCCTTCTTACCTTCGGGCTGGTCTCGCCGCTCATAATGTTGTCTCCTTGTGCGCCGGCCCAAACCGGCGAGGTGTAAATGGACGTAGGTCTAGGCCGGAATAGTTATACGAGCAAGCGGCCAAATTATAGCGCCTGCCCGCTTTTAGCCATTCGCCCGGCTGGTCCACCTCACTCCGATTCAGGACTGCCCTGGCTGGCACGGAGAACCCCTGAAAATGAGCGTTTAGGCTACCATCGCAGAATTCCTGAATGAAAACAGCGGTGTAGGTTTCCGTGATGATTGCATCGCGCGCTGCGGGGAGGGCGTGTAGTTCAGCATCCTTCGCGTCCTTGGCACTTCGTGATGGCTATCACATTGAGGCGTGACCCGCGATACTGCGTCCGGACACGCAAAGAAGGAGAGTACGCTTAATGAAGGGACTGAGGCTCTTGACGGAGTGCCACGATGAAGGCGATGTACCTATAGAAGCTCGATTTTGGCCTTCATCGAGTGCCGGTTACTCCAACTGAGCATCTCCCTTCGCTTAGGACAGCGGCCAGCCTCGCCACATTAGGGCGGCACCCAACGACTGGCCGCTGCCTTTCAACCGATACTCAGAATTGCGCGAAGGGCCATTCGAGGCGAGCCTCTACCCTGCCCCGGAATCGAAGCACTGGTCGCGCAAGTAATCGTCAAAATCTCCGCGGCGCCGAATCAAGCGATGGGCCCCGCTTTCGATCCAAACCTCTGGTGGCGAGGGGTGGCTAAGAAATCCGAGGGGCTCGCCGAGCGTGCATAGGCGCCGGATTGGAATATACCGACGAGGTCACCCGCCTCCGCGCGAGGTAGGCTCACGCCGCGCGCCAAAAAATCGAGAGGTGTGCAGAGCGGTCCCGCCACATCCACGGTTTCTTCGGCAGGCTGGCCGAGCTTGTTGACGAGTGCCAACGGATAATTGCGTTTGATGGTCTGGCCGAGATTCCCCGATGCTGCCAAGTGATGATTCATCCCGCCATCGAGAATGAGGAATTTTTTGCCGCGCGAAACCTTGACGTCGACTACGCGAGCGATATAAATGCCCGCTTCTGCCACCAGGTATCGGCCCGGCTCGGTCAAAAAATGCGTGCCTAAAAAAAGCGGATCGTTCTCGACGGTTTTCACCAGGGCATCAAGCGATTCCCTCAATTTGCGCGTGTCGAGTTGCTGCTCGTGCGGGAAATAGGGAATGCCAAACCCTCCGCCGAAATCAAGGCTAAGCAGCGGTCTTTTCAGGCGGGTGGCGCCGCGCCGCGCAATCTCGATTCCCCTGGCGTACTGCGCGGCCAATATCTGAAAATCGAGAATCTGCGTGCCTTCGTAGAGATGAATGCCGCGAAAATCGAGCGCGGGAAGCGCGAGGATGCGGCTGAGAACGTCGTCCAGACTTTCCTCGTCCACGCCAAAGGGAGCAGGGCGCCCACCCATACGCATCGCTCCGCCTTCGGCATCTTCGCTGGGATTCACGCGCAAGGCGACGCGCGCGCGGACTCCGAGGCGCTCGGCAATCGCAGAGATGCGCTCCGCTTCGCTGGCCGATTCGACGTGAATTTCGCCGATGCCCTGGGCCAAAACCAGCTCGAGCTCCGCCTCCGTCTTCCCGGGACCGGCAAACAGAATTTTCTCGGCAGCGCACCCGGCGCTTATTGCCTGGCGGAATTCCCCGGCGGAGGCGATCTCGAGGCCGGCGCCCTTGGCCAGAAAGAACCGCAGGATTGTGCGATTGGGATTGGCCTTCACCGAATAACAGATGGAGAATCGCGGCGGCAAGGCCTCTCGCAGAAGCGCCCATTTTGTGGCCATGATGCCGGCGTCGTAAACGAACAGCGGCGTCCCATATTGATCGGCCAGTGCCGGCGCGGAAACCCCGCCAACCAATAGTTCACCATTCGATCGAGCGTAATAATTCTCGAGGAGGAAAGTGAGCGGATCCATTTCCTACAATCCTTCCCGGCGGCGCAGCGCGGGATAATCCACTTTGCCGCTGGAAGTCTTCGGCAGCTCGCTGAGCACTTCAATAAATTTAGGCCGCATGTAGCGGGGAAGCTTCTCGGCGCAAGCAGCCAGGAGCGCCTCCGAATCGAGCATCTCGCCGTCCTTGGGCGCCACAAAACATTTGATGGCTTGGCCCAGCACATCGTCGGGGATGCCGATCGCCGCCGCGCCACCGAGCTTGCCGGTCTCCAGGAGAACATCCTCGATCTCCGTGGAACTGACGCGGAAGCCGGAGGACTTGATCATGGCATCGCGCCGGCCCATAAAACAGAGGAAGCCATCTTCATCCATTTTCACCAGGTCGCCCGAGTAGCACACTTTCTCGCAATCGCCCATCTCCGGCGGCAGCAGTGGATGCGGGCGCAAGACGCGCGCGGTATCCTCCGGCCGGTTCCAGTATCCCATCGAGACGGTAGGGCCGCGATGCACGAGTTCTCCCGTTTCACCCGGCTTGCAAAGCTGCCCTTGCTCGTTGAGGACGAGAATCTCAGTGTCGGGGATGGCCTTGCCGATCGAAGTCGGGCGCCGGTCGAGCTCTTCCGGCGGAAGATAGGTGGAGCGGAACGCTTCGGTCAGTCCGTACATCAGGTAAACCTTCGCCGCCGGGAGTGCCTGGCGCAGCACTTTCAGAACGGGCTGAGGCATGGCTCCTCCCGTATTGGTGATGTAACGCAGATTGGGTAAGGGCTGCTTCTGCAAAGTAGAATTCGGCTGTGCGAGCAGGCTCCAGAGTGTGGGCACGCCCGCGAGTCCCGTGATGCGCTCTTTCACGAGCGCCTGCACGACTTCACGGGCGAAAGCGAAATTGATCAGGACAATCGTCGAGCCCTGCTGAAAGGCGGTCATCAATTGGTTCAACCCCGCGTCGAAGCTGAACGGGAGAACCGCCAAAATCCGCTCGGCGGGCGTGATTCCCAGATACGTGCAGACGATCGTGCTTCCGGCCAGAATATTGGCATGGCTCAGCATCACTCCTTTGGGCTTGCCCGTCGAACCGGAGGTGTAAAGGATGGCCGCCAGGTCCTTGCTGATGGCCTGATCGCGCGCGTCCCGCGGACCTGATAACTCCGAGAGCTCTTCCAAGCGATGGCACGGAAGCGAAACTGGCGGCGCATGTTTCTCCCCTGAAAGCACCACGAATTCGAGCGAAGGAATCCGGGGAAGAATTGTGGCGAGCATGGAAAGCTTCGCCGGCGTGGTTATCAATGCTTTCATCCCGCAGTCGGCGGCCATGTGCGCAACCTGTTCAGGAAATAACGCGCCGTTGATAGGGACGAATGCTCCCCCAGCCTCGGAGATGCCGAAGATTGAGACGACCTGGGCCACGGACGGCTCGAGGTAGATGCCCACGCGGTCGGTCCGGCGAAGTCCAGCGCGCAGGAGCCCGCTCGAAAGGCCGGTCGTCCGCCGGGCCACGTCGCCGTAGCTTAGCCGCTGATCGCCGTGAACCAGGGCTTCCTTTTCCGGCGAGCACTCGGCGCTCGAGCGCAACAAGTGGTGAATCAGGAGATCCATTGTCAGGCGCTGCGATTCTTCTTCCGGGCGACAAAAGCCGCGATTCGCTCGATGGTCTGAAAATTCTCGGGTACGAGCTCGTCGTCGGTCATGCCGACCGAAAACTTCTGCTCGATGAAGCTCACCAGGTCCAGCACACCCAGAGAATCCAGAATCCCGGTTTCCACCAGCGTGTCCGTATCACTGAACTCCTGCCTGCGCGCCTGCGGAAACTTCTCCAGGATGAACTGGCGAATCTGCGCATTTAGGTGATTTTCAGTCATAATCGTTTCTCGCCGAAGCCGTTCTCTCGGTCGCCATCCATTATGTACCCGGGAGTCGTTTTCTATCCGCCCGATGTCGTGATCCGCCTCGCACGGGGGAGATTTGCCGTCAACTATATTATTTACAGTGACTTGCGCGAATTGGTAGAAGCAGTATTCTCCCGGCTTCCGAATCGAACCCGCCAAAATCACACTCCATTCGTCGCATGGGTAATCTGCAAAACTATGAAACTAAAAGCTATATTTAGTTTCAGTCTCCCCTTGCACCCTCCACAGCCGCTCAGCTAGTATAGTTTTGTCCGTACTGCCTGCCACGAAACCAGCGGGTTTCGGTGTAAGGACCGGAACCATCTAACCCATCGAGATTCATTGGGGAACGACAAATCTCATTATACGTGGAGCAATCCCATGCCGCAAAAAAGATCCAGGGCTCGCAGCAAGCAGCTTCTTCCCGTCGCGCGAAGAAACGGCAGGCATATATCCCAAGGGACTCTGCCCGGTGCGGTAACGGGGAAAACGAGACTGGGGAGCGCAATGCCTGTAAAAAACGCGCTTGCCGGGAACGAATACCTTTGCGCCATGGAAAAGAACCAGACCGGGAAATACAGTGTCCGCGTGCGCGCCGCTTATGGCCGCGGCGCCTGGATTCTACCGGTCTATTTTCTGGCTGGCTCCTTCAATGGCGCGATGAAGAAGCTCCAGGAATCGCTGCAAATCCTGCAGAAAAACGAAGATAGGCTGCGTTTCTGGGGTGTCGAGCGTTCCGACGATCCGAACATGGCTGGCGACCTTCTCCAGGAGTTTGGCCTGTGCCTTGACCGCCGGCTGGATTTTCCCGGCAAAGTTGCGGAGGTCGCCGCTCCGCGCGAACGGCCTCTCCCTGCTTCCATGCTCGCGCCGGTGCGCCGCATTTTGGCGGATTCGATGGCGCAGGAGCGCGCTTTCGCTGCCGGCTCCGCAAACCGCTGACCGCTGGGCATCATCTCCTTTTCTTACGCTAGGGTGGCGCGTGCCCCCCCACGCGCACTTTCGAGAAACGCGCCTAATCACACGGATCGAAGACCGTTACCGCCGAAGAATCTGCCCGGTTCGTGAACTTTCTACATGTTCTCTCCGGATTTCGAGCGCTCCAAAGCTCTGTATCTTTCGAATTCAACGGCATTAAAACTTTCGCAGATTGTGGCATGTCAACTGCAACGTCTGCCAGTTGCTTTGTGTGTCCAGGTCTCCGGGGGGAAGCTCGTAATCTTCAGGTGACGTAGTAACTCGCGTTCCACAGAAAAGCGACTTTCAGGCTTTCACGCCAGTGATGCAAACAATATCCTCCCCGTTCAGCGACGGGCGAGCAAGTGTCAGGAGTCTGGGTGAAGAAACTGCGTGCATTACCAAGGCTGGCTGAGCGGAAAAAGAAGCAGGAAGGGAGCCAGCCCCAAGCTTTCTACTTCTGCGAAAAATCGGGGGGAATGCCGCAATTTCGGGTGGAATCGAGCGGCGATCCAAGTTTTGCGATTGAGCGCACGGCCAGTATGCTTGCCATGCAATGCCTTGTTCGCGGGTATGAGCCCGAAGACTTCATGGTTCTCGTCCCAGCGGAGATGGATATAGTCGCCCGTTTGGCTGCGCGTGCGAAACAACTACTCGAAGAAGGGCGATCAGCGGCGAATGCCATTTTTTTAAGCGCGCGGCAAAGAGAAGTGCTGCGTCTTGTGATTTGCAACCGGGTCAATAAAGAGATCGCCTGCCAACTCAATATTTCGGTGCGAACCGTAAAATTTCATGTCTCCGCTCTCTTGAGTAAGTTTGGCGTGGAAAATCGCGCCGAGCTGGCCCGCCGTGGATCCGGATATTTGCGGATGGAGATTCTGGAACGCGGGAAGCAGGCGCACCCAGAACACTTCTTTGAGGAAATGGATTACCTGAAGCCCGAACCGACGCCGATCGATTCCTCCGTTCGCATCCCCAATAAGGCCTCTCACCGACCCTTTCCTAGAAGGGTCCTGACCGCCTAACTGCCCAGAACTCAAGGATTGTCAATTGGGGGCGTCAATCGCACGACTTTCACCATGCGGGCCTCAATGGTTCATGTGCATATTCATGGGCATGCTCTTGGTTGGCGGTGGAGCGGTCGCCGCCTGGGGACCGAAGACCGCCAGTGCCGCGGGAGGGAGCTTTTCGATGTTGCTCAGGAACGTCACCACCTGCCAGATCTGTCCATCGTTGAGAGTCCCCTTCCATGCAGGCATGCCCGTCCAGCGGACGCCGTGCTGGATGATGTAGAAATTCTGATAGTCCGCCATGTCCGGAGCATCCTTGAAAAACTCGGGGACTGGTGGATAGAACGATACCGCGAACCGGCTATCGGGATTTGACGGCACGCCATGGCAGCCTGCGCAGTGGTCGAGGTAAAGTTTGGCGCCCGCCACTAGATTTTCGTCTGTTGCAGGGTCCGGATTCTTCTCGTCGGGCGCGCGGCGGTCCGTGGAAGCGTCCACCGCCGCCATCGCCAACCTGCTTTCCACCGCGGAGGGCTGCTGGTCCGCCTGAAAGCTGACGTAACCTTTCGAGGCAATCACGTACGCAGCCACGCATAAAACAATTATCGTGAATAGGATTCCCAACAGAAATTTTCCCATCGTCTCTACCGCTCCTTCCAAGACTTGCGGACCCCGCCGGTGTCTGTCGCCGCATGGCGGCGAGTGCCGCTTCAGACGCCATGAGCCTAATGTAGAATGCGCGCATTTTGCAAGGCTCTCGACAAACCTGCCCGGTGGAAAGCTATTCCAAAATCAGGCCTGTGACGCGAATGGAAGGAAGCTGCTGATTCCACTCCGCAGGAACGTGTTCCAGCGTGACCTGAAAGTCGCGCTGCTGGCCCGCGGGCACGGGCGGGGAGGCGGGTTGGACCAGCCGCTCCGTATCGCGCAGTATCAACTGGCCGAAGGGATCGCGGAATTCGAGCGCGACGTCGAGGCCGCGCAGCGTCCGCGAACCGTCATTCGATAGCGTGCCGTTAACGTATGTGAACTCCTCGTTCAGCAAATTGGAAGAGCGCGACATCTGGATGCCGTCGAAATGGATGCTCCCAGCATAGGCCTGCTCCGCGGGGCCGAAGGGCAGCTTAACGCCAGGCGCGGCCGGCCCGTGGCGCTGGACGAAGTGCGTGGCCAGGACGAGACCCCCCACCAATATAAGGACGATGCAAGCCCCGGCGGCGAACGCTAGCGGGAATTGGCTTCTCTGTTCCCCGTCAGCCTGCTCTTGATCCTCAATTGCCATTCTATTATTTCCCTCAGCGGCCGAAGGAAAGCCGCAGGATGAGAGGCTCGGGAAGGGCCGCCCGCGCCATGCGGTCCTGCACAGCTTCAATATCGTATGGAACGCGCCAGAATTCAACGGACTGGTTGTCGAGGTCCGCGATGGCGAAGGCCGCCCGGGGATCGCCGTCGCGAGGCTGGCCGATGGACCCAGGATTCAGCAGAAAGGGCGCGCCGGGTTCGATGGTGAGTGTCGAGAACGGATTGCCGCCAGCAGGCGGGAGGTACAGGATTCCCGCCTGGCCGTCGCGGAGGGTGAAACCGCCCTGCACGTGCGTGTGGCCGAAGAATGTTACCGGGGTGAGAGCTTCGAGCAGTCCATCGAGCGCCAGCTCCGCCGAGAACACGTATTCATCCTCGTCAAATAGCGAACCGTGGACGATGGAAAAGCCTTCGAACTGCTTTGGCCCGCTCGGCAGTTTTATAAGGTACGCGCGACTTTTGGGAGTCAGCTGCTCGCGCGTCCATAGCACGCTCATGCGCGCGATGGGGTTGAACTCGTCGGGGTCTGCCAGGCCGACCACCGCCTTGTCGTGATTTCCGCGGATCGTGAATGCTTTCAGCGATCGCACGCGCGCGATGACCTCGTTGGGATCGGGACCGTAGTCCACCAGATCGCCCAGGCATACGGCCTTCTGCCAGCGGCCTTTGGCCGCCTTGAGCGCGGCGTCGAGCGCCGTGAGGTTGCCGTGAATGTCGCTTAAGATCAAATAGCGCATGAAGCGGATCGGGCTGGAGGAATTGCGATCATAATGCGCGGACCATCATAGACGAACACGCACGGGCTTGCACGAGGCTCGCTGACCGGTGACGGACCAGGACCTGCAACGCCGTCAGTGCCATCTCGATGAGAATAGCTTCGACCTTATTGTTCACCCTTTCACATAGGCGAGCTTCGCGGCCACTCGTCCATCGCGCACGGCAAAAACATCCACGCCGCGCAGGTGCCATGGCTGGCCGTTGCGCATCTTGTGATACACCCAGCGCACGACCGCCCGGCTACCGCTCACGATAATTTCTTCAGCCTCGAACCTCGCGTCCTCGTTGCGCGCGAACCATCCCCGCCAATGCTCGATCACTGCGGCTTTTCCCTCGATCCGCCGCCCGTCCGGCGCGGGCGACGTGTCCTCGAAAACCGTATCGTCGGTCAAAAGCCCCGCTAACGCATCGGCATCGCGCCGATTGAACGCTTCGTTGAACCTATCAATGGCCTTGCGCGTCGCCTGCTCCTCCGACTGCGCAGGCCTGTTCGATCGAGTAGACACGGAGCACCTCTCAAGTGTCAGCACAATTTACCTTCGGCCCAAGGGCGCGTCAATGGCGTCGCCGCTGAGCGTCAGTTCGACGCGGCAATTTCAGCGAATCAGCATGCAGTCGCCATAACTATAGAAGCGATAGCCGGCGTCCACCGCGTGGCGATAGGCGCGCAACACGTGTTCGCTGCCGGCGAATGCGGCTACTAGGGCCAGCAGAGTCGAACGCGGCAGGTGAAAATTGGTGAGCAATTGGTCCACGACACGGAAGGGCTTCCCGGGAAAAAGGAAAATATCGGCCTCGGCTCTTCCCGGCGCGACGGGCGCGCGGCCCCCGGCGCATTTTTCCGCGGCGTCCTCGAGCGCCCTCGCCACAGTGGTGCCGATGGCAAGCACGGGACGGTTTTCCAGTTTGGCGCGCTCGATGGCGGCGGCCGAGGCTTCGGGGATGTCGTAGGATTCCACGTGGATTTTGTGGTCCTCGAGGCGCTCGGTGCGGACAGGCTCGAATGTGCCGAGGCCCACCTCCAGCGTGACTTCTGCGATTTCGACGCCGCGCTCGCGCAGGCGCTCCAGGATCTCGGGCGTGAAGTGCAGTCCGGCCGTGGGCGCGGCGATGGCGCTGCCCTCGCGCGCGTAGACGGTCTGATAACGCTCGCGGTCGAGCGGATCGTCCGCGCGCTTGATGTAGAGCGGCAACGGGATGTGACCGAGGCGCGCGAGAGCGTCGTCGAAGGCACCCGCGGAAGTGAAGCGCAGGACGCGCCGGCCATATTCTCCGCGAGCCTCCACACGCGCTTCCAGCTCCCCTTCGCCAAAGAAGATGCGCTCGCCGATATTTATTTTTCGTCCCGGGCGGACGAGCGTCTCCCACACGTCCGAATCAATTTGCCGGAGCAGAAGAACCTCGATGGGGGATTCGAGAAATTCCCGGCGCGCGGGATTGTTGCGGCCCGGCTTCTGCGAACGAAGCCCGGCACGCCGGCCAAAGAGCCGCGCGGGCAGCACACGCACGTTGTTGAGCACCACGAGTTCATCGCCGCGAAGGACGCCGGGCAATTCGCGGAACTGCCGATCGTCCCACGCCCCCGTGGCGCGATCGAGAAGCAGCATGCGCGAGGCGTCCCGCTCGGCGAGTGGGCGCTGCGCAATGCATTCCGCCGGCAAAACGTAATCGAGTTCGCTCAGATTCATGCGTTGCTATTTCCCGCCTCGGCTCCGCCGCATGCGCACTGGCACAACTCCTGCAAGTATGCTAAGAGAACAGCACCACCCGGCTTGGCTTGCCGTTTGCGTCCCCTGCATCTTCCCTGCCGGCAGCGGACCACGGAGCCATTGTAGCGAATCCGCGGGCTGGTTCATGCGAGGCACGGACTGTGGCAGACTTCGCGGAAGGATCGGTCGAAATCAGTCCGCGCGGAGTGGAGCGGCTCCGCTCCGGGCATCTGTGGGTCTACCGCAGCGACGTGCGCACGGCGCGCGCGGCGGCTGGGGCCATCGTCCGGCTCACGGATGATCGCGGACGCTTCCACGGCCGCGCCTTCTATAGCGATAAATCGCAGATTGCCGTCCGCCTTCTCACGCGCGACGACGTCCCCATCGACCGGGCGTTCTTCACACAGCGTATCCGTCGCGCGGCCGACTACCGCAAACGCGTGGTGGAAAATACGGACGCGTTCCGCCTAGTGTATAGCGAGGCCGATCTCCTGCCCTCCCTCATCGTGGACCGATACGGCAAATACCTTATCGTGCAGACGCTCAACCAGGCGACCGAGCGGCACAAGGACCTCTTCGTCGAGATTCTGGTCGAGCTGTTCTCCCCGCGGGGCGTGCTTGAGCGCAACGACCCCAAGGTGCGCTTCCTCGAAGGCCTGGACCAGCGCGTCAGCGTGCTCCATGGCGAGGTCCCGGAGGAGATTCAGGTGCAGGAAAATGGAGTGACGTTTGCTTGCCACCTGGCCAAAGGGCAAAAGACGGGATCCTTCCTCGACCAGCGCGAAAATCATCTGGCCGCGCGGCGCTACGCTTCAGGCGAAGTGCTCGATTGCTTCAGCTACGACGGCGGCTTCGCCCTCACCGTTGCCGGCGCATGCAAACACGTCGAAGGCGTCGAAATGGCCCCGGCAGCCATCGAGGCGGCGCGACGCAATCAGGAATTGAATGCCGTCGCCAATGCAAGCTTCCGCGAAGGCAATACGTTCGACGTTCTCAAGGAATACGACGAGGCGGGCAGGCGCTTTCAGATGATCATCCTCGATCCCCCGGCCTTCGCCAAGAACCGCGACAGCATTCCAGCCGCCCACCGCGGCTACAAGGAAATCAACCTGCGCGCCTTGAAAATTCTCGAACCCGGCGGTTTTCTCCTCACCTGCTCCTGCTCCTACCACATCACCGAGGCGCTCTTCCTCCAGATTGTTGCCGAAGCCGCTACCGACGCCCGTCGCACAGTGGCAATATGCGAGCGCCGAACGCAGGCGCAGGACCATCCTATATTGCTTACCATGCCAGAAACGCACTATCTTAAATGCATGATATTTAAGGTCTTAGAATAGATTAGGGGCATAATTTTCCGTGTCTTGGTGTCCTTAGAAAGTACTTGACAATATAACGCGCATATAATATCATGCCGATGCGCTGATACAGGTAAACTGACGTTGGCGCGTCGCTTCGGCCTTTTGCCTCCAGGCGTTTTGTATCTGAATGGGGAAAGTGAGAGAATTACGTCGTGCTGCGATTCGACAAGCTTACGGTAAAGGCGCAAGAAGCGCTCCAAGCGGCGCAGGATATGGGCGCGCGCTCCGGGCAGCAGCAAATCGAGCCGCTGCATCTGCTGTGGGCGCTCGTCTCGCAGGGAGATGGGGTGGTCCCGCCGCTGCTCGAAAAGCTGGGAGCTCCTCCCGCCGCACTAGCCAGCGAGATCGAGAAGCAAATTGAGCGGCTGCCGAAGGTTTCCGGCGTCTCCCAACAGTACCTGAGCCCGGCCTCGAACGACGTGCTTGAGCGCGCCTTCGACGAAGCGCAGCGCCTCAAGGACGAGTACGTCTCGACGGAACACATTCTGCTGGCCATCGCCGCAGCGGACCGCGACCCGGCCGGCCAGCTCCTAGCGCGCCATGGGGCCACGCACGACGCCATCCTACAGGCCATGACGGCCATCCGCGGAAGCCATCGCGTCACATCACAGAATCCCGAAGCCACCTACCGCGCGCTCGATCAGTATGCGCGCGACCTGACCGAAGCGGCGCGGCGCGGCAAGCTCGATCCGGTCATTGGGCGCGACGAGGAGATCCGCCGCGTGATGCAGATTCTGGCGCGCCGCACCAAGAACAATCCCGTGCTCATCGGCGAGCCGGGCGTGGGCAAGACGGCCATCGTCGAAGGGCTCGCGCAGCGGATCGTCTCCGGGGATGTGCCGGAAGTCCTCAAGCCCAAGCGCCTCGTGGCGCTCGACCTCGCAGCCATGGTCGCGGGCGCAAAATATCGCGGCGAATTTGAGGATCGCCTGAAGGCCCTGCTCAAGGAAGTCACCGAATCCGAGGGCCAGGTAATTCTGTTCATAGACGAGCTGCACACGCTCGTGGGCGCGGGCGCGGCGGAAGGCGCGATGGACGCCTCCAACATGCTGAAGCCAGCGCTGGCGCGGGGCGAGCTGCGCGCCATCGGCGCCACCACGCTCAATGAATACCGCAAGTACATCGAGAAGGACCCGGCGCTCGAGCGGCGCTTCCAGCCCGTCTTCGTGGGCGAGCCCTCCATCGAGGACACCATCGCCATCCTGCGCGGCTTGAAGGAACGTTATGAGGTGCACCACGGCGTGCGCATCAAGGACTCCGCCATCGTGGCCGCCGCGATGCTTTCGCAGCGCTATATCACGGACCGCTTTCTCCCCGACAAGGCAATCGACTTGGTGGACGAAGCCGCCGCTGGCCTGCGCATGGAGATTGATTCCCTGCCCGCCGAAATTGACGAAATCGAACGCCGCATCATGCAACTGGAAATCGAGCGGCAAGCCCTGCGCAAGGAATCGGATGAGCACTCGCGCGCGCGACTCTCTCAAATCGAAAAAGAACTCGCCACACTGCGCGAGCAATCGAACGGCCTGAAAGCGCACTGGCAGACGGAGAAGGACGCCATCGGCCGCATCCGCAAGCAGAAAGAGGAAATCGAGCGCCTGAAGGCCGAAGAGCAGCGCTTCGAGCGCGCGGGCGACCTTTCGCGCGTGGCCGAAATCCGCTATGGAAAACTCTCCGCCGCGGAAAAGGAATTGAAGAAGGCGCAGGACAAGCTCGCCGAACTCCAAAAAGACCACCCCATGCTGAAGGAAGAAGTAGGCGAGGAAGAAATCGCGAAAATCGTCAGCAAGTGGACGGGCATTCCGGTGGGGCGGCTGCTCGAGGGCGAAATCGAAAAGCTCGTGCACATGGAGGAGCGTCTGCGCCAGCGCGTGGTCGGCCAGGACGAGGCGCTCGCCAGCGTGGCCAATGCCATTCGCCGCAGCCGGTCCGGGTTGAGCGATCCCAACCGGCCCATCGGCTCATTCCTTTTCCTCGGGCCCACGGGAGTGGGCAAGACGGAGCTTGCGCGCGCCCTCGCCGAATTTTTGTTTGACGATGAGCGCGCCATCATTCGCCTCGATATGTCCGAGTACATGGAGAAGCACTCCGTGGCGCGCATGATCGGCGCGCCTCCCGGATACGTGGGTTACGAAGAGGGCGGCCAGTTGACCGAGCAGGTTCGCCGGCGTCCTTACTCCGTCGTCCTGCTGGATGAAATCGAGAAGGCCCATCCGGACGTATTCAATGTGTTGCTGCAGATTCTAGAAGACGGCCGGCTGACGGACGGCAAGGGCCACACAGTGGATTTCCGCAACGCCGTGATTGTCATGACCTCGAACGCCGGCTCCTCGGCCATCTTCGAGCTTGCCGATAAAGACCCCAAGAAGGCGCGTGACGAGGCCATGGCCGCGCTCCGGGAGCTCTTCCGCCCGGAGTTCTTGAACCGCATTGACGATATCGTGCTGTTCAAACCGCTGGGCAAGGACCAGATCGAGCGGATTGTTGACATGCAATTGCAGCATGTGATGAAACTGCTCGCCGAAAAGCAGGTCACTCTCCGCCTGACGCCGGCGGCCAAGACGCTGCTCCTACGCGAGGGGTACGATCCGGCTTATGGAGCGCGCCCGATGAAGCGGGCGATTCAAAAGCTGATTCAGGACCCCCTGGCTCTGAAGATTCTCGATGGCGAGGTAAAGCCGGGCGACAACGTGATTGTGGACGCCGATCCAAAGACCGGCGAGATGCAGTTCAAACGCGATACAATGAAGGCGGGCGCCGCCTGATAAGGCGCCGGGGACACGGACAATGAAGACACTCAAAACGGCATTTTTGCTCACAGCTTTGACGTTGTTGCTTCTCTTCATCGGCGACGCATTCGGCGGGCGCAGCGGCATGACTCTCGCCCTGGTCTTCGCCATTCTCATGAACGGGACAGCCTATTTCTTCTCGGACAAGATTGCGCTCATGTCGAGCCATGCGCAGCCCATCAGCCGGGAGCAATCGCCGCGGCTCTATGCCGTGATGGAGCGTCTCGCCGCCAAAGCCAATCTGCCGATGCCCAAGCTTTACATGATCCCGCAGCCGGCGCCGAACGCCTTCGCCACCGGCCGCAACCCCAGCCATGCGTCGGTCGCCGTCACGCAGGGACTGATCCAGTTGATGGACGACGAAGAACTCGAAGGCGTGATTGCCCATGAGCTTTCGCACGTACGCAACTACGACATTCTCACCTCCTCCATCGCGGCCACCATCGCCGGAGCGGTCACATGGGTTGCACGCATGGGCTTCTGGTTCGGTGGCGGTGGTCGCAACCGCAACAGCGGCGGATTGATCGCCCTCTTGACGCTGATTTTCGCGCCCCTCGGCGCGCTGCTGCTTCAGCTTCGGCATCTCGCGCCAGCGCGAATATCAGGCGGACGCTTCGGGCGCAAGAATGGTCGGCCATCCCTACGGCCTAATTCGCGCGCTCGAAAAGCTCGGGGCCTACAACCAAAGAATCCCTTCGGACATTCCGCCTTCCACGGCTGCCCTGTGCATTGTGGCGCCCATGAGCGCTCGCGCATTCTTTGCCAAGCTGTTCAGCACGCATCCACCCCTCGCGGCGCGCATTGCCGCACTGCAGAATATGACGATCACCAGGTAACACGGGCGGCGGCTCCCGCAAGGCGCTATCGGTATGTGTCACGCGAACCACGTAGGAATCTTTCCAGGCACGTAAAATTTGCATTGTGTCTGACACACCCCTAAAGTGACATTCCGCGGAAGGTCACAGTAAGTCCCCTTATATCTGTAAGTTCAATGGCATGGAAGCCCCCTGCGCCATTGGTTCCACGCGTGCTTCTACCTCCCTATGCAAGGGGCTTAACGACGGAGGAGACGAACATGAGCGACGATAGACAGGCTTTCACGACAACACAAGATTCGGGCACCCCTCGGTGGATAGGGGTAGCAGGAATTGGGTCGCGGTGGTAACGCTGATCGCTTTGGGCGTTGGCTGGTCGGCATCGAACCGATCGAGTTCACTCGCGCAGACGCTGACGGCGCAGACGCAGCAATTCAAGCAGGACGAAGACACGCTGAGCCAGCGGCTGGCGAAGGCGGAGGACGCCAACGCGCAGCTCCAGGGCGAATTGAGCGTGGTGGCGGACAAGATGAAGCTGTCGGCGACCGAGCTGCATCGGACAGCCGCTCAGATCAAAGCGGACGACGCCAAGCAACTCGCGGACCTGCAGAACAACGTTGCCGGGCAATTGGCCACCAAAGCCAGCACGGACGACGTGAATAAACTTGGCACCGATGTCGATTCCGTGAAGACGGACCTCGACTCGACTAAGAGCAGCTTGGAGATGGCCAAGGGCGAGTTCGGCACCCTCATCGCCAAGAACCATGACCAGATCGAAGAACTCCGCCGCATGGGCGAGCGCGATTATTACGAGTTCACGATCACCCAGAAGGGCCAGCGCACAAAGGTGGGCGACCTGATGGTCGAACTCCGCAGCGTGAACCCCAAGAGGAACCTCTACTCCGTGGCTGTATACGTCAACGATCAGCGGTTCGATAAGAACAACCGGTCGGTGGACGAACCCATCTACTTCTTCCCCACGAATTCCGGCCACTCGGCACCCTACGAGTTCACTGTGAACCAGGTCGGGAAGAACAAGATCACGGGCTATCTGAGCGTTCCGAAGTCCGCTCCGGCGCAGGCGGCTGACAACTCGGGCATGTGAACAATCCCTCCCGTCGCGGCCCTGGCGGGGGCCGGCGCGAGGAGACGGCCAGCGGGCGTCCCGGGAATCCGGGGCGCCCGTTTTTTTGTTTTATTCCGCTTTTTTCAGCGCCCGCATCTTGCGGCTGAGAAACCTTTTCGCGAGGGAGGGAAGTTTGTCGTGTGGCATTTTCCCCTGCTCGTAAAGTTTCATTTTCGCCTTGGCGGTCTTGCGCCGCCGCCTCTGACGCTTTTGCGCGATGTACCGCTTTTCGTTGGCCATTCCGTTTTCCTCCGGCTCGCTATAACCCTCTCATAAATGCTTTGTGTCAGGGCACGGCTTCAGCCGTGCCGAAAAGCCCCCACAACTCACGGGTTTTAACCCCTGAAGTCGGCAGGACAGGCCATCAGGCCATTTATGAGATGGCTTGCAGTGACACACGATTGTAGCGGAGAAGCGGCGGCGTTTATAGTTGGTTTTGGGATGCTTGCGGTCTCCTGGTTTTGCAGCACTACGCTTCTGCATTGGTACACATAAATTCAAATCAACCCAGCACCCATTTCTGTTTACAGTTCCGTTCCGGTAGGATGACCAAGTACAATTCCCAGGCAGCTCGGCCAGACCATGCCCACAACCGCGATTTATGCCAGCCGCATCCTGACGCCGCTCGAGGAAATTAGCGACGGCGTGATTCTCGTGGAGGCCGGCCGGATCGCCGCGATCGGCCATCGCGACGAGGTTCGCGTGCCGCCCGGCGCGGCCGATTACTCCGCCGCGGGTTTGACCGTCGTGCCGGGCTTCGTGGACGTTCACATTCACGGCGCCGGCGGCCACGACGTGATGGAAGCGAACGCGCGCGCGCTGGACCGCATCGCGTCCACGGTCGCGCGCCATGGGACCACCTCCCTCGTCGCCACCACCGTCACGGCGCCGGTCGAGGAGACCTGCCGAAGCCTCCAGGGAATCACGCGCTATATACGCAGCCGCGAAAAGCCGGTGGAGAATCCGCACCTTGCCGCCGAGATCCTGGGGATGCACCTCGAGGGGCCGTTCATCAGCAAGGTGCGCCGGGGCGTGCATCCGCCGGGCGCCCTCCAGAAACCCTCGACCGAAATCCTGAGCAAATTTCTCGATGCCTCGGACGGCCTGGTGAAAATTTTGACTACCGCGCCCGAACTCCCTGGCGCCATTCCCTTCATCGAGTTTGCGGTTGCCGCCGGCCTGGTGGTTGCCATGGGACACACCGACGCGGACTACGAGCAATCGAGGGCCTCCATTCAAGCCGGCGCTCGCCACGCCGTGCACACGTTCAACGCCATGCGCCCCTTTTCCCACCGCGATCCCGGAGTAATCGGCGCCATCCTCACCGACCCGGAAGTCACCGCTGAAATCATCGCCGATGGCGTCCATGTTGCCGGACCAGCGATCCAAGTCCTGCTCGCCGCCAAGGGTTTCGGCACCGTGCTCCTGGTATCCGACGGCATCGCAGCCACGGGAATGCCCGATGGCAATTATCGCCTCGGGAATTTCGAAGTCACTGTTAAGGACGGAGTCTGCCGGAACGCGGAAGGAAAGCTGGCGGGCAGCACGCTGACCCTAGATCGCGCCTTGCGCTATGTAGTGGCCTTGGGAGTGCCGCTGGCGGACGCCGTGCGCATGGCCACGGTGCTGCCAGCTCGGCGCCTCGGCTTGGCGGGAAAGAAAGGCATCCTCGCCGTGGGATCGGATGCCGACCTCGTCGCGCTCACGCCGGACCTGCGCGTCGCGGGCGTGATGACGCGCGGCGCAGGTCTAGTTTGAATCGGGCTTCTTCGGGTTGAGCGGAATTTTCAATTCCTCGGCAAGCCGGCTCGCGTCAAACGGGCTGCACGTGATATACCGCCCTTCGACTTCAATAGTGGGCACCTTGCGCCGGCCCTTATTGACGCGCAGCACCAGTTCCTCGGCATCCGGCGCATCATCTATATTCACTTCGCGGAAGGCGAGGCACCGCTCGTGCAGGAATCGCTTCACTCGCCGGCAATCGCAACACCAGGTCGTGCAGTAAACTGTGATTTCGCCCACTTCAGACCATCCAATTCTGAAAGAACATCGCTCTTTTTCATTCGATGCAGCAGGGCGCGCGCGGATTCCGCGCGCATCGAAGCACGGTGATCGACGTCACATCGCGGAATCGTCGAATTCACGTGCTCCCACCGGAACGCCGCACTCTCAACTGGACTTCGGAGGAGACCCGCCGCGAACCGTAGAAGACGCCTGCAATCGAGCCAGCGCCCGCTCGAGCGCAAAGGAGGCCCGCTCCCAATCGTCACCACCCGGCGCCGACTTGCCCATCTCGGATTTCGCCCGGTCGCGCGCCGCACAGCAGCGCTCGACATCAATTTCTTCCGCACGCTCCGAAAATTCGGCCAGCACGATCACGCGCTCGGGCAGCACTTCCGCATAACCTCGAATCACGGCGAGCGCGTGCGTCTCCGCGCCGCGCCGATACGTGAGCACGCCCGCTCCCAGCTCCGTCAGTAGTGGCGCGTGGCCGGGCAAAATTCCCATATAGCCCTCTTTCCCGGGCAGCTCCACCGATTGCACGGTTTCCTGGAGGACGTGCCGCTCGGGCGTCACGATTTGAAGTTCGATTTTTTCCGGCAGCATATTTTCGTCCTGGCCGGCCGCTGGCGCGGAACCTACGCCAGTGCGGCCATCCTTTGCGCCTTTTCCCGCGCCTCTTCGATTGTGCCCACCATATAGAACACCTGCTCGGGAAGATCGTCGTGCTTCCCCGCCACGATTTCCTGGAAGCCGCGCACGGTGTCCTCGATCTTTACATACTTTCCCTCGAGGCCCGTGAACTGTTCGGCCACGAACATCGGCTGCGAAAGGAATTTCTCGATTTTGCGCGCCCGCGCCACGGTCTGCTTGTCGTCGTCGGAAAGCTCTTCGATTCCCAGGATGGCGATGATGTCCTGCAGCTCTTTGTAGCGCTGCAGGACCGACTTCACGCCGCGCGCCACGTCGTAATGTTCCTGGCCCACGATGCGCGGATCGAGAATGCGCGAAAAGCTCGCCAGCGGGTCCACGGCGGGGTAGATGCCGCGCTCCACGATCTGCCGGCTCAAGTTCGTCGTCGCGTCGAGGTGCGTGAACGTGGCCGCCGGCGCCGGATCGGTGTAATCGTCCGCGGGAACGTAAATGGCCTGCACGGAGGTGATCGAGCCGTGCTTCGTCGAAGTGATGCGCTCCTCGAGTTCGCCGATTTCCGTGTTGAGGTTCGGCTGGTAGCCCACGGCCGAAGGCATGCGGCCCAGCAGCGCCGACACTTCCGAGCCTGCCTGCACGAAGCGGAAAATATTGTCAATGAAGAGCAGCACGTCCAGGTGCTCTTCGTCGCGGAAATATTCCGCCACGGTCAGGCCCGATAGGCCCACGCGCAGCCGCGCCCCGGGCGGCTCGGTCATCTGGCCGAAAATCAGCGCGCATCGCGATTTTTCGGAATTGCCCGCCACCACCACGCCCGACTCCTGCATCTCGAGCCACAGATCGTTCCCTTCGCGCGTGCGCTCGCCCACACCCGAAAAGACAGAGACGCCGCCATGCTTCAGCGCCACATTGTGGATCAGCTCCTGAATCAGCACGGTCTTCCCCACGCCCGCGCCCCCGAACAACCCGATTTTCCCGCCTTTCAGGTACGGCTCGATCAGGTCCACCACCTTGATCCCCGTTTCGAACATTTCCAGGTTCGTGGACTGGTCGTCCAGCGCCGGCGCGGGGCGGTGAATCGGGTAGCACTTCTCCGTTTTCACCGGGCCGAGTCCGTCCACCGGCTCGCCCAACACATTCAGCACCCGCCCGAGCGTTCCCCGGCCCACCGGCACGGAAATCGGGCCGCCGAGGTTTTCCACCTTCATCCCGCGAACGAGTCCGTCGGTGGGCTTCATGGCCACGCAGCGGACGCGGCCCTCGCCGAGGTGCTGTTCCACTTCGGCAACGATGTCCAGCGGCTCGGGTACATCGAATCCCTCGCTCGTGATGCGCACCGCGTAATAAATCAGCGGCAGATGGTGCTCATCAAATTGAACGTCCACCACCGGGCCGATTACCTCCACCACGTGCCCGATTTTCTCGTTGTCACCCGCCATCTTGGCTCTCCTCGAATTCTCCGTGCCGTGAACCGTGACTCGTGTAAATCCCTTACCTGCCTAGCAAGTCAGGCCTCAAGACGTTGCTGAGGCTGCGCCGCTCACAATCTCGATCAACTCCTTCGTGATGCTCGCCTGGCGAATCTTGTTCATGTCCAGCGTCAGGTGGTCTATGAAATCGGAGGCGTTCCGCGTGGCGGAATCCATCGCCGTCATCCGCGCGGCGTGCTCGGCTGCGGCGGATTCCAACAGAATCCGGAACACTTCGGAATCCAGATAGCGCGGCAGCAGCCCGCTGAAAATTTCCTCGATGGGTTCTTCATAGATGTAATCCACGAGCAGCGGCGGATTCTCCGGCGGCTTCTCGGGCGCGGGCGTTTCGCCGCGCTCCTGGCCCGTGGACATCTCCTCCTCGGAAGCCTCCGCCCCCGAAACCAAGATGGCCGGATCGACCGGGAGCAATTTCTCCGTGCGCAGCCTCTGCACCATCACATTCTTGAACTCGTTGTAGATGGCGTATACGCCGTCCACCTCGCGCCGCGCATACATCTCCGCGATGCGCGCGGAGATTTCCTTGGCCGTCGCGAATTCCACCTTGCCCGAAACATTCATGTATTCGCCCGCGAAACTCCACCCGCGCCTCCGAAGCGTATCGCGGCCTTTTTTCCCCGCGGCGATCACCTGGATTTTTTGCGACGCGTGTCCGCGAAAGAATTCGGACGCGCTCCGGATCACGTTGGTATTGAATGCCCCGCAAAGCCCGCGGTCCCCCGTCACCACGGCCACGAGCAGGCGCTCTTCCGGCCGCCGTTCCAGCAGCGGATGCACCGTTGTTTCCACGCGGGCCGCAGCCGACCGCAGCACCCGCCGGATTTCACGGGCATACGGACGCGCCGCAAACACGCCTTCCTGGGCACGGCGCAGCTTCGCCGCGGCGATAAACTTCATCGCCCGCGTGATTTGCTGCGTATTCTTCACCGAACGAATACGGCGCCGGTAATCGAGAAGTGTGGGCACGGGAAATTCAGCCGATGGCTAACCTCGCAAGGCTCGATCCCTCTCTTCGATTTTCGTCATGTTCCGGCTTTCGCCTGGGCCGCGGCCTTCGCGCCCGCCTGGAACCGCTGCTTGAACGCATCGAGCGCCTTCACCGCTTCCGCGCGCAGGGAATCGTCGAAGGCCTTCTTTTCCCGCAGCGTTTTCAGCAACCCGCCGTAATTCGTCTCGAGGAATGGAAAAAGCTCGCGTTCGTACCGCACGACGTCAGCCACCTCGAGATCGTCGAGGTACCGGTTCGCTCCCGCGAAAATTATCAGCACCTCGCGTTCCACCGGCAGCGGCTGATACTGATCCTGCTTTAGGACCTCCACGAGCCGCTGCCCGCGCGCGAGCTGCGCCTGCGTGGTTTTGTCGAGCTGCTCGGCGCCGAACTGCGCGAACGCTGCCAGCTCGCGGTACTGCGCCATGTCCAGCCGGAGCGTCCCGGCCACCTGGCGCATGGCCTTGATCTGCGCGTTGCCGCCCACGCGGCTCACCGAAATCCCGGCGTTGATAGCCGGACGTATTCCCGCATTGAAGAGGTCCGCCTCCAGGTAAATCTGGCCATCGGTAATGGAGATGACGTTGGTCGGAATGTACGCCGACACGTCGCCGGCCTGCGTTTCAATCACCGGCAGGGCCGTGAGCGAGCCGGCGCCGAGCGTGTCGTTCAATTTCGCCGCCCGTTCCAGCAGCCGCGAGTGCAAGAAGAAGACGTCGCCCGGATACGCTTCGCGCCCCGGCGGACGCCGCAGCAGAAGCGAAATTTCGCGGTAGGATTGCGCGTGCTTCGAGAGGTCGTCGTAGAAGCAGATGGCGTGGCGTTTCGTATCGCGGAAATACTCGCCCATGGCGCACGCGGCGAAGGGCGCGATGTACTGCATCGCGGCCGGCTCGGACGCCGATGCCGCCACCACAATCGTATATTCCATGGCGCCGTAATCCGTCAGCGTCTTGATCACCTGCGCGATCGTCGAGCGCTTCTGCCCAATGGCGCAATAAATGCAAATCATATTTTCGCCGCGCTGGTTCAGGATCGTATCCAAAATGATGGCCGTCTTGCCCGTCTGCCGGTCGCCGATAATTAATTCCCGCTGGCCCCGGCCGATGGGGATCATCGCGTCAATGGCCTTGATGCCCGTCTGCAGCGGCTCGCGGACCGGCTGGCGGTCCACCACGCCCGGCGCCAGCCGCTCGAGCGGATTGCGCTGCTCGCTCGCCACGGGTCCCTTGTCGTCCAGCGGCTGCCCCAGCGGATTCACCACGCGCCCCACGAGCGCTCCGCCCACCGGCACGGAGTTGATCTTCTTCGTCCGCTTGACCGTGTCGCCTTCCTCGACCTCCGTATAGTCGCCGAGCAGCACCGCGCCCACTTGATCTTCCTCCAGGTTCAAGGCAATGCCCGTAACACCATGCGGAAACTCGAGCATCTCCCCCGCCATGCACCGGTCCAGCCCATAAATCCGCGCGATGCCGTCGCCCACCGCCAGCACCGTGCCGGTTTCCTCCACGGCCAGCGTTTGCCGGTAGCTTTCGATCTGCTCGCGCAGGATCTGTGTGATTTCGTCCGCCTTGATTTTCGCCATCGGGCTCCTATTCCGCTTCGAGCTGCTCCCGCAGCCGGTTCAATCGCTCGCGCACCGTGCCATCGTACACGGTGGACCCCACGCGCACTCGCACGCCGCCGAGCAAAGTCTTGTCCTCCGCGTAGCGCGCTTCGATCTTCTTCTTTCCCGTCTCCCGTACGAGCGCGGCGGTTAATTCCTCTTTCTCCGCGGCGCTCAGCCCACGCGCTGAGGTGACCTCCGCTTCGACGATCCCCAGCCGCGCGTTCAGCTCCTCCCCGAATGCCTGCTGGATTTCCGCGAGTGCGCGCGTCCGGCCATTATCCACGAGGACAAAAAGGAAGTTCCGGACCTCCGGCGCCAGGTCCATTCGCGCCGCAATCTCCTCGATCACTTTTTGCTTTGCCTCGCGCCCCGCCGCCGGGCTCGCCAGAAAATTCCGCAAATCGGCTGACGAGAGAAATATCTCGACGAACGCCCCGAGGTCGCGTTTCACCCCGAACTCATTCTTGTGCGCCTGCGCCACATCGGCCAGAGCTTCTGCGTATCGCGATGCCACCGCGCCGTTCAATTGACGCTCCCTCCGATTCCGGCCACGAATTCGCGGAATAGCTTGGCATCCGCATCTGGCGCCACGGCTCCGCCGAGCACCGCTTCGGCGCGCTCGAGTGCCAGCCGCCCTGCATGCGCCTTCAATTCCAGACGCGCCGCGCGCTCCGCCGCGGCAATTTCCGCCTGCGCGACGCGCCCGATGGCCTCCTCATCCCTGCCGGCCAGCGCGCGAATCCTTTGTATCTCCGCCTCCGCGGCGCGTTTGGCTTCCTCCCGCATTTCGCCGACTTCTTTTTCGATTCCCGCGAGCTTCGCCTGCGCTTCGCGGCGCTGTTTCTCCGCCGCCTCGCGCGCGCGTGCGCCTTCCGCGATCTTCTCGGAAATTTCGTCCGCATTCTTGCGGAAATAAGGCGCGCCTTTTTTCACCGCGAAATAGCCAATCGCGCCGAACACGATCGCAAAATTCACCCAGCGGAATATCCACCCGGCCGTGGAATCGGCGGCCGAGGGTTCGCCCTCCTGCCCGAGCGCGGGCATGGCCATCAGCAGGAACCACACGCCGAGGAACCCGCCAAAGTTCACAGTCCGCTTCAAGGTCCCGAAACCGCCCATCCTTCTCCACACGGTTACGCTCATTGCGCCGTCCCTCCGCGCAAAGGAGGCGGCTCCTCCAAAATCACTCGCGCGATATTCTTCGCAAGCTCCGACGTTTGCCCCTCGATTTCCGCCCGCGCGGCTTCCAGCTCGCGGGCAATCCGCTCCTTCGCCGTATCCACTTCTTCCTGCGCGCGGGCGCGCCGCGCCTTCAGAAGCCGGGCGCGCTCTTCGAGCGCCGATTGCTGCGCGGCCTCCTGTTCTCCGTAGATTTCCGCCCGCGCCTTGCTCATGGCTTCGCGATAGGAATCCAGCTCCTTCTTTGCGGCGGCTTCCACGGCCGCAGCTTCCGTGCGCGCGCCTTCGATCCGGGCGCTTCTTTCCGCCATGGCTTTTCGTATCGGCTGGAAAAACGCCCCGCGCAGGAAAAAATAGAAAAGGAGAACGATTACCACGGTGGGCACAGCATCGAGAAACAGTTCCCCAAGCTGGTGGAGGATTTCCATCGTTGAAAAAGTCGCTGCTACCGCGCTCCTGATTATCCCAAATGATTTCCGGCGTCGAGTCTCCACCACCGGCATCCACGAGCCAAGCGAAGCAGTCGATTATCGCATTGGCCTTTTCACGCGTCAACGTCCGGCAGCGTGTCGCGTTCCGGCAGACGGGCTTCCATGCGCGGAGCATCCCGTTCGCGCCACGGAGGTTTCGCGGATCGAATCTGGCTTGCTTGCCTTGTGCGTTTTGTCCGAAGGAAGGGCCGGGGAGGCCGGCGCGTCTCGATCGGCGCGCCGGACCGGCCCGGATTTTCTTCGTGCCGCGGTGTCACGCCCCGCGGCATGGATCGTATCAGCGGTGAATGGCGGCCGTTGAATGGCTGGGCTGCTGTTGGCGGCGGGGCATTTGCGGCATCCGCTCGCCGGTCTGCGGGGGCAGCGGACGCACGTGATGATTCGTGCTCACGTGGTCGCTGATGGCCTGCAGCCTTTTCAGTATCCCCTGCCACTGCGTCCAATCGAGCTGCCGCAGGAACGGACGAAGCCCTTGAATGAACGGGTCTTCGAGCACCGTTTCGCCATTCGTCTCCGGTATGAAGAAGCGGTTCAATCCCACGCCCAGCGCTTCGGCGATCTTCTCGAGCGTGCCGAGGCTGGGCGTCATCTGCCCGCTTTCGATCCGGGACAAATATGACCGCGAGACGCGCGAACGCGCCTGTAGCTGGCTCTGCGTCATCCCCCGCGATTCCCGCAACTGCCGGATGCGCTGGCCGATGTTCTCCACCGTTTCGCGGTTCGGCCAGTTCTCAAACAGTTGACGGTCGTCCCCCGGCAGATCTTGCGGCGACGGCGTCGGGATGACGAACGTCACCTTGGGGGGGAGCAGGCGCAGACACCTACGGCAATTGCCCGTGCGTGTGCGGTACTGCACCAACCCGCATACTTGACAGCGGATTACTTCACGGTCTATTTCCATGCTTGTTGCTATGCCTGTTTTTTCCGCCACCGGATCTCCTCGCAAACTATTCCGGCGATGCAAAGGGGAGAAGGGTCACTTCCTGGGGAAGGCAGGAACGGCGCGCGGGAGCGATTCTCCATAGTGTGCCAATTCTTGTCAAGTCTTTTCTTCGCTCCCTCCCGTGCTCGCCATTGTAGCCCCATCCGTAGGGGGTTACAAATCAATTCGTTGGGCACGCCGGAGTGCCCAAAATTCTCTCCCGCCGACGTTTCGTGTCCATTTCCTGCCTCACGCGAATCCCTTCTCCTTCGCCCAACTGACATTTTTTGCCCGAACCCTTTCGCCCGACCGGCGCGGCAGGCGCCCTCGCTGCTAGCGCCAGGCCTCCGCCGGAATGAAGTTCGCGCGCGCCTGGTCTTGGAGGCTTTCAATCTCCGCTTCCAATGCGTTTTTTTCGCTTTCGCGAATTTCGATGGTAGCCTCGGGAGTGACTCCCACGGCCAAAGTGTCGAGTGGGATTGCGCCCGACATTCCTTCTCCGGTTGCCTTAATATTCTCAATGGTTTGAATTTCGGCGTCGGCTTCTTCGATCGCCCCGCGCAGGCTGTCTATCTGCTCCGCGTACCACGCGGGATCCTTTTCCTTCACGTACGGCTGGTTGCTGCTTTCCGCCTCATTCGGTTCCGCCGTTGGACTCGTTCCGAAGATCGAAATGGGCGAAGTGGCCCGAAGCGTTTCGACGTCTGGGTTCGTCCAAACCTTCTCCACGGGAAAATCCCTCGCCGCCATCCGCGCCGGAGAAAGCATCGCAAGCAGAATAAAAATTTCAGGTATCATGAGCGCCTCCTGACAGTTTCAGACTGCTATCTTGGGCCTCACATTACTATCCTCGCAACTCAATTACCAAGCTTTTTGGGGCGGCGGGAAGTGGCGATAGGGGCACGCTATTGCATAACTCTTCGTAACCGATTGATTTCCCGAGGGGAACGCAGCAGGTTCCACAAGCAACTGCTCAACTGTTCGTAATCGGCTCACTCCACGAGGGGAAACTTTGTGGAGTTAAGCACACGCGGAGTGGCTTCGAGTTCGAACTAACAAATAAAACTCTACCCGCTCGGCGAATTTCTTGACAACGCCCCCGGCGGGATTGCACCATTAAATTGCCCCGCTGCGGGCTCCAGCCGGAAAAACAGAGGAGACCACCATGCCAAAATCCGCGAAACCGATTCCCGAAGGATTTCATTCCGTCACTCCGAACCTCGTCTGCCGCGATGCAGCCCGCGCCATTGAGTTCTACAAGAATGTCTTTGGCGCTGCCGAAAAAATGCGCATGGGCGGCCCGGACGGAAAAATCATGCACGCCGAATTGCTGATCGGCAACTCCCTCATCTTCCTCAACGACCCGATGGGCCCGGCCGCCGTTTCGGAACCATCCGCTCACGTTCCCATAAATCTTTATCTCTACGTCGAAGATGCCGACGCCAGCTTCAACCGCGCCGTCGCCGCTGGCGCCCGCGTCAACGTCCCGTTGCAAGATATGTTCTGGGGAGACCGCTACGGCGCGGTCATAGACCCTTTCGGCCACCATTGGGGCATTGCCACGCACACAAAAGACCTGAGCCCCGAGGAGATCGAGCGCGGCCAGAAGGCCATGCTGGCCCGCATGGCAGGCAAAAGCTAAAATCGGCGCTGTCGCGGCCCTCCATTCGCCGCAAACAGAATGCCGGAACGTGCTAGAATCCCCGCAGCATGGAACGAGCAGGAGAATTTCTCGGACGCGTCGTCCGCCGCCTCGAGCGGCCGGAAGCAGCCATTGCCTGGCTCGCGGGCGCGTGGCCGTCCATCGTAGGACACGCCCTCGCGGCGCACACGCGTCCCGTCGAGTGCCAGGGCGGCTGTCTCCAGGTGACCGCGGACGCCCGGGCGTGGCGCGCCCAGCTCGAACCCATGGCGCGCGAGTTCTGCGGCCGCATCAACCAGGCCTGGGGCGGACATCTGGTCCGTGAAGTGCGATTTGTCGCGGCAAAGCCCGGCCCCGAGCGCATCCCCCGCGAGTTCGATAATGAGCACACACCCTTCGTCCGCCGCCGCAAAGCCTAGAAATTTTCAGTACGATGTAAGTTTGCGGGAATCGTGAACTCTACGAAAAACAAATCATCCAAGAAATCTTTGGTCCGGCATCTCCGAAGGTCGCTCCTCGGCCCGGCGAGCTTAGTCTGGCTAAGCCTGTGTGTCCTCGTCTGCGTCATCCCGTCTATGGCTCAGTCGCAGCGGCCCCCTGCCGCGCCGGGAGCGGCGACTGCCCCCGCGGGAAGGATCATCGGCACGATCGTTGATCAAAGTGGGAACGCCATCGCCGGGGCCCTGGTGAAACTCACGCGGGAAGATCTATCCCCCATCCAGGAGCTGCTATCAGGCGATAATGGCCAATTCTCCTTTTCCAATATCGCTCCCGGGCCGTTCCAGCTCACCATCACGGCGACGGACTTCGCGACGCAAACGTACTCCGGAAACCTGCGCTCGGACGAGGTCGCCATTCTCCCGCCGATCACGCTGGCTATTGCCAGCGTCACCACGGCGGTGCGGGTCGTACCCAATCAGACTGTGCTGGCCGAGGAGCAGATCAAGGTTCAGGAGAAGCAGCGCGTGCTCGGCGTCGTTCCCAACATCTACGTCACCTACGTTTCCAATGCGGTTCCTCTCAACACCAGGCAAAAGTTCGAGCTTGCCTGGAAGTCGACACTCAATCCCGTCACCTTCGTGGCCACGGGCGCCATTGCGGGAATTGAGCAGGCGAATAACGATTTCAAGGGATACGGCCAAGGCGCACAAGGCTATGGAAAGCGCTACGGCGCCTCCTACGGCGACCTGGCTATCGGCACGTTCATCGGAAGCGCCATCCTTCCATCCCTCTTGAAACAGGACCCGCGCTACTTCTACAAGGGCACCGGCAGTAAGCGCTCGCGCTTTCTCTATGCCCTCGGAAATGCAGTCATCTGCAAGGGCGATAATGGACGCTGGCAGCCAAACTACTCGAATGTCATCGGAAACTTCGCCGCGGGCGGCATCTCCAATTTCTACTATCCGTCGGGCGATCAAGGAGCCGGTTTGGCGCTGGAAAGCGGTGCCATCGGAATTGGCGTATCCGCTGGCGTCAATCTCCTGCAAGAATTTGTCCTTCGCAAGTTCACCCCAAGCATCCTCAACCGCGATCCGCGCAAACCCGCATCCTAATCCGCCAGCGTGCCGCCCCGAAAAGCGCCCACAATTGGCAAATGGTTCGTGTCAGAGCATGAGTTTCGCGTTTTTTGCGTCCCGATGGGTTATATCGGGAACTCGTTCCGTCAACGGGTAAGCACAGCGTCTCCAAGTTTCCTTTCCGCCTTCCAAAGGCAATCCGGTGCGGTATGCTTCAGGTGGGGCATTTTTCCTGAGATGAGTGAAATCAGTCAGACGACGAGCAGGGGTTCGTGGAGGGCTTGGCTATTAGGTCGCGTGGCCGAACTGCGCCAACGTGAGGAGCAGGTATTTCTGGTTTTGGCGCTGGTGATCGGCGCATTGACCGGGCTTGCGGTGGTCGCATTCATCTTACTGACGGAACGAATGGGGATGCGGCTGTACCCGGTGGGGGGCGCGCCGTGGCGGCGTCTGCTGTTTCCGGTCGCGGGCTCGTTGGGCGTCGGTTACCTGCTGTATCGCTATTTTCCCAATGCGCGAGGCAGCGGCGTGCCGCAGACGAAGGCTGCTCTGTTCGCGCGCGAAGGTCGCATCACTCTGCGCACTATGCTCGGAAAGTTTTTTTGCACGTCGGCAACGCTCGCCAGCGGTATCCCGCTGGGACGCGGAGGGCCTTCGGTTCAAGTGGGTGCGGGTATTGGTTCCGTGCTCGGGCGTTTCCTCGGACTGCGCACCGAGCAAGTCAAAAAGCTGATCCCGGTGGGAGCGGCGGCGGCGATTGTGGCCGCGTTTAACACGCCTCTGGCAGCTCTCTCTCGTACAGCCAATCTCCGAGTGGGGCAAGAAGTGACATGCATCCTTGTTAGGCGCGGAATCTGACACCCACGCAGTTCGCACTAAGAAGTTCGCGTCCCTCGTCTGTTGGTCGGCCGATTTGGTTTCTTGACCGCAGCAGTCTTGATGACGACCACGGCGGATTCATCCTGCATTTCCCTGTTGAAGGTTGCACGCGAACCTTCCGGCGCTATCCGTCAGCACAACGGCTCTGCAGAACGGCCAAAACGAGCCTCACTACCAACTCCCTCGCGGGGGCGAGGCGACTTGCGTTTGACACGATGGGGCAGAAGGATTAGGATTTCGGGTGAAAGGGAATCTCAAAACGGAAATTCCGGTTCGATGGGTGCGGCAGTATCCCGGCGATAAAACGTCGAGCGCAGGGCACCCTCATACGGATTCCCCTACGAAGCGTGCCTCCGGCGGATCAGCAGGCTTTTCGCGCGAAGCGCTTCTTCTCATCTACCTCGTGTTGCTTGTGGTCCTGTTCGCCCTAACGGCTTTCGTCGCGCGCGCCTATCACAAAAGAGTTCATACCTTCGCCGACGAATGGTTCGCCAAGGGCGAAGCCGCATTTCAATCCGGGGATCTCACGGCAGCCTTGAACGACTATCGCAACGCGCTCGTCTACGCGCCCAATAATCTCGAATTCCAATTTCATCTGGCCCGCGCGCTCGCCGCTGCCGGCCGCCGCGAGGAGGCCCGTTCGTATCTCGCGAACTTATTGACGGAATCGCCCGGGAGTGGCGAGATCAATCTGGAGCTGGCGAGAATTGCCGTGCAGGAAGGCTCCCTGCCGGAAGCCCTCCGTTACTATCACAGCGCCATTTACGGCGTATGGGAAAGCGACCCTCTCGTGATGCGCTGGGGCGTCCGACGCGAGCTTTGCCAATACCTTCTCGACCGCGGCGATGAAAGCGACGCGCTGCCGGACCTCATCGCCCTGGCCCAGGAAGTCTCTCCCGGCGATACCGAGCGTGAGAAGGACGCGGGCTCGCTCCTCCTCCGCGCGCGCCTCTGGAGCCGCGCCCTCGATGAATTTCGGTCCGTCCTGATTCATGACCGGAGCGATGATGTTGCGCTTGCCGGCGCGGGCCAGGCCGCTTTTGAACTCGGCCAATATGCGGAGGCATTGGATTACTTCGGTCGGCTCTCGCCGGAGAAGGCTTCCCAACCGGACATTACAGGAATGATTGAGACTTCCCGCGCCGTCGAATCCGCCTCTCCTCTGCTCCCGGGCCTCTTGCCGGCGGAAAGGGCCAAGCGCGCAGCGGATGCTCTCGCCCAGGCGCAGTCCCGCATCGCGGACTGCGCCCACCAGCAGGGAGTAGCGCTTTCGGAGAAGCCTGCCCGGACCGATTTGCAGAAGTTATATGCCACGAGCCTTGCGATGAGCCGCGACTGGAGCACATTCGGCCTCGAGCATCACCCCGATCGAGTGGATGCTGCCATGTCGCTCGTATTTCAGATGGAAAGCGCTGCGGATCAGCAATGTGGAGAGGCGCAAGCCGGCCCCGACCGCATTCTCGCCTTGATCGCGCAGAGCCGCGGAGCCACAAACCAATGACCGAGTCCGCGCCTCCAGCGGTGAATCCGAGCGAATCGCAGCCCGCCACCCCTCCCCCGGCGCGTCTCCTCCGCTCTCTCTGGACATCCTGGACCCGCACAAGAATTGTGGCCAGCGAGGACGGCCTTTTCCTCTTTCTGGCGATTTTGATCGGCATCTTTTCGGGGCTTGCCGTCGTCTGTTTCCGCGTTGCGATTGAATGGGCCCGCTTCGCTCTTCTCGGCTCTTCACTCGCTCCTTCGATCCCCCGCTTGCTTCTGGCGCCGACGATTGCCGGCCTGGTCGTGGCGCTGCTCATCGTGCGCGCCTTCCCGGGCGCCCGCGGCAGCGGCGTCAATCAGACCAAAGCCGCCGTTTACGTATCGAACGGCTACATCCCTTTCCGGACGGTCATCGGAAAATTCCTCGCCTGCGCCCTGGCCATTGGAAGCGGGCAATCGCTCGGCCCGGAAGATCCCTCCCTGCAAATCGGCGCAGGCATCGCTTCCGCGATGGGTCGTTCCCTGCGTCTATCTCAAAAAAGAGTCCGTTTGATCGCCCCCGTGGGCGCTGCGGCAGGGCTGGCCGCGGCGTTCAATGCCCCTATCTCCGCCGTGCTGTTCGTAATCGAGGAGGTCATCGGCACCTGGAGCGCGGGCGTTCTGGGCGCGATTGTTCTTGCGGCTGTCTCGAGCGTTGTCACCATGCGCCTGTTTCTCGGGCCTGAATCGCTCTTTCGCGTTCCTCCCTTCCGCATCGCGCACCCTGCGGAGCTTCTCGCTTTTGCGGTTCTCGGCGTGGCGGGCGGCGGCGTCTCTCTTCTTTTCTTGAAGTGGCTGGCCTATGCCCGGCCGCGCATGAAGGCTCTGCCGCCCTGGACTCATTATTTCCAGCCCGCCGCTGCGGGACTCCTCATCGGTCTCATCGGCATCCGCCTGCCGCAGGTAATGGGCGCCGGCTACCCCGCGATTGACCAGGCGCTCCACGGACAATTCGCCTGGAAACTCCTCCTCGTCCTCGCGCTCATGAAGATTCTCGCCACGGGATTCTCCTTCTTGAGCGGCACTCCCGGAGGCATGTTCGCCCCCACGCTTTTCATCGGCGCCATGCTGGGCGGCGGCATCGGCGCGATCGAGCACCATTTCTTCCCCAGCCTCACGGGCACGGTGGGCACTTTTGCGCTGGTCGGAATGGGAACGCTATTCGCGGGCTTCCTTCGCGTTCCCATCACCTCCGTCTTCATGGTCATCGAGCTATCCGGCAATTACAGCGCCGTTTTGCCCGTCATGGTTTCGAATCTGATCGCCTATCTCATCTCGCGCCACTATCAGAAAATCCCGCTTTTCGACATGCTCTCGCGCCAGGACGGCCTGATTCTCCCCTCGATTGAAGAGCGCCGCGAACAGGTCTCCCTCGTCATCGAGGATGCCATGCGAACCGATGCCGCGATCGTCGCCGATCCCGCCGAACCGCTCGCGGAACTTGCCCGCCGCTCCCTGGCGCATCCGGAAAGCGTCATCTTCCTGCGCGCGCGCGTCGGAGAATGGAGTCTCCTCAACCGCGAAGAAATCGACCGCCTCGCCGCGGACCCTGCCCGCACGGCCGGCAGCCTCAACCCCAAGGGCCCATTGCCCATGATTTTCCCCGACGAATCGCTCGAAGACGTTCTCCGCTGGGCTGGCGATTGGCCTGTGCTCCCCGTCGTGAACCGCGCCGACCTCGGAAAACTCGAAGGTGTGATCTCCCTCGCGGACATTCTTCATGCCTTTCGCAAAGCCGCCGCGGAATAGCTCTCTCTTCTGGGGTCTCGCGCCGGCATCCGCGCTTCAGTAGACCTTGCCGCGCTGTGCCTGGTTGCGATTTCATGCGCAGTGCGACCGAGTCGCTGCCAGCCGAAACCACGGTTCGGGAAGCCTTGCAGCGGGTTCGCTCGACTGAATTCCGAACGTGGCTGGTGACTGATCGACGAGGCGTAGTGGGGGTTATCAACCTTTCGAGGCTGGAGCAAGAGTTGGCGGAAGGTGCCGATAAGAAGCTCGGTGAGCTCACCGATGCGCTTGCTTTCCCGCATGTCCACCCCAACCAGGGGCTCGACTTGGCGCTTGAGCGCATGGGCGCAAATCAGATCGACATCCTGCCCGTCGTGAACCGCGCGGATGTGCACAAGTTGGAAGGCATTGTGAACCTGCGCGATGTGCTCGATGCATATGGCGTAGGCCGCGCGGCTGATCGGCCTTAGGCTTATCGGTGTGCTCCTCCCCAGTTGACGGCGCACCCGGAAACAATCCACTTCGCTCCAAAAACCCATTTTGGGAAGCAGAAAAAAGGACGCATCCAGAAATATGATCCACGCCCACGACCCCGTAAAAATCGCATCTTTTCCAGACTTCCGTAGAGGCCCCAACCACCAGTCCCCAAACGACTTGCCGAACGTCCCCCGCCGCACCCGATTTGACAGCCATAGTATAATGTTATATGATACTTAAAAGGCAATCTAACGTGGTCCTTGGGGGCTTCCCCTCCACCTCCTTCGCCTCCTCCTATCCTGGCATTTCTAATCGAAACAACCTGGGAAACAGAAATCACCGTAACGCCCCTGTTACCAACGACTTAATTTTTTCTAATCGAAACAAAATAGGGGGGGTCGCCGGGAAGAAAAGCGAAGACTTTACGAACATTTACCCAAAGAGGCCCATCACTTGGGCCTTGCCCGACGCGCGCCTTGCCTTAGGACTTAAATGTAGCGCCGCGGCCTTCAGCGCGGCATCTAACGGCTTTGAATTCCTCGCCGAGCCCGCCCACCGTGACGGGTTTTCCAGCATCAAGCCTCCGGGCTCTAGCTTCCAGAATCTAATCGCAACTCAAATAAATGGAAATCTCCTTAACTCCACTGGTATCAACGAAACCCATCGTTCTAATCGCAACAAAAGAAAGGGCTCCCGTGGCCCCGGTGAGGGGCGCACGGGAGATACGAAGGGGCCTCCACTTCACTTTCCGAGGCAAAGAAGCTATCCTTCATCCGGGTAAAAGTGAACCTGGTTATGAATATCAATCACGCCGGACCAACGCGCCCATGAAGATCAGCCGCGACGGCGTCCTGCGCATTGCCGAACTCGCCCACCTCGAGTTATCTCCCGAGGAGTCCGATACCTATCGGGAACAGCTCGACGACATACTGACCTACATAGACAAGCTGAACGAGCTTGACGTCGCCGCGACCGAACCCATGGCCCAGGTCCTCTTCGCGCCCTCGGGAGACGCCCATCCCGAGCTGCGCGACGATACGCCCCGCCCGTGCGACGCGGCCGATGCCATCCTTTCCCAGGCCCCCGACGCCGTAAAACCCTTTTTCCGCGTCCCCAGGGTGATCGCCAGCAGTGGGGGTGAATAACCTGTGAGCGCCGCCGCTTCCTGGACTGTCGCCGGCGTTCGCGGTGCGCTCGCGGGCAAAAAAATCTCCGCGCGCGAGCTGACCGCCGAATTCTACTCCCGCATCGCCGCCCGCAATCCCGAATTGAACGCATACCTCACCCTATCCCCCGAACGCGCCTACGCCCAGGCGGATCGCATGGATTCCCAAATAGCCCGCGGCGATGCCCTGCCCGCCCTGGCAGGCGTACCCATTGCCGTGAAGGACGCCATCAGCACGCGCGGCGTGCGTACCACGTGCGGCTCGAAGATTCTGGAAACGTATATCCCGCCTTATGACGCCACGGCCGTTGAAAAGCTCGAAGCCGCCGGGGCCGTCGTCCTCGGCAAGACAAACTGCGATGAATTTGCCATGGGCAGCTCGAATGAGAACTCAGCATACGGACCCGTACGGAACCCCGTCGCTCTCGATCGCGTTCCAGGAGGCTCAAGCGGCGGCTCGGCTGCCGCCGTCGCTGCCGGCCTTGCCGTCGCCGCCCTGGGAACGGATACCGGCGGTTCCATCCGCCAGCCGGGTGCCTGCTGCGGCATCCCCGGGCTGATGCCCACCTATGGACGCGTATCGCGCTATGGACTGATCGCCTATGCCTCTTCGCTCGACAAAATCGGGCCATTCGCGGGGAATATTGCCGATGCCACTGCCGTGATGGCTGTTATCGCGGGCCATGACGCGAACGATTCCACATCCGCAGCCGTTCCGGTCGAGGACTATGCGGCCGCGATCGAGAAGCCGGTTAAGGGATTGCGGATAGGCGTCCCCGAGGACTATTTCGGCGTGGGACTCGACCCGGAGGTTAAGGCCAAGGTCGAGGCCGGCATTGCCCTGCTCGAAAAGCAGGGCTGCCGCCGGGTTCCGCTGCGAATGCCGCACACCGACTACGCCATCGCTACCTATTACATTATCGCCACGGCCGAGGCGAGCTCGAATCTGGCGCGATACGATGGCGTACGCTACGGCGTGCGCGTGCCGGGAAGCACGCTCATGGATATGTACCGCAAGACGCGCGAACATGGGTTTGGATCCGAGGTGAAGCGCCGCATCATGCTGGGAACCTATGTCCTGTCCGCGGGCTACTACGATGCATACTATCTGCGGGCGCAAAAGGTCCGCGCCTTGATTGCCCGCGATTTTGCCGCCGCCTTCGAAAAGATTGATGCCATTATCACGCCCACAGCTCCCAGCCCCTGCCTTTCGGCTGGGCGAAAAAACCTCCGACCCCCTCCAGATGTATCTTGCTGATATATATACGGTTACAGGATCGCTCGCGGGCGTCCCCGGGATCTCCGTCCCTTGCGGCAAGACCAGTGCCGGCCTGCCCGTTGGGATGCAAATCCTCGGGCCGCATTTCAGCGAAGGCCGCGTGCTGCAAATTGCTCACGCGTTTGAGAAGAGCGGCGGCTTCACGATTTAACCCCTGCACAAAAAAAACTAAAGTCCCATTACGAACCGTACCAACGTGCCATTGTGGGGCACATGGGTGCCGCGTAATTTGGTTTCCATGGAGGGTGCTCAATGAAACCCAGAATCTCGATTTTGCTGTGTGCCTTTGCATTGTTTTTCGTTGCTGCGCGGCCTGCGAACGCGCAAGTGCAGACCTGGAACCTGTCGTTCAGCAATGTGTACAACGGAGCTGCGGGCGTTTTTACGCCCACGAGCAGCAACAACCCGGATTGGACCTTCGACACGGGTAAGGGCGTTTTCGGCACCGGCGAAATCGAGGACATGATTGACGATGGCACCACCACGTACTTGGATGGCAACGGCCATTTGGTGGTCAAGACATACGACACGGGCGGGACCTACTATTCCGCTCGCTTCAAAACGAAGTTGAACGGGAGCTTCGGCTACGACTTCACCTATGGCCGCGTGGAATCGAGCATGCAGATTGCCACCACCGAAGGCCTGTGGCCCGCGTTCTGGATGCTGGGCGATAACGGCGTCACATGGCCGGGGGACGGCGAGATAGACATCATGGAGGAAAACGGTTCCGCGCCACAGCATATCCGTGGAACGATCCATGCCAATGGATACGCGAATTCCGGATTGGGGATCGACTCCTTTTGCCCCAATGGCTGCACTTACCCCGCGGCATACCACTCGTACGGCGTGATCTGGGGGCCCTACCTGGTCGAATTCTACGTGGATACCCCGGCAACGCCCTATATCTATTACACGCCCGCAGACGTGATGGGCGTGGGCATGAACGGCACCGCGTCGACGCTGGGCGAATGGGCGTTTTATGGCCACCCGTTCTATATTCTGTATGACGTCGCGGTTGGCGGCGCCTTCCCTGGAAGCCCGGGGGCTAACACGGTGATGCCGCAATACACGAACATCAGCTATACGGACGTATACACGGCGCCCGCACCAGCGGCTGCTACGGACCTGACTGCGACGGCCGTTTCCAACAGCCAGGTTCAATTGAACTGGACAGCCAGCTCCACCAGTTCCATCGATCCCGAGCTTACCTACAATATTTTCCGCAGCACGACGTCCGGCACGGAACACAACATCACTAACACCAACATGACGTCCATGATTGCGACGGGCGTTACGGGAACCAGCTTCACAGACGTGATGCTGACTCCCAACACGACCTACCACTACGAAGTGACGGCCTCGGGCCAGGAATCGGGTGAATCAGCGGTATCGAACGAGGCCACCATCGCCACCCCCGCCACCGGCACGAATGTGCAAGAGATCGCGATTCACGTCGGAGGCTTGGTCGGGTGGCAGAAGTTCGTTCAGGATGTCGGCTACGGCACCACGGGAGCCACCAACGCGTACGCCAACTTCATCACGACCACGGGCGTCACCAATGCCGCTCCGGAAGATGTATACCGCACGGAGCGCTGGGGTCCTATGACGTATACCATTCCGAATTTGACCCCAGGAGCGAGCTTCACCGTGCGCCTGCACTTCGCGGAAGCTGCATACGCAGCGGCCGGAGATCGTCACTTCAATGTCGCCATCAATGGCACCACGGTTCTGACGAACTTCGACATTTTCGCCGCTGCCGGTGGCGAGTACATCGCCAATGTCCAGTCGTTCACGGAGAATGCCGACAGCAACGGGACCATCACCATCGCCCTCACCGTAGGGACGGGAGGAACCAGCAGCCAAAATCCCAGCCTGCGGGGCATTGAGATCATCCCGGCGAGTACTTGCAGTTCGGCACCTTCGACGCCAACCGCGTTGGGTGCGACGGCGGTTTCCAGCAGCCAGATCAACCTGAGCTGGACGGCCAGCACCGCAGGGACAGGCTGCTCGATCACCTACAACGTGTATCGCAGCACGACGAGCGGCTTCACGGCCGGGAGCGGCAATCAGGTCGCCACGGGCGTGACCACGACGACGTACTCGAACACGGGTCTCACGGCTTCGACCACCTACTACTACTTGGTCGAGGGCGTGGATGCCGCCGGTTCGTCCGCGGCGTCGAACCAGGCGAGCGCCACCACGCAAGCTCAGACTTGCGCCGCGGCACCGACGGCTCCGAGCGGATTGGGCGCGACGACAATTTCGTCGAGCCAGATCAACTTGACCTGGACGGCGAGCACGGCAGGGACGGGCTGCACCATCACCTATAGCGTGTTCCGCAGCACAACGTCGGGCTTCACGGCTGGAAGCGGCAACCAGATCGCCAGCGGCTTGACCACGACGACGTACTCGAATACGGGGCTCGCGGCCTCGACCACGTACTACTATTTGGTCGAGGGTGTGGATTCCGCCGGTTCATCCGCAGCGTCGAATCAGGCTAGCGCGACCACCAGCGCCTCTTCGGGGTCATGCACCAGCCTCTGCATCAATTCCGGCGGGCCGCTGGTGAGTCCGTTCGTGGCCGATGAGGACTTCACGGGCGGCGCAACCCTTAACCACGCCAACACGATCAACACGAGCAAGGTGACGAACCCGGCGCCGGCAGCGGTGTATCAGACGGGCCGCGACCAAAACTTCACCTACACGATCGGTGGGTTCACGGCCAATTCGAGCCACACGGTGCGTCTACATTTCTGCGAGACCTATTTCACGGCCTCCGGGAAGCGGACGTTCAATGTGAGCATCAACAGCACACAGGTGCTCTCGGCGTTCGACATCTTCGCGGCGGCTGGTGGGCAGAACATCGCGAATATCCAGCAGTTCACGGAGGCGGCGAATTCGAGCGGCCAGTACGTGATCGTGTTCACGTCGGTGGTGAACAACTCGCTTGTGAGCGGGATCGAAATAGACTAACAAGTCGGGCACAAGGCGGGGAGATCTTCGGATCTCCCCGTCACTCATTTCCTCCCCTGCTGCCGCGGCCTGCATCTATTGGGTGTTGGTTGCGGCTTCGAATACAAAATCGCGCTTGAACAATCTTCAGCCATGGTGTGAGCTGTAGGCCGTATTCCCTCAAAATCGAACCATCATCAGACACGTTCCGAAAATGCGCGTCCCACGTGGCGAGGCGGGTTGTGGCTCGCCACGCGCGGCGTTGTCCTGACGTGAGACCGGCTCAATCAAATAGCGGCACTGGACATCCTAGCCGGCGGAACCAGGTGTGGAAATAAGCATGCAGCAAGGCCCTATCAAATCGAACCCGACGGGGATCAATCGAGCCTTGGGGCTTGTCGCGGCTGCGATTCTTCTCCTGGCGACAGCGCTTGACGCGCAAGCCTTCGCGGGACGCGCTTGAGCCGGCTTCCCGCAAGCGGCTAACTCGACCGGGATGGCTGCGGCTGGAGAAGCTCCGCGAGGAGCTCGGCCAGCGCGGAGATGTGAAACGGTTTTTGCAGGACGCAAGCGCCCTTTGCGCCAAGCTCCGCGACCGTGGCGGAATCGAGAAGATCTCCGGTCATGAAAATGAAGCGCGGCATGGAGCCGCCGGACTGGGCACGCAATTGGTCGAAGAGCTCCTTGCCATTTGCTTCCGCCAAATTGAAATCGCAGAGGACGGCATCGAAATCATTGGCGGCGAGCAGGGAAAACATCTCCTCGGAGGTTCCCGCATTCTCGACGATCATCCCGCGAGCCGAGAGGCCTTCGTGCACGATTTCGCGGATGCTCTCTTCATCGTCTACGACCAGGATCCTGTGTCCGCGCAGGGCGCCGGAGTGCCGGCGTGCGCCCGCCACAGCGTGGGTCGAAGGCGGCGCTTCCGGGGGTCCTTCCGCGGCCGCGGGCAAGGAAACACAGAACGATGCACCCTTGCCGGGCGCGGATTGCACTTCGATCGTTCCGCCGTGTTCCTTGACGACGGCGAGGGAAATCGCCAGACCCAGCCCGGACCCGCCGCCCGGGCGCTTGGTGGTGAAAAAGAAGTCGAAGATTTTCCGGATGTTGACCGCAGGAACGCCGGGGCCGTCGTCGGCAATCGTCACGCGGATGGTTTCGCCGGCGAGGGCGAGCGCGACGCTGAGCGTGCCGCGGTCGCGAGCGCCCGAGATGGCTTGCTCCGCATTCGTAATGATATTGGCGAAGACTTGCATGAGCAGATTCTTGTCTCCTTCGACCGGAGGGAGCCGCGCGGGGGCTTCGAACTTCACGGTGATATTTTTCCGAGTCAACGCGGCCTCGTGCAGAGATAACGCCTGCTGCACAATTTCCTCCAGCCGGATTTTGGTTCGTCCCTGCGCCGAGGGCCGCGAGAATGCCAGGAGATTCTGGACAATGGCCGCGGCGCGGCGCGCCTGGCGGAGGATGATCTCCAGTTGACGGCTTGTGGAGGCGTCCGGCACGCGTTCGAGGAGCAGGTCGCTGACGCCCAGGATGGCCGTGAGCGGATTATTCAATTCGTGCGCCGCGCCGGTCATCATCTGGCCCATGGCCGCGAACTTCTCCTTCTGCGCAAGCTGCTGCTCGATGAGCTTCCATTCGGTGACATCGCGCAACGACGCCACGACGCTGGCGATCCTTCCCGACTCGTCGAAAAGAGGGCTGATGCTGGCGCGGAGAGTTCGCCAAGAGCCGTCGGCGTGCCGCGCGCGGAATTCGGCTGATTCGACCGAAGCGGAGGGCGCGGCAAGGGCGAGGATGCTCTTGAAAGTCTCCATGAGTTTGGCGCGGTCCTCCTCCGCCGCTTGCGCGGCGAGAGGCTGGCCGATCAAATCACCCGGGGGAATGCCCAGCACGTCCTGCACGCGGGGGCTCGCGAAGGTGAACCGCCCTTCGCGATCCAGGACGACGATGATGTCGGGAAAGCTCTCGACGAGGCGGCGGACGAATTCCTGCTCCTGACGAAGCTGCTTTTCGATGGCGCGCTGCTCGGTAACGTCCACAAGCATGCCCTGGAAGCGGAGCACGCGTCCAAAGGGATCGCGAATGGCAAAGCCGGATACGAGGGAATGAATGAGGGCGCCGTCCTTGCGCCGGAGCGCGAGTTCGCGATTCCGCACCGACCCTTTTTCTTCCATCTCGCGTATCAGCGCGTCGCGCTCGGGAGGATTCTCATACACGTCCCGGAAATTGCGGGTTTGCAATTCGTATTTGCTTTCGTAACCCAGGATGCGGACGAGCGCGGGATTGGCATCGAGAATGCGCCCGTCGGGCTCCGTAAAAAATATGCCCTCGCGCAGGGATTCGAAAAGCTCGGCGAAGCGGACTTCGGACTCGCGCTGCACGGTGACGTCGCGGGCCCAGCCGATGGCTGACGCACCCTCACCGCCCTCCTCCGTGATATGAAGCCAGCAATCGAAGTAGCGCAGTTCGCGGCCACGTTTCAGGCGCACCGGCAGAATGCCGCCCCAGGAGCCCTTCTCAAGGAATGCGGGGAGCGCGCGCTCAGCTTGCACGAGCGTGGGCACCTCGATGAATTCGCTGAGCCTGTGGCCGACCAGGTCCTGAAAGGAGACGCCCAGGATCTCGAGCAACCGGCGATTCGCGACTCGAACCTCGCCTTCGAGTGAAAGCGAGAAGACGGCTTGGTCGAGGTTATCAACCAGCATGCGATAGTTCTGCTGGGAGCGGGAAATAACCTCTGTGAGCTTGTTTATTTCCACCCGAGGGGAGGAAGCGGAGTGCGCCTGCTTGCGGTGTTTTGCAGATGAGTCCTTAGGCATAAACGGGCGTTGCCCGATCCGCTTCGTGAAACGCCGGGCTTATAAAATTCTACCGGGAGGGCGCCCCGCGCGGGAAAAGAAAGCAGGGGCGTATGCCAAGTTGCTCAACAGGCCCAAAAGGAAGGTTGCCATGGACGAGCCCCCAGGTTTCCACCTGGGGGCTCGAAGGCTGGAGCAAGGCTAGAGCCGCTCCAACGATTGGAACGATACTAGCTTTCGGCGACCGCGTCGGTATCCTTGCGCAGGAAATCGAGCGCCGCGGCTTCCTCGGGCGTGAGTTCGGCTTCGGCGCCCGGGGCTCATCCGCGGCGTTTCCGTGAGGAGTTTGATATTGCGGTAGCGCTCGAGACCCGTGCCGGCGGGAATGAGCCGGCCCATGATGACGTTTTCCTTCAGGCCGCGGAGGTAATCCACCTTGCCGGAGATGGCCGCTTCGGTGAGGACGCGGGTGGTCTCCTGGAAGCTGGCCGCGGAGATAAAGGAATCGGTGGAGAGCGAGGCCTTGGTGATGCCGAGCAGCAGGGGGCGTCCCGTGGCTGGCCTTCCGCCATCGTGGATGATGCGGTCGTTCTCCTCGCGGAAGCGGAACTTGTCCACCTGTTCCTCAAGAAGGAACGACGTGTCGCCCACATCCTCGACCTTCACCCAGCGCATCATCTGGCGGACGATGGTCTCGATGTGCTTGTCGTTGATATTGACACCCTGCAGGCG
>CAWCPO010000012.1:0-87817 GCA_963797345.1 uncultured Acidobacteriota bacterium | reverse complement strand
ATCGCCATTTCCTTCACGCTCGTAGCCATTGCTTGCGGCTTTGCGGCGCTCTGTTACGCGGAGCTGGCGGCCATGATTCCCATCGCCGGCAGCGCCTACACGTACACCTACGCCACCATGGGCGAACTCATCGCCTGGATTATCGGCTGGGACCTGATCCTCGAATACGCCGTGTCCAATATGGCCGTGAGCGTCGGCTTCTCGGCTCATATCGTCGCGTTGCTCGATTGGTTCGGCATGCGTCCCAACCTGCGCTGGCTTTCGCCCGCATTTCTGCCCAGCGGGCTTGTGGATCTGCAAGGAAACACCCTCTATGCGCCGGGATGGCATTTCGGTTTCAATTGGCCCGCTTTCATCATCGTCATGCTCCTGACGGTGATCCTGGTGCGTGGCATTCGCGAATCGGCACAGACGAACGGCGTGATGGTGGTCCTGAAAATCACCGCCATCCTGCTGTTCGTAGGCTTCGGCATACACTTTATCCATCCCGCCAACTGGCGCCCGTTCGCGCCCAATGGCTGGCCGGGCATACTCACGGGCGGCTCGATTATTTTTTTCACCTACATCGGTTTCGACTCCATCTCGACGGCCGCGGAGGAGTGCAAGAATCCCAAGCGCGATTTGCCGGTCGGAATCATCGCCACGCTCGTGATTTGCACGGTTCTCTACATCGCGGTTGTGGTGGTGCTCACGGGCCTCGTTCCCTGGCAGACGCTTTTGGACGACGCCGCGCCGGTGGTCAACACCATGAAGCGGCTCCACTTTGGCGGCATCGTCCTGGTGGTGCTGTTCGGCGCGCTGATGGGCATGATTTCATCGCTGCTCGTTTTTCAGCTCGGGCAGGCGCGCATCTGGTTTGCCATGTCGCGCGATGGCCTGTTGCCCGCGGTGTTCAGCCGCGTCCACCCGCGCTTTCGCACGCCCGATTTTGCCACCTGGGTCGCGGGGATGCTGGTCGGCATCCCCGCGGGTTTGCTGGATATCGGTACGCTCGCCGACCTTTCGAACATCGGCACGCTGTTCGCTTTTGCGCTCGTCGCCGCGGGCGTCCTGATTCTGCGCTACCGCGAACCGGACCGCCCGCGGAGCTTCCGCGTTCCGGGCGGCGCCTTCGCCCCGGTGATGACCATCCTCACCTGCGTGCTTCTCATGGCCGGTCTTCCCATCACCAATTGGATTCGATTCTTCGCTTGGCTTCTGATCGGCCTCGTCGTGTACCATTCCTACGGGCGAAAGCACAGCCAGCTTTCCACCGCTAAATTGCTCGCCGCTGCCGGCGGGAAAGGAGAATCGCTCTGATGCGCCATCGTCTTTGCTCCGCGCTGGTCCTGATCCTGCTGATTCTCTTCCTGGCCCTGCCTGCATCCTTCGGCTGGGGAGATAATGCGGAGCGGCTGATCACCAGCAAAGCCGTGGATACGCTGCCCGATGAAATGCTGCCGTTCTTCGAGGCCAACCGCCAGTTCCTTGTCCAGCACGTCACCGACGCGGCCCAGTCAAAGAACCCCGCCGACGAGCACAACGGCTTCATCGAGTTCAATCACTATGGACATTTCCCCTTCTCGGACCTTCCTCGCAGCTACTCGGCAGCCGTCGCCAAATACAGCCGCCGCACGGTGGAAACCTATGGATTGCTTCCCTGGCAGATCGGACTCTACAGCCAGAAGCTGACGGAAGATTTTCAATCCGGCAATTGGAACGACGCGAGGCTCACCGCGGCCGTCCTCGCCCACTTTGTGGCCGCGGCGCACGATCCGTTCAACACCACGCTCAACCGTGATGGAAAACTTTCGGGCCAGCCCGGGGTCAACGACCGCTTCGGCACGGGCCTTGTGGACCGCTACCAGCTATTTTTCTTCGTGAAGCCCAATGAAGCCGTGCTCGTCCGCGACCCCACTGATCATGCGTTCGAGATGTGCCTGAGCGCGCACGTCTGGCTCGAAAATGTCCTCTTGCAGGACCGCCGCGCGGAGGAAGGCCTCCCCGATTACAGCAGCGAATATTACGATCGCTTCTACGCCCAGGCCGGCGCGATTCTCATCCGCCAGATTTCGGACGCTTCCACGGACGTCGGCTCGTATTGGATGACGGCGTGGATCAACGCCGGCCGGCCGCAGTTGCCGTCCCAATGAGCCGGAGGCCATGACCCAAATGGAGCAAACAGCCACGATCGTTGACGCCCTCCCGAAGGCGGAGCTGCACCTGCACCTCGAAGGCTCCATCCGCCCGGATACGGCCGTTGAATTGGCCGCGCGTCATGGTGAGAAGCTCACATCCGAGCAAGTCGCCGCGCGCTACAACTATTCCGGTTTCGCCGGATTCCTGAACAGCTTCAAATGGGTCACCTCTTTTCTGCGCGACCCGGAGGATTACAGCCTCATCACAAAAAGACTCGCGGCGGAGCTCATACGTCAAAATGTGGTGTATGCGGAAGTGACCGTCTCGGCCGGCGTGATGCTGCGGCGCATGCAGAACGTCGAGAAAAATTTCACCGTCATCCGCGAGACCGCTGAAAGCGCTCCCTTCAGCCGTCTCCGCATCGCCTGGATTTTCGACGCTGTGCGGCAGTTCGGCCACGACGCGGCCATGGAAACCGCGCGCTGGGCCTCGCGGCTCCGTGGTTCCGGCGTCGTCGCCTTCGGGATGGGCGGCGACGAACTGGCGCACCCCACCGTGAATTTCCGCCCGGCCTTCGATTTTGCGCGCAGCGAAGGCCTGCATACGCTTTGCCATGCTGGAGAAATCGGCGGCCCGGAATCCGTGCGCGAAGCCATCGAGTTGCTGGGCGCGGAGCGCATCGGCCACGGCATCGCCGCGATGCGCGATCCGGCGCTCGCCCAATTCCTCGCCGCGCGGAGCATCGTGCTGGAAAATTGCCTCTCGAGCAATGTCGCCACCGGCGCGCTCGCGAAGCAAACCGGTAATCCTGCCGCTTCGCTTGCCGACCACCCGCTCCCGAAATTCCTCGAGCAGGGTTTGTCCGTGACGCTTTCCACGGACGATCCCGGAATGTTCCACACGGACCTTTTGACCGAATATTCCCACGCCGCTTCGCTCGGCCTTTCGAACCCGCAGCTTCTGCAGCTCGCCGAACGGAGTTTCAGCGCCGCTTTCCTGCCGCCCATCGAGAAGCGCCAGCTTCTCGACAACTTTCGCACCGCCGCAAAATCCGCCGGCCTGCTATAATCTTTCTCGATGAAAGCGCACGTCTGGGTCATGCCGAAATCCACGGTCCTCGATCCCCAGGGACAGACCATCCAGCGCGCGCTCTCTTCGCTCGGCTATGCCCGCGTTCAGAACGTGCGCCAGGGCAAATTCTTCGTCCTCGAACTCGACGGCCTGAGCCGCGAAGAAGCCACGAAACAGATCGAGCGCATCGCCAAGGACGTTCTCACCAACCCCGTCATCGAGCAATTTCGCTTCGAAATCCTGGATTGAACGGACCGCGCTTCACGCCGATGGACTTGCCGGCCGGCGAATTCCTGCGCACGGGGATTACACCCCCGAAACACGCCGGCCGGCTGGCGCTTTCCCGATGGAGAAATATGCTAACCTGATTTGTCTCACTCCCGCCCGCAAGCGCGTCCGCCGGGCGGCGCCGGAGAACAAACTTCGATGTGTGGAATTGTCGGATACATCGGCCCCAAGCGCGTCGTCCCGCTGATTCTCGACGGGCTAAAGCGCCTCGAATACCGCGGATACGACTCCGCCGGGATCGCCGTCGTCGGTGAGAATGGGAAGCTCGAGATTCGCCGCGCGCCCGGGAAACTCCGCAATCTCGAGGAATCCATTCGCGCCACCCCGCTCGACGGCGTCTACGGCATCGGCCACACCCGCTGGGCCACGCATGGGCGCCCCACCGAGGAAAACGCGCACCCGCACCGCGATTGCGCCGGTGAAATCGTGGTCGTGCACAACGGCATCATCGAAAATTACATTGAGCTAAAAAACGAGCTGATCGCCGAAGGCCACAAGTTCCTCACCGAAACCGACACGGAAATTATCGCTCACCTCATCGAGAAATTTTCCAAGGGCGCATCGCTCGAGGAGGCGGTCCTCAAAGCCGTCAAGGTGATGAGCGGCACGTACGCGCTGGTGGCCCTCTCGGCGCGCGATCCCAATAAAATTGTGGCCGCGCGCATGGGCCCTCCCATTGTCGTGGGCCTCGGCGACCATGAATTTTTTGTCGCCAGCGATATTCCCGCCATCCTCGCGCACACGCGCTCCGTGATTTTCCTCGGCGACGGCGAAATGGCCGTCCTCACGCCGCAGGGCGTCCGCCTGCTCGATTTCGATGGTCGCCCGATCACGCGCCCCGCTCAGCACATCCCCTGGGACCCCATCATGGCCGAGAAGGGCGGCTTCAAGCATTTCATGCAGAAGGAAATCTTCGAGCAGCCGCGCGCCGTCCGCGATACCCTGCTCGGCAGGATTTCGCAAGAAACCGGCAAGGTCTTTCTCGACAAAATGGACATCACCGAGGAGGAGTTCCGCAATTTTCGCGACGTGAAAATCGTCGCCTGTGGAACCGCCTGGCACGCCGGCCTGGCCGGCAAATTCATGATCGAGCGCCTGGCGCATCTTCCCGTGGAAGTGGATTACGGCAGCGAGTTCCGCTATCGCGATCCCATCCTCGATAAGCACAGCCTCACTATCGCCGTCAGCCAGTCCGGCGAAACCGCGGACACGCTGGCCGCCGAACGCGAAGCCCGCCAGAAGGGCTCCAAAGTCCTCGCCATCTGCAATGTGGTCGGCGCCATGCTCACACGCGAATCGAGCGGGACCATTTACACCCATGCCGGCCCTGAGATCGGCGTCGCATCCACGAAGGCGTTCACCAGCCAGCTCGCCGCGCTCCTGCTCACCGCCATTCATCTTGGGCAGACGCGCGGCAAGCTCGCCCCCGCCGCCTCCCAGGCTCTCATGCAGGAGCTGACCCGCATCCCGCACAAAATCGAGACCATCCTGCAGCGCGACGCCGAAATCGAGGAACTTTCCAGGCTATTTTTCCGCTACACCGATTTCCTCTATCTCGGACGCGGAATCCATTATCCGATGGCCCTTGAAGGCGCTCTCAAGCTCAAGGAGATTTCCTACATTCACGCCGAAGGCTACCCCGCCGGCGAAATGAAGCATGGGCCAAACGCCCTGATTGACGAAAATCTGCCTGTCGTCGTGATTGCCACGCGCGACGAATCCGATCCTGCCTCGATGACGCGCTATGAGAAAACCGTTTCCAATATGCAGGAGGTCAAGGCGCGCGACGGCATCGTCATCGCCATCGTCACCGAAGGCGACCGCCTGGCGCGCGAATCCGCCAGCCACTCCATCGAGATTCCCGCGGCGCCCGATCTCATCGCGCCCATCCTCGAAGTCGTGCCGCTGCAACTCCTGGCCTATCACATCGCCGTCCGCCGCGGCTGCGACGTGGATCAGCCCCGCAACCTCGCCAAGTCCGTCACCGTCGAGTAGTCTTCCCCCTCGGCCCAAATCCTTCTAAGATATAGGCCATGGGTAACGCCTCGGCCAAACGTTGGATTTCAGCAGGTGCCCAAGCTTTAGAGTTTGGTTTCTAGGGTGCCCACGCTTGGTTTGTGAGCGTGGAGCTTTTTCTGGCCGGTTGCTCTCCCAAGCCGCGAGGTTCGTATGCACAAGCCGTGGTCCAATGTTTTCTCTTTGGCCCTTTGTATCGCGTTGACGGTGTTGCTGTCTGGAACGGCTGGTGCAACCGGAGACTCCACGCTCATAAAGCAACTCAAGGAAACGATAGCGAAGGTACGAACGGGTAAAACTTTAGATGCGCGGGCAGATGCCGCCGAGCACCTTTCAGACCTGACACGCAAAGTAGATCCCAAGGACGTCGATGATAAAACCTTCGCTGATATAGTGTCTCTTCTCGACACGCACGACGACTCAGTGCGTGCATGGATCGCGGCGGCTTTAGGAGATCTTGGGCCACGCGCGAGACCGGCAGTCCCCAAGCTTTTAGAGATATTGCCCGAGGCAGATTGCCTCGATGGGGCCATAACTTCGGCGGGCGCAATCCGGCATGCTCTAATCCGAATGGGCGTAAAGCCGCCACCGCCGCCAAAGTGCGCACGTACACCTATAGCCGGATAATAGTCTCCCACCGGACAGCGATAGGATCATGGACACTGCCAGACGGGCGACCCAGGCTCTGGCGTTAGATTCTCAGCGTGCCCCATGCTCGGTTTATGAGCGTGGGGCTTTTTTCTGGTCGCTTGTCCTCCCGTATGCGTCGCCCTAATGCAAAAGGATGGCGATTCATTCTAACCGCAACAAAAAATGGGGGGGTGCTAGAATGGATTCTGGCGGGGTGCTAGATTGGGCGGCATGACGTTCCCATCTCGGCGTAACATCCATTCGGCCGTACTTCTTCTGGCCTTGCTGCTTCCCTGGGTGCCTGCCCAGCCCCAGAGCGAATCGTCCCCCTCGGCACCTCTCACATCCATTCAAGTCACTGGCTCGGCCAGGTTCCACTCGGACCAAATTGCAGCCGCCACGGGGCTGCACGCCGGCGACAACGTCATGCGCGACGATCTGCAAGCCGCGGCCAACTGCTTGGTCGCGCTCGGCCTCTTCGCATCCGTCAACTACACTTTCTCATCGGTCGAATCCGGCGTTCGTGTGGACTACGTCGTGGCCGACGCGCCCACCCTGCCCGTCTGGTACGACGATTTCCCGTGGTTCACCGACGCGGAATTGACCGCGGCGCTCGAAAAATCCGTGGGCCTGTTCGACGGCACTGCGCCCGCGCACGGCGCCATCCTCGACCAAATCTCCGCCGCGCTCGAAAAACTTCTCGCGGCGCGCGGAGTGACCGCCACCGTCTCGCACGCCCTCGCCACGCTTCCAGTGACGGATCAGCAGGTGCAGCTATTTCGCGCCGATAGCCCGGACTTGATTGTTGCGAGCGTCGAATTCTCGGACCCGCTCGCCGGAAGCGATCGTGGAATCGGCGAGCGGCTTTCCGACCTCGTGGGCAAACCCTACTCCCGCGCCTCCACAGAACTCTTCGTAATCGAGCAGGTTCGCCCCGTCTATCTCGCCCACGGCAATCTGCGCGTGGAGTTTGGCCAGCCCAGCGCGCGGTTCGCGACGCCCGCCGCTGGTTCTCCTCCCGGGGGCGTGATTGTTCTCGTGCCGGTCACGCCTGGTCCGTCGTACGCCTGGGGCGGCGTCACCTGGACGGGAAATTCCACGATGTCCGCGGATGTTCTGAATGTTCTTGTGCCTCTCAAGTCCGGCGACCCCGCCGACGGCATGAAAATCGCGGCCGCCTGGCTGACCGTGTCCGATGCCTACGCCCGTCTCGGATTTCTCGACGTGGATCTCAAACCCGTCGGGCAGTTCGATAATTTTTCAAATCACGTCACCTACGCCGTCGCCGTCACCGAAGGAACGCAATACCGCATGGGGAATCTTGTCCTCACGGGACTTTCCATGGAAGGCGAGCAGCGCATTCGCGCGGCATGGAAAATTCCGCCCGGCGCGCTCTTTGATAAGAGCATGTATCAGGAATTTCTCGACACGGGCATCAAGCAGGCCTTTATCGGGATGTCCTATCACTATGAAAAAATCGGCCGCTTCCTGCAGGAGAACGCCAAGGCCGGTAAGGTGGATGTCCTTCTCGATTTTCAGTAGTAGCCATCTCATGGATGGTTTGTGTCAGGGCACGGCTTCAGCCGTGCCGAAAAGTTCAAGTTATTCGGGGTTTTAACCCCTGGGTCGGTAGGACGGGCCGTAAGCTCGCTTATAGAATGTCTTGAAGCGGATGTGAGTTATACTCATCGAAGAAAATGTCTTCTCTTCCCATCGCCCGGGCGCCCCAAGAGCCTGCCGACGAAGCCGCCGCTCTCGGCAAGCAGGAGCGGCTCTTCTCTTCGCTTCGCGCCCTCGATTCCCTGCTCGTCGCGTTTTCGGGCGGCGCGGATTCCTCCTATCTGGCCTGGGCGGCGCACCACGTGCTTGGCCAGCGCTCGCTCGCCGTCACCGCGCTCTCCGCAAGCTTTTCGCGCTACGACCGCGAGCAGGCCGAGGAATTTGTCCGCTCGACCGGCGTGCGCCACGAATTCATCGAGACGCGCGAATTCGAAAATCCGCTCTACGTGGCCAACAGCGCCGATCGCTGCTATCACTGCAAGGACGAGCTCTTCGACCGCATGGAATCGCTCGCCCGCGCCCGCCATTTCGCCGCGATTGCCTATGGCATCCAAGCGGACGACACGCGCGATTATCGTCCCGGCCACCAAGCCGCTCGCGAGCACCGCGTGCTGGCCCCTCTGCTCGAAGCCGCGCTCGGTAAGGAGGAAATCCGCATGCTTTCCCGCCGCGCCGGCCTCCCCGCGTGGGACCGCCCGGCCTCGGCGTGCCTTTCCTCGCGCATTCCGTATGGGACGCCCGTGACGCCGGAACTGCTCGAAAAGATTGAGCGCGCCGAGGCCGCGTTGCGCGAGCTTGGCTTCCGCCAATTCCGCGTCCGCGCCCACGACCAGCTCGCGCGCGTGGAACTTGCCCAGGAAGAGCTCGCTCGCGGACTCGATCCAATCGTCACGCACGAGATGGCGGTCCGCTTGAAGTCCCTTGGCTTTTCTTTCGTCACACTCGATCTCGAAGGCTATCGCCAGGGATCGCTCCATTCTCTCCTCAAAAAAGAAATTGTCCGCGCCAAGGATGAATCGGACAACTCCTTATGATTTCCGCGATGGAATGAGCGTCGAATGCGCTCCCTTTCTCTCGCACTCTGTATCGGCGCTCTTTTAGCCCCCCGCTTCGCTTTCGCGGCGCAGACCACTCCGCAGGCCGCCCCGCAGGCCACGTCGCAATCCACGGCACAATCCGCTCCGCCGCAGAGCGCTGCGCCCACGAGCGACGCGGACGCCAATGCAGAATTGCAAAAGGCGCTCGCTGACGCTGGAAACGACGCCGCCGCGCTCGTCCACAATCTGAAAGATTATCTCGTGCGCTTCCCGGACGCGCCGCGCGCCGCGGACATCTATCGGGCGATCGTGGAGGCCTGCGAGCAGTTGGACGACAATCCCTGCGCCCTCGATTACGCCGAGCGCTTGATTGCCATCCGCCCCGACGATTCCGACGTGATGATGATTGCCATCACCCTGCTCCAGCAGAAGGGAGACGACGCGAGTCTCACGCGCGCGGCCGGCTACGCCTCTCGCGTTCTCGACCGCGTCGAGAAAACGTCTCCGAGCGAAAAACCGCCGCGCCAATCGCTTGCCGACTGGCAGAAACGGCAGGACGAGGTTCGTGCCGCGCTCTACTGCCTCCGCGGCCAGATCGAAATGTCGCAACGGAACTACGACGCCGCGGCCAAGGATCTCCAGACGAGCTATTCCATTCTGCCGAGCGCCCTCGCCGCCGAGCAGCTCGGCGAAATCGCGGAGACGCAAAAGGATTTCTCCCATGCCATCGAGGAGTATTCCCTGGCTTTTGCGCTTCCGGACATCAGTATGGCCGGTGCGCCCGACCGGCGGGATCTGCGCAGGAGGCTCGGTAACGTTTGGCGGGAGGTGCATGGCAGCGAGCAGGGTCTGGGTGACGAAATTCTGGCTACATATGACCGCGCCGCTCCCGCATCTCCCGGCGCGGATGCCGCTCCGCCAGCGCGAAACAAGGACGCAAAAAATGTGTATGACTTTGTCCTGCGCCACCCTGACGGGACGCCGTTCCCTCTGGCCGCGCTCAAGGGAAAGATCGTGGCCTTGAGCTTCTGGGCCACGTGGTGCGGCCCATGCCGCGATCTCGAGCCGAAGTTCGACCAGTTGGCCAGGGACTACGCGGGGAATCCGGACGTCGCATTCCTTGCCGTGAGCGCCGATGATGACGAGTCGCAAGTCCCGCCATTCCTCGCGCACGCGAAGTGGGATATGACCGTCGTGTACGCCGATGGGCTGGACGTCTTCCTGAACATACGGTACCTGCCCACCGTGCTGGTTCTCGATCGCAGCGGGAAAATAGTCTATAGCGTCGCCGGACCCGCGCCCGAAACGCTCCCGGAATCTCTCACCTCCGCGATCCAGCGCGCCCTCGTCCCCGCGCCCTAATACCATGTTGAGAAATGGGGAAGAGCTTTGTGGGTCGCGGCTTTAGCCGCGACATAAAGCCCGCAAAATTGGTGGCGCTTTAGCCCCTGAGGCTCCTCCAAAATCAATTTTTCACCATCCTGCCAAATCTCCAGGCGAGCGCATCTTTAGCGCACTACCGGTTCCGCCCGCTTGCTTCCCTTTTGCGCCGCGTCGCGCGCCGCGACGATCGTCCCCACGTGGATGCGCACCGTATCGGCAACGCGCCGCGCGTAGCCTCCCGCTAGTGTGATCGCCACCGGCACGCCTTGCCGCCGCGCGGCCTCGAAGACGAGCGCATCGCGGCGCCCGAGCCCCTCCATCGTCAGCGCCAGACCGCCCAATTGATCCTCACGGTACGGGTCGGCGCCCGCGACGTAGAAAATCAGCTGCGGCCGGAAGCGGCCGAAAGCCTCATGCAAACCATTTGCGAGCGCCACAAGGTAATCGTCGTCGCCCGTGCCATCACGCAGGTTGATATCCATCGCCGAAGGGGGCTTGTGAAATGGATAGTTGTTCTCCTGATGGATCGAAAGCGTGAACACCGTGGCGTCGCCGTTAAAAATGGCAGCCGTGCCGTTTCCCTGATGCACGTCCGTATCCACCACCATCGCGGTCTCGATGGCGCGGTCGAATTGAAGGCGGCGGATGGCGATGGCTACGTCGTTAAGCACGCAGAAGCCCTCTCCATGGTCCGGATAGGCATGATGAAAGCCGCCTCCGATATTTGCCGCCCAGCCGTCCTCGAGCGCTCGGCGCCCCGCCAGAATCGAACCGCCCGCGGCCAGCCAGCATGCTTCGACGAGTTCCTTCGAATAGGGAACCTCCATCCGAAGAAGCTCCTGGTGCGTCAGCAAGCCTGTCTGGAGCTTGCGAACGTAATCCTGCGTATGAACGCGCAGCACATCTTCGTCGGCCGCCGGCGAAGGCACGAGGAAATCATCCGGCGCGGCAACGCCCTCCGCCAGAAGCTGCTCACGCACCAGGCGATACTTCTGCGACGGAAAAATGTGCGCGCCGAGATTCAAATCGTAGCCGTCGTGGTAGATCAATTTGAATGGCAGCATGATTTTCCGAGCCTATCGCGAAGCCTTTCCAAACGCAATTGCAACGGGATAGTGACTCAGTTTGCCGGTGGAAGGGCGGGGTTTCAACCCCGCCGTAAGCCACGCAAGAATGGGAGGGCTTTAGCCCCTGAAGCCATGCCCCTTATGAGCAGACTACCCTTAGAACTTGCACCGAGCCGCACCGCAACAGTCAACCCGAGTCATTACGGCTTCGTGCGGCGCAATAGTCGAGGGGAAATGTTTGTGCTACTGTACTGACCTATGCGGCGCACTCAGGCAATTCTCGTGATTGTGGCGCTCTTGGCGACTCCCTTGGCGCTCGTCGCCCGCGGTCTGGCCTGCGATCCTTCCGCGTGCACTTGCATGTGCTGCAGGCCGCACGCCCATTCCTCTTCGCCCCAGTTCACAACCGCCGAACTCCGCCGCATCGCCGCTGGATATTGCCCATATTGCGGAATGAAGCTCAAACATCATCCTGCGGATTATGGATTTATCGCGCCCATCGCCCCCACGGCGCCTTTGCCGGTTGTCGCGGTGCCATCGCCGGCCATCGCTCGAGAAATCGCCGCGACCTTCACGCAATCTCCTATTTCGGGATTTGTTTCAGAGCCGTTTGAACCTCCGCGACCATAGCCCGCCTCCACTGCATTAAAAATTGAATCTGGAATGGAGAGCGACTATGCGGAAAGCCGTATTCTGTCTGCTCGCTGCGGCGCTGCTGGTGTGCAGCCAGCGCGCCCAAGCGACGATTTTCTCGAGCGTGCGTGGCATCGTCCACGATCCCCAGCACCGGCCGATTGTTGGCGCTGATGTGAAATTGAAAGCGGCCACGTCCGATTGGTCCAGCACGACGCAATCCGACGCGGATGGCGCCTTTGAATTCAATCCCGTGTCCCTGGGCGATTACATCGTCACAGTCAGCCACGCCGGATTCGAGACCATGCAACAGACCATCACGGTCGTTTCCGATACCTCGCCGATCTTTCATTTTCAGCTCAAGATCGCCACCGTGAATCAGACGGCGACTGTTACCGCGCAGGCGCCGGTCACGAACATGGATTCGGTGACGCCCACGACTCTCGTGGATCGCCAGGACATCGCGCAAACTCCCGGCGCCGACCGCACCAACAGCCTCGCCATGATCACCGATTACACCCCCGGCGCCTATGTGACTCACGACATGCTGCACATGCGCGGCGGCCACCAGGTGGACTGGCTGATTGATGGTGTCCCCGTACCCAACACGAATATCGCCTCCAACCTGGGCCCCGTGATTGACCCGAAGGACATCGATTATCTCGAGGTCCAAAGAGGCAGCTACGATGCCGATTATGGAGACCGTACGTACGGAATCTTCGACATCGTGCCCCGCAACGGCTTCGAGCGGAACAATGAGGGCGAGCTTGTCCTCTCTTTCGGCAATTGGTATCAAACGAACGACCAGATCAATTTCGGAGGCCACACCGAGCGGTTCGCCTATTACGTGAGCCTAAACGGAAATCGCAGCAATTACGGCCTTCAGACCCCGATTGGGCAGGTGTTTCACGATGCGGAGAACGGCTACGGGGGATTCGCCTCCCTTTTCTTCAATCCCGATTCCAAAAACCAATTCCGCCTTATCACCTCCTTGCGGCAGGATTATTACCAGATTCCCTACGACCCCGATCCCAACTCATTCGGGAATATGAACTACTCCAGCTTCGGCCTGCGCGATACGGAAACCGAACCCGATGGCTACGTCATCCTCTCATGGATTCACACCTTCAATCCGAACCTGGTGATGACCGTTTCCCCCTTCTATCACTACAACCAAGCCAACTACTCCGCTCCGCCAACCGACACGCCCGTAATCTCCAATGTCGATCAGACCGCCAATTACGCGGGCGTACAGGCAACCCTGGACAAGCACTTCTGGAAAAATGACGCTCAGGTCGGCGTCTACGGCTTCGCTCAGAACCAGTACAACTATTTCAACAATGTTTTTGTCCTCCCGTGCCCGACGGCCATGCCGGTCTGCAACCACGGCCCCTCTCACGGCGCCCTAACCGGAGGGCTCGAGGAAATATTTCTCAGCGACAGATTCAAGGTCACTTCCTGGCTGACTTTAATCGCGGGCTTCCGCCAGGCATACTACACGGCCGACGTCGTGGAAACCACAGTGGACCCCCGCTTCGGCGTCGCCGTCAGAGTCCCGCGCCTCAACTGGGTTTTTCGCGCATTCTACGGCCAGTACTATCAGCCTCCCCCGATCGTGACGACCACCGGCGCGCTGTACCAGCTAGCAAATGACCAGGGTCTGACTTTCGCTCCCCTCCACGGCGAGCGCGATGACGAGTATCAGGTTGGCGTCACGATTCCCTTTCGCGGCTGGGCTCTTGACGTTGATAGTTTCAATACGCAGGCGGAGAATTGGCTGGATCATACCAACATAGGAGAATCAAATCTCTTCTGGCCCATCACGTGGCAATCGGCCTTGATTCAAGGATGGGAAGTCACGCTGCGGTCGCCCCGCGCCTGGCGTCGCGGCCAGTTTCACCTTGCCTACTCGAATCAAATCGCCCAGGCGGAAGGGCCCATCAACGGAGGCCTGGTCTGCCCCATGCCCATCATGATGGATTGCCCGCTCTTCGTTCCGCCTGGATTTTCCCCGGTGGACCACGATCAGAGAAACACATTGAACGTGGGTTACAATGCAACGCTTCCCTGGCATGCATTCGCTTCGACAAATGTCTACTACGGCTCGGGGTTCCACAACGGGATTCCGAACGCGCAATTTCCCGGGAACTATCTGCCGCAGCACACCACGTTCGATATCTCACTCGGAAAATCCTTCGGCGAAAAATACACAGTGACCCTCACCGCGCTGAATGTGGCCAATCGCCGCGTCCTGCTCGACAACAGCCTCACCTTCGGCGGCTTCCACTACAACGATCCGCGCCAGATGTATGTCGAGTTCCGCTACCGCTTCCACTATTAATGCCGTTCCAACTTATTGGCGCGAAGGCACTCCCACATCGTTTCGAGCGACGCGGGGCACGGCAGAGACCGCTAGATTGCTTTATCCGGTTGGAACGGCATTAGCCCGGCCGGATAGCCGCAGGCAGGGCGGGAGGGTTAAACTCGAAGGATGAAGATGTTTGCGGTTACAGGCGGAAGCGTCCGCGCCCGGCGGCGGCCAGGCGTTTGCTCCGTGGTTTTCCTATTGGCATTCGCTTCGCTGCTGGCCGGCTGCGCGCCAAAATCCCAATCGCAGGGGCAGAGCCAGCGATACCATCTCATCGGCAAGGTAGTTTCCGTGGACCAAGCGCAAGGCATCCTCCTCGTGGACCATCAGGCGATCCCAGGCTTCATGGATGCCATGACCATGCCTTATCCTGTCCCGGACGCGGCGGCCCTCGCAGCGCTCGCCGCCGGAGACGAAATCACCGCCGACGTGGTTGTAACCGCGACCGGCGGCCATCTCGAAAATATCGTCGTCACCAAAAAGGGCGCGGCGGGCGCATCCCCCGCGCCCGCCAGAATGCACGAGCCGCAACCCGGCGAACGCGTTCCCGATTTCACGCTGACCAATCAGGATGGAAAGCAAATTCGCCTAAGCTCCTTCCGAGGCCACGTGCTGCTCGTCACGTTCATATATACGCGCTGCCCCTTTCCCAATTATTGCCCTCTCGTTTCGAAAAACTTCGCGCAGGTTTACGCCGTCACGCGGAGCGATCCGGCGCTTCGCTCGAAGATTCGCCTGTTGAGCGTCAGCTTCGATCCCCAGCACGATATCCCCGCCGTGCTTAGAAACTACGCTGCCACATTCCAGCAAATCACAGGTCAACCCTCCTTCGATCGCTGGGAGTTTGCAACCGCGCCGCAGGAAGAGCTCAAGAAAATGGCGGATTTTTTCGGCCTCTACTACGACCCGGAAAACGGCGTGATCATCCATTCCATGAGCACCAGCGTGATTTCACCCCAGGGCGCAATCTACAAATGGTATGGCGATAATGACTGGAGCCCTGCCGATCTCATCGCCGACGCCGCGAAAGCATCGACACCGCAAGCCACGGCCACTGCCGGATCGCGCGCCAGCGCCGCCATCCCGAAAAGTTAAAATTTCCCAACCGAAAATCAGGGTAGTGTCCTAGTTCCAGCAAAATGCGTTGCATCGTCATCTCTGAAAGCGCGATAGTCAAGCTATCGAGGTCCGAACAGAGTTCGGGGTCGTACCCAGTCATCTCTACGCCCTCGGGTGGGGCATGAATTTATCCGGAGGTGTGTCGCATTCATTCTGCGAGCCAGAGGCTCATGACGATGTCGCGCTCACACCTCGCTGGTCCGACCCACGACCGCAGCCGGATCTCGATAACCCTGTTGTCGGCTCAACACATGAAACGCGGCTTCGGCCAGATGCCGCGCCACCGCGCCCACTGCCTTGGCATGTCCCTTGCGCTGACGCAGCCGCGCATACAGTGCGCTGACGTGCCGTTCCGGCGAGCGCCGATGATTCACGGCCACGGAATTCCCCGCCTCGGCAAACGCCCACTTCAAATAGCGGTTCACGTCCGGTCGCGTCCGTCCGTACCGCACGCGATCCCCGCTGGCGTGCACGCGCGGCGTCGTCCCTGCATAGCTCGCCAATCGTTCGGCGCTCAAAAATCGCGCGATATCTCCGATCTCCAGGGCGATCGTCGCCGCCAGAATCACGCCTACTCCGGGAAGAGTTTTCAGTCGCTGCATCTCCGGCGTCACTTCCACCAACTCTTCCAGGCGCTTTTCGAACTCTCCGACCTGGGCTTCGAGAGCGTCCAGTTGCGCGAGCATCTGCCGGGTGGCCCAACGCGTCTGTTCCGGCAGCCGCTCCATGCGCCCGGCGAGTTCCGCCCGTGCCTTCTTCCCGTACGCATCGCTGTACTCGCTCGGCGGCAAACCCCACTTGGCCAACGTCGCCGTGATGCGGTTCTTCCAGCGGGTGCGCTGCGCCACCAGCACCACCCGCGTGCGCGTCAATTCGCGCAGCTCGCGCAACGGACCCGGCGGAATCCACACCGTGGGCAGCGTGCCGTTGCGCTGCAGCCGGTTCATCCCCTGGGCGTCGAGATGGTCGCTCTTGTTGATCTGCCCCATCATCAGCTTGGCCTTGCGCGGATGCACCAGCCGCGGGACCGCTCCTGCCTGTTCGATCTCGTCGGTGATCCAATACCAGTTCCCCGTGGCCTCGACGGCCACGGGCGTGCCCGGCTCACAACCAGCCAGTGCATTGCGAATCGCTCCCGGGGCATGATTCAACCGATATTGCCTCACTTCCCCGGTGGCTATCTGTTCGTGCTCGACCCAGGTGTAACGCTTATGGCTGTCAAATGCGATATATTCTCCCATGCGCGGCTCCTCCTTTTTCCTAAAAGGGATCTCCACCGCCAGCCTACGCTGACGGCAGGAGTCGCGCTTTCATATTTTCATTCTGAGCGGAGTCCCGCCTGCCCTGAGTTAGGTCGAAGGGCGTTCCTGGTTTTCCCGCCGCCTTTTGGCGGGCGCGGGACGCAGTCGAAGTACGGTTTTCCATCGCTCGGTGTTTGAGCGATGAATCCCTCTTCTTGTTTTCAATGCCGCGGAATTCTTAAAATCAGGACCGTGCGGAAAATCAATTCTGCCGTTCGAGGATGAAATCGGGGATCGCAAGCAGCGCGCGGCGATACTCACTATCGGGCAATTCTTCGAGACAAGCTTTGGCGCGGCCCACATATTCGCGCGCCAGATTCGCGGCGCGGACGAGCGCTCCCGTTCCGCGCACAAGCTCGGTAATCTGCTCCGGCTGCACGCTTACGAATCCGCGCTCCTCGAGAACCTTGGCCACCAGTTGACGGCCCTTCGCGCGAGCGCGCCTCGCGGCGCGGCCGTTTCCATCATCACCGGCCAGCTCGGACGGGGCTTCGGCTTCGAGCGCGAAAATCAGCGGCAGCGTCACCTTGCCTTCCTTCAAATCGCTCAGCACGGGTTTGCCGAGCTGCTCCGGCGACGCCGTAAAATCCAGCAGATCATCCACAAGCTGAAACGCGAGTCCCGCGTTGCGCCCGTATTCTGCCAGCGCTTCTTCCACGCGGCTGGTCTGCCGGCCCAGCACCGCCCCCAGCCGCGCGCATCCGGAAAAAAGGCAGGCGGTCTTGCGATAGGCCAGCTCCGTCGCTTCCGCTTCGCTCAGATCCATTCTTCCCAGGCGCGTGAGCTGCAGCAATTCGCCTTCCACCATGTTCTGCGTGAGATCAATCAGGATATCGAGGATTTGAAAATTGCGCTCGCGCAGCGCCATCTCGAACGACTGCATATAGAGCCAGTCGCCCGCGAGCACGCTCATGTGATTTCCCCAGCGCACATTCGCGCTGGGCCGGCCGCGCCGCGTATTCGCGCCGTCAATCACGTCGTCGTGGACCAGCGTGGCGCTGTGGATCAGTTCCGTCACCGCGCCCAGCCGGATCGCGCTCGGCCCGCGATACCCCGAAGCGCCCGCCGCCATCAGCAGCAGCGCCGGCCGCAGCCGCTTGCCGCCGCCCTCGCAGAGATAGCTCGTAATCTCGGCCACCGGCTGGACCGCCCCGCCATTCTGCGCGGCAATCTCCCGCTCGACGAGCACGAGGTCGTCGCGAACCAAGTCGAAAATCCCCTTCACGATTTGTACCGCAAAAGCCATGCATTCCCTTTTTGGGAAAAGTGTCGCCCGGTCCTTTACAACGGCCGCCGGGCTATCCCCCCGCGCCCAGCCTGAAAAACCGGCGAAAATTAGCGGCTGTCACGGCGGCGATCTCTTCGACGGCTAAGTCTCTCACATTCCCGAGCATTTGCGCCACTTCCACGACATAGGCCGGCTCGTTGCGTTTTCCCCGCCTCCCCTGCGGAGGCAAGAATGGCGAATCGGTTTCGGTGAGCAGCCGGTCGAGCGGGACCTCCTTCGCGATGTCGCGCAGGTGCTGCATCTTCGGATAGGTCACGTTCCCCGCGAACGAAACGAGGAAGCCCATCTCGAGTCCGCGCCGCGCGTCTTCCATGGTCCCTGTAAAGCAGTGAAAAATGCCGCCGAGGCCCGCCGGACGCCAATCCTGCTCGAGGATTGCGAGAGTGTCCTCCCACGCGTCCCGGCAGTGAATCACCACCGGCAATTTGGCGGCGCGCGCCTGCGCGAGCTGCCGACGGAACACGCGCTGCTGGATATCGCGCGGCGAATGGTCGTAGTGATAGTCGAGCCCCATTTCGCCCCAGGCGATTACACGCGGATGGCGCCCGAGTTCGTCAAGCCGCGCAAAATGCTCGTCCGTGGCCACATTCGCGTCGTGCGGGTGGATGCCGATGGTCGCGTAAATCCAATCGTGCTGCTCGGCGAACGGAATCGCGGCATCGAGCCGGTCCGCGGGGCTTGTGCCGCTGCCAATTGCCAGCAGCGCCTCAACGCCCGCGCCGCGCGCGCGCTCAATCATCGCCTCGCGGTCAGCGTCAAACTGCTCGAACTCCAGATGCGCATGTGAATCAACGATCTTCAATTCCCCGCCCCTCCCCAATCTCCCCCAGATTGTACCCGCTAGGCCGCGTCTTTTTGCCGTTAAGGTTTAGATGTACGTGCGTCCTCTGCATCCCGATGGGTTGTATCGGGACGCCGGGGTCTTCCCGCGCCCTTTGCGTCCCGGTGGTTTTGACCGGGAAGCCCGGCATCTTCGTCTTCGTCTTCGTCTTCGCCTTCGTCTTCGTCTTCGCCTTTGCCTTTGCGTGCTTTTTCTCTGTAGGGGCGCAGCACGCTGCGCCCGGCCTTTGACTCTGAATTTAAAGCGCCCGCCGCGCATTGTAGGCGGGCCCGCCGTGCCGAAGTCCGCCTTTTGGACTCCGAATGATTCTGCGAAGCGGATTCATCGCGTAGGCCGGCATCTTGCCCTTGAATTTGCCGTTGCTTTTGTAGCGCCGGCGTCTCGCCGGCTCTTTGTTCTTGCCGTTAAGGTTTAATTGTAGCGCCGCGGCCTTTTAGCGCGGCATCTTGCTCTTTTCCTTCTTTTTGCTAGCGACATCTCCGAGCTAGCCTAGCGAGAGCACTGCTGTGGCACCGTATTGCCTCTCGCACAATTAGGCAACTGCAACCTATGGCGCGAACATCGGCCGCTTCAAGCCAGTAGCGGAGCCAGCAAAATATAAACAGCTCAAGAAACGACAGGGCGCTGCAAATCCAAAAAACGCGAACCCACACCCCCTGCTAATCCCGGCGGGTGCCCTACCCCTACCGCCGCTAAGCCCCGTAAGGGCGGAAGAATTTAGCCCAGCCCGGGAGGGCTGGGAATGTATAGCCGATCCGCGCAAGCGCCGTAGGTGCGGCACATCCTGGGGGCCTATGTCCTTCTAAAGCAGCCCACTACAGTCCCTTATTATGGTATTGACATAATAGGTATCAATATGCTATAACCCGTTGCTTTTGTTGCGTGCCCTAACCCACGGGAGCGCACGCAACCCCTGAAATACCGTCCCGCGGGAGGAAGAGAGGTGTCTCTGTGGCGGCGTACTCGGACGTTCGACAGACAGAACGCGCTGTCATTTGTAGCGCCGGCGTCTCGCCGGCCCTTCCTGCTCGCCCTTGCCCTTGCCTACACAGCTATAAAGCCCGTGATGAAATTCTAATCGCAACTCCGCCGATTAGAAATCACCTTAACCCCCGCGTTATCAACAAAACACGCCTTTCTAATCGCAACAAAACGAGGGGTCTTTTAATCCGAAACTATTACTTTAACTCACGGCATGATCTACTTGCGGAAAGTTAGCTTCAAGCAGGCTTTTAGTAGCACAGGCACTCTTGTGTCAAGTTCCAGGACATCCTTTACACATCGTTATCACGACATCCTTTACACTTTGGGGTGTCAGCTCACCCAGCGGTCCACCGCGGTGGACCGCTGGGTGACGAGATCGAGTTCGCGCACCAGACTGCGGCAGTAATACACCAGGGCGCGCCCGTCGACACGCACGACCTGTACCCATTGGCCAGCGAGTGCCCGGCTGATGTCCCAACGCCGCCGCGTCAGTTGCAACTGGCCCTGCGTCGACAACTGGTGCACTTCCGCTCCCACTTCGTACTCCCAGGGGGGTGGATCGGCAACGTAGCGCCGGGAACCTTTGCTCCACACCGCCGCTGGTGTTTTCATCCCCAGCGCTTCGTGCGGCCGCACGTGGTTGTATTCGTGACGAAATTCATCGAGCCACCCTTGCCGCTCGCTGCACGCCGGCATGGCTCGACGCTTCATCGCTGCCCCCAACGCTCCAGGAAAGCGTTCCACTTTTCCTTGCGTCTGCGGATGCCGATACCCGCTGAAGTGCAACTGGATTCCTTGCCGCATGATCCACACGGTCAGCCACGTCCAGCCCGCCACCGCTTTCATGTTCCACCACGGCGTGCCGTGATCCATCAGCATCCCATCCGGCACGCCGCAACTCTCGAACGCTTCGATCAGCCGCTGTTTTACTGGCGGGGCTTGCGTCGACCAGGTTCCGTGAAGCGCGATCGCGTAGCGGCTGTGATCGTCCAGCACCGACAACGGGCCCACCGGCGCGTCCCACCCCACCGGGCTCTTAAAATCCATCTGCCACAACTGGTTCGGCGCGCCGCGCTCGAAGCGTCCCACCGCCGCGCGAAACCGGTCCTGCGGTCGCACCCATCCGCGCCGCAACAGAATCCGATGCACCGTGATCACCGGCAGGTGGATCTCTTCCCGCGCGAGCAGCACCTGCAACTTGCGCGCGCCCCAATCCGGCCGCTGCTCTCGGAGCGCGACGACGCGCTCTTCGACCTCCGTCGGCGTCTGCCTCGGACTGCTCCGGGGGCGCCGACTCTTCTCCACTACGCCGGCGATTCCGCCCGCCGTGTAACGCCGCAGCCACTCGTAACCCGTCGGCCGCGAGATCTCAAACTCCGCGCACAACGCGCGCATCGTCTTGTCGCCGCGCGTCGCGCTCACCACAAACCGCACTCTCTGATCGTCTACGTTCACGGTTGACCACGCCATCCTCGCCCCCTCTCGAGGGCGCGTCATCCCCTCATCCCTCGATCACTCGTTCCGCCGAGTGTAAAGGATGTCCTGATAACGCTCTGTAAAGGATGTCATGAGACTGAACACACTCTTGCCCGTGTGCATTTGGGTTTTTGAAGTTGCGCTATAGACCCTCCCAGCGAGGGCCAAATTGCTCTTTGACAACTGAACCTCTCAGTCCTCCTCGGACCAATGTTCGAACGAATTTCGACTTTCGATTTTCCGATTTCGATTTTCTAAATTGTCCTCACTTCACTTTCGCGCCGGCGGGAATGTCCTCGGTGAAGGTACAAAGGACCGGCTTGCCGTCCGGCCCGGCGGACGCGGCAAGAATCATCCCATTTGATTCGACGCCGCGCAGCTTTCGCGGCGCGAGGTTTGTGACGACCACCACCTTGCGCCCGGCCAGTTCCTCCGGCGTGTAGGCCGTGGCAATTCCTGCGACGACCTGGCGCACCTCGTCGCCCAGGTCCACCATCACCTTCAGCAGCTTGTCCGCTCCGGCAACCTTTTCGGCGGATTGTATGACGCCGACGCGGAAGTTGATCTTGGCGAAATCGTCGATGGTGATTTGGGGCGGAGTGGCGGTGGGGGTAGTGGCTAGTGGCGAGTGGCTAGTGGCTGGAGAACCCTCCGCCTTGGCCGGTGTTGCCGCGGACGGCACGGCTGCCGGATTCCGTATCTCGTTTTCCATCGCTTCAATCCTTTCCATGGCCTCTTTTTTATCCACGCGCGGAAACACAGCTTCCGGCTTTCCGATCTTCGTTCCCGCCTTCAACCCGCCCCAATGCAATTGGTCAATCCGCACATCCGCGAGTTTCCCCGGCTGTCCAAGCTGTTCCCAAATCTTCTGCGTCGCTTCGGGAATCACCGGATGCGCGAGAACGGAGACGAAGCGAATCGCCTCCGCCGCACAATATAGGACATATTCCAGCTTAGGGCGCTCGCTGGCGTCCTTTGCCTTTACCCACGGCTTACAATGCGTCAGGAACTGATCTGCCATCGAGATGACATTCCAAATCTCTAAAAGGTACCCGGAAAAATCCATATGTTCGAACGCGCGTGCAGTCCTCTCAGGGCGCTCTCTGCAACCCTCTTCCAGCGCACGCCCCAGACCAGCCTCAGGTACCTCGCTCTCAGTAATGTGCTCGTGAACTTCCCGCAGTTCGCTATGCGGATTTGGAATCTTGCCCTCGCAATACTCATGAATCATCGTCAACACGCGGCTGGCAAGATTGCCTAGGCCATTCGCCAAATCGGCGTTGTAGCGCGTAATGAGCGCGTCGCGGGAGAAATTGCCGTCGTGGCCGAAGACGGTCTCGCGCAGCAGGTAGTAGCGCAGGGCATCGTTGCCGAGGACTTTCACAATCGGCTCGGGGTAGGCGACATTGCCCTTCGACTTGCTCATCTTTTCCTGCTCGAAGAGCAACCAGCCGTGCGCGAAGATTTTTCTCGGCAATGGCAGTTCCGCGGCCATCAGGAATGCGGGCCAATAGACGGCATGGAAGCGGATGATTTCCTTGCCGATCATGTGCAGATCGGCGGGCCACAATTTCTTGAATTGCGGATTCGCGTCTCCCTCGTGGCCTTCGCCGAATCCGATGCCGGTCATGTAGCTGGTGAGCGCGTCGTACCAGACGTAAAACACGTGCTGCGGATCGTCCGGCCAGGGAATGCCCCACTTGATGGATTTGCGGCTGATGGAAACGTCCTTCAGACCGGCTTCGACGAAGCTGCGCACTTCGTTCATGCGGAAATCGGGCTCGACCCACTGCGGATTATTTTTGTAAAGTTCGAGCAGCCTTTCCTGATACGCCGAAAGCCGGAAGAAATAATTTTCCTCGGAAATCAACTCCGCGGGACGGCCGCAGATTTGGCAATCGGCCGGCTCGGGCGTATCGCTCACGTAGAGGTTGTCGTGGATGCAGTAGCGGCCTTCATATTTCGCTTTGTAGATGGCTTTCTTCGAGTGCTCCCGGGCCCGGTCCCGCTCCAGCGTTCGCCGGACCAGCGCCTGCACCGCGCGCGCGTGCCGCACCTCCGTGGTCCTGACGAAATCGGTGTACTGGATGCCGAGCAGCTTCCACAACTCAATGAATATTTTTTGGTTGCGATCCACCAGCTCTTGGGGCGTGATGCCGAGCTTTTCGGCGGCGCGCTCGATATTTACGCCGTGCTCGTCGGTTCCCGTCAGGTAGGCGACTTCATAGCCGCACATGCGCTTGTAGCGCGCGATCACGTCGCACACGATCGTCGTATACGCGGAGCCGACGTGCGGCCGCGAATTCGCATAGTAAATCGGCGTGGTGATGTAAAACTTGTCCATGCGTTTCTGGAAAATTATTTGTGCTTCTCGCTGCGCTTCTGGAACTCGAACGACGCCTCGGCGATCACCTGTTTGAGCGGGATTCCCCGCTCGTCCGCGATTTTCTTGCAATCCTCGTACTCCGGCGTGGCATTGAGCACCGAGCCGTTCATGCGCGACACCTTCATGCGCACTTCGCCGAACGACGTCTCGACCGGCACGGATTCGCGGTCGAGCGTCTTGCGGCGCACTTCGTGGGTGCGCACGCCGATCGTGGTGGTCTCGCGGAACACCAGGTCAATCAGCCGCGCCGCATTTTCCGCCTCGCAAACGAGCGTGATCAGCAGCCCGGGACGGTTCTTTTTCATCTGCGCCGGCGTGGAAAAGACGTCGAGAGCGCCGGCCGCGAGCGCGCGCTCGGCAAAGTAGCCGTAGATTTGCGGGCTCATATCGTCCACGTTGGTTTCGATCACCGTTACGGGCGCGCCCCAGTGTTCCCCCGCTTCGCTCATGGATCTTTCGCCGATGAGAAGGCGCAGCACATTGGGCTTTTCCGCAATGTCCGCCGAGCCCGCGCCGTATCCGATGGCGCGTAGCGTCATCGCCGGCATCTCCGCGTAGCGCGAGGAAAGCGCCGTGGCGATGGCCGCGCCGGTCGGCGTCACGAGCTCGCTCTGGATGCCGCTCGAAAATGTAGGCGCGCCGCGCAGCAGCTCCGCTGTTGCCGGCGCCGGGACGGGCAGCACGCCGTGCGCCGTCATCACCTGGCCCGCGCCCACGTCGAGCGCGGAACATGCGAACTCGTCAATGCCGAGCAGCTCAAATCCGATGGCCGCGCCGACGATATCCACGATCGAATCCACCGCGCCCACTTCGTGGAAATGCACCCGCTCGACCGGCATTCCGTGCACGCGCGCTTCGGCTTCGCCAAGGCGCGTGAAGATTTTCCTGGCACGCTCCGCCGCACGCGGCGCGAGTTTTGCGGCCTCAATCATGCGCACGATTTCGGTTAGGCCGCGATGGTGGTGCTGCTCCTGCGTTTCCACTTTCACGCGCGAGGCGAAAATCGCGCCGCGCTTCACCTTCTCGGCGGAAATCGTCCAGCCATCGAGCTTGAGCTTGCGCAGCTCTCCCTCGATGGCGCGCACACCGACGCCCGCATCCACCAGCGCGCCCAACACCATGTCGCCGCTGATTCCGGAAAAACAGTCGAAGTAGGCAATCCCTACGCTTTTCATGCGCTCGTCGCGGAAAAAACGATAGTATTCTGCCCTTCACACTCTGTCAAATGGACCTGCTTTGACGGTCTCGATGGGTTTCCCTATAATCGCGGGATTCATCTCGCGCAAGGAGCCGCGTGTACAAAACGGTCGAGGAGCGGATTCGCAAGGCGCTGCGCCACCACATCCATGAGCGATACAAGACGGATGTGCCCATCGTCACCGAGCGCCCGCCGAAGCTGGCGATGGGCGAAGTGGCTTCGCCGCTTTGCTTCGAGCTGGCCAAGCGGCTGAAAAAGCCGCCGCGCGCCCTGGCGCAGGAAATCGCCAATGCGCTCAAGCCGATTCCGGGAGTGGCGCGAATCGAAGTGGCGGGCGGAGGCTACCTGAACGCGTTTTTTGACCGCGCGGCATTTTTTCGCGCGTCGTGCGAGGAGAGCGGCCGCAAGACCGCGCCGCCCGCGCCGGACGCCGCCAAAGTCGCGGTCGAGCACACCAGCATCAATCCGAACAAGGCCGCACACATCGGCCATCTGCGCAATGCGGTGCTCGGCGACGCGTTTGCGCGCCTGCTGCGCTACACGGGCCGGCGCGTGGAAGTGCAAAACTATATCGACAACACGGGCGTGCAGGTGGCCGACGTGGTTCTCGGATTCCTGCACATCGAGCCCGATCGCTCGAGGAAGTCCGCGCGCTGGCGGGGGCACCGCGATTCGACTATTTGTGCTGGGATTTGTACACGCGTGTGACGCAATTTCTGGCCGAGGATAAATCGCGGCTCGACTTGCGCTCGCAAACCCTGAAGGACATCGAGGAGGGCCATGGCAAGGCGGCGCAAATGGCGGAAATCATTTCCACCGCCATCGTGCACTGCCATCTGCGGACGCTCGACCGGCTGGGCATTGACTACGATCTCCTTTCGCGCGAGAGCGAAATTCTGCGCCTGAAATTCTGGGACGCCGCGTTCGAAATGCTGAAGCGGCGGGGCGCGATCCAGTACGCGGAGTCGGGGAAAAACGCCGGCTGCTGGGTGATGCAGCTTGCCCCGGACACGGAGGCCGCCGGGGACGAAGCCGGGCGCGCGGAGGAATCGCCGGAAGAGCCGCCCGAGGAAGCCGAAGCGAAAATCATCGTGCGCTCGAATGGCACGGTTACCTATGTGGGTAAGGACATTGCATATCACCTGTGGAAATTCGGGCTTCTCGGCCGCGATTTTCACTATCACCGATTCCACACGCATCCCGACGGCCGCGAAGCCTGGATCACCACGGACGAGCGCGATGATTCCGGCGCGCCCGGGTTCGGCCACGCGCGGGAAGTATTCAACGTGATTGATTCGCGACAGACGTACCCTCAGAAGGTGGTGGCCGCAGGCCTGCGCGCGCTCGGCTACGCGGACGAGGCCGACCGGCTGAAGCATTTCGCCTACAACGTGGTGGCACTCACGCCGCGCTGCGCGCAGGAGATGGGCTACGAAATCGCGCCGGAGGATGCGAAGAAGCCGACCGTGGAAGTGAGCGGGCGCAAGGGCCAGGGCGTGAAGGCGGACGATCTGCTCGACCAGCTCGAAGCCAGCGCGCGCAAGGAAGTGGACGCGCGCCACGCGGAGGCGCCCGAATCCGAGCGCGGCGCCATCGCGCACGCCATCGCCATCGGCGCGCTGCGCTATTTCCTGCTGCGCTTCACGCGCTCGACCGTGATCGCCTTCGACTTCAAGGACGCGCTCAGCTTCGAAGGCGAGACGGGGCCGTATGTGCAATATGCCGTCGTGCGCGTGAACGGAATCGTGCGGAAGGGCGCCGGCCGGTTGGACACCGCGGACGCAGCGAATGCGCTGCGCGTCGAGCGCGGTGAGATAGACGCAACGAAATTTTTTGGCGCGCCCGGCGGCGACGATTTATGGGAACTGGCTGTGCTGGCCGGCTCGCTCGATGCGCGCGTGGAGGCGGCGGTAGCGGCACAGGAGCCGGCATTCCTGGCGCGCTATGCTTTTGAGCTCGCGCAGGCGTTCAACGTGTTCTACCACAAGCACCACATTCTTTCGGAAGAGGACGCGGAGAAGCGCGCGTTTTTGCTGCGGCTAGCGCAGCTCGTGCGCGAACAGCTTACCGGCGCGCTGGGGCTGCTGGGAATCACAGCGCCGGAAAAAATGTGAGGCCATGCATTCGAGCGAGCTGGATCAGACTATGAAGCCGACGGACCGAGCCAGAGAGTTCCAAATAGGCGAAATGTTTGTCAAGTTGTGCTTTGACTACGAACTGCTGACGTATCAGGTTGATGCGCAACACCCTCGCTATCCCATACAAGTCATAACTCACTCGCGAATATTAAGTGAGAGTTCCGTGGAACTCGTGATCGAATCGAACGCCCTACGTTCTATCACACGAGTACACTTTTTTCGGCTCGAATGATCTTGTTGGAGGGTTTATCCAACTCACCAGCTTTGGCCAAAAGCTTTTTGCCCTCCAAACGGAGCACTCTCACGAGGACAGCGAGGAATACTGGAACCGTCCGAAATCGGTTGACTTGTTTGTTGAAGGCCCTTGGATTGACGACTTTCGATTGGTATATCGACAAATCCAGGAATGGGACGCCAATGAGAAGTGAGCAAGCACAAACGGCGGCGAGTATATCAATTGTCAGCTGCGCTCGCCGCGCCACCGTGCCCTTCGGAACGCTTTTTGAGGGTCAGATGTTCGACCAGTTTTTCTGCAAGTTCGCGGGCGGCTCCGGCAGATTCGCATTTGAATTGCTCGTCAGCTTGAATGAATTCAGTCACGGCTTCGATAGCTTTTCGATTACTTGCAGGTTCGCTTCGATTGATCGGAGGAAGTTCAAGGTGGTCTAAATAGTAGTTGCGCAGCAGTCGCGCTTCCTCCGCGATTGCTTCCTCCGACGTTCTAAGGGTTTTCCAAGCTATTTCAAGTTCGCCGACCTTCCGAGTGCCGCTCAGGCGATCGGAACGTAGGTGGTCGCTCAGCCGACGATTAACGCTGCGTTCTGCGCAACCAATATAGACAAGATCCGACTTGCCCTTGAATCGCCCGAAGCCATCTCCGACCAGTCTAAACGCGTAGACACCCGGAAGGTTCGGTGCTTTGCGGACACCCTCAGAATTCCACTTCTGCCAGCTAGAGAACTCGGACAAGTCAGTTGAGTTCATTCCTGAACTCCTTCGTGCAAACCCAAGGCAAAAATCGCTGCCGCGATTACATTTTCAGCGCGAAATCCACGATGGAGCGGATGGCGACGCCCGTAGGGCCTTTGGCGAGCCAGGGGCGGCCTTCGTCCACCCAGCATGTGGCGGCGATGTCGAGGTGGATCCACGGGGTATCCTCCGCGAACTCCTTGATGAACCACGCGGCCGTGATGGCGCCGCCGCCTTTGCCGGTGCTGGTGTTGCGAATATCGGCGATTCCGCTCTTAATCATCTCCTGGTATTCGTCGTCCATGGGCATGGGCCACATTTTTTCGCCCGCGGCGCGCGCGCTTTCGAGGAACTTGTCCAGATACTCGCGCGGCGTGCCGAACGCACCCACGTGCACGTTCCCCAGCGCGACTTCGATCGCGCCGGTGAGCGTGGCGGCATCCACCAGGTGCGTGCAGCCGAGCTTGCGCGCATAGAAAATCGCGTCGGCCAAAATCAGCCGTCCCTCCGCATCCGTGTTGATCACTTCGATCGTCTTCCCGGACATGGCCACCTGGACATCGCCCGGCTTCTGCGCGCGGCCTCCGGGCATGTTCTCGGTTGCGGGGATCACGGCGATCACCGGAACGGAAGGCTTCAGGTAGGCGAGGGCGCGCATGGCGCCGAGCATGGTGGCGCCGCCGCCCATGTCGTACTTCATTTTCTCCATGTTGTTCGCGGGCTTGATGGAGATGCCGCCGGTATCGAAGGTGACAGCCTTGCCGACCAGGCCCAGGACCGGCGCTCCGGGGCGCGGGCGCTGGGGTTCGTAGCGCACGACAATCAGGCGCGGCGGCTCAACGCTCCCCTGTGCCACGCCGAGGAACGCGCCCATCTTGAGTTCGGCGATGCGGCGTTCATCGAGAACCTCGATGCCGAGTCCGGCCTCCTGGGCCATGGCCTCGGCGCGCGCGGCGAGAATGCGCGGGGTCAGGCGGTTGGAAGGCTCATTGATCAGGTCGCGTGCGAAATTCTGCGATTCGCCGATGACGCGCCCTTGTTCTACCGCGGCCGCGAGGTCCGTCCCCAGGCTGGAGTCGAACCCAGCCAGCGAAACGGATTGGATTTCGCGCTCTTTCTTTTCCGAGCGGTACTTGTCCGATTCGAAATCGGCGGCCACGAGGCCTTCGGTGGCGGCTTGGGCCGCCGCGGTTCCGCGCTGCGCATCAGGCGCGAGAAAGGCGAAATTCTTCACGCCACGGGATTTCAGATAGCGCAGTGCCGTCCCGGCGATCTTGCGCACGTCGGAGATCTGGAATTGATCCGGCTTGCCTGCGCCGATCAGAAGGAGCCGCTGGGCGGAAAGTCCCTGCGGAAAATGGAGGAGAACGGCCTCCAGCGATTTGCCCGTCAATTCTCCGCTGGCGGCAAGAGCGGCAAGACGCCCGCTCATCACGCGGTCGACCTCTCCGAGAACGCCATCGAACCTATTTTCCTTATCGAAAACACAGGCGACCAGCGCGCCGGTGTGCAACGAAGAGTAGGGCTGAGTTTCGAGTCGTATCTGCATGTCTCCCTTTCATTTTCATCGCCGGCGAAAACGGAACATTGCCTCGCTGGCTTCGCGTTTGGCTTCTTTTTGGCGTTCGGCTTCGCGCCGGTCGTGAAATTTCTTGCCCTTGGCCACGGCGAGCTCGCATTTGGCAATCCCGTCGCGGAAGTAGATTTTCAGCGGGACCACCGTCAAACCCTTTTGCTGCGTCTCGACGTGCAGCCGCTCGATTTCACGCCGATGCAGCAGGAGCTTGCGCTTGCGGAGCGGGTCGTGGTTCCGCGTTCCGCCGGGCAGGTACTCCGGAATATGACAGTTTACCAGCCAGGCTTCCCCAACGCGAACTTCGGCGTAGGCCTCGCGGAGCGATCCCTTGCCCTCGCGGAGCGTCTTGACCTCCGTGCCGGCAAGCACGAGCCCGGCCTCGAGTGTGTCGAGGAGATGATAATTGTAAGATGCGGCGCGGTTCTGAGCGACGATCTTGACACCTTCCCAGTTCTTCTTCTCTTTCGCGCTCGGCCGCACGGTGACGCTATCATATCCGGGGCGCACGACCCCCTGCAAGTCGCGGGATATTCTGCATTTCCGGCTGGCGTGCGCGAACTGTCGCCGAATTGTAATGCGCGTGACGCAATGGCCTGATATTCGAGGGGAAACCCCTTAAGCCGAGGGGGTTTCCTGGACATTCCCGGGGGGGTATGGCTTCGAAGGGAGGTTACTAAAGATTGTCGGCAACGCGGACGGTTCCTTGCCGCATCGAACCTCGGGTGCTAAACTCCTGAAGAATTCAGGGGGATTTTCCGCGGAGGGCCTATTTGCGCCGTACAATCTATCTGCCGCTCGTGGCGTTGACCGCCATTTTGCTCGCCGGCTGTCCCAAGGCCAACCAGGATTTCGAAGCCGGCCGTAAGGCCGAGATGCTGCAGGACTATGATACCGCCCTCGTGGATTATGAGCGCGCCCTCCGAGCCAATCCCACCAACGTCGAGTACAAGCTCCGCGCCGATAAAATGCACTATCAGGACGGCCAATTTCACCTCGAGCAAGGAATAAAGCTCCTCAATCAAGGCAACCTGGATCTTGCCCTGGTCCAATTCCAGAGGGCCCAGGCGATCGATCCCTCGAATCCAGGAGTCGACCAGCAAATCAAGAAGGTCATGCAGCTTCTGGCGGCCAAGAATGGAACCGAGGCACCCAAGACGGCCCCCGATACGGAGGCCGCGCAAGACGAAGACCTGTTGTCTGCCCCGCCGGAGCTTAAGCCTCTGTCGCGCGAACCGATCGATCTAACGATGACCAACGATTCCGGCATCGTTTATCAGACGATTGCGAAGCTGGCGGGCCTAAGCGTTATTTTCGACCCGGAATTTCAACAGCGGCACATCTCGGTCGAGCTCCCCAAAGTTACTCTCGAACAGGCGCTCGATGCGGTGGCGTGGGCGAGCAAATCGTTCTGGAAACCGCTGACGAGCAGCGTGATTCTCGTGGCGCCGGACAATCCCCAAAAACGCAAAGACGTGGAAGACGAGGAAGTGCGAACTTTTTATCTTTCAAATACGCTAACGCCCCAGGACCTCACGGAAGTGCTGCAAGGGCTGCGCCAGTTGCTCGATTTGAGGCGTGTCCAGCAAGTGGACTCGCAAAATGCCATCGTGATTCGCGCCAGGCCGGACGAACTGATCCTGGCATCGAAGATTATCCACGACCTCGACAAGGCCAAGCCGGAAGTGGTAATTCACGTTCAGGTGCTGGCGGCAAACAGAGACCGGCTGCGCGATTTGGGAATCCTTCCCACGCAGACCGTCACGGCGACCTTTACTCCTGCCCCATCACTGGGACCGGGTGGCAGCCCTAGCACTCCCGGCGGTACGACCACCGGGCCACCCCTAGTCACCCTTAATAATCTGAAAAACCTCTCTGCATCGGACTGGTCCATAACCCTGCCGGGAGCGACAGCCAATGCCATTCTGAGCGACAACAAGACCCAGGTGATTCAGGACCCCGAAGTCCGCATCGTGGATGGCGAAAAGGCCACGCTCAAGGTCGGCGAGAAATATCCGATCGCGACCGGCAGCTTTCAGGCGGGCGTGGGCGTGAGCGCCAACAGCGTCAGCCCGCTGGTGAATACGCAGTTCACCTACACGGACGTCGGCGTGCAGCTTGACGTGACGCCCCGCATCCATCCCGATGGCGACGTCAGCATGAAACTGACCATTTCGATCACCTCCATCGCACAGAACGTAAATATCGGCGGGATCACTCAGCCCGTCATCAGCCAGCGCGATATCGAGAACGACATTCGATTGAAGGACGGCGAGTCGAGCGTTCTGGGCGGCTTGATCGAGCGCGATGAGACGACGAATATGAACGGAATCCCCGGAGTGGCGCAAGTCCCCCTTCTCCGCTATCTCTTCTCCGACAACAGCCATGAAGTGGTTGATCAGGAGCTTCTGATCGTCGTGACGCCGCACATCATACGCTTCCCATCTATTGATTCGGAAGACCTGCGCGCGCTGGCGTCGGGAACGGATACGAACTCTCGCGTTTACCGGGAAGACGATGACGTGCAGGAAACTCCCCAGCCGCCGCCCACGCCAGCAGCCCCCGCGCCATCTTCGCAGACCACCCCGCAACCGAATGCCGCTCCGGCTGCGCAGATCCATTTCGATCCGGCGAACATCTCCTTGAAGACGGGCGATCGAGCGACCGTGGGACTCGCCATTTCGAACGTGAATGATCTGTATTCCATCCCGCTGCTGATTCACTACGATCCCGCGGTCATTCAGGTGGAGGATGTCCGCGACGGCGGCTTCCTTTCCGGCGGAACACAGGAAATTGCCATCGTACAAAACATCAATGAACAAAAGGGAGAGCTGGTTGTCTCCGCGACGCGCCAGCCGAATACGCCGGGCGTGAACGGGTCGGGTACGCTGCTGGGAATTGTGGTGCGGGCCGTGGGGCCGGGTACTTCCACGCTCCAGGTCTTGCAGGTCAACGCGCGCGATTCAAAGCAGCAGACGGTTCCTCTGGTCTCCGGAGTCGCCTCGATCCAGGTGCAATGAGGTCGTGATGAGCGGGGTTCCTCATAGGGCAAGCATGACCACGATGTCTCCGCACAACTCTTCGCGCGCCCGGCGACGGCCTCGGAGAACTCTCGCGGCGGCCGTGGGAATGACCATCCTCGAACTGATTGCCGCCTGCGCGATCCTCCTTGTTCTGGCGACCACGGCGATACCACTCACTCGCGTCACCGTGATCCGCGAAAGAGAAAAAATGCTGCGCTATGATCTTCGCGAGATGCGCGACGCAATCGACAGATACAAGGATGCTTCAGATAAGGGCCTCATCCAAACCAAGGCTGGCACGGAAGGATATCCCCCGGACCTCCAGACGCTTATAGATGGAGTAGACCTGACGGGCGCGGCCGCCGGCAGCGGATTGCCGCCTTCAAGCATGGGCGGGACAACCCAGCCAACAGGCACAGCCAGCGGAACGCAGTCAACAGGTACGGGAACGACGGGGCCGCCCGTCCTGCATATTCGCTTCTTGTTCTTCCGCAAAATTCCACCGGACCCCTTTACCGGAAAACCCGACTGGGGCGTGCGCTCCGTGCAGGACGATCCCGATTCCACGGATTGGGGAGGCCAGGACGTCTTCGATGTTTACTGCACGTACTACGGCACGGCGCTCGACGGCACAAAGTATTCGGATTGGTGATGCAGAAATTGCCTCGGCTCGATTGATCCATGCGCATCCATAAGAACATTCGCGAAGGCTCGAAACGGCGGCGTCCCGCGCCGCGCGGCTTTACTTTGCTCGAGTTGATGATCGTCATGGCGATCATCCTGGTCCTGGTCGGGATCGCAGCGGGACGCTACGAACAATCGCTCAGGCACTCCCACGAAGTAGCTCTCAGGCAGGACCTCTTTGTCATGCGCGGCGCAATCGAGGATTACGCGGCGGACAAGGGAGCGTGGCCCGATTCGCTCGATGACCTAAAAAGCGCGAAATATATCGGCGACGTTCCCACGGATCCGATTACCGGACACAAGGACTGGACTACGGAAACCGACGACTGCGACGTGCTGAGCGTTGACCAGACCTCATCGATCGGCATCTGCGGCGTCTCCTCTTCCGCGGAAGGAACCGGGATGGATGGCACGGCCTACAACACGTGGTGAGCCGTCCGCGCACTCGGCCCGTTTCTCCGCGACTCGTTTGACCGCGCTGCGCGCTTCCGCTATCATGAATTCGCGGGGTGGAGCAGCCTGGTAGGTCGTCGGGCTCATAACGCGCCAATTACCAACCGGCTCTACCGGATTCAAACGACTTAGCCCTTCTTCTCAGCCGCAAGACCCTCTCAAAACGCGGTATTCGGGGCACTTAACGGGCACCTGAGAATCAGATGTTGCTGTTTGCGCTAGACTATATCCCGAGCGGCTTGTAGCACATTGTCCGGCCTACCCAGATCGCGCCAATAATATTCATCGGCCCGAAAGGCGAGGATTTTTTCTCCGCGCGCAGCGAGACGCAGATAGGAGGTGATGATGGAGAAAGCGCCTTCTTCAATCATCATCGCAAAAAGGCGAGGAGAAATAATGTGGATGCCGGAAAAAGCTAGTGCCTGCAGTGGTTGTGAAGATCGACCGAATTCATTCTTCTGACCGTGTCCGGATCGACGGCCGCAGAGCTGAAGCTGCTCGTCGAAGAGCAGGTATCGAGATGTCTCCCGGTCTTGCACTGCCAGAGTGGCGAGAGCCTGATTTTCAGTATGAAATTGCAGCATGCGCCTGAGATCGATTGTGCTGATGACGTCGACATTGTGCAAAATGAATGGCCTTTCGAGACCGTTGGAATCCTCGAGGAAAAAATGCGCGGCCTTTTTCAGGCCGCCCCCTGTGTCGAGCAAAACCTCCTCGCGAGAAACTTCGATGCGCAAGCCGAAGTTATCGTTCGCTCTCAGGTACTCGACAATCATGTCCGCAAAGTGATGCACATTGATAATCACCTCGCGGACATCAAAGGCGCGCAAGCGGGAGAGTGTGATCTCCAGCATCGTGCGGCCCGCGACCTCCACCAGCGCCTTGGGGCGATTGTCGGTGAGTGGTCGCAAGCGCGTACCGAGGCCGGCGGCCAAAATCATCGCTTTCATGCCTTCACACTCTCCAACTCAAGATGCCGCACCATCACCTGGACCCCGCTCTTGCCGCCCAGACGTTTCGCCAACTGCTCCGCGAAATAAACCGAGCGATGCTGGCCTCCCGTGCAGCCGAACGACACCGTCAAGCTCGTAAAGCCGCGACTCTGATAGGTGTCGATGCTGGCATCGACCAACGACATTACGCCGGCTAGAAACTGGTGCACGCTTTCCTGCTGATCGAGATATTCCATCACCGGCGCGTCTTTGCCCGTAAGAGTCTTAAATCTCTCCTCGCGTCCGGGATTCGGTATGCTGCGGGCATCGAAAACGAAGCCGCCGCCATGCCCGGTTTCGTCTTTCGGTATGCCCCGGCGAAATGAAAAACTGAAAATCCGCACCACCAGATCGCCGCCCTTGGAAGCCGTAGAAGTCAGGCTGTGCAATTTCACCGAGCCCGCCATGCTCGTGAACGCACCCATTAGCGCCGGCAGCGCGATGGGCAGCTCGACGTGCTGGAGCAGCCACCGCAGGTTTTTCAGCGCGTACGGTACGCTCTGCAGAAAATGTGCTTTGCGCTCATAAAAACCGCGAAACCCGTAAGCGCCTAAAGCCTGCATGATGCGGACGTAAACGTAGGCATAGTAGTGGCGCATGAACACTTCGCGCTCAAGATCGATGAAATCACCAAGCCGGCCGATATAGCGGTCGAGCAGTTGCTGGCGCAAATCCGGCGGCAGATCGGCCTTGGCATCGTACAAAAGAGAAGCGATGTCATATTGAAGTGCACCTTTGCGGCCACCTTGATAATCCAAGAAAAATGGATGGCCGTCGCGCAACATGATGTTGCGCGATTGAAAATCCCGATAGAGAAAGTAATCGAGATCCGCGCTCAACAAGAACTTCGTCAACCGACCAAAGTCGTCTTCCAGCGATTGTTCGTTGAAGGGGATGCCAGCAAGCCTAAGAAAGTAATACTTGAAATAATTCAGATCCCAAGTGATGGACTGCCGATCGAAGACGGCACGCGGATAGCAAACTTTATAATTCAAATCGCGGCCCGCTTCGATCTGAAAGCGCGGCAACACGGCCACAACCTTGCGATATGCTTCAACCACTTGAGGGGCAAGGTTTTGGCCGACACGATTTTTCGAGAGAAACTCAAAAAGTGTTGTATCCCCGAGATCTTCCTCGAGGTAAGCGCCTTGGCTCAAATCCTCTGCATAAATTTCTGGCACCGGCAGGCCGTACCCGCGAAAATGTCTCGAAAAGTCGAGGAAAGCGACGTTCTCTTCGCGTACGTCATACAGAACGCCAATCGCGCTGAGTTCTTCGCTGGTAAGCCGGATGATCTTGCGCCCCGAACCTCCGAGTTGGCCTTGGAGTGGCTGCACTCGCGCGACCGGTGAGTGGAAATGCTGTTCAAAAAGCTTTTTGAGAACGTCCATCAAGATCTCAAACGGTCCTTGGAGAAGAGGGGACCCAGACCATTACCTTCAGCGGCGGCCTTGAACTGGAGCATCATCTCCTCCCAAACCTTGGTACACGAGACAAAGTAATCCGTTTCAGCTTTCCAGCCGGAGTGCCTGACGCGAAGCTGCGTCGTGCCGCTCGTTTCCGTCAGTTCGAACAACAATCTCGTGCCAGTCCATTCTTGACCCGTTTGGCACATCCACTCCGTCGTCCAAGAGGTCGAACTCCGGATTGGCTTGAGACGGTAAACAGTCGCATGGTTGAAAAACGCGACTTCTATAATTCCCGTTGGATAGTCTTCGGTCACGTCGGCGGTCCACCAGCGGGCAAATCCACTTCCAGACGCAATCAGTGGAAAGACGCGTTCTCTTGGAGCATCAATGGAAATCGAATGTTTGATGTCGGCCATGTTCTACGACATCCTTTTCGCCCAATGCCGTCGCCGCAATCACGGAGTCTGAGACTCAAGTCCCAAAGCTGTCACGCAAAAACGAGTCTAATCGCTTAGAGGCTAGATGGCGAGTCACTGACGGTAGAGAGGTCGAAAAAGGCACTTGCCTGATAAAGACGCCAGTGTATCAAAGGTTCTCTGTCCAGTGACCGTAAGGTACAGAAAACGCGAGTCCCTTCTTTCAGAAACCAGCCGTATCAAACCATTTCCTTGATTGCTCGTCGGGCTAATATTGGTGCGATCGCAGAGGTCCCACAAGTCAGCTATTATCTGCGGCTTGGCGTGGGGCGTGGCACCTGATCGTCGGGCTAGTATTGCAAGGAAAGGGCGAGTTGCGTATTATCAAGGCGCGGGGTGGAGCAGCCTGGTAGCTCGTCGGGCTCATAACCCGGAGGTCGTTGGTTCAAATCCAACCCCCGCAACCATATTCCTGATCCACAGCGGGAGCGCAAAGACGTTGCCATTCTGCCGGGGAACCAATCGCTTGGCGGCGACGCGGCGCATGGCATCGCGCATGAGGGAGCCTTCGAAAGGAAAACTAGGAGTCAATCAGGACCGCTCTTGCCCGTAATCGCCGCGCCGTGCGCGGCAATTCACGGAGGCGAAATGGCGGCTTGAGCCGCGGGCTTGGAGAAAAAACGGTAGAGCAGCCATGCATCAATCGCGATGACGACCGCGAGAAAGAGAAACGCTTTCGAACCCGCGGCAATCTTGAGAGCCTGCAGCGTAGTGGAAACGCCGAAACCAACGACCCACGCGTCAAAGCTCATGCACAGCCGCCGGAAGGTTTCCGCCGGCATACGCCGGATAAGCCAGGTCCCGATCGGAACGCCGACTAACACGCTCGGCACAATATGCGGGATCAGGGTCATCGAGGTCTTCGTGAAAAGGCCCGCGGTCAAATAAGCGATGGCCGTAAACGTGGACTCGGAGAGGCGGATAATTCCTAGCGCCGCGCGAAACTCGCGCTTGGCGAGTCCCTGATTGTTCAGCAACAAAGCCAATGGCGGGCCGGAAACCGTGGTGACCGAGTAGAGAACGCCCAAGCCGGCTCCGAAGGGAAGCCCGATGGAGCGCTCCGACCGAATCGGACGGCGGAAGCCGGCGGCCTGAATCAGAATCAGCGGCAGCAAAGCGAAATACGTCAACAGTTTTAACCAGGGCTGGCTCACCCGCGAAACAATCAAAGTTCCGACGATCACGCCCGGAATCAAACCAACCACGATGGGCAAAACCCGGCGCCATACGGATGCGACCGCATCGCGATTGACGAACAACACGTACGCGTTCAGCGCGACTTCAATCAGGACCAGCGCCGGATTCAGAACCCGGTTGGACAGGAACAGCAGCGCCAGTGGAACGGTGATCGAAGAAAAACCGTAGCCAAGGCCGCCATTCACGATGGCGGCAAACAGCGTGATGCAAATGAGATAGATCACGTTGTGAGACATTTACGGTGTTCAGCTCCGTTTCGATTCCGTATGAATTCCGCATTCCAATTTCGCCCCGCCCCATCTTCCGGAACGCGGATCGGCGCCATCGAGCGGCACGGAAGTGCACGGTTCGCAGCCAATGCTGCGGTATCCGGCGTCGTACAGCGGCAAATAGGCGATTTTTTGTTCCGCCGTGTATTTCCACACGTCTCCCCAGGTCCAGGCCGCCAGCGGACTCACCTTCAGGAGGACTTTGCCGGAGGGCAGCACGTGGTGCTCCGCCACTTTCAGATTTTTGCGCGTGGGCGATTGCTCCCGGCGCAGCCCGGTAAACCAAACATCGAATTCCTCGAGCGCCTCGAATAGCGGCTCCACTTTCCGCAGATAGCAGCAGCGCCCCGGGTCCGTGCGGTTGAGAATTCCGAACTCCGCTTCCTGCTCGGGGACGGACTTCTTCGCCGTCAGATTGCGCACGTTCAAATTCCACTCCCGCGCCATGCGGTCGCGATAGTCGTACGTCTCGGCGAAGTGATAGCCGGTATCGAGAAACAGCAGCGGAATCTCCGGCAGGTGCTTCCGCAACAGATCGAGCACGATCATATCTTCCGCCTGAAAGCTGCACGTGATGCAGGCGGACCCCTTGCTCTCCGCGAGCGCGCGGCCGATCACCGCCTCGGGCGAAAGCGTTTCAAGCTCCTCTGCAAACACGGGCTGGCTCATGGCTTCCCTCCCGAGGGATCGGAATGCTTGGCGCGCCATTTGCGCAATATCTCCGCGATACGCGCCGCGGCGTCTTCCTCGGTCTTGTCTTCGCCCTTCACGGCAAAGAAAGCATCCGGGCCGAAAATCGCGCGGACCGCCTGCAACGGGTTCGTCCCGTCGTCGAGCGGCGAAAAAATCGCGACGCACCCCGAAAGGCGCAGGGCTTTCGCCACGCTAATCAGTTCATGCGGCAGAAAATCCGTCGGCCCCGCCAACTGCACGTTCCAGCCCTCGTCGAAAAGTGTGCGCTCCAAAAGTTCCGCCACGCGCGGACGCCCCATGAGCCACACGGCGGCGGAAGGATGGCCGGCGCGAAGAATGCGCTCTTGCTTTGTGGCCCGTCCCGAATGCACGGGCGCGATACCCATCCGCGAAGACGGCCCTGGCTCGATGGCCCGCTCGATGATTCCGGCGGCGACCGTGGCATTCGTATGCTGATCGATCAGGATAAAGCTGCCCGTCGTGCGGTTCTCGCGGTAGGGATCGAAGAAAAGCGGCAGAGTCGTTTTCAAATCCAGTACGGCGATATCGTTCATCTCCAGGCTCGTGGCCGGCGACTTTTCGAGCGTGTTCACGTCGATCCGGTGCAGCACCTGCTTCACGCGGGCGCGCACGGTGCGCGTGGTGTGCTTCAGCAGATAAATTTTGTGCACGTCCAGCGGATCGCTGTGCATCCACACGACCGTGGCCTGAAACTCCGCTCCCACGCGCGGACGTTGCTCATCGCCCACCAGCACGTCTCCGCGGCTGATGTCGATCTCATCCTCGAGCGTCACGTTCACCGAACTTCCCGGACCCGCTTCCTCCAGCTCATCCTCGAAGGCCACAATCGCCTTCACCCGCGTCTTCACACCGGAAGGCAGCGCCACAACGCTCGTTCCGGGTCGCAGCACGCCCGACGCAATCCGGCCCGCAAAGCCGCGGAAGCTCGAATCCGGCCGGATCACGTACTGCACCGGAAAGCGCAGCGGTTGGAAAGCGGCGATATCCGCGACGGGCAGCGTCTCCAGATACTCCAGAAGCGCGGGCCCTCAAACCAGGGCGTGCGCGCGCTCCGGCGCACCACGTTGTCGCCCTCGAGCGCGCTCACGGGCACGGCGAAGACGTTCCGCACGCCGAGTTGCTCGGCGAATTCTCGAAATTCAGCCGCGATCCGCTCGAACACTTCCTGCGAGAAGCCGACCAAATCCATCTTGTTCACCGCGGCCACGATGTGCTGCACGCCCAGCAGGCTCGCGATATAAGCGTGCCGGCGCGATTGCCGCAGCACGCCCTTGGTCGCGTCCATCAGCACGACGGCCGCATCGGCCGTGGACGCGCCCGTGGCCATGTTGCGCGTGTACTGCTCGTGGCCGGGCGTGTCCGCGATAATGAATTTACGGCGCGGAGTAGCGAAATAGCGGTACGCAACGTCAATGGTGATGCCCTGCTCGCGTTCCGCGCGCAATCCATCCGTCAGCAGGGAAAAATCAATGGGTCCGCCCGAGCGGTTGATCTTGCTCTTGCGCACCGACGCAAGCTGGTCCTCGAACACCGCCTGGCTGTCGTAGAGCAGGCGCCCGATCAGCGTGGACTTGCCGTCGTCCACGCTGCCCGCCGTTGTGAACCGTAGCAAGCTTTCTCCCACCGCAAACACTCCGCCGGTTCGAGCGGAGGAGGCAGCCGTGGGCTCAGGCGTCGCGGTGGACATTAGAAATATCCTTCGCGCTTCTTGATTTCCATCGAGCCTTCCTCGTCGTGGTCAATCACGCGGTTTTCGCGCTCCGAACGCCGGAAAGAAACCATCTCTTCGATGATTTTCGGCACCGTATCCGCGTCCGAGCGGATCGCGCCCGTGCACGGCACGCACCCGAGCGACCGCATCCGGCACATCACGCTCTGCGGCTTTTCCCCCGGAAGCAGGCGCACGCCGTTTTGCAGCACCAGAATGGATTCGCCCCGCACGACGGCTTCGCGCTCTTTCGCGAAATACAGCGGCACGATCGGAATCTTCTCCGCATGGATGTACAGCCAGACGTCCATCTCGGTCCAGTTGGAAAGCGGAAATACGCGGATGCTTTCGCCCTTGTGATGGCGCCCGTTGTAAAGGCTCCACAATTCGGGACGCTGATTTTTCGGGTCCCATTGGCCGAGAGCGTCGCGGAAGGAATAGACGCGCTCCTTGGCGCGCGACTTTTCTTCGTCGCGCCGCGCCCCTCCGAAGGCCGCGTCGAACCCGCCTTCCGCCAGCGCATCGAGCAGTGCGCGCGTCTTCAGAAAACCGCAGCACTTCTGCGTGCCCAGGGAATATGGATTCGCGCCGTCGTCGAGCGCCTTGCGATTCATGTGCACGATCAGTTCGGCGCCCACGTGGCGCGCGTACCAGTCACGGAATTCGATCATCTCCGGGAATTTATAGCTCGTATCAATGTGCAAAAGCGGAAACGGAATCTTTCCGGGATAGAACGCCTTCTGCGCCAGGCGCAGCATGACCGACGAATCTTTCCCGATCGAGTACAGCATCACCGGACGGACGAATTCAGCCGCCGCCTCGCGCAGGATGAAGATGCTCTCTGCTTCGAGCTCTTTCAGGTGATCGAATTTGCCATTCAGTTCCATCATTCCACCATGACCAGTCAAAAAAAAACCGCCTCTCGGCTCTTGTCCGAGGGCGGGTTGAATTCAAGTCCAGCTGGATTGCGAACCTAGCTCATGAACTCAGACGCCCCCGACGGCGCACACACGCGCATCGTGCAACAACATGTACAACACGCATTCGGGAGCATCCGCTTCATAAGCCAGCCATCAGTATAAGCATTTACGCCCAATTGTCAATCCGCTTGTCGCCGCGCTGCCCTCTCGCCATCTGTCATCCCGAACCCAGCCCGGTTTGCGGGATGGTGGTGAGGGATCTGCTGTTCGCCTTTGTCATGCCGGAAGCTGCGAGAGAGACTAGAATTCTAGATAGTTCGGAATATGTAATCCAGCAGCCGGAGCTGAGGGACGATTAGAACTCTAACTTTTATTGATGGTAAAGGGGTTAGTATCATTTCTAATCGACCGTGGGACGATTAGAAATTCGCCACCGAGGCGCAGAGCGAAGAGAGACAGGAAGGCAAACCCAAGCCCTCCGGCTAGAGAAGCCGCGACTAGATGTATTTTGTCAAAGAGCGAACACGCCCTAGCCTGCAGGGCTGCCGACCGTCTCACGGAACTGCTAAGCGCCTTATTTTCAGTTTATAAGTTGTATTATAACATAGTAAACAGAGAAGCGCAAGACAAAAGTGGGGGACTTATATATTTAACTCCCTACGCCTGAAAATTAGACTTTTTAGAACATAGAACGGAGCATTTTGGAATGAGTCTAGTATCAAATTTTAAGCCTATGCCCATTGGCAGTGTTACTATAGCCACTGGTATGCGCTACGCCGTATGGAACAACAAGGGTGGGGTCGGAAAGAGCTTTCTGTCTTTCGTCTTGGCGACGGAAGTAGCTCATCGAAACCCCGACCGTCTGGTGGTCGTGGTTGATATGTGCCCGCAGGCGAACCTCTCCGAGATTGTTCTCGGAGGAAACGGAGAGGGAGCTAAAAACCTCGAAAAGCTCCTGAAAGGCGGTGTATCTAGAAAGACGGTGGGGGGTTACTTTGATTCACGTATTAGCTCGCCACATCAGACAACGGGAGCTGAGTCCGAATACCTACTCCACGCCAAGAAATTCAACTCCAACCTTCCGCAAAATCTCTACATCATTGTCGGCGACCCCAGTTTGGAAATTCAAGCGCAGGTCATTAGTCAGATCGGCGGTCAGACACTACCTGTGGATGCTTGGAAGAACGTTCATAATTGGCTCAAAGATTTGATTCGTGCATGTGTCAAAACGCAGACGGATGAGAAAAGCACAGTCTTTATTGATTGCAACCCAAGTTTCTCCGCTTATACGGAGTTGTCGATGACTGCGGCTCATCGCATTATAATTCCGTGCTCAAGTGACGGGTCATCTGCACGTGCCATTGATAACATTGGGTCACTGCTTTATGGAATAGGGCCTAGCGGGGACTACGGAGACGTTACATTCAAGAGGAAATCTGAACGCTATGAAATGAAACTGCCACTGATCCATTCTGTGCTGTTGAATCGCTCGACGCTGTACAGTCAAAAGGCAAGCAAGGCATTCGGCGCGATGTTTGACGAAATCAAGAAACGAACGGAACAGCTTCAAAAGTCCGATCCAAGCCGTTTCGTAAAACAAGGCCACATCAACTTCCACGTCGTGCCCGACAACCATTCTGTTGCCATTGTGTGCTCGCATCTTGGTAAGCCGCTGTATAGCATTACGCCCGGAAAGTACCAAGTACATGACACTCAACCGCAAGTGAACTCGGAACCACTGGATAGGTACAAGGAAGCTGTAGACGAGCTTCTCAAGATTCTTTAGTTTGTCTTTTCTTTAGTTTGTATTTCGGCACGACATCCACGAGCTTGTCAAAGCTAACGCAGCTAAATCTCGTGCGGTTCCACTTGGGCTTATCACGGTGTTTTCCCTCACGCCTCACCCCTCGGGTTAAGCGACGCGCCGCCCGACCGCCGGCGCGATCGCGCGAATTTCCTTCATGAGCTGTGCGAACTGCTCCGGATAGAGCGACTGTACGCCATCGGAAAGCGCGCGCTCCGGATCGGAGTGGACTTCGATAATCAGTCCGTCCGCGCCCGCGGCCACGGCCGCCCGGGCCATGGGCGCCACTTTATCGCGCCGCCCGGTTCCGTGCGAAGGGTCGGCGAACATCGGCAGGTGCGAAAGGCTCTTGATCACGGGAATCGCGGCGATGTCGAGCGTATTGCGCAGATACGTCTCGAACGTGCGGATGCCGCGCTCGCACAGAATCACATTGTAATTTCCGCCCGACATGATGTATTCGGCGCTGAGCAATAGCTCCTCGATCGTGGCGGACATCCCGCGCTTCAGCAGCACAGGCTTCTTGGTTTCCCCCAGCGCGCGGAGCAAATGGTAGTTCTGCATGTTGCGCGCGCCCATTTGTAGCACGTCCACATACGGCAGCATCAATTGCACCTGCGACGGGTCCATCACTTCGCTCACCACGAGCAAGCCATTCTTGTCCGCGGCTTCGCGCATCAGTTTCAAGCCCTCCTCGCCCAATCCCTGGAAGCTGTAGGGCGAGCTTCGCGGCTTGAAAGCGCCTCCCCGGAGCAGTTTCGCGCCCGCCTGCGCGACACGCTCGGCGATCTCGGAAATTTGCGCGGCGGATTCCACCGCGCACGGCCCCGCGGCCACGACCACTTCGTTTCCGCCGATGGTCACGCCCTTCCCCAATTCGATGATCGTGCCCTCGGGGCGGCACGAGCGCGCGGCCAGCTTGAACGGGTGCGAGATCTTCACGATCTCTCCCACGCCCGGCGCCGAGCTGAGCGCCTCAAGCTCGCTTCGGCGCTGGTTGCTGTTGCCGACCACGCCGATCACCGTTCGCTCCTCTCCGCGAATCAAGTGCGCCTGAAACCCGCACTCCTTAATGCGCTCCACAACGTGATTGATCTGCTCTTCCGTCGCGCCTGCCTGCATGTTGACGATCATTCTCGAATCCTCATTATGGCTTTCGTTTGGTATCGCTTTTCTCCGGCGCCGAAGGATACGACCCCAGCACCTGCAGCCGGACCACCCGTTTTTCCAGCTCCGCCAGCGCCGCCGCCGCTTCGGGATCGTTCTTCGATGCCTGCAAATCCATATAAAACCGGTATTGCCACGGCCGGCCGTGTACCGGACGGCTTTCGATCTTCATCATGTTCACGTTGCGGCGCGCAAACGGCTCGAGCGCGCGCAGCAGCGCCCCCGGCCGGTGATCGAGCTCGAAGACCAGGGAAAGCTTGTCCGCGTTTTCCGGGGCCGCGGACGACGCGGAGAGAAGCAGAAAACGCGTGTAGTTCTCGCGGTTATCCTCGAGATGCTCGCGCAGGATGGCGCCGCCATAAATCTGCGCCGCGTGCCGCCCCGCGATCGCCGCGCGCGTCCGGTCGCCCGCGCGCACCACTTCCCGCACGCTCCCGGCCGTATCCTCCGTCGCAATTCGTTTCAACCGCGGATGCGCGCTGAAGAATTGTTCGCACTGCGCGAGCGCAACCGCGTGCGACTCCACCACGGCCACATCGTCGAACGACGCGCCCGGCGCCCCGATCAGATTGTGCGCGATGGGAATGATCACCTCCCCAACAATGTTCAGCCCGCTATCCACCAGCAGATCGAACGACCGGTGCACCGATCCCGCCAGGCTATTTTCAATCGGCGCGAGAATATATTCCGCCAAGCCGTCGCGGATGGCGCTGAATGCCGCATCGAACGTCGGACGCGGCACGAGGGTGATATTTTCACCGAGAAGCTTGATCGCCGCTTCCTCGCTGAAGGCTCCGCGCTCCCCCTGGAACGCCACGCGTGCATCGGATCGAGCGTTCATGTCCCTTCCCACCTACCGCGATTTCCGCGCGCCGCGCCGCGCCGCGCGGCAGTGAATCTCCTGCGCGCGAATGCACTCCGCCACGATGAGCCGGTAAATTTTCCCCACGGCCGCCCTGTCGAACGGCCCGGGATTCAGATTCTTCATCCGGGCGATGATCTCCCGCTCTCGAACCGGGGAGCGAAACGCCAAGCCCCCTTCGCATTTCAACCTTCCCACTTCGAGCGCCATTTCCGCGCGCCGGCTCAGCAGGCGCAGGAGCGCCGCATCAATCGCGTCAATTTTTTTTCGCCAGCCCTCGATTTTCATGGCACGCCCCGCGCCTCCTTGGGGGACCGCGGCTTTCCCTTCCGCAACGTGGGAAAATCTTCTGCTGTCAGCCCCCATTTCGCCTCGCTTTACACTGCCCAAACTCTCGCCGCCTGCGCAACAAAAAAGGCCGCGTCCCCTTCGGAGGCTCGCGGCCGGTCGTTCGAAACTTTGTGCGGCTTCTAGCTGCTCATGTTATCCGCGCGCGTTTCGCCGGCCCGCTCCCCCGCAAAGGGAAAGCGGTATGTAAAGGCGAAATTGAAAGAAGAACTTTGCATCGCGCGGTCCCGAATTTCCTTGCGATTCGCTCGATCCACCCAATCCAGTGACGACTATACAAAGCAAGTTCCCGCGCGTCAAGCGGTTCCTCCACGCGCTCGGCCATAAGCGCAATTTATGGCGTTCGCAATGATTACAAATTTGACTTATCCGCGAGGTTCGGGCCTAATGAACCTTTACGGAACGTTCTGCCGGAATCCTGCGTTCCCCGAGGCAGCGAAAAGCGATTGTCAATTTCGAAATGAGAAACTACTCTATCACACGCCCCTCACGGGGACCGATTCGGCCTTTCGTAGCTGTAATCGTTCAGTGCGGGCCGCCTGTCTGAGCCGTGCTCAGATGCCATGCGCCCCGCGCCTCGAAATAGGCTGCGGGGCTTTTTTTTGCCGCCAAGAAAGGAAGAAGGCCAGTCACATATGCAAAGCGACGCGATAAAAAAAGGAATCGCACGAGCGCCGGCGCGCGCCATGTTGAAGGCCACCGGCCTGACGGACGCTGACCTGGCCAAGCCGCTCGTGGCCATCGCGAACACTTGGTCGGACGTGACGCCCTGCAACCTCCACCTTCGCGGGCTGGCGGGAAAGGTCCGGGAAGGAATCCGCGCGGCGGGCGGCACTCCCATCGAGTGCAACACCATCGTCATTTCCGACGGCATCACCATGGGCACGGAAGGCATGAAGTGCTCCCTGGTCTCGCGTGAAGTGATCGCCGATTCCATTGAGCTTTTCGTGCGCGCGCACGCGTTCGATGCCGTCGTCGCCATCTGCGGATGTGACAAGACCATTCCCGGCACGGTGATGGCTCTGGCGCGCCTCAACCTCCCTTCCCTTTCTCTCTACGGTGGCTCGATCATGCCCGGACATTTCCGCGGTCACGACGTCACGATTCAAGACGTATTCGAGGCGCCTGGCGCATTTGCCGCCGGCAAAATGACCGAAAAGGAAGTCTGCGACCTCGAAAACCATGCCTGTCCCGGAGCGGGAGCCTGCGGCGGCCAGTTCACCGCGAACACCATGGCCACGGCGATCACGTTTCTCGGCATCTCCCCGATGGGCGCCAACGAAATTCCCGCCACGGACCCGCGCAAGGCGCAGGCCGCGTTCGACTGCGGCGCCACGGTCATGCAGCTTCTCGCCAAGAACATCCGTCCGAAACAGATCATCACTCACGCATCGCTCCGCAACGCGATTGCTTCCGTCGCGGCCTCGGGAGGCTCCACGAACGCCGTGCTTCATCTGCTGGCCATCGCGCGCGACGCGGGCGTCCCGCTGGTTCTCGACGAGTTCGATGAAATCTCCTCGAAGACTCCCCTGCTGGCCGACCTGAAGCCGGGCGGCCGCTTCACCGCTCCGGACATGTTTTCCGCCGGCGGCATGCGCCTGCTCGCGCAACGCCTGCACGAAGCCGGACTGCTTCAGGATGGCCCCACAGCTTCGGGCCGAAACCTCTTCGAGGAAATTCGCGCGGCCAAGGAAACGCCCGGCCAGCAAGTGATCCGCCCGCTTTCGAACCCAATCAAGAAGGATGGCGGCCTCGCCATCCTGCGCGGCTCGCTCGCTCCCGAAGGTTGCGTCGTGAAACTTGCCGGCCACGAGCGTATTTTCCATAGCGGCCCGGCGCGTGTTTTCGATTCGGAGGAGGCTGCGTTCGAAGCCGTCCAGCAGCGCAAGGTTCAGCCCGGCGACGTGGTCGTGATCCGCTATGAAGGGCCGATGGGCGGCCCAGGAATGCGCGAAATGCTCGCCGTCACGGGCGCGCTCGTCGGGCAGGGCTTGGGTGAGTCCATCGCACTGATCACCGATGGCCGCTTCAGCGGCGCCACGCACGGCCTCATGGTCGGGCACGTAGCGCCGGAAGCGGCGCGCGGAGGGCCCATCGCGCTTCTGCGTGATGGCGACAAAATCACACTCGACGTTCGCGCGCGGCGCCTCGATGTCGATGCCAATCTCGAGGAGCGCCGCGCCCAATGGCGCGCGCCCGCGCCACGTTACACTTCCGGCGTCATGGCGAAGTACGCAAAGCTCGTTTCGTCCGCGGCCGAGGGAGCAGTCACCACCGCGGCATGAAATTTCGCGAAACTCCAAGGAGAAAAACAAATGGCTAAGATGTTCTGGGAAGCAGACGCAAACCCGAAGGCGCTGGAAGGCAAGCGCATTGCCATCATCGGCTATGGCAGCCAGGGCCGCGCTCACGCGCTGAACCTGCGCGATTCGAAGCTCAACGTCGTCGTGGGGCTGCGGCAGGGCGGGCCTTCCTGGAAGCAGGCCGAGCAGGATGGCTGGGCGCTCGTCTCGCCGGCCGAAGCCGCAAAAGGCGCCGACGCCGTGATGATGCTTGCACCCGACATGGCCCAGCCGGCGATTTACCGCAACGAAGTCGGCCCCAATTTGAAGCCGGGCTCCATGCTGCTCTTCTCTCACGGCTTCAATATTCATTACGGTCAGATTGCCCCGCCCAAGAATATTGACGTCACCATGGTGGCGCCGAAAGGTCCCGGCAATCTTGTCCGCCGCCAGTATGAAGCGGGCCGCGGCGTGCCCTGCCTCGTCGCCGTGCAGCAGGACGCTTCGGGCCACGCCTTCGCCCGAACGCTGGCCTACGCACACGGCATTGGCGGAACGCGCGCCGGCGTCATCGAAACCACCTTCAAGGAAGAGACGGAAACGGACCTCTTCGGCGAACAGGCCGTTCTGTGCGGCGGCTGCCGCGAATTGATTCAGGCCGGGTGGGAGACGCTCGTCAACGCGGGATACCAGCCCGAGGCCGCCTACTTCGAATGTCTGCATGAACTAAAACTGATCGTGGACCTGATCTACGAGGGCGGAATCGCGAAAATGCACCAGTTCGTCAGCGAGACGGCGAAATACGGCGACATCACCCGCGGCTCGCGCATCATTGACGACCACGTCCGCCAAAACATGAAGAAGGTGCTCGACGAAATTCAGACCGGCGCATTCGCCAAGGAGTGGGTGCTCGAAAATATGGCCGGGCGGCCGCAGTATTCCAGGCTTCTCGAACGCGACAAGAATCACCCCATCGAAAAGGTCGGCGAAGAGTTGCGTAAGCAGATGTCGTGGCTGAAGCCGGAAACCACCGCGGCGCGAGGCTCAAAGTGAAGGATTTTCCAAATTGATTCTCCTCTTCGCGCAGCCGGGCCTTGTCCCCATAGCCCGCCGTTTGTTCTGTCGCGTGGCCTGAGCGATGGCGAGCACACTCCCCTTTAGACGCGTCGCCGTGCTCGGAACGGGCCTTATCGGCGGCTCGTTCGCTCTCGCGCTGCGGGAACACTTCCCGGCAATTTCAATCACCGGATACAACCGCGGCGGCAAGGCCGAGCGCGCCCGTGCGCGGGGCGCCATCCATGAAGTAGCCCCGGATATCCCCAGCGCCGTTTGCGGCGCTGACCTCGTCTATATCGCTCTGCCCATTGGAGCCGCGATCGAAATCCTCCCCGCGATTGCCGAGCTTGCCGAGCCGCACGCGCTCGTCACCGATGCCTGCAGCACCAAGGCCGCCGTTTGCCGCGCGGCAAAGGAACAATTTCGCGGCAGCGCGCTTTTTCTCGGTGGGCATCCCATGGCAGGCAAGGAAAATTCAGGCATCGATAACGCGGACGCCGGTCTCTTCCGCGGCGCGCCCTACGCCTTGATTGCACGGGAGGATGATCCGGATGAGCGCGTGAGCGATTTTGCCGCCGTCGTTCGCGCCATCGGCGCGCAACCCGTGTGGCTTGATGCGGACACGCACGACTGGGCCGTGGGCATCGTCTCGCATCTTCCGCAGCTCGTTTCCGTGGCCCTCGCGCGCGTGGTCCTCGACGAAACGGACGAGACCGGCCTCCCCGTCTCGCTCGCGGGACACGGCCTCCATAGCATGCTGCGGCTCGCCGGAAGCCCTTACAACATCTGGCGCGATATTTTCCTCACCAACACGGACAATGTCTCGCGCGCTCTCGACCGCCTGGCCCAGGCCGTGGACCATCTCCGCACCCGCCTCGCCAGCAAGGACCTCAAACAGGAATTCCAAGCCGCGAATGAGATCTACGAAACGCTGCGGAAGTTGCGCGATCCGCCCGCGCAGGGAGAAGACTGAACGCTAGCAGCGCGGAAAAAAAAACGGAAGGGCGTAGGGCGTGAGAAACAGGATTGCACGGATTTGGAGTTGGTTTTGGCGCGAGCGGTCGGGTGTGCTCTTGTTTCCTACCATCCGCGGGAGTGCCAGACTCGTATTCGAGTTGCCCATACAAGTTCTGGGCGTGTATGCCTGGTATAGGTATTTGTATTCGCTTCCACCGAATGGACGAAATTTCGTGCTCTCCGCGTTTGGAAACCCCTTTGGCGCAATCGCGATTCTCTGCATTTTGGCATACCAATGCGAAATCAGTTACCTGCGCGACCGGCTTACCGTCGGCGCCGATTTCTCCTCGCGGCTGGCACTTCTTGTGCCAGGCAGAGTTCTTGCCGATTATAAAGCGCAATATGGGAATGATTTGGCCGTGAAGGTTATCAGGGGATTGGCCCTGGCTGCTCTTGTTTCGTTCTCACTGGGTTTGTTCCTGTCGAACCGAGGGCGAATATACCCTTGATCCGTGGGTGTTTTTATTGCGTTGCCTTCTTATGGATGCTGAACAGAGACAATGATGATGCCTAACTATCAAACAATTTTTGAAATCGGGCTTAGATCCTTTCCGTGGGCAGGGGTACTGCAACCGGCGGTTGCCGTCATCATAGGGGTGTCGCTCTTTTTATTCGCCAAAGGCAAGGAAATCTACCAGCTGGTGGGAGGATTCTTGGCGATATTTGGCGCGTTCCTCGTCCTTATCATGGCCATTACCCTCGTGTCGGAGTATGTTCCCCTGCGGCGCGCTTACACGAGCGGGGACAGCTCTATCGTTGAGGGGGCAGTTGGGAATTTTCATCCCGCTCCAGTCCTGGGGGTCGCCAAGGAATCTTTTTCTGTCGGCGGAGTCGTTTTCATGTATAACGCGCTCGACGACACGCCGTGCTTTCATGATGCTCCTTACCGGCATGGGCCGATTCGGCAAGGCCTGGAGGTTCGCATTCTTTATAGAGATGGATGTATTCAACGGGTAGACATGAGGCGGTAAGAATCAAAGATGTGTTAGCGACGATTTACGCCGGCCTCTCCGCTCCCTCTCGTGCCGGCTAAAAGAGAAAATAGCGCTGTGCGAGGGGAAGAACGCGCGAGGGCTCGCACGTAATCAGCGCCCCATCCACGCGCACTTCATAGGTCTCCGGGTCCACTTCGATTTTCGGCGTCGCGCTGTTGTGCACCATATCCTTCTTGCCGATCTTCCGGCAATGGCGCACGGCCGCGATGATTTTTCGCAGGCCCAGCCGCTGCGGCAGCCCCGCGGAAAGCGCCGCCTGCGACGTGAACGTGATGCTCGTGGCGGCCGTGGCACGCCCGAAGCTGCCAAACATCGGCCGGTAGATCACCGGCTGCGGCGTGGGAATGGAAGCATTGGGATCGCCCATCGCGCTCCAGGCGATGAATCCGCCCTTCACCACCATCTCCGGCTTCACTCCGAAAAACGCGGGCTTCCACAACACGATGTCCGCCAGTTTGCCCGGCTCGATCGAGCCGATTTCCCCGGCCATGCCGTGTGTGATCGCCGGATTGATCGTGTACTTCGCCACATAGCGCTTCGCGCGAAAATTGTCGTTCCGGCCGGAATCCTCCTGCAAAGGCCCGCGCTGCGCCTTCATTTTGTGCGCCGTCTGCCACGTGCGCGTCACCACTTCTCCGATGCGCCCCATCGCCTGCGAATCGCTCGATAGCATGCTGAGCACGCCCATGTCGTGAAGGATGTCTTCCGCGGCGATGGTTTCGGGGCGAATGCGGCTTTCCGCGAACGCCACGTCCTCCGGCACCAGCGGGTTCAGGTGGTGGCACACCATCAGCATGTCCAGGTGCTCGGCAATCGTGTTCACGGTGTAAGGCCGCGTCGGATTCGTCGACGACGGCAAAATGTTCGGAAACGACGCGATGCGGATAATGTCCGGCGCGTGTCCTCCGCCCGCTCCTTCCGTGTGATAGGTATGAATCGCTCGGCCGTTGATAGCGGCCACGGTGGCTTCGAGGAAACCCGCCTCGTTGATCGTGTCCGTGTGGATGGCCACCTGAACATCGAATTCGTCGGCCACTTCGAGGCATGCGTCAATCGCCGCCGGCGTCGTTCCCCAATCTTCGTGCAGCTTCAGGCCGCACGCCCCCGCCTCAATCTGCTCGGCCAGCGGTCTTGCGGCGGCGGCATTGCCCTTGCCGAGAAAACCGAAATTCATCGGCCACGCTTCGGCAGCCTCGAGCATCCGCGCCAGATTCCATGCGCCGGGCGTACAGGTCGTGGCGGCCGTTCCCGTGGCGGGGCCTGTGCCGCCGCCAATCATCGTCGTGATACCGTTCGAAATTGCCTCGAAAATTTGCTGCGGCGAAATGAAATGGATGTGGCTATCCACGCCGCCCGCCGTGGCAATCAGGTTTTCGCCTGCGATCACTTCCGTGGCCGCGCCCACCACCAGCTCCGGATCCACGCCGTCCATTGTGTCGGGATTCCCCGCCTTGCCCACCTTCACGATTCGCCCGTCCTTGACGCCGATGTCGGCCTTCACGACGCCCCAATGATCGATGATCACGGCGTTCGTGATGACCAGGTCGAGCGCGCCGCCCTTTCCATCAGCGGCGCCTTCGCGCACCGCGCCGCTGCTCTGGCCCATGCCGTCGCGAATCACTTTCCCGCCGCCAAAAGTGATTTCGTCGCCGTAGTGCGTGAAATCCTTTTCCACTTCGACGAACAAATCCGTGTCCGCGAGGCGCACACGGTCGCCCTTCGTCGGCCCATAGAGGTCGGCGTACGTGCGGCGCGGAATTCCGAGACTCATCGGTCTTTCTCCGCGGCGCTAAATCGAAATCCCGCCCTCCGCGCTTTTTCGACCGCTCGCTCTCGCGCCCCGCGACCTTCGAGCGGGCCGCCTACCAGCCCGTTGCATCCGTGGATTACGCGGCCTCCGCAAAATTCGCAAAGTTCCGCTTCCTTTTCCTCGCCAGGCTCGAACCGGACAGCCGTCCCGGCGGGAATGTCGAGGCGCATGCCGTACGCCGCGCCGCGGTCAAATTCCAGGGCGCTGTTCGTCTCGAAAAAATGATAATGGCTGCCCACCTGGATGGGCCGGTCGCCCGTGTTCTTCACCAGCACCCGCGCCGTGCGCCGCCCCGCGTTGGCCTGTATCGGCCCAGCGGCCTCATCGAGCAAATATTCTCCCGGCTTCATCTTTTTCCCTTCCCTTTCATCGAATCGGATCGTGGATGGTGACGAGCTTCGTGCCATCCGGGAATGTCGCCTCCACCTGCACTTCGTGGATCATTTCGGGGACGCCATCCATCACCTGCTCGCGCCCGAGGATTTTCGCCCCGAAGCTCATAATCTCGGCGACGGTCTTGCCGTCTCGCGCGGCTTCCATCACTTCCGCTGTGATAATCGCAATAGCCTCCACGTAATTCAGCTTCAAGCCGCGTCCCTGGCGCCTGCGTGCCAGGTCGGCGGCAACCACGATCATGAGTTTTTCCTGCTCGCGCGGAGTTAGGTGCAAGAGGCCTCCTCAATTCACTTTGCGCGGCGGGATGGCCTCCCGGCCATACAGCAGCATCTTCCCCGCGCGCCACATCGCGTGCAGTCCCGTCTGCACGTCGCGTCCGTGGCGCGCTAGCCCGCGCACAACCAGTCCGTGCGCCACGAGCGTGCTTGTTCCCCAAAGTATCTCGCCCGGGCGCGCCAGCTCCGAGGCAACTTCGCGCAATTGCCGTTCGGCCGCGAGCCACGCGTCCGCGCCGAGGCCCACGCGGCAAATATAAAACGTGGCCCAATACCGGTACGGCCCCAGCCGCGCCACGGACTCAAGCGCATACTTCTTCGGCTCGAGCCGGATATGTTCCGTCGCGACCGTACGACTTTCCGCGCCCACATCTGTCTTCATCTCCACACATTCGTACTGGAACACTTCCCCGTGCGCCTCCCTGCCCGGCGCGATGATTTCCCACCAAAATACGCCCGCGCCGGCGGCCAGATGCACCGCGGTCCGCTGCGAAAAGCGCGCCCCCGCGAACGGAATGATCGCATCGGGCACGTATTCGAGCAACGCGTTCTCAGCAACTTGAATTTCGTTGCTCTGCATGGCCCCGGGCGACTCCTCGCGCGGACGATAAATCCGCGTCGCTCCGGTGGTGGTTAATTGCGCGCTCGATCCAGGGCCAACTCGCACGCGCAGCGCGAGGCGATCGCCGCCCAGCAGGCCGCCGGAAACATTGTGAAGGTGAGCAAGAGCGGAGCCGTCTTCGAGCTCGAAAGCGCGCACCACCCGCAACGGCGGCTCTTGCACGCTGGCGGCGAGTACCGTGCTCCCGCTGGATTCATCGCGCGCAAAATCGAGCGCGAGCGAGGCCTCGAGGCTGCTCGGCCGACGAGCCTCGCCAATCGTTTTGCGCTCGGTTGCGACCGATGCGGACAATTTGGATTCCTCGCTCCCTGCGCGATTGCGCCCATCGCCGCAGCCTCGTTCAGCTCACGAAGAGGCGCGTCCGAAGCGCTGTGTGCTCCATCGCGCCCCAATCCAGCAGCGGCATAAAGCAGCAAGCGTCGCCGGGATCGCGCGCGGCGCCGCGCGTCGCGGCCGCGATCACCGCCGGCTTAAGATTCCACAGGATGCGCGTCGCTTGCGTCTGCCCGAGCGGCAGCAAGCGCTGGCAGGCGGAGACGAGGCTCCCAACCGACTGGTGCAGATACGCGAGCACGGCGCGATCCTCGCCCAGCCCGAGCGCTCCGGCCGCCAGGCCGAACGCCGTGGCGTGATGGACCGCGCTTCCCTTCGGGTCGGGCGATTGCTTAGTCGCAAGGAGTGCGGCGCGCAGCACCGGAAAATCGCCCAGCGCAAGCACCGCCGCTAGAAAATTCTGCCCCAGCGATGCGCTGCCCGCGCGGCTCTCGCGCGCGGGCTTGAGTGCGCTCAAGCGGCTGTTGATCCCGAGCCACCGCTCGCTCCAACCCTCGGGAAATTGTCCGTCTGAAAACTTTTCCCCACCGATAGCCCCCAGACGAAAAGCCTCGCGGCAGAATGCCGCTTCCATCGCTCCCATCTCTTCCAAATATCCGCGGAAAAAGTCCGGCAGGACACCCACGGTCAGCAGCCCTTCGGAAACCAGCGACTCGAGCCCTAACGAATGTGCCACCGCGCCGATGGGCAAGGCGCTATCGGCCAGGTGCATCAGGCGCAATTCGGCAAGAAGATTGGATGGCAGCGGATCGGCAGCAGCTCGTTCAGAGTCCACGCGAGTTCACGCACCGTTTAATCGTGAGGATGTCCATGCGCGTGGCTGTGCCCATGCTCCTCGCCGTGCGAATGGGGATGGCCGGTGTAGGGACCGTGCGCGTCAATCACCTGATGGCGCGCCTGCGCGGGCCGCGCTATCTTTTCTTCGAGCCACTCCACCACGCGGTCGAGTCCCGTTTCGCCCCGCAGATTCGTGAACACAAACGGCCTGTCGCCGCGCATTTTTTTCGAATCGCGCTCCATCACTTCCAGCGACGCGCCCACATAGGGAGCAAGGTCTATCTTATTGATCACCAGAAGGTCGGAGCGCATGATGCCGGGACCGCCCTTGCGCGGAATTTTGTCGCCCTCGGCCACGTCAATCACGTACATCCAGATGTCCACCAGCTCCGGACTGAACGCCGCCGCCAGATTGTCGCCTCCGCTCTCGACGAAGATCAGTTCGAGCCCCGGAAGCGCGTCCTCCAGCTCCGCGATCGCCTGCAAATTCATGGACGCATCCTCGCGAATCGCCGCATGGGGACACGCGCCCGTTTCCACTCCCCGCACGCGCTCCGCGGGAAGCGTTCCCTGCCGCAGCAGGAATTCCGCATCTTCTTTCGTGTAAATGTCGTTGGTGACCACGGCCAGATTGTACCGCGGGTAAAGCCGCTGGCTCAGCCGGTCCACCAGCGCCGTCTTCCCCGAGCCGACCGGGCCTGCGATGCCCACGCGGAATGCGCGCGTTGAACCGCTCGTCGTCATGGTCGAATCTTATGCGCCGCGGGCGGCCTTTTCAACTCGGTGCCCCACGGCCTTCGGTTGCGCATCGCCATTCACCGCGCCGGCGCCCTGCCGGACCAGCGCAACGAAAGCTGCAGCCGAGCGCGGGAGCGTGCGGTCGCGCCGGTAGACGATGCCCAGCTCACGCCACACCTCCATATCCGATATGGGAATCAGCTTCACCTGCCCGGCGCGCGCTTCGTCCCGCGCAAAGCTCTCGCTGATGATGGAAACTCCCAGCCCGGCGGCGACGAACCTCTTGATCATCCCCACGCTGGCAAGTTCCATCGTGATCCGCAGGCGTGAGCGGTACGGACGGAACTGCTTGTCGAGCACCTGCCGCGTGAATCCCATCTTGGGAAAGATTTGAGGCTGCTCGGCAATTTCACTTGTGCGCACGGTCTTGTGAGTGGCCAGCGGATTCGACGGGCTTACCATCAACATCAGGCGGTCCCGAAAAATCGTATGCACCTTCAAGCTGGGTGACTTGGCCGGAAGCGTCACGATCCCCACGTCCACCGTGCCATCTTCCACCTTCTCCAGCACTTTGTGGCTGAAATTGCGATAGATGCTGATCTGCACCGCCGGAAACCTCCGGCTGTACTCCGCGAACATGTCCGGGAGCACGTATAGGCAGGTCGCTTCATTCGCTCCAATGGCCAGCGTACCGCGCGGGGTGCTGGATTGGTCGGCCACGGCTCGCAGCGATTCGTTCCGCAGCAGCAGAAGCTTCCCCGCGTATTCGATCAGGGTCTCGCCCGCCACCGTGAGCCGCACGGATTTCCCCACGCGGTCGAAAAGCTTCTGGCCGTACTCCTGTTCGAGCTGCCGGATTTGGGCGCTTACAGCCGGCTGCGAGCGGTAGAGCTTCTGTCCGGCGCGCGAAAAGCTGCCCTGCTTGGCGATTTCGAGAAATGTGACCAGATGGTCGAAGTCCATAGCTTGTCGACGTGGAGTATAGCAAAAACCAGGCCCCACAAGGGCCAATGGGGCCACTTTCGCGGGATTCGTACCCCTGCTGGCTTGCCCCTGGGAACTATTCCGATCGTGCATTTAACTCCTCCGACGGACAATGCTGCGAGGGTGCCGGAGCGGCCCTTCTGCGCATCTACATAACTAGCCGGGGATCTCCCAAATGTACAATGCACAATCTTGATGTAACCGATAGGTTCTGGCGAGGCTGTGGGTCGAAGAATCCTCGTGATCAGGGCTTGCTGGCCGCCTTCGTAGCCGTGGATTGCGTGGCCTGCGCCTCGGACGCGTTGCGGCGCGGGGCGGGAGCGCAAGCGGCGTCGCGCCATTCGCGTCCTTCGCGCCGCAGCAGTTCATCCGCTTGCGCCGGACCCCATGTGCCGGCGGCGTAGTTGGGGAAATCGCGCGGCGGCAGGGCCGTCCAAACATCGAGAATCGGCTGGACCACCGCCCAACTGGCTTCGACCATATCGGCGCGCTGGAAGAGCGTGGGATCGCCCATCATGCAGTCGTGGAGGAGCGTTTCGTACCCCGTGGAGGGTGTGGTGCCGAAGTAATCGAAGTATTCGAAATCCATGTTCACCGCGCCCAGGCGCATCACCGGTCCCGGAACTTTCGCTTCAAAGTTCAAACAGATGCCTTCGTTCGGCTGAATGTTAATCACCAGCTCGTTCGGCGGGATTTTTTCAACGGTGGTCTTGCGAAATAGCACGTACGGGGGCCGGCGGAACCGGATCACGATCTGCGTGACCCGCTTGGGGAGCCGCTTGCCCGTGCGTAGATAAAATGGCACGTCGGCCCAGCGCCAGTTGTCTATATGCAGGGCCAGAGCCACGTACGTCGGCGCGGTCGAATTCGGGCGCCACGTGGGGCTCGCTGCGATAGCCGGGGACATGCTTGCCGTCAATCGTGCCTTCGCCGTATTGCCCGCGCACGGCGTGGTCCAGCACCTTTTCCGGACTCATCGGCTGAATGGCGCGAAGGATTTTTGTCTGCTCATCGTGAACCGCCGCGGCGTCGAAGGAAATCGGGGGCTCCATGGCCGTAAGCGTAATCAACTGGAGGATGTGGTTCGGCACCATGTCGCGCAGCGCCCCGGCGCCCTCGTAATAACCTCCGCGAAGCTCCACGCCGAGCTCCTCCGCCACCGTCACCTGCACGTGATCCACGTAGCGCCGGTTCCATATCGGCTCGAAGATGCCGTTGGCAAAGCGAAACGCCAAAATATTCTGGACCGTCTCTTTTCCCAGATAGTGGTCAATGCGGTAGATCTGCTTTTCGTCGAGGACTCGTCCAAGGGCTTGGTTCAAAGCCACGGCGGATGCAAGATCGTGGCCGAAGGGCTTTTCGATTACCACGCGTCTCCACTCCCCGCCATCCTCCTTCGTAAGCCCAGCTGCCCCAAGCTGCTCGGCGACAATGGGGAAAAAATTCGGGCTGGTGGCCAGATAAAACAGGCAGTTGCCCTGCGTCCCTTGCTCCTTCTTTACCTGGCCGAGCAGATCCCCGAGCTTCTTATATAGCTGCGGGTCGCTGAAATCGCCGGAAATGTAGTAGAGGCGCTTCGAAAACCAATCCCACGATGCCGAATCCACGGGACGCATCGCATATTGCCGGATCTCCTGGGTCATCTGCTGGCGAAATTCGTCCGTCGTGAATGGCTCGAGCGAGACGCCCACGATCGCAAACTCGTCCGGCAGAAGTTTCCCTTGCGCCAGATTGTAGATTGCCGGCATCAATTTGCGTTTGGTCAGGTCGCCGCCGGCCCCAAAGATGACCATCGCGCACGGGCCCGCCCGTTCGCCCAGCGTCTCTTGCGCCACGCCCGCGGAGTCGCTCGAATCCATGAACATTCCCTCCCAACAGGATGCCTGGCCGCCGTCCAGTTTACAAGAAAACGGCGCGCCATAGCATCCTGCCGACGGCACGCTCTCGACGTTAAGGCTTACCTGCCTCTGCCTTTGCCTTTTAGCGGCCGCCTCGAATTGTAGGCGGGCATCTTTCTCTTGCTTTTGCCGTTGCCCATGTAGCTCGCCCCGATTCCGCAGGGCGAGGCTTGTCTGCTTCCATCCTCGTCAAGACCGAAGCTGATCGTGGTCGTTTTTGCAGCTCGGGGTTTGCGAGTGGAAACACTTGAAGACTGGGCGCGAAATGGAGTTATGACGAGGCAAACCTCCGCAATCACGTTCGCCCGAGAGGCGGTGTCGTCACAGCACTTCTCAATTCCCCAAACTCGGGATGAAGACTTTCTAAATCGTCCAAACTAATTCTTTTGGCCATTTCAACCATATTTGGCCACTCGGCGCGTCCGCCCCCATGCCATTCTGGAGAGACCCAAGACTCCACATTGGGTTAAGCAATCACCAGCCGATAGTTTTTCCACGGCAGTTTTGTTCGTAAACTTGCCCATGTTCTCGGCGCGTTGCCGTCTGAATTGATGACGATTACCATCGGCTGGGGGCCGAGCCGCGCCTCGATCGCACGAACCATTCTCGGGATAACCGCCTTGCCGTATGCAGGGACGATTTACTTCCCGGCGAATTGAATTGTCCACAAGCAGGCGCTGGACCAAATGCGCGAGAATGATTTTCTCGATATCGCCTTCACAAACCATCAACAGTTTTGGAAAAATGTAGGGCATCACCTAGTCCCCAATTTCTTCTCCGAGATCGATGCCCGGGTTACCGAGTGCTTTTATAAGGCCAGTATGCCAATCCTTCTTCTGCTGCGACCCTCAATTTGTCCTCAAGCACCCGGGCAAATCCTATCCTGCGGTTGAAACACGCCTCAATGTCTCCAGCATCAAACATAATTACGGCCAACGCCTTTCCTTTGGTTAACGCGTCGGCAGCCCCAGAAGCATATCCAGACATCGAAAGAAATACCCCTAGAGTGCCAGCAAGCTTTCCCTCCAGCTTGGCGTGAAACGCCAGCAGCTCCTTCACGGAGATTGGTGGTTTCTGCCATTGGCCTCGAGAAGGAACACACGGCCCAGAAAGAGAAAAGACCATCGATCTGCTCTCCAGGGAGCCTGTAGCCGATTTTTGGCCGAAGCTTATCCTTAGCGAACAGGTAATAGAGTGCGCGCTCGAACCGGATCCCTCTGGCTCGACACCACTGAGGCAGAGTGGAATTCGGCGACGTCTTCGCGTTTGAACCAGCGCCTAAAGTTCCGTGGGCCAGGCACTGGAGCTCTCGAACCCTGAAAGGGACGCCTCTTGCGTTTCCTCTTCGCCATAACTCGGAGCAAGTCTAGCGCAAGGCAGCGGAGTTGAGTGAACTACTTGGTTGAGTTGGCAGACTCCATGGCCTCGAGAAATGCGATTCGGGGAAGCTAAGGAGGAGGCTCCAGACGAATGGTTGGGCACTCGGCAAACCCAAAAAAGGAGAATCCACGGCTAAATGCCGCGAAAGTTACGCCGCCAACGCAAAGATTCTCTAACCAGTCACGTCGAGCAGCGAGGCCCCTCGCCTCAGATGTCACGCAGCATTCGTCGCTGCTCCTCCCTCCAGTCAGCGCAGAGATGTCGCAGCAGGCCGTGATACTCGATCAAATCGGCTTCCCCGAGCCAGACGGGACGGTACTGCTCTGGCGGAAGATGGGCCAATGCGTTCCTCAGCTCCGCCCACTCCATTATCGCTGTGCGGTCCTCGGCTCTGACGGTATAGCCTGCAGCTTCAAGGGCATCGAGTTTTTGGCCAACTCCAAAGAGCCTCCGCGGTTTGCCCCCTTTTCGGGGAAGGAGTTGGGTCACAATGACCCCCTCAAAAACACTCTGTAGCCGCCAAAGGCAGTACTCCCAAAGAAAGACAGTATCCAGCCGAGCGTAATAGTGCCAATCAGCAACGAGTTCAACCGCATTGGGATCTTCTCGAAGCGGCCGAATGTTTTGCTCGACGAGCGTCATGCGCGCATCCTGGAGCCTCCGCACAATGTCAATTGTGTAGTCGAAGTCCTGCTCAGTTAGTCCGTAGATGTGATAGGTTAGATTCCTTAGTTCGTGTCGCATGATTTTACCCTTTTTAGAAGGACGCCATCCCCGCACGCCCCAAACCCCGCAAAAATCGCATCCTCGCCGCACCCGTGTGAAGGTTCTAACCACGAGTTCCCAAAGGACTTGCGGAACGCCCGATCCACGGCCGACTTGACAGCCATGTTATAATATGGCATGATACTTAGAAGGCAATATAATCCCGCCTCTGGCGAAGTCTCCAGCATCGAGCTTCTAGCCTCCAGCTTCCAGAATTCTAATCGAAACAAGCTGGGAAACAGAAATGCCCGCAACACCCCTGATATCAATAACATAATTTTTTCTAATCGAAACAAAACAGGGGGGGTCGTAGGGGAGAATAGGAAACAATTTACGAATGTTTACCCTGAGAAACCCACGGCGCGGGTCTCCAAGAATCAGGGCAGAAATGGAGGCAATATCGCAGCCGAGGGGGTCTCCAGCATCCAGTCTCCAGCCTCAAGCCTCCAGAATTCTAATCGCGAAGAATTGGGAAACAGAAATCTCCGTAACTCACCCATTATCAATGACATATTTTTTCCTAACAAGATTATTTACTTGACAAAGGGTAGGGGTTTTGATAGGATTCTGAGTCATGGACGCTACTCTTTGTCTTTCAACGCTTTGGACGATGCACGCGCCTGACGCAGCTTGTTTTTTAGGCTCTTTTTCACTTCCCGTACAAGTTGCCGCGTGCTCACCCGTTCTAGCAGCGTCTTTTCCTTACGCGGAGGCATAATTATGACCCTCATCGAACTCAGAGAACAGTTTTCGGATGAAGCAAAGTGCCGAGAACTTCTGGCGCGTCTGCGCTGGCCGGAAGGAGTCATCTGCCCGCGCTGCAAGAGTAAGACAATTTCGCGCCTCTTCACACAGAGTAAGTACGAATGCTCGGAGTGCCGATATCAGTTTAGCGTAACTGCTGGCACAATCTTTAATGATTCCCACCTGGCTCTGGAAACATGGTTTATGGCCGTGTTGTTGCTCTGCGAAGCGAAGAAGGGCATGTCGGCCTGCCAAGTACAGCGCACGCTCGGAATCAGCTACAAGACCGCATGGTATCTCTGCCATAGAGTCCGCGCGGCAATGGCTGAATGCGACAAACCTATGCTCGGCGGCCAAATCGAGATGGATGAAACATACGTCGGCGGCAAGGGAACGGGACTCGGACGGCGCGGTCGCGGAACCAAGAAGCGCCCGGTTATCGGCATCCGCCAGCGCAACGGAGAGTTGCGGCTTTTCCATGCACAAGACGTGACCGGACGCTCCCTTGAAAAATTTCTCCGGGAGAACGTCGGGGAGGACGTGGATGTTTTTTTTACCGATGAATTCAACGCCTATCGCGGAATAGCAAAGCGTAGAGGATTCAAGCATGAGGTCGTCCAGCATGGCACTAAGGAATACGTTAGGGGCCGCGCCCACACCAACACGATTGAATCCGCGTTCTCTCTGTTCAAGCGCGGTTTGCGCGGTAGCTGGCATAAATTAAGCGCGAAGCATCTGCAAGCCTATCTCGAAGAAATGTGCTTCCGATTTAACCGCCGTCAGCGACCTGACTTGTTCCTTGACACGTTGCGACACATGGTTACGGCTCCGGTGCTGACGTTTGAGAAGTTGACGGCTTAGGAACCTCAAAATCCGGCTCTAGCATGTCATCCTCAAAGCCTAGCGCAGCAATATGTTTTGGGCCGTACTCCTTAAACTTTTTGTTCAGCAGCTTCGTTCCCTTACTGGAAATCGCTTTGATGGTCAAGGCATTTTTGCGTCTGGGGGATATAAGACGGAGATCGTGTGGTCTTTGCCCACAGACGGCGCAATGGATGCTAGTCTCGCAGCCTCAAAGACGTGGTAGATAGTCCTAAAACAGAGAGGTGTTTTGTCCTGTTTACGTTGGCACAAGGACGCTTCGGCGATATGCATACCTGTACCTATAGCAGCAAAATTATCGCAGTACTCAAGAGCCTCGTCGTTTATGCGCCACAAGTAGGCATCTCCAAAAAGAAACATCGGCATGAGAAGTTGACAGTCCAATAGGAGTCTGCGAACAGAGGTCAGAAGCTCAGTGTAAGTCGTTTCGGGAAACCATCCTCGATTCGCTAGGAATACATCGTATGGGATACCGAGTCGCCCTCCGATGAACTCGTCGGCAAGTCGGTGTTTGTATAAAATCAACGGTTGCCGTAAAAACTCCATGAATTCGCTACGAAGCATTGTGGCAAGTTGGAGTTGACTCCTATCTATGAATGACCTGTACGTCTCTTTGAGCTGGAATGCTCTCGTGAATGTACCCGCCAACAAAACCGGCCAGTCCTCACGAATCCAATATAACTTGTCCTGAATTTCGGCGGTCGCAATCTCTGATTCCATTTTCCAATCGGTCGAAATAACAATACGGGGGTTGCCACCCTGCGAACACAATGCGGCAATGCAAAGGGTCATTCTTTTCCTCCACGGAAGTAGACATACCTCCCGCGGATAAAGGGTAATCCTCATTCCTTACCTTCGTCAAGTGAATAATCTTGTTTCCTAACCGCGAAGAAATTGAGGGGGTCTCCAACGAAAAATCGGCCTAATTTCGGGAGTCGCGGCGTATCGTCGCGTACTTGCGCAGCAGGCGCAGTGGACGCAGCGCGGCATAGAGCGGCGCGAGCGGACGCGGCAGGCGCATGCTTTCCCAATCGTCTTCCGCCGGGACGACAGCGAGCCGCAACGCATACCGCCATCCCCAAAAAAATCCAGGCACCATGCGCCGGCGAAATCTAAACCGCCATGCGGAACTCAGTGACGAAGATTCGCGGCTCAGAATCCGCCGCTGCACTTCGGACGCGGCCGACGCCGCTACCGCCTTCCTCGCCACGCGCGAAGCGATCTCCGCCGGCAAGGGCGCATCGAGAAGTTTTTCAGCCAGAGCAAGCGCCAGGCAAACCATGCGCTGCGCGCGAAGCGATTCCGCGCGCTGCCAGACTGCGTCCCAATCGAGCGCCTCGTGCGACTGGATCAGCTCGGAGACGTCGGCGATCCACGAAATCCTCTCCCAAAAATCCTTCGAGCCGTGAATCGCAAGCGCCACGAGCGCGTCTTCGGGCGAAAACGTTTTCGCTTCGAGTCCGCACAGCTGTACCGGCACAGCCCGAGCCGCGAAATCATCGAGATCGGGGGGGACGGGAAAATGGCGCAGCGTCGCTTCGGTATGCAGCTCGACGACCACGCGGCCGGTCGCGTCGCGATAATTATATTCTCCGGGGATGGGCGCTGAGCCAGGGGCGGAAGAAAAAGCTGCGGGAATCTCGCGTGGTAGCCGAGACCGAGCATCAACTCATGGGCTTTCGGCACATCCCGCTGGCGCAGAATGATGTCCAGGTCCTCGAATTCGCGCAGCGTCGCATCGCCATAGGCTTGCGCCGCAAGCACCGGCCCTTTGTATGGAATCGCAAGCAATCCCTGCAAATGGAAAACGTCCGGAATTTTAATCAGCTCGGAGCCGAGGACGAGAGAGCGAATCGTGTTTGCGCGCGCCGCCGCTTCGAGCCGCGCGAGTTCCGTGGGCGGAGCATCGGAGGCAATATCTGGCATTACGGCGCGAAGCTGCCGCGCGACCAGCGGTGTAATCGAGTTGTCGGCGGCCGCGCTAAAAACAAAATCCCAATCGAGCGTGCCCGCGACGAGCGCGCGAATCTCTTCCGCGATCGCCGCTTGCATGCGCGTCCGCGCGCAGCAAACCAGCAAGCGCTTTTCCGGGCATGCTGTCGCAGTGGACGAGGCGGGCATTTTTTAATGCGCCAAGGCCGGCGCGCGCAAGGATTCTATGCCATCCGCAGGGGAATATGGAATTTCAGGTTATGTGACGGTTTCGTAGTCCAGAATTCCGCGCAGCTTGGAAGCGAGCGTTGCCAGTGTAAAGGGCTTCTGAAGAAGGACTGCCCCGGATTCCAGGACGCCCTGGTGGACGATGACCTGGTCCGTGTAACCGGACATATAAAGCACTCTGATTTCGGGGCGGAGGCGCGCCACTCGTTCGGCCAGTTCGCGCCCATTGATGCCGGGCATGACGACATCCGTCATCAGCAAATGGATGGGCCCATCGTGCATGGCGGCAAGTTCGAGCGCCGTGTGGCCGTCTTCCGCCTCGATCACCGTGTAGCCCGCCATTTCCAGGTATTGGCGCGATAGCTCGCGAACTCCCCGCTCGTCCTCCACCAGAAGAACCACTTCGGAACCGCGCGGGAACGCGCCCCCGTGGATGCGGTGGTCATACCCGATTGCGGCCACTTCTTCCTCGATCTGCGGCAGGTACAGCTTGAAGGTTGTCCCCCGCCCCGGCTCGCTATACACCCAGACATTGCCGCCGCTTTGCTTGACGATTCCATACACCGTCGCAAGCCCGAGGCCCGTGCCTTTGCCTTTGTCCTTCGTGGTATAGAACGGCTCGAAGATGTGCGTTTGCGTTTCGGCGTCCATGCCGGTGCCGTTGTCGGTGACGGCCAGCATCACATATTTGCCGGGGGCCAGGACCACGGGCAGGCGCGAGAAGGAAGCATCCACCTCCACGTTGGCGGTCTCGATCGTCAAGCGGCCGCCGCTCGGCATGGCATCGCGCGCGTTCACCGCCAGATTCATCACCACCTGTTCGATCTGGCCGCGGTCCGCCTTCACAAGCCAAAGATCGCGCGCCGAGGAAGTGCTCAGCGCGATGTCTTCGCCGATCAGCCGCCGCAGGATTTTCTCCATGTCCGCGACCACCGTCTGGATGTTCAGCACCTTCGGCGCCAGCATCTGCTTGCGGCTGAAGGCCAGCAACTGCTGCGTGAGCGACGTGGCCCGCTGCGCCGCCATCTGAATTTGCTCCGCGTTGCGCCGCAGAGGATCCCCTGCCTGCAGACGGTCCGCGAGCAGATCGCCGTAGCCCTGTATTACCATGAGGAGGTTATTGAAATCGTGCGCGATCCCGCCCGCCAAGCGACCCACCGCTTCCATCTTCTGCGCCTGCCGGAACTGTTCCTCGAGTTGCTTGCGGTCTGTCACATCCAGGGCCGTGCAAATCGCGCCCTGCACATCTCCACCGGCGCCGCGCAGCGGTTCCACGTGGCACGCATAGGATCCCTCCTTCCATTCCACTTCGAAGGTAACGGGCTCCCCTGTCATGGCGCGCCGGTGAGCCGCAATCGGCAGAAACTCCGGATCGGACGTCTCGAAATATTCCTGGAGCGACATTCCCGCGATCTGGTCGGGTTTCAGCCCCAGGCGCGCGAGTCCCGTCCCGAGCGCGGACGTAAACCGAAGATCCTTGCTGACCGTCCAGAGCACGGCTGGCAATTGTTCCACCAGAACGCGCAGGCGCGCTTCGCTCGAGCGGAGTTGTTCATCCGCGCGCTTTCGCTCGATGGCGGAGGCGATGCGGTCGCCGACCGAGGAGAGAAACTCCAGGTCGCGCTCCGTGTAGGCATTCTCGCGCTCGTAATCCTGCACCACCAGCACGCCAATGGTTGTGGCATGTGCTCGCAGCGGGACTCCCAGCCACGACAGGGGAGGCGCGCCCGAAAACTTGGCTTCGCCCTGCTCGGCAAGTTGCCGGAAGGCCTTTGGAGGAATGAGCATCGCCTGCCCGGTTCGATAGACGTACGCGGCCGAGCTTTGCGCGAAATTCTCCGGCGACGGCCGGACCCCGCTTCGATCGGCAAAGAACGGAAACTGGAACATTCCCGTGGCGGGGTCGTGCAGAGCGACAAAGCAATTGTCGGCGCACAGCACCTTCTTCAGCGCTCCGTGAATCAGCCGGAGCAGATCCTCGGGATTGTCCGTGGCGCCCACCGCGTGCGCGATCTCCGTCGTCACCTGCCGCTCGATTTCCGACCGCTTGCGGCTCGAGATGTCTTCCACGATTCCTTCATAGCAGAGGATTCCGCCGTTTGCATCGCGCACGGCCCGCGCGGTGACGGAAACCCATATCTTCACGCCGTCCTTCCGGCGAGCTTGGAATTCGAATGCCTTGGCCATGCCGCGTTCCGCAATCAGTTGCTTGAATTCCTCGCGGCGTTCCGGATGCACATAGAGTTGCCGGCTGATATCGTGGACCGATTCCATCATCTCCGCGGGAGACTCGTAGGCATACATGCGTGCGAGCGCCGGGTTGACGCTGAGATATCTGCCTTCGGGTGTCGCTTGGAACATGCCTTCGACGGCGTTTTCAAAAAGGTTGTGGAACTTCTCCTCGGCTGCGCGGTGCGCGGTAACGTCGTGTGTGACTGTCAGCACGGCGTCGCGACCCGCAAACGAAATGCCCTGCGTGGTGACTTCCACGTCGAAACATTCGCCATTTTTCCGGAGATGCCGCCAGCGTCCCTGAAAAGTCAGCGACCCGTCTGTTTTCTGAAGGGCTTGCCGCAGGCGAGGAATGTCGTCCGCGGGGCGAATATCCGTGATTCGCATGGAAAGGAATTCTTCGCGAGAATAGCCGTATTGTTCCGTGGCCGCATGATTGACCTCGAGGAAACGCAACGTCTCGCGGTCGAAGACGTACATGGGATATGGATTGAGGGAAAAAAGCAGTTGGAAATTCGCGTCGCTCGCCGGCGGAGCCTCGCGCGACGCCTCCTTCACATTGGCAACACGCGCGCGTGCGGCATCGCCCGCGGTGCGGGAAGGCCGTTTGGCGTCGACCGTCGCAATTCTGCCGGACATGGCCTAGAGAGACAACCTCAACATGAGTTTGTGACCCAGCCTCTAATTACGGAGCGGACACAAGGCTCCGAGGACGCCACCCTTATGTATTCAGCTTATGGGCGGGGGGGGCATCTCGCAATGGTACGCCAGTACCTTCTTGGACAATTTGTAGCCATACCCTCTGCTCCGGTAAGATGTTACGGGAGACGGTGGTGGGCGGAACGCATGAACAATAGGGAAAATAAGGCGACTCGGGAGCCATCGGCGCGCGACGACTTCCGGGACGCGCTCGAAAGCATCGTTCGCGCGGAAAGCTCAAATCCCTTCGAAATTCTGGGTCCGCACTGGGTCGAGCGAGACGGCAAGCCGGCGCTCGCGATTCGAGGTTTCCACCCCGGCGCCACGGAAATGGGCGTTCTTTGGAGCGGAAGCTCCAAAATCCATCCTGCCGCGCGGATTCATCCGGACGGCCTCTTCGAAGCCATCCTTTCGCCCGGCGCCTTGCAACTTCAGGGCGGTGAAGCGGTGGCTCCCGGCGCGTACCGCCTGCGTTTTCGCCTGGGTGACGGCCGCACCGCGGAAACATTCGATCCCTATGCCTTCCCTCCCCTGCTGAGCGATTACGATCTCTATCTTTTTGGCGAAGGCACGCACTATTTGAATTACGAGAAGCTGGGCGCGCATGAGCGCGAGGTGGCTGGCGTGCGCGGAGTCCATTTCGGCGTCTGGGCGCCGAACGCCAAGCGCGTGAGCGTGGTGGGCGATTTCAACTCCTGGGACGGCCGCGCGCACGCCATGCGGAATCGCGGCGCGTCGGGAATATGGGAAATATTTCTCCCCGAGCTGGGCGAAGGCACGCTTTACAAGTTCGAGATTTTGTCGCGTGTGGGAAGCTACCTGGGACTGAAATCGGATCCTTATGGATTTCAAGCGGAGATGCGGCCGAAAACCGCATCCGTGGTCTGCAATATTGACGGTTACGAATGGAAGGATTCCGCATGGCTCGCGGGGCGCGCGGCGCGCGACTGGCTGCACTCGCCGATGTCCATTTACGAGGTCCACGCAGGCTCCTGGCGGCGCGCCACGGCGGAGGGGCACAGGTGGCTGACGTACCGCGAGTTGGCCGACGAGCTGATCCCCTACGTGAAAAAGTTGGGCCACACGCACATCGAGCTGATGCCCATCATGGAGCATCCGCTCGACGCGTCCTGGGGCTACCAGACCACTGGCTATTACGCGGTTACAAGCCGATTTGGCACGCCCAAAGATTTCATGTATTTCGTGGACCGCTGCCATCAGGAAGGCCTCGGCTTGATTCTCGACTGGACGCCGGCGCATTTCCCGCGCGACGCGCACGGCCTGGCGTTTTTCGATGGCACGCACCTTTACGAGCACGCCGATCCGCGCATGGGGGAGCAACAGGATTGGGGCACGCTCGTTTTCAACTACGGGCGGAACGAGGTGCAAAATTTTCTGCTTTCGAATGCGCTCTTCTGGGTGGGGAAATACCACGTGGATGCGCTGCGCGTGGACGCGGTCGCGTCCATGCTCTACCTGGATTATTCGCGCAAGCCGGGGGAATGGATTCCCAATGAGCATGGCGGGCGGGAGAACCTGGCGGCGATCGCTTTCCTGAAAAAGCTCAATGAAATCCTGCACATCAATAATCCCGGGGCGCTCATGATCGCGGAGGAGTCCACTTCGTGGCCGGCGGTTTCGCGCCCGACGTACGTTGGGGGCCTCGGATTCGATTTGAAATGGAACATGGGATGGATGAACGACACGCTGCGCTACATGGAGCTCAATCCCATTCACCGGCAGTATCACCACAATGAGTTGACCTTCTCGATGCTCTATGCCTTCCACGAAAATTTCATTTTGCCGCTCTCGCACGACGAAGTGACGCACGGCAAGCGCGCCCTGCTCGAAAAAATGCCGGGCGACGACTGGCAGAAATTCGCGAACCTGCGGCTGCTTTTCGGCTATATGTTCGCGCATCCGGGAAAGAAGCTGCTGTTCCAGGGCAGCGAACTTGGCGACCGCAACGAATTCTGGGAAGACGGCAGCGTGAATTGGGGGCTCGAAAAGTCGCCGCCGCACCAGGGGATTCAGCGGCTCGTTGGGGACTTAAATCATCTGCACACGGGCGAGCGGGCGCTCCACGAGGTGGACTTCGAATGGGCCGGCTTCGAATGGCTGCAGGCGAACGATGCCGCGTCGAGCGTGGTGGCATTCCTGCGCCGCGCGAGGAGGTCCGAAGATTTCATCGTGGTGGTGTGCAATTTTACTCCCGTGGTGCGCGAGGAGTATCGCATCGGCGTTCCCGGGCCCGGCTACTATCATGAGATTCTGAACACGGATTCGAAGTATTACGAAGGCACCGACCTTGGCAACGCCGGCGGCGTCCGCGCCGAGCCCATTCCGTGGAGCGAGCGTCCCTATTCGATTAAGCTGCGCCTCCCGCCCCTAGCCGTGATGTATTTCAAGCCTCAGGGATGAACCTGACGCTGGGATTCCCTTGTTCTCCTATCCCAGCGAGAGGCAATCCTGCCACGTGGAACCGGGGCGGTGGGGCATGACTCGGTTCGGGAGGAGGGCTACTTGATCCCTGCCACTAGACTGACGGGATTATTGCCTTGCGATTTAATTTCGCTTAGCACTTTCTGACTGGTCGGGTCATTCCCAAACTCGAATTTACAGCCTTCAAATCGAACATCTACAAGATACAAAGGCTCGCCATTATACCGCACCACGCTGTTCTGGAAGGTGACGCTCAACCACGCAATCTTAGCGAGATTCTGATTAAGCCCCTGGATGCGGACATGGAAAAACAGGGCTGAAGCATTGTCTCCTCGGAGCGTGAGAACGTCCAAGTCCCTCGGCCAATTGAAAGAAAGAATGCTGAGATCAGTCATTACTGATGGAGCGTCTGCATAAAACACGCTTGGAGGCGGATAATTCGGCGCGATAATGAAGCCAGTCTTGTCTTCTCCCTTGCCCACATTCCAGACAGCTCCGATTCCTATGTTGGGGTCTTCACTTCCCCCGCCAAGCATCATGTTGCCGTCCGGGAGAAATACAGCACCCCGTATGCCCTGCATGAATGCCCGACTACAGAACACCACGTATCCCTCAACGTGGGCCAGAGCAACAACGCCCGCTTGATGGACATCCGGTGGAAGCGGGACGCTTTTCAGAGTTGCATCCAGGTCGTTCCTAATTTGCTTTACGACGTCTGGTTTTTGAGGGACCTGCTTTTGCAGATCAGAATTCACGATGTATGAGGCTTGCTCGAACCGGGCCTTCAATTCCTTTGGGGGGATGTTCCGGGCAGCCTCAGGTGTCGGAATGGCTCGCCCGAGTGGAATTGACATCCGCCGCGAGTCGGAAAGATGGTCTATTCTCGCGTTTGCTTCATCTATCCTTTCGTTCAGAGTTTTCGAGAGATCTTGGACGCTCGTCTCGACATCCTTCACCTCCGGCTTGATGCCATCCATATCGGTCCTGAGTGCGCCCACTTTGTTGCTCAGCACCACAAGAAACCCGATAGCCCCCACCACGATCACCATGACGGAAAGCAAGCCTGCCCATCCCGAGGCCCATTTCTTCACGGTTTCCAAAGGAGTGAGTTTAGTGTTTTCCTCAGCTGTCTTGTTTCGAGGGGGCATCTTTGTTTGTGCGAGTATAACCGTTCCAACGCCCGATTAGTTGACTTCTATCGTACGTAAACGATTCCGATAGCCGTGCCACTCCTCTCTTTCGTCAGGGAACCGGAGACGGTCTTGAAAGACTTAAATGTAGCGCCGCGGCCTTTTAGCGCGGCCTGCCGGGCCGAAGCGGACTCATCGCGTAGGCCGGCATCTTGCCTTTCTCCCATGGCGGCATCCATTCCATCGGAGGAGAACCCTTCAATAATCGCGTGCCCATCTCCGTGAACGAACCCAAGAACGGATAATCCATCGGCATGCGGCAGAGGCCCTGACGCACCGGATTCATCCAGATGTACCAGGCAACGCGATCAGCCGCATCGGAGCGACGCAGAATGCGATCGTAATATTTGACCTGCCACAGGGAGCGACTCGTCCGTCGCGCGAATTCAAACGCCGTTTCCTGCTTGAAGGATTCGACGAATTTCATCAGGTTGCTTTCGTCCGCGGCGGCTGTAGCCAGCGCGTGCATGTGGTCGGACATGATGCAATAGGCGTGGATGAAAAAGAGGCAAGTCGCGGCGTGTTCTCGAAGGCGGGCAATCAGCCAAAGGGCGATGCGCGGGTTGGCGCCGAACCGCCGACGGTCATCGAAGCACAGGGTGACAAAATAAGAGCTCCGGCCAAGATAATTGCCGGCGGGCAGGCGGATGTTTTGGCGTTTGAATGCGGGCGTTGTGGTCATGAGAGCAGGATGCCGCTATATCTGAACCCTAAAAACAAAAAAAGCAAGATGCCGCGCTAAAAGGCCGCGGCGCTACATTTAAACCTTAAAAGCAAGACCGTCCCCCCGCCAATCCACGCAAAAAATCGCATCTCTATTGCACCTGTGCAACGGTTCTAACCCACTGTTTCCGAGGGACTTGCGGAACACGCGCGCAGGAGCCGATTTGACAGTCATGGTATAATACAGCATGATACTTAAAAGGCAACCTAACCCCCTTCTTCGCAGAATCCTCCGTAGCCTGCGGTGGGCGAAGGAGGACCAGAATTCTACTCGCGAAACATCGGGAAGTAGAAATCGACGTAACTCCCCTTTTGACAATGACATCCATTTTTCTACTCGCGAAGAAATGAGGGGGGGTATCCGGTGCGGCGGACCGAGCCATCAGCCCCTCCAGCATCCAGCTTCTAGCGTCCAGCTTCGAAAATCTAATCGCAACTCGCGCGAATAGAAATCACCTTAACTCCCTTAATATCAACCAAACTCATCGTTCTAATCGCAACAAAACAGGGGGAGTCACCAACGGAAAATCAACCTGACCCCAGAGAAACCCGCGCCGTGGGCTTCTCCGGGTAAAGCTGTGCTATAAAAGCGGCACCGATGATGCAGAACATTCGACGCGGGGCGTTCCGTCTATTCCGGGTGGCCGGGATTGATCTGTATTTGCATTGGTCGTGGTTCCTGGTGGCGGCGTATGAAATCAACGCCCGCGCGGGAACGTATTCCTCTCCTGTGTGGAACGTGGTCGAGTATCTGGCGCTATTTCTGATTGTTACGATGCACGAGTTTGGGCACGCGCTGGCGTGCCGGTCGGTGGGAGGAACGGCGAATCAAATCGTGCTGTGGCCGCTGGGCGGCGTGGCGTACGTCGATCCGCCGCCGCGTCCCGGGGCCATGCTGTGGAGCATCGCGGCGGGGCCGCTGGTGAACGTGGCGCTGGTTCCGGTGTTGTATGCGCTGGGGACGCTGAGCCGGGCGTCGGACTGGGCGGATACGATGCCTAATGGCTACGAGCTGCTGCATGCGGTGTGGGTGATTAATCTGAGCCTGCTCGTTTTCAACATGCTGCCCATTTATCCGCTGGATGGCGGGCAGATTCTGCGGTCGCTGCTATGGTTCGTGGCGGGGCGGGCGCGGAGCCTGATGGCGGCGGTGGCCGTGGGGTTCGCGGGCGTGGCGGGATTGATTGCGCTCGCCGTGTGGGTGCGGTCGGCGTGGCTGGGGATATTGTGCGCGTTCATCCTAATGAATTGCTGGAATGGACTGCAACAGGCGCGGCTGCTCCTGCGGCGGGAAAAGTTGCCGCGGCGCGAGGGGTTTGCGTGTCCGCGATGCAAGGCGGCGCCGCCCGTGGGGAATTTTTGGAAATGCGGGCAGTGCGGAACGGCGTTCGACATTTTCGAGACGCAGGGAGTGTGTCCGCATTGCGCGGCGCGGTTTGACGCGACGCGATGTATGGATTGCGGCGGAGTCCATCCCATGAGCGAGTGGATGAAGGCCGCGTTTGAGACGCAGAGGGTATGATGGCGTGCCGTGTTCGTGCATTGGGCCGCGTTGTGTAGAACGCGACCTGGACTGCTTGCTGAGTTTTTACGATGTGACGCAGAGCCACTGGAAAAAAGTGCGCACCACGAATGTCTGGGTGATTCCCATGAGGCAGAAAAAGCAAAGTGCGAAAGCGCACAAGAGGCGCGCCCCGATACAGACCATCGGGGTGCGACCCTTCGCCTCCGCTCAGGGCAAGAAAGCACATATTGTGGCCCGGGCGGAATTGCCGACGCGGTTCGGGCGGTTCACGGTGATCGGGATCGCGGGGGGGGCGAAGGGCGAGGAGGCGATCGCCATCGCGCATGGGCGGATTCGAGGAGCGAGCGTACCACTCGTGCGCGTCCATTCGCAATGCCTGACGGGCGACGTGTTTGCGTCCGAGCGGTGCGATTGCCGCGCGCAGCTCGAAATGTCGCTGCGGAAAATCGCGAAGGAGCGCGCCGGAATCGTCCTCTATCTGCCGCAGGAGGGGCGCGGAATCGGCTTGCTGAACAAGCTGAAGGCGTACGAACTTCAGGATGAAGGCTTCGATACGGTGGAGGCGAATCGCGAGCTGGGGTTTGCGGCCGACTCGCGCGATTACGATTTTGCCGCGGAGGCGCTCAAGGCGCTGGGAGTGCGGTCCGTGCGGCTGCTTTCGAATAATCCCGATAAAATCCGGCAACTTGAGAAGGCGGGGATTCGCGTCGTCGAGCGAGTTCCCTGCCGGCCGCGAACCAGCCGGCGTTCGCGCGGATATCTGCGCACAAAGAAGGATAAGCTGGGACATTTGCTGGCTGGCGTGTAAGGCGGTGTCCCGGAAGCAAATGCCAAAAGCATTTGGCCTCAGGGGCTGAAGCCCGATTGATTTTGCGGCTTTTGTCGGAGCTAAAGCTCCGACCCCCCTAAAAAGCAAATGCAAGAGCAAGATGCCGCGCTAAAAGGCCGCGGCGCTACATTTAAACCTTAACGGCAAGAGCCGGCTGGAAGCCGGCGCTACGAAAAACGGCGGCGCGCGCCGAGAAATTTAGCCGCCGCCGACTAGGTGGACGATTTCGAAGGTGTCGTCCGGCGCGACGGCGATGTCATGCCAGCGTGCGCGCGGAGCGATTTCGAGATTGCGCTCGATGGCCACGCGGCTGGGCGTCATGCCGAGGTGGGCGACGAGCGCGGCGATGGTGAGGCCATCGGGGATTTCGCGGCGTTCGCCATTGAGGGTAACGGTCATCTTTCACGTGCCCGGTTCACGAGCCCGGAGCGGGGCTGGCCCCGGTGGGTCCGCTGCGCGAGCGCATCTCCAAGCGAATCTCGTCCCTGGTGCCGCTTGCTGCGGCGCAAATGACCAGCGCCAATTCTCCCTTGCCGAGCGGAGGCAAAGGAAAGCGGATGAGGACGCGGCCCTGGTCGTCGCTCATTGCGGTGTAGCGGCCGTCTTTCAGGGCGCCGAGAATGTTGGCCTCCACTTGAATTCCGGGCTGGGGTTGGCCGTCGGCCCGCCGCACAATTTGCACTTCGAGCGAAACGTTTCCCCCCGAAAGCCACGACGCGGGATTGAGGAGCTGCACCTGAATGGCGGAGGGCAAGCCGGGCTGCTCGGCGGGAGCGGCCACCTCCGCCGCAAAAGCGCCCGAGCGGAGCTCTTCGATCACGCCGCGGTGCTGCTGTTCGACGCGTAGGCGCAGGGCGTCATCGGAGAAATCGGCGGAAGCGGCGAATTCCTCGTAACTCGACGAGCGGCGGTGCAGCACGCGGCCATTTTGGTAGACGGCGGTGTCAATGCGGGGACGAGCCGGCCCGCGATCCTCCGTCTGAACATGAAATACGCGCTCGCCGACGCGGATGTCGGTGTTGAATCCGGAACTCACTGGGCTGGGGCTCCCCCTGCTGCCTTGCGCTTGAAAATCCTCGTCCGCCGCGGCTGGGCCGAGGAGGCGCGAGAAACGGTGCATCGAAAAAATTGTAAGGAGTCCATTTGACCGCTGTGCCCCTGGAAGCTATTATACCAGCGCGACGAATATGAACAGCAACTACCTGGACAATTATGGCCCGCTTTTGCTGATGTTTATACTGGCAGGGGGGCTTGCCGGCGCGCTAATCGTGGTGTCCACGGTGGTGGGCCAGCACAAACCGTCGCGCGAAAAGGATCAGGCCTACGAGTGCGGAATCTCGCCGACGGGCGACGCGCGCCAGCCTTTCTCGGTGCATTTCTACATGGTGGCGCTGATATTCATCCTGTTCGATATCGAGGCCATCTTCCTCTATCCCTGGGCGCTGGTTTATCGGCAGCTAAAGGTGTTTGGATTTGTGGAGATGCTGCTCTACATTATGATTCTGTTCGTGGGGTACATTTTTCTTTGGAAGAAGGGCGCGCTCGATTGGAATCGCTGAGCGAGTGCCAAAACGGGAATCGGACTTATAGTGGAACCACAGGCTACCGATAACAGCCTTGCCGTGCGCAAGCTCAGGGAGTGGGATGCGCAGGCCGTCGCCCAAGTGATCGAATTCAGGGGCGAAACGACCGTGGTCGTCCCGCGGGAGCGGCTCGTGCGGGTGGCGGAATACCTGGCGGGCGAGCCTTCGCTCGTTTTTTCTTTCCTCTCGGACATTACTACCGTGGACCGGTACCCCATCGAACCGCGATTTGAGGTGAATTACCATCTGCTCTCGCTCGAGCGCCGGGAACGGCTGCGGCTGAAGGTGCGCGTGCCGGGGAGCGAGGCGGTGGTCCCAACGGTCACATCCGTGTGGCCGACGGCCAACTGGCACGAGCGCGAGAATTTCGATCTGTTCGGGATGCGCTTCGAAGGCCATCCCGATCTGCGCCGCATCCTGATGCCGGACGATTGGGAGGGATACCCGCTGCGCAAGGACTACCCGGTGGAGGGGTACCGCTAGAGATGAGCGAACGGGACGTGGTGGAAGCCATGGTGACGACAACCATCGAGACGCCCGCCGGCGTCACGCGGCCGATGGTGCTCAATATGGGGCCGCAACACCCGTCGACGCACGGGGTGCTGCGCGTGGTCCTCGAGCTGGACGGCGAAACGGTGGTGAAGGCCGAACCGGTGATCGGCTACCTGCACACCGGCATCGAGAAAAATTGCGAAGCGAAAACATATTCGCAAGCCATCACGCTGACGGACCGCATCGACTACCTGGCGCCGCTATCGAACAATCTGGGCTTCTGCCTGGCCACGGAAAAGCTGGTTGGCCTGGAAATACCGAAACGCGCGCAATACATCCGCGTGCTGCTGACGGAATTGACGCGCATTGGGTCGCACCTGGTATGGCTGGGAACGCACGCGATTGATCTGGGCGCGATGTCCGTGTTCCTATACTGCTTCCGCGAGCGCGAAGAAATCCTGAAAATTTTCGAGTACGTCTCCGGGCAGCGGATGATGACCAGCTACTTCCGCATCGGCGGGCTGGCGCTCAAACCGCCGCCGGGCTGGCTCGACCGCGTGCGGCGCGTGATGGGCTCGCTGCCCGGCCACATCAACGAATACGAAGACCTGCTGACGCAAAACCGTATCTGGATGGCGCGCACGAAGGATATCGGCGTCCTGAGCGCGGCGGATGCCATTGCCATGGGAGTTTCCGGGCCTATGCTGCGCGGAAGCGGCGTGGCCTACGATGTGCGCAAGGCCTTTCCCTACTCGAGCTACGATGAATTCGATTTCGACATCCCCACGCGGACGGAGGGAGATTGCTACGCGCGGTACCTGGTGCGGCTGGCCGAGATTCGGGAGAGCATGAAGATCGTCCGGCAGGCCATGGACAAAATTCCCGCCGATGGCCCCTTCCGCGCCGTGGCGCCCGGGATTATTCCGCCTTCGCGCGAGGAGATGAAAACCTCGATCGAAGGACTGATCTATCACTTCAAGATTTTCACCGAAGGGTTTACGCCGCCGCCGGGCGAGGTGTACCAAGCGATTGAATCGCCGCGCGGAGAAATGGGAGTATTTCTCGCGAGCGACGGCTCGCAGAAACCGTACCGCGTGAAGTTTCGCGCGCCGTCGTTCGTCAATTTGCAGTCGCTGCCGAAACTGTGCGAAGGGCGCTTGATCGCCGACGTGGTGGCCTGCATCGGGACCACGGACATTGTGCTGGGAGAAGTGGATCGGTGAGAGCCGTGACTCGTGATTCGTAATTCGTGAACCGTGATTCTCGCAGCGTAGTGAGGCTCGGGAAGGAACCTTAAAGCCTGATGGAATTGCCGGCGCAACTGGAAGCCAAATTCAAGGAACTCGCCGGGCGCTATCCCGTGAAGCGCTCGGCGCTGATTCCCATGATGCTCTACGCGCAGGACGAGTTCGGATTCCTGGGCGATGAGATCCTCGCGGAAATCGGCAAGCGGCTCGGCCTGAACAAAATCGAGGTGGAGGAAACGCTCGAGTACTACTCGATGCTGCGGCGCAAGCCCGCGGGGCGCTATCACATTCAGGTGTGCACGAATGTTTCGTGCATGGCGCGCGGCGGCAACGAGCTCTTCGAGCACGTGCGGAAGCGGCTGGGAATTGGGAACAAGGAAGTGTCGCCCAGCGGCACATTCTCGCTCGAGGAAGTGGAGTGCATCGGCGCTTGCACCGGCGCGCCGGCCATGCAGGTGAATTACGATTTTTACGAGAATCTCGATCCGGAGAAGGTGGATGCCATTTTCGAGCAGCTTCAGGAGGGCAAGACGCCGCCGCCCGTGGCCGTTATGTCCGGCGCGGTGCACGACCGCCTTCCCGCCGAAGTGCCGGTGATCAGCAAGCGGTTCGGGATTCCGAACTCGGCCAAGATCGACGTGTATCTCAAGAATGAGGGCTATCAGGCGCTTGAAAAGGCGCTGAAGCAGATGACGCCCGAGCAGATCATCGAGGAAGTGAAGAAGTCGGGGCTTCGCGGACGCGGGGGAGCGGGCTTTTCGACGGGAATGAAATGGAGCTTCATACCCAAGGGGACGGACAAGCCCAAATACATCCTGGCCAACGCCGACGAAAGCGAGCCGGGGACGTGCAAAGACCGCCCGCTGATGGAAATGGACCCCCACCAATTGATCGAGGGATGCGTGATTGCGGGGCGCGCGGTGGGGGCGCACCAAGGATACATCTACATTCGTGGCGAATATCGCTACGTCCTCGACATTATGGACGGGCCCTCGCGGAAGCCTACGCGAAGGGCTATCTCGGCAAGAACATCCTCGGCAGTGGATTCGACTTCGATCTTGTGACGCACACGGGCGCGGGCGCATACGAATGCGGCGAGGAATCGGCCCTGATGGAATCGCTCGAGGGCAAGCGAGGGTATCCGCGCATCAAGCCTCCCTTCCCCGCCGTGGTGGGTGTCTACGGCTGTCCGACGGTGATCAACAATGTGGAATCGCTGAGCACGGTGCCGGCGATTATTCGGCAAGGCGGCGAATGGTACGCCGGCCTGGGCACGCCGAAAAACGGCGGCACGCGGCTCTATGCCATCTCCGGCCACATCAATCGCCCCGGAATTTACGAACTGCCGATGGGCTTCAACCTCAAGCGCATGATCGAGGAGGTTGCCGGCGGGATGAGGGACGGCAAGAAGCTGAAGGCGGTGATTCCAGGGGGCAGCTCGTGCCCGCTGCTCAGCGCCGAAGAGATTGATATTGCCATGGATTTCGACACGCTGGCGAAAGCCGGATCGATGCTGGGTTCGGGCGGCACAGTGATATATGACGAGGACACGTGCATGGTGGATGTGGCGCGGCGGATCATGCACTTCTACGCGCACGAGTCCTGCGGCTGGTGCATTCCCTGCCGGGAAGGCACGGCGTGGCTGCGCAAGATGCTCGACCGCTTCCACGATGGCAGCGGCTGCGCCGAAGATATCCCGCAGATCTACGAGCTGTCGCAGAACATTCTGGGGCGGTCGTTTTGTGCGCTGGGAGACGCGGCGGCGCTGCCGACGATGAGCATTGTGAAAAAATGGCGGAACGAGTTTGAAGACCATCTCAGCGGGAAGTGCGCATACAAGCGCGCTGAAATGTTCGCGGGGGCGTCCTAAGGACGGACATGAGCGAGCAGAAACCGGTCACGTTCACGATTAATGGACAGCAACTGACGACGCCCACGGGCACGCTGGTGATTGAAGCGGCGAAGCGCGAGGGGATCGAGGTGCCGTCGTTCTGCTACTACCCGGGACTGACGCTGCAGGCGGCGTGCCGCATGTGCCTGTCAATGGTGGGGAAAGTGTGTACAAGGCATGGCTTTTGAGAATCCTCTTTTTGTATGCCGAAGCAAGAACTTGTTGATGGGATTTTCAAAAGAGTCAAGCTGTCATATGAGGATTTGGAATATGTCGCGGTGAATGTGGAACTGGCATGCAAACCTGACAAATTCATCAACTTTCTGAAAAGGATCCCCAACATGAAATCACAAATGTCACTTGATTATATGTGGTGTTGATGCATTATTTGATGCCAACAAAACCGAATCTTTTGACTCTCTGCTTTCTGCACTTGAAGGTGAGACATCTCTAGATCTGGAGTGTGGTGAATTCTGCAATCCAAGGGGCTTTTTTGGCTGCTTCCTTCTACACTGATATCAACAGAACATCATACATCAAATGCTACTATGACCATCCAGCAGTCGATGCAGATGTCTATTCGACAGCTCTGTATCGTTCTTACCATGGTGAAGATTACAAGAACGAGACTTTTTACTGGCTATTGGCAAGAGCAGATCGTCAAGATTTGGAGGCTGCTAGGGACGATGAACGCTTTGCTAGACAACCTGTTGAATTTCAAGATGCCATAAATAGTGCTTTGAGCACTCTTAGTCCTGATCATGAGACTAGACATGAAGGGAGACGCAAGAGAAGAAGAATGGCAATTGAAGAGGCACTCCAAGAGTATCTTTCGGAAGTACCAGATAGCTCCTTCTCAACATCATACTTGAGTATGACATCTAATAGCATTACATCTCATCCACTAACTAATCTAATCTAATTGAAATAAATACACATTCATAATCTACAACTAAGCAGTGATCGAACAAGAAGATCAGCAACAATTGAACAGAAATGCAATCCACTTCCATCAAGAGTCAAACGAGAATCTAGCATCTCAAATATCAATCAAGAACATGCAAATACTCTGGCAATAGAACTACACAATCAATGATACATCTATCTTGATAAATGTGAATTCATAAATGAATGAACAACAAGCACAGAATTTGCACAACTACTCAACATTGAAGAAAAGAAAGTGACAAGTGAGTCATGGCAAGACAGATTCAGAAGACTCTTATTCTACTTGCTATCATTCAATCAAAATGGATTTGAAACACAATTTATGTTGATGTAGATGAAGAGTATCATTAAAGTGCATCAAAATTGATTGCATGCAATTGCTTTCTCTTCTCCACTTCATCCTCCCTCCATTCCTTCAACTTGAATATTGCAGTCAGGACTCCAAGTATCAGAATGGCAATCAGGATGGAAGCAGCAACCCATATTTCTATTGACTGTTGATCATCATCACTGCTCTTTTCACAAGTGAGTAGAAGATCTGCTCTTCCATCCGAGTTGAAATCAGCCAAGATGATGCTATGTGGAGTACTGAGAGGACAGAATGAGGGCAAATCCTTTTCAATCAACTGAAATCGTTCTGATGATGACTCTCTGCCTCCTCTGTGAATATTCTTCCAAACTGCTGTGTTTCCCTTGGTCACATGCTTCCCTATCAAATCAATGTGCATGGTGCCATAATAATCAATTGGACTCAACTGATCACCTGCTCCATCAATACTCCATTCCGAGTTGATGAGAGTGCCATGACTAGTGCCAATGAACAGATCATGCTTTGTCACTTGACTACCCACTTTGTCTATTCCACTGATATCCTTGGATTGAATCAACAAATCGAGAATGCCATCATGATTGAAATCAAGAGCAATGATGTTGACTATTTGTTGAGAAGAATCGATGGTAGCAACTGCTCTGCTCTTTTCATATGTCATTGTGTTCTATCATGATGAAATATAGAGTTGTCATTGCTTACTAGTGGATCATGAATAGACAGACACTTGTGATAGATGGATATGGATGGTGATAGATAGAGAGGATGATAGTGAATGTGTTGATGTGCAGATGTGATGACATGAATGATATTGTTGATGATTATCTGCTGTATTTGATGGTGAATGTTGTTGTTGAGACTGTGCTGGTAGAGAGAATGAGTGAGTAACAAGTTACTACAAATACTCTGTGTGCACATGAATATCATGGATACTGCATGATCAATCATCACAAATAGCACAGTGATGTCATTAGTTTATTTTGAAGTGATTGCAGAAAGAACCATTCCATTCTAGTGATAGTAATAAATGATTGTTTATTAGATTAGATTAATAGTTGATTGTCCATTTCTTCACTGGATGTTGCAGTCTTCTCATTCTTCATCATTGTCTGATTCTTGGAGATTCGTAGCCATTCTGGTCAGATCATTGAATGCAGTGGAAAGTGACTCGATTCTTCAGATCTTCATCAGTTCCTCTCATTGATGTCAATGCCTTGCTTTGTTTATCAGGATTGTCCCATAGTCCAAGAGTAAATTCATCAACCAAATAGGAAGCGATTAGTTCAGAAATCACTGTAGGTATTTCCACAATCAGATCTTTGTCAAATGTTTCCTTGACATACTTGACGAGTCTAATTCTTGACTTGGGAATTGATTCATCAACCAAGTAGAAAGCGATCAGTTGAGAAATCACTGTGGGTATTCTCATGCTCGAATCATTCTTAAATGTCTTCATGACAAGCTCAGCTCTTTGAATGGGAAGAGTTGATCTAGTTCCACCTGGCTTGGCAGTGAGAAGAGCATCTTCAATCGCTTTCTTGAATTCATCTGATCTACTCTTATAGCAATCATGCTTTTTAACTGCATTCAAATCATCTTGATCAGCCTCTCCAAGTAGAAAGATGAAAATTGGGTCCTGTGTAGATCTTTCTTCCAGAATCAGATCAATCCTTGAGCATAGTCTTCAGAAGTGACTGCAGGATGATCATGAAAACGTTCCACAATCGGTTTGTTGCCACAGAATGATCCATCTTTGAATGCCCTCTTGATTGCAACATCTTTGAGATGATTAAAAGATTCATTGCTCTCAAGAGCATTAAGAAGTGGATCAAGGCATTCAGTACGCTTGTTGTTAAACAGATTCCAAACACCATCTTCAATAGCCTTTTCCTGATCCTCCTGCTTCTCTATCTTGCCAAGAAGGTTGAAAAGATCATTAGGAGAACACATCAACTCGGGTTTAGATGCTGCCCATCTCAAGTCATCTTGATCAAACTTGAACACTTTAAATGCTTCCTCAATTATTTTTGGTGACTTTTTGCGATGGAGTGCAACGAGTAGAGCACTCTTTTCAACTTCAGCCTGTTTAGCAAACTTGAAAATGAACTCTTGGTCCTTTGTGTCAACCACATAGTTGAGCATCTCGTATGCTCTCTTCAGAGTAGTCCGACTCGACTGACGCAACTTCACAGCCTTGTCCATGTCTCCTTCATCAACAGCTTCACGAAACTGGGACATGTCATCAGTACTTGCAGTGACACACTTGATGAAAATAGCAACCAGAGTAGCAGTACGTAATATATTCATGATTTGGAATGGTAGATGATAAGAGATGGATGGATGATGTTAAAGTGGTGATGGTTTTGTTGCAAAGAACAGACAGGAGTGAAGTGTTGTTCTCGGATGTTCTGACCAGGGTGTTTGTTTGCTCGCCTTTTATAGATCTGAATCATCTTCCATCAATCAAGTTGATTATTCGATGCTGTCACATGGCAATCAGAATTCTCCAATAATTACAACCTGATTCACTTTGAAGCATATTCTGTGATGAATGAGAGTGAAGAAGGGAACTACTCATACTAGCAATAGGACATCCATCACAACTATCACATACACTCCCATCAATATCATGCATGCACTTTGAGAGAGATAATCAAGGAATGACACATGGAATGAATGATGCAGTTGTGAGATGAACATTCATTGACAATATTCATGCATCTATCTTCTCTGTTCATATGAAAGAGTGTCACTGAATGAATGATTTGCAAGTATCATTTCATTCCTTGTCTCTCTGATTGACTTACAAGTGATGATGAACTGAGTGATCATGATGACATGGCATACCATTACTATGCTTGTATTTTATCATTAAAAGTGTTGATTGCTTATTAGATTAGTTGATTAGATTATGTAATGGATCTATGATGAGCAGTATTACCACTTGAAAGAATAATCAACAATCTCCTGGATGAGCACATCAGGAAGATAGTCAGTGAGTGTATCCTTCAGGACTGGACTACCTTCTTCACGTGCTATTCCACGTCTAGGATCGGAACTGACAGTTTGCAAGGCAGCATTCACAGCATCTCGAAAGTTGGGATCCATATAGGAGAATCTATAATCACTCTTGACTGCTTCCAAATCCTGATGATCTGCATTTCCAAGCAACCAGTGAAAGAGTTCTTTGGTCTGAATCACACAGTCATAAGAAATGTACAAGGCATTAGAATAGTCTTCATCAGAAACTGCAGGATGATCAAAGAAGTGTTTGACAAGTAGTGATCTGGTATCATTGCAATCAGAGGCTCTTAGGAAGACTTCACAAATAGCAACATTCTCCAAGTTTTGGCTCACAAATGCACCTTTCTTGATTGTGGAGAGTAGAGGATCAAGGCATTCAATTCTACTCCACTTGACAAGTGCATAAACACCATACCTCACAGCATCCTCTTGTTTCCTTTTATCAGTGATCCTCTTCAAGAGATAAACAAATCTCCTGGACAAACATACTAATTCCACATTAACTGCAATATCTCTCAAGAGATCATTTCCAGGTCTGATAATATCAATGGCAGCATCAAGAAGTGATGGATCAGCATGCACCAAAAATGCCTTTAATATCCATGCTTTGACATTGTCCTTTGCACTCTTGATCAATCCAACAAATTTGGGGCTTCTTGAACTGGCCATGTAATCCACGCAGTACTTTTTCAACTGATCATTGCCCCAAGAATAGATATTGTTTGCAATATCCATATCACCTTCATCCACAGCTTGTTTGAATCGCTGTGCTTCAGGACCATTTGCAATGGGGTCATCCATCTCTAAGGATGATGGTGACATTTCTTGCTCATAAACATTCATGATCTTCCTCTTTCTACTACCCAATACATGACAGATGAGACAAAACAATAGAGTGATGAATAAGATGTTCATTTCCAGGATATTTCAAGTCTGCAACAAGGACTCAAAAATTACATCAGAATGTTCTACAAGGGGGAAGAGTGGGGAGGAGGCACAAGACAGGAACCAGAATTTCATCCCTTCAAGTACTTTTCCATTGATCGTGTCTTTCGGAATGAGACAGTTGATGCGACACATTTAGGTGAATTTCATCAAATTGAAGGACTTGTTGCTGATTACAACTTGACTCTTGGTGATTTGATTGGCATGCTCAATGCCTTCTTCTCCAAATTGGGGATGACAAAGTTACGTTTCAAGCCTGCCTTCAATCCATATACCGAACCCAGTATGGAAGTATTTGCCTATCACAATGGTTTGAAGAAGTGGATTGAAGTGGGGGAATTCAGGAGTCTTTCGTCCAGAGATGCTTCGTCCCATGGGATTTGATGATCGTGTGACGGTGATTGCATGGGGATTGAGTTTGGAGAGACCGATGATGATCAAGTATGGGATTAGCAATATTCGTGATTTGGTTGGTCACAAGGTTGATCTCCAGATGGTACAAAACAATCCTATCTGTCGATTGGAAAAGTGAATTGAAGACTGATAAATGCAACATAAACTATTTATTCATTTATTGATAAAGTATGACAAGGAGAGTGCAAGCAGAACTGTTTAAAGGGTAACCTTGTTCTACCAACTAGTGACTATTTCTTGGTGTCTGTGATGTATGAACTGTTTATTTATGTGTTGTTGACATGAGCCTAACACTTTACCAACTAATGCTTGATGTCTTGCCTTCCTGATGACACAGTCAATGACCTTCTACTATCTCTCACAGCAATGAATGCTTTGCTGCAGTAGTGAGCTAGAACACGAGTGTCCTTGTAACACTCCATGTACTCATTCAACTCTTCCTTGTTTATCAAGTACTTACCATACTTGAGCTTGTACAACATCCTCAAGTAATACTTCATTCGAAGACGTGAATCTCCAATGTCATTGAGCAAGGCGAGTGTCATACTCAAAGTGCACTTGTCATTCTTGCCCTGAGAAAGAGTCATGATCACTTCTTCAGCCTTTCTGAGGATGTTCTCGTGGTGCCAGTCAAGGGGAATGTTAAGGGATTAGGTTGAAAGGGATGAATTGCTGTTGATGTGGATGAGCAAATGGGTTGTGGATGAGAGGGGAAGGATGGAAGGATGGTGAGGTGTGATGGATGTCATTGAGGGATGTGACAAGCTTATTACTAGTGATGGTAGATAGTTCATTTACGGTGATGATGGTAGATTAGGAGATGAATGAATAGTAATAGGAATAGACTGTATTGCAAGGAATTGATAGATGACTAAGATTGATGGGTATTATGAAAGAAAGAATAAATGAATAAAGAGACAGATCCCTAGTGATAGAAATATAAAGTGATTGAGTAAAGAGAGTTTGAGGAAGAAAATGATCTCCAGAGGACATGTGATGACAAGTTGGTAGTTTGACAAAAATGGGAAAGTGACTAGGAGTGTAGAAGAGAAGGAGAGGAATCTGATGATACTAATGAGAGTGATGAGAGAAGAGTAGAAGAGGATATGAGTGGGAAGAAGTGTGTTTGAGAGAATAATTGAGGGGTGCAGATAACAATAAGTAGAAAGAGTAAGAAGATGAGAGTAAGGGAGAAGATGGAGGGAAGGTGAAGAATAAGGGGTAGTAGAAGAGAGGAAGATAAAGAGTGATGAAGGAGGGTGAAGGATAGTAAGGACTGAAAAAGTGATGAAAAGTAGTGTATTTTTGAGGAAGACATCTCTCAGGAGGACATGGGAAGACAAGTTGGTGAAAAATGATGAAAATGAGATAGATAGCTAGGAGTGTAGAGAAGAAGTGAGAGTAATCTAATGATACTACTGAGAGTAAAGGGAGAGGAGTAGAAGAGGAAGTGAGTGGGGAGAAGTGAATTTGGAGGAATAATTGAAGGTTGCTGATAACGATGAGTAGAAGGAATAAGAGGATGAGAGTAAGGGAGAAGGTGGAGGAATAGGTGAAGAATAAGGGATAGTAAAAGAGAGGAAGATAAAGAGTGATGTAGGAGGGTGAAGGATAGTAAGGAATGAAAAAGGGATCAAAAGTAGTGTATTTTTAGTATAAGACAAGGACAAAGGATGGTGAACTATTTCTATTCATCTATAGATCAAGGTTGATTATTTATGATTCTTATTCATCTATCATCAGTTCATTCATGATTACTATACTTCTATCATCTCATCTATCCAGTCAATTGATTCATGATTCTTATAGTCCTCTACAACGAGTAAATGACTCATGATTCCTATAGAACAAGTCAATGAATCAATGGTTGATGATCTGGATGATCAAGATTGATGGTACAATACTCATATATGACAAGTTGATGGTTCATTACTCCTATGATCATGTCTATCATAAACAGAATGATTAATGACTGTTATCTATGCATTTATCAATCTGTTGAATGAATGGTGTAAGATGGTCTTTGATTATTCTGTTGTAAGGACTAAGTGATAAATGATTTAAGTTACCAAACACAACACCCCTATACAACAATATTTCTGATTTATTATTCCCATAATCTTACAAGTCAATCTCATTCTTTATTACTCATAGACAACAAAGTTGCTGGTTCACTATTCCTATGCATCTATATATTCAGGTTGATGATTCATTATTTCCATATTATTATCTATCAAGTTCATTTATTACTATTCCTATACAACTGTACACCGAGTTGATGATCCACTATTTCTATCCATCTATACACTGTTGATTATTCATTATTCCTCTACTTCTATCACCTCACATCTGATAGTTCATGATTCCTTTACATACACATCCGATCGTCCATCATTTCTATACAACTATACACCAACATCGACTGCTCACTATTCCTATACAACTATACACCAAGTTGATTGTCCACTATTCCTATAGCTCTATACAACGTTGATTCTTCACTATTCCTATAGTTCTATACATCAAGTTCGATCGTCCATGATTCCTATAGATCTATACATCGTTGATTCTTCACTATTCCTATAGCTCTATACATCACTTCCCTCGTTCATGATTCCTATAGCTCTATACAGCGTTCGATTCTTCATGATTCCTATAGATCTATACATCGTTCCCCTCGTTCATTATTCCTATAGTTCTATACACCAAGTTCCCATCGAT
>CAWCPO010000011.1:0-339256 GCA_963797345.1 uncultured Acidobacteriota bacterium | reverse complement strand
CGCAGGGCCTGGGCCGATTTCGCCCGCTGAGCTGACTGCTGAGTTGCCAGCGGCAATAGTCCCGCAGCACGAGCCCGCCGCGGATGGCCTTTCAGCGGTTGCCGCGTATGAAGACGTGGCGTTGCGAAGGCGTAGTTTCCGCCACAACTTGTTCTTGCTGCTTTGGCTCGCCCTGGCTGCGTTCATTCTCGATGTCGTGATTCTGGTTCGCCTTGACTCGCCATTCGGCATTTTTTCCACCGGCCCGCAGGAAATCGTTCGCGCGCAGCTTCGCGCCCTCGATCGCGGCGAATTGCGTCCGGCCTACGATATGTTTTCACCCCGTTACCGCGGCCAGGTTTCCTATGACACCTGGCACGAGCTGTTCGTGAAGCACTGGCGCATGTTTCACGCGAACGTGGTGCGCGCGGAAACGCCGGCGACAGCGGTCCGGGCGTCACGCTGGAAATCTATCTATAACATACTGTTGGCGGGAAAGCAAGGTCCAGTACCTAGAAAATCGGAAGATAGAAGATGGAAATTAGAAATTCCAAAATGGGAAAGGCCACGGAGGCACTACGAAGTCAATGCGGATCCGCAGGTCTAGCGATGAGCGATTGTCATACCCCAGCGCTATAGGCGCGGCAGAAGTTAGCCCGGTCCGTAAGGGCCGGGTCCGTGATATATAAGACGCCGAGCGCCGTAGGTGCGGCACATGCCCCACACATACGCCCAAAACGTCATTCACATCGTCTTCAGCACCCAATATCGCCGGAAAACAATCTCAAAGGAATTCCAGCCCCGAATGTGGGCCTATACCGCAGGCATCTGCAAAAAACTTGGAATTCTGGTTCATGCTGTCGGTGGGATGGACGATCATATTCACGTCCTCATCCAGCTTCCGCCATCGTTGTCACTCGCCAAGGTGATTCTCGCTATCAAATCGAACTCCTCGCGGTGGGCCAACGACGAAGGCGAAAAGTTCGCGTGGCAGCACGGCTACGCAGCTTTCAGCGTGAGCTCTTCCCTCGTTCCCGCGGTCATCCGATACATCCAGACGCAGGAATCGCACCACCGGAAGATGACCTTCGACGAGGAATTCCTCGCTCTGCTGAAAAAGCACGGCGTGGAATTTGACCCCCACTTCGTATTCGGATAGGTGTCGCACCTACGGCGCTCGCAATTTCATTCCCACCTTTCCCAGCGCTCACGCACTGGGCTAACTTCTGCCGCGCCTACGGCGCTCCGGACGCTTCTGCGAGACGCCCGGAAATCCGCCATGCCGAAAAGGAAAGAGTCAGAAGGACGTCATTCAAATTCTCGTGGCAGCCCCGGCTGTAAAGGGGCATCCTTGTCTGCGTGAGAAAGGCAAATGCAAATCCACCGACTGGACAGTGCAAGCTGTGCTTGAAGGAAAAGCCTCTTCACGAAAGCCACCTAATGCCCGCCGCGCTATATGCTCATGGGAAGCGCAAGATAACTTTTGCCACGCGCTCGGTATCGGGTTCCGATCCGAAGGAGATAAAGGCTCATCTGCTTTGTTTCGACTGTGAACAACGCTTTAATGATCATGGCGAGAAGGAAGTTCTCAAATGGCTGGCTCCGAAATCCATCCGGAGCTTTCCATTGCACGACAGATTAAGGGTTGCCCGCCCTTGTGAGGATTTTCCCGCGATATCGGTCTTCAAGTGTCGCGATGTTGGCGTGGATGCGGCAAAGTTCACCTACTTCACCCTGAGTGTGGTATGGCGAAGGGCAATTCACGACTGGATTGGTTTTGATGGAGAGGTGATGCCACGATGGAATCTAGGTGTATTCGGCGAACAACTGCGAGCATTTCTCGTCGGGGAATCGGGCTTCCCTCCCGATACAGCGGTGTTTGCGATTGTCTGTACTGATTCTTATTCTAGAGAATTCTGGACTGCTCCGGCGCACGATGTCGCTTACAATTGCTTGGGCTTTGAATTTCTTGCACGTGGTGTTTATTTCAGGGCTCTTATGGGTAAGCACCTTCCGCCCGACTCGCACACACTTAGCTGCGCTCTGCCATACGAGCGGGTTATGTATGGTCCCTGCCGCAGCCTGACTTTGGAGAAGCTAAAGGTCTTGTCATCCCTTTGAAAATTCGCCCCGTAGAAAAGTCTCTACCCTTTCTGTCTTATTGCACCTTCCCTCCACGACCTTTCACGGCTGTGCAGATGCGCGTGGAGGTTTGAAATGGATCGCCCATTGCGCCATCCAGGGAGCCGCCTGACCCGACATGAGAATCAAGCTCCCAAGATGAATCCGTGATGCTGACGTTTCCATCGTCGGATACCCGAACAAAAAACTTCATTCGCCAATCCACACCATCGGTCATTGCGCCGGCATTCGCATAAGCCTTTAGCGTGACCCCGGAACAAGCGGGATTTTCTTGGACGGCGCTCTGAAATACACCTTGTACTTCTTGGAGCATGCTTCCCGGTGACTCGACGCAAGGCGTGATGTACTGAGGAGCCGTTCGCGCTTGCGCTTCTTTGAAGGCGCACGCGCCTGTCAGCGGGATTGTGCTAAACGCTTCGTCAATACCTATCGTGATTGGTTTGGGGTGAATCGACCCACACCCTGCAATGACCAGAATGGATGTGACCAGAAGTCCCCTCACGACCCCTCTCCATTGACTACGTCGCGTCACTCGCGACTGCATTCTCAAATCTGGTAATCGATCTCGATGATGGCCTGGAGTTCGTCGGCGGCGCGTGAATCGGCGGGCTCGGTTCCCTCCAGCTTCTGAAGACGTTCCTTCAAGTCCTTCACCTGGGTTGCCACGGCGGAGAGAGCTTCGGAGAGCGGATCGTTGATTTGCTTGGGGTCGGTGATCACCACTCGCTTGCCCTGCCTGAAAATGATGTGCCCGGGCACACCTACGACCGTAGAGTCATTCGGGACGTCCCGGAGCACCACGGAACCCGCGCCCACGCGGCAGTTGTCGCCCACGCGGATATTGCCCAATATCTTGGCGCCCGCACCCACCACCACTCGGTCGCCGATCGTAGGATGCCTCTTGCCCTCTTCCTTGCCCGTGCCGCCCAGCGTGACGCCCTGGTAGAGCGTCACATCATCCCCAATCACGGCGGTTTCGCCGATCACCGCGCCCATCCCGTGGTCAATGAACAGACGGTTTCCTATTTGCGCCGCCGGGTGAATCTCGATTCCCGTCATCACCCTGGCCACTTCGGAAAGCCAGCGCGCCGCCAGATGGCAGCCGTGGCTCCAGAGCCAATGGTTCACGCGGTGGAACCACAGCGCGTGCAGCCCCGAATAGCACAACACCACCTCAAGCGCCGATCGGGCCGCGGGATCGCGTTCCTTGATGGACGTGACTTCTTCCCGCAGCGATTTGAACAGCGCTCCCATCACCTACCCGGCCACGGCGGTCATCTGCTGGGCCTCATTCCGCAAGCTCTCAAACAGGATGCTGCTCAAGTACCGCTCGCCGAAGTCCGGCAACACAACCACAATAATTTTTCCGGCATTCTCCTTGCGCCGCGCCACTTCCAGCGCGGCAACCACGGCGGCTCCCGAGGAGATGCCCACCAGCAAACCCTCCTCAAGGGCCATGCGGCGGGCCATTTCGATCGAGTCCTGGCTCGATACCTGGATAATCTCGTCGATGTAATCCGTGCGCAGAATGCTGGGCACAAATCCGGCCCCGATTCCCTGTATTTTGTGCGGCCCCGGCTGGCCGCCCGAGAGCACGGGGCTTTCCACCGGTTCGACGGCAATCGCTTTGAACGAAGGCTTCTTGGGCTTGATGTACGTGCTGACACCCGTCAAGGTTCCGCCCGTCCCGATGCCCGAGATCAGTATGTCCACCTGGCCGTCGGTATCGTTCCAGATTTCCGGACCCGTCGTTTCGATGTGTATTTTCACGTTGGCCGGATTATCGAACTGTTGAAGCATGAAGCCGTTCGGCGTGTTCGCCAGCAGCTCTTCGGCTTTTGCGATGGCCCCTTTCATGCCTTTCGGCCCGGGCGTCAGCACGATGTCCGCGCCCATGGCCTTCAGCAGCACGCGCCGTTCCATGCTCATCGTCTCCGGCATGGTCAGAATCAGCTTGTAGCCCTTCACCGCGGCCACGAACGCCAGAGCGATACCCGTGTTCCCGCTTGTGGGTTCAATCAGCACCGTCTTGCCCGGATGGATTTTCCCCGTCCGCTCGGCCTCCGAGATCATGCTGACCCCGATGCGATCCTTCACACTCGAGCACGGGTTGAAGCTTTCTAGTTTTGCCAGCACGGTCGCTTGGCTTCCCGCGGCCACTTTATTCAGCCGGACCAGCGGCGTGTTCCCAATCAGCTCGGTTACATCCTTGGCGATTTTCATCCTAGTCTCCTCCGTAGGGAAGCAAGTGTACCGGAAATGAACATCCTAATGCCCTTCCATCTTAGCGCGATTCAGCCCCGCTATGCCTTGCGCGGGAATGGGATGGGAGCGGACTTCTTGCGGCGTGGGGTACACTGTTTCAGGCGAGCGCGCGCCTGGTCGGCCCACGGGCCGGTCGGCGCAAAGCGTAGATAGAGCATCCACTGTTCTCGAGCCAGCCGCCGTTCCCCTCTCCTCTCGTACGCCAGCGCCAAATTGAAATGGACGTCGGCATGGGCGGGCATGGCGCGAGCGGCGCGCTCCAAATACACGATGGCCTCCGCAATCTCGCCCTGTTCTTCGAGCACGCACCCGAGGTTGTACTGCGAAATCCCATTCAGCGGATCGAGCTCGACGGCCATGGAAAATTCCTTGCGCGCTTCCTCGATTTGCCCCATCTGATACAGCGCCACACCCAGGTTGATGTGCGCTTCGGTCCACTGGGGCGCGAGTTCGATCACGCGGCGGTAGTTCTCCGCGGCTTGGGGCAAAAACTCGGGGTGCGTCTCGCAATCGAGCGCTATCTCGAAGAATTCTTCGGCAGTTCGCCCCGTCATCGAGCGCAGGTTCGCCGGTCGCGCCGCGTCAAAGGGCAGAGCCCATTGCTGCCTCAGCGGATTGAAAGGCCGCTGGGCCCCGGGGGGAATCACGAGCAGCTCGCGCCCCCAGGGGAAAAAGCGCACCGACTCGATGGCCAGCGGCGCGGCGCCGAATTGCTGTTCCACCAGCTTCATGGCCCGGCGCACTCGCCCCGCTGGAATGCGGTCTTGCGTCAGCCGCTGAATGGCGCGTGCCGCAGCCAGGTCCCCAAAGCTATAGAAGCGTTCCCCCCAGCGCGCCCGCGGACGTACCAGCCGCAGCCTTTCCCAATACCGGAGACATCTCGCATCCAGTCCCAGGATGCGTCCCACTTCCTTCCGTGTGTATCGTTGCGGCAAGCCGGGCCACCCTCCGCGTTACGCTGATTTCTTCCAATGATTATGCACCCGCTGTCAACCTTCTGACGATCCCGTAAACGAGTCGAGCCTGCGGCGCCGAGGCGCTTTTGCGCGCTCGGTGGTCGCAGGCTCGGCCGTTCTTTACTCTCGGCTCCGGATCAGGCTTTCGTTGCCGTGGCTTGCTTATCGAGCATCTGTTTCATGAACTGGCGCATGGTTGCAAGGTGCCCCGGCGAGCGAGTCTCCATCCAGGACTCGAAGCGCTTCGCAGCCTTTTCCAGGTTCACGAGCCAATTCTTGTTGGAGAATGTTTGGCGGCACTGCTGGATAATGGGTTCGACGCGTCCCCAGACGCCCCAAAATTCGCCGCTGGTTTCGAAGAAGAGATCCTCGTGGAGCAGGCCGTGGTTGAGCATAGCGCAGGCCTGTTCCCAGTAGCTCCAGACCATCATGACGAGCTGGCCGTTTTCGGTGCCAAAGCCGGCGATGCGCATGCTTTCCTCAAAGGTTTGTGGGAAGTAGTTGCGGAAGTACCAGTCGCGGCCTTGGCGCATGCGCGCCTCGCGCCGCATGTCGTAAAGCTGAAGTTGAAGCTGAGCCTGCTCGTGTGTCGGTTTTGTTTCCATGGCTTGTTTCTCCTTTTGGTTTTTATTTCTGGACTGATTTATTGCCAGATTCAAATCGTTTTACCGGGATTTAGCTTGGCGCGAACGCAAAGCCTCGACGGCCCTCCGGATGCGTCATCCGAGCCCGGCTGCTCGCGCGGTCAGAAACAACCCCGTCCCGACGACGATGGCTCCGATGGCTCGCGCGACGCGCTCACCGGCCGGTGCAAGACGTTCGACGGTGATGGCTACCGCCATCACAGTCATCGCGCGAAGGTCCATGACCCCGATGACCAGGAGGATCGCCATCAGACCGGCACAGCAGTGGCTGCAGTGGAGTCCGAGGCGCAGGCCGTGTCGCCAGGCCGTGCCCGCGTCGGCCGGCAGCGTACGGTCGCACCCGGGTGCCTCCCGGCAGCAGGAAAGGTGACGCGCCTTCCATGCGGTGAACTGGAGGGAGCCGGCGATCAGGACGACCACACCGGCCGCGATCGGTGCGGCGCGCGCCAGCGCCGGCAGCCGCATCTCGACCGCCGTTAGCGCGGCGCCAAGCGGAAAGGCAGCCATTCCGAACACGGTCCACACGAAGAAGTACCCCATTCCCACCAGCGTGGTCAACCGACCCATGCGTGCGTCGCCTGTCCTGCCGACGGCTTGGCGGTAGCGCCACAGCATTGGGACCAGGGACGGCAGCATCATCGCTACCATCATCACGACCCACATGCCAAGGAACGACGCCGCAGCGTCGGGCCACGTCTGTCCGGGCATCCGCATCCACGCCATCGACATCGTCCAGCCGCCAGGCATCGGCATCCCGCCCATCGCCGACATGGACGCGCACCAGACGATCGTCACCGCCGCGCTGGCGGCGAAGAGCAGCGCCGAGACACCCAAGAAGGCTCGCTCGGAAACTCGCTCGGAGGCCATGCGTCGTGAGATCTCCCGTCCCGCAGTTGCGCCAATGACACCCATGACTTGGCTCACGGCTTGTCGTATTCGTCGTGGCGCCGAAACCAGGGACCCGTCTCGTTACGCCCCTGGGGCGCGCGGTCGAGCCACTGGTACATGCCCCATATGCCGTCCAGTCCGCGCGCATAGGTGGAATAGGTGTGGTAGACAACGCCGTCCTCGAGCGCGAACGCGCTCATGCCCGGCCTCTCGCGCGTGTACGTGGCCACGTCGGTTCCGCACATCCCCGCGTGTGAGGCGGTCACGCTGCCGGGGGCCGGTTCCCGAACCATCGGCGCCTCGCGCCGGTAGTTGTACTCGATGCCCTGCTCGCGTTGTTGCGTCTCCGTAAAACCGGCGCTGAAGTTGGAGTTGAAGTCGCTGCCGAACGACGACGCCCAGGGAAACGTCCACCCCATCCGCCGTTTGTATGCTTGCAGCTTTGCAAGCGGTCCCCGCGACACCGCCCAGAGCGCCACGTCATGGTTGGCCAGGTGAACCGCGATCCCGTTGAAGCCGTCCGCGATTGACGAGCAGGCCGGACATCCTGCCGTATAGTCGGGCCCGAACATGAAGTGATAGACGAGGATCTGCGAGCGGCCCCGGAAAAGGTCCGCCAACGAGGCATTCCCCTCGTCGGTCTCGAACCGGTACTGCTTCTCGATCCGGACCCACGGCAGTTCCTGCCGCTGCCGCGCCACCTCGTCGCTGTGCCGCGTCAGCTCCTTCTCCGCCTTGAGCAGCTCGAGCCGCGCTGCGAGCCACTCTTCATGTGTTCCGGTCTTGTGGTCGGTCATCGTTTCTCTCCTTCGTGTCGTTAGATGAGTTGGGGGTGGTCCGCGCGACCGATGATGTCTCACAGCCGGGGCCGTTCACTTCCCGGCCTTCACCGACCCGGGATCCCCAAGTGCGGCTGAGGACGTCGAACTCATCACACTCTGAATAGCGGCTGCTGCGTTCCTCCGCCTACTTCCCTGTCGCTCGCCGCGACTGTGAGGCCTCCGCGGCCTTGCGCACGCGCTCATGAATGCTGCCCCAGCCGGTGGACACTCCCTTCCTGTGATTTTCCTCGATCAATCCCAGGGCCGTGTGACGGAACTTGATCAGCGTCCCGCCATCCTCCTCGCTCAGCCGGTACTGCACATTGTTCGAGACCGGATAGGACATGAACAGCGGCCCGGCGAACTCCAGCAGCGTCGGCCGCTTGATGGCCTGCACGTTTCCCCAGAAATGGCCGTTGCCGTCGCCCAAGTCGCGGTACCAGCGTCCACCGGGCCACTGCTCGATCTTGAATGGCATGGGTACTCCTTCCGGGGTCTGGCTATGTGGTCCGAGCTCCTCGAGCAGTGTCGCGAAGGTCACGTCCAGGGGCGCGCGCACATGAATTTCCAGCGTGATATTCAGCGTCAAATCCTCAATGCTTGGGTTCGTCGAGATCATCTTTCCTCCTTGAATTTGGGCCCGGTGCGCCCTTGCTCATTTTCTCCTCGGCGCGTTCCTTCACACGGAACATTTGGTGCCGCCAGAAGCGCTCGAATGTGCCCGTCCATTCGTGCAGCGGCCGGATCGCCGAGGCGTTCGTTCGATAGAGCTTCTGGCGTCCCTCGCGCCGCACGTGGACCAGTCCCACATCTCGCAGCACCCGCAAGTGCTTTGACACGGATGGTTGCTCCAGCCCCAGCGTTGCCACAATGTCCCCCACGGGCCGCTCCCGCAGCGCGAGATAATTCAGGATCTCCCGCCGGCGGGGCTCCGCGACCGCGTTGAACGCATCCGAACTCGTGGCGGCTCGTGCCATGCGCCTACATTACATTCCCATATAGGCATATGTCAAGCACTTTTTTCTCTCCCGATCCCGGCGCGCCCGTATCCCTTTCGCGCTCGCCTCTCGCTAAGCCTCGCGCCCCCCGATCCTTATCGGCCAATTACCATAAGAGGACACGCAGTTGCGCCGCGCCGGGGGCTTGCTAGACTTTATACGATAGCCCTTTGCCCTCCACAATGCTTCTCGACAGCACGGAACGCCGGTATTTGGAACGCCAGGTCACTCTGGCCCGCGCCATCCTTGTGGCCCTTTCGCTCATGACCTATTTGGAAACGTCTCCTGAGCCCGTCCGCGAGGCCCCGGTCGTCTTTCTCTCCGTCTATTTGCTCGTGGCGCTGGCTGCGGTTCTTGCTGAACGCCTCCTCGGCACCGCGGGTCTTCTCATCCCCGTGTGGGTGGATCTCGCGGCCTTTGCTGCATTGTTGTGTCTGGCGCCCTCGATTTCGGCCCTTTGCTTTCTTTTTCTCTTCACCGTGTTTGCGCTAGCGACACGAGGACATCCGCGCGCCGTGCTCGCGTTCGTCGTCGCGGCCACTGTGGCCATCGTTCTCCGCATGGCCTTTGCCGATCCGTTCCGCTGGCAAAGCGTTGGGAGATGGTTGGCCATCGGCCTGGGCGCTCTCGTATCCGGCCTGGGCATGGGATTTTTGGGCGCGAGAGAGCGGGAGCACGTAGCACGCCAGCAATTCCTCGAAAGAATCACCGGATATCTGCAATTCGATCATGGCCTTACGGAGTCCATTCGCCACGCCCTCGGCGAATTGGCCCTGGCCTTCGAATGCGAGAAGGCTTGCCTCGCCGTCCGCGATGAAGAGCTCGAGCGGCTATTCGTCTGGATGGTCTGTCCCGCCGAGCCAGTGGTGCGCGGTCCGGAGGCCATTCCGCTGGCCCGCTCCGATACCTTTTTGCTCGATTCGCTCGAGGTTTCCCTCTGCTGGGAGCATCGCAATGGGCGCGACAAATGCTTCGGCTGGGACCGCCGCACCCATCACCCATTCCGCCAGCCGCCCTCGCCGCCCGAATCAACCTGGGAAGAGCTCGGAGCGTCCTCTTTGCTGGCTGCCACACTCGAGTCCGGCGGGCGCCCAGCGGGGAGGGTTCTGCTGATTGACGGCCTTCCACCGCACTCCCGGCGCCGCCGCTTCTCGCCGGGCGATTTGCGCTGGCTCGAACAGATTGTCCGCCACATTGACGCGCCGCTCGAAAACCTCTTTCTGCTGCGCAATCTCCGCGCCCGCGCCGTGGAATCGGAGCGCAGCCGGATTTCGCGCGACCTGCACGACGGCGTCCTTCAGACGCTCCTGAGCCTGAATATTCAGCTCGGCGTCCTGCACGCCAAGGCCGCGCAAACCCACAGCTCGTCCGGCACGGAGCTCGCCAGCCTCCAGAAGATGGTCCGCCAGGAAAGCGAGGAATTGCGCCGCATGGTCACCGATCTCCGGCCGCTCCGCGTCGAAAGCGCGGACATGAAGGAACTGATGTGTGGATTCGCGGAGCGCTTCCGCAGCGAGCACGGCCTGGCCGTGGATCTGTTCATCGACGACCGCAATCTGCGCGTTCCCGACCGTATCTGCCGCGAACTCTTCCAGATATACCGTGAGTCACTTCATAATATAAAAAAGCATGCGAACGCCAGCCACGTCGTGGTAAAACTAAGGCAGGACGAGTCGAACGTCTTTCTCGTCGTAGATGATAATGGCCGCGGTTTTAGCTTCTCGGGGCGCTACACCAGCGAAGAACTGGACCGGCTCCGTCTCGGGCCGATTTCGATCAAGGAACGGACGCGAAGCGTAGGGGGCACGCTGACGGTGGAGTCGAATCCCGGCCACGGGGCACGTCTTATCATTGAAATTCCATTGAGTTAAGATGACCAAATCAAAACAGGCGATTCGTATCCTCGTCGCGGACGACCATGCTATCTTCCGCGACGGCCTCCGCAAACTGCTCGAAGTCGCCGACGATGTCCAGATTGTCGGCGAGGCTGCCAATGGCGTCGAGTGCGCCAAAATGCTCGCCAAATTGAAGCCCGATATCCTTCTTCTCGATCTCCGCATGCCCGAAAAAGACGGCCTGGGCGTCCTCGAAGAGGTCAATTTCGATTCTCTGCCCACGCGCGTGATTGTCCTCACCGCCGCGGAAGACGACCGCGACGTGGTCCGCGCCATGCGCCTGGGCGCCCGCGGCGTCGTCCTCAAGCAGTCCGCCAGCGACCTGCTGCTCAAAAGCATTCGCAAGGTCCATGATGGCGAAATCTGGCTCGACAACCGCATGACCGCCGAGGTCATTGACGCCTTCAAAAAATCCGCGGAATCCGGCCAGCGCCGCGAAAAGCCCTTGCTCAGCGACCGTGAAAAGGAAATCGTCCAGCTCGTGGCCCAGGGGTTTCGCAACCGCGAAATCGGCGAAAAGCTCTTTATTAGCGAGCAGACCGTGAAAAATCACCTGCATAACATCTTCGACAAGCTCGGCGTCTCCGACCGCCTCGAGCTCGCCCTCTACGCCATTCACCACCGCCTCATTGATCAGGCTTGACCCCTTCCCCTCCGCCCTCTTTCCCGGCGGGGCGCATCTGCAAGCCTAAGACCCCGGCGAACCCCTCCGCGCAGGGGTACCAAGCAAACGAAGCCCCCCGAGCACCCAGTACCCCAGTACCAATTTCGTACCTCGGAATTGGCCCTCTTGCTCTATAGGTTCCCGCAGGGCTTCCACCTATTCTGATGGGGATAGTAAGGAGGTATTTCGCGTGACTCTAAAGGAACGACGTTCGTCGCGCCGTTTTTTGATGCGTTTGCCACTCACCGTCCGCTGGACGGACGAAAGTGTTGTCGGCGAAGCTGCCACGGAATCGCGCGAAGTGAGCTCCCGGGGCCTCTATTTCCGCCTGCCCACGGGCCTGAAAAGCGGCTCGGCGGTCGAAATCGTCATGACCCTGCCCCACGAACTTACCCACGCGGGCCCGGTTCGTGTCCGCTGTCTGGGACGCATCTTGCGCAGCAACTCCGAAAATTCCGGTGACGTTGGTGTCGCCGCTGCCATTGAACGATATGAGTTCATGCGCAACGGCGAAAGCGCCGCCTAACAGATTCTTACCCAGACCCTGCGGAGATGGGTGAGAAAAGGCCGGGCGGCTCGGGTCCCTCAGCCTAGCCCCCGGCTACTTTATCTTGTGCCTGCACTGGGAATGGATAGCCTTCGCTCGCGCACTGGTTACAAATCGAACCCCAGCTGCAGCCTCGCGGCTTCCGACATCCGCCCCGGATTCCACGGTGGATCGAACACAACCTCCACCTGAACTTCCTTCACTTCCGGCACTTTCGAAATCTTGCCTTCCACGTCCGCTTTCAGCACATTGCCCATCCCGCAACCCGGAGCGGTCATGCTCATTTTGATCTCCACTTTGTACCCGCCGGGCTCGAGCGGCGTGCTCACGCAGGAATAAATCAGTCCCAGGTCCGCGATGTTCACCGGGATTTCGGGATCGTACACCGTCCTCAATTGGTTCCACACCAGTTGCTCGCTGAACTTCACGTCACCCGCCGCCGGCTCCTCGGCCACCACGGTCGTAATTCCCAGCGCCTCCGCGTCCTTGACGTCAATGCGGTGCATGCAGCCGCTCTCGCTCGTCACCGTGTAGCCGCTGCCCAGAAACTGCATGATTCTCACCGCCGAGCCCGCCGGGAGCACTCTGCGGATTCCGCTCGGAATCTCCACTGTTTCACATTCCCTGCTGAGCTTGATGGGTTCGTTCGTCGTCATGGCTGGCTCGTTCCTTTACTTCCCTTGCCTCTCAAAACGCCTACGTTGTCATCCCAAACCCGGCGCCGCGTAGCGAGGACGTGGTGAGGGACCTGCTGTTTCCTTTTCCGCGCGTTTTGTCTCGATCACGGAGTGAGAAACTTCTCCAGGGCGCTCGCCTGAAATCGCGGCTCGCTGTCTTCGCTTTTCCTCTACTTCCTCTGCGTCCTTTACTTCCTTTGCTTCCTTTGCTTCCTTTCTCACTCCGTCGAAACGGCTTCTTGCTTCCCTTCGAGCGCGGCGTGCAATGTGTGCCACGCCAGCGTCGCGCACTTCACCCGCACCGGAAATTCAGAGACCCCGGAAAATACCGCGAGCTTTCCCAGTTCCGTCGCCTTGCCGTTCGCCGGCTCTCCCCCGGTTACCAGCATGTGAAAGCGCCCGAAAAGCTCTTCCGCTTCCGCTCGCGTCTTTCCCTTCACGCTTTGCGTCATCATCGAAGCGGATGCCTTGGAAATCGCGCAACCCGCGCCTTCAAATCGGATGTCGCGAATCGTCTCGCCTTCCATGTCCAGGTAAACCGTGAAGTGATCCCCGCACAGCGGATTGTAGCCCTCCGCTTTATGGTTCGCCGCCGCCAGCTCGCCGTAGTTGCGCGGCGCCTTGCTGTGCTCCAGGATCACGTCCTGATAGAGTTCGCGCAAATCGGACATTATGCGAACACCTCTCGCACTTTCCGGATTCCCCGGCCAGCGCATCCACTTCTTCCCGCGTGTTATAAAGGCCAAAGGACGCCCGCGCCGTCGCCGGAACCCCGAACCGCAGCATCACAGGCTGCGAGCAATGATGCCCGGTGCGGATGGCAATCCCCTCTTGATCGAGAATCGTCCCCACGTCGTGCGCATGGATATCGCCCAGCACGAACGACAGCACGCCGGCCTTTTCCTTCGCCGTTCCGATCAGCCGTATGTCCGGAATCGCCGTGATCGCTCGCGTCGCGTACTCGAGCAATTCGTCTTCGTGCGCCGCGATTTTGTCTATCCCAAGATTCTTCACATATTCGAGAGCCGCGCCCATCCCGATGACGCCCGCGATGTTCGGCGTGCCGGCCTCGAATTTGTACGGCAGCTTGTTATAGATCGTCTTCTCGTATGTCACCGAGCTGATCATGTCGCCTCCTCCCTGGTAGGGAGGCATGGCCTCGAGCAGCGCGGATTTCCCGTAGAGAATGCCGATCCCCGTCGGGCCATAAACTTTGTGCCCCGAAAAAGCGTAAAAGTCGCAATCGAGCGCTTGCACATCCACTTTCAAATGAGGCGCGGCCTGCGCGCCATCCACCAGCACGGGAATGTTTCGGCCATGCGCCATTTCGATCATTTGCCGCACCGGATTGATCGTCCCCAGCGCGTTCGAAACATGCGTCACGGCAACCAGCTTCGTTTGCGGGCCCAGCAGGCTCTCGAATTCATCGAGCAGCAATTCGCCGCGATCGTTGATCGGGGCCACCCGCAGCCGGGCCTTCTTCTCCTCGCACAGAATCTGCCACGGCACGATGTTCGAGTGATGCTCCATGCCGGTGATCAGCACTTCATCGCCGGCCCCCACGTGCGTCCGTCCATAGCTCTGCGCCACCAGGTTGATTGCTTCGGTGGCGCCACGAACGAAAATCACCTCTTCCGCCCGCGCCACGTTCAGGAAATCCTGCGCCGTCTTCCGCGCCGCTTCGTACTCTTCGGTGGCGCGCTCGGCGAGAAGGTGCACGCCCCGGTGGATATTGGCGTTTTCCCGCTCGTAGTAGCGCGCCAATCGGTCAATCACGATTTGCGGCTTCTGCGTCGTCGCTGCGTTGTCCAGGTACACAAGCGGCTTGCCGTGAATTTTCTCCCGCAGGATGGGAAAATCCCCGCGGATTTTCTCGATGTCGTACCCGTCAGGCTCCCGCCGGACGCCATCGCGCGCCACCGGCGCGCGCAGCTCGCTTCCTAATCTTCCCGCCGCGGCCGTCATCCGGCTTCCTCCAAATTCCTTCGGCCTTCCGGCAGGCGCCCTTTTGATGCGGAATCCGCCCCGCCGGGATTCTGGTGGACAATGCTCAATAGATGCTCCTTGATCAGGGCTTCCACATGCGCGCGCGCCGGGCCTTCCTTCATGCGTTCCAGACATTCGCCGGCAAAGGCCTCGAGCAACAGTCTGCGCGCCGACGCTTCATCAATTCCTCGCGAGCGCAAGTAGAAGAGGGCATTCTCTTCCATCTGGCCGATTGTCGCCCCGTGCGTGCACTTCACGTCGTCCGCGTAAATTTCCAGTTGCGGCTTGGTATCAATCTGCGCGTTGTCCGATAACAGCAGGTTGCGGTTCGTCTGCTTGGCGTCCGTTTTCTGCGCGTCCTTGTGAACGATGATCCGCCCGTGGAACACTCCGTGCGCCCGCCCATCGAGTATGCCGTTGTAAAATTGCCGGCTTCCGCAATGCGGGCTCGCGTGTTCCACCAGCATATAATTGTCCAGGTGCTGCCGGCCGCCGCCGATGAATAGCCCGTTTATCAGGCATTCTCCGCCTTCGCCCGCCAGGACCGGATGCACGTTGTTGCGAACCAGCGCCCCGCCCAGCAGCAGCGAGTGCGAAGCCGTGTCCACGCCCCTCCCCTGCTGAATTCGCAATGTGGACACATTGAACGCCCGCGCATCCTCGCGTTCGATCATGTAATGCGAAATCACCGCATGATCCCCGGCGACAATCTCCGTCGCCGTGTTCGAAAGCGTCCGCGAGCCTTCCGGCGGCTCTCCGAGCGACACGTAATCCTCGAGTATCGTGCCCTGGCTGTTCTCCTCGGCCACAATCAGATTGCGCGGATGATTCATCGTCGCGCCATTTTGCGCCGTGGAGATAAACAGCAGGTGAATCGGCTCCTCGGCCACAACACCCTTGCCGATGTGAACGTATCCGCCGTCCTCGATGAACGCCGTATTCAGCGCGCAAAAGGCGTCGCGCTGGATGTTCAGATATCGTCCCAGGTGCGGTTCCACCGCGCCCGGATCGTTCGCGATCGCATCCGCCAGGCTGCCGGCCTTCACCCCGCCGGGCAGCTTTCCAAAGGACGAAAGCCCGGGCGCAAAACGCCCGTCCACGAAAACGAGATGGCAGCAAACGCCCGCGATACGGTAGGGCTCGATTTCTTTTTGTGTCGGCAGCCCATGGCCGTTGCGCGCCAACCGGAAGGGCGTCTTCGCGATCGCGGAGATATTCGTGAATCGCCAATCCTCATCGCGCATCGTCGGAAAGCCGGCCTCGCCGAAGCGGGCAAAGCCCTCCTGCCGCAGCTTCCGCAGCCAGGATGGCTCCCGCCGCCCGGGCGTGGCGGACTTCTCCAAGCCGCTGAAACTTTCCGCGTAATTTTCCAAAGCCTCGCTTGCTGTCGCCACTCGTTTACTCCCTATTCGCTTCAGGCGGGAGCGCCGCTGCGCGCCCCATCTTCCCTCGCGGCATATCCCTGCTCTTCCAGTTCCAGCGCCAGTTCAGGTCCTCCCGAACGCACGATGCGCCCGTCCACCAGCACATGGACACGGTCCGGAACGATGTAGTTCAGCAGCCGCTGATAGTGCGTCACCACCAGCATGCCGCGTTCCGGGCTGCGCATCGCGTTCACGCCGTCCGCCACGATTCGCAGCGCGTCTATATCCAGCCCCGAATCCGTCTCATCCAGGATAGCCAGCTTCGGCTCCAGCACGGCCATCTGCAAAATCTCATTGCGCTTCTTTTCCCCTCCCGAAAAGGCTTCGTTCACCGAACGGTTCATCAGCTTTTCATCCATGTCCAGCAGCTTCAGCTTTTCCCGCATGCGCGGCAGAAAATCCATTGCGTCCATCTCATCCTGTCCGCGATATTTGCGGATCGCGTTCAGCGCCGACCGCATGAAGTAGGCGTTGCTGATCCCCGGAATTTCCACTGGATACTGGAAAGCCAGAAACAGGCCCTCGCACGCCGCGTCCTCGGCCTTCATGGCCAGCAGATCCTTGCCGTCGAAGATTATTTCGCCCCCGGTGACCTCATACGTCTCCCGCCGGGCCAGTACCTGCGCCAGCGTGCTCTTTCCCGACCCGTTCGGACCCATAATCGAATGCACCTCGCCGGCCCGAATCTCAAGATTGATGCCCTTGAGGATTTCGCGGTCGCCTACTTTCACGCGGAGGTCTTTGATCTGCAAAAGCGTCATTTTCGTGTCCTTTTCGTGCATTTAAGGGCCGTTTAAGGGGCTTTTATGAGCGTCAATTCACGCTCAAAAACGAGTATCAATTCGTCCACACATTCGAGCAAATCGCGCGCGACGGAACAGCGCTGAAATCCTTTAATATTCGAGTAATTCGCGCGCAGACATTAAAGGAACCTAGCCGACGCTGCCTTCGAGGCTGACGCTCAGCAGTTTCTGCGCCTCGACGGCGAATTCCATGGGCAGCTCGCGGAATACGCGCTTGCAAAAGCCGTTCACAACCATGGAAACGGCGTCTTCGGCCTTCAATCCGCGCTGGCGAAGATAGAAGAGCTGGTCTTCGCCGATCTTGGAGGTGGAAGCCTCGTGCTCCATGCGGGCCGTGGAATTCTTCACCTCGATGTAGGGAAACGTGTGCGCGCCGCACTGGTCGCCGATCAGGAGCGAATCGCACTGTGTGTAGTTGCGCGCCCCGGCGGCGTCCTTCTGGATTTTCACCTGGCCGCGATAGGTGTTCTGCCCGTGACCGGCGGAGATGCCCTTGGCGACGATGGTGCTGCGCGTATTTTTTCCGATGTGAATCATCTTCGTGCCGGTATCGGCCTGCTGATAATTGTTGGTGAGCGCCACGGAGTAGAACTCGCCCACGGAGTTATCGCCCTGCAGGATGCAGCTCGGATATTTCCAGGTAATGGCGGAGCCGGTCTCGACCTGCGTCCACGAAATTTTGGAGTTCTTGCCCAGGCACTTGCCGCGCTTGGTGACGAAATTGTAGATCCCGCCCTTGCCGTTTTTGTCGCCGGGATACCAGTTCTGCACCGTGGAATACTTGATCTGCGCGTCGTCGAGGGCGATCAATTCCACCACTGCGGCGTGCAACTGGTTTTCATCGCGAATCGGCGCGGTGCAGCCTTCGAGATAGCTCACGTACGCGCCTTCGTCCGCCACAATCAGCGTGCGCTCAAACTGGCCCGTTTCCGCCGCATTGATGCGGAAATAGGTGGAAAGCTCCATGGGACACCGCACGCCCTTGGGAACGTAGACGAACGATCCATCCGTAAATACGGCGGCGTTCAAGGCGGCGAAGAAATTGTCCGTGTGGGGCACCACCGAACCCAGGTATTTCTTCACCAGGTCGGGATGCTTCTGCACGGCCTCGGAAAAAGAGCAGAAAATAACGCCCATTTCGCCCAATTTTGCCTTGAAGGTGGTGGCCACGGAGACGCTATCGAACACCGCGTCCACGGCCACGCCCGCCAGAAGCTTTTGCTCGGCGAGCGGAATGCCCAGCTTTTCGTACGTGCGCAGAATTTCGGGATCCAACTCGTCGAGGCTCTTCAGATTGGGCTTCTGCTTGGGCGCCGAATAGTAGGAAATATTCTGATAATCAATGGGACCGTATTTGATATTGGCCCACTTGGGCTCGGCTTGGGCCTTTTCGAGCGATGCCCAGTGGCGATAGGCCCTGAGCCTCCATTCGCGCATGAACTCCGGCTCGTTCTTCTTCGCGGAAATGAAGCGAATGATATCTTCGTTCAAGCCCTTGGGGGCGCGGTCTTCGCCGATGTCGGTGACGAATCCCCACTTATACTCCTGCTCCGCCAACTCTCGAATTGCGTCTGTATTGGAACTCATTGGATTCTCCCGGATGCAATCGCCGGGACGATTCTGCCGCGCGCATCCTTGATAGCCGTCAATTGCATGGGTTCGATCAGGTCGGCGAGGGTTATTTTTTCCAGCACTCCCCGCACAGCTTGATTGATCACCTGCTGATTTTTCTTGATCGGGCAGCACGGCTCGAGGCCGCACAATCCGGTCACGTCGGTGCTGCATTCGGTGAAGGCCACGGGCCCTTCGATGGCCGCGATGATGTCTATCACGGAAATATCGCGCGATTCCCTGGCCAGGATGTATCCGCCCTTCGTGCCGCGATGGGAAACGAGCAGGCCGCTCTGGGAAAGCTCCTTGAGAAGCTTGCTGACAGTCGAAATCGGCAGGCGCGACTCGCGAGCCAGGTCACGCGCGGTGCGCAGGGTCCTGCCCTCGCTCCGCCCGATACAGGTCATCAGCACCAGCCCGTAGTCCGTTAACTTACCGAGCCTTACCATCCGATTGTCCCCCGACAGCCATATAGCACCAATTCAGTCCACTATCATTCTAGTTGGTACATGCGCTCCCAGTCAAGGCATTCCGCTGCATGCATTTCGTGTGATTGCCTTGCTCGATATCGAGCAGTCGATTTGCTTTAAGCATTCGAGCAATTTGACTGCTCGAATTCCTCGAAAATTTGCTTGAAAGCTCAAGCAATTTAAGGCCTTAAAACGCCCTTAAATGCCATTTTTTGTATGTTTTTGGCACTTTTTGCGTCGTAAAATTGAGTTAACGGCGGCGAGGGGATCGCTTGCCGGGAGCGGCTGCTGAAATACAATTTTGTTTCACGTGAAACAATTCGGAGGGCGAGGACGGAGGAAAAAGCAGACCCCGGTGCGTCAATGGCCGCGTCGGGAGATTGTCAGTCTTCAGCGCGGAGAAGGGAATTGGAAAAATACGGATTGACAAGGCGATAATAAAGCGAAGATGATGAGCGCGGGGATTTTACGGAGACGCGTTGCTCAATTCGTGGTCCGAAGCAATTCGTTGCTGACGGATGGGCGGCGGAAGAAGAAGCTTTCACAGGATCGTCGTGTGCGATGACTGCTCGCGCTCGATCTGTGGTTAAGGATCTAGAACGGGCACGTTCTCCGGCAATTAACGTTGCAAACTTTCTAGGCTGCTCATCACATCCTTACGCTCGACCGCGCCCGAGGCAGCAAGAGAAATTAAAAGACCTTTTTTTCCTGATCCTGGTAATGAGTTTCTGCGAGAACTGGGAGCTAAACACGAGCAAGCGTACCTTCGCCACTTAGCTGATACGCCAAGGCCTCGAAATCGCGGAAATTCCCACGAATGTTTCCTGGGGAGAATCCGTTGCCCTCACAGAGGACGCCCTTCGCCGTGGCGTCGGTGCAATTTATCAGGCCACTTTTCAAAATGGTCCGTGGCATGGCCGCTCTGACTTTCTCGTTCGGGTTCAAAAGCCTAGCGCGCTTGGGCCGTGGTCATATGAGCCCGTGGAGACAAAGCTCGCACGATCAATGAAGGCGGGGGCAGTAATACAACTCTGCTTTTATTCGGACCTCCTCTCGCAAATTCAGGAGGTCCAGCCCGATTTGATGCATGGGGGGTTTTTTTGGAATCGCCACAAACGAGAGAGCCTTCCAGTAGAGCAGTACATCGCGTACTTTCGCAAGATCAAGCGAGACTTCGGCACGGCTTGCGAGCACGTCCCGCCAGCACATATCCAGAGCCCACTGATCACTGCAAAGTATGCGCACGGGATCCAATCTGCGACAAACGCCGCCGAGATGACGACCATCTTTCTCTTGTGGCAGGCATTACACGAAATCAACGAAAAGCCCTTCGGATCTGCGATGTTTCCACTGTTGCCGGCTTGTCGAAGCTCGACCTGGCTTCCACATCTGTTTGATGGAATCGGGCGCCAGGCTCTTTTGAGGATATGCCAACAAGCACAACTTCAAGTAGCGGGGAGGGATGTCCAGGGCATCTCGTCTACGAACTACTTGAAGCGACTGAGCCAAACACAGGACTCTCTGCATTGCCGCAGCCCTCTGCGGGCGACATATTCCTTGACCTTGAAGGTGATCCTTACGTTTTCGAGCAGGGGCTTGAATATCTGGTCGGCGTATTGACCCTGGCCGAAGGAAACGAGGCCAAGCCTTCATATCAATCGCTGTGGTCGTTCGACCGAGCAGAAGAGAAAGAGGCCTTCAGTCAATTCATCGCCATCGCGATGGAACGATGGGGCCGACATCCCGACATGCACATCTATCATTATGCTGATTACGAACCGACCGCAATCAAGCGCTTGGCGGCCCAGCATGGGATCTTCATCGATGAAGTTGATCAACTGCTGAGAGCGGGCATCTTTGTCGACCTCTACCGGGTCGTTAGGCAAGGCATGAGGGTATCTGTTGAAAGCTATTCCCTAAAAAAGTTAGAGCCTCTTTATGGTTTCACGCGATCCGTACCGCCGCGCGTTTCGGTACTGGCACTCCAAGCGTTCGGAGCCGCGCTGGGAATGGGGAATGCCCGGGAAGCGGCAGCCCAGCTTTCCCCGGCCCTTGAATCATACAATCGGGACGATTGCCTCTCGGCGTGGCAGCTTCGGGGATGGCTGGAGGATCGCAGGCGTGAGCTGGAAGCAAAGACGGGCAGTGAGCTGCCGAGACCCGCGCTGAGACAGGGCGAGGCCTCGGAAAGACTTACTGCAGAGACCGCAGTAGTTCGTGCAGTCATGTCCCAGTTACTCGCTGATTTACCTCCTCAGGAGAGTGATTGGACCAGTGAACATCGAGCGTTATGGCTACTTGCACAGATGTTGGAATACCGTCGCCGGGAGGACAAATCTGTATGGTGGGAATACTTTAGGCAATGCGATCTCTCCGACGAAGAAATGTTGGAAGATGGGAACGCTTTGGGAGGACTGACGTATGTCGGGCCACTTGGCCAGGTTAAACGGTCTATCGTCCACCGGTATGCATTCCCGCCTCAGGACCACTCAATTGATGACCGGGCTCTCGAGATCCATGACCCAAAAACGAGAGCGAACGCAGGCGTACTCGTCGCACTAGACGACGTCAACGGGACAATCGATATCAAACGTGGGATCTCTTCGTCCGCTCCTCATCCGACTGCCCTGATTCCTAAAAATATCATTAGGGACCCACCCCAGCCGGGCAGCCTCCTGCGTATCGGGACGTGGGTAGCTGAACATGGAATCAGCGGTCCTGGCCCTTTTCAGGCGGCGAGGGAGCTTTTGCTTCGCCAGCCTCCGCGGGCCTCGCTGGCGAATCTCGAAACCTTGGTTGATGAGAGTCAGCAAATGACCGAGGCTGCCCGACAACTGATCGGCTCCCTGTGTCCCCACGCCTCAGTCCTTCCTTTGCAAGGCCCGCCTGGGTCCGGGAAAACCTACACCGGGGCTAGGATGATCGCCGAGGTAGTGCGAAACAAATGGCGAGCTGGAATAACTGCGGTGAGTCATAAGGTCATCAGCGAGCTGTTGCGCAAAACCTGCGAGACCGCCCGGAGCACAAGCCTGCCATTGCGGGCCGTGCAGAAAGCGAATGACGGTGATGGCTGTACCGATCCGATGGTAACGCAGGTCCGGGACAGTAGGGATGTCCTAGATGCGCTGACCTCGGGGGCAGCGCAGGTGGCGGCTGGGACATCCTGGCTGTGGGCACGCGAAGAAATGGCTAATGCTGTTGACGTGCTCTTCGTTGACGAGGCGGGGCAAATGTCCCTCGCTGATGTGCTCGCGATATGCCAAGCCGCCACGAGCGTAGTCCTGCTCGGTGATCCGCAACAACTAGATCAGCCTCAGAAGGGAGTCCATCCTCCTGGTGTAGATGTTTCAGCCCTAGCCCATCTGCTCATGGACATGCGACCATTGATCCGAAGAGGGGACTCTTTCTAAGCGAGACATGGCGCATGCATCCAGAAATCTGCGCCTTTATTTCAGAACTATTCTATGACGGCAGGCTTTCTGCTCGGCCCGAGAACCGGAACCAAAGGCTGGACGCGAACGGTTTCCTTGACGGCACAGGTCTCCGGTTTGTACCCGTGAACATGTAGGTAACCAGAGCGAGTCTGTTGAGGAAGTCGAGAAGATCACTGAGTTAGTGAATGGTCTGCTGGACGGGCGCGCGGCCTGGGTAACAAAGATGGGCGAAACACGGACTTTGCAATTGGAAGATATTTTGGTTGTTGCCCCCTACAATGCACAAGTTTCAGCCCTCTCCCGTAAGCTTCCTGTGGGTGCGCGGGTTGGCACAGTCGACAAATTTCAGGGACAACAGGCGCCTGTGGTGTTCTACTCGATGACGACCTCAACCCTTGAGGACGCCCCGCGAGGCATGGAATTTCTCTACCGCTTGAATCGGCTGAATGTTGCAATATCGCGAGCGCAGTGCGTTTCCGTTCTCGTTGCGAGTCCGGCACTGTTCCAAGTTGAATGCAAGACCCCTCGGCATATCAAGCTAGCCAACGCATTTTGTCGTTATTTTGAGATGGCGCGGACGATGAATCTGTCGGGAGCTGGACCGATAAAATAGAAGGGATAGCAAGTCACGAGCGTCAAGGTGCGCTCGCCCGTGCGGTCCAGCAGGGCGATGTCGGTGGGCCGGACCACGCGAGTGAATTGGACGCGGTATTGGTGGATTCCCGCCGGAGTTTTTATAACAATCAGGTCGTTCGGTTGGATGAATCTCAGGGGGCGGAAGTAGGTGTCTCGATGCGCGACTATGGCTACGTTGCCGCCGGGATCGCCGGGCATGGCCGTATAGGGAATATGCCCGGCGGCCAAGCGGAGAGTAGTGCCGTCGTCCCCTTGGAGGACGATGGTGTCAATTCCGATCCGTGGGATTTCCAATTCGCCGAAGAGGGCCCCCGGTTTTAAATGTGGCTTCATGCGACTGGTTTGAGCAGCGGACCCGGCACCACCGAGCAGAGAGGCGAGACGGCGTGTTTCGCGCGACTGAAAAGCGTGAGTCTGCACAATTACAAACGCATAGCCGCCGAGCAGGAGCGTGCCTGCAAGGAGAAGAACGGTGGAAAAATTCCGGAGAATTGACCTGGCGCGCATCGTTATGTCCCTTGGATCCGGTTATTCTCCCTGCGTGGCGGCGGGAGTTCCCGCAGCGCCAGAAGGCGCAAAGTATCCCTCGCGCGTACGAACGACAAGCCCACCGCGCCCCGGCGCATGCACAGTCACGCGAATCCGCCGGTAGGATCCGTCGTGGGTTCTATCGGCCGGAACGTAGGCAATCGTATATTGCTCGCGAAGGTCGCGCGCGATCTGCTGGCAGATGGAAGACAAATCCGCCGCGGATTTCGGGAAGTAGGATTTCCCCCCCGTGGCGCTTGCGAGCCTTTGAAGCACGCCGGGATTCACGTCTGATTCGAGTTCGCTGATGATGCCGATGGTGTAGATGATCGCGCTCGTGTGCTGGGCCGAAGCCAGCAATTGCCGAAAATTCTCATGGCTTGCGTTGTCCCCACCATCGCTGATTATGATGAGCGCCTTTTTGCCATTGGTTCCCAGGGTTAGATGATTCAAGGCCAGGTCTGTGGCATCGTAAAGTGCGGTCATGCCCGCGGATGGTCCCGAGAGCACTCCGGCTTGCAGTTGTGCGACGTCATTCGTGAATGGAACCAAGGGCGGCAGGCCGAATGAAACGCGTTCATTAAAGTTGACCACGAAAATTTCGTCCTGGGGGTTGCTGGAGATCAAAAAATCTTTCGCGGCCTGCGCGACCTCGGCGCGGTTGGGACCCATGCTTCCACTGCTATCAACGACGAGGCCCACGGTCACCGGGACGTCGCTGTGATCAAAGTGCGAGATCGATTGGGGCTGTCCATTTTCGTAGACCTGCAAATCTTTTTGCGTCAATCCGGGAACGAAGTTGCCCTTGTGATCGGTGACCGTCACGGGCAGGACGACGAGGTCAGCCTCCGACCAGAGGGCTTGCAATCCTGGAGCATTCGAGCTCAGGGCTAGAAGGCGCGGGAGTCCGTACGCGCCTGCCAGCGTGGAAATCAGCAAGAGCGAGGCACTGCTCCTGAGCTTGGAAAACGTGACTACCGCGGGGGCGCGGCGGACTCCCATGCGTGTTCGTTCGCGCCCCAGCATGCTATGCATCATCTTGCGCTGAATCGGGCGCCGGAACTAAGCGGGCTTCCGAGTCAGCAAACGGATGCAGATTCCCAACCCGAGCAAAAGCATTCCGCCAAGCGCCACAAGCGGCATTTCACTGGCGGTGCTGGGCATCGTGCTCGCGGGCGTCGTGCTGGGAGACGTCGTGTCCGCAGGTGCCGTGTTCGCAGGCGTGTTCTGTGCAACCTGGGTTTCCTCACCATTCGATTGCTCATCCTCGACGGGGGCTTGCTGCAAGGCCGAGGAGTTCTCCGCGGTTTCCTCCGGAATCGAGGGGACCGGTTCGTTGTTTTCCTTGGCCAGTTCGACGGCCGTCGCCTTCGGGTAAGCGAATTCCTGACCGAAGGTGTCGCCCGGGTAGAACCAGGCCTTAATCGCCTGAGGGCTGCCTTCCGGCCGTTCCTCAAACGTGGTTATGGTTTTGTCGGAAGGCGTCAAACGGTAATTCGAGATTGCCAGGACCGTGGCATACAGATGTGTTTGATCCGCATTGAAAATCTGAACGATGTTGCGATTCGAATCGGAATCCATGAGCTTGAAAACGTAGGTGCCCGCAGGAAGCGCTACGGTTCCATTGGATCCGGGAACTTCGACAGGAGCACTGAAGGTAAAGGTTGTTTGCTTGTCGTGGTCATCCGCTTGGGAACGCGTCAGGTTGCTGCCAACCAAGAGAAGAAGACAAAACGCCATAGCTGCCATTCGCAGAATTTTCATTGTTGAACTCCCTCCGCTAAATCTGAGATTCGAACCAAGACACCCTCCTTGAGGGCAATTTATCGTCACATTTGGCCAGGGGTCCGAGGTATACGGTGAATGATGTATTTGGCCGAGATTTTATATGTGGCCGCTACAGACCGGCCGCATGCCACAAAGGCGAGGCCGGAAGCGGATCGAGCCGTGAACGCGGGCTTATTTTCGGCGGAGTAGGAGTGCGGAAGGAGGGAGTTGAACCCCCACGGCCTCGCGGCCACAGGATCCTAAGTCCTGCGCGTCTGCCAATTCCGCCACTTCCGCGTCGGAGGCACAGTATAGCATTTGAAGGGTGGGCATGAGATTTCATGCGGGCCGCTTTTGCCGCGAGCGCCACTTCCCTGTGGGACCTGCGGTCGTGCGATTGCGGGAGGGGCGATGCGTGCCCCGGAATCGCGGCGGAGAACGATTGGGCTTGCTCCAGGGGGCGGGTTTTGCTAGGCTTCGCGGCCAACGGGTGCTCCCGGGGAGGTGTGAGATGGCGCATTGCACAAAATGTGGAGCGGCGGTGGCGGATGGCGCGGCGTTTTGTCCGGCTTGCGGCGCGCCGCACGCGGCAGGAAGCGCGAGCGCTGCGCCGGGCCCTGCGCCTTCGAATTCGCCGGGTGCGGCCGCGCAAACGCCGATGGCCGAGAACGTTGCCGGGACGCTGTGCTATGCGCTCTGGTGGGTCACCGGGCTCATCTTCTATTTCACTGACAAGCGTCCCTATGTGCGATTCCACGCGGCGCAATCCATCGTGGTGTTCGGCGGGATCAGCATCATCAACTACGCGCTCGGCATGTTCTTTGCAACGGGCTTTGGCTGGGGGTGGGGTTGGGGGGGAGGCGGTTTTTCCTTCTTTTTTATGATCCATGAACTAGTGTGGCTCGTTGGCCTCATTCTCTGGATACTCCTGATGATCAAGGCGCACCAGGGCGAGCGCTTTCGTGTCCCGTTCGCGGCTGATCTTGCCGAAAGCATCTTCGGCAAATCGTAGCCTGCGGAAACGCCGGGGAAGAACGCGCATCGAGAAATGGCATGGCTTCAGGGGCTAAAGCCCTTCTATTTATGCGTGGCTAACGGCGGGGTTGAAACCCCGCCCTTCCACTGGCAAACTGAATCGCTACCCGTCGAGAGCCGCGTTTGACCGATCCCGCCTGGGCCGCTATAATCCGAGTTGCGTTCCGGTCAATAGATTTCGATAGATTACGACGCGTAATGCGCTCGAGGATTCGGCGGCTGCTGGGCCCCACTCCCGCCGCGGGAAAACTCCAGATAAGAATTCAGGAGCACTCATGCTAAAGGCAACCCTGCTGCGCGTGGGAATGATTATCAAGCACGAGGGCGACCTGTGCGTGGTCTACAGCGTGGACCATCGCACGCCGGGAAACAAGCGCGCCGCGATGCAGACGAAGATGCGCAACCTGCGCTCCGGCTCGATGATTGACTACCGGTTCCGCGCCGAGGAGTTCGTCGAGAAAGTGACGGTGGACGAAATCGCGTTCGACTATCTCTACAGCGACGGGGAAGGCCACCACTTCATGAACACCGAGAACTACGAGCAACTGGCCTTGCAGAACGATGTGGTGGGCGACGCGAAGGACTATCTCATTCCGAACCTGCCCGTGAAGATCGAGTACTACGATGAGAAGCCCATCGGCGTGCTGCTGCCGGATACGGTGGACCTGACCGTGGTCGAGACCGAGCAGACCATCCAGAAAGCGACGGCGAGCGCGGTGATGAAGGCGGCCAAGCTCGAGACCGGGCTGGTGATCAATGTGCCGCCGTTCGTGGGCGAAGGCGACAAAGTAAAGGTGGACACCTCCGAAGGCCGCTACATCCAGCGCGTGCAGTAAACAATCCCCCGCAGAACGATTCGCCACGGAGTCACAGAGCCCAGGGAGAAAAATCGCAGGCCGGATTCTGGCCGCACTCGCCTGTTGACTTTTGGATTTCATGTTCGTGGATTGGCTAGCGCGCGGGCTATTCGTAACGCAGCGCGACCATCGGATCAACGCGGCTCGCGCGTCGTGCAGGCACGAAACCCGCGAGCGCGGCTACGGCGGCCATTACAAACGCAGCGAGCGCGATCGTGAGCGGGTCCATAGGCGAGAGTTCGAAGAGCTGGCTCGCGATGAGGCGTGTCCCAGCCCAAGTAAGCGGCACGCCGATGACGAGCCCCCAGGATCGTCAGCAACAAACATTCTTTCAGGATCAGCCAGAGGATGTTCGAGCGTTGCGCGCCCAGCGCCATGCGGATGCCGATCTCGTTCGTTCGGCGCGCGACGCGATATGCCATCGTGCCATAAACCCCAATGCAAGCGAGCAGCAGCGCCAGCGCGCCGAACGTGCTGGAAAGGTCCGTGACCGTGCGGACCGGCAGCAACTCATCGTGAATTTGCTCACCAAGCAGTTCCACGCTGGGCACGGGCATGATGCTGGACACTTCCCTGATTGCTCCCCGGACTGCGCCCTCCAGGGCTTTGGGATCGCCTGCCGCGCGAACGACGATGGATCCTCCGTGCGGGAGTTGAGGCACGGCCGTAAATACCATCGGCGGAATCGCATCACGGAAGGAGTAATACCGGGCGTCCGCTGCCATACCGATAATTTCGCTGGCCTTTTCGGCGCTGAAGGGCGACCCCTCGCAGTACTTATTTCCAATGGGATTCTCGCCGGGAAAATATTTTCGCGCCATCGCCTGGTTGATTACCGCAACGCTGAGATGTTCCTGGATGTCCTCCGAAGTGATGTCCCGACCGAGCAGGATCGGAGTGCCCAACGTCTCAAAATAGCGCGCACCCACTTGAACTCGCCAAGCGATCATTTTCTGCCCTGGTTGCGGCGCGCGTCCCTCGATGGAAAAATTGCCCGAACTATTGTTCCCGCTGAAAGGACTCGATGAATCGAGAGTTGCCGAACGGACCCCAGGAATCGCCTGAATCCGCCCGAGCAATGATTGATAAAGGACGGGCAATTGATCGGTCGAGTATCCGGCGATCTGCGGGCTGGCGATCTCGGCGACGAGGACGTGGTCGTCTTTGAACCCCAGTTCCTGGGCCATGAGATTTTGGAGCGTGCGCAGAAAAAGCCCGCCGCCTATAAGCAACGGCAGAGACGCAGCAACCTGGAAAACCACTAGCCCATTCGCGAAGCCCAGGCGCAAGCCCGAAGACGCTCTCACGCGAGCGGCCCCCTTCATGGATGTGGCGATGTCCGCGCGGCTCGCACGCAACGCCGGTACGAGGCCGAACAGGATTCCTGCCACAAGAGAGACGCCGGTTGTGAATGCGAGAACGGTCAGATTCAGGGAAATGTTCACGGGAGTTCCATTCCCCGCCACGAGCGTAAACAGAATTTTTGCGGCCCATAGCGCGAGAAGGATTCCGAGCGCTCCGCCGAGGCAGGCGAGGAGCGCACTTTCCGTCAAAAGCTGGCGGATCAATCGGCCGCGGCTCGCGCCCAGCGCCAGCCGCACGGAAATTTCCTTTTCCCGTGCGGCTGCGCGGGAAAGCAGGAGATTGGCAATGTTCGCGCAAGCAATCAAGAGAACCAGTCCGGCAACGGCCATCAAAATGTGCAGGGGTTGCGAATAGCGGAAACGCAGGTAGGAAATTCCTTCGCCGCCCGGCGCCAGCCGGATGTAGGCATTCTTCATGGTGGACAGGTCGTCCGCGGAGGGATGCGAACCCGCTTGTTCCGCGAGAATCTGGTGTAACTGCACGCTGACGATTGCTTGTGCTTGCTGCCACGTGACCCCTGGTTTCAGCCGGCCCATGAAGTTCAGCCAGTAAAAGTCGTTGTTGTCGAGGACCGAATCGCTAAGCGTTACCTGTGGCTGGGTGACGATCGGAAACCAGAAATCTTCTCTCTCGACGCTCTCGCCGAAGAATTCCGGCGCAGCAACGCCGACGACAGTGAATGAAGTACCATTGACTTCAATAGCGCGGCCAATCACTGAAGGATCGCCTCGAAACCTCCCCTGCCAATAGGCGTAGCTCATCACTGCTGTGGGAGAAGCCCCCGGGCGGTCGTCCTCAGGTGAAAGCAAACGGCCGACCGCGGGATTCACACCCAGAACGGAAAAATAATTTCCCGAAACAACCTTGCCCTTTGCGAACTCCGGAGGTGAATTGGCCGCTGCGTTTGCAAGACGAATTCTCAGGCGATTCGTGTTGTTTTCAAACGCGCACAAGTCCCGGAAAGGTTCATTTTGGCCCTGGAAATAAAGGTATTCCGAATACGAAAGCCGGGACAGGACCCGGTTCGCCTGCCAGAGCTCGTGCCCTCCGACGGATCATCGGAAAAAAGGACAAGTTCGTGCGGCTTATAAACCGGCAGGGTTTTCAGGAGAACCGCATCGAGCAGCGTAAAGATGGCCGTATTCGCGCCGATGCCGAGCGCAAGGGTCAGCACGGCTACCGCCGCGAAGCCAGGATTTTTCGCAAGCGTCCTTAGCCCATAGCGCAGGTCCTGAAAAAGAGTCCGCATGGTTTTTCGATTCTAGCGCGCGGCGGAGGATTTTTCCCCGGAGGCGCGGCGGCCGAAGACGCGGAAGAAGATGGCGTCCACGGCGCGCAACTGGCGGCGCAAATCGAACGTATGCGCGAGGGACTTTTCGTCGAGGAATTTGCGAATGTTGGCGTCGGCGGTGACGCGATCCTTAAAACCTGCCTGCCGGCAGGCAGGCTCGCTTTCCGATTCCCATGCGGCCAGGGCGTGGCTCTGCACCCACTTGTAGGCGTCTTCGCGAGGCGCGCCGTGTTCGACCAGGTCCTGCAGGAGCTGCCCGGAAAAAACCAGGCCGTGAGTGGTGCCGAGGTTGCGCATCATGCGTTCCGGGAAAACTCGCATCTTCGCGACGATTTCGCTTATGCGGTGGAGCATGTAGTCCACGAGAATCGTGGAATCGGGGAGGATGATGCGCTCGACGGAGCTGTGAGAGATATCGCGTTCGTGCCACAGCGCGATATTTTCCATGGCCGCAAGCGAATTGGCGCGCACCACACGCGCGAGGCCCGAGACCTGCTCGCTTGAAACGGGATTGCGCTTGTGCGGCATGGCGGAGCTGCCGCGCTGCTCGCCGCCGAAAGGCTCTTCCACCTCGCGGACTTCGGTGCGCTGGAGATGGCGAATTTCCTGCGCGACGCGCTCGAGCGACGCCGCGAGAATGGCGAGCGCGGAAAGATACTGCGCGTGACGGTCGCGCTCGATGACCTGCGAGGTGATGGGCGCCACCGCGAGTTCCAGGCGCTGGCAGATTTTCTGCTCGATTTCGGGGCCGAGGTGCGTGCAGGTGCCGACCGCGCCGGAAATTTTTCCCACGGCCATTTCGCGCGCCGCGGTCTCGAAGCGGGCGGCGTCGCGGCGAATTTCCGCGTACCAATTGGCGATTTTCAGGCCGAAGGTGATGGGCTCGGCGTGAATGCCGTGCGTGCGGCCGATTTGGGGGGTGTCCTTGAACTCCCAGGCGCGCTTTTCGAGGATTTCGCCGAACCGCGCGATTCCCTGTTCGATCAGGCGCGATGCGTCGCGGACGAGCAGGGCTTGCGCCGTATCCACCACGTCGTTCGAAGTGAGGCCGTAGTGCAGCCAGCGCGCCGCTTCGGGATCGCCGACGGATTCCTGGACGGCAACGGTGAAGGCGATGACGTCGTGGCGGACTTTGGCCTCGATTTCGTTGATGCGCGCTGCGTCCACGCGCGCCCGCTCGCGCAGCCTGGCGGCGGCTTCGCGCGGGACGACGCCCGCTTCGGCGAGCGTTTCCGCGGCGGCCAACTCGACTTCGAGCCACTTCTGGAACTTATTCTCTTCGCTCCAGACGCGGCCCATTTCCGTGCGCGTATAACGTGCGATCAATTATGGCTCCCTGAAATCCGGCTGCCGGAGGGGGACATCCCTATCCTATAATACCTGAAAATGCGGCGGGCAGGCCCTTCCCTTCCATGGGGCGCAAATCGGCTCCGGCATGGGGATTCCGCAAGCCCTTTGGGAACTATTGCTTGGAACTTTTACGCGGGTGCGGGGAGAATGCGATTTATCGGGCTTCGGATTGTCGAGGCGGCGATTTTCTCACGTATGGCCGACTGGCGAGGGAAGGCGAGGCGAGGAGCGGCGGCGAGGTTTATCCTGCATAGGTTCAATCGAATTGGGGAGGAGGGTTTCGATGGCGGCAAAGAGTTGTTTGATTTGAAGGGGCTTTGAAACGTAGCTATCCATCCCGCCCTGGATACAGCGCTCGCGGTCTCCTGGCATGGCATGAGCGGTCATGGCGATGATGGGGATATGATCTCCGGAGGACTTTTCGCGTTTGCGAATCGTTGCCGTGGCTTCCAAACCGTCCATGTCCGGCATCTGAACGTCCATCAAGACGAGATCGAAGGGCTGCTGGGCCAGGATCTCGAGTGCCCGTTTGCCCGTCTCCGCGATGACAATCGTGTGGCCTCTCTTTTCGAGCAGACGCTGCGCCAGCATTTGGTTCACACGGTTATCCTCCGCCAGGAGGATGTTCAGCCGCCGACGGCTCTCACGCAAGGAATGACGAGTGAGGAGCGGGGCGGTGCTGCCAGCCAGTTCTTGCGGCGCGAGCGACATCTTGATGGCTTCGAGAAGGTCCGATCGCTTGACGGGCTTGGGAAGGTAGGCGTCTATGCCCACGGCATGGCAGCGCGCAGCATCGCCGCGCAAGCCGGCCGATGTGAGCATAATGATGACCGTTTTCGCAAACTTGGGGTCCTGCTTTATTTCGTGCGCCATGCTAAAGCCGTCCATTTCGGGCATCTGCGCATCGAGCAACATGAGAGGGAACGGGTTTCCCCGCGCCTGGGCCTCGCGCAGGATGGCGAGGGCTTGCTGCCCGCCTTCGGCCAAGACCGGCTTCATCCGCCAGCTCAGAAGGGTTTCCTGGAGGACGCGGCGGTTGGTGGTATTGTCGTCCACAATCAAAACAGGAAGATCGCGGAGCTGCTCTTCGGTGAGAGGTTCCGCTTTTCGAGAGGAAGGCTCTTGCAAGGCGAAGCGGGCCGTGAAGTGAAAGGTGCTGCCACGCCCGGGTTCGCTTTTCACCCAGATGCTGCCCCCCAGCATGGCAACCAGACGGGAAGAAATCGTGAGACCCAGCCCCGTGCCGCCGTATGTGCGCGTGGTGGAGCTATCCGCCTGGGTGAATGCCTCGAAGATATCCTGCTGTTTTTTTTCGGGAATGCCGATGCCGGTGTCCGTGACCGTAAAATGGAGGACCACGATATCCTGGGACTCCGTTTCCGTTTCGACGCGAAGCACGACTTCGCCCTTGGAAGTGAACTTGATGGCGTTCCCGACCAAATTCGTGATCACCTGACGCAAACGGCCGGGATCGCCCTGCAATCCGTCCGGAACGTCCGGAAGGATATGGCAGGCGAGCTCGAGCCCCTTCTGATGGGCGCGAAAGCCGAGGAGATTGACGGCTTCGTCGAGGTTGTTGCGTAGGCTGAAGTGAATGCTCTCGAAGTCGAGTTTTCCGGCCTCGATCTTGGAGAAGTCCAGGATATCGTTGAGGAGGGTGAGCAGGGAATCGGCGGAGTCCTTGACCATCGTTAGGTATTCGCGCTGTTCCTGGGTCAGTTGGGTATCGAGGGCCAATTCCGTCATGCCGATGATGCCATTCATGGGCGTGCGGATTTCATGGCTCATGTTGGCCAGGAATTCGCTTTTGGTGAGGCGGGCCACTTCCGCGGCCTCGAGAGCGCGGAGCAATTTGGCTTCCGTCTTCTTCAGCTCGGTGATATCGCGGCCGATGCCGGCAAGTCCGAGCACCCGGCCGTTTGGATCGCGCAGGGGGACTTTGGTGGTCAGGATGTTGGATACGTTGCCATAGCGATCCATGCCGGTTTCCTCGCGATTGAGCAGCGGGCGTCCGGAGCGAATTAAGCTCTGTTCGTCTTCATGAAAAGTGGCGGCGAGATCCTTCGGATAGAAATCGAAGTCGTTCTTGCCTGTCAACTCTTCCGGCGTTTGCACGCCCATTTGGCGTGCCACGGCAAGATTGGCGACAAGGAAGCGGCTGTCGGCGTCTTTCACGTACATGAAATCGGGCACATTATCAATCAGTGTGCGCAGCATTTTGCGTTCTTCCAGGGGCAGCGCGTTAGGGTTAAAGGCGGGTTGGGGGAGTATGGCAGACCGGCGCAGCAGATAAGAGGCGGGAAGAGCCGAGAACAGGGCGATCAGCGCGAGGGTGATTATGTGCGCCTGCCACGGCGCGAGGTGCGGAAACAAAAGCCGGCTCAGGAGTTCGTATGTCGCCATGGCCAGCATCACGAGGATGGCCAGGCGGAGCCGGGACCCGGCAAATGTTCCACTTCGAGACGAACGCGCGGGGGCATCGTCGTGGGCCTTCGCTGATATTTGACCAAGAATGTTCCCTTCCATCGCTCCCTCTAATAACGGCGGCGCACGTATCCGCGGCAAACGCACACGCGCACAAGAAATGCGCAGGGGCGCACGCGCCACAGGGCCTGTAATGCAGTGAAGCCAAAAGGAAGGGGTAAAAATAGGTTACCGTGTAAACTGAGGCTTGACAAGCAATTATGGCCTGGGCTGTAGTTCAAAGGGCAACTCGCACGAGGTTACCGAGGACCGCTGTGTTTAGGGTGTAATGGCCCGAATGGCTTCCGGGGGAGCATTCGTGAGCGATGGTTTTGGCATCCGAAAGATTTGACCGCGCGGCTTTTTAGAGGAGTGCGAAAAGGTGTGTGGAATCGGCGGATTTACGCATGAGAAGCACGTGCCCGATCCCGGCCGGATCCGGGAGGCCACGGCCACACTGATTCACCGCGGGCCGGATCAGCAGGGCGTGTTCGAATCGAGATACGTCTCCCTGGGCGCCGCGCGGCTGAAGATCATTGACCTCGCCGGCGGGGACCAGCCGATCACGGCGGCAAACGGCGACGCCGTGATTGTGTTCAACGGCGAAATTTACAACCATGAGGAATTGCGCGCCGAGCTGGAAGGCCGCGGACACCGGTTTCATTCGCGCAGCGACACGGAAACGGTGCTGCACGCCTTTCTCGAGTGGGACACGGACTGTTTTTCGCGGCTGCGCGGAATGTTCGGCGTGGCGCTGTGGACCGAATCGGCCAGGCGGCTGGTGCTGGCCCGGGACCGCATGGGGATCAAGCCGGTCTATATCGCGCGGCACGGCGAGGACATTTATTTCGGCTCGGAACTGAAGGCCATCCTGATCCATCCAGAAATCGGGCGCCAGTTGAGCATGGCCGGGCTGGATTGCTACCTATCCATGAACTACGTGCCGTGCCCGTGGACGCTTGTGGATGGGATCGAAAAGCTGCCGCCGGGTAACTGGCTGGAATGGCGCGATGGGAAAATCCATTCAGAAGCCTACTGGACCTTGCCGTTTGCTACTCCCCGCGACGTCACACTCGAATCCGCCAAAGAAGAGCTCGATGGCTTGCTCGCGCAAGCGGTACGCGAGCATCTTCTTTCCGACGTTCCCCTGGGAGTTTGGCTGAGCGGCGGGATGGACTCCTCGACCGTGCTGCACTACGCCGCGCAGGCGTCGAGTTCGCGCTTAAAAACTCTTTCCATTTCCTTTCGCGGAAGGACATTTGACGAGACCACGTATATCCGCGAGGTTGCGGCGCAGTATGGAACGGATCACGAGGAGTTCGATCTCAATCCGCTGGAGGACCTCTCCAGCACAATCGAAGAATTCGCCTATTATTCCGACGAGCCCACCGCCGATGCGGGCGCGCTGCCGCTCTGGTTTCTCTCGAAGATGACGAAAACCAAGGTGACGGTCGCGGTCAGCGGCGACGGCGGCGATGAACTCTTCGGAGGCTATCTCACATATCGCGCGAACCATCTCGCCCGCGCCGTTCGGCGGCTGCCGCGAGCGGCGGCGCGCGCCGGCCTGGTGGCCACGCGCTTCTGGCCCGTGTCGGACGACAAGATCAGCCTGGAGTACATGGCCAAGCGCTTCCTGGAGGGCAGTCTATTGCCGCCCGAGCGGGCGCATGTGCACTGGAACGGGACGTTCTCCGACGCGTTCAAAAAGGAGCTGGTCGCGGCGCCGCTTCCCGGGGCGCTCGCTGGCATCCTCGGCAAGCTGCGTGCAAAGCTGGGGCGAGGAGACGATGTGTCGCCGTATCTCTGGTTCGACCAGAAATACTATCTCCCGGACGACATCCTCATGAAGGTGGACCGGATGAGCATGGCGCACGCCGTGGAGGTGCGGCCGCCGCTTCTCGATCATCGCATCGTTGAGTTCATGGCTTCGATGCCCGCTTCATTCAAGATTCGGGGCTCGCGCCTGAAGTTTCTTCTGAAGGAGCTGATGAAGGACAAGCTTCCGGCCTCCGTTTTGCGCCGCAAAAAAATCGGCCTGGACATCCCTACTCACGAATGGCTGCGCGGCCCGCTCCGGCCGCTCTTGCTCGACGCCCTAGGAGATGCTTCGAGGCACGCCAATCTCTTTCGGCCGCGCGCGATTGAAACGTGTCTGCGCAATCATCTCGAGCGGCGCGCGAATCTTGGCTATCATCTGTGGGGCTTAATGATTCTATTTTTGTGGATGAGGAAATGGAAAATTCAGACAGAACAGATTCCCGCGTCGAGCTGGAAGCCGGCGGGAAGCGTTCTCACCTCACTCTAATTGTCCTGATCTTTGCCGCCGCCATATATCTGGGCTGCATTATTTCCCCGCCGTCGCTGATGGACGACGTGGACTCGGTGCAGGCCCAGATCGCGCGCAATATGATCACCTCCGGCGACTGGGTCACAGCGCGTCTCGATGGCATCCCCTACCTTGAGAAAGCGCCCCTCGTGTATTGGGCGATGGCCGGCTCGTACAAGATTTTCGGCGTCCACGACTGGGCCGCGCGCATTCCCATCGCTCTCTCCGCGATGGCTCTCGCCTTGCTCACCGCTGCGTTCGGCATATGGGCGTTCGGAAAAAGAGCGGGCTTTTACGCGGGGCTGTGCATGTCCACGTGCATTGGGCTATTCCTCTTCACGCGAATTTTGATTCCAGACGTGATGCTGACGTGCACTACGGCGCTGGCGATGTGGGCGTTTCTGCGGGCGCTCGATGAGGAGGAACGTCATGCGCGCCTCTGGGCGCTCGTGCTGGCCGCGAGCCTCGGAACCGGCCTGTTGCTGAAAAGTACGATCGCCGTCATTTTTCCGGTGGGCGCCGGGCTGATTTATCTTCTTTTGACGCGGCAACTGTTTGCCGCCAGAACCTGGAAGCGGCTTCATCCCTTCTCGGGGTTGGCGATCGTGCTGCTGATCACGGCACCGTGGCACATTCTGGCCACTCTGCGGAATCCGCCGTATTTTGTTTTTACGTTCCACAGCGGCCCCGGGCAGTATCACGGCTTTCTCTGGTTCTATTTCATCAACGAGCAGGTTCTTCGCTTCCTGAATCTGCGCTATCCGCGCGATTACAACACCGTGCCGCGCCTTTGGTTCTGGCTGCTGCACCTGGTGTGGCTGTTCCCCTGGAGCGTCTATTTTCCGGCCGTCGCCAAGCTCTCTTTCAAGCCTATTGACCGCGCCGGGCAAACGCGCCTACTCGCTCTGTGCTGGGCAGGCTTTGTGCTGGTTTTTTTCACGTTTTCGACCACGCAGGAATACTATTCGATGCCGTGCTATCCGGCCCTCGCGCTGCTGCTCGGCTCGGCGATGGCGACGGGAGGCAAGTGGGTCCACCGGGGAACATGGGTGCTATGCGCCATTTCCGGTTGCGCGGCGATCGCTGTGTTCGCAATTCTTGCCCATGTACATGGCCTTCCGACGCCCGGAGATATTTCCGATGCCCTGAGCAATCATCCCAAGGCGTATTCGCTCTCGCTGGGGCATATGGAAGATTTGACGTTGGACTCCATGGCCTACCTTCGCTGGCCCCTGGCCGTGGCGGGAATTGCCTTTCTTATAGGCGCTTTCGGAACTTTTCGCGCCAAGACCTCGCGGGCGTTTTGGGCCGCCGCCCTGATGATGGCGCTTTTTCTCCACGCCGCGCGCATGGCCATGGTCACTTTCGATCCGTATCTCTCGTCGCGCACTTTGGCGGAGGCGTTGATGCAGGCCCCGCAGGGTACTTTGATCACCGAAGGCCACTACTATGAATTCGCTTCCGTCTTCTTCTACGCGAATCGCACGGGGCTGCTTCTGGGTACGAATCGCCGGTTGAATCTGGACTACGGGTCCGCCGCGCCCGGCGCCCCGGAAGTGTTCATCGAGAGTTCGCGGCTGAAAGAGCTGTGGATCGCGCCGGCGCGCCAGTATCTGCTGATAAATTTAAAGGATGAGCCGTATTACGAAGGGCTCGTCGCTCCGGGAGAAATGGTGCAGGTGGCCGAAAGCGGCGGGAAGCTCCTGCTGACCAACCATCCGGTGAATGGTTCCTAGTTCTCGCGCATGCCGCCGTTGCGGCAGGCGATTCGGTTGGATTCGGGGCGATTCTGCGGGCGCAACGAAATGGCTTCGAGGGAATCCTTTGCGTTTATTTGGGTTCGCTTGCTATCATGAATGAATCGCGAGGACAACAGAATGCAGTTTCGTGCCTCCTATCTACCGCGCGTATGGCTGGGCAGCAAGGTATCCACCCGATTTTTGCCCTCCGCCAGCCGGCCGCTCGCGGCGCATATCAAGCTGACCGAAAATTGCCAGGCCAAATGCATTAGTTGCGACTACTGGAAGACGCGATGGCACGACGCCATGGACACGGATCGCGCCATTGGGCTGGTGAACGAGATAGGGGCTCTGGGCATCGGAACGCTGCGCCTTACGGGGGGCGAACCGTTCCTCCGGAAAGACATCTTCGAGGTTTTAGAGAGGGCGGACACTTCTCCCTTCAAGCAGATTATCGTTCAGACCAATGGATTGCTCCTCAAGAAGCTTCACGCGTCCATCAACGCCTCTCCGATTTCCAAGATCGCGGTCTCCATTGACGGCCTCAAGGACACGAACGACCGGATTCGCGGAATTCGCGGTTATTTTGACCTGGGGATCGAAGGGATGCAGCTCCTCCGCAATAAAGAACTCGCCATCTCGGTCACGCTGAATCGAATTTCCGCCGAGGAGCTGGAAGAAATTGCGACGATCGCCGAAAGGCTGGGAGCCGCGCTCGAGTTCAATATTTTGAGCCGCAGTCTCCCCTTTTTCGATGGCGGTGATATCGATGCCATGTGGCCGGAACGAGGCGATGTGGTGAAGATCACGAAGTTCCTGCGCGACACATTGAAAAGGCCGGCGTATGAGGTGGATTACGTGACCCGGTATTACAACCGCGAGGCCATCGCGGAACCTCCGTGTGTTCTGGGCTTCACGCAGGTGTTCGTGCTCTCCAACGGCGACGTGCTGACCGGGTGTTACCCGCTCAAACCCGTCGGCAACATTTTGCGGGACAGCCTTGGAACGATCTTGGGTTCGGATGCGTACATGCGCCAATCCGCGGCGATGATCCGCCGGGAGTGTCCCGGTTGTACATGCGGCGTGGAAACTTCCCTGGCCATGAAGCACGGTGTTTCGAGCGCGCTTTTCCAACTGCGAGGTAGGAAGCAATCCGGGAAGAGCAGCGGCATGGTGCAGCTCGAAGCCACGGCGGGGCAGTAGGCCTTTAAACATTGAGGGAAACTTGTTGCCCCCATGTTTGCCGAGTTGTTATACTTCAGGAGTCAACCCCATGAGCCCGGAAATCAGCGCACCATCCTATTCCGTCGTCGTGCCATTGTTCAACGAACAGGAGAGCGTTACCCCGCTCTACGTCAAAATCATTGACGTGATGGACGCGGTCGGCGAGCCGTACGAAATCGTGTTCGTGGACGATGGCAGCCGCGACAGCACATTCCGCATGCTTTCGCAGATTTCGGATGACGACGCGCGCGTGGTTGTCGTCCGCCTGCGCCGCAATTTCGGGCAGACGGCGGCGCTAAAGGCAGGGTTCGACCATTCCCGCGGCGACATCATCATTTCGATGGATGGCGATCTGCAACACGACCCGGCGGAGATTCCGCTCTTCATCGAGAAGATGAAGGAAGGTTACGACATCGTCAGCGGCTGGCGCGTGGAGCGCACCGACCACTGGCTCATGCGGCAATTGCCCAGCCGCATTGCCAACCGCATCATGGCCCGGCTTTCTCGCGTGAAACTGCACGACTTCGGCACCACATTCAAGGCCTATCGCCGCGAAATATTGTCGGAAATCCACCTCTACGGCGAGCTGCACCGCTTCATTCCGGCGCTGGCGAGCTGGGCGGGCGCGTCCGTGGCCGAAGTGCCCATCACGAACATCAAGCGCAAGAACGGAAAATCGAATTACGGCATCTCGCGGACGATTCGCGTTCTGCTCGATCTGGTCAGCGTGAAATTTCTTCTCGACTATTCGACCAAGCCGCTGCAACTTTTCGGCCTTGCCGGACTTGCGTGCCTGAGCGGCGGCTTCGGCATCGGCCTGTGGATTTTTGTGCGCAAAGCGCTGCTCAACGAAGGCCTGCTCGCCAATCACGGCCCCCTGGTGATTCTCGGCATGGCGCTGGTGATGGGCGGCATCCAGTTTATCGCCATCGGACTGATCGGCGAGCTGCTCGCCCGCACCTACTACGAATCGCAAAACAAGCCTGTCTACACGGTGCGCGAGCTGCGCGGCCGCCAGGGCGAAAGCGCGGGCCGCATGGAGCCTCCGCGAACAGCCGGCGCCACCGGCCGATAGGCGGGCGGTTTTCCCAGCGCGGGTCCACAACTAAATGAGGCAAGTTTGAGGGACCCCCGCCGCGCCGCGGATTGCCTCCGTGGGCGATGGCAACGCAAGCGACACAAACGATGCGCGGAGGGCCGCGCCGTGATACGTTGGAACGGCGCCAGCAAAGTGGACATGGAGGAGGACCGATGAGAATTGCCGTGCTAGGGGGAGACGGCTATTGTGGCTGGGCGACGGCGCTGTATCTCTCGCAAAAAGGACACGCGGTCGCCATCGTGGACAACTTCATCCGCCGCCAGTGGGACTTCGAGCTTGGCGCCCAGACGCTGACGCCGATCTGTCCGCTTCCCGAAAGGCTCGCTGCGTGGACCGCGCGCACCGGCAAGGCGATGGAGACGTTTGTGGGCGATGTGACCGATTACGAGTTTCTCTCCTCGGTGATCAAGGAATTCGAGCCGGAGGCCGTGGTCCATTTCGCGGAGCAGCGCTCCGCGCCGTATTCGATGATTGACCGCAAGCACGCCGCCTTCACACAGGTCAACAATGTGGTGGGAACACTCAATCTGCTTTTTGCGGTGCGCGAGTTCCGGCCCGATTGCCATCTGGTGAAGCTTGGGACGATGGGGGAATACGGGACGCCCAACATCGATATCGAAGAGGGCTACATCGAAATCGAGCACAACGGCCGCAAGGACGTGCTCCCGTATCCGAAGCAGCCCGGCTCGTTCTATCACCTCTCGAAGGTGCACGACAGCCATAATATTTCGTTTTGCTGCAAGATCTGGAAGCTGCGCGCGACGGATTTGAACCAGGGAGTGGTGTACGGGACGGTGACGAACGAAACGGCGCTCGATGAAGCCTTAATCAATCGCTTCGATTACGACGAAGTATTCGGCACGGTGCTGAACCGGTTTTGCGCGGAAGCAGCCGTGGGGCATCCCTTGACCGTCTATGGCAAGGGCGGGCAGACGCGCGGTTTTCTCGATATACGCGACACGGTCCGGTGCGTCGAGATCGCCTGCGAACATCCCGCAGTGCCGGGGGAGTTCCGCGTGTTCAACCAGTTTACCGAGCAGTTTTCAGTGCTGGATCTGGCGCGGATGGTGGAAACCGCCGGCAAAAAGCTGGGGCTGCGGGTAAAGATTGACCATCTGCCGGACCCTCGCGTGGAGGCCGAGGAACATTATTACAATGCCAAGCATTCCAAGCTGGCCGATCTGGGCCTCAAAGCCCATCTTCTTTCCGATTCCCTGCTGGATTCGCTCGTGAATATTGCGGTCAAATACCGCGACCGGATTGATCCCGCGCTTTTCCTGCCGCAAGTGAACTGGCGCAAGGCCACGAACGAGCGGCGACAGACGGGGCCGGCCACGGCCGCATCTCTTTCGCAGGCGCGATAACTGGATTCGCACGTTATTTCGAGGGCGGGCCGCCGTGCGAGAGAAACCAGCGCCAGGTATTTTTTAGACCATCCTCCAGACGAGTCTTCGGATCGTACCCCAACATCCGGCGGGCTTTTTCGATACTGGCGTAGTTGCGGCGGATTTCCCCGGCCCGCGCCGGCTCGTAGCGCACGTCGAACGCCAGCTCGGGAATGGCCTTCTTCATCGCGTCGAGCAAGGCGCGGAGGGACGTCTCGCGTCCCGATGCGATTTGGAAGACTTCGCCCGGCGTATCGCCCTTATCGGCCAGAAGAATCGCCTCCACGAGATCGTCCACGTAGAGAAAATCGCGCGTCTGTTCTCCATCGCCGTAGATGACCAGCGGCTCTTTTTGCATCAAGTTTCGGAAGAACTGCGCCACCACGCTGCCCTTGTGATAGGAGTACGGGCCGTAGACATTCGAAAAGCGCAGCGCGACCGTGTTCAAGCCGTACGAGCCGAAAAAAGCGGAGCAGTACGCTTCGCCGACGAGCTTGCTCGCGCCATAAGGCGAGACGGGGCGCGGAACCATCCCTTCGTGCACCGGAGGTTCCTGCTCGCCGAGAATCGCGCCTCCTGTGGAAGCCAATATCATTTTCCGGACGCCCGCCTCGCGGCAAGCTCGCAGGACATTCATCGTGCCAATTGCGTTGATCTCGAAATTGAGTTCGGGGTCCGACACGGATTCGACCACGCGCGTGTGGGCCGCCAGGTGCACAACCACTTCGGCGCCCTTGCACGCCTTCGCAACCGTTGCGTAGTCCCGGATGTCGCCGACCTCGAGCTCGGCCGCCAGCGGTTCGATATCCTCGCGCCTGCCCAGACTCAGATTGTCCAGCACGCGCACGCGATCGCCGCGCCCCACCAGACGTGACACCAGGTTGACGCCGATAAATCCGCATCCGCCGGTGACGAGATACGATGTCATGAAAGCTCCCTTCGAGAGTGATCGAACTTCTTCAATGCGAACGGCCCGGCGCCGCGCCAGGAGCGACGAGCTTTCCTTCGCGGAGGAGATAATCGACGCCGCGCCAGCGAATCGTTCGCTGTCCAAAACTGACGAGCCAGATGCAAAAGGCCATCGCGTCCCACAGGGAAATCAGCGGCATTTTCTTCCAGATCCCGCTCTGCCTCATGGTGCGGACGCCGATCAGCCAGGTGATCGCCACGCGGCACAATGCGTAGCCGCCGAGATAAACGCCGGCGACCGCCGCCGTGGGATGAACCGCGATGGCCACGAGCGCCCACGGCAAGCCAAAGGTGAAAATCAGGCCGAAATGGCCCCAGGGCCGCATGTGGCGCATCACCGTCATCCATCGGACGCGCTTGAAGAGCAGGTCGTGCAGGGAATGAAAATCGGCGACGGTCTCGACGACGTACGGGAGCAATTTCGTATCGTAACCCTGTTCAGCCGCCAGCCGGCCGATATAGAGATCGTCCGCGGGACGGTCCTCCAGCACCTGGTAGCCGCCGAAGCCCTCGATGTTCTTGCGCGTGGTCAGAATGGATTGCGAGAGCGCGAACTTGACGCCGTCCAATTGCCAGGCGACGAGGATGCCGGCGAAGAAGTCGGACGTCATCGAGATGGACTGGAGCGCCTCAAGGAACGTGGTCTCTCGCGTCGACATGTAGAGACACGTCGCCGCTCCCACCTTTGGATCGCGGAACGGCGCAACCGCGGCACGCAAGTAATCGGGCTTCACGCGGACGTCGCCGTCCGTAATCACGAAGAGATCGTACTTCGCTTCGGTGGTGAGCCGCACCAGCCTCGCGACCTTGTCGTTCACCGCTTCGCGCCCGGAGCCGAAAAGCAGACGGATTTGGCGCTCCGGAAAGTCGCGTACCAGCTTTTCAAGCACAGGCATGGCGGGGTCGCCAGGGTCGACGCAAAAAACGATTTCGTACGGGCCAGGGTAGTCCTGGCGGCAAAAGCTCGCGTAGTTTTCGTAGGCCTCGATATCGAGCCCCTTGATCGGCTTCAGGCAGCTGACAGGAGGCGTGAAATCCGTGTTCGGAGGATTTTCCCGTTTCGACACTCGAAGAAAGCGCGCCGTGCTGTAAAGAATCAGCAGGTAATAGATGAAGGGTATGGCGGCAAACCCGAGAAGAAAATACGCGGCGAGGCTCACTCCCATGAACCCCCGCGACGCAGGAGCCGCTTGGCGGCCGAAAAACGTGGAAGCAACATGTGCGCTCGAAGTATAACAAAAATTTCGCGGGGCTCCGCAGCGAGCGTCGGGTTTCCCGCAGAGAGGCCGGCGGAGGCGAAGGGATGGCGTGGACTTCGAAGAAAATGTAATGATAGCGGCCGTGGACGAGACCTCGAAACCGGGCGGGCTCGCGGGGCTGCGCGTGCTGTCGCTCGAAAGCCGGCGCGCGCCCGAGATGGCGAAATTGATCTCGAACTACGGCGGTGAGGCGATCGTCGCGCCCTCCATGCGGGAAGTGCCGCTCGAATCGAACACCGAAGCGCTGGCCTTCGCCCGGGCACTCGCCGCAGGCGGCTTCGACATCGTAATTTTTCTCACCGGAGTTGGGACGCGCGCCCTCGCCCGCGTGGCGGCGACGCTCTACCCGCTCAAGCAGTTGGCGGCTGCGCTCGGGCGAACGGCTGTGGTGGCGCGCGGGCCGAAGCCCGTGGCGGCGCTGAGGGAACTCGGCGTGCCGGTCACTCTGGCCGTGCCGGAGCCCAACACCTGGCGGGATTTGCTGCGAGCGCTTGATGAAAAGGCCGATTCGCTGCCGCTCGCCGGGCGGCGCACAGCCGTTCAGGAATATGGCGCCGCAAACCATGAATTGCTCGATGGGCTGGCCGCGCGCGGCGCGGAGGTCACTCGCGTGCCGGTATACCAGTGGGCACTGCCGGAAGATACCGGGCCTTTGCGCGCGGCCATCGAAGCCATTGCCGGCGGCCGGATAGATGTCGCGCTATTTACGACGTCGATCCAGGTAAATCATTTGCTGCAAGTGGCGGCGGAAATGAATTTGGAAGAAGGCGTGCGCCGCTCCTTTTCGCGCATCCTCGTCGGCTCCATTGGGCCGGTCACGTCGGAGGAGTTGCGGCGGCATGAGCTGGAACCTGACTTCGAGCCGGCGCACCCCAAGATGGGATTTCTTGTGAATGAAGCCGCACAGCGCGGCCGCGAACTCCTCGAACAGAAGCGGCATCGCGCTTCCGCCTGAATCATCGCCGCAAATCGCTCAAAATTCCCGCGCGGGAAATCTATCAAGTGAGTCTGTGTGTGAGTTGTAGGAGAAAAAAGCGGCCAGGCGACTTGTGGTTGGGTGGTGGGTGCCGCGCCTGGCCGCTCAAATCATGAAAAAATACTACCACGCTTTCTCGGTATTTCATTCGTCAAGTTATGGATTGACCCTATAAGAAGTACCGATGGTACCCGGTTTCCGCAAATGGTCATGGGCGGACCTTTTTGGGTTTGGGCTTGCGGCGGCGCAGAAACTCCTCAAACGATCGCTGGCTTGCCAGACGATGCAGCAGCCGCCGGCGGCGCGCAGGGTCCATGGGCTTCGCGAACAATTTTTCCCGCTCTTCTCCCAATTCCTCGAGCCACAATCCATATTCCGCGCGGAACTCCTGCTCCAACAACCTCTTAAGCCGCTGTGCCAAAGCGGGACTGTGTCCGGCCGTGGAAATGGCGATTTGCAGGGAGCCGCGCTGGACCACGGCGCCGTAATAGAAATCGCAGTTTGGTGGATCATCCGCCGCGTTGCAAAGCACCGCTCGCCGTCTCGCATCGCGGTACAGTCTCTGGTGGAGCCTGGGCGAAGATGTTGCGGCGACTACGAGGAAAACTCCCGCAAGATCGCCCGGCCGGAATTTGCGGGCCTTCCAGCGAATTTTCCCTTCGCGCGCCCAGGCGCGCACTTGGCGCGTGGCGCGCGGCGCCACCACCACCACGTCTGCATTTGCTCGGAGCAGGCCCCCGATCTTCTCCTCGCCGACGGCGCCCGCGCCTACAACTAGGCAGCGGCGGCCCGCGAGCTTCACAAATGCGGGAAACAGGCTCATGAGCTTCGCTCCCCCCAGGGAAAGAGTAAATCATTTTGACTGGATTTGCCGCGTGGACCGCAAGAAAGGCGTGCGTGCAGGGGCGGGGATCGCGCATGGCAAGTGAGGGAGGACACAAAAGATTTAGGAAGATTCGCGGGGAAGAAACAGCGGGGGAGGGGACCAAATCGCCGGCTGGAAGCCGGCGCTACAAAATAAACGGCCTGCCTTGCAGAATATCAACAGAGCCAGACAACTTCTAATCGTGGCCCGCGGCTTTTTCGAAATGAGCCTCGGCGCGCGCGTCGCCGATTTCCTGAGCCAGCGAAGGTTCCTCGAAGGAGTATTGCGGCACAATTTCCTTAATCACGGCGCGGATGGGCGTGGTGCCGCCGAGGAACATCGCTGAGCGGAGTTCCTCCAATTGGCGGCACAGCGCGGGCCAGTTGCGATGCGCCCCATTTGTCCGCTTGATTTTTTCGCAGGCGGTGGAAGCGATCACTTCATGCTCGTAGAAAAGCTCTTCGGTGAGCTTCTCTCCTTCGCGCAGGCCCGTGAACCGGATTTCCACATCGTCTTCGGATTTGCCGGAAAGACGAATCAGGTTGCGAGCCAAATCCAGAATTCGGACCGGCTTTCCCATGTCCAAGACAAGAATGTCGCCGTGGCTTCCTATCGTGAAGGCCTGTAAAACCAAGGCCACGGCTTCGGAAGTAATCATAAAGAAACGCTCGATATCCGGATGCGTAATCGTCAACGGCTGATGGTTGCGAAGCTGCTGCTGCAGCACGGGGATCACGCTGCCACTCGAGCCCAGCACGTTTCCGAAGCGCACCGAAACACAGCGCATACCATGGGCCGGATGAGACGAGAGAATCAATTCGCAGATTCGCTTGGTTGCACCCATGACGTTCGTGGGATTCACTGCTTTATCGGAGGAAATCAGAACAAAGCTCTTGCAAGCGGCGCTCGAAGCCAGGTCCAGCAGGCCCCGCAAGGCCAGCACATTGTTCTTGACCGCCTCCGGCACGTTGGACTCCATCATGGGAACATGTTTGTAGGCGGCCGCATGGAAGATAATCTCCGGCGCAAATTCCGATAGCAGGCTGCGCATGCGCTCCGCATCGCAAACATCGGCAACGCGGAAAACAAGCTCGGCATCATTCGCATGCTCGAGCAAGCGCAAGCGGAGAAAGAAGAGTTCCGTCTCGCTTTGATCGAGACAGATCAGCTGCGCAGGGCCGTAATCGAGCAACTGGCGGCACAGCTCCGACCCGATGGAGCCGGCGGCTCCGGTGACAAGAATAGCCCGGCCCGCAATCTCTCTCCGGACGGACTCCAGGTCTATTTGAGCAGGCTCCCGCCCGAGCAGATCCTCCAGACTCACTTCACGAAGCTGGCTTACGGCAATCTGGCCGGCAATGATGTCTTTCAATGCCGGAACGGTCCGGAAACTCATCTTGGCGCGGTTGCAGATTTCGACGAACCGGCGCATCTGCGCACCCGTGGCGGAAGGCACGGCGATCAACACCTCATCCGCGGAGTCAGACGGGAACAATTTCGGAAGATCGTCCACGGCGCCAAGAACCGGAACGTCGTGAATCCGGATTCCCCGCTTGGAACGGTCGTCGTCCAGACAGCCCAGAGCCACGTAGCCGCTGCCCGGCAGGCGAATTTCGCGAAGGATCGTCTGGGCTGCGGCCCCTCCGCCAACGAGAATTACTCTCTTGTTTGAGGAAAGGTCTTTCTGTACCGATTCGGCCAGCGCCCGGCTGAGCAGACGCACACCCACCAGCAAACCGGCCGTGAGCAGGGCTTCGAGCACATAGATGGAGCGCGGGAATCCCGTGGCCTTGAGTGCAAACCGCATGACCATCCAGAAGAGCAGCGAACCGGCTCCGACGGCCTTCAAGACATCGACGCCGTCTCGGACTCCGACGTATTTCCACCATCCCCGGAACAATCCGAAATAGGCCATGGTTGTGGTCCGGGCCACGAGAAGAACCAGAAGCCCCAGGAGGAGGATGCGGCGGTAGGGCAGGCTGAAATCGAAACGCAGCAGCCAGGCAAAAAAGAGCGAAGAAATGACAAGCCAAGCCTGGAACAGACCAATGCACCAGGCCCTGTGACGCAATAATAGACGCGGCGTCTTATGGTTCACGAATGCTTCCGATAAGGAGTGCGAGGAGTTCACAAATCGCCGAGAAACGAGCAGATTTCTGCGGAGTACAAGCGACGCAGACTAGAAGGCTCCTCGAAAATGTGAGAGCGGCCGTAGTTGCGCGCAAACCTTCGCCGAGCTACTGCACCATGAGAGTCAGCGTGGTGCTATGTGTTAGCGTAATCGAACCAGAGGCGAAAGTGCCGGAAACTACCAGCGTATACGTCGCTGCCGGGGTTCCTGCGTTTCCGCCGCTTACACGACCGCACGCGGGCATCATCAGTCCGGCATAAAGCAAGAGAAGGAACACAAGCCCATGGGCCAAGCGGGGATGCCGCTCCCGATGGCGGCTAGCGAGGCTGGCCAGCAACGTCAGCCCAAGCAGCCCTAAGATCAAAAGAGCTGGCCGATAGAAAGCTAAGGAAGGCGGGCCGCCCACAGGAGCTAAAGCCGCTGTAGTGGCGACTATGACGTTGACCGTGGTCGTGGCCGACCCATTCAGCACAATGGAACTGGGCGATACCGCGCATGTGGATGATGGAGGGGCCCCGCTACAGGCGAATGTCACCACCTGGTTGAAACCACCAGCGGGCGAAACCGCGACGGCGAAATTTGCCGTTTGTCCGGCAGATATACTGGCCGATGCCGAAGACACGGAGGCAATCGAGAAATCCTGTCCTGTTCCATTGAGCGAAACTGTTTGTGGACTGCCCGGCGCGTTGTCAGTAATTGTCAGTGCGCCAGTCCGGGTTCCTGTCGCTGTGGGTGAGAAGGTCAGGTTGATGGTGCAGCTTGCTCCTGCCGCTAAGCTGCCATCGCAGTTATCGGTTTCCGCAAAGTCGGAGCTGTTCGTGCCACTGATCACTAGACCGGACAGGGTCAAAGGTGCGTTGCCGGTGTTGCCAAGCGTGATCCCCTGTGCCGCACTGGTCGCCCCAACCATCTGACTCGTAAACGTCAAGCTGTTCGCTGAAATAGCAACAATCCGAGTAGCCGTGATCCCCGTACCGATAAGCGGGACCGTTAGCGGGCTCCCAGTAAGGTTGTTTGTAACATTCACTGTTCCGGCCCTGGTTCCCGTTGCCGTCGGTGTGAAGGTTACATGGATGGAACAGCCCGCCACTGGCGACACGCTTCCAAGGCAATTGTCGGTTGCCGCAAAGTCGGAGGCGTTCGTGCCGCTGATCGCCACATTCGAGATGGTCAGGGCTGCATTGCCATCGTTGGTGAGCACGATCGTCTGCGGTGTGCTGGCCGTCCCCACCGGCTGGCCGGCAAATGCCGGTCTGTTCGGCGAAAGACTTATAGCAGGAAAGATTTTGGCGACGAAGGCGTTAAAGCTAAAGCCGCCGCCATTGCTCGGTTGAAGGGCATTGACCGTGGGAAAATTGTTCGCGGATGTGGCCCCCGTCACATACGCGTTGCCCGACGAATCCACGGCAATGCCGTTCCCGTAATTGTCGCTATTGCCGCCTAGATAGGTTGAGTAAACCAAGGCTGAGCCGCTGGGGTTGATCTCTGCCACGAAGGCGTTTTCATCGCCGCCGTTGCTCGATTGAAGGGCGTTGACCGTGGGAACGGTATCCGATGTGAGCCCCGTCACATACGCGTCGCCCGACGAATCCACGGCGATGCCATATCCCCCATCGAAGCCGCCGCCGAGATAGGTCGAATAAACCAGGGCTGACCCGCTGGCGTTAATCTTGGCGATGAAAGCGTCATATTCAAATACCCCGCAACAGCTCGATTGAATTGCGTTGACCGTGGGAAAATCGGTCGAAGATGTTTCCCCAGTCACATACGCGTTGCCCGACGAATCCACAGCGATGCCTTGGCCCTCCGTACCGCTAGGCCCCCCTCCAAAACCGGCATTACCGCCGAGATAGGTTGAGTAAAGCAGGGCTGAGCCGCTGGGGTTGATCTTGGCGATGAAAGCATTGAAAGTGCCTTGGGCGCCCCCATGGCTCGGTTGAAGGGCATTGACCGTGGGAAAATTGCTCGCATTGGTTGTTCCGGTCACATACGCGTCGCCCGCAGAATCCGCAGCGATGCCGTTGCCGAAGTTGTAGCCATCGCCGCCGAGATAGGTTGAGTAAACCAGGGCGGACCCGCCGGGGTTGAGCTTGGCGACGAAAGTGTTATTTGCGTAATTATTGCTCGGTTGAATGGCATTGACCGTGGGAAAGTTCGTCGAATTGATGGTGCTCCCGGTCACATATGCGTTGCCCGCCGAATCCACGACGATGCCGTTGCCGGAATTTTCGCCATTGCCGCCCAGATACGTGGAGTAAACCAAGGCTGAGCCGCTGGGGTTGAGTTCGGCGACGAAAGCGTCTTCGCCGCTATTGCTTGGTTGAAAAGCATTGACCGTGGGGAAATTAGTCGAAGCTGTTTCCCCGGTGACATACGCGTTGCCCGCTGAATCCACAGCGATGCCGTTGCCGGAGTCGAAGCTATTGCCGCCGAGATAGGTCGAATAAACCAGGGCTGAGCCGCTGGGGTTGAGCTTAGCGACAAAAGCGGTATCTTCGGCGGCAACATACGTGGATTGAAGTGCATTCACGGTGGGGAAATTAGTCGAATTGGTCATCCCGGTCACGTACGCGTTGCCCGCCGAATCCACAGCGATGGCGTTGCCAGTGTCGTGGCCGCTGCCGCCAAGATAGGTCGAATAAATCAGCACAGGGTCTATAACCAACGGCCTCGTCTGGTCGTAGCTCCCCACTTCAAAACCTACGGTGCTGCTCCCCCTCAACGCGAACTTCACCTCCCTCGCTCGTTTCCTGCCTTCCATTTCCTGATACGCCCGCGGCCGTTCGAATCGCACGGCCCCTCTTTGCGTTTTCAGCACCAGCGCGCCTTGCTCATCGATTTTCAAATTCTTTGCCCCATGAAAGCGAAGCCGAATCTTTTTGGGGTCCGCGCTGGGGGACAGCATGAAGTCGTACTCGAGTCGGCGCTGGTTGCCGTAATAGGTGAGATTGACGCCGTGATAAATTTCCTCGTACCTCACCTTGGCGTAGGTTGGGACGTTTGTTTGCCACCTCGCCGGATCATTGCCGATAAAATAATTCGACTTCCCTGGCAGCTCGTCCACGCCAGACACGCGAACGGCGGGACTCGCGCCGAGCAGCCTCATCCACAAAAAGTCCGCGGTCTCAGCAGAGGGGTGCTCTCCAGGGGCAAGCGGTACCGCCGGCGACGGCGGCTGCTTCCGCTCTGGATTGCCTATCTTTAGGGAGAGCACAGCTTCACCGTCCGTCAAAAACAGACCATAGCCACTGCCGCGTGAGAGGAACTTGACCCATCCATCCGTCTGTCCGTGATTGGCTTCAAAGCTCACAGGCAACCTGCCGTAGGCATCCGTAAGGCTTGCCTCGCTAGCAGCTGTGCCGGCGGCTAACGGCTGATTCATCAGGGGAACAGGGCTGGTCTGCGCGAGAACAGTTGAACACGCTGCCGCCGCAAGTAGAAGTAGGACTACAACCGCAAGATGGCGCTTAGCTGATTTCATCAGCGCATCTGAGTCCGCATGACCGCATAAATACAGACGAAGGCGAATGCACGATCATTCATGGCAAATAGTTGAAACCGGGAACCCGGATATAATCTTTTCGTCGGAATCGCTTCTTTGTTCGATACGTCAATGCGAATCATGCAACGATGGCTGGTCTTGTCCGGGCGCCGCGGACGAGATGGAGTTGCAAAAAGCCGGGGCTGCGGCGATGCGGCGCCCCAGGACATACAAAACTTTTTGCCCGTTCGCTCCGTCGCCGTTCGAGACGGGCGACAACGGCTCCATCGGCGCGATTCCATCCTCGATTTCTTCCTTCAGCTCCACCAAGCGACCATAGAAAAGTTTTTTCAGGATTTCCTTGCCGTGCATCGTCTTCGGAAATAGATGGAGCCGAACAGCGGCTTTGCGCGCGGCGGCAACCACTTTCTGCGAGAGCGACGCAGGAGTCGATGAAAACGCGCTGAAGATTTCGGCCTGGAAACCGCCATCGAGGAGCATCGCGCCCAGTTCGACCGCGGAAAAGTATCGAGTGCTGAACGGGCTGGGCTGAAAGCCTTCCCATGCACGGTTGACCGTGCAGAGCAACAAAACACCGTCCGGATGCAGGATCCGGCGGCATTCCGCGAAAAATTCCCGTGGGCGAGCAAGATAGTAGATGGCTTCGAAAAGGATGACGGCGTCGAAGGAAGCATCCCGGAAGGGAAGGGCGTGAGCATCCAGCCTGACCAGCGGCAGGCGCCCGCGATAGTGCGATTGCGCTTTCCGCAGGAGCGGCTCCGTATAGTCTCCCCCGACGACGCTGCGAGCATGCCGCGCCAGATAACCGAGTCCCATCCCGGTGGCGCAGCCGACTTCGAGCACGTCTTTGCCTTCACAGAAGCGGGCCGCAAAGCGGTAGCGGGTATAAAGCATCGCGGCGCCTTCCGGAGTCACCTTGATGCGCGGAGCTTCGGTGACCGAGGAAAAGTCGGTTGGGAGTTGCGCGTTTCTCACGAGATTTGCACGCAGACTTGGAATGAGCAGCTATTGGACGGCTTGCGCCCGGGCGATGGCCGGCCGGCAATCGAAGAATTCACGCGTGCAGCCGACAATGATTTCCACTTGTTCGGGCGTCGTCTCGGCGCTCATCGGAAGGGAAATGACCTGCTTACAGATACTCTCGGTCACGGGAAGCCCAGGATTGGGCAATGCCAGGCCTTTATGTTCCCACAGAGGCTTGGGCCAATGGACGAGAGTCTCCACACCCTGCTCCCTCAAGTAGGCGCGGAGTTCGTCGCGCCGCTCGGTCCGGATCACGTAGTTTTGATAGCTATCGAAATAGGGAACGCCGGGAAAATGCGGCAAGCGCAGGCGCGCAATGCCCTGCAAGCCCTCGCGATACAATTTGGCAATCTTGCGGCGATGTTCGATCCAGCCCGTGAGATAGCGGAGCTTTACATCCAGTACCGCCGCTTGGACGTTGTCGAGCAGAGCGGTGTAACCATGATGATGGAATTCGCCGGTTTGGCGGTCTTCGCCATTGAATCGCAGGAGCGTCACGATGCGTGCGACATCCGGGTCATTGGTGGTGACGGCGCCACCATCGCCCAAGCCTCCGAGCGCCTTAAAAGGATAGAAACTGAAGCAGCCCGCAAGACCAAACGAACCCGCGCGTTGGCCGCGGAATTCGGCTCCCAGGGCTTGCGCCGCGTCTTCGAATACGGCCAGCCCATGCTTTTGGGCGATGGACATGATTCGCGCCATGTCGCAAACGCGGCCATTGAGATGCACGGGGATGATGGCCTTGGTTCGAGGGGAGACAGCCTCCGCGAGCGCCTCGGGAGCCATGTTGTAATCGTCGCGCACATCCACGAGGACGGGCTGCGCTCCCGCGTGAACGATCGCGGATACCGTGGCGGCAAATGTGTGGCCGACGGTAATTACCTCGTCCCCGGCGCCGACGCCCGCCGCCAGCAAGCAGAAGTAGAGCGCGTGGTAGCAGCTATTTACTCCCACGGCATATTTGACGCCGACGTATTCGGCCAAATGCTGCTCGAAATCACGCAACTGTTGGCGCAGCACCAGGTCGCCCTTGGCAAGCGTGTCCGTGATGGCGAAATCGATCTCTTTCTTGAGCCTGCGGTAGTGCTCCGGGGGATCTACAAACGGGACGCGATAGGACAAATGGGTCTCCTCATCGAACGGGTCAAAACAAATGCTCTCGGGCAATCCGCGACGGAAAATCAGCCTCGCGCGGCAGCGGACATCGGCCGGTGGCTCGCAAAAAGCGCGCTGATCGTCTCCGCCAGCGCTTCCGCGGAAAGCCCATGCTGCGCGCGGAGGAACTCTTGCGTTCCCACGGTGCGGCAAAAGGCCGAGGGCAGACCAAACCTTCGAAACGTGACGTGTTTCTCGTTCGACTCCGCAAGAACTTCGGCAACGGCCCCGCCGAGGCCTCCGATCACGCTGTGCTCCTCCAAAGTAAACACGGCGCCGGTTTCACGCGCCGCCGAAAGCACTGCGGCTACATCAAGGGGTTTCACGGTATGCATGCTCAGCAATCGCGTTTGCACTCCTTTTGCGGAGAGCCTCTCGGAAACTCGCGCGGCGGTTTCGAGCATGCCCCCCGTGGTGATGATGGTCAGATCGTTTCCATCACGGACCTGGATTGCTTTTCCAAGCTGGAAATCAATTTTTCGGCTGTGCACTGTCCGCTCGCCCGCTCGTCCCAGCCGGAGATAGCAGGGACCTCGATAAGCGGCCACGGCGCGCGTAGCGGCCTCCGCCTCGGCGGGATCGCCGGGAGCCACGACAACCATTTCAGGCAGGGAGCGCAAAATCGCCAGGTCCTCTGTCGCATGATGACTGGAGCCGAGGGAGCCATAGGCAAGCCCTCCGCCAACAGCCACAATCTTCACATTGGCGCGGTGGCAGCACACATCGTTGCGCACCTGCTCGAGACACCGCAGAATCGGAAAATTGGCGATGGAATACGTGAAGACGGTTTTGCCGCATAAGGCCATGCCCGCGGCGATGCCGGTCATGTTCTGCTCGGCGACGCCGACATTCAGGAAGCGATCCGGGAATCGCTTCGCAAACGTCTCCGTGACTCCAAATCCGAGGTCTCCCACGACGAGATGGACCTTGTCTTCGTGCTCAGCCAACTCTAGAAGGGCGCGGAAGAAGGCACCTCTCATCGCGCGCGCTCCAATTCGGCCAGGGCCGCGGCCATTTCGCCGCCGTCGGGGGCGCGGTAGTGCCAGAGCAAGCTATCCTCCATGAAGCTCACGCCTTTGCCCTTTACGGTGTGCGCGACGATGCAGGTCGGTTTCCCCGTCTCCGCGGGAATGTTGGCCAGTGCGTCCTCGATTTGATGAAAATCATGGCCATCGATTTCCCGGACGGACCAGCCGAAGGCCCGCCACTTCGCGGCCAAGGGCTCAAGCGCCAGAACGTCCTTCACGGAGCCGAGGCTCTGAATCTTGTTGTAATCAATGATCACGGCAAGGTTATCCAGCCGGTGATGAGGGGCGAACAGGGCTGCCTCCCAAGTGGACCCCTCGTCGCACTCTCCATCGCTCAGGAGCGCGAAGACTCGGAATGCGTCGTTGCCGCTCTTTGCGGCCAGAGCCATGCCGCACGCGATGGGCAATCCATGGCCCAGCGACCCTGTGGAAACCTCCACGCCTGGAACTCCCGAATGAGTCGCGTGCCCGGCAAGCCGCGATCCATCCAAATAGAAATCGTCGAGCCATGACGCGGGGAAAAACCCGCGCTCGGCCAAGACGGCGTAGAGCGGCGCGCACGCATGCCCCTTGCTGAGAAGGAAGCGATCCCGCTGGGGCCAGCCAGGGCGCTGGGGGTCAATCCGCAATATTTTGGCGTAGAGCACAGCCAGCAGATCGGCCATGGAGAAAGCAGAGCCGACATGGGAACTTTTCGCGCGATGAATCATGTGAAGCGCCTTCACACGAATTCTCCGGGCGAGGCGCCGGGGATCGCCATCGCACGAGTTCATGGCTTGGGTTCCGGCATCATTTGTTTCCGAATTGCTCATCAAGGTGTGGAAGCGAGTTGCCCGTGGAAAAAACCTTTAGCAATGAGAATCTATTCGATGATCGTGAAGGCGATGTAGGGATCCCAATCAAGCCGCTCGATCCGAAGACGGTTTAATGGCAGAACATCGAGCAATGCCTTGGTTTCTCCCGGCCAGATCGGATTATCGAGTTCGTCAAAGGCGAGCACCGCGCCCTTCGGCATGCGGGGAACGAAATGCTCCAGGGCGATTTTTGTAGGCTCATAAAGATCGAAATCCAAAAACAGCAAGCTGACGACTAGGTGGCCATTTTGGCCGACAAATTCGGGAATCGTTTTGACGGCATCGCCGCGAATCAATTGCACTTTCGGGATGTGGCCGAGAAAGCGATCCTGATCGTAGGCCTGAATCAGCTCCAGAAGTTCGTCGTAACTCGATGTATGGAAATCGCCCGGCTCGGCGAGCCCGCGGCCTGTGCGGTCCGCATCGCTCACGGAAGGAAACCCATCGAAGCTGTCGAATCCGTAGATTCGCCGGGTCAAGTTCTCGGGCTCGAGAATGGTGCTGAGCTTGGCCCAGGCCATCACGCTGAATCCGCGAAATACGCCGCATTCCACGATGGATCCCTTCACGGGCAGCGCCCGCTTGAAGATTTCGTACATGGCCAGGAAGCGCTTCAGGTGCTGCCGGCGCACGTACTTGGGAAAGTTCTCGAGCCTCGTCTCGATGCTATCCGCGCACTTGGAAAACATTTGTCCGGCGGACCTTCCAGCTTCCTGCTCGGCGGGAGTTTTGAAGGATTGCATCTGTTTCCTCTTTGTGTTGCTTTTCGACTGCGGCTCGCGCGGGAGGTCCGGCGCGCGGCGGCGCTCTACAGTTCCGATTTGCGGGCTCCCGTCCGGAAAAAGACGGCGGCCACGGTTTGGCGGAGAATTTTGCAGTCCAGCCGGAACGACTGTGTTCGGATGTAATCGAGACAGAGGCGCATCTTTTCCGGGTGAATTTGTTCGAGGTAGTCCTTGTCCGGGTCGGCGCTGCCGCGGAGGATTTCCCCTTCGTCGCGGAAGCGGATGGAGGCCATATCCGTGATGCCCGGGCGGACGTTGAGGACGGCCTTTTCTTCCTTCGTGTACAGATCGACAGCCCAGGGAACTTGCGGGCGCGGGCCAACCAGGCTCATGTCTCCCACGATCACGTTCAGAAGCTGTGGCAACTCGTCCAGCTTGTGCTTTCTTAGAAATCGCCCGACTCGGGTCACGCGGGCGTCATCGTCCGCCGTCGACGAGGCCCCGTCTCTCTCCGCGTCTTCCACCATGGTGCGGAACTTGAAAATGCGGAATGGTTTTCCAAATCGCCCCACGCGCAGCCCTCGATAAAACACCGGGCCGGGGGAATCGAGCCGGATCGCCGCGGCGATTGCCAGAAACGGCGCGGAAAGGCCGATGAATCCCAGCAGCGAGCAACCGAAGTCGAATATTCGCTTGAGCATAAGAGCCGCTAGCCCGTGGCGCCTCGCGCGATCGGCGGTTTCGCTTGCTCTTTTCGGCTTATGGGCGTGGAGCGATCCGCCGCTGCGGCCGCTTTCTTGGAAAGCACCACATGAGCGCCGCACGCAGAAAGCTCTTCGAAAGTGTAGCGCGTCCGAAACATGGGATCGAGGACGAGCGCGCACAGGGATTGAAGTTCCGGCTCGGAAGGCTCAATGATTTCCTCTTCCAGAACGCCGAGTTTTTGGCGGGAGAACATTTCACCGTAGTCGCGGTGCCTCATCCGGTTTTGGTAATACAGGGACGGGCTGTAGAGTTTCCACCTGCCATCAGAGTAGCGAAGAAAATTAAAAGGGCCAATGGCCTCGTCGCAGTAGGAATAGTGATCCTTGTAATCTATGAGGAAGCTCATGACCCCATCTTCTTTCAGCAATCTTCGACACTCCTTCAAGACTGGCGGAATGTCGCGCGCGGGGATGTGTTCCATCGTGCTCGATGAGCTGATGAAATCGAAGGACTGTTCCGGAAGACCACTGTTGCGCGCGTCGCAGGGTGCCATATATTGAATGCCGTACCATTCCTGCAAGGCGCGGATCCCCGCCTGGCGGCTTCCGGTGGGCAGGCATCTTTCCGGAAACCGGCGCAGCCCGAGATTTCCCCCCACGCGCCGCAGCGTATCGATCGTGGCATTCACAAGATCAAACCGAAGATGGCTTCGGATGTCTATGAGGGTCTGCTGCTGCACGCCCAGGCAATAAAAGGAAAGGGGAATGCCGAGTTCCCAGCCCGCGCCAAATTCATAGAAAGATGCCTCCTCGATCTTCCCGCCGCGATTCCGCTCGAATGCCTCCACGTGCCTTTTCGCCTGCGCCACAATTTTTGCAAACATCGCGTCGCCGCTGGGCAGAGATTTCGTAATGTGCCTTTGCATGCCGTAGTGCAATCGGGCTCCGAAAGGCACGCAGGAAAAGATGTCCATCAGGAGGGCTTTGATTTTCCAATTCATGGAAAGACGAATCGAAGGGGCTGCCAGCGGCCTTTTCTCCTATTCCGTTTCATATTCGCCGCGCGCAGCCCCGGCGAGGCCCTTTAACACCCCCAGCGCAAATCCGGCATTCACGATCGCGAAACTGAAAAGATGCGAGGCGATGGCCACATGCCGGTTGAATCGGCTGGCGAAATATCCCGCGAGGATCAGCAGTCCAGCGAGCACTTCGGCAACGAAAATCCCTCTATAGAGGCCGCCCTCTTTTAGCAGCCATAAGGACGAGAGAAAGCTCGCCAGCACGAAGTAAGGGGCCAGCCATCTGAGAAAGTGGTGCGAGAGCATACGCCAACTGTAAAGAGGATGTTGGAACAAATTGCGAATACCCCACCGCCTGCTTATCATGATCACGGTCTTGGACACTCCTCTGACCTTGGCTCGGAAGCTGCTCTTTGCCGTGGAAAAAGGCACTTCATGCGCCACGGCGTCCTCCGCGAACACCACCCTATACCCGGCGAGAATGGCGTCCAGTGGACTAATCGAATCGCAGTCGTCCAGGGAGTCGGCCATTGGTTTCCACAGGTTTCTACGGATGGCCATGGCGGGTCCCGGCGCATTGGTAAGAATTCCCATGCGGCTTTCCAGCTTTCGGATATTGTTTTCATGTTTCCAATACAATCCCGTGAACCTCGAAAGCGGAGTTTGATCGACCTTCCACCGCAAGCATGCCGCGACGCATCCGACCCGCTGATCTTCGAGGAAATGGCCAACCACGGCGCGTGCAAACCCCCTGTTGAACTCCGTATCCGCGTCCGTGAAGATAATGACGTCGCCTCCCGCCGCCGCGACGGCGGCATTGTGCGCGAGCGCTCTTCCCGCGCGCGCGAGCTTCAGGACCTTGACGCCCGAGCGCCCATATTCCTCCGCCATCGCGGACGTGCCATCCGTGCTGCCGTCAGAGGCGATTATGATCTCCCGCTTCTCCGGCGGGTAATCCAGCGCCAAAAGATTCTCGATGCGCCGCCGGATCACTTTTTCTTCGTTGTAGCAAGGCACAACTGCGGAAATCGATAACGCCGTGGAATCAGGCGACGGCCTGGAACTCCCCTGCCGGTGCGGCAGAACCCACCCGATCACCCGGAGCAAAAGGTGATAGCCCACAAATGTGTAGGCAATCAGGATCACGGAAATCCAAAACACTAAGCGCATGCCCGCATTTCCTTGCATGGATCGAATAGGACCAGTTCCGCCCCGAACGGACAGTCCCAACTTCCTCTATATATCTACTGAACCGATTGCGACAGGAGACCTTGAACAGAGGATGTCTGTTGCCTCGTTTTCTCGATATCGGCTTACGAGGTCCTCGATTCTTGCCGGCTCATCGCTCTTTCTTTTTAAGTCGTAAATCAGGAATTCGTGCCGCCGGAGCGTTGCCAGGTATTTTTCCGCGCTGGAAACGCCCTGATTGAGCTTCGCGGGATAGAACTCCGTAACGATCTTCACGTTCCGGTTGCGCAGCAGCAACGATTCCATCCCGCGGAGCGCCGCATACTCTCCGCCTTCGATATCCATCTTGATGAAATCAATTCTCTTCCCGGCCGCCCCCAAATAGTTATCGAGGCGCGCGCTTCGTACGTCGATAAAGGGCTTTTTCGCTCCATCCGTACGAACCGAATGGCCGAGTCCGGTGCGCTCCATTAAATAGAGCCTTATTTTTCCGTCTACGCCTGAGACAGCCAGCCTTTCCGCCGTAATGTTGCCGTACCCATTGAGGCGAATATTCCTTGTGAGCAGCTCAAAATTCGAAGGCTCCGGCTCGAAAGCGAACACCTTGCCGCGTTCGCCCACCAAGGATGCAAACAGAAGAGTGTAATAGCCGATATGCGCCCCCAGGTCGATGGCGACGTCGCCCGGCCTCAAGACTGTTTTTATGAGTTGCGTCACATCTTTCTCGTACGATCCCCAGACAAGAAGACCCAGCGAGTCCAGGGGATCAAGATACATTCTTTGCCCATTCACCTCGATGGGCAGATCCAGGTCTTGCATACGCGCGACAACGTACGTTGAGAGGGAGCGTGGACACAGCCTCCTCAACCCGCGGCCTCGCGGCACCAGCCTGGCGGCTTTGCGCAGAATTGTTTGCAGCATCAGTCTTCCCGCAACTGTGGACTTTGGTTGAATGCCGGCCGCGCCGATAACGCGGGCGCCACACGCATGCGCGTCGAGGCAGGCTTTCGATCTCTGGTCGTTCGTCCCACGGAGAGTCCGAAGGCAAGCGCGATGCCCCAGAAGAACCACACATACGGTGTAACGAGAAAATCGGTCGCGAAGAACATGACGAAGAACGTCAACTGGGCGATGAAAAAGCCCTGTAGTATGGCTCGCGACCGCGGATCCACTGTCTCCCGGGATTTTTTCCATAGAAAATGAGCCACGCCGACGAGAAAAGCCATGAGGGGAATGAATCCGATGATTCCGAACTCCGACAAATACGTGACGTAGAGATTATGAGGACTCAGCGCCAGATCTTCCGCAACCGGCCCCAGAAATTCCAAATAGTTCCCCATGCCCGTTCCCAATAGAGGCCTTTGAAAAAACACTTCCACGGCCTGTTGCAGTATCACCATGCGTCCCCAAAGCGGCTCGCCCGGGTTCAGCGTCCCGCCCCAGATATCGGCAATGCTTGTGATCGAAAAGACGCGTCCCACAAAATTTGCTCCTCCCAGAGAAAACGCAAAGGTCACGCCGAGAAAGAGAACCAGCAGGATTGCCACGACACTCCTGGGACGTATCACGAGGCGCTTGCCTGAGCCACGGGCGCCTAGAATGGCGCAGAGGAGCAAGGAAAAAATCAGACCCACAATCCCGTCGCGGCTGAAGGACGCGAAGATGGCTATCGCCGCCGCGCCGACAAAAAGAAGATAGCGAATCTTCCGGGAGGCGAAGTAAAGCATGGCGGCAACGGGAACAAACGGCAGGACGGTGATGATTTGAGAAATGCGATATCGAATCATGGGACTGAAATCCCACAGGCCATATTCCTCAATTCCGGAGTAGCGCGCCGCGGGAACCGCAAGATTCCGAATGATCACGATGACCAGGAATCCGCCGAGAAGGAAAAGAAGGCGATCCAGGAACCAGGAAAGGCCCGGCGGGGTCTCTTTCGACAAGCTGTGAATGACGAGAAAAAGCAGAGCGATATAAGTGATCCACATGCCCAAGTATTGGAACCAGGCCGTGTAATCCGTCACCCACAGCGCGGATGCCAAGCCGTAGAGGATAATCCCGGCGGCGGAAAGGCACAGCCATTTAGGAAAACGCCGATAGAGCGGACCATTTCTCATCAGCCCCGATAGGGCGCCCGAACCGAACACGCCGAGCAAGGGAACGTATTCAAACGGGAGATTGAACGCCAGACGCTCGTCGCCCGCGTACACCCCTACGGGCCAGGCTGCGTAGATGATGAGAACCGCCGCCCATAATAGATAAATCTTCCTGGGCTCGAGCGAAATGGAAAAGGCCAGGACCAATAGCAAGATGAACGCGGCATTCACGGGATGAACCTTCGATTCCTAAAGGCGCCGTAGGGAAGCGATAGACGAGACTGGCAAGCGGCCGCGGGCCGCCCTTCGCCGGGTTTCCGTTCCCCCATCATCCACGAACGAACGTCTCGGCAGCCAGCTCAGGGAGATTGGTAAGGCGTCCGCCGCACATTTCCCTTACCTCGAGCAATGTGAGACCCCCCAGGACGTAAAGGCTCCCGACAAAGAAACCAAGGATATAAGCAGCGGGAAATAATCCGATATAGACGGAGGCCGAAGCGCCAAGGAATAGCAGGAACGCAAGCAGCGCATTCCTGGAATTGATGGCCTTTGTCGAACCGGCATCGAGGACCGTCTTCAGCCCTACGTAGAGTGAGTAGGGAACCGCGCCGAGCACCACAATTCGGACGATGCCTGCGCCTGCCGTGAAGGAGTTGCCCAGGCACAGCCTCAGACCATCCGTGGCTAATAGTTCCACCGCCACGGTAAGCGCCGCGACGAGGAGCACGACGGCTTTCGAGACCTGGAGCACGCGGCGGCGCAATCCCAACACATCTCCGCGTCCCATCATCTGGCTGGCCTCCGGCAGCAAAACGGCGCCGACGGGCACAAACAACGATCCGATCATCGTCAGGATGGACGTACTGAACGCCACGAGTCCGGCTACCTGCACGCCTTGGAGATGCGCCGCAATCAGCGCCGGGGCGGTAAGCAGAGCCAATTGGAGTACGTCCGCGGGAACGCGGCCCAGCCCGTATTTCAAGAGTTCCTTTATTTCGCGGAAGATATCGCCGCCGGAAGCATCCATCCGGATTCCGCCGAGTCCAAAGATCAGTGAAACAGCAGCCATCGAAATACCGAGCGCCGTGAACAGTTCCGGCGCCGACTTTCCAAACAGCGAAAACACCACGAGCGGCATAAGCCCCAAATTGAAGAGCTGGAATGCATTCGCCCGGGCCATTTCGAGCCTTCCGCGGAAATAACCGTAGCAGACCGCGTGGAGTCCCAGGCCCACGACCATGATGCTCATGGGCGCAATCAAGTAACTGTAGCTGCTGCTCCCAAAAAACAGGTAGGCGGCCGCATGCTTGAAAACATTCAGCAACGCAAGGCTGGCCGCGAGCGACGCCGCCAGAATCAGCATCCCCGCCGCAAAATAGCTGTTCCGGTCTTTACGCAGGGTCCCGCGCCGGAAAAGGCGACATATCGGGGAATAGCAACCGCGAGGCCCACCAGAGCCACCGGCAGCAAGAGAGAAATGGTGCGCTTGGCCAAGGCATATTCGGAAAAACCATCCTTCCCAAGATACGCGGCAGCGAGTTTGTAAGAAATCAATTGGCCGCACATGGTGAGGAACTCGGTGATGATTGTGGCCAGGTAGACTTTTCTCATGTGCAACCTATAGGGTGCTTGCCCATCGCATTCTCTTGGCCCTCGAATGGCTGCTCGTCTTGCGGCCCGCGTATCACCTGATCAGTCCGCCGCGGCTCGCGCCTTGCTCGCAAGGATGCGACGGTCGTTCCTGCTACTGCGCCAGTTCACGCGGGGCAGCAGAAGGGATGCGTCAATCCGGTTGCGATATCGCACGGCGATATTGACCAACGAATCCAAAAGCGACTCGGATAGGAGATGTGGCTTGAGGCCCAGATCGGTGAGTTTTGTGTGTTTTGCGTTGTAGTAGTGCTCCTCCGCTTCCACGCGCGGGTCGGGGAGATGATCGACCGAAACATTCAGCCCGAGCTTCTTGCCCGCCGTCTGGACCATCTGCGCCAACTGCAGCACCGTGAACTGTTCCGTGAACTGATTGAAGACCCGGAACTCACCTTCCGCCGCCGGATGCAGGCACGCCAGCTCGATGCACCGGACCGTATCCCGTATATCCAGGAAACCGCGCGTCTGGCCGCCTTTGCCGTACACCGTCAGGGGATGTTGAATGGCAGCCTGCACGCAGAAGCGATTGAGCGCCGTGCCGAAAATCTCATCGTAATCAAAGCGATTGAGCAGAGCGTCGTCGAGCGCCATCGCGTCCGTTACGGTGCCATACACAATTCCTTGATTCAGATCCGTGGCGCGGACCCCCAAATTTTGCAGCAGAACGCGATATTGTGGCTGTCGTGCACTTTCGAGAGGTGGTAGAACGACCCAGGCTGCTTCGGAAACGGAAGCACGTCCTTGCGGCCCTTGTGCTCGATCTCAATGTAGCCCTCTTCGATGTCAATATTCGGTGTTCCATACTCACCCATCGTCCCCAATTTCACGAGGTGGCAAGCCGGTCGAAACTCCTGGATGGCGAATAGGACGTTGAGCGTGCCCATCACGTTGTTCATCTGCGTGAACACGGCGTGCTGGCGGTCAATCATGGAATACGGAGCGGCGCGCTGCTCGGCAAAGTGCACCACGGCATCGGGATCAAATGCTTTAAACATACCGCCGAGGAATTCGTAGTCGGTGACATCTCCCACGTAGGACTCGATCGTGTTGCCCGTGAGACGATTCCAGGCACGAAGCCGCTCCGGAAGCGGCTGAATCGGCGTGAGTGTCATGGCGCCAAGCTCGTGATCCCAGAGGCGGCGCGAGAAATTATCGATGATGGCGATCTCGTGGCCTTGCCGCGAAAGATGGAGCGCCGTGGGCCAACCGCAATATCCGTCTCCTCCCAATACGGCTATTCTCATGGACTTCTCCTCCGGTCGTGAGATTTGCGATTCATGAATGCGTGCTCTGAATCCGTTTGCGGGCGAGGCCGGCTCCGTGAGCATCCGCTTGTTCAGGAAAGCCCATTCACGTTCGGGAATGTCCTGGCGGCATGCGCCAAGGGCTCGATATCGCTCGCGTCCGCGTCCACGACCACGGAGCGCTCGATCATCTCGATCGAGAGCACGACGCGATTGCGGCCTTTATGCCGCTTCAGGACACCTTCCAGGCCCGCAAGAGGGCCCGACCTGATGCGAATCCGCCGGCCCACGGTAAGGAACGGGTACGGCTCCGCCCGGAATCCCTTGTTCAGAAAGTCACGAATCCTCGCAACCTCCGCTTCCCGCATCGCCACCGGCCTTCCTCCAAAACCCACCAGGCGCACGACGCCGGGAATCCGCAGCACCGGCAACCGGTCCCGCAGCGCCATTCTCACGAACACGTATCCGGGAAAAAGCGGCAGTTCGAGTTTCACCCGCCGGTCCTTCCACTTGCGCAACGATTCATACTGCGGCAGGAAATTTTCCACGCCGCGACTCGCCAGTTGTTCCGCCACGCGCTTTTCATGGTTCGCACAAGAGTACGCGGCATACCAGTGCGGCAACGCGTACGCTTCCACTTCCGCGCTCGCGGAAATTTCCGCCGCCTCACAGCTTTTGCCCATAGCGATTCCCAGCATGGTCTTTTCGCAGCTTCGCCCCGTCACTTACAGGGCCATGTGTGACCTAACCAGTTCTTTTTCTTATACTTACGGCCAGTTCTATGACTTCCCTGGCTCACTCCCCGGCGGTGAAATTCTTTCGAGCCGTTCCCAATCCGCTGGCTCATTGACGCCGGGCCCTGGCCCCGCGCCATTCCGTGAAAACCAGTGCGCACGTTTCTTGATCGTCGCCACGATTTCCTCGGCGAGCGCCTTGCGCGGATCGTCCGGGTCCGCAGCGCGCCACTTGTCCACTCCCAGCACCCAGATCGCGGAGGCCGAAAAAACCAGAGTTGTCCCCAGGAGCATGATCATCATCCGGGGAGGAAATGATCTCCTCTCCGGAACCTGCGCGGGATCGAGCACTTTGACGCTGGGAGTTTCCTTGGCCTCTTCAATTTTGGCGAGTTCGTACTGTTCGGTGAGGAGTTCGAAAACGGTTTCCTGCACTTTCGCGCGCCGGTAGTAATCGGAATACTTCGCGCCGAGCAAAGGCAGGCTGCGTATCGTGGGATACGGCATGCCGTCCGAAGCAGCTGGCGCGGATTCGCCCGCCGGCGCGGCGTCCGCGCTCGTTCCACCGAGTTTTTCGAGCTGTTTGCGAAGTTCGCCCACGCGTGCATCGAGCGCGCGCACGCGCGGATTATTGTCGGTATAAATTTGCCGCAGCCCTTCGAGCTCCGACTGCGCGGCGATCATCTGCCCCGCGATCGCTCCCGCGGCATCGAGCATGGCTTTGCCTTCAGTCTGGATGTCGAGCGTATTGTTCTTGCTCGAGAACTGCGCGAGCTGGTTCGAGGCATCGTCCAAATCTTCCTGCGCGACCTTGAGGCGCTCTTCGAGAAACACGCGTTCGCGGTGCGCCGAGGAAGTGGACAATTCGGAAACAAGCGAATTCAACTGGTCCACATACGCGCCCGCCAGGGCCGCGGCTCGCTCGGGACTGCGATCCGTCACGCTGATGGAGAGGATGCCGCTCTTCTTATCCTCCGAAATCGCCGTATTTTCATCGAGCTTCGTTCGAGCGTCGGTGACCAGCCGCTTGCCGTAAATCCTTCGCAGGTCAAACTGCTGGACGAGGCGGTCCTGGGAAGTCTGGCTTCGCAAGACAGCGATAAACAATCCACCGGAACTCCTCAGCCCGAGCAAATCTCCGGCGACCGCTCCCAAGTCTCCTCCGGACTTTGCGGCCATCGCGGCCATCATGGCCATGCTCGATGTGGATTGCGAATCGGGCGGCATGAGCTGGGTCGTCGCGGTATAGGACTTCGGAATCAGGAAGGCAATCATCGTTGAAACAACCAAGCCTGCCGCCATGGCTCGAAGAAAGAGCCGACGGTGATCCCAGAACAGGCGCAGCCGTTGCGCTTGTCCCGCGAGTGAATCCTCGAACGGCGCCTCCGGCAGCAAAATTTCTCCCGCGTCCGGTGGTGGCGGGATCTCACGCTGCGTCTTGACGGCCGTTTGCGTCACGTTTCCCCTTTCCTCGATCGTCGCTTACTTGGACCACGACTTCGGCCAGAATCCGACCTGAAACGACGCCGTCCAGTTCGTTTGCGGGCCCGCCGCCAAAATGGGCGCGAGCCACCTTTCATACTGGACAGAACCGGATAGGCTCACGTCGTGCATCCACCAATTTATTTTTGCGGAACCGTCATTCGCCGTTTCTCCGCCGGGGAGGAAATCTTTCGAGACTTCCGCGTGACGGAATCCAAGTTGGAGGCTGTTCCGGGAGCTGAACCAATATGTGCTCCATGCCTGCATGCCCTGGCCTTCTCTTCCAATCCAGCTGCCGATGATGTTGTTCTTGTTTGTGTACAAGTCGTGATAGAAGCCGTCGTAATAGACGAAGTGCCCTCGCACGCTTTGGTGGATGGGCAAATCCGTGTACACAGCCTCGAATCGAAAATCGAGCTTCGGAAGGCCTGGCAGCCGAGGCATATAAAGTCCTGGATCGTAGGCGGCTCGCGGAGGATTTCCCAGCGGCGATGGATCGTCGTCCGAAAGCGAACCGGAATACACCGTCAGCCAATTTCTCAAATACGGAACTCGGTAAGAAAAGTCACAGCCGCCCGTGCGCTTTCCGGGATTGTCGTTGGCCGCATACAGCGCCGACGACTGGAAAAAACCCACGTAACTATTGAAAAAGGCTCCTGGCGTTAGTGGACGCCCGACTCCTCCGAATTCGGCTGTGCGGGAAAAGCCCAGCTCCAAATTGGGCGTGGGCTTGAAGCTGATTGTCTCGCCATGAAGCAGAGGCCGCGGCGGGAATTCATTGCCCGAAAGTTTTCCCACAAAAAAATCCGATTTCATGGGGCCCAGCCAGTGAAGAACCCAGGGAAGCGTCGAGGACTCAATGCGGCTCGCGCGAAACATATAAATCGGCTCGGCGTTGTCGCTGAAAAGCAGGGGTCCGCCCTCTCCCGGCCCCCACCAGAGGCTCTGCTTGCCGAATGCCAGGTTCCACCCCCCTACACTCGCGGCGACGTAGGTGTCGAGGAGGCGAAACTGATTTGCGGCCGGAATGGGAATCGCCGGCTGCACCGGGTTGGCGTCCATCACGGCGATCGCGTTTCGAATCGTTTGTGAATAGGCGGGCGCGGAGGGTGCGTGCTGATATTCTGCCCGCACGTAAATCACGAAGCGCCCCTCCGTAGCGTACCCTGAGAATCCGTCGTAGCTGTTGAACCCTTCCTGGTAGGGGCGGCCATAATTGTTGATGATCGTCTGCCCGAAATGATAGCTGTCGTCGAGTGGCGGGCCATCAATCCCCGTCACCCCCGCATAGACGGATTCCAGCCGAATGGAGCGCTCGCTTCCTCCGTCGAGCCTCTTCCTGGAATTCCCGTTCCAGCGCGTCATAAATCCCGGCTGCTTCCCGCGAATCGGACTCACCCTCGGCTCCTATCCGGTCGCCGGCCTCCTCGATCAGGTGCGCGCACTCGATTCGCGTCCACGGGCGCAATCCCAGAAACCCCGAGCGGATGTAGCCCAGCGCCCCGAGCCGTTCGAGCGCGGGATAGATCCAGCTATCGAGCTCCACATACGGCGAGCCTTTGCTGCTTGTGGACGGCCGGCGGGCCCCTCGTCCCGCGATTCCGCGTACGTTTCCCACGCGTCCCCGCCAAGCTCCGGATCGTGATGCGCGCGATACGCCTGCCATCCGGTAAACCAGCCGATGGCACTGCCGATGAGGACGTCGGAGGGAAAATGCTGTTTCGCTCCCACGCGCGAAGCGCTCACGGCTGACGCAAGCCCGTAGGCCAGAATCTGCGTGAGCGGTCCCGGATACTCGTGCGCCACCACGCTGGCGATGGACCACGCCGCCGCCGCGTGCTCGGAAGGAAACGAATCCCCGCCTTGCCCGAACTTGCCCTGGTAATTGTCTTCGAGCGGGCGTTCGCGGCCGAACCCATACTTGAAAGCGTAGGTCACGGCAAGGCTATTGGCCGCGGCTTCCCCGGCCAGCAGCCCTGTCTCGCGCTTGTGATCGTCATGCGTGATCCGTCCCCACAGATAGAGACCGCCTGCGGCGCCCGCCATCGAAGCGATCCCATAATCCGAAAAGGTTTTGAATTCGTTCAGCCGGGTCGGCGAATTCGACAAATGCTTGCTCGCCTCGGTATCTGTCGCCAGCATGGCCCCCGTCGCGAGTCCCAGCGGCACCAGCCAATCGGCGTCCACCATGCGCAGGTGGAATGGGCTCGTCCAAATCTCCTTTTGATCGCTCGCAAAATCCTTCAGCAAATGCGGCCCCAGCGAATTGTCATGCTCTCTCCAACTCTCTCGCTCGATGGCGGGCTGCACGGGCGGCTTCGCGGCATCCTCGGAAACTCCCTTCGCGCCGCTTTCGTTCGCGGGTTGCACAGCACTCGCCTCTTGCACCTGGGCTTTGTCCTGGTCTTTGTTCTGGGCTCTGGCCCAGCAATTCCGGCTCGCTGCTTCCGCGGCTGCCAATAAACAGCAACTCACCACAAATCTCTTCCCCCATCGAGTCATTCTCGAATCTCGCTAATACTTCAGCGCGACGAACAGCGCGCTCGTCACCGACGACGCGACTTGCGCGGACGCAAATACGTTCTGCCACTGCAAGCCCCCGCCGAGCACTTTTTCTGGCACCACCACGGCGTCTCCCGGCTCGAGCGCCCCGCCCAGCGAATTCCCGCTCCACATGCCGCCTTGTCCTGAGCCGAGCACAGATCCATCGGCCCGAATCACGAAGATTCCCTTCTTGTTGGCGAGCTGCGTCGGCCCTCCCGCCTGGCTCAGGTACCACTTGGCGGACTTGCCCGGACGGTAGGAAACGGCCGTGGCATTAAACACCTGCCCGCTCACCATCACGAAGCTCGGCCTCTTGGGAATCACGAGCGTGTCTCCGGCCCGCACCTCAATGTCGTCCGCCGTGTTCTTCCACCTTTTGATATTGGACGAGATGCGAATGCTGACCCGCCCCGCCGGAGGTGTGCTGACCAACTGATCGAGCGTCGTCTGCCATTGCTCGACGGCCATTTCTTTGGCCTGTTTTTGCTTGGGATCCGTGTCGGGCAGCGTTTCCAGGTTCGTCTGCGCGTCCCGGACACGCAGGATCAATTCCGTGCGCGCCCTCATTTCCAGGTCGCGGACCTGCGGCCTTACTAGCACGGCGCCATAGGGATACGCATCCGGCTGAAAACCGCCCGCTCGTTCCAAAATCGAGCTGAGCCGTTCGCCGGGCCGGATTCCGTAGCTTCCCGGGTGTACCGTCTCGCCCTGTACGCTGATGAATGCGCCCAAGTCATTCCACCCCGGAAGCTGCCGAATCGTCAGCACGTCTCCGTTGTGAAGGGCGATGTTGGCCTTCGGATCATCGGCGAGCGCTGCCGAAATCGCGACTTCATCGCTCTCTCCCGTAAGTTCTTTCTCGTTTTCCCACTGGAAATGCGTCAAGTCCGCCGTTTGCGTATCCGCGCCGGGTTGCAGCCCGCCGCCGACACGAATCAAATCCGCCACGCGCATGTTCGTCGTCAGCGGATAGCGCCCCGGCTTCGCCACTTCGCCCTTCACGTACACCGTCGCCGGTTCCACCGCCTCCGGGTTCCGATGAACCAGCAGGCGGTCCCGCGGCTCGAGTGGAATATTCTCCGCCGGGTCTCCCGCGAGAGCCCGGCTCAGGCTCACGCTGAAGATTTCGAGCTGGCCGTTCTGTAGGTATCGAAACACCTGGGTATTCTCCGTCTCCGCTTCGGGATCGAGTCCACCCGCCATCTCGATGGCATCCCGCAGATGAATCTCGCCCGATGTCCGGTACGTTCCCGGATTGCGGACGCTCCCACCCACGGAAATCGTGGGCGGATTTTCGAAGTCGTACCGGCTGAAAATGCGGACCGTATCCATCGGCTCGAGCACGGGCGCCTGCGCGGGATTCGAGAGCGCATCCCCCAGATCGAAGCTCTCCACGCTCGGCCGGAAATCCGGCGCGTTCAGGCGGATGATTTCGGCGTATTGCGACGCGGGTTCCGGCAGCAGGTCCTTGTAGGACGAAATCACGTCCGTCACGCGCATTCCCGCCCGGTAGCCGTACCGCCCCGGCCGCAGCACGTGCCCTTCGAGGTACACGGCGTCCTGGTTGTACGGCGCGATGGGATAGACGCGAATGCGGTCGCCATCCTGGATTTCGAATGTATCCAGCGTCTTCGCCGCTTCCGTTTCGTCCTTCTCCTCGGGGATATCCACGCTCAGCATGGTCCGTTTTTCGTGCGCCACGATGCGCTCCACTTCCATGTGCCGCAGCGTGGCCGAGGGCAGCAGGCCGCCCGCCAGTTCCAGAACCTCCGACAAATTTTTCTCGTCCTTCAGCTCGTAGATTGCGGGACGCCGGACCATCCCTTCGACGGTCACTTGCGGCCCCATGGGAGGCGCCAGCACCGTATCGCCGTCCTCCAGCCGCTCCATGTCACCCTTCACGCCATGCAGCAGAAGGTCGTAGACGTCCACTTGCTCCACCAATTGATTGCCGCGATTGTGCTTCAATATTCGCAGCGACCCGCCTTCTGTTGGCCCGCCCGCCGCGAACAGCGCGTTCAGCGGCGTCGAAAGCGAGCTGATGTCGTAGGCCCCAGGTTTCTGAACGTCGCCCACCACGTAGACTCGAATCGTCCTCAGCCGCCCCAGCGAAACGTCGGCGCTCACGTCGCGAAATTGTGTCCGCAGGATCTGCTGCAGGTTTTCCTGCACGTCCGCCAGGCTCTTCCCGCTCACCAGGATGGGACCGACTTCCGGAAGACTCACCCGACCTTCCCGGTCCACGGTGCGGTAGAACCGTTCGGAAACGCCGCCCCAAAGATTGATGGCCAATCCGTCGCCAGGTCCCACCACGTAATCGGGCCCCGCGGGCAGGTCCATGGGAATCAATTGAGGATCGCGCGCCCCATTTTCGAAAATTTCCGCCCCGAATCGCCTCGGGACTGCCGGCCGGGGCACCGCTTGCATGTACATGTCGTAGATGGATGGGATGTCGTCGTAGGGGCTTGGCTCGCGGACCATTCGCGCCGGTTGAAATAGCGCCATCGGGGGAGCTGCCGGTGCGATCATTCGGCGGCCTTCTGTCTCCACTCCATACGCGGGGAATCCATTATCCGAACCGCCGCCCCCGGGATTTTCCTCCGGCGATAGATCGCCGAATAGCGCGTCCGAGTTCCCCCTGCCCACTGCGGAAGTCTCCGGAGCGTTCTCTGCCACGCTGCCAAAAGACGGCGCGGAAATGTAGGAGACGCCGGACAGCGGTGTCTCGGATTTGGATGGCGCCATGGCGGATTCACCTTCCGTTTGCAAAAGCCGTGTCCGCTCCAAATAATTGCCGCCCCCGTCCGGTGCGGCCGGCGCACTCGGTCCCGATGGAGCCATTCTCGAAGGAGGTCCGCCTGGCTCCTGTTGCTGCGGTTGTTGCCGCTGCCCGGGAGCTTCCCGCGGCGCCTGAACAATTTGCTGCGCGTTGCAATCGGAATCCGGATCAAATTGCGGGTCGCACCAGCTCGCCTCTTCAAGGTTCTGCGAAGGCGGCTGGTTCGCCTGTTCCGGCTGATTTTCCGCGAGCCATTTGGCGCGCTGCTCGACCAGGGCCGCGCGCTCCTGGGCGGGCTCCGAACCGGGATTGAATTTCGGAAGAAGATACCCGTACCGCTGGAGAAGCGCCGTGGCAGTGGACCGGAACGCAACGTCCAATTCCAGCCGTTCGAATATCGCATCGTCGGTCAGATCTGCGTCGCTCACGACCTGGCCGTGGTCGGTGGCATCCTTCGCGATCCAGCGCTTCAGTTCCACCATCAGCCCGGCGTCTTTCACCAGCACGGCCTTGATATCCATCGCCGATGCCGCCACACGGGTCAGATTTTCGCTCCCGAGTTCGGACGCGGACGCCTCGCGCGCCGGCGTTGCCGATGCCTGCGGACTCTGCGCCCGGCTCGCCACGCACACGAACGAAACCGCTCCCAGAACAAAAACAAGTCTCCCTGCACTCTTCACGGTCATCTGCATAGTCCTCAATGCGCGAAGCTGCCGATTCCCTAAGCACGTTGTGCTCCAAGAATTGGCGACGAAAAAGCTGCGACAATCAGGCGCGGAGGTTGACCAAATGGAACTTCTAGCGGAGGTTATTCAGAAGTTAGTTGAAATAGCCGAAGAGGACCGAATTGAAATTTCCCGAATCGGGCGAGCGTCTCGAAATGGAACAGTCGCCAATGAAACCCAGCTATCGCGCAGGAATCCGAGCGAGGCCGCGGAAATGCATTCGGAGGAGCGTCACTGATTGACGCCGCTCGCGAGCAACCCCCCATCCACGGCCAGCACTTGCCCGGTAGTGAACCGCGCGCCCTCCGAAGCAAAAAACACCGCCGCCGCCGCAAGCTCGTCCACCTGCCCGAAGCGGCCCATGGGCGTGCGCATGAGGAACTCCTTCCCGCGCGGAGTGCCGTTGAGCAGCGAAGCGTTCAGCGCCGTGGGGAACACTCCTGGAGCGATGGCATTCACGCAAACGCCGTGGCGCGCCCATTCGATTGCCAGCGATTTCGTGAGCGAGACCACGGCGGCTTTGCTGGCACTGTATGCCGCCACCTCGAACAGCGCCACGAAGGAAGAAAGCGACGCGATATTGATGATGCGCCCGTATTTCCGCTCGATCATGTGCCGTCCGAACACCTGACAGGCTACGAGCGTCCCGTTGACGTTCGTCTCGAAGATTCCGTTCCACTCCTCTTCCGTCACTTCCAGCGTCGGCGTGCGCTTGATCCGTCCCGCGGAGTTCACCAGGATTTCCACGCTTCCGAACTCCGCGCGCACGGCCGCCAGCAGCGCCTCGATGCTCGCGCGCTGGGTCGCGTCGGCCGTTACGACGAGTGATCGCCGCCCCAGTTTGCGCACTTCTTCCGCAACCGATTTGACGAGCCTCCTCGCGCCGGCCCGTGGGCACCACGTTCGCGCCCGCCTGCGCCAGGCCCAGCGAGATTGCCCGGCCGATGCCGCTTGTTCCGCCGATTACCACGGCTGTCTTGTTTGTCAGATCGAGATCCGAATGGCCCATCGTCTCTTTTGCCTCCGCCCGAATGGCGCCGCCTCTACCCTTGCCAGGCGGCTGCCTTTTGCCGCGCGCTTCCCAGCCCGTCAATTCCCAGTTCCACAATATCGCCGGGCTTCAGATACACCGGCGTCTTCATCCCCATGGCCACGCCGCCCGGCGTTCCCGTGCTGATTACGTCTCCGGGAAGCAGCGTCATGAATTGGCTGACGTAGCTCACGAGCGTGGGAACGTCGAAAATCATGTTGGCCGTGTTGCTTTTCTGCCGCATCTCTCCATTCACCTTCAACCAAATTCCCAGGCTGCCTGGGTTCGGAATTTCATCGCGCGTGGCGAGAAACGGTCCCAGGGGGCCAAACGAATCCGCGCTCTTTCCCTTCACCCACTGCCCTCCGCGATTCAGCTGAAAGTCGCGTTCGGAGTAGTCGTTGTGAAGCGCATAGCCCGCCACAAACTCAAGCGCTTGCTCCCTCGTCACGTAGCTCGCTTTCTTGCCGATAATCACGGCCAGCTCCGCTTCCCAATCCACTTTTTCGGCGCCGCGGGGAATCACCACCGCGTCGTTCGGACCCGCTAGTGCCGTGGTGGCCTTCATGAACAAAATCGGCTCCTCGGGAATCTTCGCGTTCGTCTCGGCGGCGTGGTCCCGGTAGTTGAGTCCGACGCACACGATTTTGCTTGGCCGGCATATCGGCGGTCCCCATCGTATCGAAGAATGCACGCGCGGCGCGCTGGCCGCATTTTGCGTCAGCCATTGATCCAGCGCCTCGACGCCGCCACTCGCAAAAAATGCCTCGTCGCAGTCCCCCCCAAAACCCGAGGCATCGATCCGCGTGTGGTCATTGAGCAGTATCCCCGGCTTCTCGCTTCCACGCTCGCCGAATCGTATCAGTTTCATTCTGCGGCTCTTCGCTTTCCGCCCGCGGGGACCGCCACACTCGTGGCCTATGCCGCAAAGCCCCACCCTGAGATATTCGAAACCGTACTACATAATCGCGCGCGCCGCCGGGAGTCAAGCGCTTTCGGCAGTGGGCGAGTTTCCAGTTCGCCGGTAAAGCGCCCGCTATCCATGGACCCAGAGAGCGCAGATTGCGGCTCAGCGCAGCTTGTCGAAAAAGAGATATACGGCGGCAATCCGACCGTCGCGGGCAAGGATGAAATCCGTCCCAGCGTAAGCTGGCGCCTCACCGGGGCGGCCCGCTACCCATCGCAGCCTTCCGGCATTTCCCAATTCCTCGGGCTCAGCGATTGACTGGTATTGAAAGTCAGGGTGAGTAGCCCTGATTGCGCCCGCGATCCGGTCGATCTCGTCGCGGCCGCGGTAGACTCCCTTGCTGGGGTCGTAGAATACGCCGTCTTCGTTGTAGAGCTCGTCGACGGCCGCGCGCCGGCGCGCGGCGTCGTTTTCGCCGAAGACACCGAGAAGATTGCGGGTCACTAAGTCCGATATGCTGTAGGACATGGCCTGTCTCCTCCCTATCGCTTCCCTGAAATTGCGTTACGAAATCTCTTCGGATATTCTTAGATGAATTACACCGATAGTCGTCGCAAAATAATACGCAAACCTGAAACTGGCCAGCTTTCTTCGCCTCGTCGAATGCCGTCTCGTGTATTCTTGTCCAGGCTTCGAGAGGGGCCATCCCGGCTCGCATGAAAAAAGTAGCCTTGTTCATTCCGTGTTTCGTGGACCAGTTGACCCCCGGGGTCGGCCTGGACATGGCCCGCGTGTTGCACCGCATCGGGTGCCAGGCGAATTTCCCCGCCGCGCAAACCTGCTGCGGCCAGCCCGCCTTCAATAGCGGCTACTGGCGGGACGCCCGTCCGCTGGCCGAGCATTTTGTGCGCGTGTTTCGCGCCGCGGATGCGGTAGTCTGTCCCTCCGGTTCGTGCGTCACGATGGTTCGCAATTTCTATCCCGAATTGCTCGCCGGGACGCCCCTGTTCGATGAGGCGGTGAACCTGGGCCGGCGCGTATTCGAGTTTTCGGAGTTTCTCGTGAACGTGGCCAAAGCCTCCGACGTGGGCGCGGCATTCCCGCATCGCGTGGCCTTTCATGACGCCTGCCACGCCCTGCGCGAGCTGCATCTGAAGCGCGAGCCCCGCGAATTGCTGCGCCACGTCCGCGGAATCGAATTCGTCGAAATGCCTTATAGCGAGGAATGCTGCGGCTTCGGCGGCACATTCGCCACGAAATTCAGCATGATCTCCTCCGCCATGGGCGATACCAAGGCGGGCAACGCCGAAGCCTCCGGCGCCGAATACCTTACCTCCACCGATCCGAGCTGCCTCATCCATATAGACGGCATCCTGCGCCGCCGCAAATCCACGGTGCGCACGATCCACTTGGCCAGCATCCTCGCGCGGACGGCGGATTCCGGCGAACCCGCCCCCCACCTGCCCATGCCGGGTGAACCGCGATGAGCAAGGCCGCCGAAGAATTCCTGCGCAACGCCGCGACAAAATCGGCGGACCTCACGCACCGCCAAACCATCCGCCGCAATATTGACCACTACGATGCCGCCATCGAGCGCGCCCGTCCCCGCTTCCTCGATTGGCAGGCGGGCCGCCAAAGATGCCACGAAATCAAATGGGAGGCGATCAACCATCTCGACCGCTACCTCGTCGAATTTGAGGAGCGCGTCCGCGCCCGCGGCGGTCACGTGTTCTGGGCGGAAACTTCCGAGGACGCGTGCCGCTACATCACCAATCTCGCCGTCCGCCGCGGTGTCCGCACCATCGTGAAATCGAAATCCATGGTTGCCGAAGAAATTCATCTCACGCCCGCACTCGAGGAGAAAAATATAAAAGTATTCGACACCGACCTCGGCGAATTCATCGTCCAGTTGCGCCACGAGCCTCCCTATCACATCGTCACGCCCGCCATGCACCTCACGCGCACTCAGATCGCCGCCCTTTTTAAGGAAAAACTCGGTGGCGACGGCGGCGACGACCCGCAAAAGCTCGTCGCCTTGGCGCGCCGCGCCCTGCGCGAGGCCTTCTTCTCCGCCGAGATGGGCATCACCGGCGTGAATTTTCTGGTCGCCGATTCCGGCATGATTGCCATCACCACCAATGAAGGCAACGACCGCCTGGGCACCGCTCTTCCGCGTATCCACGTGGCCATCACGGGAATCGAAAAAATGCTGCCGCGTCTGGCCGATCTGGCCCTCTTCTGGCCCATGCTCGCCAATTCCGGCACGGGGCAGTCCGTCACTTGCTACAACACGCTGATCGGCGGCCCGCGCGCCCCCGGCGAGCTGGACGGCCCGGAAGAATTTCACGTCGTGCTGCTCGATAATGGCCGCAGCGAATTGCTGGCCGATGCGGAGCAGCGCGATGTCCTGCACTGCATCCGTTGCGGTGCCTGCCTCAATGTCTGTCCCGTCTTTCGCGCCATTGGCGGCCACACGTATGGCGCCGTGTATTCAGGGCCTATCGGCAGCGTGCTCATGCCGCATCTGCTCGACGGGAAAAAGTTCGACCACCTGCCATTCGCATCCTCCCTTTGCGGCGCTTGCACGGACGCTTGTCCGGTGAAGATTGACTTGCACCATCATCTATTGCACGAACGCCGCGACATCGTCCGCGCGGGCGAGCATCCATGGAGCGAACGCATGGCTTTCAAGCTGTGGCGCTGGGCGATGATGGGCGCAGGGAGATTCGCGTTCCTCGGCTGGATGGGACGCGCGGCGTTGCGCCTGGCGTACGCCTTGGGACTGGAAAACTCGCCGCTCGATCCGTTGCGTCCCTGGACGAAGGTGCATCGCGCGCCTCGCATTCCCCGGAAATCGTTCCGCGCGCTTTGGAAGGAACAGCATGGAGCAGACTGATAATCCTGGGCGCGAGCGCATTCTCACGCGCATTCGCGCGGCGCTCCGCAAGCCTGCGCCAATGCACGTCGCGAGTGGATCGCAGCGCACCGTTTTCGCGCCGGTCACCGACGCGCTCGCGCGCTTCGAAAAGGAGTGCGCGGGAAATCACACCGAGTTAGTCGTCACGCCTGATATGAACGCAGCCGGCGCCGCAGTCGCTTCCATGCTGGCGTCGCTGCCCGCGGGAGAAGTTTTCGTGCAGGATGCGCCCGCTCTGCGGCACATGGCGTCCGCGTGGCCCGAGGGTTCGGCGCTTCACTGGTCGCACGCCGCGCTGGCCGGCGGAGAAGGTCCGGCCGAGACTTCGCAAGCCACGATCACGTTGGCGGAAACGCTTGTAGCCCAGACGGGCTCTGTGTTTGTCTCCGCGGTATGCGGCGGGCGCGGCGCTTCGATCGTCGCGCCGGTTCACATTGTCGTGGCGGGCATCGAGCAGTTGGTTCCCGATCTCGATGCCGCGTTCGCCCGCCTGCTCGAGCGCGGCGCGCCCGCGCAAAATTCATTTCTCTGCCTCATCACCGGCTCAAGCCGCACATCGGACATCGAAAAAATCATGGTCCTCGGCGCCCACGGCCCCCGCCGCTTGGTCGTCGTCCTCTCCCTCCACCCAGTCTGACCGATGCTAACCCGTGGCTTTGCCACGCTGACCCTCACTTTCCCATAAACCCGTTTTGGGTTTATCCCACAAGAGGTTTTATACTCGCCCCACGGCGGATCGATCACGTGAAGTACGAGAAGCAAAAAAGATTCCGCGAGCTCCTCATAGCAGCTCGCAAGCGAGCGGATCTCACCCAGGCCGAGCTGTCCTCACGCCTCAATCGACCGCAGTCATTTGTCTCGAAGTACGAACGTGGCGAGCGCCGACTCGATGTTGTCGAGTTCGGAGAGGTCGCCCGAGCGCTCGGCGTTGATCCCGCAAAGTTCTTAGCGAACCTCTATCGAGAGATCTAGTGAAAATCGTTCATATCGAGACAATCGTAAGTTGTGGCGCCTATGCGAGATCGGCGCATTGGAGGAAGACGCGAAGATCAATTCACGCCGCCGTGAAAAAGTGCGCCTGGCCGCCGGGTAGCAAGACGTTCACTATCCATCCGCAGAGCGGCAAGAAACATGGCGAAGGCAACGGGGTCGGGCCGATCAGGTTGGAGTTCATTAAAGAACTGAGAAAGCGCGGATGGACAATCGAGGGCACGGCGAAAAACCACCTCGGGCAAGAACTTGGCGATTTTGATGCAGTACTCATCGGGCCGGAGGGTCCGATCGTCGCCGAGTGGGAGACGGGAAACATTTCGTCGAGTCACCGCTCAATGAACAAACTCACCATGCTCATCTCGAACGGCGTAATTGCAGCCGGGACGCTGGTGGTGCCGTCCAGGAAACTGTATGCTTACCTAACGGACCGGATCGGAAATTACAAGGAACTGGAACCATATCTTAGGTTGTGGAAGTCAGTACCATGCAAAAGGGGTGTCCTTGAAATCGTAGTAATTGAGCAAGACGCTGAAAGCTTTCGTGTGCCAAAAATCCCCAAGACGACCGCTGGTCGCGCGATACTCTAGCCCTCGACGTAATCAGCATTCTCGTGCGAGCCGATCTCACCGCTTTCAAGGCGGTAGATGATCTCGTCCGCATAATCTATTTCGCAACCAATCCACTCACGCCCCTTCTTTTCACAGACTGCAAATGTCGTCCCACTACCCCCGAAGGGGTCGAGAACAAGATCCCCGCGAACGGTAGACATTTCAATAACACGGTCGAGGATCTTGGTTGAGAGGGCATTCGCCTTGCGATCTCTCGATTTAAACTTCCAATGTCGCACGGGAGGAACGTCCGTCCACACGTCCTTGAGATTAACGCCTTTAGGGTTCATTGCATCACGATGGCCGCCGTAGTCCTTGACCTCACCACCGCAATGCCGACAGGTTTGAATTGGAGTGCGAATCCGCCGGAAGGTCTTCGGCTTTCCCTTCGTGTAGTAAAGCAAGCTGTAATGGCTCGGATGGAGCCTTCCCGGAATGGGAAGGCTGGCGGAAATCTCGACGGCGATCCAATGGCGGAAGTACATGCGAAGCTCGCTGAGATATGCTCCGAGTAGGACGTTCCACTTCGGAAGATTGTATACAAAGAGCGCACCACCCGGCTTGATGGTGCGGACACACTCAGCGATCCAACTCTTACACCACTTCAGATACTCGTCGTCCGGCCTCAGGTCGTTGCAATTCTCTCCGTATTCCTTCCCGAGGTTGAAGGGAGGATCTGCGAAGACTGTATCAATGACACCAGACTTGATATGTGGCAAAACTTCCATGCAGTCAGCAGCAAACAAAGCTCCAAGCGCGCCTGTATAAATTGGCTCGATATTTGCGCCATCCTTCAGCCAAGACCTAACGTCGAAGGTCCGTTCTTCTAACTTCAATGAAGACTGTCCACGCACCAAGGGGCTCCCTCCTGAGGGCCAAAATAACCCATATTGGGTTTTGAATGCAAGGGGTAAAATCCGAAAGCCAGCGACGAACTCGCGGCAACAAGACGCTCCATGCCATCAGGCCTTTCGAAGTGGAAAAGGCAGTTCAGGCGCGACCTTATGTGTTTGGGAAGAATTTCCATGTTCGACGCTAGGATACACCAGCATTTCTAATACCATCTGATCAAATCGACCCAACAATGCTAGGGACAAAGTCCACAGCGGGGAGAGCGCAAGGGCTACATTCAGCCCCGACGCAAGGTCCTGACCCCGGCGCCGCGCTTCTCAAGCATTTCGCTGCGCACAAGGTCATCATACGTCTCGCGCCGGCGCACCACGCGGAACCGCCGGCCTTCGACGAGAATTTCGGCCGCGCGCCTGCGCGCATTGTAATTCGACGATTCGGCAAAGCCGTACGCCCCCGCGGCCCAGACCACGAGCAGATCGCCCGGCCCGACTCGTTCGAGCGGCCAATCGCGCGCCAGAAAATCGGTCGATTCGCATATCGGCCCCACCACGTCAACCACTACCTTCTTCGCAGAGCCTCCGGCACCGCGCACCGCCGCTGTGATCGGGTGTAGAGCATCGTAAAGGACGGGGCGAATCAGGTCGTTCATCGCCGCATCCACCACCACGAATGTTTTCCCGCGATTCTTTTTCACATAGAGCACTCGCGTCAGCAGCACGCCCGCCGGACCCACGAGCGCGCGTCCCGGCTCGATCAGCAGGCAGCAGCCCAGCGGCCGGACGATGGCCGCAAGCGCCCGCGCATACGCGGAAGCGCCCAGTTCCGATTCGTCCGTGTAGCGGATGCCCAATCCTCCACCGGCGTCAATCGTATCGAGGCGGATTCCATTGCGCTCAAGCTCGCGCGTGTAAGACGCTAGTCGCATCAAAGCGCGGCGGTAAGGCACGACGGAAAAAATCTGCGACCCGATGTGCGCGCTGATCCCGCGCCAGCGAATCCACCGCGAATCCTTGTGCGCGAGGTACAGCCGCCGCGCTTCTTCCCAATCCACGCCGAATTTGTGGTGATGATGGCCCGTGGAGATGTGCGGATGGCCGCCCGCCATCACGTCCGGGTTCACGCGGATTGCCGCCGCGGGGCGCTCGCCGCCCGCCGCGATGTGCCGCGCCGCCTCGCCGAGCAGCACTTCCAGCTCCGCATCCGATTCCACGTTGAACAGGAAAATCCCGCCGCGCCTCGCGCCCTTTCCCGGATAGCGGAGCGCCTCGCGAATTTCGTCGCGCGTTTTTCCCACGCCCGAAAAGACGATGCGCTGCCCGGCGACGCCGATGCGCCGCAGCCGGTCGAGTTCGCCGCCGGACACGATATCGAAGCTGCTGCCGAGCCGCGCGAGAATGCGCAGCACCGCCAGATTCCCATTGGCCTTCACGGAATAGCACAACGTGTGGGGAAGCGATCCGAAAGCGCGATCGAGCCGCCGATACGCCGCTTCGATGCTTGCGCGGCTGTAGACATACGCCGGCGTTCCCGCCGCATCCGCGATGCCCGCGAGAGAGGCACCCTCGCAATAGAGCTCCTGTTTTCGCGCAGCCCCGCGCCCCGCGGACCGATAGGCGTAGAAAGGCGTGAATTGCGTCGGATCCGCGCTACGGCCGTGTTGTAACCGATGCCTCATCCCAACCATCATACAAATTTCGGGGCGAAAAGCCATCGCGCAGCCTTCCCGACGGAATCAGGCGCGGGCACCCGAGGTCTTCGCGTGGCCGTTTTGCGGCTCACGGTCAAATTCGCCGCTATTCCCCAAAGCTATACAATCGAGCGGAAACTTGGATTGGCTCATTTCCGCTCCGCTGGCTACACTGCTCGCGTGGAAGGACCGGCCGGCCCCGATGGATACCTCGACATTGATTTTCTGCATGAATTGAGCAAGCGGCTTTCCTCCGCTCCGCTTTCGGAAGTTCTCGCGCGGATCGTCCGGTTCATTTCGGATTTCGTGAAAAGCGACTCGTGCTTTATCTACATTCGGGAGGGAAACGAACTTATCCTCCGGGCCTCGAGCAATCCACATAAGGAAGCGGTCGGCAAGCTGGGCCTTCATGTGGGGCAAGGCATCACGGGCTGGGTGGCGCAGCACAAGAAGCCCGTGGCCATCCCGCGCAATGCGTTCGACGATCCCCGGTTTCAATCCTTCAGCGAACTCCCCGAGGACCGCTTTCACGCATTTTTATCCGTGCCCGTGATATGCCGCGAGAAGGTCGTGGGAGTGATCAACATGCAGCACCGCAAAGTTCACATTCATAGCCGGCGCGACATTCAATTGATTTCGGTGATCGGCTACCTGGTGGGAGCGGAAGTCGAACTGGCGCGCCTGGAAGAGGATGACAAATCCTCAAAAGGGCCGGGCCGCAAGGAGGGCAAGAGCGCAAAATGAACCCTGTCCCCATCTTCGTCACTCTGCGGTATTACATCCATTTCTGCGTTCTGGCCTGCGCCGCCGGCCTTTCCTGGCTCGTTCAAAAGGCCCCTCGCCTCGCGCGCAGCCGATTTTCTAAGCCGCAATAGCGATCCGCCGGATCAGGTCTTCCTGTTCCGCTTTGCTTTCCGCGCCGATGGTGAACGCGTCGAGCAGATCCAGCGACAACGCGTACTTCAGCGCCTCGTCCTGCCGCGTCCGCATGTCCCCCGCCCCCAGGATTTTCATCCCCACGATCCCTTTTCCGGAGGCTTTCATTTGCCGCAGCACGCTCACCACCACATCCGGATCGTCGTCCATGTGCGATTTGATGGGATTGATCCGCGCCAGGTCCACTTCCACCCAGGGCGAAGCCGCCGCTGCCCGCAGCGCCTCGATGGAATGGCACGAACAGCCGTGCGCGCGGATGATTCCCTTCTCCTTGGCCTCGGAGAGAACGTCCATCACGCCTTTATACCGCTCGGTCCAATCGGCTTCCGTCACGCAGTGGATTAGGCAAATATCAATGTAGTCCGTGCCCAGTTCCCTGCGGAAGCGGTCGAGATCGGCGCGCGCCGATTCCGGATCGCGCGAGAATGTCTTCGTCAGCACGGTAACTTTATCTCGCGGCACGTGCTTCAGCGCTTCGGCCACGTGCGGATGGCTGCCGTAGGAATCCGCCGCATCGAAGAATCGCAGCCCGTGGTCGTATCCGTTCAGCAGAAGCTGCGAAAGCCCCATGACGCCCAGCGCCGTCTGATTGGAATGATGCCCGCCGCCCACCGTACCCGTTCCCATCGCCAGGCGGCTCGTCCGAATCCCCGTCTTGCCGATATGGACCGTATCCGATGCGCTGAACTTGCGCCCCAAAGCAGGCAGGTCCATCGCAGCTACGCCGCCGATACCGAATCGCTTCGCGCCCAGCCAGGCCGCTCCCAGCCCGCATGCCGTGCGGACGATAAATTCCCTGCGCTTCATGGCTCCCTCCTTGCCTCGCTGCTGCCCATCCCGCTGACGCTGCCCATGATAATCCCGCATAAGCGCCCACGGCAACTTTGTTGACATCGCCCGCCGCCGCGGCTAAACTATATTTGTTCTTGGTAGAGGTGCGGAGGCCAATAGTAGCCGGGTCGGCGGTTCCGGGCAGCTTCGGAGACCCAGGCAAAAGGGGCCAGCCTTTTCATTCCGCCGAAATCGCGCCGTTGGGTGCCATCGGGGCGATTGGGGGATAGGTCCAAGGCCTATCCACTGTCATCCGTTTCGAATTATGCGGATGGAGCGCTATCGAGAAGTGAAGACGCCCGTCCCACATCCGGCGTATCCTCCCTTCTCCTTCCGCTCCGTTCCCAAAGCAGGCAAAGCGATGCATGTTTTCGAGCTGACTCGAGCCCTCGTGGATATCGAGTCCATCACGGACAATGAAGCCGGTGTCGCGGCGTTCCTCCACGACCATCTCTCCACGCTCGCCGCGAATTCGGGCGGCCGCGTGGAACAGATGCACGTCGAAGGCAGCCGCTCGAATGTGCTCGCGTACTGGGGCCAGCCCGCCGTCACGCTCTCCACGCACATGGACACCGTCCCGCCCTTCTTCCCCTCGCGCGAGGATGCCGAATTCATCTGGGGGCGCGGCTCGTGCGACGCCAAGGGCATCATCGCCGCCATGATTGGCGCCGCCGAAAATCTTGCTCGCCGAAGGCGCCGGCAATTTCGCCCTTCTCTTCGTCGTGGGCGAGGAGCGCAACAGCGCCGGAGCAGCCGTCGCGGCGCGCTCGCCCCGCGGTTCGCGCTTTCTGGTGAACGGCGAGCCGACGGACAACAAACTCGCGCTGGCCTCCAAGGGCGCGCTGCGCTTTGAACTGGTCGCGCGCGGGCGCATGGCCCATTCCGCGTACCCCGAACTCGGCGAATCGGCCATCGAAGCCCTCCTCGACGCGCTCGAAAAAATCCGCCACATCCCGCTCCCGCGTGATCCCCTCCTCGGACCATGCACGATGAACATCGGCGTCATTTCCGGTGGCCGCGCGCCCAATGTGATCGCCGACGAGGCCAGCGCGGAAATCCTCGTCCGCCTTGTCGGCGATCCCGCGCCGGTGCGAGAATCATTCGCCGCCGCGGTTGACGACCACGTGCGAATTGAACGAAATTCTCTGCATCCCCGCGATGCGCTTCGCGGCCGTTGACGGCCTTCCCACCGTCGTCGTTCCGTTCACCACGGACATCCCCATGTTCGCCCGAACCTGGGGTGAGCCGCTCCTCCTCGGGCCGGGCAACATCCACGTGGCGCACACGGCGGAGGAGCGCATCGCCAAAAAGGAATTGCTCGAAGCCGTCGCGATTTACTCGCAAATGGTGAAGAGGCTCCAGTCCCGAGGTGCCGCATGACGCTAAAAAATCTCGCCATCGTCGGTTACGGCAAAATGGGACGCCTCATCGAAAGCCTTGCGCCCGAGTACGGCTTTGCCGTGAAGCTGCGCCTCGACATCGACAACAATGCGAATTTCGAAGGCCTGACCGAGCAGAATTTTCGCGGCATCGCCGCCGCCGTGGAATTTTCCACTCCCTCGACCGCCCCTGACAATATCGAGCGCCTCGCGCGCCTGGGCGTGAACGTCGTCGTCGGCACCACGGGCTGGTTCGACGAGCTCGATCGCGCCCGCGCCGCCGTCGAGCGCCACGGCACGGGCCTCGTCTGGAGCCCCAATTTTTCCGTGGGCGTTCAAATCTTCTCGCAAATTGTCGCCGAGGCCGCGCGGCTCATGGCGCGCCAGCCGGATTACGGCGCATGGGCCTGGGAAATTCATCACGCCACGAAAAAGGACGCGCCCTCCGGCACGCTTCTCGCGCTCATCGAAAAGATGAAGCAGAGCGGCTATCAGCGGCCCATAGATGCGACGAGCAGCCGCGCCGGCACCGTCCCGGGCACGCACGAAATCGGCTTCGATTCAGCCGCGGACACCATCACGCTCCGCCACACGGCGCGCAGCCGCGATGGCTTCGCGCGCGGCGCGCTCCGCGCCGCCCGCTGGATCGCCGGCAAAAAAGGTTTTTTCGATTTTCGCGATATTGTCAACGAGCTGCCATGAGTAGCCGTTTCATAAAAGGTTTGTGTCAGGGCACGGCTTTAGCCGTGCCGAAAGGCCGACACTTATCAGGGGTTTTAACCCCTGAGGTCTTGACTCGGCAAGGAGGCTGAACATGTTTACAGGATGCGGCACGGCCCTGGTCACCCCATTTCGAAAAAATCTCTCCCTCGACGAAGAGACGCTCCGGCGCCTGCTGCGCCGCCAAATCGCCGCGGGCATCAACTTTCTCGTCCCCTGCGGCACCACGGGCGAAAGCCCCACTCTCAGCCGCGCGGAGCAGCTTCGCCTGGTCGAAATCACCATCGAAGAGGCGCGCGGGAAAGTTCCCGTCCTGGCCGGAGCCGGCGGCGCCAGCACGGTGCACGTCATCGAGATGGCGCTCGAATTCAAAGCCCTCGGCGCGGACGGTATCCTTTCCGTCTGCCCGTATTACAACAAGCCCTCGCAGGAAGGCCTTTTCCAGCACTACAAGGCCATCGCCGCGGCGGTCGCGCTGCCCATCATCCTTTACAACGTTCCCGGGCGCACCGGCGTGAATATCGACCCGGCCACCGTCGCGCGCCTCGCCGAAATCGGCAACATTATCGGCGTCAAGGAAGCCTCCGGCAATATTTCGCAGATGGCCGCGGTCATGGACGCCGTCCCCGCGCGCTTTCTCGTCCTCTCGGGCGACGACGCCATCACGATTCCGCTCGCGGCCCTTGGCGGACGCGGCATCATTTCCGTCGCCTCGAATGAAATTCCCGCGGAGATGGTTCGCATTGCCCATCTATGCCTCGCCGGCGATTTCGCCGCCGCGCGCGAAATTCATCGCCGATACTTCCGCCTCATGGAAGTGAATTTCATCGAGAGCAATCCCATCCCCGTAAAGGCCGCCATGGGCCTGATGGGCCTTCTCGAGCCTGTGTATCGCCTGCCGCTCGTGCCTCCCAAGGCCGAAAATCTGCAAAAAATTCGCGGCGTGCTCGATACTCTCGGACTTACCATGGAGGCCCATGCCGCCCGCTGAACTCCAACGCGAAATCGAGCGGCTGTTCGACGAGAACCCGCGCGAATACGCCGCCGCGCACCTGCGCCTCTTTCAGAGCTTCAAGGATGCTTTGAACTCCGGAGAGATTCGCGCCGCCCAGCCGGACCCCTCCGCCTCGACCGGCTGGCGCGTGAACGCATGGGTGAAGAAGGGCATCTTGCTGGGATTCCGCATGGGAACGATGGTGAAAATGGCCACGGCCGCCTCGCCCCAGCCGTTCTTCGATAAATTCACGTATCCGGTAAAAACTTTTTCCCTCACGTCCGGCGTGCGCATCGTCCCCGGCGGCTCGAGCATCCGCGACGGCTGCTACGTCGCGCGCGGAGTCACCTGCATGCCTCCGATGTTCATCAACGCCGGCGCCTACGTGGACGAAGGCTCGATGATTGATTCGCACGCGCTCGTCGGAAGCTGCGCCCAGATCGGCAAGAACTGCCACATCTCGGCCGCATCGCAAATCGGCGGCGTCCTCGAACCCGTCGGCGCGATGCCCGTGATCATCGAGGACGAAGTGCTCGTCGGCGGCAATTGCGGCGTCTACGAAGGGACCGTCGTAAAGCGCCGCGCCGTCCTCGGCACCGGCACGATTCTCAATCGCTCCACGCCCGTCTACGACGTGGTGAACGGAAACATTCTGTCCGCGGCCGATGACGAACCGCTGGTCATCCCCGAGAATGCCGTCGTCCTAGCCGGCTCTCGCGCCATCTCCCACGGCTTCGGCCCAGGCCTGAATCTTTCGCTCTATACGCCCGTCATCGTCAAGTATCGCGACGCCAAAACCGACGCCAAGCTCCAGCTCGAAGACCTCCTCCGCTGACCGCGCGGAGTCCACACTGATCCCACGCATCTGTGGTGGGTCAGTTTACGACTACCGTGTCGATCAGGATTCATCAGAAGGGGAGAACAATCCTTAACGTTTCATGACCTCTCCAACTAGGGCGGCGACCATACTTAATAGAATGGCAAGAAATCCGAGGGGAACAATTCCTACCAAAATTGGCTCGATATAACCCCATCCGGAAGCGAGATAGGACTCGCTCGGTCTTATCGGGTTCACCAAAGCCAAGACGTGCTTTCCTTCAGGGTATCGGTCGATCACTTTCTGCACGCCCCAAAGAACTTTGTCTCGGATGATATGCCCTGCGTAATGCCGCCCGTCGATCTGATACGCATACCAGACTTCCACACGAATTGTTTCTCTAGTGCCACCCAGCGTTCGGTGGCTTGATTGAATCGTGGCGTTAACTCTAGTCCAGTTTCGCGCCCGAAATGAGAGCAGCATCTCTCTCAACGCGTACCATGGAACGGAGAGGTACAGGAAGCTACCCGAATGTTCGTGGTTTTCACCGATATCAGTATCGAACAAGTACGTTCCTCCCTTCCACCAGCCCATAACAACCCACGGCGCACATTTCGTGGGGCGTCCTCGAACGGGGAGTATGAAGCAAAGGGCCTTCGCGGTAAAGATTTTCAGAAATGAGCCCCTACGCGATTGTGGTATCTCCTTGCTAGCCGGATTATCGGAAACGGACGTGCCGCCCGCACGACTCCGCCCTTGACAAAAACACCGTTTTGCCCTAATTTAAAAAGCGTTATGAAACTGCTGCGGGCGCATCATAGCCATCACCATCACGTGAATCCGTGCCCGCGGCGGTGTGCCTAGCTGCAACGATAAAGCTGGACTCATCAGCCCGCTGGCGCGGCAAGCGCCGGCGGGCTTTTTGTTTTTAGGCTAGATGCTGGTTCGTAGATGGTTTGTGTCAGGGTATGACTTCAGTCATACCGATGCGGTCTTAATATGTGCAGGCTTTCGCGGTTTTTGCGTCCCGGTGGTTTTGACCGGGAAGCCGCTGGGACGGGCTGCTTTTGCCCCTTTGTGTAGGAGGCCGCTGAAACGGCTCTGTCGTTTAGGGGGGTCGGAGCTTTAGCTCCGACATAAGAAACCAGAAAATGCGGGGCTTTCGCGCTTTTTGCGTCCCGATGGTTTGTATCGGGAAGCCCCTGAGGACACTCTGACGTAACAATGGGAGCCAAAATGGACCTCGACTTCGAAAAAGAGAACGGCCTCATCCCTGCCATCGTGCAGGACCACCTGAACGGCGAAGTCCTCATGCTCGGCTTCATGAACCGCGAAGCCTTCGCCCTCACGCAGCAGACCGGCTTCGTCACCTTCTACAGCCGCGCCCGCAAAAAGCTTTGGACCAAGGGCGAGACCAGCGGCCAAAAATTGCTCGTCCGCGAACTATTTCTCGATTGCGATCAGGATGCCTTGCTCGTCCGCGCCGAACTCGCCGGCGGCGCCGTCTGCCACGAAGGCTATCGCAGTTGCTTCTTCCGCAAAATGGAGCGCGATGGCGAAGTGAAAGTCATCGGCGAGCGCGTCTTCACGCCCGAGGAACTCTACGGGAAAGGGAAAAAATAATGAGCCGCTTGAAACTCGGCATCCCCAAGGGCAGCTTGCAGGAGTCCACCGTCGAGCTTTTCGCGAAGGCCGGCTGGCGAATCTCCGTAAGCTCGCGCAGCTATTATCCGGGCATTGACGACCCCGAAATCGAATGCATGATGGTCCGCGCGCAGGAAATGGCGCGCTACGTCGAAAGCGGCGCGCTCGATGCCGGCCTCACCGGCAAGGATTGGATCCTCGAAACCGGCGCGGACGTCGAGGAAGTCGCCGAGCTGGTTTACTCGAAGACCAGCCTCGGCCGCGTCCGCTGGGTCCTCGCCGTGGCCGAAGATTCGGCCTTCCAGTCCGTCCGCGACCTCGAAGGCAAAGTGATCGCCACCGAAGCCGTGCGCATGACGGAAAAATACCTGGCGCGCAACGGCGTGAAGGCCCGCGTCGAATTTTCCTGGGGCGCCACGGAAGTGAAAGTCCCGCAGCTCGCCGACGCCATCGTCGAAGTCACCGAAACCGGCTCGTCGCTGCGCGCCAATCACCTGCGCGTTGTGGATACGCTCCTCGAATCCGCGCCCTGGTTCATCGCCAATCGCGCCGCCTGGCGCGACCGCTGGAAGCGCGAGAAAATCGAAAATATCGTGCTGCTCCTCGACGGAGCCATCAAGGCCTATAACCGCGTCGGTTTGCTGCTCAACGTCCGCCGCGAAGACCTCGACAAAGTTCTCGCCGCCCTGCCCGCGCTCCGCAATCCCACGATTTCGCAATTAAGCGACGCCAACTGGGTGGCCATCAACACCATCGTCGAGGAAAAAACCGTCCGGCAATTGATTCCCAAGCTCAAAGCCGCGCGCGCCGAAGGCATTGTCGAGTATCCGCTGAATAAGGTCGTCTACTGATGCGCATTCTTTCACTCACGAGCGCGACGGAAAAAAAGCTGCTGGCCTCGCGCCGCGCGGCCACGCGCGATGCCGAGCGCGTCGCCGCGCGCATCATCGCCGACGTCCGTCGCCGCGGCGATGCCGCGCTCTTCGCGTGGTCGAAGCGCCTGGACGGCCTCGCGCTCACTCCGCGCAACGTCTGGGTATCACGCGCCGAATTCGCGGACGCGCGCCGCGCCGTCCCGCGCGAATTTCTCGCCGCCGCCCGCCACGCCGCGCGCAACATTCGCGCCGTCGCGCGCCGCCAGAAGCCACTCGACTGGACCTTCGAGGTCGAGCCGGGAGTGCGCGTGGGCCAGCGCGTCCGCCCCATCGAATCGGTCGGCTGCTATCTTCCCGGAGGACGCTTCTCTCTCGTCTCCACGCTTCTGATGACCGTGATTCCCGCGCAGGTGGCGGGCGTGAAGCGCATTGTCGTCGCCAGCCCACAGCCGGGGCCCGCTTTGCTCGCCGTGGCGGAAATGCTGGGAGTCACATCCGTTGCCCGCGTGGGCGGCGCGCAGGCCATCGCCGCGCTGGCGTATGGCACGCGCTCGATTCCGCGCGTGGATAAAATTTTCGGCCCCGGCAATCGCTTCGTCACCGCTGCGAAGCGCCTCGTCAGCGCCGACTGCGCCATTGATCTCCTCGCCGGCCCCACCGAGGCAATCGTATTCGCCGCGCGCGGCAATCCCATCTTCATCGCCGCCGATTTGCTCGCCCAGGCCGAGCACGATCCCGACGCCATCTCTCTCTTCGTCACCACGTCCGCGCGCCTGGGCCGCGCCGTCGCCGCCGAAATCGAGCGCCAGCTTGCGCAGCTTCCGAAGACGAACCTCGCGCGGCGCTCCATCGCCGCGAATGGCGCCGTGCTCGTCGCGCGCGACCTTGCGGCCGCCGCCCGTTTCGTGAATCTCTTCGCGCCGGAGCACTTGAGCCTCCCGGAAGGAAGCGACGCGCTTCTCAGGCGCGTGGATTCCGCCGGCAGCGTTTTCCTGGAAAAATGGAGCGCGCAAACATTCGGCGATTATGCCGCCGGCACGAATCACGTCCTGCCCACGGGCGGAGTGGCGCGCACGCGCGGCGGCCTCGCCGTCTCCGATTTCGTGAAGTGCATGAGCGTGCAGAAAATCACGCGCGCGGGCTTCCGCCGCCTCGCGCCCGTGGCTCGCGAATTTGCGCGCGCCGAAAGCCTCAATGCGCACGCGCTCTCCATCGAGGTGCGCGAATGAAAGCTCGGATTCCAGTGCGCCGCGCCGTCCAGCGCATGCGCCCCTACGATCCGCCCCTCGAAGGCCGCTGGGATAAATTGCGCCTCGACTTCAACGAGAATCCGCTCGGCTGCTCGCCCGCCGTACGACGCGCCCTGGCGCGCCTTTCGAGCGCCGCCATTGCAACCTACCCGGAGCAGGAAAGCGTGCGCCGCAAAATCGCGCGCCATTTCGGCGTGCGCCCCGCCGAGCTTCTGCTCACAAACGGCACGGACGAAGCCCTCAGCCTAGTCGTCAACACATTCGTTGATCCCGGCAGCGCCGTCCTGTTCGTCGAGCCGACGTACGCCATGTACCGCTTCTATTCCGAGCTTGCGGGCGCGCGCATCGTCGCCCCGCGCTACTCCGCGGCCATGCAATTCCCGTGGACCGAAGTCCTCTCGGCCCTGCGCGCCGGCCCGCGCGTATTTTTCCTCCCCAATCCGAATAGCCCCACGGGCAATCTGCTCTCGCTCGCGGAATTGCGCCGCATCCTCGGCGCCGCCGCGCGTACCATGGTCGTCGTGGATGAAGCCTACTTCGAATTTGCGGGTGTCACCGCGATTCCCTCCGTCCGCCGCCACCGCAATCTCATCGTCACGCGCACATTTTCGAAGACCGCCGGCCTCGCCGGCTTGCGCATCGGCTGCCTTTTCGTCAACGCCGATACGGCGGAGAACATGCGCAAGGCGCACTCGCCCTATCCTGTGAACGCCGCCGCGCTCGTGGCCGCCGAAGCCGCCATGCGCGACCGCCAATTCATCGCGCGCACCGTGGGCCAGATTCTCCGCGGCCGCCAAGAGTTGCAAAGCGGCCTCGCCCGCCTCGGCGTCCGGCATTTTCCGAGCGCCGGCAATTTCCTTCTCGCCGATTTCGGCCCGCGCGCCAAACAAATCGTCGCGGCGCTCGCTCGCAAGGGAATTCTGCTCCGCGACCGCTCGAGCGACTTCGGCGGCCAAGGCTACGTCCGCATCACGCTGGGAACGACCGCGCAGACGCGCCGTCTGCTCCGCGAATTGAGGAAACTCCTATGAGAAAAGCCACGCTGCGCAGGAAAACCGCCGAAACCGATATCCGCCTGCGCCTCGATCTCGATGGGCGCGGAAAATCCCGCATCTCCACCGGCGTTCGTTTCTTCGACCACATGCTCGAGCAGATGGCCCGCCACGGCGCCCTTGATCTCGATCTCACCGTTCGCGGCGATCTCGACGTGGACCAGCACCACACCGTCGAGGACGCTGGCATCGCCCTCGGCGAAGCCGTCAAGCGCGCTCTCGGCTCGAAGCGCGGCATTCTCCGCGCCGGCTATTTCCTCATGCCCATGGACGATTGCCTCGCCGCCGCCGCGCTCGATTTTTCCGGCCGCGCCTTTTGCGTCTGCCACTGGAAACTTTCCGCGCGCCAGGTGGGCGATTTCCAGACGGAGCTGCTCGAGGATTTTTTCCGCGCCTTCGCCCAGGGCGCTTCCGCCAATGTGCATTTGCGCCTGCTGTACGGCCGGTCGTCGCACCATCAGGTCGAAGCCATTTTCAAATCATTCGCCAAGGCGCTGCGCTTCGCCGTCGCGCGCGATAAGCGCCTCCGGCGCGTTCTGCCGTCCACGAAGGGACTTCTGTGATGATCGCCATCGTTGATTACGGCGCCGGCAATCTCCCCTCCGTCGAACGCGCCCTCGCAGCCCTCGGCGCCGAAACCGTTCGCGCCGTGCGTCCCGAGCAGCTTGCCTCCGCGCGCGCCATCGTTCTCCCCGGCGTCGGACATTTCTCCGCCTTCGTCGCCGGCCTTCGCGAGCGCAATCTCACTCGCTCCCTCCGCGCCGCATTCGATTCCGGCACTCCCATTCTCGGAATCTGCCTCGGCCTGCAAGCCATGTACGCCGCAAGTGACGAAGCGCCCGGCGAGCTTGGCCTCGCCTTTTTCCCCGAGCAGGTCCGCGCTCTCCCGCCCAACGTGAAGTGCCCGCACATCGGCTGGAACCAGTTGCGCCGCATGCGCTCGACGCGCCTCCTTCGCGGCATACCCGACGACGCCTACTTTTACTTCGCGCACTCCTACGCCGCGCCCGCCACGGGCGCCGAAGCCGTCGCCGCATGCGATCACGGCTTCCCATTCGCCGCCGTCATCGAGCAGAAAAATCTCGCGGGCGTGCAGTTCCATCCCGAAAAATCCGGCGATGCCGGTGCCGCGGTCCTGCGCAATTTTTTGGAGTCCCTGCCATGACCCTCGCCCGCCGCATCATTCCCTGCCTCGACGTGGACAACGGCCGCGTCGTGAAGGGCGTCGAATTCGAGGCCCTCCGCGACATGGGCGACCCCGCGGAACTCGCCGCGCGCTACAATCGCGAAGGCGCCGACGAAGTCATCGTCCTCGATATCAGCGCGTCGGTCGAAGGACGCGCCACTTTTCTCGACACCATTCGCCGCGTCGCCGAAAAGCTCAATATCCCGCTCACCGCCGGTGGCGGCATCCGAACCATGCGCGACGGCCAGGCCGTCCTCCTCGCCGGCGCCGATAAAGTCACCGTCAACACCGCCGCCGTCGAGCGCCCCGAATTGATTTCCGAACTCGCGCGCCAATTCGGCTCGCAGGCCGTCGTTCTTTCGATTGACGTCAAGCGCAAGGGCGCGTCCTGGGAACCCTACACGCGCGGTGGCCGCGACGCCACGGGTCTCGACGCCGCTTTATGGGCCGCCGAAGCCGTCTCGCGCGGCGCGGGCGAAATTCTCCTCACCTCCATTGATCGCGACGGCACATGCAGCGGCTTCGATTGCGAACTCACCGCCAAAATTGCCTCGACCGTCTCCGTGCCCGTCATCGCCTCGGGCGGCGCAAATGCCTTCGACGATTTTCTCGCCGTCTTCACCGCAGGCCGCGCCGATGCCGGCCTGGCCGCTTCCATCTTCCACAGCGCGACGCACTCCATCCCCGCGCTGAAAAAATTCCTCGCCGAGCGCGGCGTCCCGGTTCGCATGCCCATGCGCCCGCTCGCGGACACTCCGCGATGATCATTCCTTGCATTGATCTGCAGGGCGGCCAGGCCGTCCAACTGGTTCGCGGCCGCAAGCGCGCGCTCGCCGTGGACGACGTCCTCGGCCTCCTGGTCCGCTTCGAAAATTATCCCATCCTGCATGTGATTGATCTCGACGCCGCCATGCGCAAAGGCGCCAATTCACGGTGGCTCAAGCTGCTCTGCAGCCGCGCCAATATGAACGTCCGCGTCGGCGGCGGTATTCGCACCGTCGCGCGCGCCGAAAAAATTCTCTCCTGGGGCGCGGAGAAAATCATCGTCGGCAGCGCCGCCTTCCGCGACGGAAAAATCAACCGCGCATTTCTCGACCGCCTGGCCGCGCGCGTTGGAAAAAAGAGCATCATCATCGCGCTCGACACCGAGCGCGGCCGCATCGTCGTCCGCGGCTGGCGCGAACGCCTCCAGCTTCGCCCCGAGGACGTCATTCCCGCATTGGAACCCTTCTGCTCCGAATTTTTTTCCACCTTCGTGGACAACGAAGGCACCATGCGCGGCACCGACCTCGCCTGGTTTCGCAAGCTCCGCCGTGTGACGCGCCTCCCCATCACCGCCGCCGGCGGTATCCGCACCATGCGCGAGGTCCGCGCCCTCGAAAAGATGGGCATGCACGCCGCCGTCGGCATGGCCATCTACACCGGCAAGCTCGCGCTTGCCCCGCCGCGCCTAAAGAAATAGATATGCCCTACGTGGAGCGAAATAGGAGAAAGCATTAATCCAGCGCCGTAGGCGCGGCAGAAGTTAGCCCAGCCCGGAAGGGCTGGGAAAAAGTGGAAATAAGACGGCGAGCGCCGTAGGTGCGGCACTGACATTTCCACATTTAGAACCTGGTATAATTTAGGGACCGTCCAAGGAAACGCGGGCGTCAACTGCCTGCCCGCATAGTGTGGAGCGATCTCGTGGGCTAAGCGCCCTTTCGGAGGATTGATGCAAACATATTTATTCGCTTGGAATCCCAAGCGTTGGCCATGGAAAAAGCTTGACGAACAAGTAGAACGAGTCGTCGTAACTGGGCAGGCCGACGATTCCTGGACTACGGGGAATACCAAAAACCTTCCGGCAGGGAGTCGCTTCTTTTTGATTCGGCTCCGGACCGAGCCGAAGGGAATCATAGGTTCAGGCCTTACGTTGACGTCGCCGTACTCCGCACCTCACTGGGACGTGAATCAACCCGCCGGAGCGGAGGCCCTCTATGCGGATATAATGTTTGACTTTCTTTCCAGGGACGTCCTTGTGACATGGGCAGAGTTGCAAAAGCGACCATTCTCGGCGTTTCATTGGGGCATCCGAGCATCCGGTGCCAGAGTTCCCGAACCAGTTGCGGAGGCCCTTGAAGCAATTTGGGAAAAGCGGACTAGCCTCAGTATTCCTCTTTCTCGGGTTGAGATTTCTTCTGTCACGACACTGCCGGAGGGAGCAAAGCGGCAAGTCACGGTCAATGCCTACGAAAGAAACCCCATAGCTCGCGCCGCGTGCATTGCGCACCACGGATCGCGTTGCAAAGTCTGCGATACTGATCTTGCCGAGCGATTTGGGCCCATTGCATCTGGTCTTGTTCATGTGCATCATCTCGTGCCCGTTTCAACGGTTCGCAAGGCTTACCGTGTCGACCCCGTGAAAGACCTCGTTCCAGTCTGTCCGACCTGCCATTCAGTGCTACATTTGCGGGTGCCACCACTTTCAGTATCTAAGGCACGAGACCTCTTGAAGACACACTCGTCCGTCAAAGGTTAGGGGACCGCTGACAAAAGCGACTGGCCCAGGCTTCCTTCTTTCTTTCCCTAGCCACTCGCCACTACTCACTAACCACTCTCCTCAACATCCTCGTGCGTCATCTCCGAGAAAAATTTCAACACATCGCCCTCGCACAATTTCTTGCACAAACGGCTCAGCGTCTCCTGCTCCCGCCCATCGAGCACGCGCATCAAAGCCTTCACCACCTTCGCGTGCTTCGGAAACACGAACCCAATGAACTTTTCCCCCAGCGGCGTCAGGCACACAAGCCCCACTCGCGGACCCCTCCTCGGCAATTCCCTTTTCGCCTTGGAGAGATGGCTCAGCTTCACTTCCGCTGGAGGAAGCGACACAACCTCGCACCGCACCCACCCGTTTTCCTCGAGCCGTTCGACAATGGCGTCCACGTTCTGCCGCGTGCATTGCAATCGTTCCCCTATGGCGCTCTTCGACATCGCCCCGTCCCGGTACACCATTTCCAGCACCAGAAATCCTCCCATCGTCACGTCAAACGTCTCCAGTTGCTCTCGCATCCACCCTCCCATCCACTCCGCCGCATGGAGCAGGTCAAGGTAAGTCCCAAACGCCCGCAGCGTCCTCGTTTTGTGTGTGTGCCGTTTGCGCCCCGTTTGCCGAGACTGGTTAGGCATACTCTGTCCCGCCAAGCGAGACCTCACCTCGCGAGGCCGCTCAGGCCTCACTCGTCCCGATCGGTAAGTACCAACCTGTCCCGCTCGTCGCCTCATAGCGCAAAACCCTCCCCAAATGACCCTTTTGCCGCTTTCAAGGCCACTCAAGCCAGCATTATAGACCGAAACACCTGCCAATGTTAATATAAGAGTAAATTACCCATATTTATAAGCACACCCACTCGAAGCCGTCTCATAAATGATTTGTGTCAGGGCACAGCTTTTACAGTTTGCGGAAAAAGCCGATTCTGCGCAGGTTTTAGTAGCACAGGCACTCTTGCCTGTGTGCAGTTGGTTTTTGCAGTTGTAGCACAGGTCAAGCGACAGCGGGCTGGAGTATCCGCGAGCGCCACGAGGATGCATTGCCGCTTGATCGCCAACCAGCTTCGATCTCGGAGGCCATCGCTTGGCAGGCTTCCGCATTGACGATAGGATTCTGGACCTGCTTCGGAAACTCGTCGTAGGTTCTTCCCTCAAGCCGCCGGCCGGTCGTTGCCTTGCGAACTCCGCCCCATTGCTTGAAAAAGAAAGGAATCCGTTCCTTGCGGCACTGGTTCCTGACGGAAATCGCCCACTCCTTTTTCATCGGCCTCGCGCCGGGCCCGCTCTCACCCCCGACGATGACCCAATCGATCCCCGCAAGATTTACCTTCCCCAAGTCTTCCAACAACGGCTCGACAGAAAGAAACCGGACCGCCGCATCGGCGCCGCGTAAATCGGCGATCCTCGGCAGGCCGTATTTCCGGTCCTCCACGCTTACTCCCCACCAAATGTGCGCTTGTCTCGATGCGAAGTTCAACGAGGAATTCAGCAATTGTTGGAGACGGTCCGAACGCTTCGTGAGCACCTGGTACGTGTGCCAATTCGCTGCGATCATCACTCGCGCGACTGCAACGATGTAATCATCCGGCACCCGGTCGTGAAAAAGGTCGCTCATCGAATTGACGAAAATCATCTTCGGTGTGCGCCAGCGCAACGGCTCCGCGAGTTTCTCCGGCACAAGCCGCATGTCAAATCCCTGCTCGTATGGATGCCCTTTCACTCCGCGAAAGCGCTCCGCAAAGGTCTCCGCGTAGCAATGCTTGCACCCGGGACTAATCTTCGTGCAGCCCCGTACCGGATTCCACGTCGCATCTGTCCATTCAATCGCGGATTCAGCGGACATTACTGGCCCCCACGCTTTCGGTATTTCACAAAAATTTCGTGAGCGATCTTCGCTGCCGTAGAGTTCTGAGATGCGAAAAAAAGATAGTAAAGTATTGCGCCCTTGGAATTCTCCATGGCCAGCGGCTCCGGCACATGTTCGAAGCTAGCGACTTCTTTGAGTCTCCGCCGAAATGCCTCAGCTATGACTTCGTTCGGTTCCTTCTCTGGAAACTTGAAAAGATTCCATTTCGTTTCGTATACGATGTTTCTCCACGACTCGTCGCCCCAAAATAGGTTCATTCGCCGAATCTGTGCCTCGTCCACATCTTCCGGCTCTTTCCAAAAGACATTCCGATTCATGTCCTGAACTGGAAAGTTCAAAAACACATCCAGGCTCCTCATCTGCCCTGCCGTGGAGAGTACATTCCAGTCCAGATGAAGTCCATAAGGATCGAGCACGCACAGCCCGCGACGATACTGCTCGTATCGAACGCGGGGGAAAACTTCCTTCAGGAGGATCTCATTGCAGTCACCTAGGTAGATGAAAACATCCTTTCGCGGGCCGATGAGGTCCTGCAAATATTCGATCTTTTCCGATGCGATGTCGATGAGATAGAACTCGCGGAACTGAGGCTGGACAGTTAGTGCGTTTAGCGGACTTCCGGGAACAAACTCTCGGGTCGCTTTAGAAAGGTGCTGACCCGCTCCTGCAAAGGCGTCGATATAGACATGAAAGAGGGAGGCCTTCGTTTGTGCCGAAAGAATCGTCGAGTAGGCAGCAGCATATTTTTTAAGGATCTCCAACTTGAGCTCTGACCACCCTCCGATCTCATCAAACTGAAGCTGTTTTCCCACAACCATATCTTCGCCTTTTCTTCGCTTACATGTCAAGCTTCGTTCTGCACCCGAAAGGGCGAAGGGCATTCGACTCGCCTACGCGGAGGCATCGCCGGCATTTCATCCAATGGTTCGACTCCGGAAAAGCGCCAGATTGGTCAGCCCAATCGCATTTTACCATCGAGTTATTTTTCCCTGGTCTCTGCGCCCCGAATTGTTCCACGTGAAACATTTTTTGACGAACGGACGTCCTTTTCCGCCAGTGCCGCTCGTGGAAATAACGTCACAAAATCCTGCACAAAGCGTCTTTTTCGTCGCTTTTAAGGCCACGTAAGCCAGCATATGAGCGCAAAGTGCTTGCTGTCGTTGCTGCAGAAATAAATTGCCTGTTATCTATCGAGGGCGCTGTGGTGAACGGAATGACGCGCGCCATTTTTCAGCGCGCCATGTTTCACCCGCTGGGGGTAATCGTCAGCAGCAAATCCTTGGCTTCCACGGTCTGATTGGGCGTGACAAGAATCTTCGTAATCTGACCCGTTACGGGCGCGTAGATATTGGACTGCAATTTCATGGCTTCAAGCGTCATCAGCTTTTCGCCGCGCTTCACGCTGTGCCCGGCCTGAACCGCTATTCCTGTGACGACTCCCGACGTGGGCGCCGCAACCTGCCCCGGATCGGCCGGGTCGGCCTTGGGATGAGTTCGCGCGGCAATTTTCAGCTTGCGGTCGCGCACCTGGATTTCGCGCGGCTGGCCGTTCAATTCGAAAAAGAGCGTGCGCGTGCCGTCGGGATGCGGCTCGCCGATCGTGAGGAATTTAATGATCAGGGATTTTCCAGGCTCGATTTCGACGGTGATTTCCTCGTCCGGCCGCAGCCCATAGAAAAATACGGGAGTCGGGAGAACGCCCACGTCCGCATACATTTTTCGGAAGCTGTCGAATTTTTGAAATACGTCGGGATAGAGCAGCGCGCTCAGTACTTCATCCTGGCTGACCGTCCTCTCCAGCTTCTTTTCGAGCGCCAGCTTTACGGCCGGGAAATCGGCGGGTGCGAGATTCGCTCCCGGGCGGCCGTCGTCCGGCTTGGCGCCGCGCAGAACGATTTTTTGCAGCTTCTTCGGCCATCCGCCGGGAGGAACTCCCAGCGCGCCCTTGAACATTTCCACCACGGAATTGGGCAGCGAGAGGTCGTTGTGTTCATCCAGCTTCAGAATGTCCTGCGGCCGCATTTCCCGCGACATCAGGAAGAGCGTCATGTCGCCCACCACCTTGCTCGAAGGCGTCACCTTCACGATATCGCCGAAGAGCTGATTCACCTCCGCGTACGTTTGCTCGACCTCGCGCCAGCGGTGGCCCAGACCCATCGCTGCCGCCTGCTCGCGCAGGTTCGTGAATTGCCCGCCGGGAATTTCGTGCTGATAGAGGCGCGCGGAGCCCGCCCGCGGCCCCGAGTCGAAAGCCTCGTAGTAGGTCCGCACCACTTCCCAGTAGTCGGAGCATTCGTTGAGCGCTTCGATGTCCAGGCCCGTGTCGCGCGACGTGTGCCGAAGGGCTTCCACGATGGAGTTTAGGTTCGGCTGGCTCGTCACCCCGCTCATCGCCGCCATGGCCGCGTCGGCCACATCCACGTCCGCATCCGATGCCTTGAGGACCGACGCTGCGTTCACCCCGCTCGTGTCGTGCGTATGGAAGTGGACCGGGATGCCGATCTCTTCGCGCAGCGCCTTCACCAACTCGAATGCCGCGTAGGGCTTGCACAGCCCGGCCATATCCTTGATGGCCAGAAAATGCGCGCCCAGTTTTTCGAGCTGTTTGGCCATGTCCACGTAATATTTCAGCGAATACTTGGGCCGGCCGGGGTCCAGGATGTCGCCCGTGTAACAGATGGCCGGCTCGCACACGCCTCCCGTTTCCAGCACGGCGTCAATCGAGACGCGCATGTTCTCGATCGAATTGAGCGAGTCGAAAATGCGGAATATGTCGATTCCCTGCGCGTGGGCCTCGCGCACGAATTCGGTGATCACATTGTCCGGATACGACGTGTACCCCACCGCGTTCGCCCCCCGCAACAGCATCTGGAAGCAGATGTTGGGGATGCGCCTGCGGAGCTCGCTGAGGCGCTGCCATGGATCTTCGTGAAGGAACCGCATGGCCGAATCGAAGGTCGCGCCGCCCCACATCTCCAGGCTGAAGAGTTTTTCCAGGCGATGCGCCACGGCGGCGGCGGTCAAAAGCATGTCGTGCGTGCGAACGCGAGTGGCCAGCAGCGATTGGTGAGCATCGCGAAATGTGGTGTCTGTAATCAGCAGGCGCTTTTCGCGGCGCGCCCATTCCGCGAAGCCGCGAGGCCCGAGCTTCAGGAGGAGCTGGCGGGTGCCGTCGGGGGGCGTCGCGGCGGCCGGGGAGCGAGGGATCTCCGCCGGCTCGAACATTTGCAGAGCCTTCTTATCTTTCACTTCGGGATTGCCGTTGAGAATCACGTCTCCCAGATAGGAGAGCAGCTTTGTGGCGCGGTCGGCGCGGCTCGGCAGCTGGAACAGCTCTGGAGATTCGTCGAGAAACGAGGTGGTTACCTGCCCATCACGGAACCGTGGATGGTTCACGACATTTTCAAGGAAGGGAATGTTGGTCTTGACTCCGCGGATGCGGAATTCGCGCAGGGCGCGATCCATGCGGTGGCAGGCCGCGGGGAGCGTGGTATCCCAGGCCGTGATCTTCACGAGGAGCGAATCGTAGTAGGGCGCGAGGCTCGCACCGGAATAGGCGCTGCCTCCATCGAGGCGAATGCCAAAACCAGCCGGCGAGCGGTAGGTGGTGAGCTTGCCGTAATCGGGCGCGAAATGATTTCCCGGATCTTCGGTCGTGACGCGGCATTGCAGCGCCGCTCCATGGAGCGGAATATCCTTCTGCTGCGGCAGCGACAGGGGCGGCTCGTGAAGGTTGTAACCCTGCGCCACGAGTATCTGCGAGCGCACCAAGTCAATGCCGGTCACCATCTCCGTGACGGTGTGCTCCACCTGGATGCGGGGATTGGCCTCGATGAAGTACAGCTTCCCGGTGTTGGCGTCGAGCAGAAATTCACACGTGCCGGCATTGCGATAGCCTGCCTGGCGGGCGATGCGGATGGCCGCGCCACACAGCTCGTTGCGGATTGCAGGCGCGAGATTGGCGGCCGGAGCGACTTCGACGACCTTCTGGTGGCGCCGCTGCACCGAGCAATCGCGTTCATAGAGGTGCAGAATATTGCCGTGATGATCACCGAGGATTTGCACTTCCAGATGGCGCGCCCGAGCGAGATATTTTTCGAGGAACACGGAAGCGTCGCCGAAGGATGCTAGCGCTTCGCCGCTCGCTTCCTCGAGACGGTCATGGAGCTGAGATTCGTCGTGCACGACGCGCATGCCGCGCCCGCCTCCGCCCATGGCGGCTTTGATAATCAGCGGGTAGCCGATTTTGCGCGCGGCGGCGCGAGTTTCCTCGGCGGAGGGCGCGGCGATTTCCGTTCCCGGCAGAACGGGCGCGCCGGCGGAGGCTGCGAGCTTGCGTGCGGCCGTCTTATCGCCGAGCAACTCCAATAATTCGGGAGTGGGACCGATGAAAATAATTCCAGCGTCGCGGCAGGCCCGGGCGAACGCCGGATTTTCGGAGAGAAAGCCGTAGCCGGGGTGAATCGCGTCCACATCTTTTTCGCGCGCGAGTTGAACGATTCCCGCGATGTCGAGATACGCTTCGACGGGACCTTTCCCGGCCCCGATTTGATATGCCTCGTCCGCCTTGAAGCGGTGGAGGCCGAGACGGTCTTCGTGGGAATAGATGGCGACGGTGCGCAGACCAAGTTCCGTGGCCGCGCGGAAGATGCGGATGGCAATCTCGCCGCGATTGGCGGCGAGGAGTTTTTTGATCGGAGCAGGTTTGCCCATTTTTATCCCGTGCCGGTCGCGTTCCCCGGCCATCGCATGTTCCATGATGCCTGAACTAAGCCGCCTATAGTATCGAAACCGGGCAGGAGAAGGAATGGGCGTTCTGCCAGCGGGCGAAATCCCCCCTTGCGATTGCGTTTCCGGGGGGTTTCCGGCAAGAGGCGTCGCGCAAAATCGCCCCAATAGTGTATAGTTTTTAGAGGCGCGGCCATCCTGAACGCCGGGTTGCTTTTCGCTCCGAGCCTCTTCAACCGCTTTGCGCCGGACCCTGCTAAAAATGAAAAAGCCATTGCGAGTGATGAAATTCGGCGGCACATCCGTGGGCGACGCTTCGTGCATCGCGCGGGTGGCGCAGATCGTGCGGGACGCCTCGCGCGAAAATCCCGTGGTTGTGGTCGTCTCCGCGATGAGCGGCGCGACCAACCGGCTGGTGGAAGCCGCCACGCGTTCCCAGGCCGGTGAGCACGACCAAGTTTCCGCGATTTTTCAGGCTTTGCGCAAACAGCATGAGGCGGCGCTGGGCGCGCTCGTGCGTTCCGAAGAAAAACGCGCGCAACTGGCGCAATGCCTGGAAAAGATTTTCACGGAGGGCGAGCGCCTGTGCAAGGGGACCGCGCTGCTGCAGGAGCTGACGCCGCGCACGCTCGATTCGATATCGAGCCTGGGCGAGCGGCTTTCCGCGCCGATGGTTGCAGCGGCGCTCGAGGAAATAGGAACGCGCAGCGAAGCGATTGACGCCACCGAAGTGATCGTGACGAACTCTTTCCACGGCGGCGCCGATCCCTTGATGGACCGCACGCGGGAACGCTGCCAAGCACGCTTGCTGCCGCTTTTGCAGGCCGGGAAGGTTCCCGTGGTCACAGGCTTCTTCGGGGCGTCCGAGGAGGGCGTGCTAACCACGCTCGGCCGCGGCGGGACGGATTATTCCGCGACGATTCTGGGGGCCGCGCTGGGCGCGGATGAGATCATCATATGGACGGACGTGGAAGGCGTTCTGACGGCCGACCCGCGGCTGGTGCCCGATGCGCGCCCCATTCCGGAAATTTCGTATCGCGAAGCCGCGGAACTCGCTTACTTCGGCGCCAAGGTGCTGCACCCGAAAACGCTGCGGGCCGTGGTGCAGGCCGGCATTCCGGTATGGATCCGCAACAGCTTCGCGCCGGAGCGGACGGGCACAAAAATCACGCCGCAGGGACGCAGCAACGGCGGCGGCGTCAAGGCGCTCACGGCCATCCCGGACGTGGCGCTGATCAGCATCGGGGGGCCGGAGATCGCCGGCGTGCCGGACGTGGTGGGCCGCACATTTTCGACGACGGCGGAAGTTCGCGCGAATGTGCTGCTGATTTCGCAGTCGTCCTCGCAGAACGAAATCTGCTTCATCGTCGGCGCGGCGGACGCCAAGCGCACCGTCAAAGCATTGCGCAAGGAGTTCGCGCAAGACGTGGCCCATGAAAAAGTGGAGCACATTACCGTGGACCCGAACATTGCCATCGTGGCCGTGATCGGAGAAAACATGCGCGGCACTCCCGGCGTCGCCGGGCGCACGTTTGGCGCGCTGGGCCGGGAGAACGTGAACATCATCGCCATTGCGCAAGGCTCCTCCGAATCGAATATCTCCTTTGTGGTGGCGGAAAAGGACATGAAGGCGGCGCTTGTGGCCACGCACCGCGAGTTCGCGCTGGGCGCGCCGGGCGCCAGCGCCAAAGGGTCCTGACCATGGCCGAAAAGACCGCGAGGGCGTCGGAAAAGACGAGCGCGAGGGGAGTGCAGCGCTGCATTCTGCCGGGTTGCGGCGCCACGTTCGGACTTGGCGAGCGAATTTACGTGTGTGCACGGTGCGGGGGACCACTCCAGATCGAGGTGCATCCGAGCGCCCCGAGCGAGGCGTCCGTTCGCGTTGGTCAGGATGAGGATGGGCCGGCGCTGCGCAAGAAATGGGAGGCGCGCTCGGGTTCGTGGAAGGCGCGCGACCGCAGCGGAGTGTGGCGCTACCGCGAGCTGCTCCCCTTCGACGATTCCGCGCCGGTGGTAACGCTTCTGGAAGGCAACACGCCGGTTTACGACGCGCCGCGTTCTGCGAAATACTGCGGCCTGCTCGGCCTGCGCCTGAAGCACCAGGGGTGCAATCCGACCGGCTCGTTCAAAGATACGGGCATGACCGCCGCGATAACGCAGGCTCTCCTGCTCGGCGCGCGCACGGCCGTCTGCGCGAGCACGGGCAATACGGCGGCGAGCCTTGCTGCGTATTCCGCTCGCGCGGGATTGCAGGCCGCGATCCTTGTTCCGCACGGGCAAATCAGCGCCGCCAAGCTGGCCCAGAGCATGGATTACGGCGCGGTGATCTGCGAAATTGACGGCAATTTCGATGTCTGCATGCGCCTGATCCAGGAGCTGGGCGACGATCCATCGATCTACGTTGCCAACTCGATCAATCCATTTCGCATCGAGGGGCAAAAGACGGCTGCCTTTGAGCTGATGGAGCAGTCGGGCTGGCATGCGCCGGACCACGTTGTGGTTCCGGGCGGGAACATGGGCAACAGCTCAGCCCTGGCCAAAGGGTTTGAGGAACTGCTCGGTCTCGGGCTGATTGCCCGCCTGCCCAAGCTGCATATCATTCAAGCGGAGGGCGCGGCGCCGCTGGCGCGGTTGTTTGCCAGCCTCGATAGAGGCGCAACGGCTGACGGCCTGCATCTGCCCGACAAATTGGAGCCGGTCGAATGCCCGGAGACCTTGGCCACGGCGATCAAGATTGGCGCGCCCGTCTCCTGGAGAAAGGCGCTGCGCGCGGTCCTGCGGTCGCACGGCCAGATCATCACCGTAAGCGAGCAGGAAATCGCCGACGCGAAAGCAATGATTGGCCGCGATGGTATCGGCTGTGAACCCGCTTCCGCGACCACGGTGGCGGGAATGCACAAGCTGGTGGCGGCGCGGCACATCCTTCGCGAAGAATCCGTGGTCGGCGTGCTCACCGGGCATGTGCTGAAAGATCCCGATTACGTGAGCCGCTATCATGGCGGCACGCTTTTCAAGGATGCCGCAGCCGAGGGAGCCACCGCGCGGCCGCCGCGGGCCGCCGGCGCATTTCGCAACGCTCCGGAGCGCGTGGCGGCGTCGAAGGCCGCCATTCTCGAAAGCTTGGAACGGCGAAGGCAGTAATCAGCCATGAGTGTTCCGCGAGAGAATTCGTTCGAAGTACGCGTTCCCGCGTCCACGGCGAACCTGGGCGCGGGCTTCGATTGCCTGGGTCTGGCCGTGGAACTCTACCTCAGCGTGCGGGCCACGGTGCTATCCAAGCCGGGCGCGCGCGCACTGGCGCGGAGCCGTGGCGTGGGGAGCAGCTCTTCTCTCCCCAGCTCACCCGATGAAAATCTGATTTTTCGAACCATGCGCCATACGGCCGAGCGCGAAGGCTTCGAGCTGCCCGCCGTGCGGCTGGCCGTGCAGAATGAGATTCCCGTGGCCGGCGGACTCGGCAGCAGCGCGGCAGCCACCGTGGCCGGCATCGCGCTGGGATTTGCCGTCAGCGGCCGGCCGGTGCCGAAGGAAACGGCGCTACGCTACGCAACAGAGATCGAGGGCCATGCCGACAATGTGGGCGCCGCGCTGCTGGGAGGATTTGTGGTGACGTTCACGCGCAAGGACGGAAGCGTGGTGGCCGTAAAGAAGCGCTGGCCGAAGATGGTCCGGCTGATTATCGTCACGCCGAATTTAAAGTTGGAAACGAAAAAATCGCGAGCTGTGCTGCCGCCCAGCGTGCAGCGCGCCGATGCGGTGCACAACTTGCAGCGGTCGGCTCTTTTTGTAGCTGCGCTGGAGGAGCGCCGCTTCGACCTGCTGTGGGACGCCATGGACGACCGGCTGCATCAAACCGACCGCCAATCGCTGATTCCAGGGCTTGCCGGCGTGCTGGCCATGCCGCGCATGCCCGGCTTGCTGGGGGTGGCCTTGAGCGGCGCGGGGCCCAGCGTGGTCGGCCTGGCCACAGAGCGGTTCGATGAAATCGGGAAGGCCATCGCGCGCCATTTCGAGCGAAATGAATTGGCCACGACGATCCGGATCCTGGAGGCGGCGCAAGAGGGGTTGGTCACAACCGAGAAACATTCCCGGCGGGAATAATTTTTCAGGGGCCGCAATTGTTCCCGGGCGCTCGCGGGGCCGCGATTTGCGCTAGGAAAGAAATCTTTCCATTCGGTAATTGATAAATGAAACGCCCGCATGTTTGACCTCTTGGGGGGCAATCGCTCGAAATCCAATGCCTTCAAAGAATGGGCGGGCCGTAATGCTGGCCTCGGTAAAGATGTGACGGAGGCCGCGAGAAAGCGCTTCTCGCTCGACGCGCCGATAAAGTGCCGAGGCCACACCCCGCCTCTGAAAGCGGCTATGCACGTACAGATGGTCAAGGTGGCCGTCCGGCTCGAATGTAATGAAACCGACAACCTCGGAATCAACTTCCGCCACAAAACAGATACGCTTGCTGAGTTGCCCGCGCCAACGTTCCATGTCAGGAGGGTCGGGAGCCCATGCCGCAATTTGCTCAGGCGAGTAGTCCTCTGCGGGGATGGAGCGAACCGATTCGGTGAAGAGGCGGGCGAGGGCGGCAATGTCTTCAGGCCGGTAAAGACGGACGTTCATGATGCACCGGCCATGCCGTCATTGCCTTTCCGTTCCGCCGATTTTTGCGTACTCCATGACGGCGTTCTCCTCGTCTAAGAGTACTTGAGCGGGTCCATTGTATTGCGGGCCCACGGATTCTGATTTGGGATTCCGCGTGCGATAATAAGCGGCATTGTGACGCCGGCTGATTTTACCAAGAGAGAGAATTCCCGCTTCTCCGCAGGCGATTTGGGGAGCCGTCCTTAAATGTGGATTGTCCGACTCGCATTACGCCGTCCTTATACCTTCATCGTAGCCGCCATCCTGCTGCTCATCCTGGGGCCGGTAGCGATTGAGCGCACCCCCACGGATATTTTCCCGAATATAGACATTCCCGTAGTGAGCGTTCTGTGGAACTACTCTGGGTTTGCGCCGCAGGATATGGCGGAGCGGATTGTGTACGTCTACGAGCGCGCGCTGACCACCACGGTCAACAACATCGAGCATATCGAATCGCAATCGCTCTCTGGGATCGCGGTGGTGAAGATATTCTTTCATCCCGGAGTGAACATCGGCAGTGCCGTGGCGCAAATCACGGCGGTCTCCCAGACCATTGTGAAGGCATTGCCTCCGGGAGCCACGCCGCCGCTGGTGATCCAATACAACGCTTCCACCGTGCCCATATTGCAGCTGGGCCTTTCGAGCCCGACGCTTTCCGAGCAGCGGATGTTCGACCTGGGTGTGAACTTCCTGCGCACGGGGCTGGTGACCATTCCGGGCGTCGCCATTCCCTACCCTTACGGCGGCAAGCTGCCGCAGGTGCAGGTGGACCTGAACACAGCCGCCTTGCAGTCGAAGGGGTTGTCGCCGGTGGACGTGGCCAACGCCATTGGCGCGCAAAACCTGATTCTTCCCGCGGGCACGGCAAAAATCGGCCCGTTTGAATATCAGGTGGAAATGAACGGCGCGCCCGAGACCATCGCGGAACTGAACGACCTGCCGGTGAAGCAGGCAGGGAATTCGACGATTTACGTGCACGACGTGGCCTACGTCCGCAACGGATTCCCGCCGCAGACGAACATCGTGCGCGTGAACGGACGACGCGCCGCGCTGATGAGCATCCTGAAATCGGGCGACGCTTCCACGCTCGACATCATTTCCGGCGTGAAGGCGCTGCTGCCGCAGATCCAGGCGGGTCTTCCTCCCGAATTGCATATCCAGCCGCTTTCGGACCAGTCGCTATTCGTGAAGGCGGCCATTGGAGGCGTCATACGGGAAGGGACTATTGCGGGATGCCTAACGGCCTTAATGATTCTCCTTTTTCTCGGGAGCTGGCGCAGCACGCTGATAGTCGCCGTGTCCATTCCGCTTTCGATTCTAACGTCTCTCATCGTGCTCAGCGCTCTGGGAGAAACGATCAACATCATGACCCTGGGCGGCCTGGCGTTGTCCGTGGGAATTCTTGTGGACGACGCCACGGTGGAAGTCGAGAACATCAACCGCAATATCGGCCAGAACAAGGAGATCATCCAGGCCATTTTGGATGGCGCGTCGCAAATCGCCGTGCCGGCGCTGGTGGCCACGCTTTCCATCTGCATCGTTTTCGTGCCCATGTTTTTCCTCACGGGTGTGGCGCGCTATCTCTTCGTGCCGCTAGCCGAGGCGGTTTCCTTCGCCATGCTGGCGTCCTATCTGCTTTCACGTACGCTGGTGCCCACGATGGCGCGGTATCTGCTGGTATCGCAGACAGTGGAGGCGCGTACGAATGCCGAGAGGTCGCAGAATCCGCTGGTGCAGATGCAGCTGAAGTTCGAGGCGGGATTTGAGCGCCTGCGGGAGCGCTATCACGGGCTGCTCGATGGCGCGATCCGCCATCGGCGCATATTTGCGATCCTTTTTTTCTCGGCGTGCGCGCTTTCCTTCTTGCTGCTACCCATGGTGGGACAGGACTTCTTCCCGCGGGTCGACAGCGGCGAATTCAAGCTGCACCTGCGCGCCCCCACGGGCACGCGCATCGAGGATACGGCCGCGATTTGCGACCGCGTGGAAAACGACATGCGCACGGTGATTCCCCCGTCGGAGCTGGCCACCATCACAGACAATATCGGGCTGCCCTACAGCAGCATCAACCTTTCCTACAGCAACTCCGCGCCCATCGGACCAGCCGACGCGGACATCATGGTGGAGCTCGAAAAGAATCACCATCCCACGGAGCAGTACGTGCGCGAGCTGCGCGCGAAGCTGGGGCACGATTTTCCCGGAATCACGTTCTACGAATTGCCGGCGGACATCGTGAGCCAGATTCTGAACTTCGGCCTGCCCGCGCCCATCGACATTCAAATCGTGGGAAGAAATCTGGACGCCGACCGCGAGTTTGCCGACAACCTGATGAACCGGCTGAAATTCGTTCCGGGCACCGTGGACCTGCGCATCCAGCAGGAGTTCAACCAACCGAAGCTGCACATTGACGTGGATCGAACCAAGGCCGGGCAAGTGGGCTTGACCGCGCGCGACGTGGCCCAAAATCTGCTCATTTCGCTCAGCGGGAGCTTTCAAACGGCGCCCACCTTCTGGCTCGACCCGAAAACGGGCGTGACATACAACATCGCGACCGAGACCCCTCAGTACCGCGCCGATTCGCTTCAGGACCTTCAAAATATCCCCATCACCGGTCCCGGCACTTCGCAATCGCAGATCATGGCCAGCCTCGCTACGTTCAGCCGGGGCAGCGAAATGGGGGTTGTCTCGCACTATAATGTTCAGCCGGTGATAGATATCTATGGGGCCGTGGATCAGCGCGACCTCGGCGGCGTGGCGCGCGACATCGCCCCGATCATTCGCCAGAGCGAAAAGAATCTGCCACGCGGATCGCAGATCATCGTTCGCGGGCAGATCGAGACGATGCAGTCGTCTTTCTCCGGGCTATTGTGGGGACTTCTTTTCGCGATCCTTCTCGTGTATCTGCTCATCGTCGTCAATTTCCAATCGTGGCTCGATCCCTTTATCATTCTGATGGCGCTGCCGGCGGCCCTGGCGGGAATCGTATGGATGCTGTTCATCACCCATACCACGCTCAGCGTCCCCGCCCTTACCGGCGCGATCATGTGCATGGGCGTGGCCACCTCGAATAGCATTCTGGTGATCAGCTTCTCGAAGGAAAGGCTGGAAACGGGAAAGACGCCCGCGGAAGCGGCTGCGGAGGCGGGATTCACGCGTTTCCGCCCGGTGATTATGACCGCGCTGGCAATGATTATCGGCATGCTTCCCATGTCGCTGGGACTTGGGGAAGGCGGAGAGCAAAATGCGCCGCTGGGACGCGCCGTGATTGGCGGCCTGCTGTTTGCGACGGTCGCAACGCTGTTTTTTGTCCCGGTGTTCTTCAGCATCGTGCACGATCTGCGCCGGGGGCGCTAGCCGGCGGAGGCTTGCGGCTGAATCGAATGCGAAACGCGGCGCATCTTTGAGAGCAAGGGAGACGGGAAGAGGATTTCATGGCTGAGAGAGAAGAAAACGGGGCGCAACCGGCGCGCGGCGAAGGGCAGGACGGCGGCCACGCGCAATCGAGGCGTGGCTTGGTCATCGCCATCGCCATACTGATCGTGGTTGCATGCATCGTGCTCGCGGGGGTGATTCCGCGGTTGAAAGCCAGGGCCGCGCTGCGCGCCGAGACGTACGATCTGGCCGTTCCGACCGTCAGCGTGATCCATCCCAAGCTCGGCGCGCCGGAGACGGAAATCGTTCTTCCGGGCAATATTCAGGCCTTCATTGATTCGCCCATCTACGCGCGCACCGACGGATATTTGAAGAATTGGTATGCGGACATCGGCGCGCACGTGAAGCAGGGCCAGTTGCTGGCGGAGATCGAAACCCCCGAAGTGGATCAGCAGCTCGATCAGGCGCGCGCAGACTTGAACACGGCGCAGGCGAACTATAGCCTCTCTGAAATCACAGCCACGCGCTACCAAGGCCTTTTGCAGAGCGACTCCGTATCCAAGCAGGACGTGGACAACGCCGTAGGCGACTTCCAAGCCAAGAAGGCCATCGTGGCCTCCGCCGAAGCCAACGTGAAGCATTTCGAGGAATTGCAATCCTTCGAAAAAATCTACGCGCCCTTCGATGGCGTCATCACGGCCCGCAATACCGATATTGGACACCTGATTGATTCCGGCGCCAGCGGAGGCGCGGCCACGGAACTTTTCCACATCTCTTCAACCCAGGTCCTGCGTGTGTACGTCAACGTGCCGCAGCAGGATTCCCCATCCGCCAAACCTGGCTTGGCCGCCGACCTGACGCTCCAGGAATTTCCCGGGCGCCGTTTCCCAGGCAAACTGGTTCGCACGGCGAAAGCCATTGATCCTGTTTCGCGCACCCTGCTGGTGGAAGTGGATGTGGAAAATCCCGATGGGACGCTTCTCCCGGGCGCTTACACCGAAGTCCATCTTCAAATTCCCTCGGGGGCCCTGGCGGCGATCATTCCGGCCGGCGCGCTGATCTTTCGCTCGCAGGGATTGCAGGTGGGGACTATCGAGAACGGCAATCGCGCCGCGCTCGTGGACGTAACCCTCGGCCGCGATTTTGGCACCGATGTCGAGGTGGTTTCCGGCCTGAGCACAAACGACCTGGTAATCGTGAATCCTCCGGATTCTCTCGTCTCCGGAGAGATCGTGCGCATTGCCACACCGGGAGAAAATGAAGGGGGCGCGAATGCGCCCTAGCGGCGGGGCGCCGATTCGCGGCGTGAAGTTATTGGGCCTCGCCGCGCTTCTGCTTTCCGGCTGCACGGTTGGCCCGAAATATGTGCGGCCAGCCGCCGAAGTCCCGCAGACTTACAAGGAATCGCCGGATTGGAAGCTCGCGCAGCCGAACGACCAGCTTGCGAAGGGCTCGTGGTGGGAAATTTACAATGACTCGCAGCTCGATTCTCTGGAACAGAAGATCAGCGTCTCGAACCAGACTTTGAAGGCGCAGCAGGCGCAATTCCTCGAGGCGCGCGCCGCCGTCCGCGTGGCCCGAGCGCAGTACTACCCGGACGTGACGGCCAGCCCATCCGCCACGCGCACAGGCCAGTCGCACAATAAGCCTCTCTTTTCGGGCAAGACGCCGACCTACAATGATTTCCTCATTCCTGTGGATGTCGCCTACGAACCAGACGTATGGGGCCGCGTGCGCCGCACCGTGGAAGCGGCCCGCTCGGAAGCCCAGGCGAGCGCCGCCGATCTCGCTTCGGTCAGCTTGACCCTGCAAGCCGAGCTTGCCATGGATTATTTCGAGCTGCGCGGCCTGGATGCGCAAAAGCAGCTCCTGGATTCGACGGTCGACTCGTACACCGAGGCTTTGAAGCTTACCGAGAGCCGCCATAATGGCGGGATCGCGTCCGCCGTGGATGTGGCCCAGGCCCAGACGCAGCTCGAGACCACTCGCGCGCAGGCCATTGACGTGGAAGTCAGCCGGTCCGCCTTCGAGCACGCCATCGCCGTTCTCATCGGGCAGCCTCCCTCTACGTTCAGCCTTTCTCCGCTTCCCCTCACGACCCCTCCGCCGCCGGTTCCGCCAAGCCTGCCCTCGGATTTACTCGAGCGCCGACCGGACATTGCTGCCGCCGAGCGGCGCGTCCAAGAAGCCAACGCGCAAATCGGAGTCGCCAAGGCTGCGTATTTCCCTGTCGTCTCACTCACCGGGTCGGGAGGATTTGAGAGCGGCGCCATTGGAACGCTCATACAAGGTCCCAGCGGTTTTTGGTCGCTGGGCGGGTCGGCCGCCGAACTGATTTTTGACGGCGGCGCGCGCCGCGGAGTATCCGAGGAGGCCAAGGCGTCCTACGACCAGTCGGTGGCGAATTACCGGGAAACGATCCTCACGGCTTTCGAGGAAGTGGAAGACAACCTTGCGGCGCTGCGAATATTGCAGGACGAGGCTCAGACTGAAGATGCCGCCGTCGCCGCCGCCGAGCACTCTCTTTCGCTTTCTATCACCCGGTATAGAGGGGGTGTCGCCAATTACCTCGAGGTCACGGTCGCCCAAAGCGCGGCGCTTTCCGATGAGGTGACCGCCGTCAGCATCCTCACGCGCCGCATCACAGCCAGCGTGCTTCTCGTCAAGGCCGTCGGCGGCGGCTGGAACGTCTCACAGATTCCCCCGCTGTAGCGGTTCGATGTAGGATGCTGCCGTGCTGAATCCTTCAGCGACGCGATGACCAGCCGACGAAAATCTTTCGCCTCCTTCTGTTTCGTCTTCATGTTGCTCGCGTCTTGCACCTTCTCTTCGCGAATTTTCCCGGATCAATCTCCACAACCGGATGCCAAGCCTGTTTTCCTCACCGACTGGGCGCTCGGCTCTTCTTGCGAGGTCGGCGCGGGAGGGAAGCAGATTTCCACCGCAGGATTTTCCACGCGCGGCTGGCACGCGGCGGCCGTGCCATCCACGGTGCTCGCGGCGCTCGTCGCCGATGGCACCTATCCCGATCCTTACTTCGGCGAGAACCTGCGTTCGATTCCCGGGACGGAGTATCCCATCGGCAAAATGTTTTCCGTGCTTCCCATGCCCTTCGACAGCCCGTTTCGCTGCTCGTGGTGGTATCGCACTGCCTTCCGCCTGCCCGTGAATGACGAGGGCCGCCACGTCTGGCTGCATTTCGGCGGCATCAATTATCGGGCGAATATCTGGCTCAACGGGCGCAAAATCGCCGACGCCAGGGACGTGGCGGGCGCGTACAGAACCTACGAATTCGACGTGACGCCCTACATCTCCCCGAGCGCGTGGAACGTGCTGGCGGTCGAGGCCATCGCGCCAACCGAAAAAGACCTGGGCATCAATTGGGTGGACTGGAATCCAGAGCCTCCCGACAAGGACATGGGACTGTGGCGCGAAGTTTCTCTCCGCTCGACCGGCCCGGTGGTGATTCGTTATCCGCAGGTGATCACGCACTTTCCCGGCGCATCACTCGCGCGCGCCGACCTGACAGTCGAGGCGGAGCTTCAAAATGCTGGCGCGCTCGAGGCGACGGGCACGCTGAGCGGCCAAATCGAAGATGCCGCGTTCGAGCAAGCTGTGACGCTCGCTCCGGGAGAAACTCGCGAGGTTCGCTTCACGCCGGACCAGTTCCCCCAACTGCAAATCGAAAATCCGGCGCTCTGGTGGCCGGCGCAGATGGGCCAGCCGCATCTCCAAAAACTTTCGCTGCGTTTTTTGGCGGGAGGCAAGGAATCCGATTCCGCGACGATTCGCTTCGGAATCCGCGAAATCACATCGGAACTGGACGTGCGAGGCCACCGGTTGTTCCGCGTGAACGGAAAAAGAATCCTGATTCGCGGCGGCGGATGGGCGCCGGACATGCTCTTTCGCCAGCCGCCCGACCGACTGAAAACGGAATTTCGCTACATCCGCGACATGAACTTGAATGCCATTCGCCTCGAAGGAAAGATGGAGACCGACGACTTCTACGATCTTGCGGATGAGAACGGCATCTTGATTATGGCCGGATGGTGCTGCTGCGATTACTGGGAGCACTGGCCGAAATGGAAACTCCGCGATCTGGAAATCGCCACGGCGTCTCTGCGTTCGCAAATCATGCGCACGCGCAGCCATCCGAGCATGATGGCCTGGCTCGGGGGCAGCGATAATCCGCCCCCGGCGAACGTCGAGAAGGCCTACATCAAGGTTTTCGAGGAAGCGGACTGGCCCAATCCTTATATCTCCTCCGCATCCGAAAAGCCGGCAGAGCTCACCGGCCCCTCGGGCGTGAAGATGATGGGGCCGTACGATTATGTCCCGCCGGACTATTGGCTGGCTGACAAGGGAAGTTATGGGGGCGCGTATGGTTTCAACACGGAAACGTCTCCGGGGCCGGCTGTCCCGCCGCTCGACTCGCTCAATAAAATGCTGCCTGCCGCCGATATTCATCCGGGCGATCCGGTATGGAATTACCACGCCGGTTCGGAGGGCTTCAAAGACTTGAGCCGCTTCGACGCAGCCATGAACGCCATCTATGGCGCTCCCGCCGGAATGGAAGACTACGAACGAAAAGCCCAGGCCATGGCCTACGACGGTGAGCGCGCCATGTTCGAGGCATTCTCCGGCAATAAATACGGCTCGACCGGCGTCATCCAGTGGATGCTGAACAACGCCTGGCCGTCGCTGATCTGGCACCTCTACGATTACTATCTCGAGCCCGCGGGCGGATATTTCGGCGCGAAGAAGGCCTGCGAAAAGCTCCACGTGCAATATTCCTACGACAATCGCAGCGTTGCCGTGGTGAACAGCAGTTACCAGGATGTCTCCGGCCTCGCCGTCACGGCGAAGCTCTACGATCTCGGCTTGCACGAGAGATTTTCACGCGAAGCCCGCACGGACCTTGGTGCGGACGCCGTGGCAAAGGTGCTCGAGCTTCCGGAAGAAGCATTCCAGCCGGTGTCTCCGGTCTATTTTTTGCAGCTCACTCTCAAAGATAGCGGCGGGACCGTCGTCAGCACGAACTTCTATTGGCTCTCCGCGAAGAAGAACACGTACGATTGGGATAAGACCACCTACGCGTATACTCCCGTTTCCTCCTACGAGGACCTCACGGCGCTTTCGGCGCTACCGGACGCGCACGCGCTCGCCGTTTCCGCGAACGTCGAAAGAGGCCCGGAGGGGCCGCTGGTTCGCGTCCAGCTTCAAAATCCCGGCGATCACCTGGCCTTTCAGATTCATCTCGGAATTCGCCGCAGGATTGAGGACGAGGAAATCCTGCCTGTGTTGTGGGACGACAACTACATCGAGCTGATGCCGGGCGAGGCGCGTGAAATCACGGCGCAGTTCCTCGAGCCCGACGCCATCGAGCGGGGCGCGCGGCTTGTCGTCACGGGCTGGAACATCTCCCCGGCGGAGCTGCCGCTTCGCGAAGAGAAGCCGGACGCTCCCGAATTGCACGCGCAAGAACGAGGCCGCGGCCGCTAATCCCCGCTTTGCGTCACGATGTGGACATCCACGGCGGGCGCTTCGCGGAGGAACTTGTGGATGGCATTCAGGTAAAGAAACTTTCTCCAGCCTTCGGTCGCCGACCTTCCGAAAATCACCTGTGTGATATGCTTTTCGCGAACAAACTGCGCGGTCGTGCCGGCCACCGTATCTCCCTTCAAACGCACCGCCTGCCCGCCGAGGCTTTCGGCGAACTGCATGTTGGCGGCCAGCGCCTTTTCATCTTCATGGCCGTCGCGCGCCACGTCCACGTGCACGGCGTAAAACTCGGCATCCAACCGCCGCGCCATGCGCGCCGCCCGCGCCACGAGGTATTGCGCCCTCGGACTCGCGCTGATGCACACGGCAATGCGTTCGCGGACCACCCAATTATCCTGAATATCCTTTTCGGTCAGGTAGGAAGCAAGACTGCGGTCCACTTGCTCGGCCACCTGCCGCAGGGCGAGTTCGCGCAGGGCGATCAGGTTTCCGCGGCGGAAAAAATTCCTGAGAGACTGCTCCACTTTTTCCTTATGGTATATGTCGCCGCGCTTCATGCGGTTCTGAAGCGCCTCCGGTGTGAGGTCCACCATCACGGTCTCGTCCGAGAGCCGCAGCACCCAGTCGGGCACGGTTTCCCTGACAATAATGCCGGTGATGGCGTGGACAGTGGGCGCGACGCTTTCAATGTGCTGGATATTCACGGTCGAGAGGACATCAATCTTGGCATCGAGGAGTTCGAGCACGTCTTCGTAGCGTTTGCGGTGCCGACTGCCGGGAATATTGGTGTGCGCGAGCTCGTCCACCAGAGCGACCGCCGGGCGGCGCGCCAGGATTGCGTCCACATCCATTTCCTCGAAGACGGTTCCTTTGTATTCCATTTTACGGCGGGGGACGGTCTCGAGCTGGCACGCCAGTTCGGCTATCCCCTTTCTGCCGTGCGTCTCCACGATTCCGATCACCACGTCTTCGCCGCGGCTATGCCGCCGGATGGCCTCGCTGAGCATGCTGTAAGTCTTTCCCACACCGGGGGCGTATCCGAGAAAAAGCTTCAGAGATCCCTTGGTCTTTTCCGCGGGCGACGCCGCGGCCAGCCATTGTTCGGGAGTCTTGGGCATCGGTCTATTCTCTTTTACAGCGCCACGGAAAGCTACGGTAGAATGGGCGCGTGCGCAAGCCCGTGCTCATCCGCATCCTGCAATGCGCCGCCTCTTTCGGCATTGTGGCTGCCATCACGATTTTTTACCGCATCCTCTATCACAAGGGGCTTCCCGCCAATCACACCACCATCGCGCTCACGTATCTTCTCGCTATTCTAGCCGTTTCCGCCGTCTGGGACATGGCGGTTTCCCTCTTCATGTCCGTGGCCGCCATGCTCGCGTTCAATTACTTCTTTATCCCACCTGTCGGCACCTTCACAGTGGCCGCCCATGGCGACTGGGTGGCGCTCGTCGCCTTTCTGGTCGTCGCCGTGATTGCCAGCCATCTTTCGACGCGGGCCCGGCAGCAGGCGGCGGATGCGTCCGCGCGCCAGCACGATATCGAGAGGCTGTATGCGTTCAGCCAGGGCCTGCTCGAATCCGGCAACGTGATTCAGCTTCTGAACCGCATTCCTGCCCAGATCGTGAGCACATTCGAAGTGGGCGCGGCGGCGATCTTTCTGGCCGATAAAGAGAAGGTATACCGCTCCGGCCCCGTGATTCCGCAACTGGACACCGAAAGTTTGAAAGCCGTTGTGGCGCGCGATGAACCTATGATAGACAGCCGCCAAGGCCTGTGCTTCGTTCCCGTGCGAGTGGGCGTGCGCTCGATCGGCAGCCTGGGAATTTCGGGCGCGGCGCTTTCGCGTCAAACGCTCGACGCGCTGGGGACGCTGATCGCCATCGCCATGGAGCACGCGCGCGCGGTGGAACAGTTGGGAAAAACCGAGGCGGCCCGCGAGGGCGAGCAGCTTCGCACCGCGCTGCTCGATGCCGTGACGCATGCGCTGCGCACTCCGCTCACCAGCATCAAAGCCTCCGTCACCAACCTGCTCTCGAATCCGGGCCTCAAGGAGGAGCAGAAGCGGGAGCTCCTGACGATCATCAACGAGGAAAGCGACCGCTTGAACCGGCTGGTGGGCGAGGCGGGGGAAATGGCGCGGCTCGATGCCGGCGAGACGAAACTGAAGATCGAGCCTCGTCCCATCGAGGACGTCATTTCCGCCGCCCTCGAGCAATGCAAGGTCGCTCTGGCGAAGCGGACTGTGAATGTACGCGTCGCGGAAGGATTGCCGCGCGTGCGCATGGATCTGGCCCGCGCCCGCGAAGTTCTTGTCCATTTGCTCGAGAATGCCGAGCAGTATTCGCCCACTGATCAGCCCATTACGATCACCGCCGAAGCGAGCGGCCGTTGTGTGCTGACCAGCGTGGCCGACCGCGGCAATGGAATCGAAGATCTCGAGCAGGCGCTGATCTTCGAAAAATTCTATCGCGGCAAGGACCAGCGCTACAGCGTGGAAGGAACCGGGATGGGCCTGCCCATCGCCAAGGCGATTGTGGAAGCGCACGGCGGCGTGATCTCCCTGACGAGCCAGCGCGGCCAGGGCTCCGTCTTTTCGTTTACCTTGCCCATGGAGGACAGCCGCACGGCCCGCCCATGAATTCCGCAACCATCCTGATTGTGGACGACGAACCTCAGATTCGCCGCGTGCTGCTGACGACTCTGACTTCGGAGGGGTACGCCGTGGTGGAAGCGAAGAGCGGCGAAGAGGCGCTCGAAAAAATGCGCAGCGAACGCCCCGATCTGGTCCTTTTGGATGCCAACATGCCGGGGATGTCGGGACTGGAAACCTGCCGTGAAATCCGGCGTACGAGCGACGTATCCATCATCATGGTCACGGTGCGCAACACGGAACGCGACAAAGTAATGGCGCTCGATGCCGGCGCCGACGATTATGTGGTGAAACCCTTTGGAACCGAGGAGCTGATGGCGCGCATCCGCGCCGCTCTGCGCCGCTCCGGGCCGGTGGATTCGCCGCCGCCGTTTGCCTCGAGCGATTTGACGATTGATTTCACGTCGCGCGCGGTGGCCGTGAAGGGGCAGCCCGTGCGGCTGACGCCCAAGGAGTTCGAATTGCTGCGCTACCTCGCTGCCAATCAAGGGAAGGCCCTGGCGCACCGCCGTTTGCTGCAAGCGGTGTGGGGTCCGGATTACGGTGAGGAAACCGAGTATCTGCGCGTGTTCATCAACCAGTTGCGCAAGAAAATCGAGCCCAACCCGCGCCACCCGAAGTATATCCACACGGAGCCGTGGGTCGGCTACCGCTTCGATCCCCCGCACGAAACCGCGCGCGGCAACCGCGGCGGGAAGTAAAATCTCGCTTTGCCGGGTTCGGGGGTGTGGATTCGCGCGCTCCTCCGCAAGAAATCAAATCCACAAGAGAGCGGCCCGCGAAGCAGCGCCTAGCGAGGGCGGACGGGCGGGGAAAGCGGCGTAATCTGCGGGCCGGCGAGTGATCCGGTGAGATGGTACGCTCCGGCGGGAACCGCGAGGGGCAGCTGAGGGCCTTCGGCAGGCGCGACCGGGGAGAAAAGCCGCAGCCGGAAATCGAGATGGCGGGCAAAATCCACAGTCCCGGAAGCGTTCACTTCCACACGGGGGCCTTCGAGCGAGAGATCCTGGAACAAAATCTTACCCTGACCACACGTAAACACAGCCGAGCCCTGCGGGAACAAGCTCATTCCGGGAAGGGCCGCCTGCGCCCGCAAGGATTGCTCGAGGTCCATGGAATAGAGAGCGGGGCCGGTCAAGCGGGCCGCACCGCGGCATTCGAGCGAGGAAAGCAAATCGGCGCGGGTCGCGCCATGCGCATAAAAGGAAAGCTGCCCGGAAGCCTCTCCGGCGAAGAAACCGGCGAGAGAGGGGAAGGCGGAGGAAAGCGCGGATAAATCCACGCCGGAGAAATCGAGGCTGGCGGCGTAAAGTGGCGTGGGCAGCAACTGCGCATCGAGCGACACGGTGGCGTCTCCTCCATAAAACTGGCCCGTGGCATTCGTGAGTTCGATGCGGCGGCCCTCGATTTTCAAGTCACCCTGGAGGCGGTCGAGCGAGACCGGAGGCAGCGTGAACTCTGCGACGCTCAGGCGCCCCGTGGCGCGCAGATTTTCAGGCGCGGCGTTCGCCGCCGCCGAACCAGAATTCAAAAAAGGAAGAATGCGGCCGAGAAAACTTTCGCGCCAGCGTGGATTGAGCCAGCGGTCGAAGTCCGCGGCGGAGAGCTGGCCGGCCGAAAGCGCGAACCGCCACTCCCCGGCCGCGCCGGGGACGCTGAAATTGCCGCTCCAGCGAGTGCCGAATGCTTCGGCGGACGCGAGCGTGACCTGGCGCGCTCCCCTCCGATCAAGTTCCGTGCGAGCCTGTATTTGTTCCACCGGCAGATTCAGGAATGGCATGCGCAGCGATGCGCCTCCCAACTCGATCCATCCGGCGGCCCGCGCTTGCCACGGGAATCGCGCGCCCTGCCAGCGCAAATCACAGCCGAACGGCCCCCCAAGCTCGTAGCCCGGCGCAAGATCCCAACCCAGCGAACTGGCCGTGGCGAGCGGATCGCCCGCGTCCGCGACGTTGCCGGAGATGCGGGCGGAACTCGACGGATGCGGCGAGAGTTTCATCGAGGATTCCACGGAAAGCGCGCTCGCAGCCGATCCGAAAGAGAGGACCACGGGAAGCAGCGAGGCAAATCCACGGTCATACCGGAATTGCACTCTGCCCAAACGGGCTGGAACCCGCAGAGCAGGGCCCAAGAGTTCCGCGCCGTCGGTCGTGACGGCTGCGTTCACAACATGCGGCGGCCAGCCGGCAACCCCACCGGAGGCGGCGAGCCATCCGCGGGCGGAAACGGCGTCCGCGACGCCGGGATGAAACGCGCGGAGCCATGCCAGGATGTCGTCGAGCCCGATTTTCGAAGAGGAGACTTGCAATAGGACAGGCGAAAACTCCTGCGAAGCGAAAATTCCTGCGCGGCCCCAGCCGATTCGCGCGAAGGCATGGGCGGTCGAGTGCGGTGTGTCCAGCTCCACATTGGCGATATCAAGGATGGGAGCATGGAGGTCGAGTTTCGTATCGGCGACGAGGTTGAATGACGGATTATCGGATCGAAGCGGGAGATCCCAGCGATGGAGTTGCCGAAGCTCCGCGCGCGTCTGGATCATCCAGGTGCTGGCGACCGTGTGTGCGGCGACCGTGAGAGCGAGACCGCCGCGCACCCCGAAATCATTGCCGTGCACCAGACGGAGCACATCGGAGATCGAGGCGTCGCTCCAGGAAAGAGTGAGCATGGCGGGGAGAAGGCGCGAGGAAGTTCCGCCCACACGCCCGGACAGGCGAAGCACGCCTGCCTGCTGCACCACCACGCCGGCACGCCAGGGGGCCGCTTCGAGGTCCAAGCTCCAAAGCCCCGGGCTATCCGTTTCGACGGCGCCCGACACGCCCACAAAAGCGAACGGGAGTTTTTCGTCGCCGCGCTTAAAGTTGATGCGCCCATCGTCCACTTCAATCCTGCGGAAGCGCGGGGTGGATGGAGCGGCGACTGGGCCCTGGAAAGGCGTTTCCGCGGGGCGCGGGAGCCATTCCGCGAGGTTCCATTCCCCGCGGTGATTGCGGACCAGATTCAAGCTGGGACGGGTGAGTGAAAGCGTCCCCAGTTCGAGACGTCCGCGGAGGAGGCTTCGCCAGCGGAGCCGCACGACTAGGGATTCGGCGTGCAGGAAATATTCATGCCCGAAGCGGGGGTCATCGCCCACGGTCACCGACTGTGCTTCGAGCGCCGGCCCCTTCCAGATGGTGAAATCATAACTGCCCACCTCGACCGGACGGCCGAAGGCGGCTTCGAGGCGGACCGTCAGGTCCGCACGCAGGCGGGTGTGATCGATCAGGAGGGAAACCCCGGTGTCGGCGAGCCACAGGAAAACCAGAAAAAAAAGCAGCCACCTCAGCCGGTGGGTGGCCGTGCGGCGGCGCGCCGGAGCCGATTCAATAGGCCCGGCACGAAGGACGGTTTCCGAGTGAGTGTCCGGCACGGTTGGCGAGAAAGATTCTACAACCGATCTGGCTCGCTGGACATCCTCGATACGATCGGGAGAATTTTAGCTGCCGGTTCCGTGAGCTGGCTGCCGCCGGCCAGGCAGTGCGCGGGATGGCCGAAGCGCGGGCGCTAACGCAGAATCCAATCCTTGGGCTTTTCGACGAATTGAAATTCGGCCCTTTGTCCCGGTGTTCCGGGCCAGTCCAGACGGACGATGCGCGCATTGCCCACGAAATGTTGCGCGTCTTTCGCCAGGAAGACCTCCACGATGGCATCCTCGTGGATCAGCTCTTGAAATCCGCATAAGAAGCCGGCGACGCTCACGGTCTCCGTGACGGTGAGCAACTCGATGGGCTTGCCGGCAGGGCCATCCCAGCGAAGCTTGAGCATCACTCGCAAACGAACGCGGGGCTCCGACTGTCCATTCTTATGATTGTCGTCCATAAGCTTGGCCAGTTTTCTCTGTAGGGCGTCAATATCCACGGGCTTCTGAAAATAGCCCTTGGCCCCGAGGTTTTCGCAAAAATCCTGATAGCGCGCGCTCGATTCCCCGGAAACGATCAGGATGGGAATATGCTGCGTGAAACTGAGGAAGGAAAGCGTCTGGCAGACTTCGAAACCGGAATATTTGGGCATCATCAAGTCGAGCAGGATCGCGTCGGGCTTGTTTTGGAGCGCGAGCGCCAGGGCCTCTTCCGGGGAACCTGTATCCACAATTTCGAAGGAATCCTTCAACCGGAATCGGAGGACTTTTCTTACGGATTCATCGTCGTCAATGATCAATAGTTTTTTCATCGGCTGTCTTCCTTTGAGGACTCGTGCTGTTCCAATTCCATGAGCCACATTTGATGGGGCTAGGTGCCTTCGCCGCAAAATGCCGCTTTCTGGGCCCCGAAAACCGGGGTGGGAGCGCCGCTACATCGAGTACTCATGCGCTTCCGCATACGCGTCGTCTGGTTCGGGCGCGCTCCCGCCATGCTCTTCCGCCAGAACTTCGGCCACGTATTTCGCGAGCGTAACCCGTGAGAAAGGCTTGCGAAGGATCTTGACTCCCGGCTTCAAGACGCCGTGCGTGGCCACGGCTCCGTCGGTGTATCCCGACATGAACAGCACCTTCATGTCCGGAAACCCGGGGGACAATTGCGCAGCCAGTTCAGGGCCGTTCATTCCAGGCATGACGATGTCCGTCAACAAAAGATCCAAGGGGAAATCGGAGCGCCGTACGATTTCCAGGGCCTCCGGCGCACCGGCGGCTTCGAGGACCGTGTACCCGGATTCGACGAGGGTGCGGCGCGTGAGCTTTCGCAGGGAAGGTTCGTCTTCGACCAGGAGGATGGTTTGCGGCCCCGCAGCGCGCCGGGCCGGTTTCTCCGTCTCGCGAACCTCTTCATCGAGGCCTTCCGCGCGTGGCAGGCAGATGGTGAATTTGGCGCCCTTGCCGAGTTCGCTTTCGAGCCAGATGTACCCGCCGCTCTGCTTGACGATGCCATAGACGGTGGCCAGGCCCAGCCCGGTGCCTTTCCCCTTCTCTTTGGTGGTGAAGAAAGGCTCGAACATGTGCGACTGCACCTCGGCATCCATGCCGATTCCGGTGTCGCCCACTTGCAGCAGGACGCACGGCCCTGGCACAGCGAAGCGATGGCGAGCGGCGTCTGCCTCGGTCAACACGGCGTTGGAAGTTTCGAGCGTCAGCTTGCCGCCGCGAGGCATGGCGTCACGCGAATTCACGGCCAGATTCAGGATCACCTGTTCGATCTGGCCGCGGTCCGCTTTCACGCGCTTCAAATCCGGGGATAGGATCGTATTCAGTTCGATATCCTCACCGATCAGGCGGCGCAACATTTTTTCCACGTCGTTTACAATCGAATTGAGATCAAGAATTTTCGGTTCGAGCACTTGCTTGCGGCTGAATGCCAGGAGCTGTTGCGTGAGCGAGGCGGCCCTCTGGCCGGCCTTTAGGATTTCGTCCACGGCCTCCCGGAGGGGATCCTCGGGACCTATTTTCATCTGCAACGCCTCGCCATAGCCGATGATGACGCCCAAAAGATTATTGAAATCGTGCGCGATCCCGCCGGAAAGCCTTCCCACGGCTTCCAGTTTTTGGGACAAGAAAAGCTGCTCCTGCAATTTTTTGCGCTCGGTGATGTCGCGGTTCACGATGATGAGTTTTTCGACGTTCCCATGGGCATTGCGAACCGCGCTGGCCGTGGACTCGAGCATGCGCCACGAGCCGTCCTTGTGGCGGATACGATATTCCACGCGGCGGCCTACGCCCGTCTTGCGGGCCTCTTCGGCTGCCGCGGCCACGAGTTTGCGGTCTTCGGGGTGGATCTGTTCGAAGGCCGAGGTTTGTTCGAGCTCTTGCGGAGAGTAGCCCAGCCACTTTTCATACGACGGGCTGTTGTAAATGCGCCGGCCGTCCACGTGGACCACGGCAATCATGTCCGCCGCGTTTTCGCTGATCAGGCGGAAAATCTCTTCCTGCTCCACGAGATGCAATCGAAAGCGGTGAATTTGTTGTTGCTGGTAGATCACATAGACGACGAAGAGCAGCACGATGGCCACCAGCGATCGCATGGCTGCGTGAAAGCTCATCCGATCCCACGAATCCTCCTGGTAGAGGAACACAACGAAGGAAATCGAAACGATTCCCACGGTCAGCAGCAGCGTAACGAGCACACTCGAGAAGGAGAGCCACCATTGGCGGCGCTCCATCTGTCTCATGCCCACATCAATGGAACAGGATGCGCCGGGACGTTCTGTCGGTCCGCGCTTGATACGGCGGGAAATATGCGATCCGTTCATGGCGCCTCTTCTCTCGAAAGAATTTCGATCTGATCGCCGGCTTGCGTCGCCGTGCGCGCAATCACGCCCGCGGGAAGCTCCAGCACGCTCCGGGCGGACGAAACCACGCGCGAGATGCGCCAGGGGCGAAGGTTCTGCTCCAGGTGCACGACGATTTCTCCCCGGCCCAGGAAAAGCACGTCAATAGCAAAGCGCATCCCGAACATGTGGACGCCTCGCGAGGGCACGATCCACAGCCCGCTGTGTGTCTCGGGCCAGCCCTTCGGCTGGCCCAGCAAGCCCTTCAATCTCCGGAAAAATGTGTCCGCCACCGCGACCTCCGCTGCAAGACATGCGTCTCGAGTCCGGTTGTAAGCGGACACAGATCTCCCTCTCACGGCGGCCGCGGAGTTTCGGAACACCGGAATTGCTTCCCGCTCGCCTTTGCCGGGCATGGAACTGCTACTCTGAGGCGTGTTTGTTTCGCCGCCAGATGATAATTCCGACGACGATTACACCCAGCACGGTGGCTGTTATGCGAATGATTGTGGTTGTGTCCATGGTTCCCTCCTTAAACTTTCTCGAAAATCTCCTGCCTCGCGCGGCGCATCAGGGCCCACCTCCCGCGGAGTGAAACTCCCGCACCAGACTGATTACAGCGGGTCCCAGTAGCACGGCAAAAAGGGCAGGAAAGATGAAAAACACGAGCGCGGGAACCATTTTCACCGAGGTTTTCGCCGCGCTTTCCTCGGCACGCTGCCGGCGTTTCGTTCGGAGACTATCCGAATGCACGCGCAGGGACTGCGCCAAATCGGTTCCGAAGCGGTCCGCCTGAATGAGCATGACCGCAAACGACTTGATATCCTCCACTCCGGTTCGCACACCCAACTCACGCAACGAATCCACGCGGCTCTTTCCCACGCGCATCTCGAGATTCACGAGCTGGAGTTCGTCGCTCAGGTCCACATGCGCGATATGAAGTTCTCGAGCCACGCGAAAGATGGCTTGGTCGAGGCCCATGCCCGCCTCGACGCAAACGACCAGCAGATCGAGGGCGTCCGGCAATCCCATGAGCATGCGCTTTTGACGCCGCTTCACTCGCCAAGAGAGCCAGAAATCGGGAAGCAGGAATCCAACGGCTGCGGCAAACCCCAGCACGAAAAATGGACTCACCGCGTAAACACCCGTGAAGTAAGCAACCGCCAAAAAGACGGGGGGAAGAAGGACTCGAAATCCACGCAAGATCATCACCGCATCCGGACTGCGGAACCCGGCGCGCAGCATAAGCCGGACGGTGCGGGAGAGCTTCTTTTCGGAGGACGGGAGGAGCTGGCCCAGGCCCCCGAGGCCGCGTTCGAGCCGCTGGAGCTGTTTTTCCGCGAAGGTGGAGGCTCCGCCGACAGCCGAAGCGGGACGCCAAAGCCGGGACAGGCGCGCATCGAGAACGTCGCCGGGGGGAGCAAAACCGGCGTACACAATGACTCCCACCGCCAGCACGGTGAAAAAGATGACCGCGGTTGTAATCCAAATCATTCCCTGAGTTCCCGTGTGACCTTAGACTTTGATTTGAACAATCTTCCACAGCACAGCCGAACCGATAACCTGCAACGAAAATGCAATGGCGAGGATCTTGTGCCCCAATTTGTCCGTGAGGAGCAGTTGCGCGTACCCGGGATTCAGAAGATTCAGAGTGACAAAGAGCAGGGGAGGGAGCGCGATCAGAATTCCCGCCGTCATGCGGCCCTGCGCTGTGCGTGTCCGAACCTCGCCCAGAATCTTGAACCGTTCCCGGGTGATACGCGCCAAGCTCTCGAGAAGTTCCGCCAGATTTCCGCCGGATTCTTTCTGAATCAGCATCGCCGTGGCGAAAAATCGCACGTCGTCGAGAGGCATCCGTTCCGTGAGATGCACGAGCGCCTCGCGCAGCGGCAGGCCGAAATTGTATTCGTCAAACGTGGTGCGGAACTCTCCGGCCACCGGCTCGGGAAGCTCCTTGGAAATCATCTCCAGCCCGACGGTGAAGGCATGGCCGGCCCGCACGGAGCGGGTCAGCAAGTCAATGGCCTCCGGAAAATTTCTCTGAAACCGCGCAAAGCGCCGCGCGCGCTGGAACGAGGCCGTTACAAGAGGAATGAGTCCGGCGGCCAAGCCGGCCACAAGCGCGGCCGGAAGGAAGGCCAGCAAACTCGCGCACAGGAGAAAGGAACCGAACGCGAGAACTCCGCTGACCAGCACAAATTTTCCCGCTTTGATTTTCCATCCCGCCTGCGCTAGGAATTTTTGCAAACCCTTGGACCAGGACCAGCGCAGCAGCAGCCGGTGCAGCAGCGGAACTCCGCTCAATCCTTCGTCGCGCACAAGTTGCGGCGCGAGCGGTTGGAACGCGTCTTCCTGTCTCCTCGAGATTTTCTCGAGCCGTCCGGCGACATCAGCGGGCTTCCCGATCGTCAGGGCCATGAAGGCGCCCCAGACCAGGAGCAGCGAGGCGAAAAATGTGACCACTAGAATCATCAGCACGGTCGTGTCCTCAGGCTTCCGCCGGACGGTTGAACATTTCCGCCGGCAGTCTTATGCCAGCGGCCTCAAGACGGTCCGCGAACTTGGGACGAATGCCGATGGGAAGGAATTCACCCAGCACGTCGCCCTTCGGCCCGATTCCCCTCTTTCGAAACTGGAAAATATCCTGGATGGAAATGGTGTCGCCTTCCATCCCCGTGATTTCCGAGATGAAAATCACTTTGCGCGTCCCATCGCTCAGGCGGCTCACCTGCAGGACCACATCCACCGCCGAAGCGATTTGCCTGCGGACGGCCTTGTCCGGCAGATTCAGTCCTGCCATGGCCACCATTGTTTCCAGCCGGCTGATGGCATCGCGCGGAGTATTCGCGTGGATGGTCGTGAGCGAACCGTCGTGGCCCGTATTCATGGCCTGCAGCATGTCGAGCGCTTCCTCTCCGCGCACCTCGCCCATCACGATGCGGTCGGGGCGCATCCGCAGGGAGTTGATCAGGAGCTGGCGCTGCATGATGGCGCCTTTGCCCTCGATATTGGCTGGCCGCGTCTCGAGGCGCACGATATGCTCCTGCTCCAATTGCAGTTCGGCTGCGTCTTCGATCGTCACCACGCGTTCCCGATCCGAGATATAGGAGGAAAGCAGGTTAAGGAGCGTGGTTTTGCCCGCGCCGGTGCCGCCCGAAATCACGATGTTGAGCCGCGCCTTCACGCAGGCTTTCAGCATGTCGAGCATTTGCACCGTCAGGCTGCCGTTGGCCACCAATTCGGCGCCGGAAAGTTTGACATTCGCAAAACGCCGGATGGAAAGGCACGGTCCATCGAGCGCCAGCGGAGGAATAATCGCATTGACGCGCGAACCATCGGCCAGCCGCGCATCCACCATCGGCGACGACTCGTCCACACGCCGGCCCACGGCCGAAACGATGCGGTCAATGATCAGCCTCAGATGCGCGTCGTCGCGAAACTGAATATCGGTTTTCTCGAGCTTTCCGCGCCGCTCCACGTACACGTTCCGGCAGCCGTTCACAAGAATGTCCGCCACGGAGGGGTCCCTCATCAGCGGCTCGAGAGGCCCCAATCCGAAAACCTCATCGAGCACCTCGCGGGCCAGCCGCTCCCGCTCGAGTCCCGTGATGGGCGTGCCCTCGTTTTCCACGAGCGATTCGATGATCTGCGTCAGCTCGGAAAGCACCGCTCCACGGTCCATATGCGCCAGCCGCTCCAGATTGAGGTTCTGGATCAGCTTGCGGTGGATCGCGGCTTTCACCGCCGTGTAATCGGACCGTATCGGCGTGGGGCTAAGTGTTTTCATCGCGTCTTTCTATCGCACCGGAGCGAACACGTTCGCGCCCGGCTGGCGGCTCTCCACGGATTCCGCCGGTTCTTTGAGCAACTCGGAGGCGAGTTGCCGGTAGCAAACGATCAAGGGGTTGCTGTTGCTTCCCGTCAGCGGCATTCCCTGCGTCACCGAATCGCTCACCTGGCGGTAGTCGTTCGGCAGGCGCGCGGCGATGGGCCGGTGGAGGCGTTCCTCGACGTTCTGCAGGGCTTTGTCATCATTGCGGCGCCAGCGGTTGATCACGATGTGGATCGACGAAGGGCTGAGGTCCGCGCTCTCCATGGTCGAGATGTATCTTTCGAGAGTCCAGAGCGAGAGCAAAGTCGGTTCGGCGACCAGAAGAATCGAACGCGCCGTGTGCAGGATGGGCGACCACTCGGAGGGATCCACCACGCCCGCGTCCACCAGCACATGATCAAACCCGCCCTGTGCCACTTGGGCGACTCCTCCCAGCGCGGCAAGGCTAATCTTCTGCCACTCCTCCGGGTGCGAGGTCCCGGCGAGGATTTCAAGGCCCGTGTGATGCCGCGTCACCAGCCCGCTCAAGAAATGCTCGTCGAGCCGCTCCAGATTTTCCACCGCGTCCCGCAACGTGAACCGCGGCTGCAAATCCAGCAGGAGCGAGACGTGCCCGAGCGGCCTGCCAAAATCGAGCAGCAGGACGCGCTTTTTCGTTATTTGCGTCAGTTGCACTCCCAGGTTCACTGCCACGGTGCTCGTTCCCACTCCCCCCTTCGATCCCATCACCACAATCAGTTTGTCCGGCTCTTTTCCCCCGTCTCCTTTTACCTCCGTGAATCGCTCGAGCGCGTCCCGAACTGTCTCCGCGCTGATGGGCTTGGGAATGAATTCCTGCACCCCGCTGCGCATCGCTTGCATCAATAGGCTCGGCTCCGGCGTATCGGAGCAGGCCACGATCTGAATTCCCGGGCGTAACTGGCGCAGACGGGCCGCAAACGAAAAGTAGATTCCCGCATCGCGAGGCAAATCGAGCCAGACCACGTCCGGGATGGCTTCTCCCGGCAGCGGATGGTTTTCGGCCAGCAAGTCCCATTCGCGCACCGAATAAACGAGTCCGGTCGCCTGCAAAGCCGCGCGCAAGGCGCCCGTGCTGCTTCGATCCGATCCAACCACCACGGCGGTCAGCATGATTTCATCCTTCCTCCGGCATCTTCTTCTTCCGCGGGCCCATCGCTTCGAATCCAGCTGCCGGCCTCATTTTTGCCCCGGATTCGGCTGCGCGGCAGGGGCTGGCGGGGCCATAAACGGAACCGGAAATTGCACGCTCGGCTCCGGCGCGCCCTTGGGAATGGGGCTGACAATGTGCGGCGTCACGAGCACGAGCAGTTCGGTCTTCGTTTTGTTTTTCGAATCACTCTTAAAGAGTCCGCCGAGAAGCGGGATGCTGCCGATCACCGGCACTTTGCCGTTGATATTCGTCACGCGGTCATCCTCGAGTCCCGCGATGGCAAAGCTCTGCCCGTCCTCGAGCGCCACCTGCACATCCGCCCGCCGCGTGGAAATGGCGGGAATCAGGAATCCGGAAACCGTTACGGCGTTGGTATAATCGAGCGCGCTCACTTCAGGCGCGACCTTGAGATGAATCAGGCCGTCTTCGGTCAGCTCCGGCGTGAATTTCAGGCTCACGCCAAACTGCTTGAACATGATGGTGACGGTGGGCGCGGAGCCTACCGCGCCGCCTTGCACGATGGGGACCGGAAATTCGCCCCCGGAGAGGAACTCTGCTTCCTTCCCGTTTTCCGTCAGCAGGTTCGGCTCGGCCAGAATTTGCAGCACGTTCTTCTGTTCGAGCGCCGCGATCGTCGCTCCCAGATTGATATCGGGGCGATAGATGAAGATATTCAGCAGATCGCTCAGCGAGAGAGAGGACTGCAAAGCGGATGTCCCCGGTGCCCCTGACCCCAATTGGATGGGCCCGAATTGCTGCGTCCCGACCGTTCCCAGAGTCTTCGTCACTCCCGGCAGGCTGAAGAGATTGAATCCAAAATTGCTCAACGCCCCGCGGTCTACTTCCGCGAACTTCACTTCCAGCAGGATTTGGCTTTGGGCCGCTTGGGAAATCTTCAGCAGGTTCACCGTCTTGGGAATCACCGCTGAAACCACCTGGTAAATTGTGTCCGCTTCCGCGCTCGAGGACACCAACCCCGAGAGCATCACCAGTCCGTTCGAGGCGTCCAGGTGCAGGCGATTATTCGGAAATGCCTGCTGCACTCTTTGGTTCAAGCTTGAAACGTCGAGATCCACGCTGAACTCATACGTCTTAGTCCCGCCCGATCCCATCCACAGCACCAGCGAAACCCCTCCCGGCGCTTTCCCATTGACCAGAATTTGCGTCTGGCTGAGAACCATCACGTCCAAAACACTCGGATCGGCTATCGAAATTCGGCGAATGGGTGCGGGTGAATTGATCACGAGCGACCTGCCCACCAGCAGGTGCAGCAGCTCGGGCGCCGGGCTCGGATTCTCCGCCGGCGGGGAATTCGTCTGGGCGCGGACGCCGGCCGCGCAGCTCAGAAACAGGAAAGCCGCGGTCACTCGGAGGGCCACGCCGGCCTTCCGCTTTCGCGCCCTGGCTCGGATTGGAGAAGCAACATGCATCGCGCGGTTCCTCACCTTTGTGGAGCTTCCATTTCTTCTTTCGTCCCTCGAAATACTTCCACGCCGAACGACGCGGGTCTCGGCCGGTTTTGCGGCTTCCCTCGCCGCGGGCGCGGTCGCCGCGCGGTTCACGGTTCCAAATACCGCGGCCTCATCGGCGGCGGGCGGATTCACCACCTGCGAGTCGCTCACATTGCGGAGAGCCAGTTGGATTCGCCCCTGCGCGCTTGCCAGCGCCAGCACATCGGCCTGCTCCGGACGGACCAGCAGCGTAACCACCGAAACCGATTGCGGCGCTCCTTGCTTGTCGGGCTCGACCTTCTGCCCCGCGGCCAGCACATGAACATCCTCCAACACGGTGCGCGCGACCGTCGTGTTTCCCGCGCCGGCCGGCGTTCCCGTCGCGATCACGTCCACCGCCGTTCCCGGCTGAACAAAGCCGGCCACGCCGATCACGTCGTTCACGGCCACCGATACCGCCCGCATGCCCTGCGGGATCGTGGCGGGAAGGCCCGCGCCGGAATCCTTCGACGCCAGATTGGCCTCGAGGATCGGCTCATTTTCGACGACGGCATTCAAAATCGCGCGCCCCTGGCAATCTTCCATGCGCGTACACATTCCTTCCATGGCCTGCGCCGCGGGCCAGTCCACCCGGCGAACGTTCTCCGCGCCCAGGAGCGTCCCCGGAGGCAGCCTCTCGGCGGCAACCACAATCTGTATCGACGGAATCGTCTGGCGGGCAACCACTCTCGAAAGCTCGTGATGCACCAGGAAGGAGGCCAATAAGGCCAGCGGCAGCGCCGCTCCCAGTGCCATCAGAATCCTTCGCCGGTCCATCGTCGTTCCCCGTCCCTTGAGGTTTATTACCCGTGCCAGCCAATCCAGCAACACGCCGCCGTGGCCAGCGCCGCCGCCGAACCAAACGGAAGCGTCAAAGCAGTGGGATTGTCCAGATTGATTTCAGGATGAGGCTGGAGTCCGAAGATGAAAAATCCGCGCAAAAGCTCCCATACGTTTCGGACCGTCTTCACCAACCGCTTCGCCCGGACGATTTGCACCATCGCCAGCAGCCCGCTCAGGAAAATCGTCACCAGCAGAACCATCAGGACCTGGCCCGGTCCCAGCCATGCGCCCAGCGCACCCATCAGCTTCCAATCGCCTCCGCCCAGGCCGCGCAGGAACACAACCGGCAGCAGCACCGCGAGAGCCACGACGGCGCCCTCGATGGATTGAAGTCCGCCTGCCAATCCGGCCGTTGCGAAATTCACGGCCAACCCCAGCACGAGCGCCGGCACCGTCAGCCAGTTAGGTATTTTCCTGTTGCGCCAGTCGAGTATCCCCGCACTTCCCGCGATCCACACGGCACACAGCCACATTGCCTCTTCTCTCACCGCTCCACTCCCTCATCGTTCCATGCCCCGGGTAACTCCGCTGCCCATCCTCCACACGCACCCGTCGCCATGCTGCGGCATCCCGAAGGCTTCCGTGTGCCCGCCGCGATTTTCTGCGGGGGCACCTCGCCGTCGAGTGCTCTCACAGCTGGCTTCCCAGCGGTCTTAGCGCCAGGACCCGGCTATTCTTATGTGGCGGAGGTCAGATTCGCCGCGGCGGTGGAGTACACCGTGCTGATCGCCGTCGCCAGAGCCTTCATCGAAGCGACGGCAGCCAAAGCAATTAATACGACCAGCAACGCGTACTCGGTCAAGTCCTGGCCGGATTCGTCCTGCCACAGTCTAGTCAGTAGCACTTGCATGTCCCCTCCTCTATGTGGGCGAGCACTTCCCTCCCGCCGATGCTTGAATTTGCAGTTCAGATGCCAGAGTCCGCTCGGGAAGTGTCGAAGAGTGTGCCAGTTACAAAACCATTAAAGTCCCAAGGTGCATCAAACCGGGACGGGTGGCCCAAGCCGGAACGCCATCAAATTTAGCGCTTCGCCAGAGTGCGGGCCTCCGTACCAGGTGGAAACAGTCGTCGCACGTACACCACGCTCACGGAATCGCCGTAAGCTTTTTCCCACCCAGGCGACTCCGCGAGCACTGTCGCAAGGGGCGCGTCGGGCTCGAGGAGACACGCTCGTATGCCGTACTTTCCGAGCAGGCCAAACGCGCCGGGCTCGAGACGCGTGATCTTCAAATAGTCTTCGAGCACGCCCGCGCGCTCGTAGATGTCCGCGCGGCCGTCAATGAATACGCCGCGGGCCGGAACATGAACCCATGCAAGATACCCGCCCCAGCCGTACTCATTGAGCAAGGGCCCGTCGGCGGGGTGCGCCCGCAAATACTCAGCGGCGGCGACGGGGAAGCTGGCCGCGAACTCTTTCTGCAACTGCCATTCCGCGGGCAGAAAACATCCCATCGCCGCCGCAAGCGCGACAATCAATCCGGCGTTCAGCGCGTGGCGGTCCCGGACTGCGTCATACCGCGGCAGCCGGCGCGCCACGGGAATCGAAAGCAGCGGGACGGAAATGATTAGAAAGAGCGGCACGAAACGAAGATGGAGAATCGCCAGGATCGCGGCGATGACTAGAAGAATCAGGTCGTCCAGCCGGCAACGAAACGGCCGCAACATTTGCAAAATAAGAATGGCCAGGAGCGATCCGAAAACAGCCAGACCCAGGAAGCGTTCCGTTGACAGGGGCATCCATTCCTGAATGCTCGAGATATTCACGGGCTGCAGAAATGCGATATCCAATGGGTAGGCGGCGAGCCGCGTGGAATACGGAGTCAAACACAGCCCCAGCACGCTCACGAGCGCTGCGATTTCAATCCGCCTGCGCTGGCCGCTGGTCCACGCGGTATTTTCGATTTCGCCCCGACGAAAGGGCCGAAGCCCCGAGGCCCAGGCCACACTGATCGCCAGCAGGCCAAAAACAAATGTGCCGTGCGTATTCACCCACGCCACAAAAAGCAGCGGCAGCAGCCACAGCACGCCGCTCTTCCCCCGCCGGAACCATTCCAGAATCAGAAGCACTACGAGGAAGAAGATGTAGCCGATCATCTGAGGCCGAAGCGAGCAGAAAACGGCCGCGACCGGCACCACGAGGGCGCATACGACGAACGCCCCTTTCGCGTTTCCGCATCGCATCGCCGCGTAGGCATAGAGCAACACGAGTATCGCACCGGTCAGCAGGAGTTGCAGCGCCTTCAGACCTCGAAGTCCTCCCGCGCGATAGGCGGCTGCCATGGCCACGTCGCCCAGCCATTCGTAGGCGATCCATTCCGTTCCTGCCGCGGTCCAGGAATACGTATCCCGATGAGGCAATTCATGTGTCGCCAGAATTTCTTCGCCGGCGCGGATGTGCCACCACGTGTCTCCTTCGCCGAAGAGCGTCCCTCCCTTTTTCCCTTCCGTGAGCGTTCCGAAAAACGCGCCGGCGAAGAGCAGCACGCCGAGGATCACGGGGAAGGAGAAGAGTCTCGGCAGGACGCGGCCCCCCGCGCTCGCGGATCGAGTGCCCTCGCGGGCCTGCCCGCCGTGGCGGGCGGCCGCCACTTCGCCCGATGCGTTCATGCCGTCTTCGCTTTCAAATGCTCGAATTCGGGAACTACTGAAAACGGCTGCGCCACGCACGCGAGGCTTTCGCCGATCTGTTGGATCTTTTCCTCTTTCAGGTTTCCCAGAAACAGTGAGGAGCGCTCGAGATATCCGATCCGCTCCGGAAGCAGTCCCATGGCCCGCGCGCAGGTCGCATCCACGGAGACGGCATCGTCTCCCATCACCAGGATTCCACTCGCCTTCGGCTGTCCCGCGAGCGGCCCGTCTCCTTCCATGCCGGTGATTCCGTCCACAATCGCGAAATCCGGCCGCACCGTGCTCGTCAAATCCAAAATCGATCTCGAAATCCCGGCCCAGTGCAGGATGTTTTTCGGCCAGCCGTAACAGCGTCCGGGAACGATTCCGAACATGTTCTTGAGCGAGAGTGTGACCCCCGCCCAGTGATGCGTCTTGAGCTTGGGCATGGACACAACGAAATCGGCGCGCAAAACCGCCGCCGGCAAATAGATTCTCTTCAAGCGCGAAGCGCGCGTCCGCAGGGAAACGAGGCGCACTTCGTCCACATTCAAGTCCACGAATGCGCCCTCCAGCCGTCCCAGATATTCCCGCAAGCCGATGGCCTCCACGATCGCCTCGGTGTCGCGTTCGAGCGCCGGGCCTTCCCCCACCAGCACGCTCGAGGCTCCCAGGTGCAGGAAACATTCGCGCGCCGCGGCTACCACCGCGGGATGTGTATTCATCACGCCGTCGGGATCGGCCCCTACAAAGTTGGGCTTCAGCAGGACGCTCTTCCCTTTCACGCCGAGCTTGAATTCGCCCAGCGTCTCGAGAATCACATCGCGCAAGTCCGCCCGGTAGGAACTGGCCGAGCGTATGGCCACGCGCGAAGGCGGCCTCCGGAAGGAGGGCAGCATGGATGGAGTTGAAAAGGACATGGTTCAGTGGCTCTCGAAAATCTCCCGAGAAACCCCATCGAACGAAGATCGAAGCGCCAGCGTGGCCCAGGCCAGCACCGGAATCTGCTGCATGAATCGGCCCTCTTGGTAACGCGCGAAGAATTGCGAATCGAGCATCCCCCCCGCCCGGCCATACGCGCGCAGGCAAAGATGCGCCAGCGCCAGCGAGCCCGGACCGCGAATCCCGCTCCAGGCCCGCTCCAGCCAATCGAGCCCTTCGCGCACGCAATCCTCGACGCCTGGCTCGGCCGCGAATTCGGCGAGCGCCAAGAGCGCCCAGGCCGTCGGCCCGATCAACGGCTTTCCCGGCGCTCCGTACACCCATGCGTTGCCGCAGTTCCATCCCCCGCCGGGACACATCCGGTTGCACAGCATTTTCTGCCCGAGCTCGCGGCGATGCCTTGCGCGCTGCAAACCGGCAGGCGCTAGACGCGCCCCCCGAAGCGCCAGCAACGCATGTGACGTGGGTTCCACCCAACTGCTTGTTCCTCGCGTCCAACTCCATCCGCGCAGCCGGTGGTTGAGCTGTGCCAGGCGCGTCGCTCCAGATAGCTGGCGCCGCATGCGCCACCAGAGTCCTCCTTCTCCTGGCCAATCGCGGCATAGCCAATCCAGCCCCCGGCTCGTTTCCGGCGACGCGCCCTCCGACGCGCGCAGCGCCAAACACGCAATCGAGGTCACCCATCCCCCTTCCTCCTGTCCGATTTCCACAGGCCATGACCCTTCTGGAAGTTGCGCTTTTTTCAGGAAGCGGGCCGCCCGGCATTTCCGCCGCGTGCCGGAGTCGTCCGAATCTGTCCCGGAAATGGCCAGCAAACCCCAGCTCGTGGGCTCGATCGCGCTCTTTGCTCCAGCCGAGAATCCCCAGCCTCCATCCCTGTTTTGCGCCGCAAGCAAGGCCGGCAGAGAAACTTCCCGCACAAAAGAACGCTCCATCCGAGCGACGCAGCTCATAAAGCCTCATGCCTCCGGCCGGACTCATGGTTGTTCGCAAACGCCCTGCGCGGATTCACGCCCGTCCAGCTTCATCGTCTCCGCGCAAACCACGCAGTTTCATTGCCCTGGAAATTGGTAAAACGTGCAAGCTCTTTGCCACAGTTAGAGCACTTTCAATGCGCCTCTTCAAATCGCCTGAAGTTCAGAGAAGGCTACTGAAATCAATTGATTACAGATCGCCTGAGCTTCTCGAACCCCTTCTTGGAGATTTTCGCGGAGGCACTGCTAGGTCAGAATGGGATTCCTGTTCGATTTTGGAACAATAGAGGCGCGCAGGGATGCGGCGAACAATGTCGAACTCACTGATTTGGAAGAACTAAGCGCACGGCGCCGTGGACTCCGGTGTGCTCTACCTAACGTCGGGCCGCCGGTCCGCGCCGCCAATGCTCGCCCCGCGACCGAGATCCCGCCCCGGATCACAACTATGAAGCGCCAATTACATCCATGCGAGAGATTACCCCCCAGCCGCAGCCAAAGCGTTTCTTGGGCAACAAATAAGTCTGAGAAAGGCCAGGCGATTGTGGTCGTGGCCCTGGCTCTGGTGGGGCTTCTTGCTTTCATGGCTCTCGCGGTGGATGTGGGATTTCTCCGCTATGAGAAGAGACTGCTTCAAACCGCCGCGGACGCAGCAGCCATCGCGGGCGCCGCTGAGCTTTCCTATGGCGACGTCACATCGGCGGCCAATGCCGATTCCACCGCCAATGGCTTTACGAACGGCTCGAACGGAGTCATCGTGACGGTCAATAACCCGCCCTTATCGGGCGCGCATGTGGGCGACTCGAACTACGTCGAAGCGGTTGTTTCCAGAACTGCCGCCACCTTTTTTGCCAAATCCTTCGGCGTATCTTCCACCCAGATTACTGCCCGGGCGGTTGCTCATCTCGGCAGCGCCAACAACTGCATCTACGCCCTGTCCCCCACGAGCGGCAGCACACTCGAAGTGGTTTCCCATGCCACCTTGATTTCCCAATGCGGAATCATTGTCGAATCGAGTGGTGGCAACGCTTTTTCCTGCAAAACCCCATCCACGGTATCCGCTCCTTACATCGGCATTGTCGGAAGTTTTGGGGGCGGCTGCCCGACTCCAGCCAATACCACCACGGGCATTGCGACCCCAACGCCCAGCGATCCACTCGCCTATTTGCCAAAACCAACGGTAGGCGCCTGCACCTTCTCAGGCCGGCAAACCTACAACCCTACAACCAGCCCCAAATCCAGTCCAACCGTGCTCAATCCCGCGGTCTATTGCGGCGGGATTCGGATTCAATCAGGCGCTTATGTCGTCTTTAATCCCGGTGTTTACATCCTCACATCATCCAAATCGCCCGGCGGCCTCAACATTGACATTGGCAGCAATGTCTCTACCAACACCTCGAGCTCTCCCTATGGCGTCACTTTCTATAATTACGGGCCCAGCGGTTCCATCACCTTCACCATGATTTCCTATACGGCGGGCCAATCCATGTCGCTCATCGCGCCAACCACCGGAACGTATCAGGGAATCCTCTTCTTCCAAAACCCGGGAGATACCGCTTCTGCTCAGATTATTGGCATGAGTTCCGATAATACCGTTCTCCAGGGAACATACTACTTACCCACCGCGGCCGTCATCGTCGACTTTGACGGCACCGTAAGCTACAACCCCATCGTGGCATACACGATTGAATTCGACGATATCACTGTGGGCTCGCAAAATTTCACCACCACCGATATCAGCGATAACTACGATCCTCTCTCGAATGGATCGCCGGTGAAGGGCGGTGGAGTGTTGGCCGAATGAGAATAAGAATTCGATCGCGGATCGAACGGAAATCTTCATCCTCCAGCCGCTGCCCCGCGCCCCAGACCCTGCGGCTGCTCTTTCGGCAGGAAACCGGAGCCAGTCTCGTTGAATTGGGCTTTCTGCTGCCGGTGCTGTCGCTCCTGTTGCTCGGGACCGTTGATCTGGGCCGCTTCGCATACGTAAGCATCGAAGTTTCGAGCGCCGCCAGGGCCGGCGTCCAGTATGGACAGCAGAGTGGAACCACTTCCACGGACGTTACGGGAATGCAAACGGCGGCCACAAATGACGCTCCCGATCTCGTCGGCGCCGCCAACGGCAGTCTCGCCGCAACCGCAAGTTACTGGTGCCAATGCTCGGACGGAACAGGAGTTTCCGCCAGTTGCGCTTCTCCGCCAAGCTGTTCCTCCACCCACCTGGTTCACTATGTCAAGGTGATTGCGACCGCCACCTATAAACCCTGGTTCGCGTATCCGGGCATCCCTGCAACCTCCAGTGTGAGCGGCCAAGCAGTCATGCGGGCGGGGCCTTGATGTTCTCTTCCGCAGTTTCGCCGCGCACGCCGCTCCCGCAAAGAGCCACGCCGGTCCTTCGAAGCGTCACGCGAGAGCGCGGGAGCACGCTGGTTGAGTTTGCCGTCGTGCTCACCGTCCTCTTCATGTTTCTTTTTGGCGTGATGGATTGTGCCCGCGCGCTTTTCGCCTACCACTTTGTCGCCGACGCGGCCAGAGAAGGCGCGCGCTACGCCATCGTGCGCGGCTCCTCGTGCACCAGTTGGGTCACCGCCTGCCCGGCGGCGGCGAGCGATATCCAGACCTACTTGAGAAATGTGCCCCTGGGAATCAAATCCAGCGCCGTCACCGTCACCACCATCTGGACGCCCAACAACGATCCCGGCAGCACGGTTCAAGTGAAGGTGCAATACAGCTTCAATTTCATTCTGCCGTTTCTATCCAAGACCGCCATTGTGATGTCGAGCGCCTCCCAAATGGTGATCTCGCAATGAGCGCCACCCCGCGCTTTGCGCTTCGGCGGAGTGATGAATGGAAAAAGTTCTTCGAGGCCGGGTTATCTTTTGCCGTGGAACTAAAATCGAGGAGGTAACAACGATGGAAGCAACCGTTCCGTTTCTTCACATTTATGCCGGAGCCCTCATTGTGCTGCTAGGCTTCGTACTCATCGAGATTCGACGATTGCGCAAAAACATGGAACGCAAATAGCCGCCGGTTGGAACGGCGCTAGACTTTGACGGCGCTCGTCTTCAGCCGGTAGAGCGTTTCTCCCGCGCGCGGCACCACCAGCACGCCTTCGCTCTCGCGCCCGCGCCATTCCTCCATCCGAATCTCGGCCGGATCGAGATAACCGAGATTCACGCGCCGGCAGAGCTCTTCCGGGATGCTCATCGCCAGCGTCACCTGAATCCGCGGACTCTCCACGCGCGTGGCCGCATCGTACGTCCCCAGGCCCTTCACGTGCGTCGAGTGCGCCAGCACGCCTCCGGGATACTGCTTGAACCGCTCCCACTGCTTCGTGAAGTATTCGAGGACGTGGTATCCGATCTCCTCAATCAGCTTCCCATGCGTATAGCTGATCTCCTTCACGTGCGGGCTGTAGACCACCACCTCGCCGCCATCCGCCACCGCGGGCTCCGTCTTGTACATGCCCTTCGCGGCCGTCCACAGGTCGTCGTACATTTCGGGCATGATCGAAAGCACGCGCCGGAAGGGCTTATCCACGTAGATGATGTGCTTCTGCGCCGAAAGCTCCATGGCCGGCGTCCAGGCCTCCTCGGGAGCGCCGAAGTACAATCCCGCCAGGCCCTCGTGCGTATCCACCAGCGCAAAGCAGCCCACCGGCCGAGGGACGAAAGCGGCGGCGCGGTCAATCAGCGCACGCACCGGCGTATATCCCGAGCCGATGATTTTCGAGCTGGTGATCAACGCGCCCAGCCAGTGCGTGAAATTGATGATCTCCGCGCCCGCGATGCCCGGAAAAAAATATTTGTTGGCGCCCGAAAACCCCACCACCTCGTGCGGGAACACCGGCCCGCAAATAATCAAATAGTCGTAATCCAAAATCAGCTTGTTCAGCTTCACCGGCACGTCCTGCGCGATCAGCCCGCCGGTGATCTTCGCCGTCTCCGCCGCCGGAATCGTCCCCAGCAGCGCAAAACTCGCGGGGTCGTCCCAGTGGTGATTGAAAATGCGTGTCTCCCCCACGCGCCCGTTCTCCACCTTTTGTCCCACCAGCTTCCCGAGATGCGCGTCGCTCATCTCCGGATGCGTGCCCAGCGCCACCAAATAATCCATCGTCCGCACGCGCGGCTTCAGAATTTGCTCGAACAGCCGAAACATCATGGGCATGGGCATCGTGCGCGTGCCGTCGGGAATCAGGATCAGCACGCGCTTGCCTTCGACGGAAATCGACGCGATAGCTTCCGCCACAATCTCGCCTGTCTGAGCTTCCGTCAGGTACTGGCTCGCCGATCCTTTTCCGATTACCATTTTTTCTTCGCTTTCGCTTTTACCTTTATAGCGGCTGCGTTGCCTTTTAGGCGGGCAGCGTTACTCTTGCTTCCCTGCTTCCAGCCCTCTCACTTTGTTCCACTCTGCCACGGCGGCGTTTCCGGCAGCAGCCGCGTGAACTCCCCGAGCAGTTCCGTCTCGTACGCTCCCGCGAACTTCCCCCCCAGGAACTTCGCAATACCCTCCTCGTGGAAGCGTTTCCACGACTCCTCTTCGTGCCCCGGATTGATGGGGAAAAAGAGCGCGCCATTCTCGCGCGCCGCGTCCAGGTCTCCGAACGCATCCCCGATCATCAGCACGTGGCCCGGCGCGTATTTTCCGCCCGTAGCCATCTTCAAGTGTTGTTTCTTTGTGCCCATTTCCTGGCCGGCGATGGCGCGGACATATTTCGCAATGTCGTGCTCTTCCCACTCGCGCTCCAGCGCCTCCGTGGGCGTCTGCGACACCACCATGCTATCCGCCTTGGCCTCGAGCGCTATCAGGCTCTCTCGCACATGCGGAAAGGGCGGCAGCCCGGTGACCATCCAGGCGATCGACTTGTTCACCGCCACGCTCCACTCGAGCGCGAGGTCGAGTTCCACATCGGGATGCTCCGCTCTCCACGCTTCCAGCCCCTCGTTGCTCAGCGCCTTGCCCGACTTCAGAAACCCGCGCAGCGCCGGCACGCGCGGAACTTTCGCTCGCCGCTCCGCCACTTCCGGACGCTTTTCCAGCAGATCGAACGTCATCACCAGCGCGGGCCAGCGATTCGTCCCGCGCCACTTCGAATAGAGGTTCACGAACTCCCACGTCTCGCGCGCGTATTTCGCCACCGCCTGCAGACTCCAATATTTGATCGTGTTGGGACAGAAGCACTCCTTCTGCTTGATCTCCATGCTGTCAAACGCGCAGCCGTCCGAATCGATGCCCACAAAAAACTCGTGCCGCGGCTTGAAATCGCTGAGCGCTGTTGCATCCCGTGTGCTCATGCCAATTTTTCTCTCCTCGCCGTAGTGCTTAGTTTGCGTGCTTTCGTGCAGGATGCCCTTGGCTAGCCGCTTCCAAAATAGTATAACCAAATTCGCGTTTTTTCGCCGCGCGTGCGCCCTATCGAGGAGCGATGATGCCACTCACGATCAAGCCCAAGAAGGATTGCCGGTGGGACCAACTCAGCCTCGGCGAGGTGATGATTCGCTTCGATCCCGGCGACTTCCGCATCTGGACCACGCGCTCGTTCGAAGTCTGTGAAGGCGGCGGCGAATACAATGTCGCCCGCGGCCTCAAGCGCTGCTTCGGCCTCGACACCGCCATCGCCACCGCTTTTGCCGATAATCCCGTTGGCCGCCTGCTCCAGGACCTCATCTACCAGGGTGGCGTGGACCAGTCGCTCGTCCGCTGGATCGAATTCGACGGCGTCGGCCGCACCGTCCGCAACGGCCTCAATTTCACCGAGCGTGGTTTCGGCGTCCGCCCGGCGCTGGGCTCTTCCGACCGCGGCCACACCGCCGTCTCCCAACTCAAGCCCGGCGATTACGATTGGGACCACATCTTCGGCAAGCTCGGCGTCCGCTGGTTCCACACGGGCGGCATCTTCTGCGCCCTCTCGCCCACCACGCCCGAGGTGGCCATCGAGGCCGCGCAGGCCGCTCGCCGCCACGGCACCATCGTCTCCTACGATTTGAACTATCGCGAATCCCTCTGGAAATCGTTTGGCGGAAAAAAGAAGGCGCAGGAAGTGAATCACCGCATCGCGCCGTTCGTGGACGTCATGCTCGGCAACGAAGAGGACTTTTCCGCCGCCCTCGGTTACGAGATCCCCGGCATGGACGAAACCATCTCCAATTTCCAAGTGGACGGTTTCAAACGCATGATCGAAAAGGTCGTCAAGGATTTTCCCTTCCAGGTCGTCGCCACCACTCTCCGCAAGGCCAAGACCGCCACGTTCAACGACTGGGGCGCCATCTGCTACACCGCCGGCAAATTCTACGAAGCCACCAACCGCGAGAATCTCGAAATCCTCGACCGCGTCGGCGGCGGCGATTCCTTCGCTTCCGGCTTGCTCTACGGTTTCCTCGCCGGCAAGGACCCGCAATGGGCCGTCGAATGTGGCGCCGCCCATGGCGCCCTCGCCATGACCACTCCCGGCGACACCACCATGGCCACTCTCAAGGAAGTCCTCCAGGTCATGAAAGGCTCCGGCGCCCGCATCGCCCGCTAACGTGTCTGGAATGCTGCCCTATTGCGCGCCGTATCAGAACGCGCGGCCTAGATACCCCTAGGGCTCACTCCACGTCTCCACGTGACCGTCGCTGTCAAACGATACCTCTCCGCCTGCGGTATCGGGGTAATACCAAACATCCCCAGCCATGCCGAAGTTTGCAATACTGCCCGGTTCGCCCAGCAGACTGCGGACCTCTGCCTTTGTCATGCCGTTCTGAAGCTGCCTCCACTTTCGCTTATCTTTCCAACCTTCCGGCGCGGCAGTCGGAAGCTTAGGGTGTTCTACTACAGTAAGGGCAGGCTTTTCGTTTGAAATGGGCTCGAGGCTTTCTTTCCACTTAGGACTCCAGGTGCGAGCATCAGAGTAACGGGCAAACGAACAGAGCGAAGTGGTCGAGTTGAATGACAAAACGTCAATTCTGCCCTGGTCATCGACGCTTTTTACCGCTCCGTCAGCATCAATGTTGCAAAGCTCGAATCCCGAAGAGTCATAGAGCAAGAAATCGAAAGTGAAGTCCTGAGGGTTTGCCCGAAGGGGCTCGATCGAATGCCTCAATCGTTATGGGTGCCGCCGGCGAAACTTCAAGCCGATAGCTCAACGCAGCATCGCGCCATCTCGTCTTGAGATTGAATTTGATTCCCAGAGACGATGCCTCTTTCTCTGGCCAGGACCGAGTGGGCCTCGCATGGTCGTAATACCAGTACAAGCCGAGGGCCACCATGGCTACGACGAGCGCGAGTCCCGCACCGAACCCAACGCCGTGAAGAATAAGGCGCTTCCAGAGGGGTCGCGCCGGGGCACTTGGGGAGGGCGTCGGGCCGGATGACACATGCCACCTCGATTCTCACCTTTGCCTCGGAACCCATCGAATCATACACTTTTCATTGGTCATCGGCATTCTCAGGATTTCTTCTTCGGCCAGCGCATGTGGACTTCTCCAGTTCGCGTGATCGCCGCAACAAAGGGAGGCTGGAATCTACGGCACATCCTTTGCATCTTGCGAATAGCAACCTCAAGAGCAGCGGCCATTTCCTGTGCCGACATGTTTCCCGATGCGAACACAAACTCACGCACCGCGTTCCTTTCGAGAGCGCGCTTTTCAAGGAAATTGTAACGAATTCGCTTATCGGTGGTCAGCAGGACCCAGCCATTTTTCCCCACAACCGGGAGCCATGTCTCGTCGGACGCACCGCGCGAAAAGTGAGCGAGATGACGCTCGAAGGGAATGCCCAGCTCCGTCAGGGTTTCCAGGATGGCTTTCGCGTTACAAAGATTCTCGTCGAGGTAGAGCGTGAAGTCGTCAGGCTGCGACGGGTAGCGGTCGCTCCCACCGGATGGCCTCTTCGACTTGCTGGGGCGTGCACTCATATTCTTCGGCCAGGTCCGTGATGGATTCTCGTGCGTTGAAACGCGACGCGATTATAGCAGTCGAGATGGCCGTGCCCGCAATCACAGGCTTTCCGAAACCAACCATGGGATTGATCTCGATGGTCTTCGGTTCCGAAGGCCCAGGCTGCATGACAAAGGGGAAGAACCGAAGGAGACCCTTGCCATCAACTTCGACTCTTTCGAGGTGCATGTGGTAGAAATTGAGGTCCATCTGACCGTACTGCGATAAATTGATAATCTCGCCCAGCTTCTCGACAAAGAGGTCCTTCCGATCCGTCAGAAACACTTCGCTGATAAGCGGATGGGGCTGCGGGTACTTTTCGCCGATCTTTTTCAATGCCCTGCGGACCCGTGGGAGCTTGAGGTCATACATTTTCCGCATTCCCGCCAGGGCATGGCATTCGAGAAGATTCAGGAAAGAGAGCCGAACAGGGTTCCTCTCGGCAGGCACCACAATTGGAGGTCTCGCGTTGAAACCTGTCAGCCAATACCGAAGGGTCTGGTAGGGAACCTTGAGATAAGCCGCCGCCTCCGGAAGGCCGTAAGCCGGTTCCTCATAGAGCTTGTTGTATCGCGCGGTCATGAAGGTGGCACCATCCCCCTCAGTCTCCTTTTATACTACCACTATCCTCCATGAAGCATCCTTTCATGTGGCTTTCTGCAAACAAGCGAGCGGACGACCCTGGCCGGAGACGCTCCATTGGCAAGTGATGACACACGCGAGGCACGGATGGCGAGCCTCCCCGCGGAGCGCGGTATTTCACTGATTTCACTCTTGTTGTTTACCTATTGACAATCAGTCCTGCTTGTGTTAACATGGCCTGTTTTTGTTGCTCATGCCCGACCCGTTGGGCGCGTTCAACTTTTTGAAATGCCATGAGCGGGAGGAGAGGAGGTGTGTCCCTGATGACGCACTCGGAGGCTCGAAACATCGAGGCAGGCGCTCCACGCGGACCCTTTTGCGTCCAGCCTCCGGCCCCTCTTTTCCATAATTCTAATCGAAACAAGTCGGGAAATAGAAATCGCCGTAACTCCCCTGACATCAGTGACATAATTTTTTCTAATCGAAACAAAATGAGGGGGGTCGACGGGGAGAAAAGCGCGCTTTCTGCATCCCGGTCCGGTTTTCGGACTCCGGTGGAGTCCACCGGACTCCTGATACCGGAGACGCTTCTGCGGGACGAAGAATTTCCGAAAACCATGCCAGGCCTGTCTCTCTCCGGCGCGTCCTCTGACATCCAACCTCCGACCTCGAACCTGTGCAGTTTTCTAATCGCAACTCTGCCGAATAGAAACCGCCTTAACTCCCCTGCTGTCAATAAAAAATGCCCTCCTAATCGCAACAAAATGAGGGGGGGTCTTCGAGCCTCCTTTCGTGCTCCCCACCGTCGCGGAACCGTCCGCTCCCGCCCCGCACCATTCCCTGTTCACCGGGTGTCCCTTTCGGCTATTCTTGTCCGGTTATGCTGGACCTGGGCTATGTCCGCGAACACCTCGACGCCATCGAGCAGATGGCGCGCGACCGCGGCATCACGCTTGACCTAGCCCCCTTCCGCAAACTCGACACCGAGCGCCGCCATCTCATCACCCATGCCGAGCGGCTGAAAGCCGAGCGGAATAGGGCGAGCGAGGAAATTGCGCGCCTCAAGAGCTACCAGGGGATGGGAGCTGGTCTAGCAGGTGGCAAGGTGCCTGCCGCTTCACCAAGCTCGGGCGCGAGCCGCTCGACGCACTTCTCACGCGAATGAAGCAGGTTGCCGACGAAATCAAGCGCGAGGACATGCGCATTGCGCAGCTCGACGCTCGCTTGGAGATGTATTTGCTCGTGATACCGAATATGCCGCACGCGAGCGTCCCCATTGGCAAGAGCGCCGCGGACAACGTAGAAGTGCGCCGCTGGGGCGCGCCTCCCAAATTCGATTTCGCGCCGCGTCCCCACTGGGAACTGGGCGAAGCCGCGGGCATCCTCGATTTCTCCGCGGCCGTGAAAATCGCCGGCGCGCGCTTCGCCGTTTACAAAGGATGGGGCGCGCGGCTCGAGCGCGCCCTCGCCAATTTTTTCCTCGACGTGCACACGCGCGAGAAGGGCTACACCGAAATTCTTCCGCCGTTCCTCGTCAACACCGCTTCGCTCACCGGCGTCGGCCAGCTTCCTAAATTCGCCGCGGACATGTTCCACCTGGAAAACACCGACCTGTGGCTCACGCCCACCGGCGAAGTCGAATTGACCAGCCTCTATCGCGACGAAACTCTCGACGCCGCCGCCCTGCCCATCAAGCTCTGCGCCTGGACCGCCTGCTTCCGCTCCGAAGCCGGCGCCGCCGGAAAAGACACGCGCGGAATCAAGCGCCAGCACCAGTTCCAGAAAGTCGAGCTGTTCAAATTCACGCGCGCCGACCAGAGCTACGCCGAACTCGAATCCCTCGTGCGCGACGCGGAACTGCTGCTTCAATGGCTCGGGCTGCACTATCGCGTGGTCCAGCTTTGCACCGCGGACATGGGTTTCGCTTCCGCGAAAACATACGACATCGAAGTTTGGCTCCCTTCATCCGCCGAGTTCATGGAGATTTCTTCGTGCTCCAACTGCGAAGCGTTTCAGGCGCGCCGCTCGGGAATTCGCTCGAAGCCCAAGGGCGGCAAAAGCGAATTCGTGCACACGCTCAATGGCTCAGGCCTCGCCGTCGGACGCGCCTGGATCGCACTCGTCGAAAATTATCAGCAGGTGGATGGATCCATCGTGATTCCCGAGCTTCTGCGCCCTTACATGGGAATTGACCGCATCCCTGCCGGAAAAAAAGATTAGGACACGGGGCCTACGAGCACTTTCGGCCCAGTCGGATGAGGCATGCCGCCCGCAGGCTCGATCGTGACGGCGAACGCCATCGGCGCAACGCCTTTCGGGACAGCCGCCATCCACGAGCTGTACTCTCCCGCCGTGGCGTCGAAAAAACCCGCGCTGATCGGATCTCCCTGCTTCGGGACGAGCCACAACTGGTAGGTCATATTCTTCGGAGCAGGCGCAATCGCTCCATCGCACATCATTTTTCCCATCTGAGAATTGAAAAATACGCGCGCGGTTCCTTGCGGCATGCCGGGCATGGGCGCGAGCGAAACCGTCATCGTGTCCTTGTCTTCCACGAGTTCGGAAACTTCGCGCTCCCCGTCGAGTTCCTTCTGCAGTTGCTCGATGGAAGCGCGCTCGGCGGCGAGCTGCCGCGCGAGCCGCGTATCTTCCTTCCAGAGCAAAATTGCCGCGAGCGCGAGGACCACGCCCGCCGGAACGAGCACTGCGGCCCACCACCGCCCGAAGAATCCGCCCGGGTGCTCGGCCGCGCCGCGCACACGCTCCGGAGCGCGACCTTCGGATGCGCCATGGATTTGCTCGAGCAGGCGCTGCTTCACACGTGGCGATGGTTCCGCGAGCGGCGCGGCGAACGCAAGTCGCGCGATGCGCCCCTGCGCCTCGGCGAGCTTCCGCGCGCAGGTGGGGCATGCCGCCACGTGCGACTCGATCGTCCGTTTCTCGTCGCCTTCCAGCGCGCCAAGAGCGTAGAGATCGAAATCCTCTTCGCGAGTTGGATGTCCGTTCATGCCTGTAAATTCCGCCGCAGTGTTTCCACCGCCGAGCGCAGCCGCGTTTTCACGGTGCCCAGCGGGTCGCCCGTCTGCCGCGCGATTTCGCTGTGCGTCAGACCTTCGAAGTACGCGAGCTCCACGGCCGCGCGCTGCTCGACGGGAAGTTTTTCCATCGCGCCCTTCACCCGCCCGAGCATTTGCTCCTGCGCCAGCGTGCTTTCGAGATTCACCGGCAGCACCACCGTATTCTCGAGCAGCGGGTCGCCCGCGGCGGGATTGTGCCGGCGCAGCCGGGAAATCGCGCGATGGCGCGCGATCACGAGCAGCCATCCGGGCAGCGTTCCACGCGAGGCGTCGAATTGCGCGGGCGCTCTCCAAACCTGATAGAAAATATCCTGCAAAATTTCCTCGGCTGCCTGTGTGTCGCGCAAAATGCGGTTTAACACGGACGAGAGCATCCTGGCGTAGCGGTCATACAGCGCTGCGAGCGCCGCTTCATCCCGCTGCATTATCGCTTCGATGAGCGCCGCGTCCGAGGCCCTCACCTCTGCTCTCGATCCCGAACTCACGAGGTCTTGGCGGCTCCCTATGGAAAGATACGCGCAGCGGGACTCGCCGGATTGCCCGAACGCGAGAAACCCATTGCGCTGCGTACGGTTGCGAGTGTGCAGCCTAGCCTGCCGGGGCCATATCGTCAACGGCGTCGTGGGAGATCGAGGCGCATGTGCCCAAAACCTTCGAGGCGCGAAGCGGAGCTGTTGAAATACTGCTAAACCTTTTATATACAATTGTTTACAAGGAACATATCGGCGTCAGAACGAGAGTGGCGCGCCCTTCGTGCCGCTCGCAATTAATGGAATTACAAGTGGTTTTCATTGACATCCTTCTCAGCTTGGCTAAACTTCGTCTGGTCCATGACTTAGGGGCGAATCGCAAAGCGGAGAAAATTCATAATTCCGGGCGAGCGCGCCGCGAATCTCCCCACGTCAGGAGGAAGATAAAGATGTCCATAGTTGCCAAGGCGGTGCCGCAGCCGATACCGCGGATCGCGCCGCGCGAGGACCTGAACCCCTACCGCATTTCGCAAATCCAGTTCGATCTCGCCGCTGAGTATCTGAAGCTGGATCCGGGGCTGCGCCAAATCCTGCGCGCGCCGAAACGCGTTCTGGAAGTCTCCATCCCCACCAAGATGGACAACGGCCAGATGAAAGTGTTCACGGGTTATCGCGTGCAGCACAATGTGGCGCGAGGGCCGGCCAAGGGAGGCATTCGGTACCATCCGGGCGTCACCCTGGACGAAGTGAAGGCGCTGGCGATGTGGATGACCTGGAAGACCGCGGCCGTTAATATTCCCTTCGGTGGCGGCAAGGGCGGCGTCATCTGCGATCCGAAGCGGATGAGCAAGACGGAACTTGAGCGCATGACGCGCCGCTACACCTCCGAGATTTTGCCCCTCATCGGACCCGAGAGGGACATTCCCGCGCCGGACGTCTACACCGATTCGCAGACCATGGCCTGGATTATGGACACCTACTCGATGACCAAGGGATATTCATCGCTGGGCGTCGTGACGGGGAAACCGGTTTCCATCGGCGGCTCGGAAGGGCGCAGCGATGCCACCGCGCGCGGCTGCCTGGTGGTGACCGAAGAAGCGTGCAAAGTGAAAAAGATGTCGCTCCGCGGCGCAAGCGTGGCGATTCAAGGTTTCGGAAACGCGGGATCGCTCGCCGCGCGCCTCTTCGCGGAGAAAAAAGCGCGCATCGTGGCCATCAGCGATTCGCGCGGAGGTGTCTTCAATTCGCGCGGGATCGATCCGCTGAAGGCCGCGCGCTATAAAGAGCGCTCCGGCACGGTTGTGGGCATGCCAGGAACTTCGCGGATATCGAACGACGATTTGCTCACATTGAAATGCGATATTTTGATTCCCGCGGCGCTCGAAAATGTGATCACACTCAACAACGCCGACCAAATCAAGGCCAAAATCGTGGCCGAAGCCGCCAACGGCCCTACCACTCCGCACGCGGACGAGGTGCTGGCACGCAAGGGCATCCTCCTCCTGCCCGATATTCTGGCCAACGCCGGCGGCGTCACCGTCAGCTATTTCGAATGGGTGCAGGATTTGCAAAGCTTCTTCTGGCCGGTTGCGGAAGTGAGCGCGAAGCTCGAGTCCGTGATGCGCCGCGCGTTCACCGAAGTGCACGAAGCGATGCGCAAGCATCGCACGCACATGCGCACCGGCGCCTACGTGCTCGCCGTGGGCCGCGTGGCGGACGCCACCATGGTTCGCGGCCTCTTCCCGTAATCCGCCTGAGCATGCGGACGGCTGCGCCGCTTCCCGCGGGTGCCTTCCGAGTCCCTCCGCGAAAATTTTCTGTTGCATGGGCCGTGTGACGCGCGTACATTTCAATTTGCCGGTGCACCCAGCCAGAAGGGTGTCGCCGGCATTTCTGCCTGGCGCGGAGGGCGCCCGAAAGTTGGCCAACTACTCGAATCAAAACGGTCACGCGAACCACACTCCGCCCATCCTTCTCACCATCGCGGGTTTCGATCCCTCATGCGGCGCGGGCGTGGCCGCCGACCTGAAAACATTCGCGGCCCACAATTGCTACGGCGTGGCGGCGGTGACGGCGCTCACGGTGCAGTCTTCGCAGGGAGTGCGCGCCGTGCATGCCACTCCCGCGGCAATCCTGCGCGGCCAGCTCGACGCGCTGGCCGAAGACTCGTTGATCGCAGGCGTGAAAATCGGAATGTTGGCGAATCGCGCGAATGCCAGCGCCGTGGCCGAGTTTCTCGATAGCCACACTTTCGCGCACGTCGTGCTCGATCCGGTTGCGCGTCCCACGGCGGGAACGGGCGAGCTGCTCGACGAGGCGGGCCTGAAGTTCGTGCATGACGAACTATTGAAGCGCGCGAGCGTGATCACGCCCAACATGCCCGAAGCCGAATTCCTCACGGGCATGGAAGTGAAGGACCTGAACGGCATGAAGGCGGCGGGGCAAAGGCTGCTGGAAATGGGCGCGCGTGCCGTGATTGTCACCGGAGGGCATCTCGAGAAGCCCATTGACGTGCTCTGCGAAGGAAGCGAGACGGAGACTTTCGGCGGCGATCACGTGAAGAGCCTCAACACGCACGGTTCGGGCTGCACCTTTTCCTCCGCGATTGCCGCGCAGCTCGCCTGCGGCCAGCAGCTCCGCGAAGCCGTGATCCTTGCGAAAGTGTATGTCACCAAGGCCATCGAGAAGGCCTACCAGACCGGCAAAGGCCCCGGCCCGCTCAATCAGCTCTTCCGCTTCCATCAGGAGCCGCCGCCGCGCGGAGTCCACGAAGTTCCGCAGCATGGCATGCATCCCGCCGCCGAACCCGCCGCGCACTAAATCCCCGGGCAGAGTGTTTCTTCGTTGTTCTCAGGATCGCGCGCAACAAACCGCGCATGCGATGGCAATGCCTCGAGACAATTTTACTTTTCGAGTTCGGCGATGAGCGCCGGAACGATTTTGAAGAGATCGCCGACGACGGCGTAGTCGGCAATTTCGAAAATAGGCGCGCGGGGGTCCTGGTTGATGGCGGCGATGGTGCGCGAACCCTTCATCCCCACAACATGCTGGATCGCGCCGCTGATGCCGATGGCGAGGTAAAGCTTCGGCGCGACGGTCTGTCCCGAGCTGCCGATCTGGCGGTCCATCGGGAGCCAGCCTTCGTCGCACACCGGGCGCGAGGCGCAAATTTCACCGCCCACGACCTTGGCAAGTTTCTCGATCATGGGGATGTTTTCGGGCCCTTTGATTCCGCGGCCCACCGAGACGAGGATGGGCGCCTGCGTGAGGTCCGCGCTTTGCCTGGCTTCGCGGAAAGTTTCGAGCGGCTTCGTCCGAATCTGCTCCGGCTTCAACTCCACGCCCACGGATTTGACGGGTGCTTTGCCGCTCGCGCGCTTTGCGGCCAGGTCCTCGCGAAATGCGCCGGCCTGGAACGATGCGAACCACGGCGGCTGCCCCTCGAACACGACATCTGCGGCCATGCGGCCCTGAAACATCGGGCGCACAAAAATCAGCTTTTCCTTTTCGCGCCGGAAGCCGATGCAGTCGCCGATCATTCCTCGCTCAAGCGATGCGGCCAGCTTAGGCGCATAATCGCGCACCTGATAGGTGTGCGGCAGCAGAACCAGGTCCGGCCTCTCGCCCTCAATCACCTGCCGCAACGCGAGCGAAAATCCGTCGGGCGTGTACCTTTCGAGCAGGCCGTGCTCGATGAGAAGCACTTCGTCGAGCTCGAAGCCGACGAGCTCCTCCGCGAGCAGTGCCACACCTTTGCCAATGACGGCCGCGGCGAGTGTGCCTTGCATCAGCTGCGCGATTTGCTGCGCGGCGGCCAGTGTCTCGAAGCTGACTCTGTTCCACTGGCCCTCGCGCTGCTCGGTGATGAGGAGGATTTTCACGGTGCGCTGCTCTCACTCCGCATACACGTCAGATCACGCGGGCTTCGTGGCGCAGCTTTTCGAGTAATTTCGCGGCAGCCTCTTTCGGCGAACCTATGATGAACTCCGTTTCCTTCGTTCTCACCGGAACGTACATGCGCTCGAGGCGTTGCGTGGGCGAACCGGGCACGCCAAGCGACGCGCGCTCGACGGTCGAGATCACCTTCTTCTTGGCGGCCATGATCCCCTGGAGCGTGGCGTAGCGCGGCTTATTGATGCCCGACTGAATCGTGAGGACCGCCGGAAGCGCCAGCTCCACCCACTGGAACCATCCGGCTTCCAGCTCGCGTTTCACTTTCATGCGGCCGTCCGCAGCTTCGATCTGCATGATGATCGTCGCGTGAGGCCGGCCGAGCAATTCCGCGAGCAGCACGCCGGTCTGGCCGGAACCCTGGTCGTCGCTTTGAAGGCCGGTGAGGATCAGGTCGAAATGTTCGCCCTCGATGGCTGCGGCGAGCGAACGATCCCCCGCGAGCGGGTCGAGCTTGAAAAACTCGTTCGCGGCGATGTGGATGCCGCGGTCGGCGCCTTTGGCGAGCGCCTCTTTGATGGTTTGCCTGGCGCGCTCGGGCCCCATCGAAATCGCCACGACTTCGCCGCCATGCTTTTCTTTCAGGCGCAGGGCTTCTTCGAGCGCGTAGCGATCCGGCTCGTTGGTTTCAAACGCGATGTCGGCTTCGCGAATCCACGCGCCGTCTTCGGCAATCGCAAGCGGTGCGTCCTTCGCGGGAACCTGCTTAACGCAAACAGCGATTTTCACGACGAGCGGCCTTCCCAGCGCTTGAAGATCAGCGAGGCATTGGTGCCGCCGAAGCCAAAAGAGTTCGAGAGCGCAAAATTCACTTCGGCCTTGCGCGCGCGGTTGGGAACGTAATCGAGGTCGCAGGCCGGATCGGGATTCTCATAGTTGATCGTGGGCGGAAGAATCTGATCGCGCAGGGCAAGAACGCTGATGCCCGCCTCAAGGCCGCCCGCGCCGCCCAGAAGATGCCCGGTCATGGATTTCGTCGAGCTGATGGGAACTTTTTTCGCGCGCTCGCCGAAGACGCGCTTGAGCGCTGTGGTCTCCACCGCGTCCCCGATGGGCGTGGAAGTGCCGTGGGCGTTGACGTAGCCCACATCGTCCGCAGATACCTTCGCGTCTTTGATCGCCGCCATGGACGAGCGATATCCGCCGTCTCCTCCGTCGGCAGGCTGCGTGATGTGGTACGCGTCGCCCGACATGCCATACCCCACGATTTCGGCCAGAATGTGAGCCCCGCGGCGCTCGGCGAATTCGAGCGATTCGAGAATGAGCACGCCCGAGCCTTCGCCCACCACAAATCCATCGCGCCCGGCGTCGAAGGGCCTGCTCGCGCGCTCGGGCTCGTCGTTGCGCGTGGAAAGCGCGCGCATGGCCGCGAATCCGCCGATGCCCATGGGCGTGATCGCCGCTTCCGCGCCGCCCGCGATCATCACTTCCGCCTGGCACCGCTGGATGATTTTATACGCGTCGCCGATGGCGTGCGCGGAAGCCGAGCAAGCCGTGGCCGTGGCTGAATTCGGGCCTTTCGCGCCGTAGCGGATGGAGACGTGGCCCGACGCCAGGTTGACGATCGCGCCGGGAATGAAAAAGGGAGATATCCTGCCAGGGCCGCCTTCGAGGTATTTCGAATGTTCGCGCTCGATCACATCGAATCCGCCGATCCCGGAGCCGATATACACGCCCGTGGAATCGGCGATTTCCGGCGTCACTTCGAGCCGGGCCATGCGCACGGCGAAATCCGATGCGGCCAGGGCCAGTTGGATGAACCGGCCCATCTTCTTCAGCTCTTTTTTTTCGGCCCACTGAAGGGGATCGAAACCGCGGACTTCTCCGGCAAAGCGGCAATCGAAGCGGGCAGGGTCAAAATGCGTGATCGGGCCGATTCCGCTTTTCCCGGCCAGCAGGTTGCGCCAGACCTCTTCGGTCCCGATGCCGCATCCGCAAACCAGACCTGCACCCGTCACGACCACTCGGCGGTTCAAGGGAAACTTCTCCTGTTCGGAATGGGGCTACCCGCGGGCGGCTACTTGGCTGCCTTGGCGTGCTTATCAATGTATTCGATGGCGTCTTTCACCGTGGCGATCTTTTCGGCGTCCTCGTCCGGGATCTCGATGCCGAAAGATTCCTCGAAGGCCATCACCAGCTCGACGGTGTCGAGCGAGTCGGCGCCCAAGTCGTCCACGAACGATGCGGTGGCGGTCACTTCGCCTTCATCCACACCGAGTTGCTCGACGATAATCTGCTTTACGCGCTCTTCGACGCTGGCCATTCTGATCGTTCCTCCGATATCGGCTATCTGGAACCCCGCGGGCCTCACGGAAGGCGGCGGGTGCGCCCCGAAATTGACTCCCCATTCTATGCGCGGCTCTTCGCGGGGTCAACCTTTTGCGGACCCTTGTGACGCCTCCATATCTTGGCTCGAAACAATCTCTCAGGACTCGTCTTTCGTCGTGTGGACTGCCCTCCGATGTTCGAGCCAGTGCTTCTCACAGAGATGCAGGTCACCTTCCGGATACCCGTGGTCGCACCGCCGGATACCTTCTTCCTGGCACCGCTTCCCGTCTTGAAAAGTATGGATGCATTGTGGGTAAGCCATCGTTTCCCTCCATTTGAATAATTCCGTCGTGCATCCCTTGAATCTGTACGCTGCGAAGAAATCCGCACTGTCCTCAATCGAGCGTAACCTCAAATGGGCCGTCGAGTGTATGTTCGTAGCCAAGTTTATGAGCTTTAGCGAGAAGCTCCTGGAGGTCGACTCTTACTGTATCAAGTAGCCGCTTTCTATCCCACGGGCTAACCGTAGAAGCCGTATGGTAGAAGATGAAAAATCGCGCGTCACAAGCATCACATTTCAGCAGAAAAGGTTTCCCCCACTCTATTCGAGATTTACCCCACACCTTTCTTTCTATCTCGTATCTTTGTATCTCGTACCTGGGGGACGTCAAGAGTAATCGTTCATTCTCTGGCGAAGCGAATACCGCCAACGGCGCGTCCAGACCAAGCTTCGGGCCGATTTCTTCCGCTTCTTGCCAAAGGAATTCCTCAACGAATGACACCGCTCCTTTCATCTCGTCCGGTTTCGCGCCCGGAAGACAACCATAGCCCCAGACCCTTGTTGTATAGGCGGGCCTTAATTCGTAGGACCTAACCCCACGAAAGGCCCACGTGGGGCCTGTAAATTTTTCCATTATTCTAAGGGCCAATTCTCGATTGAAGGGCGAAGCGGACCTACGGCCGTCTCTATATATCCACACCAAGTTCGTTCCGTCCCGAAGCTCGCCTGTCCGTTTGAACGTGCCGTCCTCTTGCCTTTCAAATCTTATAGTCATATAGCGCCTCAAGATCCGAAGCTCCGACATTACCCGAGGCCTCAAATAATTGCGACCCCGGGCGAAGCATGGCGTGCGCGCTACCCCATGTGCAGGCCGCCATTGACGCCGAGGACCTGGCCGGTAATGTAGCCAGCTTCGTCGCTTGCCAGGAAGGCGATGGCGGCGGCGATTTCGCGGTCCGAGCCGAAACGCCCGAGCGGGATCAGCGATTTCATTTTATCTTTCAGCTCCTGCGGGAGCGGGTCGGTCATGGGCGTTTCGATGAAGCCGGGCGCGATGGCGTTCACGGTGATGTTGCGCGAAGCCACTTCGACGGCCATCGCGCGCGTGAGGCCGATAAGCCCGGCCTTCGACGCCACGTAATTCGCCTGCCCCGCGTTCCCCGTTTCCGCCACCACCGAACTGATGTTGATGATCCGCCCCGAGCGCTGCTTGAGCATCGCGCCCAGCGCCTGCTGGATGCAGAGATGCGCGCCGGTAAGGTTCGTGCGCAGCACGGCGTCCCAATCCTCGAGTCTCATCCGCAGCGCGAGCGTGTCGCGGGTGATCGCGGCATTGTTCACCAGGATGTCGAGCTTGCCGAATTTTGCGAGCACCTGCTGGAACCCGGCTTTCACCTGCGCGCCGTCGCCGACGTCCATCGGCAGGGCCAGCGCCGTGCCGCCCGCGGCTTCGATCTCCAAGTCGAGCGCCGCGAGCTTCTCCGCGTTGCGCGCGGCGATGGCCACACGCGCGCCAGCCTCGGCCAGCGCGAGCGACGTGGCGCGGCCAATGCCTTGCGAGGCCCCGGTGACGAGTGCGACTTTGTCTTTGAGCGAGAACATTTCGTTAGCCTTCGGGCGTCTCCGCGCGCGCCTGCGTGATCTTGTCGAGCGTGGCGCGCAGGCTCGCGGCATCCTCCACGTTGAAGCAGCGCACCGATCGGTCAATCTGCCGCAGCAGCCCCGAAAGCACTTTGCCCGGCCCCACTTCGACGAAGATGGTAACACCCTGCGCGATCATCTCGCGTATCGAGTCGAGCCAGAGCACCGGCAGCGTGATCTGGCGGATCAAGGCGTCGCGCGCTTCCTCGCCCGAGGTGATGGCTTCAGCGTCCGCGTTGGTGATCAGCGGAAAGCGCAGCGGGCCGAAGGGCGCGGCGCGCAGGTCCGGCTCGAAGCGCTGCTGCGCCGGCAGCATCAGGGCGCAGTGAAAGGGCGCGGAGACCGGAAGCATCACGGCCCTCTTGGCTCCGGATTGCGATGCGATTTCGACCGCGCGCTTGACGGCCGCGGCGTGGCCGGAAATCACCGTCTGCTCGGGCGAATTCAGATTCGCAGGGGACACCACTTCGCTCCCCGCGGCCTTGCGGCAGATTTCCGCCACCTCCGCCGGCGCAAGCCCCAGGATCGCGGCCATGGCGCCTTCGCCCGGAGGCACGGCTTCCTGCATATAGTGACCGCGCTGGCGGCCCAGTTTCACCGCGGCGGAAAATTCGAGCGCCCCCGCGGCAACCAGAGCGGAATACTCGCCCAGGCTGTGTCCGGCGGCAAAATCCGGAATCACACTTCGCGCTTCGAGCGCCCGCCAAGCCGCCACGGAGACGGCCAGGATCGCCGGCTGCGTGTTTTCCGTCAGCTTGAGCGCGTCTTCACCCCCCTCGAAACAGAGCTTCGAGACCGAAAATCCCAGCGTGGCGTCGGCTTCCTCGAACACGGCGCGCGACTCGGGGAAATTCTCCGCGAGGTCGCAGCCCATGCCCGAGTATTGCGACGCCTGGCCCGGAAAGAGAAATGCGAGCTTGCTCATGGCGGTTCGCCGCTTTCCACTGCGCTCACGGGCGCGTGGCAACCAGGTCGAAAGCGGAAAGCTCCTGTTCTATTTTTTCGTTGATGCGCGCGCGGCAGAGTTCCGCGGCCACGCGAATGGCGTTTTTGATCGCGTTGGGATTCGAATGGCCGTGGCCGATGATGGTGATGCCGCGGACCCCCAGCAGCGGCGCGCCGCCGTATTCCGAATAATCGGTGCGCTTGCGGAAATCGTCGAAGGCGCGCTTCGAAAGGGCGTACCCAAGCTGCGAACGCAGGCTGCTCCGGATGGCTTTCTTCAGCATTCCGCCCAGATGTTCGGCCACTCCTTCGCTGATCTTCAGCGCGATATTGCCGATGAAGCCGTCGCACACGATCACGTCCACATTCCCGCGAAAGACGTCGCGCCCCTCCACATTGCCCGCAAAATTAAGCCGCGTTTGCTTTAATCGGATGGAAGCCTCCCGCGTAAGATCGTTGCCCTTCATTTCTTCCTCGCCGATGGAAAGCAATCCCACGCGCGGCTTCTTCACTCCCCAGATGACGCGGTAGAAAATTTCTCCCATCACGGCAAACTGCTCGATCTGTTCCGGCTTCGAATCCACGTTGGCGCCCACATCGAGGATCACGGAAACTTTATCCTTCATATTGGGAAACGACACAGCCAGCGCGGGGCGATCTACCGAAGGGAGCGTGCCGAGGACGAACCGCGCCACCGTCATCACCGCGCCCGTATTCCCCGCGCTCACCAGCGCTTCCGCCTGGGCGTCGCGCACCAGGCGCGCGGCCACGTGCAGGGAGCTGTCTTTCTTGCGCCGAAACGCCTGCGAGGGTGAATCCGTCATGGTGATCACGTCGGTGGCGTTTACGATCTCGATGGGCAAGCCGCGAACTTTGTGGCGCCCCAGTTCCTGGTGGAGAGCCGCCTCGGCCCCTGTGAGCAGCACGCGCATCCCCAGCTCGCGCGCCGCCAGGACCGCGCCTTCCACCTCGGCGCGAGGCGCGTGGTCACTTCCCATAGCATCGAGCGCAACAGTGGTCATCGTGGCACCAACGGGCACCGATTTGTATTGGCAGGTGAAGGAAACTTAGGACGTCTTCGACGCGGTGTCAATCACTTCGCGGTCCTTATAATACCCGCACTTCGGGCACGCCCGGTGGGGCAGCTTCTTTTCGTGGCAATGCGGACATTCGGCCAGGGACATGGTGTGCAGGTGATCGTGCGCGCGTCGATTGCTCGTGCGGCGCTTTGAGTGGCGTCGCTTGGGATTGGGCATTCCAGCTCCTCGTGGCGGGCCGCTACTCTACACAGCCCAAATGGGAACGCTTAGTGTAGCGTGTTATTGCTTTTTGAACCAGTCCTGCTTCAGCCGGGCGAGAGGAGCAAGCCGCGGGTCGGAGGCGTGCCGCTCGCAGCGGCATTCCTCGTTATTCAGGCTGGCGCCGCAGTGCGGACATAAGCCCCGGCAATCGCTGCGGCAGATGGCTTTCATCGGAAGAGCCAGGTTCACCTGTTCGGCAAGGACGTCGGCGAGAAAGAGGCCATCGCCCTCAAAGAAGGCGATTTCCGTGTCGTCCAGGTTCAGGTGGACTTCCTCTTCGCGCGCGATCGAGGTCATGGGCCGGTAAAAGAGGTCGAAGTCGCGGCTGATTTCCTCGACCACCGTGTCGAGGCACCGCGCGCAAACGAGTCTCCACGCGCGTGTGCAGGTTCCCGTAGACGCGGATCTGCCCCTCCACGATCTCCGCGGTGGCGCGCACCTCGAGAGGTTCTACCTGGCGGAATTCTCCGGAATGAAAATCGAGCATCCCCGCGGAATAGCTCTTGCGGATGCGCGTTTTACGGATGGCAAGTTCGTTGACGTCGAGAAACATCGCTTTTCCCCGGTTTTTTCCCCGCGACCGACATTATAAAACGGGTGTTCCCGTTGTCAAGAAAGCCGGCGAGAGGAAGTTCCGCCACTGACACGAGACGGACCGTGGCTTTCTTGACCCCCATGTGACCGCGCTAGGTTGTCTGCGACCCGGCGGCGGCCAATCCGCGTCTCCCGTTCACCAACTCTTAACACTCCCGTAAACCAATTGCCGTCCCCGGCGTGAGATTGTCCGCGGAGCCTCAGGAGGGCTAAACACACGTGAAAAAAGTTCCTTTTGCTATCGCACTCGCAGCAATTTCTTTGGCCATGACGCTTGGCGGAACAGCAAAGGCCGGCGACGATTCCGACCACCATCACTTCGAATTCCAACCCGATACGCTCGTGCTCAGCGGCAGCGTCTATGAGGGAACGGCCTCGATGATCACGATCGGCGAGACCCTGCCTCTGGGATGCGCGGGGGGGCCGGACGGCAGCACAGTCGTCAAGGTGCCACTTATAGCGGGCGGCACCACGAACGTGACGGTCCCCTGCGGGATTGCAACTGACAACGGAGAATTCCCGAACCTTACCGACTCGCACAACGTCTGGAACAACTCCGCTTCCGACGGCAGTTTTGGCATCACTTCACCGATCTTTCTCGATAACCTAACCACCGACGGCGACCTGCTGGACACTCTCTGGATCCCGAGCGATCAGATTGTCACCAGCTTCAGTTCAAAATCAGAACTGGCCCTGAACCGCTCTGTTGACGGAAAATCCATCACGTTCATGGGCTACCAAGGCGGCGTCGGCTGCGGAGGTTCTTCGGTCTCTCCCACCGCGCCAAACCTGATAGATGTATCGGCTTCCAACACGCCGGGCGTCTGCGACCCGACGAATCCTGTCATCACGAGTTATGTGAGCACTCCGATTGTTCCCACGGCGTACTACCGCGCAGTAGCGGAAGTGGATGACGATGGTCACCTTACCATCACCGATGGGAATGCGTACAGCGGAGATAACGGCCGCGCGGCCAAAAAGGGCGCGAACGGCTTGTACTATATGGTCGGAAACGACAACAGCGGCAACCTCTCCAAAAAGCAAATCCCGCTTACTTTTGATGGCGTTAATCTCGTCAACGCGACTGGTGCCGAGCTCCTCGTGCCTGGGCTCGTGCCGCCCGTGCCGCCGAACATCGCCATGATTGGGCGCCTGGAGTTCGGCACGGACAAGTTGGGCAAAGACACCAACTTCCGCGGCCTGACCATCTTCGACAACACCCTGTACGTCACGAAGGGCAGCGGCAGCAATGGCGTCAACACCGTGTATCAGGTGGGCACCGCAGGCCTATTGCCGACGGGTACCGCAGCCGAGCTCGAAACTGTACCGATCACGATTTTGCCCGGATTCCCCAACACCCTCGCGAGCACTTCCACTTCGTTTCCTTTCGGAATTTGGTTCGCCAATGAAACCACACTCTACGTTTGCGATGAGGGCGACGGCGTTCTTGTTTCTCCGCCGGTTGCTGGAAATGTGGCGGACACCCAATCCCAGGCCACTGCCGGCCTCCAGAAATGGAGCCTCGTAAGTGGCACCTGGGTGATGGATTATGTCATTAACGATGGCCTGGATATCGGCGTGCCTTACGGCGTTGCGAATTACCCAGCCGCACTCGACCCCGCAACGGGCGGTTGCCGGAACATCACAGGGCGGCACAACCACGACGGCACGGTGACTGTTTATGCCATCACTTCCACGATCAGCACGAATGGCGACCAGGGCGCGGACCCGAACAAACTTGTCAAGGTCACCGACCTCTTGAGCGCCACCACGCTACCCACGGGCGATGGCGATCACGACAGGGATGATTCCTGGGAGCACTTCAAGACCATTCGCTCGGCTAAGGCCGGCGAAGTGTTTCGCGGAGTGGCTTTCGCTCCGAGTGATCACGACGATGACCACGACGGCCACGGCGATTCCGACGGCCACTAGAACCAGACAGTTGCCAAAAAAGGACAAGACCCCGGGGGACAACTCCCGGGGTCTTGTTTTTTCCTGAGACTCATTTCACGCGAGGCTACGTCGAAGTGGCGCGTGCTGCGGCGGTGCCGAGGAATTCGCGACACTGCCGCAGCAGGAAATCGTCCGTCATCCCGGCAATGTAGTCACAGACCACGCGGTGGGGCGGCTCGTTTCGAGCCAGTTCCGCATAATGCGCGGGCATCCGGCCAGGGTGCTCGAGAAAGAAGCTGAAAAGGGCGTCGAGCGCGGCCACGGAGCGCTCGCGCTCCTCGGAAATTGCGGGATCGGAGTACAGCCGGGAATTCAGAAACCGCTTCAGATCGGCGTTGTGACGCGCGGCATCGCGCGAGAATTCTGCAAGCCTCTTCGAGTGGCGGCGTACGTCCTCGGTGTTTTGAACGCCGCTCGCCCGGGTTTGGAGAGCCGTGTTCTTGATCAGGTCCGTCGCCAGGTAGTCGAGAACGTGCTTGAGCGCCTCATTGAATTTCAGCTTTTGGCGTCCCTCGGGATAGCGGCGGTCCACGTCCGCATACGCGGCATCGAACACCGGCACTTCGTCGCGGAGCTGATCGATATCGAGCACGTGGGCTTCGAAACCGTCGTCGAGGTCCGCGGTGTTGTACGCAATTTCGTCCACCAGATCGATGAGCTGCGCTTCGAGCGGCGGCCGCTCCTCGAGGAGATATTCGGCCAGCCCGGGAAACTCCGCCGCGGAGTAGTCGCGCGAATGCTTGATGATGCCCTCGCGCACCTCGAACGTGAGATTCAATCCGGGGAAATCGAGGTAGCGCTGCTCGAACTGCTCCGCGATCCGCAGCGCGTGGAGATTGTGATCGAAGCGTTCGCCGTGCTCGCGCATCCGCGCGTCGAGCCGCTTTTCTCCCGCATGGCCGAATGGCGGATGACCGATGTCGTGAGCCAGCGCGAGCGCTTCGGCAAGGTCGGTGTTGAGCTCGAGCGCGCCCGCCACGGTGCGCGCGATCTGCGCCACTTCCAGTGTATGCGTCAGGCGGTTGCGGAAATGGTCCGAGAAGCGCGTGGTGAACACCTGTGTCTTCGCTTCCAGTCGCCGGAAGGCGCGCGAATGAACCACGCGGTCGCGATCGCGCGCGTACTCGTTGCGGTAGGGATGTCGGGGTTCAGGGTAGCGTCGGCCGCGCGACTGCCGCACGTCCATGGCGCAAAATGCGAGTGGCATCGCCCGGCCCCGCTCAGGACTTGCCGGGCAGCAGAGCGAGCTCCTTGCTGGCCTGATCGGCAATCTTCGTGTCGGGGTAATCGGACTTGATCTGCCCGTAGAGCTTGGCGGCTTGCGCGGGGTCCTTCTGGCGGTAGTGCTCGGCAAGAGCGAGCATCACCACCGGCTTGGGTATGAGCACGGTGGGCTTGTCCATAAGTTGCTGATAGAGCTTGACGGCATCGTCACCCTGGCCCGTGCGGTCGTCCAGTTGAGCCAGTTCAAACCGCGCCAACGCTGCGAATTCTCCATCGCCCCCGGCCAGCGCCTGAAGCTGGCTCCTGGCTTGATTATCCTTGCCGACCTTCTCGAGGCTTAGCGCGGCAAAGTAGCTGGCAAGCTGTCCGGGGCGAGTGCGCGGATATTTTGCCGCCGCATCGCCGAATTTTTGGGCCGCCTCCGTGAACTTGGTGTTGTCGTCCGTGTACGTAGGCTGGTTCGGGGTGGGCGGCGTGCCCGGAGAAACCACGGGAGCCTGAAAGACCTTCATGGCGGCGTCGAAGGCCACGGACGCTTTCAACGTTTGCCGCTGCGAGTAGACCCACCAGCCGTACCCACCCAGGCCGATGACAAGCACGGCGATCAGGATGTAAAGCGTAAGCTGCTGGTGGGAGAGCACGGCGTCCGCGCCGTGCGCCAGCGACTCGCGCAGTTCGTCCTTTTTCAGTTCTTTCCGTGAAATATGCGCCAATGCAATGTCCCGAAGGAGATGAGCTCGATTCCAAATGATATCATAAACCCGCCGTCGACATCTTCGGATGACACCAGGCTAATGTCCTTCGAGGGGGTCCCCGGTAAACGGCAATCCGTGTTCCCGCAGCTTTCGAGCCGGACCGCCCTATGCAAGGCCGCCCAGCTCCTTTTTGCAGCGGCGGATAAAATCCGGAGGGAATCGTGGCGCGAAATCTTCTCTTGGTATGCGCGGTCATATTGCTTGCGGGCCTCGCCGCGCGTGCGCCACAAGCCGCGGACGATCTCTGGCGCTTCGCCGTCTCCGGCGATTCCCGCAACTGCGGCGACGTGGTGATGCCCGCCATCGCAAAAAGTGTTCTCGAGCATCACGCAAAATTTTACTGGCACCTGGGCGATTTCCGCCTCGGCACCGGAATTGACGAGGACATGCAGCAGCCCGCTGGCGGCAAGATGACCCTCGACGAATACCACCAGAAGGCCTGGGACGATTTCATCGCCCAGCAGATTGACCCCTTCGGCTCGCTCCCCGTGCGCCTGGGCGTCGGCAACCACGAACTCTACATGCACGGCCCTACGGAGGATGACCAAAATCTAAGTCACGCCGAGTTCATCACCAAGTTCTCCAAATGGATGGGAGGCTCCCCAACAGCCTACTACCACTGGAAATTCCGCCACGTGGACTTCCTCTATATGGATAACTCCACGAAGCAGGGCTTCAGCAAGGATCAGCTCCTCTGGTTTGAACAAGTCCTCCACGAGGACGCGCCGGACCCGAATGTCCTCGCCGTGGTTGTGGGAATGCACCGCGCCCTGCCGAATAGCCTTGCGTGCGGCCACAGCATGAATGGTGACGCGCCGTCCGCCACGGCTACGGACGCGGAGAAAAAAGAAATAGAGGATACCAATCGCGAGAGCACCGAAAGCGGCCGCCAGGCCTATGCAGACCTCGTTCGCTGGAAGAAAGAAACCGACAAGCCCGTCTACGTCTTGGCCAGCCATTCGCATTTTGTCGCGATGGAGCAGGTCTACGACTCTCCCTACTGGCGCGATCCCAGCCACGGCGGCACGGTTCTTCCGGGATGGATTGTGGGCACCGCGGGCGCGAAGCGTTATCTATTGCCGCCCGAACTCGAAGCGAGGAACGAAGTCCTGGCCAAGAGCTACACCTATGGATACCTCCTGGCAACGGTCCATCCCGACGGCCAAATCGCGTTTGAATATAAAGAGCTCACCGAAGATGATGTGCCCGGCGATGTTGCACTCCGTTACGGCAAGCCCTTCGTGGACTTCTGCTTCCTCGCAAATCGCGCCGCCTCGGCACTCCCTCCCCCGCCGCCCTCCTGCCAGGAGCAATAGCGCGGGGTTGACAGAAAAGCGTGACGCGCAGAAATCCCGCCTCGCGGTTCAAAAACAAAATGGGACTGCTTCAGGAAGCGGCTTTGAAGCTGCGGAGGGCGGCCTCCTCATCGGCTTGCACGTCGAAGAGGGTGTACAGCCGCGTAATCTGCATAATGTCGCGGAGCCTGCGGCTCAGGTTCGTAATCTTCAGCTCGCCGTCGGCCTTGCGCACCGACGTGCACGCGCTGACGAGTTCCCCGATCCCGGCGCTGTCTATATAGTCCACATCGCTAAGGTTGAGAATAATTTTGCGGTGTCCCATCGCCACGATTTCGCGGATCATGCGCCGCAAGGTGGCGCTGCCTTCGCCGAGCGTAATCTGCCCGCTGAAATCCACGATGGCCACATCGGACACTTCGCGGCATGTTCCCTGGAAATGCACGAAAACCTCGAAATGTAATCTTACCGCGTATGCGAGCGGCTGTCGCCGAAAAGGGGATGCGGAAGTTTCTTGGACATCACCAGCTCGGCTCCCCCGCCGGGCCGCCGCCGGACCGCGAAATCGTCCATGAAGGCGCGTATCAGGAAAAGTCCGCGCCCCGATGTGCGCAGCAGGTTGTCCTCGGCAAGCGGGTCGGGGATATCCGCGGGGTCGAACCCGGCGCCTTCGTCGCGAACGCGCACGGTCATCCTATCCGTATCGAACTCCACAAGGAGTCCGATTTTCTTCCGCGGGTCGTGCCGGTTCCCGTAGTTGTAGGCGTTGATGACGGCCTCGCGCACGGCCATGGCGATCTTGTCCGTCTCCTCATGGCTGAAGCCGGAGGCCTCCGCGATGCGCTTCACGATGTTTTCCGCAAGGTCCACGCTTTCGAGCGCGGTCTCCAGCGTGACCTCGAGACGTTGGGTAGTGGCCGACATGGAAGCCAACCATGCCCTGTTCGACAGGGCTTGCCACATAGCGTTATCACACCGCCCAAGCCTCCGTCAATAAGCCGCCCGTCGCGGAAGGGCGGGGTTTCAACCCCGCCGTAAGCCATCCATAAACAGAAGGGCTTTAGCCCCTGAAGTTCCGATTCTGTTTTTCGCACACAGCCTCTTCACGCCCAATACGTGCGGTCCAGCGTCCTGTACTGTATGGCTTCGCTCAAATGCTTCGGCAGAATCATGGGAGCGCCCTCAAGATCCGCAATCGTCCGCGACACCTTCAGAATCCGGTCATGCGCCCGCGCGGAAAGGCCCAGACGCTGGATGGCCGTTTCCAGCAGCTTTTCGCCTTCGGCTGAAATCGCGCAATGCTTGCGAATCAGCTTGGGCGGCATCTGCGCATTGGCGTAGATTTTCTTCTCGTCGGCGTACCGGTCAATCTGAATCTTCCGCGCCCGCAGCGCGCGTTCGCGGACGCTCGCCGAACTTTCGATTTCGCCGTCCCCGCGCAGCTCCTTGTATTTCACCGCCGGCACCTCGATGTGAATGTCAATCCGGTCGAGCAGCGGCCCGGAAATTTTCGAGACGTACCGCTGGATCTGCGGCGGCGAGCAGTGACACTCCCTCGTGCCGTCGCCGAAAAACCCGCACGGACACGGATTCATGGCCGCGGCCAGCATGAAGCGCGATGGAAAACTCACCGAAAGCGCGGCGCGCGCGATCGTCACGCATCCGTCCTCGAGCGGCTGCCGCATCACTTCCAGCACGTTCCGCTGGAACTCCGGCAACTCGTCGAGAAACAGCACGCCATTGTGTCCCAGCGACACCTCGCCCGGCCGCGGGATGGCCCCGCCGCCGATCAGCCCCGCGTCGCTGATCGTGTGGTGTGGCGACCGGAAGGGCCGCGTCCCCACAAGCCCGCGCGAATCGTCGAGCAGGCCCGCGATGCTGTGAATTCGCGTCGTCTCGATGGCCTCATCAAGCGACATCGGCGGCAAAATTGTCGGGATGCGTTTCGCCAGCATGGTCTTGCCCGCCCCAGGCGGCCCAATCAATAAAATATTGTGGCTCCCCGCGCACGCCACTTCCAGCGCCCGCTTCGCCGCCATCTGCCCGCGGACGTCCCGCAAATCCACGGCATACTGGCTGGCTTCGGCGAGCATCTGCGAAGTGTCCACCTCGATTGGCTGGAACGATTCCGGCGCATTCATCAAGTCCACGGCCTGCGGCAGCGATTTCACCGGAAAAACCTTCACTCCATCGACCACCGCCGCTTCCCGCGCGTTCGCTTCCGGCACCACCAGATTGCGAATCCCGCGCTCACGCGCCGCCAGCGCGGCCGAAAGCGCCCCGCGCACCGAGCGCACCCCGCCATCCAGCGACAGCTCGCCGAGAAATACATACGAATCCAGAAGTTTTCCGAAAAATGTTCCCTGGCAGCCCAGCAGTCCCAGCGCCATCGGCAAATCGAATGCCGAGCCTTCCTTGCGGATGTCGGCGGGCGCCAGGTTGACCGTAACAACTTGGTAGGAGGGGTAATCGAAACCGCAGTTTCGCAGCGCCGCCTTGATTCGCTCCCGGCTTTCCTTCACGGCGATGTCCGGCAAACCTACTACGTTGAATTCGCCCGGCTTGCCGGGCCCGACGTCCACCTCCACTTCGACGAGGTACGCGTCAATTCCAAACACCGCCGCGCTGAACGTTTTGAAGAGCATCCCAAGCGAGAGGGAGCAACCCCTGCGGCGCTCAGCGTAACCCAAAACGCCACTTCACGCTAGTGATACTCCTCGCCGCGCGGCAGGATGCACCACCTCCGGCTGGTTTAGATGGAATTGCCTGCGCGCCAGCGTTTGAACCAGCCATGCTCGCGCATACTTTCTTCCTCGACTTGCCGCGCCCAGGCGCTGAGCAGGCTCGCGCGATTGAAGTAACCCACCATCTTCCCCGGCTCTTCGCGGCTCACCACCGGCAAGCGGCCGATGTTGTTCGCGAGCATCCGGTGCATGGCGTCGAAGACGAGTTCGTCCTCATACGCCACAATGGGCCTGTTCGACCCTGCCTCAAGGACAGTGATTTCCCCCTGCGGATCGGCCTCGAGCGCGCGCAGCAAATCCCCTTGCGTCACCATTCCTGCCAGCCGCCCGTCACTCCCAACGATCGGCAATCCGTCCGTCAGATTGAGCTCCGGTCTTTCGCGCATCGCGCTTCCTTCGGTCGTGCGAGCGTCCGCCAGGCCGTCCGCGGTCACCTTCGCGTGCCCGATGCGTTCGGCCAGTTCTCCCACGGTCATCTCCGCGGGAATCGGCAGCACGTCTGTTCTCATCACCTCGCCCACGCACACGATTTTCAGAATCCCCGCTTCGTATTCCTGCGGCACCAGTAGCCCGCGGCGCGCTAGCTTCTCCGTCATGATGGAACTCGGCAAGAACCGGATCGCCACCATATCCGCAACCACGCAGCCGAGCATGAGCGGCAGAATCGCGTTATAGTCCCGCGTGATTTCGAACGCAAACACGATGAACGCGAACGTCGCACGCGAAGCCGCGCCGAAAACCGCCGCCATGGCCACCAGCGCGTAGGCTCCGGGCGAAAGGTGCGCGCCAGGGAATATCATGTTCACGACCATCGCGAACGCCCCCCCCAGCGCGGCGCTCGACATGAACATCGGCGCAAGCAGCCCCCCGGAAGTCCCCGACCCAAGCGAAATCACCAGCGCCAGCGCCTTGAACACCGCGATCACCACGAGCAGCTTCAGCGCAAAGTTGTTGTTCAGGATGTCGGAAATCGTGTCGTACCCGACGCCCAGCACCCGCGGCACAAAAAACCCGATGATCCCCAGCCCCAGCGCGCCAATCGCCGGCTTCCACAGATCGTCAATCGGTAGCCGGTCGAACTGGTCCTCCACCCGATAGAGCAGCTTTGTGAACCCAATCGCAGCGATGCCAGAGATCACGCCGAGCAGCGCGTAGAACGGCAGCCCGCGCAGCGCGTCGTAGTTCACGTTGCCCATCGTGAACATCGAGTGCTGCCCCAGCAGGATGGCCCGGACGCTCGTGGCCAGCGTGCTCGCGATCACCAGCGGAATGAACGACCGCGAACGAAACTCGAAGAGCAGCAGCTCGATCGCCAGAATCACGCCCGCAATCGGCGTATTGAACGTCGCGGCCATCCCCGCGCCGGCCCCGCATGCGAGCAGCACTTTGCGCTCCGCAGCCGTCGTCGAGATGAACTGCCCCACTAGCGACCCTAGCGCCCCGCCCGTCTGTATGATGGGGCCTTCTGCGCCAAAGGGCCCTCCCGTCCCGATGGCAATCGCCGCCGAAAGCGGCTTCAGAATCGCCACTTTGGCTTCGATTCGGCTGCGTGACGTCAGCACCGCCTCCATCGCTTCCGGGATGCCGTGCCCCTTGATTTTTTTGCTGCCGTACTTGGCCATGAAGCCCACGATGATCCCGCCGATCACCGGCGTCACGATGATCCACGCTCCGATGGCCGTGTGTTCCGGGCTTCGAAACTGGAAAGACCACTGGTGGTAATACGCGAGGTTCGTAAACAGCCCGATCAGATCATATAAAATATAGGCGATGAGCCCGGCGAGGATGCCCACCAGCCCCGCCAGCAGCGAAATAAATCCCAGCCGAAAGCCGCCCGATTGCCAGCCCTCGGAATCTTTCTTGAGCCATCCCAAAAATGCCACGTACGATCCCTCCTCGGTTCCCCGCAAGCCTGTGCGAGAACTACTGTTTTGTCTCGGGGCATGGCTTTAAGGCTTGTTGATAAGAGGGGAGGGCTTTATGGGTCGCGGCTTTAGCCGCGACATAACGCCTCCAAAAACAGCGGGCCTTAGAGTCTGGGTGAGAACCCGAGAATCCTTGTGGGTCGTGGCTTCAGCCACGACAGAAATCCCGCAAAATGAGGTCGGCTTTAGCCGCTGAAGTCCCGATTTTGCAGTTCTCACACAGACTCTTTAGCCCCTGAAGTTCCTCCCGATCAGTTCTTTAACAAGCTGTTCGTCCGCGCCGCCGCTTCGTTCGGCTCCGGGCGCTCGACGAGTGGATGATCCCTGCCTGCAGCACCTCCACCAATCTCGGTCCCGCTGTGCGCAACTCTCGCCGGTGCGGCACGGAAAGCTCCCGCAGAAGCCTTTCTCCGGCGCGCGTCAGTTGCAGCACCACCTCCCGGCGATCGGCCTCGCCGCGCGAACGCCGGACGAAGCCGCGCGCTTCCAGCCGATCGCTCAATTCCACCGCGCTGTGATGCCGTATCTCGAGCCGCCCCGCCAGCCATCCGACCGTCGCCCTCGATTCATCCGCCAGCCCCTTGATGGCCAGCAGCGCCTGGTGCTGCTGCGGCTCGACCCCCGCGGCCCGCGCGGCCCGCTCGCTGAAATTCAGAAAGCGCCGGATTTCATACCGGAAATCCGCCAGCGCCCCGTAATCAATCTCCCGTTCCATGCCCCTCCCCGCGCCTCGCTCCTATTATATCGTAATACGATATATTGTGCCGTCGCCATTACTTGCAATTCTCGCTGCTTGTTTGTTTTTGCCTTTGTAGCGGCCGCCTCGAATTGCAGGCGGGCATCTTGCCTTCGTTTTTCTTCGCGGCACCATCCGCTTCAAAACATCCACGGAAAAAGGCCGGGCACGCGCCGCTCATACTCCCCGAACTTCGTGCCAAAAGCGTCCCGGAGTAGCCTCTCCTCGCTGCGGATTCGAATCTCGGTCCCCGCGAAAAACACGATGATGGCGCCCACCAGCGCCTGCCACCGGCTCACCGCAAGCCCCGTGGCCACAAGTATCCCAAACATCGCGAGATAAATCGGATTCCGCACGATGGCGTAAGGCCCTTCGGTGATCAATTCATGTCCCTCGACCACGCGCGCCACGAGCGCCCATTGTTTCCCCAGCGCCCGCGCAGCCGCGAAGCAGAACCACACGGAAGCAATGGCTATCGCCGCCGCCACAGCGGCCAGAACCTCCTCGGCCGTTTTCGACGCAGGCGCAAAAGGCGAAAATTGCATTCGCGGGAAGCACAAGCAAATCGCATACGCCACGCCCTGAAGAAAAAATCCCAGATGTGATTTTGTGTCCTGCCTCGTCTGCATCTTCGACGCGCCCCTTTTTCCCACCACAAGGATCGCGCCAAATCCGACCCAGCACGCGGCCATAACAAAAAATGCAATCCCAGCCGGCGCGTCAGAAATGAATCTCATGTTGTCCGGCCTAGAAAAGCTTTTCGGAATCAAGCAGGATCGTCACCGGCCCATCATTCACAATCTCCACCGACATATGCGCCTGAAACACGCCCGTCTCCACGCGCACGCCCAGCGCCTTCATCGCGCTCACAAATTCCTCATAGACCAGCTTGCCCTGCTCCGGCGGAGCGGCCTGCACAAAGCTCGGCCTCCGCTGGCCGCGCGCGTCGCCATAAAGAGTGAACTGCGGCACCGCGAGCACGCCGCCGCCCACATCGAGCACCGAGCCATCCATCTTGCCCTGCTCGTCATTGAAAATTCGCAGCTTCGCGATCTTCCCGGCCATCGTCGCGGCCGTCGCCGCCGTATCCTCTCGCCCCACGCCTACGAGGACCACCAGCCCCGCTTCAATCTCGCCCGTCACCCGGCCGTCCACCATCACCCGCCCACGGCTCACTCGCTGGACCACTGCTCGCATCGCTTTTGCTCGCCCCTCGCCCCTCGCCCCTCGCAGTCGATTTCGCCGCCCGATTCTATGCGCCGCCGCCGGCCAACACAAGCCGCGGCGCAAGCGGCCGGAAACTCCGGTTGACACGCCGCCGCGCGACAGTCAGGATAATTGTCTCGTGTCCCTGAAAATCATTCCAGTGAGGCTATTCGTATGATTCCACGTCTTCCTTTCGCGCTGGCAGTGCTCGCTGTTCTGGCGCTTGCGTCAGTTGTTGCGGCCCAGGCCCAGACCGACTCATCGGCCCGCGCAGCGATTTCCGGGAACTCTTCCGTCGCGCTCGCCGCAGCGGCCGATCCCGGAGGCTGCCCCGGCGCCCCGCCCGCCTCCACCGGCGATTCTTCCGCCCACGGCTTCGATCTTTCGAATCTCGACCGCTCCGTCTCCCCCTGCGACGACTTCTACGAATTCGCCGACGGCGGCTGGATCGCGAGCCATCCCATCCCCGCGGACCATGCCTCCTGGGGCACATTCAACCAGCTCCACGATCGCAACGAAGACGCTCTCCGCCAAATCCTCGAGCAAGCCGCTGCGGACAAAAACGCCGTCCCCGGCTCCAACGGGCAGAAGATCGGCGACTTCTACGCAACCTGCATGGACACGGCCACCATCGAGTCCGCCGGCGTCGCGCCCCTCGCGCCCGAACTCCAGCGCATCGCCTCCCTCCAGGACACCGCCGGGCTCCAGGACGAAATCGCGCGCCTCCAGCGCGATGGTGTGAACGCCGTCTTCGATTTCGGCTCCGAGCAGGATCCGAAAGACAGCACCCAGGAGATTGCCGGCGCGGGCCAGGGCGGCCTCGGCCTGCCCGACCGCCAGTATTATCTCGATGACGACGACCGCTCCAAGCAGTTGCGCGCCGCCTACGTCCAGCACGTCACCAACATGTTCAAGCTCATGGGCGACGACCCCACCACCGCCGCCGCCGAAGCCAAAACCGTCCTCGACATCGAAACATCGCTCGCGATTTCTTCGATGGACCTCGTGGATCTCCGCGATCCGGACAAGACCTATCACAAGATGGCTCTCGATCAGCTTGCTGACCTCGCTCCCGATTTCGCCTGGCAGGATTACCTGAAAGAAATCGGCGCGCCGCCCGTCAGCGCCGTGGACATCGGCGAGCCTGATTTCTTCAAGCAAGTGAATTCGGCTCTCGTCCTCATCCCTCTCGCCGATTGGAAAATCTATCTGCGCTGGCACCTGATTCACGCCGTCGCCCCGGCGCTCCCTGAAAAATTCGTCGAGGAGAATTTCGACTTCTACGGCCGCACCCTCACGGGCGCCAAGGAGATTCTGCCGCGCTGGCGCCGCTGCGTCGAAGCCACGGACCGCGAGCTCGGCGAAGCCCTCGGGCAATTTTACGTCCAGCGCAATTTCCCGCCCGAAGCCAAGACCAAGGCCCTCGCCATGGTCAATAACATCAAGGCCGCGCTCCACGACGATCTCGAGACCCTCGATTGGATGAGCCCCGCCACACGCCAGCAAGCCCTTGTAAAACTGGCCGCCATGAACCTCAAGATCGGCTACCCCGATAAGTGGCGCGACTATTCCGCCTATCAAGTCACTCGCGGACCCTATGTCGAAAACTACCTGCGCGGCAATACCTTCGAAGTCGCCCGCGACCTCGCCAAAATCGGAAAGCCCGTGGACCGCACCGAATGGGAAATGACCCCGCCCACCGTCAACGCCTATTACGACACGCAGATGAATGAAATCGTTTTCCCCGCCGGCATTCTCCAGCCGCCCTTCTTCGATCCTCAGGCGGACGACGCCATCAATTACGGCGGCATCGGCGCCGTCATGGGACACGAGATGACCCACGGCTTCGACGACGAAGGGGCCAAATTCGACGCCCATGGCAACCTGAAGAATTGGTGGACTCCCGACGACCTGAAAAACTTTCAAGCCCGCGGCGCGTGCATCGTCAAGCAGTTTGCCGCCTATGAGGCCGAAGGCTTGCACGAGAATGGCGAACTCGTCGAAGGCGAAAGCATCGCCGACCTCGGCGGCGTCACACTCTCCCACCGCGCGTTCGAGAAAACTCTGGAGGGCCAGCCCGCCCCAGCCCCGATTGACGGCTTCACCACGGAGCAGCGCTTCTTCCTTGGCTTCGCGCAAATCTGGGCGGGCAGCTATCGTCAGGAAGCCGCGCGCCTCCTGATCAAGACCAACCCCCACCCCCTGCCGCAGTTCCGCGTGAATGGCCCCCTCTCGAACACACCCGCCTTCGCCACGGCCTTCGCCTGCAAGCCCGATTCCCCCATGGTCCGCCCCGAAGACCTCCGCTGCCGCATCTGGTGACGCGTAGCTCTCGCCGGCTTAAGATTTTGCCTTTGTAGATTCTCTCTTCGAATTCAAGCGATCTTCTGAACGATAGACGCGGGCTCCGTCGTAGGGCTGCCCGGAGCGGACTCATTGCGTAGGCCGGCATCTTGCTCTTGAATTTGCCGTTGCTTTTGTAGCGCCGGCGTCTCGCCGGCTCTTTGTTCTTGCCGTTAAGGTCTAAATGTAGCGCCGCGGCCTTATAGCGCGGCATCTTGCTTTTGCTGCGCCGCCCCGCGCCCGCCTCGCAGTTGCAAAAATCCCCCGCCATGCGTAGCCTCGACGAGATCGCCCTCAACCCATGACCGAACCCGCCATCCCATCCCCGCCGCCAAAGCCCTGGCTCACCCGCGGCGTTCTGGGCATCGGCCTCGCCAGCCTCTTTTCCGATTGGGGTCACGAAGCGGGCACAGCGATTCTTCCCGCATTCCTTGCCGGCATGGGCGCGCCCGCCGTGGCCCTCGGCATAATTGAAGGCGTTTCCGATGGCTTATCGAGCTTCGCCAAACTCGCCGGCGGCTGGATTGCCGATCGCCCGCGCTGGAGAAAACCCACCGGCATCATCGGCTACTGCGCGACCGCTCTTTCCACCTTCGCGTATGCCTTCGTCGCAACCTGGCCGGCCGTGCTCGTCGTGCGCGCCCTCGGATGGATCGGACGCGGCAGCCGCGGTCCCTCGCGCGATGCGCTCCTCGCGGACTCCGTGGCGCCGTCGCAGGCGGGCCGCGCCTTCGGCTTCGAGCGCGCCATGGACACGCTCGGCGCGGTTCTTGGCCCGCTCTCGGCCGCGGCGCTCGTCGGCGCCCTCGGCGCGCGCGGCGTCTTGCGCTGGACGATCGTGCCCGGATTGATGGCCGCGCTCGTCTTCACGCTCCTCGCGCCAGCGGGAAAATCGGCGGAGGGCCATCGCGCGCCGAGCTTCGTCTCGAGTTTCGCGCAGCTCCCCAAAATCTACTGGCGCTTTCTCGCCGCCGTTTTTGCTCACGGCATCGGCGACTTCGCACCCACGCTTTTGATCCTTCGCGCCAGCCAAATCCTTGCGCCCCGCGTCGGCATCGCGCGCGCCGCGGCCATCTCGGTCGCTCTCTACACTTTCCTCAATTTCACGAGCGCCGCCGCTTCCTACCCCGCCGGAGCGCTCGGCGACCGCATCGGCAAACGAGGCCTCCTGGCCGCGGGCTACCTCACCGGGGCCATCGCCTGCGCGGGCTTCATCCTCGCCACTCCCACGATGCCCGTTCTCGTCGTTCTCTTCGGCCTCGCCGGAATTCACGCCGGCCTCCAGGCGTCGCTTGAAAAATCGCTGGCCGCGGAAATCCTGCCCGCCGCGGTCCGCGGTTCCGGTTTTGGCGTGCTGGCCACCGCCAATGGCATCGGCGATCTTGTCTCCAGCGTCGCGGTGGGCGCGTTGTGGTCGAGCGTAAGCCCGGCGGCCGGTTTCTTGTACGGAGGGATTTTTACGCTGCTAGGCGCGATCCTGATCTATTCCTATCCCACGCGCGCAGTGTCCTAAATTCGAGGATTCAATGGTGAGCGGCGCAATCGTAACCATGCCTGTCGAGCCCGAAGATGCACAGCCAGAAGCGTAGTGCTGCAAAACCAAAACTCCAACCCATATCGCCCACTAATCCGACGCCAGCACTCGGCTTCTTTCCGTGCGCCTTGCGGTCAGCTCTGCGATCGACGGAAGCGATACGGGAACCGTGTACGCCAGTGGCGCCGGTTGCGAGCCTTTCGTAATCGTGTCCACCAGCATCTCCATTGCCAGCGTCGTGTTGGGCGGAACAACCACCGTGGCCGTAAGCAAGCCGCTGCGGACGAATGCCTGTCCGGTCTTCGGAAGACCGTCCACCCCGATATACGGCACGCTCAGCCATCTTGTCCGCGCGCTCTCATCAACTTGCTCCTGAAAAGCCCTTCGAGCACCCATGGCCATGGCGTCGTTCTGCGCGCAGAGCAGGTGCACAGGCAATTTTTGAGACGTGGATAGCCGCAGCCACGACGAAGCGGCGCGGTGCGCGCTTTCCGCCGTCCACTTCCCCTTCATCGTGATGAAATTGACGTTGGGAGGCACGCGCTCCTGCATCCCGGCGGTCCGCTGTTTGGCCGCTGATGTATCGGATGGCCCCTCGATGTAAACCACCGTGCCGCCCTTCGGCAGCAGCGTGGCCACCTGCTGTGCCTGAATGCGCCCGATTTCCTGGTGGTCGGAGCTGATGCAAAAAACCGGTATGTGGGCCTTCTGCCGAAGTTCCTGAATATATTCCGCTTGCCGGTTGAGGACCACCCATCCGATCCCGGCCGCGACTGCGGCCGTCGCCACATGCGGCAGCGCCGTTCCACCCACAGGCTCGAATATGATGGCGTCCGGATAAGCGCTCTTGTCCCCTTGAATCACCTTCAGCAATTGTTGGCTTTGATTGATGGCATCATTGCCCGCAAAAATCACCTCTGCGTCCACACGCAGCCGCCGCGCGGCTTCCTCCGCGGCAAGGGCCTGTTCCACCTGATAGTCGTTGTCCTCGGTGGTAAGTGACACGAGGAACTTGAGCTTTTTCATGCTTTTCCCGTCTCCCGGCATCCTGTCACTCTACGATACACGCACGGCGGAGGGACGTACGCATGGAAAGCAATCGGCGTGTCCTTCTATGAAATAGCGGTTCCTATGGCAGTGGCGGCTAACCCCTCCCAAATTGAAACCGAATCCCGATCCGCGCCGCGATCGGTAAACCTATCTGCGCGGGGGAGATGAGTGTAGTACCGTTGGATGTAGCGGCCGTGGTGACGTATTGCTCGTTCAGAAGATTCTGCACCGCGACGAACACCTGGGTGCCCAGCCCTATATTGCGGGATGCCATGGCATCGAGCACGAAGAAGTCCCCCATGGGTAGATAGCCCGTGTCGTACTGCTTCCCCACCAAGCGCCCGTCCACCGACACCGTGATAATCGAGGGGTTGTCGTAGCGCGCCTGAAATGTCAGCACGTTGTGCGGCACCTGCAGCACCCACGTGCCCAGCAGTTTCGGCTGCCCGGGAGCGCTGATCACCTTCGCGTCCACGTACTCGTATCCTCCCGACAACTGAAATCGGCTGGTGATCCGCGCCGTGGCGTTGATTTCGTATCCCGGCGCGCTCGTTCGTCCCAGGTTTTCGTGCGCGAATTCGATTGTGTTGGGTGGAGGCGTGGGACAAAGGGATGAGGGGGAGAGGTTCGGAACCGGGCAAGGGACCGTGGAAACCGGATTGACGATTTGATTGTAGAAGAAGGTTCCCCGCACCTCCAGCCGCTGGTTGAGTCCATTCACGGCAATCCCCGCTTCGCCGCCGGTCAATCGCTCGGCGACAAGATTGGGGTTGGCATTTGTTTGGTTGCTCGCCTGGCGGAACGGCCGGTAGAGTTCGTTGAGCGTCGGCGCTCGAAACGCGCGATAGATGGAAGCGGACCACGAAACGTGCGCATTCACTTCATGGATCAGGCTCGCTCTGGGATTGAATACATTGTAAGAACGGTTGGGGAAGAACACATTTGTTGCGTGAGGCACCAGATTACCATTCGCATCTGGGCACTTGGAACCGGCGCCGACGATGCTGCACAGCGAAGAGGCGTCGTAGTTGCTCCAGTCGTCGAACCGCCCGCTCACTGCGAGCGTCCATCGTGGCGCGATCTGCACCAGGTCTTCTCCGAACACCCCGATGGTCCGCTGGTAGCCTCCCGCCGATGCATCCGTCGTGGCCGTTCCCGACGAGAATTTCTGCTCATTGCTCCGGCCGATTTCTTGGTGGGCATCCAATCCCGCCACAATCGTTTGGCGCCTCCCCAGGCCGCGCGACCACACCGCCGATCCGCCGATTCCTTGCGCCGGCACGGTCTGGTAATCCGTCAGCGACTGGCTGTTTTGGTTCGGCTGGACGGAGAAATAACTCTGGTGGTACGTTTGGAAGTCGCCGTAAAACCGCAGTGTGAGCGAGCCCACGGTCTCCGATTGCACGTTCGCGCCCAGAGCTCCCTCGCCCAGCCGGATATTATTGATCTGGCCCGCCGTGCCATTGTTCCGTGAGTCGTCCAGATACCATCCCCGCGCGAAGACCAGGTCCTGCGCCCCGATCTTCCGCCCGATCATCAGATCGGCGGTGCCATGTTGCGTCGCGGCCTTCGTATTCACGCTTCCGCGATAGGCCGCCGGAACCAGGAAGTAGCCATCCGAGTGAAATGCCTCGCCGCCAAACGTGGACTCCCATCGTCCCAGCCCACCCCCGGCCGAAAGCGACATGTCCTGTGTATTTTGGTTCCCATACGATGTTTCCAGCGTCACACCGCCGGGTTCGGCCGGGCGCGTCAGAAATTGCACCACCCCGCCGAGGGCTTCGCTCCCATATAGGCTCGACGCGCCCTCCTGTGCCACTTCCACGCTTTCCACCGATTCGGCCGGAACGCGATCCCAATAAACCCACGAGCCAAAGGGATCATTGAGAGGAAAGCCGTCTTCGAGCACCAGCGTGCGGCTTGCGCCGCTCGCGCCAAGTCCGCGCAGCGAGACCCCCATCGTCGACGGATTCGCGGTGAGGCTGCTCGTCCGCCGAAAGAGGCTGAAGCCCGGGACCTCGCGCAAGACATCGTCCAGCGTCAGCGGAGGCGCCGTTTGCAGATCGTCGCGCGTAAGCTGGATGTCGCTGAGCGGCGATTCTCCCACGGGCGTTGGCGTGCGCGCCGCCGTAACCACGATCTGCTGGCTGGCCGGCGCGGGCGCAAGCACGATCTCCACATGCACGGGTGCGTTCGAGGAGCCGCTCCACGTCTGCTCCACTTCCTTTAGACCCTTCGCGGTCACCTGAACCGTTCCGGATGTTGCTGGAACGTGGTCGAACCCAAATGTTCCCGATGCGTCCGTGGATGCCCCAGCGGAGTACGATTTCGCGCGCAACTCCACCTGCGCCCCGGGCACCACTCCGCCGCTCGCGTCGCGCACCACCCCTTCCACGCGCACGCCCGTTTCCCCCTGTTTCTGCGGGGCCTGCGCCGCCCGCGTAATCGGTACCGCGCCAACCATCAGCAAGATCCAAATGGCAATGTATCCCCGCCGCAGCTGCGAAGTCCGCAACCGCCAGGTCTGCAGCTCATGGCCAAGCTGCCTCATTTTTTTGTCGGCTCCCAAACCTTGCCTGAGGGTTCTATCCCACCCAGCGTAACGCCGCTCGCGCGAGTATAGTGTGAGAAGTTCGCGCGTTCAACCTTTCAGGTAGTGTCCTAAATTCGAGCGGAACGTTTTGTGCGGTCATTCTGAGCGGAGTCCCGCGTTCTTGGTTTTCCCGCCGCCTTTTGGCGGGCGCGGGACGCAGTCGAAGTACGGTTTTCCATCGCTCGGTGTTTGAGCGATGAATCCCTCTTCCAGCCCTCAAGACCGGGAAATCTCTCAAATTAGGACACTAGCATCCTTCACGCGCCGTTGACAAAACCACTCCTTTCGCGGCATGGTGATTGCTCCCGGTTTTCCGCACCGGCAATCAGAGGAATATCCCGCACGTGTCCACGCGCTTTCGCGCCCTCCAACATCGCAACTTCCGGCTTTTCTTCGCGGGCCAGCTTATCTCGCTCATCGGCACATGGATGCAATCCACCGCGCAGCTCTGGCTGGTCTACCGCCTCACGAGATCGGCGGCCCTGCTGGGCGTTTTCGCCTTCGCCAACCAAATCCCCATCCTGCTCCTTTCCTCCTTCGGCGGCTATATCGCCGACCGCTACGACCGCCGTAAGGGCATCATCTGGACGCAGACCATATCCGCCATCCTGGCCTTCGCGCTCGCGGCGCTGACGCTCCCCGGGATCGAGCGCGTTTGGGAAATTATTCTCATCGCCTTTCTTGCCGGCACCGTCAATGCCTTCGACGTGCCCATCCGCCAGGCATTCCTCGTCCAGATGACGGGGAAGGACGACTTGCCGAACGCCATCGCGCTCAATTCCTCCATCTTCAATGGCGCGCGCGTCGTGGGTCCGGCCATCGCCGGCTTCGCGATTGCCTGGATCGGGGAAGGCTGGTGCTTTTTCTTGAACGGCGCGAGCTTTCTGGCCGTGATCGTCGCGCTGCTCATGATGCGCATCGAGAAAACCGCGCCCCGCCCCGCCGAAGGTTCGCCGCTCCAAAACCTCCTCCAGGGCTTCCGCTACGCGATGAGGGACCAGCGGATGCGCTCGGCCCTGTTGCTTCTGAGCCTCATCAGCATGGCCGGCCTGCAATATTCGGTTCTCATGCCCATATTCGCCAATGACGTTCTGCGCCGCGGCGCGCGTGGCCTGGGGCTGCTGATGAGCTTCGCGGGAGTGGGTGCCGTCCTGGGCGCGCTCCATTTCGCCGCGCGCACGAACTACAAAAATATCGTCCAATGGATCGGCGCGGCCTCCGTCACCTGCTCCCTGGGACTCATTCTATTTTCGCAGTCGCGCCTGTTCCCCCTCTCGGCAGCCACGCTCTTGATCGTCGGTTTTGCGGTCACGTCCCAAATGGCGGCCACCAACACCATCGTGCAGCTTCGCGTGCCCGATAATCTGCGCGGCCGCGTAATGGCCGTCTACGCCACCATGTTCATGGGCGTCCAGCCGCTCGGCGCGCTGCTCGTCGGGGGAGTCGCGAAGCGCATAGGCGCGCCGCACGCCCTGGCGATATTCGGTTCGGTGTGCCTGCTCGGGAGCCTGTTCTATTTTTTCCGTGAGGTCGCGCGGCCGCCGCAGCCGCAAACTTCCGCCGGTGGTGGGTCAGTTTGAATTTTCTTGATCGTGACACAAGGAGCCAAAATTCAAACTGACCCACTATCTTTCCGCCGACCCTCAGGCAGGGTTAGGACGATAGAGCCACTCCGCGTCCGCGGCGGATCCTGCCCCTCGCCCGTTCACCCCGGCGAGGACCGCGTCCACCTTCGCTCTCTCTGGCGCAAGCGAGCACACCGGGTCCGTGGCCGACGCGTCCCCCGTGATCAGGAACGCCTGGCACCGGCAGCCGCCGAAATCCTGTTCGCGGCGCTCGCAGCTTTTGCACGGCTCGGGCATCCATCCCTCGCCGCGGAATTTGCGGAACGCTTCCGAGTTCTCCCAGATGTCGAGCAGGCCGCGCTCCTTCACATTGTCGAAACGCAAGCCGGGAATCATCCGCGCCGCGTGGCACGGAAGCGCCTCGCCATCCGGCGAAATCAGGATCAGCTTGCGCCCCCACCCTCCCATGCACGCCTTGGGATACTTCGCGTAGTAGTCGGGAACCACGAATTCCACTTGGATTTTCCCCCGCAGCCTCTCCCGCGCGCCCTCGAGAAATTCCACCGACCGCTCAAGCTGCTCCCGCGTGGGCAGTAGACGCTCGCGATTGGCGAAGGCCCAGCCGTAATACTGCACGTTCGCGAACTCGATCCGGCCTACGCCCGAAGCTTCCCCGATCGCCAGCATCTCCTCGAGCTGCCCGATATTGCCCCGGTGAATCACGAAGTTCAGCGTCACCGCCACGCGCCGCCGCGCAAGCCACCCGAGCACGCGCAGTTTTTGCGCGTGCGTTTTCGTGCCCGATATTTCGCTCGCGATCTCCTCGTGCGCGCCTTGAAAACTCAGTTGCATGTGGTCGAGGCCCGCTCCCACAATCGCATCGAGCCGCGCCTCATCGAGAGGCAGTCCCGAAGTGATCAGGCTCACGTAGAGCCCGGCGCCCCGCGCGGCGCGGACCAGCTCCACCAGGTCGGGACGTGCCAGCGGCTCGCCTCCCGTGAAATCAGCTTGCAGCACGCCGGCCTCGGCCGCTTCGCGGAACACGCGCGCCCACATTTCTCCGGAAAGTTCATCCGCGCGCTCCTTCAGCTCGCGCGGATTCGAGCAGTAGACGCAGTGCAGCGGGCACCGATGCGTCAGCTCGGCGATCAGCGCCAGCGGCGGACCGTTTGAATTCACTGGGCGCCTTCCACCGGGGGAGTGAAATCGAGCGCGCGCTTGTCGCGCAGCACGGCCAGATAACCCAAAATATCCTGCTCCACTTTTTGCGCCTCGGCCTTCGAATAAATCGCCTGCAACTCCGTCACAATTTGCCGCACCGTGCGCCGCCCGTCGCACCGCTCGACAATCTCAAGGCTCGGCCCATTCAGCCGCAGCGCGCGCTCCGGCATCAGCAGCATCCGCCCCTTCCCGTCCTTTTCGCCCAGGCGGCAGCCCAGTGCGAGGCATGGACAGCTATCGAGTTCCACCGTCACGTCGCCTCTTTCTCCCCGGAAAGCGCTGGCCGAAAGGCCCCCGGCGGCGGCCAGCCCGGTTCCACGTACGCAAAGAAGAGCGCATCCAGCTGTGCCCACAAAATGTCGCACTTCGCGCGAAGCGCGGCGTAAGCCTTCTCCTGTTCCTCGCGCGCGCGAGCGTGCTTCACCACCCAGCCCAAAGCGAAGGCGGCATCCTCGGGCGCCTGCGTGAGCCGCCCGGTAAAATAATCGAGCCCGCTCGAAAGCCAGGGATAGTGCTTGCGAAGAGCATCCATCCGTAGCGTGATGAGCTTGCGCGAGAAAAGCTCCGTGAGAGACGACGCCACGGCTTCGCACAGCGGCCGCGTGGACACAAAATCCACATACGCCTGCACGGCATACCGCGTCGCGGGCAGAATGCCTTCGCCGCGTATGGCCTGCTCGCGCGCGAGCCCCGTCGCTTCCACCAGCCGCAGCCACTTCTCGATCCCGCCGGGCCCCGTGCCGTCGCCATCGTGATCGAGAATCCGTTTGCGCCACGCGCGGCGGAAGTCCGGGTCCTCGGCCCGCGATAGAATCGCCGCGTCCTTGATGGGAATCCGGCTCTGGTAGTAGTAGCGATTGAGCGCCCAGGCCTGCAGCTGCCCGCGCGTGAGCTTGCCTTCGTGCATCCGCAGATGAAACGGGTGCTTGTGGTGATACCGCTCCTCGCCAATGGCATGAAAGCCGGCGATGAACTCCGCTTCCGGAATGGGCGCGCTCTGCATGGCACTGCTCATAGTTCAATCTCCATTCCATCATATGCAATTTCCCACCCCGCGCGCCGCACCTCGCGATTTTCGGCGCTCTCTTCATCGAGGATGGGATTTGTGTTGTTGATGTGAATTAAGACGCGCCGGCCGCGCCCGCCCGCGCCGAGCTCCTCGAGCAAGCCGCCCTTTCCGGAAAGCGGAATGTGTCCGATCTCGCGCGCCGTTTTCGAGCTCGCGCCCGCGGAAATCAATTCCTCGTCGTCCCAGAACGTTCCGTCAATCATGCAAAGGTCGCTCGCACGCGCCCATTCTTTCCACTCGCCGGAAGCTCCCGCAAGCGAAGGCGCGTAAAAAAACTGTTTCTTGCCCGACTCCAGCACCAATCCAATCACGGCTTCCTCGGCGTCGAGCGAGCGCCCCAGCCCTTCGCTCACATAGTCGGGATAGGAGCCGCCCAGAGGCACCGCGCGGCATCGAATCGAATTCTCCCCGCCGGCGCCGTCGCCCGCAAATGGCAACCAGGAGTTGACCGGCACCTCTTCCCAGCTAACAGGGGGATGCGAACGCTCCAGGACACGAAAAATCCGATTGTCCTCAAGTAAAATTCGCCGCACGGATGCCGTCGCATGGACGCGCAAAGGCTGAAACTCGCGCAAATGAAGCAATCCGGCCACGGAATCCACGTCGGCGCTCGTGAGCCATATGCCCGCAATCGGAGTATGCCGTGGCGCCTTCGCGGGAGCCAGTATCGGTGTCGAGAGAATTTGGGAGCGCAGGTCCGGAGAAGCGTTCAGGAGAAACCACTTGTTCGCGGATACACACACCGCCACCTGCGTTTGTGTCCGCGGATGCATAGACACACTGCCACCCCTCAGGTGACAGCAGTTATGGCAGGCGCAATTCCACTGCGGAAAGCCGCCCCCGGCAGCAGAGCCGAGGACCTTAACACGCATTCGAACTCAGGACTAAAGCTCTGCGTTTGCGTAAGAGCTGATTTCGCAGCTCAGGCAAATCTCTTCGTGTTGCGGGGTGGTCCATTCCATGGTCGGTCTCCTTCGGGAAGCTATTAACAACCACAAGCTCGGCACAGGTTATAGACTCGAAAACAAAAAATCAATAGCAAAATTTTGGCGAAGCCCGTAATTTCAGTTTCCGCCCTGGTTTCGATAAGAACATCTGTAATTGCCTGATTGTAAGCAGTTTACATTGTTCCCATGGCCCCCTACACCGTCTCAGCCACGGTTTCTGCAGATCGGCCGCTGCTTTTGCAATGTGTGGAAATGTGGAAATTCCCGAAAACCCGTCAACCCCGAGCTCCATCAACACCCCGCAATCTACGCCATTCTTATTTGGATCCGCTTTCGCCTATGCCTTTGCCTGTGCATTTGCCTTCGCCTTTGCTTCTGTCCTCATCCCTCGTCCCTCATCCCTCACCCCTCACCCTCATTGCAACGCCGACTGCGTCAATTTAATCGCACAGTAAGCCGCCGTCGCCCCGCACGTCGTGGTGGACGTGGCCAGTGTCGTGAAATAAAGGCTCGACGCCTGCGCATCCGCGCTCACGTTGTCAATCACGATCGCGCTCGTGCCACCCGTCGCGCTTGGATACGTGATGGGAGAACCGGTAATGGCCGTAGCCGCTGCCCCGCTAATCGTAAAGCCATACAAACTGCCAAAAGGGCCATAGGTGGGGTCGCCGTTCAACCCCTCGCCAAAGAAAAGATAATCGGTCGCGCCGTTGGTAATCGCCGTGAAGGGAGAGCATTGCGCGTGTTTGATTTCGTTGATCTGGTTGGCGGCGCCGTTTTGCACCGCGGTTACTCCCGCAATGGATCCCTTTGCGCCGCTCGTGGGGATCTCCCAAAGCACGGGCTCCGAAAGCGTCCCGGTCTGCCGGCCGCACACCCAAATATGGCCGTTCGTGATCGTGCCGGATATATAGTTAGTGTCAAAAGCCGGCGTGTGCGTGGGAAACGACCCCGCGCTGCCGCAGGTTGCATCGCCGTTTCCAAGTGTCACCGTGTTTTTCGTTGTAAAAGGGCCCGCCGTGCTCAGCTGCACCACCACGGTATTCGGCGTAGGATCAGCCGTAACGTACTCGTACACCCAGCCGTTTGCCACATCCACCATGGGCGCGTCCACGAGTTTGTTGTTGAGCCCCCCGTACAGTTGGCGGGAAGGTCGCCGATCTGGTTCGTCGCCGCCACGCTCGAAAACGTGCTGGCGTTTACGGCGGAGAGAACCCCGTTCGTGGACCCAACAAAGACGTTGCCACTCCCACTGTCGTACGTCGCCCCGGTCAGTTTTGTCCCTGCTGCCACACTGACTGTTTTCACCACCGGAGTCCCGGCGCCAAGTACCGGCGTCACTTTGTATAGGGTACCGTTGTCGTCCCCGACGTATACCGTATCGCTACCGTAGTCGTAATACGGCGAAGAATTCGTAATCGTCTCCGTGGTCGCGTTCAATAGGATGCTCACCAGGCACGACGCGCCGCTCGTGCAGTTGCTCACACCTTGACCAGCGGCCAACACATGCGTAGGCGCCACGCTCGCGGCCACGGTCCCCTCGCCGGATTTCCATACCAGCACGTGAAGGTAAGGACCCGTAGATCCGCCACTCTCGACGAATATCACTTTGGACCCGTCCAGTGAAAGCACGGGCGACGTCGTAATCACGCCCTTGGTGGGAGAAGCAAACGACGTATTGTAGGCCCAATAGACAGTCGGCGCCGCGTGTCCCGTGCAAAACGGCGTTCCGCTCCCCGAATAAAGATTATTCAGCCCCACTAGGTTCGCCTGGCCCGCTGTCGTGCCTGCCACGTTCAATCCGTACACCACATAGTCCAGCGCGCAACTCGGCGTGGCATTGAGGTTGAAGCCGAACTTAGCCGGAAACATGTTCTCTGCCACCGTGCCGTTTCCCAGCGAGAAGGCCCAATCGCGCCGCGGAACAGCTTCATCTCCGCCTAACATTCGGCCGCGTCCGGACCAGGGGCGATTCCGCTTCATCTGCTGCATCACGTACCGCGGATCGCTCGCTATCCGATACCACCCCTGGTACCGGCCCTGCGCCATCGCTTCCGTGATTGTTCCCAGATTCGAAAAGAACACATGGTGATGCGTCCAGTCGTCCACCAGCCCCATCCTCGACCCGCCGTCCGGGCTACCGGAACTCACAATCGCCGCGCCGCCGAGCAGGCTAATACACACCCCGAACACCCCCACGGCGACGGATGGCCTCGAAAACCATGCTCTTTTAAGCTTCATTTTTACCGCCAAAATAAATTTGCGGAGAGACTGCCCAAGCTCTATCCAGCATGAAGAACCACCAGACCGCACGCAATAGAACCTCAGTAATCCTTGTCCAAACGGTTCTATGCTAAAGAGTTACCTGATTTCCCGATTCGGAACTCTGGCTTGCCCTGAGGAACGAAGGGTTCACCCTGAAGAATGCTAGTGGCCCAGTTTGCCGGTGGAAGCGCGGAGTTTCTGCGCCTTTTGCATCCCGACGCCGTATGTCGGGGAACCCCGCCGTAAGCCACCCAAAAAGAGAAGGGCTTCAGCCCCTGAAGCCATGTCCTTTATGACCCGTCGGCCGCTTTTTCCTTGTAGGGGGACGCAGCGCGCGGTGTTTGCGTCCCGGACGCTTCTGCGGGAAGGAATCTGCTTTTACCCCCCGCCCCCCGCCCCCCGCCCCCATCCCTTCCGATTCACAGCAAAAGCCGCGCACCCTCTTCCTCTAGCCACTAGTCACTCGCCACTAGCCACTTTCCCCTATCTCCTTTTCCATCAATCAACGCCCCCTTTTGATGGTACTGGTTCTTGCATTCCCCTCCGACTCGTGCTATAATGTGTACCTAAAGGATAATTACAATGAATAATAAGGTAGATAGCAAAACACAGGCCCTCCTCGAAGACGATTCCGCCCCGGAACTCGACCGCCACCAGCGCCTCTGCACCATCTGCCAGCACCCGGAGCGCGAAGCCATCGAGGAGGCCTTCCTCCTGTGGCACTCCGGTTATTCCATCCGCTGCGAGTTCCATATCCACAGCCCCAGCGCCATTTATCGCCACGCCCACGCCACCGGCTTGTTCGCACGCCGTGCCCGTCGGCTTCGTTTCTCCCTTGAGCACATCGTCGAAAGTGCCGATCGGATCACCCCCACCGGCGATAACATTATCCGCGCCGTCCGCGCCCTCAGTTGCCTCGACGACGAAGGCAAATGGCACGAGCTACCCTCCCCGCCCTCCCAGGTCATCGTCTCCTCGGGTTCGGCCCTCCCTCGAGCAGAAGCTATCCCGGTCGAGGCTTCCCCTCTTCCTTCTGCGCGCATCCTCGAAGCCGGCCAATCCTTCCCCGTTCGTCCACTTCTAATCGAAACACAACGGGAAATAGAAATCGCCGCAACTGAATGAAAACAAAGGATCGGCCCCTGTTCTAATCGAAACAAAACAGGGGGGGTCGCCAGAGCATGTTCCCGCCTGCCAAGGGCCTCAATGTGCTATCTTGGCCCAAGAGAAACCATCCCTTCGAGGAGGACCCATGGAACCGGCCCCGGTGCGCCGCAGCGATCGCGTCTCGCTGACTTTATGGCTCGAAGCTTCCGGCACGGACGCTCAAGGCCAGGAATTCAATCAGCTCATCCGGACGCTGCTCATCAATCGCCATGGCGCCATTATTCTCCTCGACCGGGAGCTCGCGCCCGAGCAGCAAATTCACGTCAAGCGCAAAGCCCCCGGCGAGGCGCATCGCCAGAGTCTTGTGCGCGTCGTCGGCAAGTTCGGCAAGCAAAAGGACGATTACGTTTACAGCATCGAGATACTCGATGCCGCCGTGGACCTCTGGGGGGTCGAGTTCCCTCCCATTGCGGAATCGGCGGAGGCCGCCGCCCGCATGCTCCTCGTTTGCACCTACTGCCGCCGGCGCGAAGTCGTCTACCTCAATGAAATGGAACTCCACGGCTTTGAAACCAACCGCGGAATCGCCCGCCATTGCAAGGCCTGCGGCGTTCCTAGCATCTGGACGCAAGCGCCACACGAAGACGAGAAAGCGATCGCCGCGCGCGCGGCCCGCCAAGCCCGGGAAGGTGCTGTGCAGCCTCCGCCCATGCCCGAGGGACCGCATCCCGAGCGGCAGAGGATCCGCCAACACACGCGCCTCACCGCCTGCATACGTCAGGAGGGGGCGGATGATGAACTCGCCGTGTGCGAGGATATTTCTCCGGTCGGGCTCTGCTTTCGCAGCAAGCGCCAGTACCACGTCAATGCCGCCATCCTGGTGGCCGTTCCCTATACCCCGGATGCCGCGAATATCTTTCTTCCCGCGCGCATTATTTATTCGGAAGAGATTCCCAAGGCAGGATTGTTCCGCCACGGCACGGAATACGCCAGCGTGCATTCCCGCGGGCGCCGGCCCTCGAGCGAGGGCGGCGGGCCGCGATGAAATTCTTACAGCGCGGCGACAGGCGCCCGTTCGTGCGCCCGGCGCACGTGGTAGTGCATGGCGATGTTCAGATGCACGTTGCCATGCGGAGTTTCAAAGCAAAGCACCGTGGCTTCCGAATCTTGCCCGCTCTCGGCGCACTGCTCTTCCGTCAGCACCTGGGGCGGCTGAACTTTGAATTGGAATCCTCGGTCATTGAGCTGCACCACGGCATTGCCGATCACCATGTTCGCAAGTTCGCAGACCGTTTCCGGAACCAGCGGCTCCCGGGGATCCACGGCCGTGCCGGTAAGATAGCTGGCGATCTGTGCGGCGGCCTTCGGCTCCATGTCCAGCACGACGCGCCCTTCGATCTGCCCGTTAAAAATCACCACCGCCGCCAGGCCCCGGCGCCGGTACCCTTCTCTTTCCATCGAAAGCTCCACAATCTTGGCCGGAGTCTTCATCACCTCCGCCAGAACGGTGTCGAGCGAGCCGATGAATGGCTGAATCAGATCCATTCTCATCGCGCTTTCCCCTCCTCCGCGCCGACGGGAAGTGTGACGCCGTCGTCGCTGAGCACGTAGCGGATAATTTCGTAGAGCGCCTCCGGCTTCACCGGTTTCTGCACGAAATGGCGCGCGCCCTTTTGCAGCGCGGCCAGAATGTTGTCCTGATAGCCGACCGAAGATACCATCACCACCCGCGCGTCGGGATGCTCGCGGACGATGCGGTCCACCGCTTCGATCCCTTCCATCTGCGGCATGGTGATGTCCATCAGGACGATATCGGCCTTCGTCCGCGCGTACTCCGTGATCGCCGTGCAACCGTCCCCCGCTTCTCCCGCCACTTCACCGCCGAACGACTCCACCATCTTCGCGAGACTCTTCCGCGCGAAGATCGAATCGTCCACGATCAAGTAGCGGACCGGCTGCCGGTCCTTCTTTCGTGTCAATGCTTCGAACTGTTTCATAACTACCTCCTCCACGAAGCGCCTTCTTCAGCCGTTCGGTCTGCAGCATCCATTTCCCCGTTCGGCTCTGCCGATGGCCTCTCCGGGATGCACTTCGATTGCAAAACACCTGCGAGATCGGGAAGCGAAACAACACGGGAAACAAAGCCGCGCGTGATGGCGGCCCGGGGCATGCTGTCCACGACGCACGTCTCGGGACTTTGCGCGATCGTGAAACCCCCGGCGGCCTGCACGGCCCCCATACCGGCAGCCCCATCGTCCCCCATTCCCGTCATCAACACAGCCACCGTTTTGTTGCCGGCTTCCCGCGCCACCGAATGGAATAGCACGTCCGCCGATGGCCGGTGGCCATTCACCCGCGCCTCGTCCGCCAGGATCGCGATGTCGCCATGGTCCAGCCGCCGCATCTTCAAATGCCGGTTCCCCGGGCATATCAGAGCGCGCCCCGCCAGCAGCAAGTCACCCGATTGAGCCTCTTTCACCTCGATGGCCGAAGATTCGTTCAGCCGCCGCGCGAACATTTCCGTAAATCCCTCCGGCATATGCTGCACCACCAGGAAGCACCCGGGAAAATCCTCCGGAAGCTGCGACAGCAGATATTGCAGCGCGTTGGGTCCCCCCGTGGAAATGCCGATGGCCACTATACGCGAGGGCTGGATGGGGAGTGTCGAAGAACCGCGACGCTCTTTCCGCCTCGTCGGCGGCGCCGTGATGATCATTTTCGGCGCACCGGAAGCAGCGGCAACCTTGACCTTGAGGGCCAGCTCGGTGGAGATTTGGGCAAGATGGCCCGCAGCCGCCCCTTGCGGTTTGGTCACGAAGTCGAACGCCCCCAGCGCCAGTGCCTTCAGAGTTAGAGAAGCGCCCTCCTCGGTGTGGGCGCTGACGATGATCACCGGAACGCGATGTTTGCGCGTAATCTGGCGCAGCATTTCGATCCCATTCATACGGGGCATCTCGAGGTCGAGCGTCACCACGTTGGGCCGCAATTCCTCGATTTTCTTCAGCCCAAGCAATCCGTCCATGGCAGTCCCAACGACCTCGATGGAAGGATCGTGGAGCAGCGCCTGGGGAATGAGCTTCCGCATCAGCGCCGAATCGTCCACCACAAGAACGCGAATTCTCTGGCTCATGCGATGGCCTCCAGGAGGGGCGTCCTGGAAATGTGCGCAATCACGGCCGGGACGTTCAGGATCAGCACGACGGTTCCGTCGCCCAGGATGGATGCCCCGCTCACGAGCGGGGACGTCACAAGCTGGTCTTCGAGCGCCTTGATGACCAGTTCCTCTTCCCCCATGAGACTATCCACGGCTAGCCCGATCCGGCGGCTGTTCGCGCCAATGACGATCACAAAGATACGCTTGGCTCGTCCGTGCGCCCCCTGGGGGCCGAGCCTGTCCAGCCGGACCAGCGACAGCACCTGCTGGCGCAACTGAAATACCTCGCGGCCATCCACGCGGTGAATTCCTTCCTCACCGATGCGTGCGATTTCAACCACGGAAGCGAGTGGCAGGGCATAAAGACGTCCATGAACGCGGAAAAGCAGCGCCTGGATGCTCGCCAGAGTGAGCGGCAGGAGGATGCGAAAAGTGGTTCCCTTCCCGGGCTCGCTTTCGAGCTCGATGGAACCCTTCAAAGTTCCCAGGGCGGACTGTACAACGTCGAGCCCTACACCCCGCCCGGAGATTTCGGTCACTTCGTCCGCCGTGCTGAGCCCGGGTGCAAAGATTAATTGGAGTGCGTCGGATTCGCTCAGTCGTGGGGTGTCTTCTTCCCTGAGAATTCCGCGCTCGATGGCACGGCGGAGGATCTTTTGGCGATCGAGACCGCGGCCATCGTCGGAAACCTCGATTATCACTTGATCCCCGTCGTGTTGCGCATGCAAGTGAATCGTGCCGCGAGCGGGCTTGCCGGCGGATTTCCGCTCCGCGGCTGGCTCGATGCCGTGGTCGGCGGCATTGCGAATCAGATGTGCGAGCGGCTCGGCGAGAGCATCGAGGATTCCCTTGTCGAGATCGGTGTTCTGCCCGCTGATTTCGAGGCCGATATCCTTGTGTCGCTGCTTGGCGACGTCGCGCACGATGCGTGGAAAGCGGCGGAAAAGCTGCTCGACGGGCACCATGCGAACTTTCATCACCGATTTTTGCAGTTCACCGAGAATGCGGGACTGGAATGCGAGTACGTCGGAAAATTTTCCCCGCAGGGGATCCTTCGCGTGCTCGCGTTCGAATTCGCCGATCGCCCGCTGGAGCATCGATTTTCCAATGATCAGTTCGCCAACCAGGTTCATCACAGTGTCAATACGGCCCGCGTCTACTCGAAGCGTGTTTTCCACAGCCGGATGGGCCGGTCCGGCAGCAGCGCCCGGTTCGGGAGCCTCTTCCTCATGGCCCATGACGAAATCCGGCTGGGCCTGCTTGATGCCGGCGGAAACTGCGGCTTCAGACTCGAGAAGAACTTCCAGCACATCGCGCGGGGTTGCTTGTGGGACAGGAGCTTTTTCGACAGCGATCCTTTCAACCACTGCCGGAATATGGCAGCGGCTGCGGATCCAATCCACAGGTTTCGCGCTCGCGAGCGCCGCTTCGATCAAAGCTAGTTGTTCCGCGGGAGAGTCCCCTTCCGGGCGCAGGGCCAGGATTCGTCCGGCTTCGCCGAGTGCTTTTCGGGCGAGTTCCAGAGCAGCCGCAGGAAGAGTTGTATCCGGATCGAGGTGCAGTGCGATGTGATAAACGGTTTCGCCATGCCGAAAGGCTTCGGCGATCATAAGCCGTTCGTATTCGTTCCACTGGAACTTCGCGAGGGCCATGGGGCGCTGCGGGCGCGTCGCGGGCCGGTGCAGAAGCCGCTGGATGTGATCGCGCAAAGCGCCTCCGGCGGGCGGCTGCAGGCGGTTCCGATAGGCCGCGAGCATTTCGTGGAATGTGTCAGCGGCGGCGAGAACCACCTCCGCGATTAAGTCGGCGTTTTCCTGAGCCAGGTCGGGTGTGAGAACATCTTCCAATTCGTGAGCCAACTCGCTCAATGCGCGGAAGCCGCAAGCGGCCGAATCGCCTTTCAGCGTGTGCACGGCCCGGCGCACATGGCGGAGGTGCTCCGGGTCGCCAGGGCGCTCTTCAAGCGCCAAGCCGGCTTCGTTCATGCCCTGGAGGATCTCCCCGGCGCTCTCGAAGAAGAGATCGCGGAGCTCGGACGCATTTTCGTCGGAGGGGAATTTCACGGCGAGGTCTCCCCGGTCCGCTGGTACACCGTGGCGTTGTTCTCGTGGATCATGCGGAACTTGGAAGTCAGACCAAACAGGCTTTCGGCGTGGCCGACGAAAAGATAGCCTTCCGAATTGAGGCAGTAGTGGAACTTTTCAATCAGCCGCTTCTGTTCGGCTTCATCGAAGTAAATCATGACATTGCGGCAGAAAATGGCGTCGTTGCGCTGCGGCAGATACTCCGTTTTCAGGTTATGGAAATCGAACTGGACGAGTTCCTTGAGCGCCGGTTTCACGGCATACTTGTCGGCGAGCCTATCGAAATAGCGGAGCCGGCAGGTGTAATCCACTGTTTCCATTTGCGCTTCGCTGTATATCCCCTGCTGTGCCGCGAGCAGCGCCGAGTAACTGATGTCCGACGCAATGATTTCCACCTTCCAAGGCGGTGGGATCAGCGGCTTCGGCGTGGGCATTTCAAAGGGCAGCGGATTGCGCAGATAGTAGTAAGCGAGGGCGTCGCACACGAGGATGGCCAGCGTGTAGGGTTCCTGTCCCGTGGAACAACCCGCGCTCCAGATGCGCAGCGACCAATCGCGACGCTCCTGCTTGCGCCTCAAGATTTCTTCGAGCACGACCTTCTGAAAAAGTTCGAGTTGCGGGCGAACGCGGAAGAAGCTCGTCTCATTGACCGTTAAATTCTCGAGCAGCGCCACAAGCTCCTGCTTGCCCTCCCGGCTGGTGAGCAACCGGTAGTAGCTGTAGAAGGAGTCCATCTGGCACGCTTTGAGGCGGCGTTGCAGGCGGTCGCGCAGGTAGTGGGTGCGACGCTCGTCGAAGTACATGCCGCATTCCTGGTAGACCAGGGTTTGCAAGAGCTTGAGTTCCGCATCAGTGAGGGGGACCTGCATCGTGATTGTAGACATGCGCTCCTCGGACAACTCCATCCGCCTGCCACTGCTCCGGCCCATGCGCGCCAACTAACGCACTCGATGGCTCGTGCAAAGCCTCTACAAACCGAGAGAATGCCGCTCTAAAAAATCTCGGGATGCGCTAGAAATCCCGCGCCATGGCCGCCGTGGCAACGCCCGCGGCGGCTTCGGCAGCTTCGGCAAGGCCGTGCAGTTCTCCACGCTGCAGGACACGATTCAGATCGAGAAGGATCACGAGCCGCCCCTTCAACTTCCCCACACCCGTGATAAAGTCGAGCTCGCCCTCCTGAAAGACGCTGTGCGGCTCTTCAATTTCCGAAGGCGGGATCCGCAGCACCTCCGAGGCGGAGTTCACAATCAGCCCGATGGCTCGCGCTCCCAGCTCGACCACGACAATCCGGTTTTTCTTGTTCGGCTCCGCCGATTTCACGCCGAATCGCTTCCTCAAATCCAGCACCGGAATGATGCGTCCCCGCAGGTTGATGACACCTTCGATGTAATCGGGCGCATTAGGTACGGATGTGATTTCAGGCACGCGGACGATTTCGCGGACCATCGAGATAGGCACGCCGAACGTCTCGCGCCCGATCCGAAAACCCACGATCTGGATTTCTTTGTCCATGATGGTTGTGTGTGCTCTTAGGACCGCGCCATTTCGGCGTATTCCGGAGGAGCATGGCGCTGCGGCGCCGGCGCCGGAGGCCGGGGCGCGAGGCGCCGGCCCTCCGCGTGGACTTCCTCAATCACGAAGCGGTCCATGGATTCGAGCAGCGCCCGAGAGAGCTTCGACATCTGGTCGGCGGCGGCGGCCAGCTCCGTGGAACTGGATGTGGACTGCTGCACCAGCTCGCGCATCCTCTCCATCGCGCGCACGACGGCTTGCGCGCCGGAGGCTTGTTCTTCCACCGATGAATTGATTTCCTGAGTGATTTCCGTGAGGCGATTCGTCGCCCGGGCGATCTGGGATGAGCCGCTCGATTGCTCCATGGTGGCGGCGCCGATTTCCTGCGAGAATTTGTACACCTCCGAAACCACGTTGGAGATTTTTTCCAGGGCCTGGCTCAGGTCCTTGTTCAGCAAGAGGCCTTCCTGAACCATGGTGGTGCTTTTTTCCATGTTTTCGACGGCCTCGCGCGCTTCCTTCTGAATCCCTTCGATGAGTTCGGAAATTTCCTTGGTGGATTGCGTGGATTTTTCAGCGAGCTTGCGGACCTCTTCGGCAACCACGGCGAATCCGAGGCCATGCTCGCCCGCGCGCGCTGCTTCGATGGCGGCGTTGAGAGCCAGCAGGTTGGTTTGTTCCGCGAGGTCGTCAATCACTTCGATGATCTTGCCAATATCGTCGGCGCGGCGGCCGAGTACGTCGATGATTTCGGCCGAGGACTGAATGGCCTTGCTGGTCCGGTTGAGGCCTTCGGTGGCTTTGTCCATGGTCGTCATGCCGGTCTGAGCTTCCTCACGGGAGCGGTGCGAAATGTCGACAAGCAGCTTGGCTGTGTCGGCCACGCGCTGAATGGAGGTCACCATCTGATCGATGGATGCGGAAGTCTCCGAAACGCTGGACGCCTGCACTTGCGTGTTTTTAACGACGTTCTGCACGTTGATGCTCATCTCGTGCATGGTGCTGGTGACTTCATCGATGGCGGAGGCCGCTTGGACGCTCACCTTGGCGGATTCATCGGACGCGCCCGCCATCTCTCCGGCGCCGCTGGCCACTTGCGAAGCGCTGTCGCGCACCTGACGGACCAACTCGCGCAGGCCTTGCGTCATCCGTGCGAATGCTTGCGCCATGGTGTCCTGCTGCGATCGCGGCTGGATGGTGACGGACAACTGGCCTTCGGCGATGGCCGCCGACAGGGAGGCCATCTCTCTCAAATGAAGGATCATTTTGTTGAAATTTTCGGCCAGTACGCCCACTTCATCACCGCGATGGACATCAATCGATTGCTCCAGATCGCCGCTCTCGCTAATTCTGTGGGCGACGTCAATGAGGTGATACAGCGGCTCTTTGATGGATTTTGCTGTGTAGAAGGCGATGAATCCTCCCAGGGTGACGGCAAGCAATGTACCCAGAGTCGTAATGATGGCGTTCCACCTGGTTGCGGAGGCCGAGGACTGATTGGAATCTTCCTGCGCCGCGCGCACGGCGCGGTCGGCATCATCCAGTACACTCGCGGAATTGGCGGTCCAGGAGGCTGGATCGTGCTGTAGGTAATAGACCTGCAAATCGGAAACCGTGGTGTTGCCCGCGTCCACCTGGTGGCGCTTGGCAATCATCTCCCGGGCGAAGCTTTCGGCCCAATTGCGTTCGTTGCTTTCCACCTGCACGAGCGCGGAGCGCAGGTTCGCGTCATTCGCATTCGACTCGCTTTCCCTCAAAATCTCTTGAAGGTCGCTGATGCCGCGATCCGTTTTGTCTTCGTCGTGCGGGTCACCGCTTAGAAGATAACTTCCGAGGGAAAGCCGATTTTCCAACATCTCATAACGGACCTTTTCGATTGCCTGCACATCGGAGAGCGTCGCCTTCACGGCGTCGCGCGCGCTGTACTGGCGCACCACGGTGAAGATATTGATCAGGAGCAGGAACAACATGATCGCGAGCACGGCCCCGAACCCCATATAGAGTTTCTTGCCAATCGTCATTTGAAAGTCCTCCGCTCCCTGCCCACCAGGAACCACATGTCCGCGCCTGAAGGGGCGCTAATCTCGACCGTTGAAATCGAACCCGATTACTTCTGTCGTATCCTTTGGCCCCGGCTCGAAGCGCCATTTTTTGGCCGCGTCCATCGCTGCTCCGACCAGCAGGGGGCTGCCCCCAACCAGTTTTGTGCTGACTACGTGTCCGTCGGCGGCGACGGTCGCCTCGATCTTGACGTGTCCTGAGATATGCATTTGTTTTGCCAGCGCCGGGTAATCGGGTAGGACCTCGGATCGGACCTTTCGTTTGGTGGACTCCGCGGAAGAACCCTGCGCAAAATTCTTCGGCGGCAAGACCACGGCCCCACCCAAGACCAGTACCAGTCCTAAAACAGCAAGCCCAGGTTTCACGGCTACCTTGCCTCCCGGGGAAATCCCTGCAATCGAAATTGCAATGGGGATGCCATGGGCGAGGGCTTCTGCACGAGCGGCTATAATTCGCCAATGCATCTCTCAGTTGCCTGATTCTAAAAGGGATACAAGATTAGAAAACGCAGCCGATGGCGGGCGTCTCTCCCGTTAGTTGTCTCAAATGCCTGGGCATCAGTGCTTTTGCATCTCATGTTGCGACGAGATACGGATTATCCCTTACAGCAACATACGCGCGGGCATTCCTTGACTCAAATTGAGAATGTGCCGTAACGTCATTAGAAGGAAGATAGTTGAAGCGCGCGCAAGCTCCCTAAGCCTCCATGCGTGCATTGAAGAGAATTCGAGAAGCCCCATCCGGCCGCGACGGCTCTTTCGAGAGCCTGCTCGCGCAATTTTCCGCCACAACGCTCGAGCTCAGCCCATCACTGGGTGCCGCTGAATTTGCCCGGCGGCTGACAGCCCGCGCCATGGAAATGCTCGGCGCCCGCGCCGCCGTCCTGGCACTGCGACACAACACGGAATGGAGAATTGCGGCGCTCAACGGTCCTGCTGGTTACTGGGAACGGACAATTCAGCTCCGCTTGGCGACTGCGCTCGCCGAACAAGGGAGTCTGCCGGGTGTCGAATTGTGCTCGTCACCCTGCGTGAAGTTGCTCGGTCGCGAACTGTCAGAAGCCCTGGGTTGGCGTGAGGTTGTGCTCGCGCGACTCGCAGGAAGCGAAGGCGCGCTGCTAGGTGTTTTGTGCCTTGCGGACCTGGGACATGAGCTTTCCGCCACAGAGCACCAGCTCTTGGAAGCCTTGGCAGCCCATGCATCCGTGGCGCTAGAGAATGCGCGCCTCTTCTCGGGAATCGAACAGTCGCGAAAGCAGTGGGTCGAGGATTTCGACGCGATTTCCGATTTCATTGTCGTGCATGACGCAGCTAGCCAGGTCCTGAGGCTGAATCGGGCGCTAGCGGATCTTCTGCACCTGCGCCCTGTAGAAGCGGTCGGCAATGATATCGGCAAGTGGCAACTTCTCTCAACACCTCTGCAACCGGGGCGGTGCCCGTTTTGCCGCAATCCGGAGGCAGCGCGAGAAGAGTTCATTCATCAGGGAGGCAAACGCACCTATTTAATCTCTACTTCGCGTATACGCGCGGGCGAAGAGAATGAGCTTCGAACCATCCACGTGCTCAAAGACATCACCGACCGCCGCGAGGCGGAGCGCCGCTATCGCCGTGAGCGTGATTTCAACAAGAATATCCTGAACAACACGCAGAGCATGATTCTCGTGCTCGACACGGCCGGGCTTGTAAGCTTCGCAAATCGCCGGTGTTTCGAAGCGGGATATCGCGAAGAGGATTTACTGGGGCGTCCGCTTGCCGAAATGGTTGCGCCAGCCCGGCGGGCTTTGTTCACCGAGACGCTCAAGCGGACACTCGAAGGAGCGGCCCCAGGCAACCTGGAAATTCCGCTCATGCGGGGAAACGGAACCGCCGGGCGGTTTTCGATCAGCCTGAGTCCCATGCGCGACGAGCAAAGCGACATCAATAGTGTGGTCGCGGTCGTGACCGATATCACCGATGCCGCCGATCTCCAGACCAAGCTGATGCACACGGAGAAAATGGCGGCGCTGGGCCAGTTGGTCTCCGGCGTGGCGCACGAAATCAATAACCCGCTCGCGGCGATTGTGGGCTTCACGGATCTGCTGCTCGAAAATCCGGGGATTCCGGAAGAGGCCAAGCAGGAATTGAGCGTGATTCTCGAGGAGGCGCAGCGAACCCGCGTGATCGTTCAGAACCTGCTCAGCTTCGCGCGGCAGATGCCGGCGCAGCGCGAGCCCGTGCAAGTGAACACCGTGTTGCGGCAGACGCTGAAGCTTCGCGCGTACGATCTCGCGAATCATGGAGTCGACCTGGCCGAGCGCTACGACGAAGAATTGCCGCTCGTGATCGGAGATCCGAACCAATTACTGCAGGTGTTTCTCAATATTCTGAACAATGCCTACGACGCCCTGCAGGAAATCCGGCGGCGCGGAAAAATCGAAATTGCCACAGCGCATCGCGACGGCCAGCTCGAGATTTCCTTTCGGGACAACGGCCCGGGCGTAACGCATGTGGAACGCATTTTCGATCCATTCTTCACGACCAAGGAAGTGGGCAAGGGCACCGGCCTCGGGCTGAGCATTTGCTATGGGATCGTTCGCGCGCATGGAGGTGAAATTACCGCGCGGAATAATCCCGATGGCGTGGGCTGCGTGATACGCGTGCGATTGCCCGTCGCGGCGCAACAGGCGAACCTGCTGGCCGCGGAGGCCGGGTGATGGAGGCTTCCCAAACCACGGCGGCGCGGCCGCGCATCCTGCTGATCGAGGATGAGCCCTCCGTGGCCGCGTTCTTGCGCACGGCCCTGGAACGGCGCGGATATGAAGTGGTTTCATCGCCCTCGGCGTCCGAGGGATTGCAGTTGCTCGGTTCGCAGAATTTTCACGGCGTGATTTCTGATTTCCGCACTCCGGGCGGCATCAACGGCGCGGACGTGCACGACTGGCTTCGGCGCCACCGGCCCGGGCTGGCGGCGAGAATCATCTTCATCACTGGCGACACAGCCAGCGGCGAGACGGCCGCACTGCTTGCGCAGGCGGGAACTCCGTGCGTCGAAAAGCCCTTCCGCATCCATCAGCTGATGGCCGCGGTCGAGAAAACGATCGGGAAACCATGAGAGACGAATTTCGACTTCGTTTTTTGATTGTGGACGACGAGCAAAGCATCCGGCGGCTGTGCATGACCGTGGGCCAGGGACTCGGTTTCCTTTGCGCCGAGGCGGAAACGGCCGAGGCCGCGCTCGAGATGCTGGAGACGGAGCCGCCCGATATTATCGTCACCGACTTGAAGCTGCCGAGCCTTTCCGGCACGGAGCTGCTGCGAAAAATCAAGGAGCTTTTGCCGCGCACCGAAGCGGCCATCATGACCGGACACGGGTCCATTGAAACGGCCGTGGACGCCATGCGGCGGGGCGCCTATGACTATATTGAGAAGCCCTTCCGCGTGGAGAGGTTCCGCCAGCTCCTCCAGCGCATGGCGGAAAAAGTTCACCTGGTGACGGAGAACCAGTTCCTGCGCGAGCGTGTGAGCGCGGAAACGCAGCTCGACGGGATCACCGGCACTTCGGCCAAGATCCAGGATGTGATGCGCATGGTCTCGCGCCTGAAGGATACGCGCACGCCCGTGCTCATTACCGGAGAAAGCGGCACGGGAAAGGAACTGGTCGCGCGCGCCATTCATTATCGCGGTCCCCTGGCGCAGATGCCGTTTATCGCCGTGGACTGCGGCGCGCTGGTGCCCACATTGATGGAAAGCGAACTATTCGGCCACGAGAAAGGCGCCTTTACGGGCGCGCTGAAATCCAAGGCGGGGCTTTTCCAGGCGGCCAATGGCGGCTCCATTTTTCTCGACGAGATCGGCGAGCTGCCCCTGGAAATGCAGGCGAAATTGCTGCGTGTGCTGCAGGAGAAGGAAGTGCGCCCCGTAGGGAGCAACTCCAAGATTCCCGTGGATGTGCGCGTGATTGCGGCGACGAATCGAGATTTGGAAGCGGCCTACCGCAACGGAACATTCCGAAAGGACCTCTACTTTCGTCTCAATGTCGTCACCGTTTATCTCCCAAGCTTGCGCGAGCGCCGATCCGATATCCCGCAACTCGTTCATTGCTTTCTGGACCGTTACGCTCCGGGGGAAAACACGCAGGTGACGCCGGCGGCGATGAAGAGCTTCCTGCAATATGATTGGCCGGGAAATGTGCGTGAACTTGAGAACTGCATCGCCCGCGCCGTGGCGTTGGGCGACCATCGGAACATTGATGTCGCCGACCTTCCGCCGGGGATGTGCGGAGCGCAGGATCCCGGACTGACGACGGCAGATGCGGCTGCGGTCTCCACCACAGCGTTGGCTGATCTCGAACGCATGACCATCCTGCGCGTCTTCGAACAAGCGGGCGGTGACAAAGCCCTGGCTGGGAAAATGCTCGGAATTAGCCGCGCCACGATCTATCGAAAGCTGAAGCGCTACAACATCCCGCTGCACTTGACACAAAAGCAGCCCCTCGAAACCGCCCCGTAAGTTATTTCGAGATGTCTCCGAGCGTTTGTCGCGTGGCACCCGCGGAGTGATTCCCGGCTGTACGTATGAGACGTATCTGTATCAGCCTGAGACGCCGCGAAGACACGTCATCGGGAAACCTCCAAGCAACCTCCCGAATACAAATGACTTAAATATCCCCTGGCCAAAAAGATTTTGGCCGCACTCGTGCAATCCTTCTTTCCTGTTGGAACTCTGCGTCCCTCTATCTCCGCTTGCCCCCTGTTCGCAAGGGCAGATTGGAAGCGGAAGGAGCGGATCGGAGTGGACGGAAGGAGCAGAGACCCGTGGCGCGCGAAACCGGAATCATCTCCGCCGCAGTGGGAGAAACGTGTGTCGAGAAATTGGCGCAGCTTTTTCCCACCGCTTCGCCCGTCCGCATTCCCGTGCGCATCACGGCACTGAGCACCGGACGGCGCCGGCTGCATGAACAGACCATGATCGAATTTGGCACGGCCAACGAAGTTCTGTTTGCGTCGATTTTGCCACTCGAATTCGAGGACCACTTGCGCCTCGCGAATTCCGATGGGTCGCTCGATGCCCGCGCCATCGTAGTCGCCGTGCGATATCACGACGGACGCAAGGCCGTTGCTGCGCGATTCGAGGGCGAAGTCGGAAACTGGATCATCAAACCTTGACTACGAAAATATCGAGTCCGCCAATGAATTCGCCGGCCCCGGTCAAAAAGCTGGCTGCACACGGTGGCGCACCCGCCGGCGCCGCATCGCGATGGGCGGAAGTGCGGGTCACCTACCCGCTGTACGCCGCGCTCGCGACTCAATTCCATTTGGCCCCGCTGCCGCATCCCCCGGGAGAGCTTCCGCCGGCTCAGCCATCGCAAAAAACTTTCGAGCGCGATCTTCATTGGCTCGATGCGATTGATGAAAAGGCGCTCGCCTTTCAGATTCGCCAGCTCCCGCCGGAGCTGCTGAACGCCAGCGAAGAAGCCCTCCGTGCAGTGGTCCGGCGGCAATTGAGAAGGCAAAACAAGACGACGGCGGACCGCGATAAAATTGATCTGTTGTTGGTGCAATATTTTGCGCTGTGCGCTCCGGCAGACCTCTGCCGCCGGGAGATCTCGCTCCCGGACGTAGCGCGCGTCTTACAGCCTGTCCTTCCCGAGGCGGATGCAACGCCCTTGGAATGGTGCCAACCTCTCGATAAGATTCTCGAGGACCTGGGGCACTGCCAGAGCTTGCGCGACATCATGGAGCGGGGACTCCTTGAGCAGGGCCGGCTCCTGAAGGATTCCGCCGGCTGCATGTTCTACGATCCGGCGGCGCTGGTGGCCTTCTGCCGCTTCAATTTCCTGCTTCGCCGGGCCTTCATCCGCTTGTTGCACGCCGATTTGAACGCCGCGCGGGAAGCCATCGAAGCCCTCGAAGCCAAGGGCATTAAAACAGCCGATTGCCGCCGCGCCGGTTTTTCCGCCGCGGAGACGACGGTGCATCTCCGTCATTTCTGCGAGAACTGGCGGCAGCCATTTCAGAAGGACTACACAGAAAACTCGGTCCGCCACGCCTTTGAGCAACTACTGGCCCTGCGCACCGATCTCGAGGAAACCCTCGGGCGCGCGCGTCCCACGACATCCCCGGCTGCGCCGCAGAAGAAGCAGCCACCAGCGGTCACGAACCCACAGCCGCCTGCGGCCGCGAAAACTTCTTCGCCGGCACCGCCCGCGTCCAAGCGCGAAAAGCCTGCTGGCGCCCATTCGCCGGCATCGCAAGCTCCTCCGGCTCCGGTCGCGCCCCGCAAACCAGCAGCCGGCGCGACGGTCGCGCCTACGAGTGCGGCGGAAGCGGACAAGTGCCTCGAAGCAATTTGGGAGCAGCTAATCGCCATACCACCCTCTCGCGGCCGCTCCATGTCCACAGTCGTTTTAGAGGACACCAAGGTTTTGCTTTCGTCCTGGGAAGTCGCCGCGTTTGTAAGCGAAGGCGGCCAGGAATCCGAAGACCTGCGCCGCGCCGTGGTCACTCGGGCGCTCGTGGCCGTCGCCGTGGATGAGCGCAAGCGCTCGGGAAGCTCAAATGCCCTGGCGTCCGCGCTGGTTCTGGCGCGCAGCGAGGTATCGCATTTTCAGGGCCGCGTCGAGCAGGCCAAGGCGGCGAAGAACACGGAAGCCGCGGTGAATCTCGGAATCAGCACGAAGCGTCTGCTTTCCTTCATGGAGGAAGCGGAAAAACTCCAGCCCTGAACCGGGCGCGAGACTGGAAGCGGGTGATCCTTGAATCACGCTAGCGTCTTGATCGTTTCGGACGACACGGAATTTGCGCGCACCATCGCGGCACGCTGGCAGACCGAGCATCATGCCCCCGGAATCACGCTGGTGACGAGCGGCATCTGGCATCCCGCAACGTCCCCGGGCTATGACCTGGTCATCGTCGGGCCGGTTGACAAGGGCAAACTTTCCCATGTTCTATCTGCTCTCGGTGCTTCGCCCGGCACGGCTGCGATTTGTCTCACCGAGGATGAAAAAGATGTTCCCTTTCTGCGCGCGGAATACCCGCATTTGCTGGTCGTGCCGCGGCAGGATGGTTGGATCGGTGCGCTCATTCTGATTTCCAGCGAGGCGTTGCGCCGAGTCGAGGCTGTGGGCCGCGCGCAACGTGCCGAGCGCCTGGCGCTCAAGTGCCAACGCCATGCCACGCTCGGCCGTTACATGATCGAGATGCGCCCGAGCCTTAACAACGCGCTGACCTCGGTTCTGGGCAATGCCGACCTGCTGCTCCTCGAGCCGGGCCTGGTTTCAGGGCAATACCGCGAGCAGATTCGGGCGATCCACACAATGGCATTAAGGCTCAACGAGATTATGCAGCGATTCTCATCGCTTTCGAGCGAGATGCGGGTGTGTGAGAAGGAATCTCAAGCTGAGACAGAGGTGATGTCCGGGCGTCTCGCCACCGAATCGTGAATGGGGGTTTTGCTATTCGTAAGTAGCGATGATTCAAGGAGTTTACTGCCAGGTCGCAAGACGCGAACGCCGCTTGGGGCATGGCTGTGGAGTTGCATTTCTTTCAGTGGATTCGAGCGTGGAGGTGCCGCTGTGTTGAAGAAAGTTCTGGTCGTGGACGATTCCCAAGCGGAAATCCGCTTGCTCCAATCCGTGCTCCAGCAGGGGGGCTTTCACTCCGTGGCCATTTCCGATCCCACCAAGGTCGAGGAGATGATTGAAGAGGAGCGGCCGAGCGTGATTCTTCTGGACGTGGTGATGCCGCAGCGCAATGGCTTCCAGATTTGCCGCGATCTGAAGAGCCAGGGGGCGTATTCGAGCATCCCGGTGATCATGGTGACTTCCAAGAACGCCCCGAGCGATCGCTACTGGGGAGAGCAGCAGGGCGCAAACGGCTACGTCGCAAAGCCATTCACGCCCGAAGAACTGATCAGCGCCGTGAAGAGGTTTGCCTGATGGCCAGCGGACAAGAGAGCCCCTTACAACCGGCTGAGCTCGAAGGCGGCGCGTTTCTCGAAAACGAAACGCAGTACGAGGAGCGCCAGCCGGAGCGCCAGTACTGTGTTTTTCGCGCCGGCCGCGAGCGGTTCTGCCTTTCGGTGCTGGAGGTCGAGGAAGTGGTGGATTGGCCGACGGTGACGCGAATTCCGCTGTCCCCGTCGTTCCTAATGGGCATATTCAACCTTCGGGGAACGATTGTGCCGCTGATGGACATCGCCTTCACGGAAGGCCGCCGGCCGGGACTTTTGCCGAAGCACGTTGTGGTGGCCGCGCTCAAAAGCGACGCTCACCGTGAGGACTTGCGCGTGGGCATTGCCGCCGATGAGGTGATCGGCACGTATTCGGTGGCCGAAGAAGCGCTGCTCGATCAAGCTCCGAACGACGTACCGCACTGCCGAGGGATGCTGCGGCACGACGATCGTCTGGCATTGATCGTGGACCTGCGGCGCCTTACCGATGTTTTCCCCGTGCCGGTGATTTAGCGCTGCACGGTCGAAGTTGGTTTTGCAGGGAATGGGGCCAAAAAATTTCGAAGGCTATGCGCCCGGGGCGCGCCGCAAGGCGGCCGGCACCGGGCGAATGAGCACAAAAGGTTTTGGGAGGAAGTCATGAAAGCTCGTTTGAGTTCCACAATCTGGCTGTTGGTGTTCTGGACGGTTCTGGCGCTCTTTGGCGTCCTGGCGCTCGCCTTTCACGCTGGCAGGAACTCGGGCGGGCTGTCGCTGCTCGACGCTTCTTCCCTGCCGGGAAGCGCGACGGGGCCCCTGCTGGGCGCCGTCGTGCTGGCTTTGGCTGCCGCGCTTATCACCGTCTTCGTGCTCAGTAAGCGCGTGCTCCAACCGGTGGATGAGCTGGCCAAATTTTCAGAGCGCGTGGTGGCCGGCGATCCGCGCGCGAAAGCGGAGATAAAGGGCGGCGACGAATTCGCGCTCATCGCGGAGAACTTCAATCGCAGCGCCGCCAAGGTGGCCCATGCCGTCAATAGCCAGCAGGCCCAGGATTCCCTGCAGCGGAGCATCACCGACCTGCTCAATACCATCAATCAAGTGGCCCGCGGCGACCTCACCATCCGCGGCAAGGTGACCAACGACGCCCTCGGCAATGTGGTGGATTCCGTGAACTTCATGCTCGACAACTTCACCAAAGTTCTCGAGCGCGTCCGGAAGGCCGCCATCGACGTCAGCACCAGCGCCAATCAGATCCTCGACGCCGCGGACGATATGACCGCCGGCGCCACACAGCAGGATCAGGAAATCACTAATACGTCGTCGGCCGTCGAGGAACTGACGGTTTCGATGAAGCAAGTGTCCAACAACGCGGAGGCCAGCGCCGAGGCGGCACGCCGCGCCCTCGACGCTGCCGAACAGGGCAACCGCGCCGTGCGCGACACGCTCGATGGTATGCAGCGGATTCGCGCTTCCGTGCAGGCGACGGCGAAAAAGATCAAATCGCTCGGCGACCGTTCGCTCGAAATTTCGGAAATCATCAACGTGATCAACGATATCACCGAACAAACGAACCTCCTCGCCCTCAACGCCGCCATCGAAGCGGCGCGCGCGGGCGAAGCCGGCCGCGGCTTTGCCGTCGTCGCCGACGAAGTCCGCAAGCTCGCCGAGCACTCCCGCAGCGCGACAAAGGATATCGCTGCTCTCATCAAGGCGATTCAGGCGGAGACAAACGAAGCCGTCGTGGTCATGGAAGAAGGCACGCGCGAAGTGGAAGTCGGCGCTGGGCTGGCCGACCAGGCCGGTAAGGCGCTCGAAGCGATTTCGAGCGTCGTGCGGCAATCGGCCGAACTCGTCCAGGAAATCTCGCTGGCTTCCAAACAGCAGGTGCGCGGCACCGAAGGCGTGGCCAATGCCATGCAGATCATCTCCGGCATCACACGCCAAACCACGCAGGGCGCGCGGCAGACAGCGTCCACTGTCGGAAACATGGTCAAGCTCTCCGAACAGCTCAATGAAGCGCTCGCGCAGTTCCGGTCGCAATCGGCGCGGGCTTCCGAGGGGCCAGACGAGACGCGGTCCGCCGTGCCAGTGGCGGCGCGCCGCTAACGGCACCCTCCGCGTTCCGGCATGTGAAGCTGGAACGGAAGCGTGGCGAACATGAAACAACATCCCATTGCGAACGCAAGGGTTGCGGAGGCCGAACTCGATGAAATTCGCACGCTGATCGAGCAGCGCTCCGCGATTCTCTTCGATTCTTCGCGCGAGCGCTTTTTCTCGGCGCACGTACACGCATACCTCGAAGAGAAAGGCCTGCCGTCCGGCACCGCCCTGCTTACGCACGTGCGTGGTTCGAGCATCGAATATGAAGCGCTCCTTGAGCACTTGCTGACGCAAGAGACGTCGTTCTTCCGCTACCCGGCGATCTTCGAAGCGCTTGAGAAAAAAATTCTGCCGGAGTTGCAGGAACGGAAGTTCTGGCAGAGTCCGCGGACGCTGCGCATCTGGAGCGCGGGCTGCTCCACCGGCGAAGAGCCTTATTCCATCGCCATCACGGTTTGCGACGCGCTGAAATTCGCGGAGGCCTGGGAAATCGAGGTTCTGGCCACCGATGTCAGCCGCCGCGCCCTACGGCATGCCGAACGCGGTGTCTATTCCCGGCGCGCCCTGCAGGATGTTTCGCTCGGGCAGATTGAGTCTTACTTCGCCCTGGGGAAGCATGGGTTTCAGGTAAGGCCGCGAATCCGGCGAATGATTTCGTTTGCCCAGATGAACCTCGCCGAATCGGTGTACGTCGGCAAGCTCGATTGCATTTTTTGCATGAACGTCCTCATGTATTTTTCCGAGGAACGCCGCCTGGCCATCTTGCGCCGCTTTTATGACGCGCTCGAACCCGGCGGATACTTCCTTCTGGGCCATGCGGAAACTCTTACGAATGCTCCGGTGAAATTCGAGCCGGTCGTTTTGGGCGATTGCCGTCTCTATCGTAAGCCCGTGACAGCGGAAGCGCCGCTGCCGCCTGTGCTCGTGGAGGGAAGCCTGTGAGCGGACCGAACCAGGAATCGGTCGAGATCTTCCTCGAGGAGGCTTCCAACAACCTCCAATATCTGAGGGAGTATTCCGGAATTCTGCAGGAATCGCAGACCCGGCCCGAAGACCTCGAGAAACTCTACATCGCCGCGCACACGCTCGCGGGCACCTCGGCAAGCTATGGCTTCCCGGCCTTTTCGGAAGTCGCCGGGAAAATGGCTCACATTTTTCACTACGCCATGAACGCGGCGCTCAGCCCCGACATGCAGGGCCCCCTCATCGATTTCATTTCTGACGCCATCTCCGTCCTCGAATTCGATCTCTTGCAGATCAGTTCCGGCGGCTCCGAAACCACGAGCGATATCGCCGTGTTCAAACAGCGCTACGCGTTTGCATTTCCGGCGGCGCCGCCGGCGGAAACGTCCGGTGAAGGGGAAGATGTGGGCGTGGGCGAGCCTGTCTCGGGCGTCTTTTCCGCACCCTCTTTTGTCGCGCAACTTCCCCCCGATGGGGAAGTTCCGGTCGAGGTATTCGAATTCTTTATCCCCGAGGCCGAAGAGCACTTGCAGGCGGTCACGGAGTGCCTGCTAGCCATCGAAACCCATTCGAGTCCGGAAGAAATCAACCGTCTGTTCCGGTCCGTGCACACCGTAAAAGGCTCGGCGGCGCAAGTGGGTTTGCACCGGCTCTCCGCCGTGGCGCATCGCCTGGAAGATTTGATCGGGCAGTTGCGCGACGGGGCTTTGCGGCCCACCGCGGAAATCGTGGACCTATGCCTCCAGACCGTGGACGTGCTGAAAAAATTTCTACACCGGCAATGGCCCAGCGACGCGGAAATGGCCGCCGCCGTGGACCCCTTGCTCGCACGGATCGCGGAACTGGCGCCCGAGGAACCACTCGAGGAATCCCACGAAGGAGAAGCGGCGGCGGGAGCGGAAGCGCCCGCGGGGGAAGCAGGCCGCTCGGCGGCCGCGCCGCGCGCCGCGGGAACGCATGTTCTGCCGCAGGCGAAATCCGTGCGTATTTCGCTCGAGCGGCTCGATCGCATGATGAACGCGGTCGGCGAACTCGTCATCAATCGCACGCGCATGCTTGGCCGGCTGTCCGAGTTGTCGAAGCTTGTCGAAGTGCTGAGCTTCTCGAAGGGACGCCTGTCGAGCAAGGTCTCCGAATTCCAGGAGAAGCACGAGTTCAGCCGCATCCAACCGGCCTTGATGCCCGGCAGCCAACCGCCCCAGAGGGACACCTTCCGGGGAATGCTTACGGGAATGCCCGTGATCGGATCGGGCGACCTGCTTGAGTTCAGCGACCTCGAGATGGACCGATATGACGATTTCAACATTCTGTCGCGCTCCTTGACTGAAATCTCCGCCGACGTCACCGAAATCCTCACCCAGCTCGAAAATTTCATGGGCCGCGTGGACGCGGACATTGATGAGTTCAGCAAGCTCGCACACCACCTGCAGGACGAAATCACGGCGGCGCGCATGGTGCCCATCGGCCAGCTCTACACCCGGCTTTCGCGCACCGTGCGCGATGCCGCCAAGGCCGCGGACAAACCCGTGGAACTACTGCTTGAGGGCGCCGAGACCGAACTCGACAACAATATCATCCAATTTATTTCCGATCCTCTAATCCACCTGGTCCGCAACGCCGTGGCGCACGGCATCGAAGATACGCATGCGCGCCGCCGCGCGGAGAAGCCGCCTAAAGGCCGCGTCACCGTGCGCGCCTATCACCGCGGCAATCACATTTTCATTGAAGTGGAAGACGACGGCCGCGGCATCGACTTCGAACGCGTCCGCCAGCGCGTGGTGGGTTCCGGCGCGATGTCGCCGGTGGCGGCGGCCGAGCTGACGGAGCGCGAACTCCGCGAATTCATCTTCCGCCCCGGTTTTTCCACTGCGTCTTCCACGTCCGAGCTGGCGGGGCGGGGCGTAGGCCTCGACGTCGTGCGCGCAAACGTCCATGCGCTGAACGGTGAAATCGAAGTTCGCTCCGAGCCGGGCCGCGGAGCCTGCTTCACCGTGAAGGTGCCGCTCACGCTCATCATCTCGCAAGCATTGTTCGTCCGCTGCGGCGCGTCCGTGTTCGCACTGCCGCTGGCGTTCGTCGAGGAGATCCGCCGGCTGCATCCGGAGGAAATCGAAGACGTCGGCGGGAAGCTGCTCACGCGCGTGCGCGATGTGGTCACCGACGTGGCGCGGCTGGATGTGCAGCTCGCGCTGCCGCCTCTCGAGCCGCTCAACGGTTACTTTCACATGGTCATCGTGAAGGTGGCTGGAAAACATGTCGGCGTCGTCGTCGAGGAGGTTCTCGGCAAGGACGAAATCGTCATCAAAAACCTGGGCCATTATCTTCGCCGCGTCAAGCTCTTCCCGGGCACCACCATCGCTTCGGATGGCAGCTTGATTCTGCTGATTGATTTGAACCGGCTCGTGTCCGGGGACGCGGCCGAGCGGCACGCTTCCCAGGTATCTTCCGCGGCGGCGCGCGTGTTCGCGCCCGGAGCCGAAGCGGTCGCCGCCGGCAGCATCCCATCGGAGGCCGTGGACGCGGTGGATAACGACCGCGTGGTGGTCGTAGTGGACGACTCGATCAGCATCCGGAAATTCGTCGGCCGGATGCTCGAAAAAGCGGGCTATCGCGTGAAGCTCGCTTCCGACGGTCTGGAAGCCTCCGAGGTCATCGCACAAGTGGGCTGCCATCTGGTCATCACCGACCTGGAGATGCCGCGGATGAACGGCTACGAACTCATGGCCCATCTGCGGCAGGACCCCGCGACGCGGCAAATTCCCGTGCTGGTGGTCACCTCCCGCGCGGGCGCAAAGCACCGCGACCGCGCGCTCAAGGAAGGCGCAGCCGGGTTTCTCACCAAGCCCGTGCAGGAAGATCAACTGATTTCAAACGTCGAGAGGCTAATCGGCGCGGAAACATCGGAGGGGCGGACGGCGGACGGTGTGCCGCTCGAGCGGAATTAAGATGACGCCAACCCCTGAAAAAAAGATTCGCGTGCTCGTGGTGGATGACTCCGCCTTTATGTGCAAGGTGCTGCAGGAGATCATCAATTCCGATCCGCAACTCGAGGTCGCCGGACAGGGCCGCGACGGGCGCGACGCCGTGGCGCTGGCGGAGACGTTGCGTCCCGACGTCATCACCATGGACATCAACATGCCGCACCTCGACGGCTTGCAGGCAACAGAACTCATCATGTCACGGCACCCTCGGCCGATTGTCATCGTCAGTTCGGTATCGCGCGAGGGAGCCGCGAGCACTTTGAAAGCCCTCGAACTGGGCGCCATAGACTTCGTTCCCAAGCCTTCGAGCGGCATTGACCTGGACATGAAAGTGATCCGCGAAGAGCTCACGCGAAAGATCAAGCTGGCCGCGAAGGTTCGCGTCGTGCGCACGGCCACGCGATCGAAGCTTCCCATTCCGCACGCCCCGCTGTCTCCTTCCGCGACTCCCACGAATCCTGCGACGCTCGCTTCCCAGGGTGCCGGAAAATTTCCCATTATCGCGATCGCCGCTTCCACCGGCGGACCTGCCGCCGTGATGCGCGTGGTGGCCGGACTGCCGGCGGAATTCCCGGCGGCCATGATCCTTGTTCTGCACATGCCGGACACATTTACGAAGCAATTTACGGTGCAGCTCGCGGAAATTGCTCCCCTGCCTGTGAAAGAGGCGGAAGCACAGGAATCCCTGCAGCCCGGGATGATCTACCTGTGCCCCGGCTCGCATCATTTGAGGCTTACCGCCGCGGGAAAGATTTCGCTCGAATCGGGGTCGCGCGTCGAGGGCTATCGTCCCAGCGCGGATCGGGCGTTCGAGTCGATCGCGGATTATGCGCGCGCGCTGGCCGTGGGAGTCGTCCTCACCGGCATGGGTAACGACGCCGCCAAGGGCGCGAAAGCCGTGAAGGCCGCAGGCGGATACGTTCTCGCGCAGGATGAAGCGACATCCATGATTTTCGGGATGCCGGCCGAGGCCATCAAGACCGGAGCCGTGGACGAAGTGCTTGGGCTGGGCGACATCAGCGCGGCAATCGAACGGCGCGTGGCGAAGCTTTGCCGCGCTTTTTGCCCTGTGGGAGTGCGATGAAATTTGCGGTCCAGGAGGCGGCGAAATCGCGGCGCGGCAGCCGGCCGGAGCAGGTGATTCTCTTTTCCGTTGGCAATCAGATGTTCGTCATCGCCGCCGATTCCGTCCAGGAAATCCGCAGCGCGGATAGTCTCGCGGGCGCAGCCCATGAAATCGAGCAGCCGGAAATGGCGAAGGTGCGCCACACAATCGAGCGCGGCCACAGGACCTATTACGTCGTGAATGCGGCGGCGCACTTCGGCCTGCCGGCCACGCGGCCATCGCTCGTCCTGATTCTGCGGCAGCTGCGCGTCGCCGTGCTCGTGGATCGCATCGAGCGCATGACGGAAATTTCCGCCGTGCATCCGCTTCCCCGGGCATTCACGGGCGAGGAACGCACGTGGTATCGCGGACTGGCTTATTTGGACGACCGCGTGACCCCCGTGATTCATCCGGCCGGGTTTCTGACCGTCGAAGATTTCCGGCGGCTCGACCGCGCGACAAAAGCAGCCGCATCGCAGCGCGACATGGAAGGAGCGGTCCAGGCGTGAGCGCAGCCGAGACAACCCAGGGGAGGTCGTTCGTCGTTCTTCGCGCGGGGGACCGCCGCTTCGCCCTGCCCGCGAGCATCGTGGCGGAACTGGCGCCTCCTTTGCGGCTGCATGTGTTTCCTCGCACATCGCCGCTCGTTGCCGGCGTGATTGTGCGCCGCGGGCACATCGTGCCTGTGTATGACGCCGTCCCCGGACTGGCTGGCGGGAATATTTCCCCGCAGCGGTTTTTTCTGATCGCGCGGCGCGAGTTCGGCGCGGAAAGCGAGTTGAGTGCCATTCCCGTGGACGGGGAGGGCGAATTGGCCACGGGTGAAATGGAGCCGCCGCTCCCGGGCCTGCCGAAATACGTTGTGGGGACGTTCGCCGTCGGCGGCGAGTCTCTTGAGGTGCTGGATTTCGGCGCGCTGATCGCATCGCAATCCGCCGCGCCTGATGAGCCCGGCCTGGAGGGAGTGCAGCCATGACCGCATCGCCGGCCCTCCCCAAAATTCTGCTGATTGACAGCAATGTTTATTTTTCTAAGCGCATGGGCGACGCCCTGAAGCAACAGGGATTCGAGGTGGTGCCGAGCGCGCAGGCAGCCTACGCGCTCACAATGCTCGAATGGAACGCGCCGGCGGCCATCCTGTGCGCCACGAACCTTCGCGAGATGGGCGCGCTCGAAATGGCCCCGATTCTTCGCGCCGACCCCAAGACCGCGAACATTCCGTTGATCGCCGTGGGATCGGGAGACGACCAGGCGCTGCTCGAGTCCTATCGCGCGGGCTGCGACGACTACGTGGATCGCCGCCGGCCGCCGGCCGACATTGCCGCGCACGTCCGCCGTTTTCTCCTCAGCCGGCAAGACGGCTTCCAGCCCACGCAGATGCTCTCGAACGCGGAGACGGAGCTAAGCGGCAGTCTTTCGCACCTCGATCTTCCCGGCGTCATCCAGATGCTCGGCCACGCCCGCCAGACCGGCGCATTGCACATCAACGCGGCCGCCATTGACGGGATCGTTTTTTTCGAGGGCGGCGAAGTTTTTCACGCGGAATGCGGGAACCTGTTCGGAGATGAAGCGGTGACCCAGATCGTGAAGACCTGCGAGAAGGCCTCCGAGGGTGTGTATAAGTTCGTCTACGGCGCAACGGCCGCGCAGCGAACCGTGCTGCGCTCGGCAACCGATTTGCTCCTGGATGCGATGCGCGAATTCGACGAAAGCGAGCGCGTGAAGGCGGAGGAGGAGCCGACATGAGCGACACGCAGACGCTTACGGCCGCCCACACGCCGACCGTCTATTTCATAGACGACAGCGCCACGATGCGCGAGGTGATCAAGATCGCCTTTCGCAAGGAGAATATCCGCGTGATCACCTGTCCCGATGCCGCTTCAGCGCTCGGGCAGTTTGGCGAAGCGGCGCCCGATGTCGTGATCACCGACGTCATCATGCCGGATCAAGACGGCTACGAGGTGTGCCAGTTCATCAAGCAGCACGAGCAATTCGGCAAGACGCCCGTGATCCTGATGTCCGGCGTGGTGAACCGCACGGTGGCGGAAAAGGCCCTGGCGGTGAAGGCCGACGACCTGATCCGGAAGCCTTTTCAGCCGCACGATCTGATCGTTCGCATAAAAAATCTTTTGGGATTGAATTCTCCGATCCCGGTGGCCGGCGAAGTTCCGCCCGATTCTTCGCAGACAGCTTCGCGCCCGGCGCTGCCGGCCGCCGGGGAGCCTCCTCAAACCTTGACCAGCCTCTTTGCGGCAGGCCCCACGCATGCGCCCGCCGCTCCCGCGCACCGCGCGGCTGCGCCGCCGGCCGTGGAAATTCAAAAGCTGCGCAACGAAGTTCGCCGGCTCGAATTTCTGGTGAAGAAGCTCGAAGCCGAATTGGAAGCCGAGCATAAATATTGCGCGGCTTTGGAAGCCCACTTCAAGACTCTTCAGGAGTCCGAGTAGCCCCGTTTTTTCTCTTCGCGCACCTCGAAAGTCGCGCGCCTGAAACGCGGGCCTGTCCTTCAGCCGTCCGCTTGGCCGCCCTCTAGACATTCAAGCGCCAGCCGCGCCGCGGCCTGCTCCGCTTCCTTCTTGCTGCGGCCTTCGGATACGGCGAGTCTCCGGCCGGTGTGCCACACTTCCACTTCGAATGTCTTCTGATGCTCCGGCCCTGATTCCTTCTGGATGCGATATTCGACCGTGGCCAGCCCGCGCTGCTGCAGCCATTCCTGCAGAGCGGATTTGTGGTCCGGGCGTTCGAGTCCGTCCGCCTCGCCCTCGAGAGCCGGATCGAGGAGGGTGCGGTGCAAGAAGGCGGCCGCTGCCGGGAGGCCCGCGTCGAGATAAATCGCGCCCACGACCGCCTCGAACGCGTCGGCGAGCAGTCTCTTTTTCTGGCGCCCGCCGGTCTTCTCTTCGCCCGGGCCCAGACGCAAGTGCCGGCCGAGATTCAGGCGCTCCGCCGCCGAATGAATGGACGAGGCCCTCACCAGCCGCGCCAATCCCTTCGAGAGCTTTCCCGCATCCCAGCCGGGAAAAGCATGGCAGAGCCGCTCGCTGGCGACCAGCCCCAGAACGCGATCACCCAGGAATTCGAGCCGCTCGTTGTCCTCACCGCCTGAGTCTTGCCGGTGCGACCGGTGCGTAAGTGCGCACTCCAGATATTCGGGGCGCTCGAAATGATGGCCGAGGATGGATTCGAGTTCCGCGCACTCCTCCGGAGTCATGATGTGGATTGTACCTTGCGGGTCACTTGGCCTGCGGCGTTTCGTTGCGTACGCGGTCCGCAGCCTGCTTGCAGCGGTCCGCGAGCGCCCCGGGAATCAAGCTGCACTTCCCGAATGAATCAGCCGCTTCGGTATAACTCTTCGATTGTTCGAGCGCGAGACCCATCACGTAGAGGTCCGTCGGGTCCGGCGACGTGGAGCCTTGGATCGCCTGCTGGAGTTCCTTGACGGAATCCGCATTGTCCCCCCGGCGGAAATCTATGATTCCTAGCGCGCTGTGCGCCTCCACCAACAGAGCAGCCTTGCCGGCGGCAAACTGATCATCCGGCATGACGCCAGAATTGGCCACCTGGGGAATGATCTCGATCGCGTGCTTTTCGTAGCTTTCGGCCGTGTCCAGCTTCGCATTCGCGTTCGGGTCTTTCGGATCATAGATATGCGGAATCACCCAGCCGACGAAAACCAGAACGTCCACATCGTCGGGATTATTCGCCAGGGCTTTCCCGGCGACGGCGTAAAAATCCGTCCAATCTGCCTTCGCGGAGTACGCCTTCACGAGCTGTTCATAGACGGCCTGCGTGTAGTGGCTCGTGGGGTACTTCTGCAGAAAATCCTGGCCGAGCTGGATTTTCTTGCCGGCGTCCGTTACATCAAAAAGGGCTTTGTAATCCGCTTCTTCCTGGGGATTCAGCTTGGGGGCTTCCGGCTGTGCGCCGGGAGCGGGAGGGGCCGCTTGCGGCGGTGTTCCCGGAGCGCCTGGGCTCGAATTCGCCGGTGGTTGCTGTTGTTGCTGGCCCCCCGGGTGTCGTAGCGAGGGCGGGCTATCCTGCCCCTGCGCGCCTTGCTGTGCGGGCGCGGCTGTGATCGAAGCGAGTCCGAATGCCAGCAAGAGCGCCGCCAATCCAACTCCGTTGCGAATTGTAGAGAGTTTCATTTTTTCCTTTCAGGCTGCATCACCACATTACGCGGACCGCAGAAACAACGCGAGCGTCTCACGGTTGTCGTGTTCCGTTATCGTCCGGGCGCGCGGGCGGCTTGTACGGCGCATCCATCCCGCCCTGCGCGGCCACTCGAGCGGACTCGGGAGCGCCCTCGACCCCGAGAGCGGCCTGATAGTCACCGACGGCAAGCTCGCGGTCGCCTTCGAGATCGTGAATGCGTCCCAGATAGACGTGCGACCACGCCAGAATTTCGGGATTCGAAGCTCCCCCCAATCCTGCCGGAGCCGCTGCCGCCGGACCCGGAGCCGCCACCAACTCTCCGAACAATTCCTTGGCACGGTCCGCCTGGCCGGAGAGCACGGAAGCGATCGCAAGTCCGTAGACGGCCTGCGGTTGGTTGGGATATTTCTGCAAAACCTTCTCGAACGCAGCAGCGGCGGCAGGCCCATTTTGAAGAGCGATCTGATTGTCGCCCTCTGCCAGCCAGCGCCGGAGTTCCGACGCCTGATTCGCCGAGGACGCCTCATCGAGCGTGGGAGCGGCGGACGGCGCGGCGGGAGCGAAGGTGACGCTTTGCAAACGCTTCTGCTCTGCCGCCACGTCGATTCCCCCAATCAGGTCGGGGAAATAATCCGGCATGGAAAGCTCGCTCTTCTCGTATTTCTGCAACTGCTGGACAAGCGGGCGCACGAGTATGAACCCGGCCTCATCGTCTTCGCGGAGAGCAGCTTCGAGTTCGTCGGGCGCGCGGCGCTGCAGCCGCAATTCGACGGCCTTCACCAGGCACTCGTCCGTGAACGCCATGAAATCTTCCTGGTATTCCACGGGGAGCCGGGGGGCGTGCGCGGCGATATCGAGCAGCGCGCTTTTGCTCCTCACCTTCTCGCGATAGCGCACCGGCAAAGGATCGAGCAGATAGTGCAGGTAGGCTTGCTGGATGTCGTCTATGGGAATTTGAGGACGCGTTCCTACCACCACGCCATAGTGATCCCCAAAACTGCGCAACGTGGTGCGCGCGCCGGCGAGCGGCTCGACGTACACGGTGAAGGAGGCCTGATACGAGTGCTGCACCACTCTGCGCAGATAGGCATTCGAGAGTGTCACGATGCGGCTCAGCGGGCCCTCGTAGCGCTCGGCAGCGCGCTCATACTCGGGCTCGACTTTGGCCCAGCGGATATCCAAATGCGCTTCCTTGTAAAAGTTGACCAGAACTTCCTGAAATCCATCGAGCGCCAGGACGTCCGGCGGAAGCAAATCGGGGTCCACTTGGAATTGGAAGTCCGGAGGCGGACCCACGACCAGAGCGAATGCTATGTAGCGCGAAAGCGTCTCGCCGGGATCGGCGAGCGTATGTTCGCGATAGAACTTGCGCAGGGCTTCGGTTGCCGGCCCCTGCATCTTGAGCAAGTCCGCGCGCAGCGCCAGACGTTCGGGCATCTCCGCGAGTGTTCTTTCGTCCGCGCCGAATCCCGCGGCATCGAGCGCGCACATGGTCGAGAAAATCTGTGGGCTCGTCTCCACGCCGACGCCCGTATAGCTTGTGGGGGAAGCTTGCTGGCCTTGCGCCTGCCAGGCAGCCGCGCGAAGCGGAGGGAGAAAGACGCCGAGGAGGGCCAGCGCGGCAACGACCCATGCGGACTTTCCGGCCAGCTCGCGGACGAGCCTGGCGTTCGGCAAACTCCTCAATTTCTGAATTCCCCCGGGAACTCTCAAACTGTAGCGGGCGGGTCGCACCGAGTCAAGGTAAGGCCGGCAAGGGATGCCAGGAAGCATTTTCACCGAAGGCAGTTACCCGCGCACACGCACTTCGTCGAAGGACAGCAGGACGCGCCCTCCGTCCGACGGCCGTCCAAAACTCAACTGCGGCCGGAAGCGCGAGAACATGAGAACCTCATCAACCTGCCGCTGCACCGCGCTGTTGTTTGGCCCGGAAAGAATCTTGTAGAAGACGGCCTGGCCCTGCGCGTTGACCGTGGTTTCCACGAGCACCGCGCTCGAAGCCGGCTGGCCGTCCGCAGTCTCGATGCCAGGAGCCGGAAAGGGGGCCAGGCTTTCAAGCGCGGCAGGCTGAATCAGGTTCAGCGGCAAGTCGTTCGGAACTACGCCGCCCATCGGAACGCCCGCCAGTATGTTCTGCACCAGCAGGACAAAAATTCCGAGCGCCGCCAGAATGCCTCCCGTGGCAGGAACCGCATGCGGCCGCACAACATGATCGAACACCAGCGTCGCACGCGACCATATCCGGGCGAGAGTTCCTTCCGCGGGGCGCACCAGCGAAGTCTGGATGCGAATCCGCGCCGCAAGATCGGAAGGGGCCGGCACCCGTTCGACGTTGGCCAGGCACACCACCATGCGGCGATAGCGCTCCAATTCTTCGCGGCATTTTTCGCAGGAATCGAGATGCTCGCGCACGCGGGTGTGTTCCCGCGAGCCGATGGCGCCATCGAGATAGCCGGGAAGCAGGTATCCTGTTGTGTGGCAGTTCATCGGACCGCTCCATTCGCCATCGCGAGCGCGCCGCGCGGGTCACGCACCATCCTGTGCGCGGCAATGGATGGGACAGCGCGATGCCGGTACGCCGCGTCCTTCGCAGCCTCGCTCGGCGGCAATGTGGCCAGCTGCGGTCGTGGCGCGCTGAGAAGGGGGTCGAGAACCTCCTTCAGCAGGCGGCGCCCACGCAAGATGCGTGATTTCACGGTTCCCACCGATACTTCGAGCACTTCGGCTACTTCTTCGTAGGAAAGCCCTTCCAGGTCCCGCAGAATCACTGCGTTGCGAAACAGTACGGGCACCTCTCGGAGCCCCGCCAAACCACCGCCTGCACCTCGCGCTGAGCGAGCAACTCGAAGGGCGTGGCCTCCGCGTCCTTCAGTTCGAGCAGCGGGCCATGGTTTTCTGTTTCGGCATCAATCGAAATCTTCTCCCGCTGGTGCCGCCAGCGCCAGCGGCGGTGGTTCAGTGCCTGCCGGACGGAGATGCGATAGAGCCACGTCTTCAGCGAACTCCCTCCGCGGAACCTGCCGATCCCCCGGAAGGCGTGCAGGAAGACCTCCTGAGTGACGTCCGCGGCATCGGCGGCGTCCCCGAGGATTCCATAAGCCAGGTTATATACGGAGGTGTGGTAGTGCGTGACCAACCAATCGAACGCCGCGTCGGACCCTGCCTGAAGCTCTGTTACCAGGCTGGCTTCGTCGCTTCCCCACGGCCAGATTTGCGCCAGTTCAGACATGTCTTCCGTCGCATTTCCCGAGGGCAATCCTTCTACTACATTGGACACCACATGGCCCCGTTATGTTGCCAGCATAGCAGAAAAATCGGCCCCCCAAAATAGCACTAGTGTATTCGTGCCGTATATGCTAGGATGGGCTTGCGTTTGTTGCTCTTGTAAAACCTTTAGATTCGTTGGAGGGGCTGCAAGTTCACACTTGCAGCCCTTTTTTTTCGGCTGGAGGAAGTCGCAAGGCGTCAAATAGCTCAAACAGAAAAGAGAACTAAGTGAAAGAACAAGGAACAGTAAAGTGGTTCAATGCCAGCAAGGGATTCGGGTTCATCCAGCGCCAGTCCGGCGAGGACGTTTTCGTCCATTTCTCGGCCATCGTGGCCGATGGATACAAGTCGCTGAACGAAGGCCAGGCGGTTGAGTTCGAAGTCACCACGGGCCCCAAGGGCCTGCAGGCAGCGAACGTCTCCGGCATCTAGTCACAAAGGGCGGGCCCGCCTGTGGCGGGCCCGCCCTTTTTTCCGCAATCGATAAAATCTGCCAAAGGAGGCCCCTTGAAAGCTCTCCAAGAAGGCGCATACATCAAGCACTTTCAGTACGGTCTCGGCGTCGTCACCGACTCGGATTCCGAACGGACTTCCATTGATTTCGATCTCCACGGCACGAAGAAATTCGTCACCAGCATCATGGTGGTGGAGCTGGCCGAAGGCACACCCCCCAAGCGCTCGCGCGCCAAGAGGAAGAAAAAGGCCGCGGCTCCTGCTCCCAGCCTCGCAGCAGCATTGATACGGCGCCGGTAACTGCCCGGGAACCTCGGTCCCCGTCAGGATTGAATTTCAAAAGGCCGCATTCGCCACAGGCGAGTGCGGCCTTTTTGCTTTTCGTTGGAGCGGCGTTAGCCCCGGTGATCGGCTGGGATGTAGCTGCGCAGGTCGTGTCCTGTGTAGAGCTGGCGCGGGCGCGATATCTTTTGTTCGGGATCGAGCAGCATCTCCTCCCATTGCGCGATCCAGCCCGAGGTGCGCGGAATGGCGAAGAGCACGGGAAACATGGTCATCGGGAAACCCATGGACTGGTAGATCAGGCCGGTGTAGAAGTCCACGTTGGGATAGAGGCGGCGGGTGACGAAGTACTCGTCTTCGAGCGCAATGCGCTCGCACTCAAGCGCAATATCAATCAGCGGGTTGCGTCCCATCACGTCGAACACTTCATGGGCAATCCGCTTGATGATGCGGGCGCGCGGATCGTAGTTCTTGTACACGCGGTGGCCGAACCCCATTAGAAGTTTCTCGCCCGTCTTTACGCGCTTGATGAAGGCCGGCACGTTGTTCACCGAGCCGATCTCGACCAGCATGTGCAGCACGGCCTCATTCGCACCTCCGTGCAGCGGGCCGTAGAGCGCCGCCGTCGCCGCAGCCGCCGCGGAATAGGGGTCCGCGTGCGCGCTGCCCACGCAGCGCATGGCGGTGGAGGAACAATTCTGTTCGTGGTCCGCGTGCAAAATAAATAAGGTGTCCAGCGCGCGCTCCAGCGTGGGATTCGGCCGGTACTTCAGCTCCGTCGTCCGGAACAGCATGTTCAGAAAATTGCCGCAGTAGCTCAGATCGTTGTCCGGATACGCGAACGGCATTCCCAGGCTGTGCCGGTAGGCGAACGCGGCGAGAGTCGGCATCTTGCCGATCAGGCGGTAGGTCTGCTTGCGGCGCGATTCGGGATCGAAAATATCCTTCGCGTCGGGATAAAAAGTCGAAAGGGCCGCCACCGTGGATAGCAGCATGCCCATCGGATGCGCGTCGTAGTGAAAGCCATCGAGAAATTTCTTGATGCTTTCATGAATGAACGTGTGATGCGTGATGTGGTAGTGCCAATCGGCCAATTGGGCTTGCGTGGGGAGTTCGCCGTGAAGAATCAAGTACGCCGTTTCGATGTACGTGCTCTTTTCCGCTAATTCCTCGATGGCGTATCCGCGATACCGCAGGATCCCTTTGTCGCCGTCAATAAACGTAATCTTGCTCGTGCACGACGCTGTGTTCGTCAGCGCCGGATCGTAGCTCATCATCCCGAAATCCGCGTCATGAATCTTGATCGGCCGCAGGTCCAGCGCGCGGATCGTATCGTTCTTCACCGGAATCTCGTATTGCCGCCCGTTGCGGTTGTCGGTGATCGTGAGCGTCTCCCGCCGAGTTTCCACAGGAATTTCCCTGCTGGCAACCGATTCCGATTTCGTCGGGTTCATACCGGGCCCCTTCCCATCCCCTCTCGCGATTGTGTCGCGGCGCATCGTGCGTATTCTCCAATGTACACCAAAACCCGGCGCAGGCGGAACGAGTTTTGGGGAGCCATGCCGAAAGAGATTCTCGCCGTTGACCATACGTAGCCGTATGGTGCTCCTTGCCACAATCCTGCTCTCATTCGTCCAATTTTTGGACCGCAAATGATAAATTATGGGTGGACCGGTCAGCAGGACCCTGGCAGAACAGCATCAAGTTCGGGGGAGAGTGATGAAGATCGAGGCGATTCGGAGCACTTGGCGATCTCAGATCGGTTGCGCCCGTGTTCCTTCGCGCGATACAGCGCTTCATCGGAAGTCTTAAGGAGTTCTTGCGATTCAGCCGGGTTCCTGGGATCGCTCACAGCGGCGCCAAGGGACATCGTGACTCTTATATCGCCCGCATGGGTTGCAACCGGCTCTGATTCAATGGAACGGCGAATCCTTTCGGCCAGCGCCAGCGTTCCCGGACCATCGGAGGCCGGCACGACGATCAGGAACTCCTCGCCTCCATAACGTCCCAACGTGTCGTAGGGGCGGATACAACTGGTCATCCGCCGCGCCACTTCCCTCAGCACCTCGTCGCCGCATACATGTCCGCGCGTATCATTGATGGTCTTAAAATGATCGAGGTCCGCCATAATGATTCCGAAGGACCCCCCCTCGCGCACCTGCCGCGAGCGTTCGCGGCCCATGGCGTCGAAAATCGCGCCGCGGTTGGCGACGCCGGTCAGCGCGTCATGGCTGGCCCGGTAGTGCAGTTCGTCCCGCGCGGCGATCAGGTTGTCCTGTAAATCCAGGATGCGCTGGCCCACGTGTAGACGCGCGCGAAGCTCCTCGACATCAAAGGGTTTCGTCAAATAATCATCGGCGCCGCATTGCAGACCCGCGAGTAAATCTCCTTTTTGGCTTCGCGCCGTCAGCAGCAGAATGTACACATACGGCGGGTCCAGATGCTCGCGCACGCGCCGGCAGACCTCCGGGCCTTCGATTTCGGGCATCATCCAGTCCAAGACGGCCAGGGCCGGGGCATCCTTGCTCTCGAGAATCCGCAAGGCCTCCGCGCCATCTCCTGCGGACACCACGTGGTAACCCCATTTGACCAGAAATGCCTGCAACATGCGGCGGGAAACCGGGTCGTCTTCCGCGACCAGAATTTTCTTTTCGGATTTTCCTTTTTCCGGCACCCTGCAATTCCTCGCCCTCTACGCGTCCTTCCGCTAGCTAACGGGAAACATCTAATGCGCCGCCTTGGGAAGAAGCGCTTCAAATTCGGGAAGCAGTCGCTCCACCGTTATTTCCAGGGCTTTGATTTGCTCGCGCGCGGCCACGAAATCGCCCACGCGCGCCTGTTTTTCGAGCACAAACGCCGCTTGAGAAACTTCCTCGGCGCAAAGACTTGCCGATGATCCTTTTATTGTGTGCGCCAGCCGCTCCAGAAGGTGGGCATCACGAATATCAAACGCCCGGTGAACTTCCGCCATGTTCTTCGGACATTCTTCCGCGAAGAGGCCTATGAGCTCATCGAGCAGCTCGCGATCTCCCTCCACGCGCTCGAGCGCGGCTGCAATATTCATGCCGTTTGTCATGTACTTTTCCCCCTGCGGCGAGTCGCTGGAATTCCCGCCATTCTCCCGTCCTTCGATCCGATCAAGCGCGGCGAGGAGCTCGCTTGTGCGAATCGGCTTGGTCAGATAATCGTCGGCGCCCGCCTCAAAGCACTTCTCCCGGTCTCCCTTCATGGCGTGCGCTGTCAGGACAATGATCGGCAAGCGAGCGCCACTGCCTTCTTCTTTCGCTCGGATTGCGCGGATGGCTTCCAGTCCATCCATCACTGGCATCTGCACGTCCATCAGAACCGCGTCCGCCGTTTCGCGTTCGAGGGCCTCGAGCGCCTCGCGCCCGTTTTCCGTGACCACGACCGCGTGACCATACTTTTCAAGTAGTCTTGTGGCCAGCTTCCGATTGATCGCGTTGTCTTCCGCGAGCAGGACTTTCATGTCTCGTTTTCCTTATTCTGACTATGCCTGCATTTGCTATGAAGCAGACATGAGGCCAAAACGTGGGACCGGGTTGTGCTCTCAAGTCCTGTAAATTCAAGGGACTGCGGGATGGCCCGAAATGGAACGGATGCCTTCTTGGCGGGCAAAATGTTCCATGGACGATGCCATGCACCAGTTTGAAACTAGCGGGATTTATTACCCTCAACCGAGAGGGCAAAATCAACGACTTGCTTCCGGGGTGCTATTTCCCGTATGGTGTGGGCGACTCAAGAGAGAAAATCCATGAAGCGCATACTTGTGATCGAAGACGACAAAGACATCGTTGAATTGGTGCGGTACAACCTTGAGAAGGACGGATTCCAGGTGCTCTCGAGCGGCGATGGGGCCACCGGACTCGCGCAAATCCGCAAATCGCCCCCCGACCTTGTGATTCTCGATTTGATGCTGCCCAAGTTTTCGGGGCTGGATATCTGCAAGGAAGTTCGCAAGGACGTCAACCTGAATCGCCTGCCCGTTCTGATTTTAACGGCCAAGGGCGAAGAGGCGGACCGCGTCGTGGGGCTCGAACTCGGCGCGGACGATTACGTCACCAAGCCGTTCAGCCCGCGGGAACTGGTGGCCCGCGTGAAAGCGCTTTTCCGGCGCGCCGAACCGGCGGCCGCCTCGGAAAAACTCATCGAAATCGGTCCGTTGCGAATCGATCCCGCCGCGTATCGCGTGACGCGCGGAGGAAAACCCGTGCCGATGAGCACGCTCGAATTCCGGCTTCTCTATTTCCTTGCCGCCCGCCCCAACCGCGTTTTCACCCGCGATCAGTTACTCGACGGCGTGTGGGGAACGGAACGATTCGTCACTCCGCGCAGCGTGGACGTGTATGTGCGCCGTCTGCGCGAAAAAATCGAAATGGATCCCCAGCATCCGGCCTATATGAAAACAATCCGCGGCGCCGGCTACCTTTTCGAGACCCGTGCGAGCTAGCCTGCTCGAAAAGCTCGGGCTCGCTTGCCTGGCTCTCCCGCTCGGCTCTTTGCTGGCCGAGAATATCCTGCCGAGCGCTCCTCAGGATGAATTACGGCGCGAGTTGATGGCCGCGGTGATCTTCATCCTCCTGATTGGTTTGGCCGTATCCCTCACGCTCTTCCGGGTCTCGGACCGGCGCATCGCGCGGCTGAAGGATTTCTCGGGACGAATCGCGGACGGCGATTTCCGTCCCCTGCCCGCCGAAAGCTCGCGGGATGGGCTTGCCGGCCTCGCGGAAGCCATGAACGAAACCGCGGCGCGGCTCGAACGCACCATCGGCACACTGAGCGGCGAACGCAATCGCTCGAGCGCGATCCTGCGAAGCATGGTGGAGGGCGTCGCCGTAATTGATGCGCACGAGCGGCTGGTCTTCTCCAATCGCGCTTTTTCCGAAATTCTGAACCTGGACCCCGCGAATATCGAAGGGCGGCCCATGATCGAGGCCGTCCGCAACTCGGAGCTCCTGGGATTGATTCGCCGAGCCCTCCACGGCGAGGAAGGCCTCCGGAGCAACATCGCCATGGGGATCGTTCAGCAGCAAAGCTTCGCGGTCACAGCCACTCCTGTAAAAGCGCTCGAATCGGGCACGCCATCCGCCTTGGACAGCCCCACAGGGAGCGGCTCCGGAGACGCAAAGCCACCGCGGGAGAAACCGTCCGGAGCCGTCGTCGTGTTGCACGACGTCACCGAACTCCGGCGCCTCGAGCGCGTCCGTCAGGATTTCGTCGCCAATGTTTCGCATGAATTTAAGACGCCTCTGACGGCCATTCAGGGCTTTGCGGAAACGCTGCTGGCCGGCGCTCTCGAAGATCCTCGCAACAACCGGCGATTTCTCGAAATTATTCGCGAACATGCCGCCCGGCTCGCTCGCTTGACCGACGACCTGCTGAAGCTCGCGCGGATCGAAGCGGGGAAGCTCGAAGTGGAGTTTCTCTCCATCCGGCCGATGGAACTGATTGAGCGCTGCGCGGAAACCGCTCTGTTGAAGGCCAGCCAAAAGCAGATCGCGCTGGGGATGGATGTTCCGCCGGGACTTCCCCCCATGCGGGGGGATTCCGGCTTGCTCGCGGACGTCTTGCAAAACCTGCTCGACAACGCCATCCAGTACACGCCAGCGGGCGGGCGGATCGAGGTGAGCGCCACGGCCAGCGCGCGCGAGGCCGTGATCGCGGTTGCCGACACGGGCATCGGCATCCCTCTGGCGGATCAGGAGCGGATTTTTGAGCGCTTCTACCGGGTGGACGCCGCCCGCTCGCGCGAAGCGGGCGGCACGGGACTCGGCCTATCCATCGCCAAACACATCGTCGAGGCCCATGGCGGCCGCCTGTGGGTTGAGAGTGAAGTCGGCCGCGGCTCCAAGTTTTATTTCTCCGTTCCGCTCGCGGGCTGACGCGCCCTCGGGTTCTATTGGGCGTTGGCCCCCACAGCGACTGTGCCTTCGAGGCGAATATCGCGCGACGACGCACCCACCCTCACCTTGGCCGTCCCGGGCATCATCTGCCACGAGTGCGTTTTGACATCCCAATAGGAAAACGCGCGGGCATCAAGCGAGAGCCGCATGTGGCGCGTCTCTCCGGGCTTCAGGTTCACTTTGTCGAAGCCTTTGAGCTGCTGCGGCGGTTCGGGAACATCGTCGGTCGAAGGCAGGCCGACGTAAAGCTCGGCGATTTCGGCGCCCGCGACTTTGCCGGTGTTCGTCACGTCGAATTCGACGTTCACCGTGGGCGCGGCATCGCCCGCGAACGAGACTCTTTCGGGAGAAACGGCCAGATTCTTGTAGGCGAAAGTCGTGTAAGAAAGGCCGAAGCCGAAGGGGAAGAGCGGTTCGATGCCCTTCTCGTCATAGTGGCGATAGCCGACGAAGAGGCCCTCGGTGTACTGCACCGTATCATTCACTCCCGGATATTGATCGGGCGTGTTCGCGGGAAGATCCGCGAGGTTTTTCGGAAACGTAATCGGCAATTTCCCGGAGGGATTCACGTCGCCGAAGAGAACGGCCGCGACCGCATTGCCGTCTTCCTCGCCTGGATACCACGCCTCCAGAACCGCGGGCACGGAGTCCACCCAGGGCAGAAGCATCGGCGAACCGGTCCTCAACAGAACGATGGTGCGGGGATTTACGGCGGCCACGGTTCTGACCAATTCGTTCAAGTTCTCTCCGAAGGTGAGGGGATGGTCCCGGCCTTCGGAGTCGTTGCTGCCAAGTGTGACGATGACGACATCGGCCGAGCGCGCCAGTGTCGCGGCCATGTAGAGGTCATAGTCATCGGCAAAAGTGACGTGGACGCCGGCGCCGGCGCGTTCGCGGATGCCCTCGAAGGTGTCCACCGTGTATACGGGGACAACATGCGAGCTGCCGCCGCCTCCCGTGCTGGCATCTTCCATGCCGCCGCCTATGATGAGGATGGATTTCAGATGCTTGGGATCGAGCGGGAGCAGGCCGCCGCTATTCTTGAGCAGCACGATCCCCGCCTCGGCAATCTTGCGGGCCGCGATTCCATCCTGCTTCGCGGGAATCGGTTTGCGGACCGGCGGATGGTCGAACACGCCGTATTCCATCATAGTTCGGAAGCGCCGCACGAGCATTTCGTCAATCACCGATTCGGGCACCTGGCCGGATTGCACCGCTTGCTTGAGCGCGTCGGCATAATAAAAGCCGGCGGGCATTTCGAGGTCCAACCCCGCGAGGGCGGAGGCGACGGTGCTGTGCGTCGCGCCAAAGTCGGAGATGATGAAGCCGGGGAACCCCCATTCCTTGCGCAGGATTTGATCGAGCAGGACGTCGTTTTCGCACGCGAACTTCCCGTTGACGTGCGGATAGGCGCACATCACCGTTGCCGAGTGGGCCTGCTTCACCGAGATCTCGAAGGCCGGCAGGTAAATTTCGCGCAGCGTGCGCTCGTCGATGATTTCGTTGAAGGTCATGCGGCCGGTTTCCTGGTTGTTCGCGGCATAGTGCTTCACGTCGGCCATCACGCCCTGGCTTTGAATTCCCTCGATGTTGTTGACCGAAATCTGCCCGGAAAGATAGGGGTCCTCGCCATAGCCTTCGAATGTCCGGCCGTTCTGCGGCACGCGCGCGATGTTGATGTCCGGGGCCTCCAGTAGGCTGCTGCCAAGGTCCTTGGCTTCCGCCGCGGCGATTTCTCCGTGGAGGCGCGCGAGCTTGCGGTCCCATGTGGAGGCCAGCAAAATGGGGGCGGGCAGCGCGGTCGCAGGAATCTGCTTTCTCCCGGGGGCGTCACCCGGCCCTGCGCCTGCCGGGCCGTTGGTGATGATAAAGTCTGGAATTCCCAGGCGCGGCACGCCGGGCACGAACCGCTTGTGTATTTCGTTTCGCGTGCCGTGCAGCTCCAGAATTTTCTCGTCGAGCGTCATGCGGCGAACGATCGCGCGGGCACGCGCGTCCGGGGCCTGGTTCGCATACGCTTTCGCGAAGATGCCGGCCGAGACGGCGGCCAGGCAGATGAGCATCAGCAGAAGAGACGGGGTTCGCAGCGTCCGCCACGCGCAGAATTTCAAGGACTCGTTTCGCATATTTCCTCCCGGCGAGCCGTGCTGATAGCGTAGGGCCGAATCTGGCGAAGCCACGCGTTGTTTCCCCAGCACCACCCGCAAGCCATTATGTTTTGACGCCTCATGCGTGTCAAATGGGTACTCCTATCCCGACTGCCCGCCTGGGAATGGCGCATATGGGGGAAAAATATCTCTGTCTTGGAAGATTCATGGGTGATTTATCTCCTTGCAATGTGCCTTCGTCACTCTGCATACGGGGCTATAGAGTCAGGCGGGCTCGGCCGCCGAAAGGATGGCAACCGTGGCTGCAATGGATGCCGGCGTGGACGGGTTTTTCCAGAACGTGCTCGTGAATTATCTGATCTCGCAGGCGCGAACGGTCGAAGGATCGGTGAACAGGTCGCTCCAGGCCGTCCTCAATAGGAACGAACGCCTAGCGAGCGAAGTCTTTCTCACCGAGCCTCGCATCAACGAAATGGAAATCCTGATTGACGAGCACGCCATCCAGTTGCTGCGACAGGGCAATTTGCTCGATACCGATGTCCGCATGATCGTGGCCACGCTCAAAATCAATAACGACCTCGAACGCATGGGCGACCTCGCCGTCAATCTCAGCGAGCGCGCCATCTCCCTGGCCGGCATGGGCGAAGTCGAGACGCCTCCGGATCTCGAGCCGATGGCATCCGCCGTTCAGGACATGGTCTCGAAATGCCTCGGCGCGCTCATCTATCAGAATCTGGACCTCGCTACGCAGGTGCTCGAAAGCGACGACATCGTGGATCAGTACCGCGATCACCTCTTTGAAGCGCTTCTCGCCGGCATGGCAGCGGACCCGTCCCAGGCAGCTCCCAATCTCCACTTCCTGCTGGCGTCGCGCCACCTCGAACGCATTGCCGACCATGCCACGAATATCGGCGAAGACGTTCTCTTTTGGCTGCGGGGCCAGGAGGTTCGTCACGGTCGGGCAAAACGCATGGAAACAGTGAAAGAAGAGGCCTCCCGTGCCGGTGCGCGCGCGTAGTCATCAAGTTTTCACACTTCCATAATCCTGAGTTCACGACCCACGCTTACCTTCCCTGCGCGGTCGTTATTCTGACCTCCGGTTTTGCCTGCGCTCATGGACTTTGTAGTAGGCAGCCAGAAGTCAGCTGTGGCTCAGATAGAGGCCAATCTTGATAAATCACGGCACATCAATAGATTGCGCCGGATTTGATGCTTCTTCGCTGGCCACCCATAGAGGCGCGGTCCCACCACCCCCGAGTCCGCGCCTCTCTCTTTTCCGAGGTCGTGTAGGGACTGATTTCATCCCGAATTCTCGGCTATGTAACATGGTTGTAACAATTCCGAAACCATAATCAACCCTGAGGAGACTCCACACGTCATGAAAAAGATAATGCTCGCGCTGTTGCTTGTCCTGGGCTTTGCATTCACAGCCGGAGCCGGCTCGGACACCGGCACAGTGCTGCTGAACGCCGCTGGCGCCACCTTCCCCTATCCGATTTATTCGAAGTGGTTTGACGTCTACCATACGCAACACCCCTTGGTTCAGATCAACTACCAATCCATCGGCTCGGGCGGAGGGATTCGCCAAGTTCTTGCGGGCACCGTAGATTTCGGAGCGTCGGACGGTCCCATGACCGATGACCAACTCGCCCAGGCCAAGGTCAAGATCCTGCATTTCCCCACAGTGCTTGGTGCCGATGTGCCCACATACAACATTCCGGGTGTGACCGGCGAGCTGAACTTTACGCAGCACGCACTGGTCGGGATCTACCTCGGCAACATCACGAAATGGAACGATCCGGAGATCGCCCAGGCCAATCCGGGCGTAACGCTTCCGAGCGATGATATCGTCGTGGTCCATCGCTCTGATGGCAGCGGCACGACCTACATCTGGACCGATTTTCTTTCCAAAGCCAGCGACGACTGGAAGACGAAAGTTGGCAAAGCCACGTCGGTCAATTGGCCCGTGGGCTTGGGCGGCAAGGGAAATGAAGGGGTCTCGGGCTTGGTCAAGCAGACCCCCGATTCGATTGGCTACATCGAACTCATCTACGCCGTTCAGAACAACCTCCCGTACGGAAACGTTCAAAATGCCGCGGGGAAATACGTTAAGGCCAGTCTGGCCAGCGTCACGGCGGCGGCCGCGGGAGCGGCCAAGAGCATGCCGGACGACTTCCGCGTCTCCATCACGAACGCGCCGGGAGCAGCCGCCTATCCAGTCTCCAGCTTCACCTGGCTGCTGATCCCCGCGCAGATTCAGGACGCCACAAAGCGCGACGCGATCAAGGCTTTTCTGAAATGGATGCTGACCCAAGGACAGGACTATAATGAGGGCTTGTCCTATGCGCGGCTGCCGAAGCCCGTTATCGCCAAGGAGTTGAAGGCTATTTCTCTAGTCCAATAAATGTCCACAACGGCCACTACGATTGAGCACGCGCCCCCTCGCCCAGGCGGGGGGGCGCGCGCATTTATCGACCGCCTTCGCAACGGCGACGAAATTGCACACCTCATCACCCTTGTCTTTGCTTCCTCGATTCTTCTGATCACCACCATGCTGGTGTGGGAACTCTGGGTGAATTGCCACCTTTCGCGAGCGCTATTCGGCTGGGCCTTCTTCAGGACTAGCACCTGGGACCCGGTCTTCAATAATTTCGGCGCGCTGCCCTTCATCTATGGCACGCTGGTCACTTCGGTGCTCTCGCTGATCCTTGCCGTTCCGCTTGGCTTGGCCGCGGCCATTTTTCTTTCCGAGCTGGCTCCGCGAAGGATTTCGGACACCATCTCGTTTATGATCGACCTGCTGGCCGCCGTCCCCAGCGTGATCTACGGCCTGCTCGGAATTTTCGTCGTCGTACCCTTGATGCGCACTACGATCGGCCCGGCGCTGAAGCATACCCTGGGCTTTCTCCCGCTCTTCAAAGGGCCTAATTACGGCGTGGGATTTCTAACCGCGGGAATCGTTCTGACGATCATGGTCGTTCCCTTCATTATCTCCGTGTCGCGCGAAGTCTTGCTCACCGTGCCCCGCGACCAGCGTGAGGCGGCTCTGGCGCTCGGCGCCACTCGCTGGGAATCTACCTGGAAGGTTGTCGTGCCCTGGGCCCGGAGCGGCATTCTCGGCTCCGTCTTTCTGGCTCTGGCGCGCGCCCTGGGGGAGACCATGGCGGTCACCATGGTCATCGGCAACGATCCCAAAATTAGCGCCTCTCTCTTCTCCCCGGGCTACAGCATCGCCGCCGTGATCGCCAATGAATTTTCCGAAGCGTTCAGCGATATGCATCTGAGCGCCCTCATCGAACTGGGCCTCGTCCTCTTCCTCATGACCTTCATCTTGAATGGTCTCGCTCGCCTGCTCATTATTGCCACCGAGCGCGGAGGAGGTCATCCGTCATGAGCGGCCTCCGTCTCTTCTGGCGCAAATCTTTGAACGCGGTGATGCTCACCATTACCGGCGTGGCCGCCTTTGCCGTCGTTTCCATCCTCTTCATGATCCTTGGCTATCTGATTTGGAATGGCGGGAAGTCGCTCAACTGGAATTTCTTCACCAAGCTTCCCGCGCCCGTCGGCGAAACGGGCGGCGGGATGGCCAATGCCATCGTGGGAAGCGTTAAGCTCCTCTTCTTGGCCGCCGCGATGGGCCTTCCCGTGGGGCTGCTCGCCGGCGTCTACCTGGCGGAGTTCGGCGGGAAGTCGTATTCCTTCGTCATCCGCTATACCACCGACTTGCTCAACGGCGTACCTTCCATCGTGATCGGCATCTTCGCCTATTCCTTGGCCGTCCTTCCGGTCAAGCATTTCTCCACGTTCGCCGGCGGCGTGGCCCTCGCTTTCATGATCATTCCCATCACGGTGCGCAGCACCGAGGAGTTCCTGCGCGCCGTACCGGGCAGCCTGCGCGAGGGAGCCATGGCTCTGGGCGCCAACAAGTGGCGCACCATCGCCACCGTCGTCCTTCCGGCGGCCAAGGGCGGAATCATCACGGGCGTCCTTCTGGCTTTGGCACGCGTCGCGGGCGAAACCGCGCCGCTCCTCTTTACCGCCCTCGGCAACGAATTCTGGAGCCCTGGCTGGAACCAGCCCACCGCCTCGCTTCCCCTCGTAATTTACACCTACGCCATCTCGCCGTATGATGATTGGCACAGGCAAGCATGGGCTGGCGGTCTGGTTCTGCTGTCTCTGGTTCTGGTCGCAAACATCGGCACGCGCCTGGCATTGAATCGTGGAGGGAGTAGCTGAGGTGTCCGACATGGCTTCCGCAGCGCAAGGAAAAGAAGCGATCGCCGCGCGACTCACGCCGCGAGTTCAAGAAGCGACTGCACGGGCTTCGGGCAAGGAGGCGCAAGTGCGCTTTGAAATTGCCGACCTGAATTTCTATTACGGTCCGAAGCAGGCCGTATTCGGGCTGAACCTGAAAATCCCCAAGAACCAGGTGACTGCTCTGATCGGTCCTTCGGGCTGCGGGAAATCCACGTTCCTGCGCACTCTGAACCGCATGAACGAGACGATTCGCAACACGCGGATTGTCGGCCAGATTCTTCTGGATGGCCAGAACATCCTCGAAATGGACGTCGTAAAGCTGCGGCGCCGCGTGGGGATGGTTTTCCAGCGGCCCAATCCTTTCCCGAAGTCCATTTATGAAAATGTCGCCTACGGTCTGCGCGTCAACGGCCACAAGGGGCGCCTCAGCGATTTGGTCGAGCACAGCCTCCGCCGCGCCGCGCTCTGGGACGAGGTGAAGGACTATCTCCACAAATCGGCCTTCGCCCTTTCCGGCGGGCAGCAGCAGCGGCTTTGCATCGCGCGCGCTCTGGCGGTAGACCCGGAAGTCCTGCTGCTCGATGAGCCATGCTCCGCCCTCGACCCTGTGACCACGGCAAAGATCGAAGAGCTGATGTTCCAGCTCAAGGATAGCTGCACCATGGCCATCGTCACCCACAACATGCAGCAGGCCGCGCGCGCCAGCGACTTTACGGCCTTCATGCTGGATGGAAAGCTGATCGAGCACAACGAAACATCGAAGCTCTTCACCACGCCCTCCGACCACCGCACGGAAGCCTACATCACCGGACGGTTCGGATGAAATCGCTTCGATTCGCATGGCGCGATCGCGCCGCACCAGCCGGAAGGAACTGAGGAACCATGGAACGTCATTTCGAACACGATCTGGAAGAACTGAAGCAGCGCCTGCTCTGGATGGGAAGTCTCGCCGAACGCGCCGTCCATCAGTCCGTGCATGCCGTCCTCGATGCCGAGGAGCGCCTGGCCGAAACGGTGCTCGCCGAAGAGGACGCCATCAACGAAATGCAGATTGAAATTGACGATCGCGTCCAGCGTTTGCTCGCTCTCACGCAGCCCATGGCCGCCGACCTGCGTTTCCTGCTGGCTGTGGCGCGCATCAATGGCGACCTCGAACGCATCGGCGACCAGGCTGTCAACATCGCCCAGTCCGCCATGCGTGTCCTGCGCCATCCGCAGGTGAAGCCCTATGTGGACCTTCCCCGCATGAGCGAGCTGGCAGAAGGCATGGTCCGCGACAGCCTCAATTCCCTCGTCCGCGGCGATCAGGAACTTGCTCAGAGCGTCCTGCAGCGCGACGATCAGGTGGACCGCCTGCGCGACCAGCTCTTCCGCGAGCTGCTCACCTACATGATGGAAAATTCGGCCGTCGTTTTCGCCGCATTTGAACTCATCCTCGTGGCCAAAAATCTCGAGCGCATCGGCGACCACGCCACCAACATCGCCGAGGACGTCATCTACTTCCTCGTGGGCCGCGACGTCCGCCACCCCGCCCTCGACCGCCGCTAGCCCCGCGTTCGAGAGGCTTCTCCCAATCACTGCCGGGTTGCTCGAAAACGATCCGCCTTGCCTGCGGCCGCACCGGCCAGACGATCGTTGGAGTTCCTCTGAAATCCTATGTCCGTGCGGCTAGGAAAGCTATTCCTCCGGGAGATAAAGAGGGGCGACGAGCGATGGCAAAGCAGCGAGCGTCAGTCAACGCTCGATTCGGGCCTATGGGGAGCGGCAGGGGGATTGATCAGCGTAAACAGCTCATCCTTGATACTGCGGTATTTTTCGTAGGCGACCACTTCCGCGGTTCGCTGCCTAATTAGGTTGTGATACAAACTCCAGCTGAATGGGTCCCGGGGCCCGGCCAACAGCGCACTGAGCTGTTCCGCTTCAAGGGAATAATCGCTGAAAGCCTTATCCATTCTCGTGAGTAACATCCGGCCATTGCCCAGCTCTTCCATGGGAGACTCTCCTTATAGCATTACGATGGGGGCGAGCTTCACGTCGCGGGTGAGTATATCCAATCGAAGCGCACGATCTGATGAAGCCTCATCTTGGATGCTTTTCCATGCCAGCCGCAACCAGGCTGATCGCACACGATTTCCTCGCCTGCGAACATTTCCTTGGCGTCAACCTCTGAGAGCGTTGCTTTGGAAGACTTGCGCTGCACACGGATACTGTGGCGGCCCTTCGGGCATTCAAAGACAATTTGATAGGCTTTGCTCATGCTCTATTGTACCGCATTCGCGCCAAATATGCGGCTTTTCTCCCCCTGCGGTCACCTGATGGTTCACATCTCACTCCATGGCCCACCGGGGGAGGGATCCTGCCGATAACCCCCGCAATCGCGCTTCCCGCCAATGGACCCGTCACCCGCCGCGGTCTTTCGCTTGTCACTCGAGCATCGGATTGCATACAATCGGGTTATTCCCCCGACAATGGAGACCGAGATGGGCAAACGCATCGCCGCGAAGATTACAGGAGTGGCCGGGCACCTCCCGCCGCGCATCGTCACCAACTTCGATCTCGAAAAGATCGTGGACACGAACGACGAGTGGATTCGCACCCGCACCGGCATCCGCCAGCGCCACTATGCCGAACCCGGCGTTGCGGCATCCCATCTAGGCACGGACGCCGCCAAAAAACTCCTGGCCATAAAAGGCCTCCGCCCCGAAGAAATCGAAATGATCGTCGTCGCCACCGTCACCCCGGATATGCTCTTCCCGGCCACGGCCTGCTTGATCCAGGACCGTCTGGGCGCGTCGAAGGCCTGGGGTTTCGATCTCTCCGCCGCTTGCTCGGGTTTCATCTATGCGCTCACGGTCGGCGCGCAGTTCGTGGGCGCGGGAACGCATAAGAAAGTCCTCGTCATCGGAACCGACGTCATGACTTCCATCCTCGATTTCAAGGATCGCGCCACCTGCGTGCTCTTCGGCGACGGCGCGGGCGCCATCCTCTTGGAGCCGGCGTCGTCCGATGCCGAAGGGATTATTGATTTCGCGCATGATGTGGATGGTTCCGGAGGTTGCAGCCTTTCGATGCCCGCCGGCGGCTCGCTCCATCCCGCATCCCAGGAGACGATTGATAAACGCATGCACTACGTTCATCAGGCTGGGCAGCAAGTTTTCAAATACGCGGTGCGCCGGATGAGCGACATCGCCAGCCAGATGCTCGAGCGCAACGGCTTGTCCGGCCGCGATCTCGCGCTCGTCGTGCCGCACCAGGCCAATCTTCGGATCATTCGCGCCATGCAGGAGCGCCTCGGCGTGGACGATTCGAAAATCCTTGTCAATATAGACCGCTACGGAAACACCACCGACGCCACGATTCCCCTGGCGCTCATGGATGCGCTCGCGGAGAAGCGCCTGCGTGCGGGCGACCTCGTTCTTCTGATCGCCGTCGGCGCGGGCTACACCACGGGCGCCATTCTCATGCGCTGGGCCTACTGAACAGCTGCTCGAAGCCATTCCGTAAATGGTTTGTGTCAGGGCACGAGTTTTTACCCTGAGCCTCGAAGGGCACTCGTGCCGTAAACGGACGCGCGGAGCGCCTACATCGCTGCCGTTTACCCTGAGCGGTTTTGCGAAGGGCAGGCACGCTTTTTGTGTCCGCCGTGGCAGGCCGTCGCGGAGGCCGCATGGCCGCAGCGACATTGCCTGCGCCAATTCATCGTTTGCACCCTTAGCACCGCAACGCCTCTGAAAAACTTCTTCCGGCGTGCCATTTCGCGGATAATAACGGACGGCGTGTCGCAGACGAATCCGAAAGAGCAGGGTAGAGTCTTGCGCGTGGTAATAACCGGCGGGGCCGGGTTTCTCGGCTCTCATTTGTGCGACCTGTTCATCGAACGGGGCTGGGACGTGCTCTGTCTCGACAATTTCCTGACGGGCGCCGAATCAAATATTTCCCATCTGCTGGCGCACCCGCGCTTTGCTTTCGCCCGCCAGGACGTCACGCGCCGTATCGAAGTCTCCGGCCCGGTGGATGCCGTGCTGCACTTCGCCTCTCCGGCCAGTCCCCCGGACTATCTGAAATTCCCCATCCAGACGCTCAAGGTGGGTGCGCTCGGGGCTCACAACACGCTGGGCTTGGCGATGGCGAAGAAAGCGAAATTTCTGCTGGCCTCCACCTCCGAGTGCTATGGCGACCCGGAAGTAAGCCCGCAGCCGGAAACCTACTGGGGCCGCGTGAATCCCATCGGGCCGCGCGGCGTCTACGACGAAGCCAAGCGCTTCGCCGAAGCCATCACCATGGCCTATCACCGCGCTCACGGCGTGGATACGCGCATCGTCCGCATCTTCAATACCTACGGGCCGCGCATGCGCTTGAACGACGGCCGCGCGCTCCCCAATTTTCTCCATCAGGCGCTCACGGGCGAACCCATCACCGTTTATGGCGATGGCACGCAGACGCGCAGCTTTTGCTACGTTTCCGATTTGATCTCCGGAATTTACCGCCTGCTCGAATCCGGCGAGCACGAGCCGGTGAATCTTGGCAATCCCCACGAAATCACCATCCTCGAATTCGCCGAGCGCGTGCGCGCGCTCACCGGCTCTGCGGCTCCCATCGTCTTCCGCCCGCTGCCACAGGACGATCCCAGGCAGCGCTGCCCCGACATCGCCAAAGCCCGCCGCATCCTCGAGTGGGAGCCCAAAATTAACCTCGAAGAGGGCTTGCGCCTCACCTACGAATATTTCCGCCACCAGGTAGCCGCCCCAGACCACCCGCGCTCCACGGGCAACTGACGCAGCCACCCAGGAATCCCCCAGTCGGACCCTCAAAAATGAGATTGTTCCCATTCAAAGGACAATTTGACACGGCGCACCGCCGATTGTTAGTTTCTCCTGTTCGCAATTGCCGGCGGCTGCGATGAAACAGATGCCGCATGTCAAAATAGCCTGCCGCCCTTTTGGGCGTGTACGTGGAAGACGGGAGACCAACTTTGATCCGCCGCTACGGCATGGCCCTGCTATTCGTGGCGGGCGCGCTTGTTTCGACCCTGTTCCTGCATCGGTTCTTCCCCTATCCGTTCCTGTTCCTGTTTTTCGCCGCCGTGATGGCCAGCGCGTGGCTCGGCGGACCGGCCCCGGGAATTTTCTCGGTTTTCGTATCCACCCTCGCCGTGGATTACTTTTTTATTCCTCCCTACCATTCCCTCGCCGTCAACGCCACCGATAGCGCTTATTTCGGCGCCTTCGTTGTCAGTTCGCTAGTGGCCAGTTGGGTGAGCGCTTCCAAGCGGAGAAACCAGGAGGCTCTGCGCGAGGCCCACGACCACCTCGAGGCGCGCGTGGCCGAACGCACCGCCGAACTCGAAAAGACCGTCGCGGAGCTGCGGGAAAATGAACGCCACAGGCAGCGCCTCGAGAGCGAAAAATCCGTTCTCTCCGACCAATTGGAAACGCGAAAAGTCGTCGAGCGCGCCAAGGGAATTTTGCAGCGGGAACTGAAGATCAGCGAGGATGAGGCCTATCGCACCATGCGGCGCGAAAGCCAGCAAAGGCGAAAGTCCATGAGGGAGATTTCGGAATCCATCATCTTGAGCGACGAGATGAAGCGCGGCCCCCAATAAAATAAGCTGTTTCCCGACGCGGAGAAACCGCGAATACCCTGTATGGAAATTGAATCGCCGCCATCTAAAGTTTGAATTGGACTCTTTTCCCGCAAATCCGCAAACTGCGCCTGGAACTGGCCAAGCCGTAAAGCCGTTCTCCTCCTTCGACGCCGAAGCGAGGTTTCTCACCGCATTATCGTTCTTCGCAGGCTGTCTCGGACACAACGCTGTGTCCAAATCAATCGCTACATAGAGCTCGAAGAAGAGCCATTAAGTTAGCCGGCAATGGCGCTGCGCTACGGGAGTCTCGTTTTTCGACCAACCCGTCGCGATGTGGAGACGTTTTTCTCCTGCCGCTGTATTGCCGGGTGGTCCATACGGAATTTTTTGCCCGCTTGACGCGGGTGCCATATGCAATAAGGAGCGGACGATGAATTGGAAAACGCTGGTGATCGAATTTCTTCTGGCGGGCTTCTTTGCCGTTGCCTGCTTCCGGGCTCAAACCGAGCCCCCCGCGGGGCGCGTCAGGAAATTGGCCGACTTCTTCAAGCTTTCCGGGCGCATCGAGCGCCTGCGCCGTTCGCGCTGGCAGTGGTTTTCTCTGGTGGGCTTCATGCTCGTGCTCCGGTTGCAGCGGCAACTGCCCCTGATATTGGAACTCATGGTGGCGATTGAGTTCACGCTGTTCATGGCTCTGCCGAAAGCCCAGGAAGGAATGGCGCAAGCGCGAACCCGATGAAGCAATTGTGGGAGTTCGGATATTTCCTCCGCTCCGTGCGGGCGAGGATGCGCCACGGGAAATATTCCCGCGCTCCGCTGCGCCTGCTGCGCTTCGAATGGCGGAAGGAAAAGGCGGAGTGCGATTGGGTGGCGCGTGATCCGGACGCATGGGACACGACCTTGCCGGAGCGGGTGCGCGACCGCGCCGCGTCCTCTCAGGCGCTTCTGGACGCAATGGCGCTGCGGGAGATGCTGTTCGGCGCGCTGCCGGATGTTCATTGCGCTGAGCTTCGGGCTTTTCGCCAATCGGCACGCGAGCCGCCCGAACCAATCATCATCGGCACGGTCACCAGGGAGACCCCGCCGATGCTTCGAGTGACTTCTCCTGTCATGCGGGCGAAGTTGTATGGGTTCCACTTTTTGCTGGACGACGGAGTGTTAAAACCACTCGAAGTCGGACAGAGCAACTTGCAACTGATGATGAGTGCGTGACCCCTTCCGGGTCAAGGAGGCAGGATTCATGGCAGCGAATAGATCGCAGGGTGGTCTTTACACGTTGTTTCTCGTGGCGTCAACCGTGCTGTGCGCTGGTCTCTTTTTCGGCGGCGGCTTGGGGACGCTTCTCCTGTTAGTCGGGGCGGCCGGCGTCGTCGGCAGCCTCTTTGGAATGCTGAAGATCAAGGCGCTCGAGGGAAAGACGGCGCTCAAGTCCAACCCCGCCGCGATGAAGCTAATCGGGGCGGGCGTCGCCGCATTGGGGTGGGCGATCACGCTTTTCGGCATGCACATCACTCCGAGCACTGCCGGACGCTTGATTATCGCCTTGATCGGCATCGGGGTGAGCCTGTTCGGGATCATTGTTGTTTTGCCGGCGGCCTTCAACAAGAACGCGGTTTGGAAAAACTAGAGGCGCCGGCTTCCCAGCGGCAGCCAAAATTAGGAGCGGACAAATAAAATGACAAAAATGGCTAAATTCTTTCTATGTTTGGTGGTCCTTACCCTTGCGCTCGCAGCCGGCATTGCGGTATTCGCGCAGACCCCTGCGCCAGCGCCTGCACCTGCAGCGGCGGCTCCCCCTCCCTCGGCTACCACGGCTGAACTTGCGGCCGCGGCCGCCGCGGCGCCCACAACGGCGACTTTGGCCAAAGGCGACCCCGGGGGCACTCTCACCGGCACGGTCAATGACGTGCCCGTGTCCGACACAACGAAGGGGTTGACCCTCGGCGACGTCGCCAACCAGGTAGGCCAGAACAAAATCGCAGCCAATTTCATCTGGACCCTGGTCACAGGCTACCTCGTCATGTTCATGCAGGCGGGCTTCGCCATGGTGGAATCCGGCTTGACCAGGGTAAAGAACGCGAATCACACGTACATGATGAACTTCATGGTGTACGCGTGCGGGTTATTCTCTTACTGGTTGATCGGATTTGCCATCCAACAAGGCGGCTCCGCGGGCAATTCGAACTTAGGTGGCCTCAATTCGCTGTCTGTTGAGCACACCACCACAATCTTCGGAAAAACTTGGGGCCTATTCGGAGGGACAGGATTTTTCCTCTCCGGTCACACCTATGACGTAGGGGTCATGGTGCTGTTCCTCTTCGAAATGGTGTTCATGGATACGGCGCTCACGATTGTGACGGGGGCGTGCGCGGAACGCTGGAAGTTCCTCGCGTTTTGCGTCTCCTCGTCCTTCATGGGTGCTCTCACCTATCCGATATATGCCAACTGGGCCTGGGGCGGCGGGTGGCTCTCACAATTGGGCGTCAACAACCAACTGGGCAAGGGCTACTGCGACTTCGCCGGTTCCGGCGTGGTGCATGCGGTCGGTGGAATCACGGCTCTGGCCGTTTCACTGATCGTCGGCCCGCGCATCGGGAAGTTCAATAAGGATGGCTCGTCCAACCCGATCATCGGTCACGACGTTTCGGCCTGCTTGATTGGTTGCTTCATCCTGGCGTTCGGCTGGTTCGGTTTCAACCCCGGCAGCACTCTCGGCGCTTCCGCAAATGGCAACTTGCGGATCGGCACCATCGCCGTGAACACCATGCTGGCAGGTTGCACAGCGACGTTCGGCGCCATGCTTTACATGTGGATGAAGAACGGCAAAGTGGACTATTCGATGAGCGGCAACGGTCTACTGGCGGGGCTGGTCGCGATCACGGCGCCCAGCGGCTTCGTCAGCACGGTCGGGGCCTGCATCATCGGGGTCGTAGCGGGCGTCTTGGTTTGCTGGAGCTGCGCCTTTATTGAGAACTTCATGAAGGTGGACGATCCCGTCGGCGCCATTTCCGTGCACGGCACCTGCGGACTCTGGGGCGTGCTTTCCATCGGGCTCCTCGCCGACGGCACGAGCAACTACGGCGGAAGCTGGAACGGCGTAACGGGTTCGGTCACCGGCCTGTTCTACGGCGATTCCACGCAAATCGTGGCGCAACTGGTCGGCATCTCGACGCTGATCGGTTTCGTCTTCACCTTCAGCTTCCTGTTGAACCTTGTGCTCGATTTCTTCATCGGGCAGCGAGTTTCGATAGAAACCGAAATCGCGGGTCTGGATCTTCCGGAAATGGGCCAGCTTGGTTACCCCGAGTTTGTCCTCAAGCCGGAGCCGGACTGGATGCTGAGGGCCGAGAAGGAGTACGCGGTCGCTTGATCTGAACTAGACGTGCACACCTGGCTGGCAAGGCGCGCTCGGCTCGCGTCTTGTCGGCTGGGCTGTGAAGTCCCGAAGTAAGAGACGTGCCGCCAAACCTAAGGACACAAACGACATGACTGAAAACGCCATCGTATCAATCAATGAAAAAACAACGCAGTCCCTGAGCGCGCATGCGGTGCCTCTATCCATCTCTTCCCTCCCGGCGCCGGCTCAGCAATCGCTGCGGCGCATGTTTAATGATCCGCGCACGCTCGAAAAGCGCGAGCGCGTTGAACTCGTAGCCCAGTTGCGCGCCTGCGTCGTGCAGCATCCCAAGGTCCCCGAATTGCGCGTGGTCTACGGCATGGCGCTCTGTGTGAATCTCGATGCGCAGTCCGCGATGGAAGAGCTTGCGGAGGCTGTGACGCTGGATCCCAACAGCTTCATCGCCCACCTGAAGATGGGCGAACTCTGGATGCGGCTCCGCGTCTGCACGAAAGCCCAGGATCACACTAATTACGCCGCCAAGCTCGCTGAAAATCCAGCGCAGGCGGAAATGGCGCGCCGCCAGGCGGCCACACTGCGCACCATGTTGCGCGAGGGAATCGAGCGCCCGGGCTACAACAGAACCCCGTGGTTGTCGCTCGGCCGTCTCCGCCGGCTATGGACGCGGAATCGAGGTGAATCCGAAGCTCTAGCCACGGTGGATGCCGGCTAATCATGCCCCCGGTCCTTCAGCTGGCGCTGCTGATTGCCATTCTCCTTCCACTCGGCAAGATCGGCGCGTCGTTTTGCAGCCGCTTCGGGATCCCGCCAATCCTCGCCGAGCTGCTCGTGGGAGTCGCTCTCGGTCCCGGCGCGCTGAATCTGCTCCACATGCGTCTGTTCCAAGGCACAGAAGCTACCAGCGCCTTCTATCTGCTTTCGCAGATCGGCGTCATCCTCCTGATGTTCATCGCCGGAATCGAAACAGACATCGACCGCATGAAGGAAGCCAGCGTCACCGCCTTTATCGTCGCCCTTTCCGGCGTCATCTGGCCCTTCCTGCTCGGCGCCGGTGTGGCTCACGCTTTCGGCCTCTCCTGGAAAACCGCTTTTTTCCTTGGAGGCGCGCTCACCGCCACCAGTGTCTCGATTTCCGCCCGCACCCTGATGGACGCCGGGCGTCTCGACTCCGACGAAGGCACCATCATCCTCGGCGCGGCGGTCATTGACGACGTGATGGGCTTGTTCGTCCTTGCATTCCTCGCCGCCTCGGTCACCACCGCGAGGGGTAAAGTCTTCGGCCTGGCCCCCATCGCCACCGCCTGGTTCCAGCAGAAAATTCCGCTGGCGGCGGGCCATCCGCTCATCGTGGAGTTGGCGGTCATCAGCGCGTGCGTGACCGTATATTTCTTTGTGGGATACGGCGTCGCCGCGCGCTGGCTCGATCCCCTGATCCTTCAGCTTCGCAAACTCACTGCTAACGAGGCTGTTCCGAGCTGCATCCTTGCCCTGATTTTCGTCTATGCCATCTCAGCCGAGTGGCTGGGCAGCGTTGCTGGAATCACCGGTGCATACCTCCTCGGTTTTGTTTTCGCCGGCTCCAAATATAAGGCCGACGTCGAGCGCAGTTTTTATGCCATCGGCCATGGCTTGCTCATCCCCCTGTTCTTCATCTCCATCGGTCTCGCGAGCAATTGCCGCGCCCTCACCGGCCATTGGGCCTTGATGCTCTGGGTTCTCCTTGTCGCCATCGTGGGCAAGCTGTTTGGCTGCGGCCTTGCCGCGCTTGGCTCGGGCATGGATTGGGTGCGCAGTTTTCGGATCGGCTGCGGCATGATCTCCCGCGGCGAAGTCGGCCTTATCGTCACCACCATGGGCGCCACCACAGGCATCTTCGGGCAGTCGGAAATCGCCGTCATGGTCGCGGTCGTTCTGATCACCACTTTGATCACTCCCATCGCGCTCCGCGGCGCCTTTTATCTCAAGTCGGAGCAGGATATGGAAGAAGGACTCACGTACCCGGAACCGAAAGTCATGTCCTCCAGCAAGAGTGCGTCTCTCCCGGCTGGCGGGGAGCCACGCGGGAGCGGCGCGCCACCCGATCAGTCCAGCTTTCGGGTGATTACTCCTCGCACCACGAGCCAGCTCGCCTTGCACGCCGGCAATATCGCCTCGGATGTAAAGTAGGGATGCGGCAGCCCCGCAAATGAGGATTTCAAATTAATCCCGGCGACCAGCTCGATCACTACCGCATTGACAGCGTCATTGCCCACAGCGACGTAGCCACCGTGTTCCGCGCCACCGACACCCAATCGGGCCGCCCCGTCGTCATCAAGCTTCCGCACTCGGAGATCGAAGGCGATCAGGTCTTCTCCGAACGCTTCCAGCGCGAACAGGAAATCGGCCGGCAGCTGGACCATCCCGGCATCCTGAAGGTCCTCCCGGACCACCACCGCAGCCGGGACTACATGGTCATGGAGTGGGTGGACGGAAAACTGCTCCGCCAGCTGCTCGACGAGGAAAAGAAGCTGCCGCAGGACCGGGCCATCAAGATCGCATTAGGCATCTGCCACGCTCTCAGTTACATCCACGGTCGCGGAATCGTTCACCGCGACCTCAAGCCCGAGCACATCATGGTCGATAGCCAGGACAACATCAAACTCATGGACTTCGGCCTCGCGGGAGAAATCGGAGCGCGGCGGATCACGTTTACAAAGCTCTCCCAGGTCGTGAGTTCACCCGAGTACATCTCGCCCGAACAGGTCAAGGGAAAGCGCGGCGACGCCCGTAGCGATCTCTATTCCCTCGGGGTAATGCTGTACGAAATGGTGACCGGGAGAACCCCGTTTCACGGGCCAGATGCCTTCGCCACCCTGAACGACCGCCTGGAGCATAATCCCATTCCGCCCCGCGAAATCGATGCCTCCATCTCTCCTCAGTTGCAGGAAGTGATCTACAGGGCTATGGAGCGGGAGCCTCAGTACCGCTATGCCAACGCCCATGATTTTGCATTCGATCTCGAGCATCTCGACCACGTCGGTGTCGCCGAGCGCCCGGAACTCCAAAATTGGAAGAAGCCGCGCACGGCCCTGAGACGAAAAATCATCGCCTACGCCGCGATGCTGCTCGTCCCGTTTCTCATCTTTGCGCTGCTGGTGTACTTCGCGCGCCGCTAGGACCGGAAGTTCTCGCCACGCTGGAAAAGGATCCCAAATGGCTGTTGGTCGACGACGTCTTCACGCCCGACGTGGTTGAAACCTGGATCAAATACAAGCGGGAGCGCGAACTGGTTCCCGTAAATCTCAGGCCCGTCCCGTACGAGTTCTTCCTGTATTTCGATCTCTAGCCTGTGCGTCCTCGGCCGTCATTCTGCCTGCCGTGACGTAGGAAGGGAGTCCGCCGCAGCGAGCGAGGAATCCCTCTTCCCGCCTTGGAGGGCGGCGGTATTGTCATGTTTGGTTGTCAAAGAGCTGTCAGAGCCCCGTATTAAGGGGCGCCCCGCTAAAAAAGCTAGATTTTCTAAGTGGCCTGTTTTCTTTCATTTGCGTCTAATCGACTGTCGATTAGAAATCGGGTTTTTTATTGATGCGAAAGGAGTTATGCGCGTTTCTAATCGGAAAGCACTACTGATTAGAAATTCGATGAGGTCGCGATCAGGGTGATTGCAAATGAGGCACTTACGCTCGTGGCGGTCGGGGGCGGGAGTCTCGGTGGTGGTGGGCGATCCTATTAATTTTGTGAACACGTATCTTTGTATCACACTTCATGCCAAATTGCAAGGGGAAAAATTACATGGTTTTAGTACGATCCGCGTGAGGCGGGCTTCCTAAGCAGAGGATCGAGGATTTGCCCTGCCTATCTAGGTGGAATTTCCGGACACACCGTTGTGAGTCACTTCAGATGACTGATGGAAATGTGGCTTGACTTAGGTGGGAGCATAGGGTAACGTCTGCTCGGCCACGATTACCGTGGTTCGTTGATCTTTGAAAATCTGATGCTTCTCGTTGGACAGTGCTGGCAAAAGGACCCTTCGGGGTCAAATCCGTAGCTCTTTAAAAGGTGATCGGAAGCTGACGACGGGGGAGCCTCTGCTTCCACGTCACGGGCCTGATTAGAACTCGGGCCCGGTTCTTAAAACGCGCGTGAGCATAATGGTGCAAGTAGCGTTGATGGTTAGAGCTGCTACACCAGACTGTGTCTCACGGCACTTTGGCAATGGGTCGTTCGGTCTGATGTCGCTCCTTCTCGGCCAGTGCGTTCCTACGGCACGGCGCAACCCGCCGGAAAGGAGCATCAGAAATGAAACGTTTCAAAGATCTAGATGCCTGTATCACCGCACTTCAGGTGGTCCAGGCGAGAGACGACGTCGGACCCAAGCAGAAGAAGGACGTCAAAACGGCAATTGAGGAAGCCAAACGTCTGAGGCGGAGGCACGATGCGGATCATTCAGTAACGTATCGTTGTATCCGTCGCATCACAGAGAGTTTGATAAATGCTTTTCTTAATAATTAGCCGGGTTGGCAGTTTTGCCTAGGATGGCCCAATGCCCCATTTGACCGGCCAATAATGAACTACGGAAAAGGTTTGAAAATCGCTCGGGCAATCGCTGGCCTGCAACAAAAGGAATTGGCGGGGCTGGCCGGCGTTGACCCGAGCCATATTTCGCTTATTGAGATGGGAAAGCGGGAGCCGAGTGTTAAGACCGTGCAGAAGCTCAGTGAGGCGCTCAGGATCCCGCATCACCTATTAGTTTTGCTCTCTGCCGAACCCGGCGATCTGAAGATCGAGGACCCCGAGGAATTGAAGCGAGCGGTCGAATCTCTCGCTCGCGTAATGCTAGGAAATGGCCAAAGTAAACGACGTCGCCGGTCCGGAAGAGCAGCTTCCCGATAAACTCAACCTCTACTCGATCGGCAAATTGGAGTACCTGCTCGGTTTCCCTCGAGAGCATGTACGCGTGCTCGCCTTGAACGCTGGCGGTGAGTACGATCCCTATATTCAATACAAGAAACCGAGGCCTTTTCAGAGAGTCGCATTATCCCGGAAGCCACGCACCATAGACAACCCATCCGAATCCTTGAAGCGTGTCCAGCGGTCAATCAATAGACACCTCCTCGTGCCGCTGGCCTACCCCTACTATATGTGCGGTGGCATTCGAGGCAAAGGCGTCCTCGACAATGTGGCGATGCACATGGGCCAGACGACGCTTGTCACGCTGGATATCCGGTCATTCTTCCCGAGCGTTCGCCATCAGCTCGTGTATCAAGTCTGGAGAGATCTCTTGAATTGCTCACCGCGTGTTTCCGAGTTGCTCACTAAACTCACGACGTTCGAGCGACACTTGCCACAGGGGGCGCCCACGAGCACGCTCTTGGCAAACTTGGTTCTTTTCATGGTTGATGGGCCGATTCGCGAAAAATGCCAATGCGAGGGGATCACTTATTCTACTTGGGTTGATGATTTAGCGTTTTCGGGGGAAAACGCGCGCCTGGTAATTCAAACCGCCGTCCGAGCCCTACGCGACGGCGGTTTCGCCGTCTCTCGCAGCAAGCTGAAGATCGCGGGGCCGCGGGAGCGTAAGGTCTTGAACGGAATTCTCCTTGGCCAGTTTCCGACGGTTGAGCCCAAGCGGCTTGCTTGGATACGGTCTGGAATCCACAAACTCGCGTCCGGTTGTGTCGCCGAGTCGAGCATCCCGAAATACCTCCGTAGCTTGGAGGGCAAGATTAACCACGTGTCCGGGATAGTGCCGAGTAAGGGCCGAAAGCTCGCACGTGCGCTGGAAGCTGCACGGGAACTATCCTTTCGGGGGAGGCAATAGGGTGCGTCGCAAGCGGGGGAGGGGTCGAAGGAAGCGCAGAGAAGAGGCGAGAGAGGTAGCGAAGCTCCTCATGCAGCAGCAGCCCGAGAAATTCAGGTGGGATATTAGTTTCGCTTGCTTGGCCGCGATGATGGGGATAGTTCTCGTCATTGCCCCGCCGCAATCTAGGCCAATGATGCTTGTCTGCCTAGCTGTGATGTTTGGTTTTGGGATGTACCCTGCCTTCCACTTCGCGCAATGGTTTCCAATCGCGAACAAGCGATTTACACAGGCGATTGGCGTAGCCGCTCTGGCGGCGACCATATGCGGATTGGGTTATTTCCGGTGGCCTCCTATCCATCGCCATACGTTGGACGAGGGGGAGAAATTATCCTTTGAGAATGCGATAAAGCCACAACATGGATCTGACCTTGAAGTCCAAATTGGGTGCCCAGCTGGAGACGAAAAGGTATGTATATATGCGGAGCAGTTCATCAGCCTTTTTGGAGAGTCCGGATGGAAAGTAAACCCTCTTGTTAATCGCGTCACGCTTTCTAGGGCAACCGATGGCGTGACGGTCTATCGAAGGGGCGGCAACAAAGAAGACATGATGAAACGCTGGGATTCTGGCGGCTGGTTTAATCTCAATGAGCCCCATCTTCTGGCTATACAAAGTGCATTCCGGGCAATCCATATCGAAATAGACGGGGGAACCAACCCCGACCTCGATGAGAATGTGGTGACGATCTATATCGGACCAGAAAAAGATAACGAGGCAAAGCCGACGCCTTTAACAAAAGAAACAGCTTGGGCAACCGGGAAAATTAAGGGACCGTTTCCTAACCCACAGTGAGCCGACGGCGTTATCCAATCAACGCGGAAAAGGCAAAGGCAAGATGCCGGGCTAAAAGGCCCCAGCGCTACATTTAAACCTTAACGGCAGGCGCGAGCGGAGCGGGGGGAAGAGGGGTTCTTCGCTGTGCTCAGAATGATGGGGCGAGGCGACGTTGGCGGGTGTCCCTGGGAGCGCCGTTCTCCTGAACGGCACCTTGATCTTCGCCAATCGGGAGATTGGCGCTCCCGGGAATGGCAACGGCAAGATGCTGCGCTAAAAGGCCGCAGCGCTACATTTAAACCTTCAGGGCAAGGGCAAAAAGCAGATCCCTCGTCGTCCGCCCGCCCTAAAGCTGGCGGGCGAACTCTGTCGGGATGACAAACACCACTGTTAATCGGGGCGGCCGAAGGAGTGGTATTCGAAGCCGAGGGATTTCATTTTGTGCGGTGAAAGGAAATTGCGGCCGTCGAGTATCAGAGGCTGGACCATGGCGTCGCGGATGCGCTCCCAATCGAGCTTGCGGAACTCGTCCCATTCGGTGGCGATGAGCAGCGCTTCGGAATCCTGCGCGGCTTCGTACGCGGACTTCGCGTATTCGACCTGCGGCAGCACGGCGCGGGCCTTTTCCATCGCTTCGGGATCGTAGGCGCGGACGCGCGCTCCTTCGGCCAGCAGGGCGTGCACCAGGTCCATGGCGGGGGCGAAGCGGATATCGTCCGTATTGGGCTTGAACGCAAGACCGAGAATGCCCACCTGCTTGCCCCGGACCACCCACAGCGCCTTCCGAATTTTTTCGAGGAAGCGCTCGATGCGCTTGCGATTAATCTTCTCCGCTTCCTTCAGCATGGAGAAGTCCGCGCCGGAATGCTCCGCCAGATGGACGAAGGCCTGCAAATCCTTGGGCAGGCAAAAGCCGCCAAAGCCCAGTCCCGCGCGCAGAAAATGCGGTCCGATGCGCGGATCCATCCCGACGGCTCGCATCACCTCTTCGATATCGGCGCCCAGGAGTTCGGCGAGATCGGCGACCATGTTGGCGTAGGAAATCTTCAGCGCGAGAAAGGAATTCGAGGCGTGCTTGATCAGCTCGGCGCTATTGATCGTCGTGACGAGCCACGCGGGCGCGGGCGCTTCCGGACAGGCGGCCGCATGGACGGGACACTGGAATGTGCGCTCGAGCACGGGGCGGTAGATTTCGCGCATCTGCGCTTCCGCCGCATCGTCCTCGACGCCCACGACGATGCGCTCGGGATGCAGAAAATCCGCGATCGCGGTGCCTTCGCGCAGGAATTCGGGATTCGAAGCCACGCGAAATGTCACGCCCGTCTTGCGGCCGTAGACGGAGAGAGCGCGCTTCAGCTCCTGGCCCGTGCGCGCCGGGACGGTGCTTTTCTCGATCACGAGCTTCGGAGAGCGCGCTTCGGTGGCGATCAGGCGCGCCACGTGGTCGATGGCGCTTAGGTCGGCCGTCGCCATCCGGCAGTGGCGGAGTGCCCACGCAGATGAAAATGGCGTCGCCCGCCGCGACCGCCTCGGCAGCATTGGCGCAAAAACGGAGGCGGCCTTCCTTCCGCCCCTTGGCCAGCACTTTATCGAGGCCCGGCTCGTAAATGGGCACGCCGCCGGATTCCAGTATTTTCAATTTGGCCGCGTCGTTATCCGTGACCGTGACTTCGTGGCCGATCTCCGCGAGACAGCCTCCCGTCACCAAGCCGACATAACCGGCGCCGATCACAGAGATCTTCACTCGAAGCTCCAGGTCAGAGAGAACGTGCGCGAGAACCCACGCCGGTAGTAACTCATTTTGATTGTTGTGGCGCCGCTCGGAGCCAGTTCCAGGGATAGTCTGCTCATAAATGGCATGGCTTCAGGGGCTAAAGCCCTTCTGTTTAGGGATGGATTACGGCGGGGTTGAAACCCCGCCCTCCCACCGGCAAACTAAGTCACTACACACACGCCGATTGTCGCACATCGGAAATCAGAATTGGGAGTCCTCGGCGGAAATGATACGATTTATTGGGCATCTTCGATTTGCGTCCCGGATTGCCAGCGGGCTTTTTGAGCCGGCGAGACCAAGGAGAAGCAACGCTTGTTGAGAATGCGAGCTGCGGCGACGGCGCTCATTTTTGCGGGCCTATTGGTTTCCCTGCCGCTCGCCGCGCAGGAACAGCCGGGCCCCCTGCCCTTGCCTCCTCCGCAGCAGGAATATCCGCCGCAGCCTCCCTCTGCGCCGGCTCCTTCGCAAGCCGCGCCTCCGAATGCCACGCCGGGCTCGCAGCACGCGTCGTCCGGCATCTCGAAGGAGCCTCCCGCGATCCCGGTCGAGCAGATCATCGCGCAATTTGCGGAGCACGAAGCGGAGTTCCAAGCCGAGCGCGACAACTTTACGTACTCGCAAACATTCGTCATGCAGACGGTTGACGACTCGGGCGAGCCGGACGGCGAATATCGCCTGGATAGCGACGTCACGTTTACTCCCTCCGGCAAGCGCTATGAGAACATCACGTATGCGCCCCCTTCGACGCTCCAGCGCATCATGCTCACCGAGGAAGATCTCGACGACCTCAAGAATGTTCAGCCCTTCGTGCTCACCACCGCAGACTTGCCCAAGTACAACATCACCTATGCCGGCCGCGAACAAGTGGACGATATAGGCGCCTACGTGTTCGACGTGGCGCCGAAAACCATCGAGAAGAATCAGCGCTACTTTCAGGGGCGCGTGTGGGTGGACGACCGGGACCTGGAAATCATCAAGACCGATGGGAAAGCGGTGCCGGACATTCGCAAGGGCAAGAACGAAAACGTGTTTCCGCGCTTCGAGACGTACCGCGAAAATATCGAGGGCCATTTCTGGTTCCCCACCTACACGCACGCCGACGACGTCCTGCACTTCAAGACGGGCGACGTTCATGTGCGCATGACGGTTCATTATTCCGACTACAAGAGGTTCCGGGCCACGATCCGCCTGGTGCCTCCCAGCCCACCCGCTGGGAACCATCCTTAGAATTCCGCGAATTCTCCGGTGCAATGGCCGCTACACAAGCCGCCGCGCGCGGAGAATCTACGGTACAATTAGGTGTCTTGCTCTCCGTTGACCACATCTCGATGCGCTTCGGCGCCAGAATCTTGTTCGAGGACGTCACGACCACGTTCTTCGCCGGGCGGCGCTACGCCATCACCGGTCCGAACGGCGCCGGCAAGTCCACGCTGATGAAGATTCTGACCGGCGAAATGGAGCCTTCCAAGGGTTCGGTCACACGGCCGAAGAAGCTCGGCATTCTGCGGCAGGACCAGTTTGCCTTCGACAAATTTCGCGTGATCGACACCGTCATCATGGGCAATGCCCCGCTGTGGAAGGCGCTGCAGGAACGCGAAGCCCTGTACGCCAAACCCCACGACCAGCTGACCGACCAAGAGGGCATGCGCCTGGGCGAGCTCGAAGGAATCGTCGGCGAAGAGGGCGGCTACACGGCGGAGGCCGATGCCGCGGTGCTGCTCGATGGATTGGGCGTGGACGCGGATTTGCACGAACGCAAAATGGGCGAATTGCAGGGCGGCCAGAAGGTGCGCGTGCTGCTGGCGCAGGCGCTGTTCGGCAGTCCGCCGGCTCTGCTGCTCGACGAGCCGACCAACCACCTGGACCTCGATTCGGTGCACTGGCTGCAGGACTATCTCTGCGAATACGAAGGCGTGCTGATTCGTGATTTCGCACGACCGCCATTTTCTCAATAGCGTGTGCACGCATACCGCCGACATCGACTACCAGACCGTGATCATGTACAAGGGCGGGTACGACGAGATGGTTCTGGCCAAGACGTACATCCGCTCGCGCATCGAATCGGAAAACGCGCAGCGCGAAAAGAAAATCGCGCAATTGAATGAGTTCATTGCGCGGTTCTCGGCCGGGACGCGCTCGTCGCAGGTTACGTCGCGGAAAAAAGAAGTCGAGCGCCTGCAGACTTCGGAGCTGGCCAGGTCGAATATCCAGCGGCCGTACATCCGCTTTGACTTGGAGCAGCCTTCCGGGCGGCATCCGCTCGAAATCAAGAGCGTCGCGAAGTCGTACGACGGCGTGAAGGTGATTCACCCATTTACGGCGAACGTCACGCGCGGGGAGAAAATCGCGCTCACGGGCCGCAACGGGACGGGCAAGACCACGCTGCTGAAATCGCTCTTGCGCAACGCGCCGGGGCATATTGACGACACTGAAAAGCAGTTCCCCATTGACGGCGGCACGGTCGTGTGGGGGCACAACGTCATAGCGGGCTACTTCGCGCAGGATCACTCCGATACCATCGCCAAGGGCATGACGACAATCGAGTGGCTGCAGGCGGCCGATCCGCAGGCCTCGCAGCAGGAACTGCGCGGCCTGCTGGGCCAGATGCTTTTCAGCGGCGACGACGCCTTGAAGCCCACTCGCGCGCTTTCAGGCGGCGAGGCGGCGCGGCTGATTTTCTGCAAGCTGATGTTGCAGAAGCCGAACGTGCTGGTGCTCGACGAGCCCACCAATCACCTGGACCTCGAATCCATCAATGCGCTCAATTTTGCGCTCCAGAAATATGACGGCACGGTCCTGCTGGTGACGCACGACCACGATGTGATTGATGAAGTGGCCACGCGCATCTGGCATTTCAAGGACGGGCGCGTCGACGACTTCAAGGGCACCTACGCGGAGTATCTGGTTTACGCCGAGGAGAAAGCCTCGTAATATGGCGCCCCGCAAGTTTGCTGCACTTGCTTTTTAGGGGGTCGGAGCTTTAGCTCCGACATAAACAGCTTAAAAACAAACGGGGCTTCCGCGTCTTGTGCGTCCCGGTGATTTTGACCGGGAAGCCCCAGGGGCAAAATTGCAGTCGGGGGCAATGTGGCTTAAACTGTGTGCACGAACGTGTGGTGAGCGTAGCTCAGCTGGTAGAGCATCGGTCTGTGGCACCGAGGGTCGTGGGTTCAAATCCCATCGCTCACCCCAAACTTTTCCTTCCATTCAACGGTTTGGGCGGCGAGACCCGGCTGAAGGATCTCGCTCTCCGATTGTGCCAGCCGCATCAAGGTGCGCGGAGGGCGTGATTCACAGACCGGCTCGCTTAATCAAAACCGCTTCCTGTTCTGGAGTGTCGGTGAAGGGCAACTTCAGTGCCGCATCCAAGCGAGCTTCAATGTGTTCGTTTCCCATCGATAACCTGAACACGCGAATCGCGCTCCGTAGGGACTGCTCGTAAGATTTCACCGCCAAATGGAATGCGTAGCCACAAACGTGGATGAACGTCACAGACGAAATATTTGCGACACCCGTCAGCCCCGGATGCGTGTACCAACTGATCCGACGATAGTCTTCAGCATACATCTGATCGAAAGGTGATTTCAGAAACGTGCAGCGGTCGGCCAACGTCCTTCCCGACCAATGGCCAACCTTGCTGAGATTCGGCCATATAGACTTCTGGATCGCTCCGATCCGCGCCGAATGTTGTTTGATGTAGTTCTGATAGACCGTCGTATCCGTGGTCACGCCGGGGTTAGCCCCCTTGAACTCGATGATTTTGTTCGCGAGGCGCAGCTTCTCAACTTCGGCGTGAGCGTTCATTTTTATCCAGCCGTTCGGAATCGCCTCAAGGAGCCTCGCATCGACGGCAAGCTCGAAGAGTGCTCTAGCAAGCATAGCGATCGCCTGAACATGCTTCGCGTGCTGCAGCAATAGCAGGGATTCGACATTACATTGAGTTCGGATATACGTCGTGAGATGGCACTCCTCTTCCCGGGTCTTTGAGAGAAGGTTGTCAATCACGCATTGGACTTCGAGCGTGTCAAATGCGTGGAGGCTCTTGACTTGTGAATAGAAGCGGTCGGTATTCGACGTAGCCTCGGCAGCAGCAGGATCGGGCGTGGGGTCAGCCATACTCGAACACTAGAACAAGTGGGTCGACATTACAAGATCGGCTACCTCAACCGTCTTTTTTTCAATCGCCACGTATCCTGGATGCAGTTCAACCGCCGACGCGCTTGGAAGTGTTCAGGCGCACAGGGCGGGTGCGCGTATGATTCATGCGAAGCGCAAAAAAATCCCGCACCGGCTGGGTCCGCCTACCCTGCCGGTGCGGGACGGGTACAAAGGCTGGATCGAAAACGAGCTAGTCGATTTCGATCCCGCTGATCAGCGACTGGTTGACCACGGAGGTGAACGTGATCACAAATTGCCCGCTGGAGTTCGCATTCTCCGTGAACTGCTGGATGTTGGCGATGTTCTGCCCGCCAGCAGTCGCGTAGATGTCGAAGTCCGTCAGCACCTGTGTGCTGTTGATGCTCACGTTGAAGGTGCGCTTTCCCGAGGCCGTGAAGTACGTCTCGCAAAAGTGCAGCCGTACCGTGTGGCTCGAATTGGCCGTGAAGCCCGGGATTGTGTAGGTGAAGTTGCCGTCGCGCCCGGTCTGATAGACCGCAGCGGGAGCCGGGTTGGTCACCTTGCTCGTGTCTATTGTGTTGGCGTGATCAAGCGTGGCGCCGCCGGCGAAGTCCTCGTCAGCCACGAACGGAGTGACCGTCGTCGTCGAGCCGGAATCGATGCAGATGCTGGTGCATGATCCCGAAGAGGCGCCGGTGGTCGCGTTGGCTTGGTTCGACGCCGCTGAAGTGCCCGCCGAATCCGCGGCCTCAACCAAATAGTAGTAGGTGGTCGAAGCAGCGAGTCCGGTGTCGGAGTACGCCGTCGCGGTGACGCTGCTGGCGATCTGGTTGCTGCTCGAGGGCGTGAAGCCGGAGGTCGTGCTGCGGAACACGTCGTAGGTGATCGAGCAGCCTGTCCCAGCCGTGCTGGCCGTCCAGCTCAGATTGATCTGGCTCGAGGAAGTTGCTGTCGCACCCAGTCCGCTCGGCGCTGTCGGCGCTGCGCTGCAGGAACCGCCGCTGGTGGAATCGATTTCGATCCCGCTTACCAGCGAGTTGTTCACCACAGACGTGAACACGATCACGAATTGCCCGCTTGAATTCGCCGGCTCCGTGAACTGCTGGATATTGGCGATGTTCTGCCCGCCCGCGGTCGCGAAGATGTCGAAGTCGGTCAGGACCTGCGTGTTGTTGATGCTCACGTTGAAAGTGCGCTTCCCCGCGGCCGTGAAGTAGGTCTCGCAGAAGTGCAGACGCACCAGATAGTTCGTCCCAGCCGTGAAGCCGCCGATGGTGTAGGTGAAGTTGCCGTCGCGGCCCGTCTGATAGACTGCGGCCGGCGCTGGGTTGGTCACCTTGCTTGTGTCAATGGTGTTGGCGTGACTGAGCGTGCCGCCGCCGGTAAAGTCTTCGTCAGCAACGAACGGGCTAACCGCCGGCCCGCCGGAATTGATGCCAATGGTCAGTGCGGAGACTACCGTCTCCGTCAGATCCGCATAGCTATACCCGAATACCGCGATAGTGAGATAGGTGGCATTGAGCGACAGCGTGCCGGGGGCCGGAGCGATGCTGCTATACGTGGCGACTCCAGACGAATTGAGAGGCACCATGTAAGGAGTCGATCCGATATTGAATTGAACGTTCCCCGTGGGCGTCGCCGAACCAGAAGTGGCGGTGACTGTTGCTGTCAGCGTGTAAGGCGTTCCCGATACCAGCGTGCCGCCGCTTGGCGAGATAGATAACGTGGTAACTGTCGGAACCAGTACCGTCATTTCCATCGTTGTGCTGGCACTCAGGGAACCGGAGGTTCCCGTAACCTTCACCGTGTATTGTCCGGGTGTCGGGGTAGCCGGCGAGTTGGTTTGAACAACAATAACAACCGTACCTGTTCTGTTCGGATACGTGACATTCAAGGAGGAGGAGTATATATCGAAGTTTATGCCGCTGGGGACTCCAGTCACCGTCAGGTTGACGGTGCCGGAGAAGCCACCCAAGGGGTTCACGTATAGATCGAGTGTCGGAGTATTGGAAGGACCAACGCTAAAGCTCCGCGTCGATGCCGTCACCGTGAAGGCCTGGTTTACGACCGAGAGTGACAGGTTCGCGGATGCCGATAACGATCCCGATGTCCCCTTAACGACTACGCTGGCGCTTCCAAGCGGGGCGTTGCTGCTGGCCGTCAGTGTGAGAACACTGGTCCCGGTGGTTGAAACAGGGTTGAAAGAAGCCGTCACGCCGCTGGGCAGCCCCGACGCGGATAAATTCACCGCACCCGTGAATCCGCCCTGATCGTTGACGGTAATCGTTACTGTATTCGATGATCCCGGATTGACCCACTGGGAACCCGTCGAAGCCGAAAGCGAGAAGCCTGTTCCAAGAACCGTCAGAGGAACCGTCGTGGACGCACTCAAAGAACCTGATGATCCGCTCACGACCACATCGGCCATCGCGTATGGCGCAGAGCTGCTGGCTGTCAGCTTGAGTACACTCGTTCCTGTTGTTGAGGTCGGAGAAAACGATGCGGTCACTCCGCTCGGCAGGCCGGAGGCCGTGAGTGCCACACTGCCGCTGAATCCGCCACGATCATTCACCGTAATGGTCGTCGTGACGGAGGATCCCGGCTTGACCGAGAGGCTGCCCGAAGTCAAAGAGCTCGAGAGAGTGAACCCGGCGGCAGTCAGATTATTAATGAGATTCTGGCCGTTCGGAGATCCCCATCCCGTTACAAGGTCATAGCCGGCTACCGCGAAATACAAGCCGTTGTCTCCGCTTGTGATGTCGTGGAAATCGGTGCTGGATTGGGGGCCGACGCCAATCTGATAGAGAATCGGATTCAGAAATCCCATGCTTGATTTGCCGGCGGATGCGGATTGCTGATTGGCCAGCGCAATATATCCGGCCCACGTGGGCGCCGCGAGGCTGGTTCCGCCGAGGGCGTCGTTGCTGCTCGCCGAGCAGGCGCCATTCGCGCAATAGTAGTTGTCGCAATTCGCTTCCGCGGCGACGTCGGGGGCATTGCGCACTGTGGTGGAACCTCCATTCGCGCCCGTAATCACTCCTGGAGTCAGTTGATAAGTGGGGATGCCGATGCTATCGAGGGAAATCCCGCCGCCGCTTCCGGTGCCGGGGCTGCAGAAGGTATTGCCGTCACCCCACGCAATTTCGGACGCCCATGCGCCATTATTCAACTGCAGGTTGGTCCCGCCTACAGCGGTGACATACGCGTCTTCCGCAGGATAGATATAATCTCCTGTGATCCATGCGTCTTCGTCACCCGAGGCGATAAATATGCCTTGCCCCTGGGCCGCCATCTCCTGAAAGATCGGATCGTCACTGCTGGTGTCGGCGCTATTCCATGCCCAGGAAACGCTGATCTGCTTGGCGATGTTATCCGTTGCCATCCGGTTGAAGATGGCCACATCGCCCGTACCTACCGCAAAGTTAGAGCCTGGTGCGATATAGACAAGGATCTGCGACAAGCCCGGAGCCACCGATGCCGCCTCGATAATGTCGATCACTTGTTCGGTATCATCGCCATCGGAACCCGTGCTGGCGCCAAGCAGGGTGACATTATTGACGGGCACACTGAGCTGTTGCCCAACATTATTGAAATACGCCTGCACGTCGGATACGTCGTACCCGTCCAGTTCAAACAGCCCTACAGCTTGACCGGCTCCCGTAAGGGAAGTTCCACCGTAATAAGCCGTGCGGCGATTGCTGCCGAGCAACAGCCCGGCAGGGACTGAGCCCGCTGAATTGCTCAGAGCTGCCTGACCTCCGGCTCTCTTCCTATACTGGGGGCGCGGTATGGAGTAGTTGTCGAGCCCCGCGATGTGTGAGATGGAAACGCTTAATTCGACCGAAGGCTCGCGGTCTGTGGAATAGAACGTCCGATTTCCCGTCGGATCCTGGTAAAAATTCAGATTGATATGGAGCGCGCTTTCGATTTGCGCCGCCGTTCCGCTTACCGGAACAATCAGGCGATTCGCGGGCTTGTCGGTCACGGTCAAGCCGTGCGCAGCCGCAAAATCAACAACCGCCTGATAATCCTCCGCCGTGGGAGCGAATTGTTCCGTGAATTGTTCCACGCTGAGATACTGATGGAAATTCGGGCTGGTAGGATCGTATAGCTGCTCAAGCAAGGTGTTCAATTCCCCTTGATTGCGCAGCGACAACATAAATGTGACATTCAGCGTTTGATCCGCGGGGACCGGACCGACTAGAGTTGCTTGCCCACTCGAGACGACAGGGCGAACGTGGCCGTACAGTGTCTGCACCGTTTGCTGCTGGGCAGACACGTTGACCGTGAAAAACAGACACGCCGCTACAGAAAAAGAGAACAGCCTCGACATTCGCATCATGACACCCGTCTCCTTTTATTATCGAATCGACTTTCTATTGACACCGGCGCGGTTGAAGAACCTACGCTCCGGCAGACTTGTTTCGACCCTGCGCGGCGGCAAACCCAATCGGGCCCCAAGCGCCACGCGAAGGTCAGCTGGGGAAGAAGTGGGCATACTATCTCGTAGGGTACGACCCTGTCAATTAACAACCCCATATTTATGACAACTTTTGGTTACAATCCTATTAAATGTCGGTTGTGAGGGGGTCTTGAGTATTCGATTTTGGGCGCAACTTGGGCGCAAAAACCCCTCTTCGAGCGTCGAGAACAGGATGTGTCGGTGAGTAAGGCCAACGGAATCAACGGGACTTAGAAAATTGGCGATGGGTCCAAATCCCATCGCTCACCCCAAACCCTTCCAGGTGCTGAGCTCCTCGCATCGCTCAGTTCTGTTTCATCTGCAGGATGAGCACATTCAGCTTGCACTCCAGTTGGAATAGAGGGGTCCAGGCAGTCTTCTCCGGGTCATCCTCGGGCGTCGCTACGCATTGGCGCACAAGCTGCATTCTCACTTCCGCCAGCAAGTCTGACGCCTTATTCAATTTGGAAAATTGTTCTTCAGTGAGCTTCACTTGGATATCGCCGCTCCTGGGCTTTCTGGCGGTCAGCCCGAGTTTTTATACCACGGCGGACAGGCGCGGAGCAAAGCTGCGCCAGGGCGACGGGAGTAACCTGCCTGTAACATTGGCGCAGTAGGCTCGGGGCCACTTGAAGGGGGCTGCGATGCGCCGCGCTCGCGCGGAAGACCCGCGTCTTTTTTTCAATCGCCACGTTTCCTGGATGCAGTTCAACCGCCGCGTGCTGGAAGAGGCGGAGGACTCGAAGAATCCTCTGCTCGAACGCGTAAAGTTTCTAGCCATCACGGCGAGCAATCTGGATGAATTCGTGGAAGTGCGCGTGGCCGGGCTTCTCCAGCAGGCCGAGCAAGGCCGCGGCGACCCGGGACCTGACGGGCTTGCGCCCACCGAAGTGCTGGCACAACTTTCCACCATGATGCATCAGTTTGTGGAAGATCAGTACGAGTGCTGGCGCGAGCAGCTCGTTCCGGCCCTGGCCGGTGAAGCGATCCGGGTGCGCCGCGTCGCCGAACTGAAGCCGGAAGCCCGAAGGGCCGTGGATCGATTTTATTCCGAGCGCGTGGAGCCTCTGCTGACGCCCGTGACCGTGGACCCCGCCCACCCATTTCCGCGCGTCCAGAACAAAGCGCTCTGCGTGGCGTTTCTGCTCGAGCGCCGGCGGAAAAGCTCGCAGATTTATCTGGGCGTAATCACCGTGCCGCGCGCCCTCCCGCGTCTCTTTCGCGTGCCCGCGGCGGAGGGAAAAATCGAGTTCGCGCATCTGCACGATATCGTGCACGCCTACGCCGCGCGCCTCTATCACGGCTACCGCGTGCTCTCCGCCGCTCCCTTTCGCGTCACACGCAATAGCAACCTCTACGTGGCGGAGGAGGAATCGCGCAGCATCCTTGATTCAGTGGACGAGCAGCTCCACAGCCGCAGGAAGGGCGAGGCGGTGCGGCTGGAAATTGACGCGGACGCCGATCCGGAGATTGCCGAGCGGCTACGCTCGAATTTCAATCTGAAGCCCTGGCAGGTTTTTCGCGCGCGCGGGCCGGTGAATCTCTCGCGCCTCTTTAACCTCTACGATCAAACGCCGCGGCCGGACTTGAAGTTTCGCCCGTTCGTGCCGCGCGTTTTCGCCCCGGCCGCGGAAGCACCGGCGGTGTTCCAGCTTTTGCGCGAGCGCGACGTCCTGCTCCACCACCCGTACGACTCCTACGCGCCGGTCGTCCGGTTCATCGAAGGCGCGGCTCGCGATCCCGACGTGCTTTCAATCAAGCAGACTCTCTACCGCACGAGCGAGGATTCGCCGATCGCCAGGGCCCTGATGGATGCCGCCTCCCGGAAGGAAGTCACCGTGGTGGTGGAACTCAAGGCCCGCTTCGACGAAGCCTCGAATATCCGCTGGGCGCGAAGCCTCCAGGAGGCGGGTGTGCAGGTGTACTACGGCCTGGTGGGGTTGAAGACGCATTGCAAGCTGGCGTTGGTGGGCCGCCGGGAACGGGACGGAAAAGTCCGCCGGTACGCACATTTAGGAACGGGGAATTACAATCCCTCCACTGCTCGCTTTTACACGGACCTGAGTTTCCTCACGCACGATCCCGAGATTACAAAGGCTGTCCACCACGTCTTCAATTACCTGACAGCGTATTCCGAGCGCGCCGATTATGGCTCCCTGTCAGTGGCGCCTCTCAATCTGGGGAGGAACTGCGTCAGCCTGATTGACCGCGAAGCGAAACATGCCCGCGCGGGTCGCCCGGCCCTGATCGTCGCAAAGGTGAATTCGTTGCTGGATAGGGAGATCATCCAGGCGCTCTACCGGGCTTCTCAAGCGGGCGTCCACATCGAGCTGATCGTTCGCGGCGCCTGCGCCCTGCGCCCGGGAGTGCGGGGCATCAGCAGCCGGATTCGCGTTCGCAGCGTGGTGGGACGCTTCCTCGAGCACAGCCGCATCTATACATTCGGCAGCGGCGGGCAGCCCGAAATGTATCTCGGCAGCGCTGATTGGATGCCACGGAATCTTTACGAGCGCGTGGAGGTGATGTTCCGGCTGAAAAGCCCCGAGCTTTGCCGCCACGTGGCTACGAGAATTCTGGCGCCGTATCTATGCGACACGGAGAAATCGAGACTCCTCCGGCCTGATGGAGCTTATGTGCGCGCGCACAGCAATGGAAACGCCTCGCGGGCGAGAGCGGGCTCTCGCTTCAACGTGCAGGAATTCCTGATGGACCTGGCTGAAAACGACTCCGACCCCGGCGGACTGCCTTCTTGGCCCCTTCCTTCGCCGCTTCCGAGCCCGGGGTCATCGCGGGCCTTCGAATTCCTCTCGAATTGGGGCGAGGTGCGCGTGCCCTCACCGCAATAAGGGCGGCCGATTCAACCAGACTTAGCGCTGTGGGTTTGCCGGGCCAAAGGTTCAAATCCCATCGCTCACCCCAAATCTCCCCAAAATTCCTGCTGATTCGGCAGACGCTATGGTCGGCGCTGGTGATTGCTAGGAATTGGGGGGAGGATCCAAACACAAGACGCACGCCGGTCACCTTATGGCTGGTCATATTGGTTCCTCCTCCCTCCCCCCTGCTTGCTCCCCTGCCTCTGATTTCCGCTCTCCGCCGTTAAGCTCTCTTTAGTGTCGTTTTCGTGCTGTTTTGCGCCATGTAAGCCCCGTTTAACCAGCATTTGACTTCAATCTCCTTGAAGTCGTTGCCGCATGTCTTCTTCGCTTTGTATTCGTATAGGCGACGAGTGGTTCATCGGACGAGGCCGGCGGGTTCAGGAGAAGGTGCGGCTTGAGTGCGGCCCGCCACGAAGCTGTCCAGCACGTCGTCGAGTTCCTGCGGGTGGATCGGTTTCGATAGATAGCCATCCATGCCCGCGTCCAGACACCGCTCGCGGTCGCCCTTCATGGCGTGCGCCGTCAGAGCGATCACCATCTGGTGCGTTCCGTTCTTCTTTTCCTTCTCGCGCAGGGCTCGCGTAGCTTCCAGGCCGTCCATCTCCGGCATCTGCACGTCCATGAGCACCAGATCGTAGCTCTCCTTCTCGAGCGCCGTGAGGGCTTCCCGTCCATTCGATGCCAACTCCACGCGGTGCCCCCTCTTCTCCAGCAGCCGCACCGCCAGCCGCTGGTTCACGGCATTGTCCTCGGCCAGCAGTATGCGCAACGAGATTCCCGGTTCCCGCGCGTCCTTCAGCGAGTAGCGGGTGATCAGCGGAATGGCTCCTTCCTGCTCCCGCGCTCCCAGCACGCGCGCTATCGCCTCGCGCAATTCCGATTGCCGGATGGGCTTCATCAGGTACGCCGCTACTCCCAGTTCCCGGCACCGATCACTGTCCCCGCGCGTCCCCGCCGAGGTCAGCATCATGATGGTGGCCGTGGATAATTCCGGGCGGTTGCGAATCTTCTCCACCAGGTGAAAACCGTCCATCCCCGGCATCAGCAGATCGGTGATCACCAGCGGGTAGGCAGCTCCGGCTCGCTGCGCCGCTTCCAGTTCCACGAGGGCTTCTTCTCCTCCTTCCACCGAGGCCGTCTTCATCTCCCAGCGCACCAGCATCCCTTCCAGAATCCGGCGGTTGGTGCGGTTGTCATCCACGATCAGAACCTTCACGCCCCGCAATATCTCCGCCGGCGCGATGCTGCCCACCACAATCTCCTTGGCATCGGCGACCCCCAGCGGGAGGGTGAAATGAAACTGGCTCCCTCGCCCCTCTTCACTCTCGACCCATATCTTTCCCCCCATCATCTCCACGAGGCGCGTGGAAATGGTGAGCCCCAGGCCCGTGCCGCCGTATTTCCGTGTGGTGGAGGCGTCGGCCTGAGCAAAGGGAGCGAAAATGGTTTTCTGCTTCTCGGGGGGAATGCCGATGCCGGTGTCGGAGACGATGAAATGGAAGAGGCGGCTGGGGCCACTGGCTTCTCCCTCGGCGTGGACCTTCAACGCGACCTCGCCTGCGCCGGTGAACTTGATGGCGTTGCCGACGAGATTCACAACCACCTGGCGGATGCGTGTGGCATCGCCGCGGACGATCTCGGGGACCTCCGGTGCGATCTCGCAGAGGAGTTCGAGTCCCTTTTGATCGGCGCGGAGGGCCAGGGTTTTCATGGTGGCTTCGAGGGAATCGCGGAGGGGGAAATCGAGGGCCTCGATGTCGAGTTTGCCGGCTTCGATCTTGGAGAAGTCCAGGACGTCGTTGATGACCGTGACCAGGGAATCGGAGGAGAGCTTGACGATATCGAGGAACTCGCGCTGCTCGGGGGTGAGTTCGGTTTCAAGGGCGAGGTCGGTCATGCCCACGATGCCGTTGAGTGGGGTGCGAATCTCGTGGCTCATGTTGGCCAGGAATTCGCTCTTCGCCTGATTCGCGGCCTTGGCTGCTTCCGCGGTGACGGTCATCTTCGCGCGAATGCGAAACTGGTGAAAAGCAAATCCGGTGAGATACGTAATGGTGATAAGCACCATGGCCAGGAGGGCCAGAAACGCGGAGGTGCGGTACCACGGCGCTACGACGGAAAAAACAAGTTGTGCGGGCGTGGGACTGATATTGCCCTGGCGATCCATGGCGATTACTTCGAATCGGTGCTGCCCAAACGGAAGCTTCTGAAATGTCGCCAATGTGCCTTCGGCGAACGGGCTCCATGCGGCTCCGTCGAGCCGGTAGGAGAACTGAAGCAAATCCGGAGGCGTCAAGTCCCACTTGCTCCTTCCTGAAAAGAGAACTCGAAATTCCCCGGACGACGCGGCCTCTTGAGTATTCCTATCAGCCGGGATGAAGGCCTCGGGTGGGATACGGTTGGCGTTCGCCTGATGGACCGCCGGGCCTTTGCTTGTGAGCACCCATATGCGGTTCGACGAATCCTCCAGGATCGAGTAGCCGATGGGCGACGGCAACCCGTCAAACCGGGTATTCAGCACCCACTCGTTTGAGCCGAATCCCATTCCAGATTGCTGCCGCCTAAAATTTCGGAACACTCCGGACCCGGAGACGATCCATGTAGTGCCAGCCCCGTCGCGGATGATTCCTCGCGCTACCTGGATTCGATCTATCAGAAAGTCCAATTGGTTGCCGTTGTAGCGATAGAGCCCATCCCTGCCGCCCACCAGCATCGTTCCGTCCGAATCAAAAAACAGCGAGAAAACGCTTTTGGGCTTCACCGCGTTCCGGATCTCGAATCCGTTTCTTACCGCCTTTGCCAAGTCGAATTGCTGATATTGGCCATTCGCAAAACGCCCCAGGCCACCTGTTCCTCCCACCCAAACGTCGTTATTGCCGCCCTCGGTCATGGCCCGCCAATAACCGATGTTCCATTTCGCGTGGATGGAAACAGGCTTGGAAATCGAGTCCCCGTCCAGAATTGCCAGAGCGTCGTCGTTGTTGCCATCCATAGCGACCATCGCCAGAAGGAAGGTCCCATTCGAGCGACGACAAAACATTTTCGGTTTGTAGCCCGGTGGTGGCTTTACAGCAGAGAAGCGAGCCTTTTCCGGATCGAAAATGGCAAGATAGGGGTTTGCAGTGGGAGGAAGCGAGGCAGGAATCCCGACGCTGGGCAGATTCACGAGCGGATTGACCTGAGTAACGTATGGTTCCGGGGAAAGCTGGATCAGGATTCTGCCGTCTGGCAGCTCACCGAGCGAGTTAGGCTGATAGTAATCAATGATGAATCCCTCCGGGAATAGGTACTCGTCCCACTGGTTATGGTAAAAGCGGAAGAGTTGCGCCTCGCCCAGAAACCACAACGCATGGCGCTGGTCCTCGATCACCGCGCTCATGGGCTGTTGGAGGTTAATGGCATTCCCCCTGGAATCCATTTTGTTCGAGTACGATTTCCACTCGTGATTGACGTGCAGTGCGAGGCCGCGTGAAGTAGCCAAGAAAAAGGTTCCGTCCGGATTGAATGCAATATCCGCGATTCTCGCGGACAGGATCTCGCCGTCTTGATCCACGTCCTGCCAGTCGGCCTTGGGGTCATCCGCGGGCTTCCGGCGCAGGCTATCACCTTCGGCCATCCACAAGTCGCCGTTGCCATCGCGCCATGCCCGCAATAGACGGGAAGCGCCTCGCTCTTGCCTGGCAACGATATCCCATTCCCCATTCCAGAACTGCAATGCCACCTGTCCCCCTTTTCCCTTGGGCGTGGCCGTCACGAATAGCTCCCCGCCAGGACAGGCAATCGGGTATCTCAAATCCGTGACGGACAAATTGCCCAACAAATACTGCTTCCCGAGGTGCAGGCCCGCCGCGGAATTGTCCGCTAGGAGCTCCGCCACGCCCTTCTCACCGACGATCCAGACCTTGCCATCGAGAGCGCGCGCGAAGACCAGGAGGCGCCCTATATTCAAGCCGGGCAGAGGAAACGGTTCCGACTGGCGGGACTCAGCCGAGAAACGCACCAGCCGGTCGGGAAACATTAGTAAGGCGTGTGCGTCTCCGAGATCCAGGACGCGGAGATAATAGTCGGGGACGGTAAAACCAAGTTCGGGGAAGGAATCCCATTTGCCGTGATAATAGTACAGGCCATTGTGATCCGCCACCCAGCCGTTATGTCCATCGAGCGAATCAAAACGGTTGTATAACAAAGGCGATTCGATGATGTTGAAACGTTTCCCGTCAAAGCGTGTCATGGCCAGTTCGTCGCCGTGGACCATCCAAATCGCGCCGGTCGGATCCCGGCTAATGGACATAATGTAGGAATCGGCAAGTCCTTGCTCGGCTTGCCAGTAACGCCAGTCCCCCGTGTCGTCGGCGCGCACCGGCAAGACACACATCGCAAATAAAGTGAGACAAGCTGCCAGAAAAGCTGGGAGTGCGCGCCTTCTGGCATTGTGGGGTGGCGCGAGCGAATTGGTTTGAACTTTTAATTTCATCCTGTCGACCTTCCAACCGCCCACCGCTGGCACCTTGTGGTTCATCGGACGAGGCCGGCGGGTTCAGGAGAAGGTGCGGGTTGCGTGCGGCCCGCCACGAAGCTGTCCAGCACGTCGTCGAGTTCCTGCGGGTGGATCGGTTTCGATAGATAGCCATCCATGCCCGCGTCCAGACACCGCTCGCGGTCGCCCTTCATGGCGTGCGCCGTCAAGGCGATCACCATCTGGCGCGTTCCGCTCTTCTTCTTCTCTTTCTCGCGGAGCGCTCGGGTGGCTTCCAGGCCGTCCATCTCCGGCATCTGCACGTCCATGAGCACCAGATCGTAGCTCTCCTTCTCGAGCGCCGTGAGGGCTTCCCGTCCATTCGACGCCAACTCCACGCGGTGCCCCCTCTTCTCCAGCAGCCGCACCGCCAGCCGCTGGTTCACGGCATTGTCCTCGGCCAGCAGTATGCGCAACGAGATTCCCGGCTCCCGCGCGTCCTTCAGCGAGTAGCGGGTGATCAGCGGAATGGCTCCTTCCTGCTCCCGCGCTCCCAGCACGCGCGCTATCGCCTCGCGCAATTCCGATTGCCGGATGGGCTTCATCAGGTACGCCGCTACTCCCAGTTCCCGGCACCGATCACTGTCCCCGCGCGTCCCCGCCGAGGTCAGCATCATGATGGTGGCCGTGGATAATTCCGGGCGGTTGCGAATCTTCTCCACCAGGTGAAAACCGTCCATCCCCGGCATCAGCAGATCGGTGATCACCAGCGGGTAGGCAGCTCCGGCTCGCTGCGCCGCTTCCAGTTCCACGAGGGCTTCTTCTCCTCCTTCCACCGAGGCCGTCTTCATCTCCCAGCGCACCAGCATCCCTTCCAGAATCCGGCGGTTGGTGCGGTTGTCATCCACGATCAGAACCTTCACGCCCCGCAATATCTCCGCCGGCGCGATGCTGCCCACCACAATCTCCTTGGCATCGGCGACCCCCAGCGGGAGGGTGAAATGAAACTGGCTCCCTCGCCCCTCTTCACTCTCGACCCATATCTTTCCCCCCATCATCTCCACGAGGCGCGTGGAAATGGTGAGCCCCAGGCCCGTGCCGCCGTATTTCCGTGTGGTGGAGGCGTCGGCCTGAGCAAAGGGAGCGAAAATGGTTTTCTGCTTCTCGGGGGGAATGCCGATGCCGGTGTCGGAGACGATGAAATGGAAGAGGCGGCTGGGGCCACTGGCTTCTCCCTCGGCGTGGACCTTCAACGCGACCTCGCCTGCGCCGGTGAACTTGATGGCGTTGCCGACGAGATTCACAACCACCTGGCGGATGCGTGTGGCATCGCCGCGGACGATCTCGGGGACCTCCGGTGCGATCTCGCAGAGGAGTTCGAGTCCCTTTTGATCGGCGCGGAGGGCCAGGGTTTTCATGGTGGCTTCGAGGGAATCGCGGAGAGGGAAATCGAGAGCCTCGATGTCGAGTTTGCCGGCTTCGATCTTGGAGAAGTCCAGGACGTCGTTGATGACCGTGACCAGGGAATCGGAGGAGAGCTTGATGGTTTCGAGGAACTCACGCTGCTCGGGGGTGAGTTCGGATTCGAGGGCAAGGTCGGTCATGCCCACGATGCCGTTGAGCGGGGTGCGAATCTCGTGGCTCATGTTGGCCAGGAATTCGCTCTTCGCCCGGTTCGCGGTTTCCGCCGCCTGGCGCGCCTCTTGTGCAACGCCAGTGGCACGCTGCAATGCGGCCGTCTGGTCGGATACACGGTGCCGGAGCGCCCCGACCCAACCCAGCACGAGAAAGATGGAAAGGATCGTCAGGCCCAGGGCCGATAGCATGCGGCTGACCGTCCACCAGGAGGCATTTTTGACCACCACAATGTCATCAGGAGAGCGCAGCAGGAGACGAAACGATGCAAGATTGGGAGCACTGTAATTGCTGAGGTATTGCGTCGAGCGGTTCACTTGCAGACTGCATATACCGGTGAGCCGCATGACGCTGCCATCGCGCAATGCGTCGAACGCAGGGCCACCCGTGTCGCCGGTGTCGAGTTCGGCGTCAAAAGTGAAATTGCCCGCCTGGAGAACAAGGCGTCGTTCCGCAGAGTTGGCGACGTGGCTGAGGAGTCGCGCCTCAATTGCAACGAGTTGATCGCTGAAGTTCCCGGTGAGAGCTAATTCCGGGGTAATAGTAGGTAAGGAAGGTGATCCTCCGGAGCCAATTATGCGGATCACCGCATCCTGAAGGACAGGTGAAGATTCGCTAGGCGTCACATACCCCACGGCGTCTACCAGGTCGCCGGTCTTGGCGGAGACATCATCCGTCTGAATCTGGAGGCCCCCTGTAGCATCCTCGAGATAAAAGGCGCGCCCGGGATGGTGCATGGTGACCACGCCTCGAACTCGTCGCCGGTGGCCGGGTTCTCCTTTTGCCGAAAATCGCAGGAGTTGATTGACCGGACGAGCTTCCACCGAAAATGGATCAGCCGCTCCTGGCTGCAACACGGTCAAGTCGCGCAGACTGCCAACGAATAGGTCCAATCCGACTAGTTGCCGGTTTCCGTTGAAACGAGTCCCGATCACTCCGCAGGCACGCACCCGGGCATCAATCATCCGTTCGAGATGAGCTTCACTTGGGGAGAACGATGTGTGAACCGTCACGGGGCCTAGCGCGGTGTCTAGTTGAAAGGAAATATTCCCCACTTCGTCCGTGTGCATGGGATGTACGATGCCTTCCATCTCGCCCCATTGCGAATCCTTCTGCCCCGAGATGGCATCCATCGCCGATGGCTCCTGCGGATTGGACATGGGGCCTGTGCCCAATATTTGAATGTGAGGCTGGAGGATGATCGGAGCAAAACCGCCGGCGCCGCTGGTTCCTTCTATCCGTACCCGTTGCCCGGCTTCCAAATATCCCAGCTCCTTGGCGTCCAGATAGATCCCGGAAGTGGAATCCTGCACGTAGAAGTGTTGCCAGTGCGGATCGTAAAAGGTCACCACCCCCTCGATTCGAACTGGGTAGCCTAAGCTTGCTTGCTCGGCTGTAAGCGAATGCACCTGCTCAACCGTGGTCAGGATCGGGAGGCCTATGGGAACTGCGGAATGAGCCGCGGCGCTTATGCGCCGGAATGTTGCGTTCTGCAAGATCACAGTGGGTCGGTATAATGTCGGGAATCCCTGAACCTCCAACGTTTCTCCCGGTTTCACTGACGAAGTGTCATTGGTTTCAACAGGTAGAGCGCCAGCTTCATCGGCGATCACAAGAATGTGCTCGTGAAGATTCTGACTCGACACCCGGCCCCAAACCTGCACGCGATGCCCCGAATCGATCGCTGAACCCTGCATAAAAAATGAATGGAGTGAAGGCATCTCCGGAGGATGCTGTGGAGGGGGGCGTTCCACTCGCACATCGGCGAGAGTCGTTGCCAGGAGCCGGAGCGAATTCGCCCTCGGATTTCCGGTTTGTGGCATCTCCGCGAAAACACCCCGGACAACGATATCGGCATCCACCAAATCATCGCGTGCCGCGTTTCCAGCATCTTTCACAATCAACGGCACATGAAAGGTCCCTGTTACCGAGTCGCTTATTAGGAGGCCTTTGTTCTTAGGAGCGAAATCCAGGATCAGGCGGCCATCCTCCTTCGCAGCCGCACGCGCGATCCCATGCACTTCAACTCTCTCGGAGATTCTTCCCTGAGCCGGCAAGCCGCTCGACAAAACTTGCAAGGGGGAGGGAAGCGGTGCGTTTCCTTCCACCTTCACCGACACCTGAGCGAGCCCCACACTATCGGGCCCGATTTTCCCGTCGAAATCATGCGTCGTACTACCCCGGACTTCGATCCATTCACCCGGCTTCAGATTCCAGTCGCGAGCGAGAGACCGGATGTTGATGGCGCCGGTGGCATCCTGCACATAGAGCAATTGCGAGCTGAAATCGTAGTACGTCACTACTCCGCGCAACCGAATGGGAGTGCCGCGCTGAATTCCCTTCAAATCACCAATGGCAGTCACATGAGCGCGGAAAAATCCCAGGCCTTCTTTTCGCCAGATTTGCAGTGAGGATAAAACCGCGCATGCCACCAGGAGAAACGTCAAAACAAGAAATGGGCGACGACGATTTTTCCCGGTTGTCCCAGCAGGATTGCGTGGATCCCCCATAACCGATCTCCTCATAAATGAAAAACTCTCTCGGGTCCCATTCCTGGATAGGGCGCGCAGTGTACGCTTGGCTTTGGAATGCAAGTACACGGTCTTCCCCCCGCGCCGTTTGTACATGCACGGCTTCCGCCAGTTCGCACTCGAATCACGGCGGGAAGTTGCTTATTGTAGGAGAGTTACGGAAACACGAGCGCTCTCAATTGTGTGCGCTTGCTTGCAGCTGTGCCGATGCGTAACAGGCCGTTTCAGATTGACCGGCGAGAGGCAGATCGAGCGGAGTGACCGGCGGCCGACAATGAATGCGGAGGGTCTGAGATTCGCCGCGGGTGCGGAAGAGGGCGGCGTCTCACCGAACGTGATTGCTTTTCGAACGGCCGCGAGCGGGGCGAGGTCGTCGAATACGGCCCGGTTGTCCTGGCGTTCAATTCCGAGCTGTGTCCAGAGAGCATCGAGATCGACAACGACAGGCTTGTCTTTCATTTTTTCGTATAGCTCCAAGAGGACCGGCACACCCGTGGCGCGATCACCGGGGCTCAAAGCCTTCTCCAATTCCCAATCCTGTGTGATGTTTCCACCCGCAAGGAGAATGCCCCGCAAGGCGTCCTCCAGACCCTTCCGGTTGTGGGTCCGGCGGTAAATTTCCATATCGGCGAGCAAACAGAAGAGCGCCCCTCCCCAGTACGTCCTGCCCCAGGTATGCGTGTTATCGAGCCCCCTCGTCACCTGGCGCTTCTCATTGACGCCTACCTTGACACTTTCTACCCGCGGGCCGTACCATCCGGCACAATAAAACCTCACTTCGAGGAGTGATTCATGACAAGACGATTCGTCGCAGGCGCACTCGTCCTTGTGCTGTGTCCCGCACTGACCGCGCGTGCTCAAAAGGAGTCCAACGTTCTGAGCCTGTCCGCCGGCACGACGCTGCTCGCTTATTCCGCGGAATACGGCGGCGGGTGGTCCGCGCTGAACCTCATTGACGGTGCGAACTCAGGCTGGTGTAGCCCGAGCGGCTCGCCCAACAACAACTATTTCCTCCTGGAATTGCCGCAGAGGTTCGAGCTTTCCACCCTCACGCTGGATAACACCGGCAGCCAGGAACCCGGATATCCGGGAATTTCCGCGCGCTCCGTGGAACTGTGGGTGTCCACCACGGCTTCGGACACCGGCTTCCGAAAAGCAGGAACATTCGAGGCGCCCAAAGGCGGGCGGCAGAAATTTTCTCTTCCCGCCGGCACGGATGCACAGTGGCTTAAGCTCGTCGTCGTAAATAATTGGGGCCACCCGCAATACACCGAACTCATGAAGGTCGAGGCCGAAGGGCATCCGGTGGGAAGTCCGCCTGCGCGCCCTCCCATCAGCGGAACCTACGACACGAATTACGGCCCACTGCAACTCGAGCAGCACGGCACGCTCGTGGCCGGCTGCTACTACGGCGGTTCAGGGACGGTCTCGGGCGCGACGGACGGCCGGACCGTGGACATGGAATGGGACCAGGCCGGGCCGCGCACGGGCTCGGTTCTGATGGTGCTTGATTCAAAAGGCGACTTCCTGAACGGCGTCTGGTACGAGAATGGAAGCATGGCCGGGGAGTGGTTCGGAAAGCGGGAGGCCAACCCGGCGAAGGTGTGCGACCTGGCGGGGGCGACGAATCTCGAGGCGCGAATGAAGGGCTCGGGCCGCGCCATTCTGTATGGGATTCGATTCCGCAGCGACTCCGCGGAACTCGGCCCCGAATCCAACGCGACGTTGTTGCAAATCGCGGCGCTGATGAAATCGCAGCCGCAATTGCGAATCGGAGTGGAAGGTTACACCGATTCCACGAACACGGATGCCTACAACATGGACCTTTCACGGCGCCGGGCGCAAGCCGTGCTCGCGTGGCTTACGCAGCAGGGAATTTCCTCCGCCCGGCTGACGGCGCAAGGATTCGGGAAGTCGCGCCCCGTGGCGGACAACGCAACGCCGCAGGGCCGCGCTCTGAACCGGCGCGTCGAAATCGTGGCGCTGCACTGAGGCGTTTGCTGCGTCGATTCAACCCAATTGGCCTCATTTAGTTGGAGCGGCGCTGGCTAGTTTGGCGGGGGAGCTGTGGAGGGTGGCACAGGCTTTCCGCTCGCCGTGACCGGCTCCATCAACTCGATGCGCGTGCCGTCGGGATCGAAGAGATTCGCCTGTCGCTTGCCGTTGACGCCCACGTGGATCGTGATCGACTGCGTATACATCTTCGCTGCAGGACGCGCCTCGAGCGTGGCAACCGCTTTTTCGATATCGGGCACGACCAGACAAACGTGATTTTTCCCGCCCCACTCCTTCGCATCGGGCGGCTTCGAACCGAGCATGAATTCGAGATAGTCCTGCCCATCCGGGACGCGCATATTCACCCAGCTCAGCACCATGCCGTTCGAGCTGCCGCGCCAGAATTCCTGGAATCCCAGAATGCCGCCGTAAAATTTCGTCGCCGGGCCGAGCGCCTGGATGGTGGCGCCCACGTGGTAGATTTGCGTGGAGATGCGCGTCGAGGGCAGAAATTTTCCCGCGTCCTGCCGCGTCAAGCCGTCCGGTTGATACTGGACGAACTCGACCATGTGGCCGTCGGGATCGGTGACGCTGAAATTCAAATTCCCGATCTTGCCCGTAATCACTTTTTCCGGCACCTTCACGCCTTGCGAGGCCAGATACGCGCGCATGCCTTCGGCGGAATCGGTGTAGAAGGCGATGTGGCTCAGTTGGCCATCCTGCTTGGGCGGATCGGTAAAGAGCTCGATGGTCTGGTCATCGTTGACCTTGATAAACGCGATGCGCACCGAGCCATCGTCGCGCTTTATATCGTAAGGCTCCGCGAATCCCAGAAATTCCTCATAGAACCAGCGCGATTTCGGGAGGTCGCTCACAAACAGCGCCATGTGCGAAACGCCCAGAATGCGCGGCCGTTTCGGCGCACCCGCGGCCCCCAGAGCCACGCCCAGGCTCGATAGAAGAAGAAAAATCGCTATGCGCTTCATAAAGTTCGGTCCTCTTCTCACTTAAGTTCCCACGCGCAGGGACCGCGTGAGGCCGGCCAGCGTCGCAAGCGCCGAAAACGCGGCGAGCTGCGACGTGCGCGGATTCGACTTCGACGGAACGTTTTCGACGGTTACCGAAAGCCGGCCGAACTCGCCCTCGACGCGTATTTCGTGCACATTCTTCGTTCCCCCCGGCACGGCCACAACACGCACGCAAACGGGCGCCTCCGGGCCGGCCGCCAGCCGCAGCGATGCGGCCACATTGGAGGTAGCCGGGAAGGCGCGCGCGGCCTCTTCGGCGGAGCCTTCAAAAATGGTGGTTTCGTCTTTGAGTTCGCCGAGCCGTAGGCCGCGGCTCTCGACGTATGACGATCCCTCAAGCGCGGCCACAGGTTTTCGGCTCGTGAGCGTCGCCGATTCGATGCGTCCCATCGCGGCGGACTTGATTCCATCGAGTCCGGCAATAGCTCCTGCGGGAACGTAGATTCGGCAGCCCTTTTCCTGCGCCTCGCGAAACCAGTCGTCGTGGCCAAGCAATCCGCCGACGCTCATCACCAGGATGTCGCGCCCGCGCGCGAGCGCGCGGGGAACGAATTCGCGCAAGGCCGCCTGGCTCGCCGCTTCCACGGCCAAATCCGAGATCTCGATCAGCTCGTTGAGCGGAACAACGGGCGGATGGCTCGCCAGCGTAGCCGCAAAGGTCTCCGCTCGCTCGCGCTCCTGGTCCGAGAGAGCCACCAGCTCCGCATCAATTCGCCGCTCATCAATAGCGGCAGCGAGGCTGCGGCCGATCGCTCCCACGCCGAGAATTCCCACCTTCAACATGGGCAACCTGCGGGAGCAGTCTTCCAGGGCTTCACGCCAGCTCCAGCATGCGGTCAATCGCACGCCGCGCCTTGCGCGCGATTTCCTCGGGCACGCGCACCTGCGGCGACATCGTTTCGAGCGAGCGCATGACGTTGTCGAGCGTGATCGTCTTCATGAACGCGCAGACCGCATTGGGATTCACCGGATAAAACGTCTTCTGCGGAAACTCTTTTCGCAGCCGGTGCAGGATGCCCATCTCGGTGCCCACGGCGAATTCCTTGCGCCGGAGATTCGCCGATGTGCCGCAGCATTCCTTCGGTCGAAAGGAAAAATGTGCGGTCCTGCGGGAGCGTGCCGTCGAGCGCCTTGGCCATGCAGGAACTCACGCAGCCGCACTCGGGATGCAAGCAGCAGCTCGATATCGGGATGCTCTTCGAGCATTTCCACCACGTGCTCCGGGCGAATCGTCTTGTGCACGTGGCAGTAGCCGGGATAGGCGATGATGTTGCTTCGCCCCGTCTGCCGCGCCACCACTTCGACGCCAGAAATTTGTCCGGAAGAAAAAGAATCGGCCGGTCCGCGGGAATCGCCCGCACCACTTTCGCGGCGTTCGCCGAAGTGCAGCAGTAATCGCTCTCCGCCTTCACGGCCGCGGACGTGTTGATGTAAGCGACCACCACCGCGTCCGGCAGCTTGCGCCTTCCACTTCGCGCAGCTCCTCGGCCGTGATCGACGCGGCCAGCGAACAGCCCGCGCGCAGGTCCGGCAGCAGCACGGTCTTTTCCGGGCAGAGAATCGCCGCCGTTTCGGCCATGAAATGCACGCCGCAGAAGACGATCACGTCCGCATCCGTGCTTGCGCCGCCGTCTGCGAAAGCCTCAGCGAATCCGCCACCGCGTCGGCCGACCTCCTGCACCTCCGGCCGCTGGTAATGGTGCGCCAGCAGAATGGCGTTGCGCTCGGCGCACAGCCGCGCGGATGCGCTGCTGCTTCCGGCGAATCTCGTCCGCGCGTCGTCCATCGTCTCGATCGGCGGAAGCGTGTAGCGCGCCTCGAAAGGGTCCTGGAAAATTGCGTTCGTGGTCATTTGATTTCCCTCTCCCAATAGAATTATGAAATCCTTTGGCAAAGATCGAGCGCGCGCGCCGAATGCGTCAGCGCGTCCCACGGAGATCGCGTCCACGCCGCAGGCCGCGTATTCTTCGGCGTTTCCTTCGGAAATTCCGCCGCTCGCTTCGATCAGAGTGTCGCGTCGCGCAGGCTTTCGCGCTCGAGCGCGCCGAGAACTCCGCTGATTTCTTCGGGCGTCATGTTGTCCAGCATCAGCAGGCACGGGATAATCGCTCCGACGGACTCCTCCCGCATGCGGCGAAAGGCGCGCGCCGCCGCGAGCGCCGCGGCCTCGCTGCGCACTTCCACTTCGATGAACGCCGCCTGCCGGCGGAAATTCCAGGCCCGCCGAATGGCCTCGGGCGCGGCCTCCTCCTCGCGGCCGGCAATCAGCGCCAGATGATTGTTCTTGATCAGGATCGCGTCGCCCAGGCCCAGCCGGTGCGTCCCGCCGCCGCCCAGATGCACCGCGCGCTTATCGAGCAGGCCCCACGGCGTTTTCCGCGTGGCCACAATTCGCGCCGCCCGACCCCCCGCTGCGCGCGCGCGCCTGCAAGCGCATGCGTCGCCGTGGCGATGCCGCTCATCCTTTGCAAAAGATTCAGGCCCACGCGCTCGAGCGAAAGCAGCCGCGCTCCGGCCGCCTTGGGCTCGCAACACCACGTCGCCGCGCTCGATCGCTTCCCCATCTTTTTTTTCGAATTGCACATGGACGCCGAAGCCCCGGAGCATGAATGCCAATTCCCCCAGTCCCGCCGCCACTCCCGGCTCGCGCGCCACGATCGTTCCCGATGCCAGCTGGTTTTCCAGCTCCAGGGCTTCCACGGTCAAGTCCCCCGGCGCCAGGTCCGCCCGCAACAGCGCATCGGTGAACGTGCGCAACGCCAGCGCATATTCCGGGTTTTCAAGCGTAAGGCCGCCGCCCCGGAAAAGGGCCTGTTCGAGCCGCTGCTCCCGCGTCGATGTCATCTCAAGCATTTGTCCGCGCTTTCATTTCAGCAGAAAGCCCCGCGCTCGCAGCCGCACCGTGGCCCGCGAAATCATCTCCTTCCGCGAGGCTTCCACCGTGTGCAGATGCACTCCACCCGTAAGGGAAGAAAGCAGCGCCGCCCGCGATGCGCGCATCCGGCGCAAAAAATCCTGCACGTCCGCGCGCGATTCGATCTCGAGCGATCCACGAAGCTCGCCGTAGAGCGGATGCTCGACGAGCACGTCCAGCACCTTCACGCCGTGATCCACCAGAATTTCCAGCTCCTCTTTCGTGCGCTCCGGCGCATGGCGGCACGCCAGCACCGCTTGATGCGAGCGCGCGGCAGCCGCGGGCAGACGGTACCCTCGCGGCGTGGCTAGAATTTCCTTTCCGCCGGCACGGAGAATCGCCACGTCCTGCACCACGCACTGCCGGCTCACGCGAAACCGCCGCGCCAGTTCGCCGCCTCGCACCGGCGCGGGGTGCGAGCGCATCCAAGCGAACATTCGGCGCCGCCGGGAATCGCCCGAATCCGCATGCGTTTCCTCGTGCGATGGCGCTTTCGGCAATGGGCGCTGTGCTTTCATCGGCTGCGCTGTCTTGTCAGAAGACTAGTCTGCCTACATGTCCAGTCTAGCACAGGGAGCGCGCCCGGGCGAATGTGGGGCTTGCGTAGGGGGGAAGCGCCGCGGCGCCTCAGTTTACAGTGACAGGAATCGTGGCAGTCGCGTCGGGGGTACCCGTCGCGTTGCTTTCCGTGAAGGCGTTCACGGTGATGGTGTAGGAGCCCGCGGTCGTGCCGCTCCCGCCCGCCGTCGAGTGGAACGTCACGGTGATGCTCTCTCCGGGAGTGATCACAAAGTGATCAAGCGGGTCCGTGGTGCTGATCGAGCAACTGGCCGCCGGCGCATTCGTGCTGCAATTGATGTAGCTGTACCACGCGCTGCCGGGGGGAAGGCCTGGAGGCGGCGTGGGAGTGAACGTACTCGAGTTGCCCGTTGTCGCGCCGGCTGTCACCGCGATCGAGGGCGGAGTTCCCAAAGCCGGGGCTGGCACTGCCGAGGCCTTGTATTGGCGTACATAATCTACGAGCATTTTGCCCGGGTTGGGTGTCGAGGCGCTGGGCGTGCCACCCAGCGTGCCGCCCACCGCTACGTTCAAGAGAAGAAAATTGGGGGCGTTGAACGGCCACGTATCGGAGGATGAAAGATCACTGGGCGTGATAATGAAGAAGGGCTTCGCGGGGTCGTCCACATAATACTGCATCATATTCGCGGACCAAATCACACCGTAGGTGTGAAAGGCGAGCGTGCTCTCTCCAGCCGGGAAGGTGAAACGCCCTCCCGTCCCATTGTGGCTACTGATGGTCGTGTGAATCGTGGATCTGTTTCCAGTAGTGCCCGTCCCATTATGAATTTGGGGAAACCAGTCCTCCATGATGTCCGCTTCGCCACAGGTCGGCCATCGCACTCCATGATCAATGGAAGTTCCAAGCGTCCAAAAAGCCGGCCAAAGGCCCTGGACCGACGTATCCGGGAGCTGGATGTTCGCCTCGATTCGCCCATACTCGAAATTTTCAAGGCCCTCGGTCTTCATGCGCGCCGAGTACCATGTTCCGCCGCTGTTGATGGCCTGGATCACAAGGTGCCCGCTGCCGTCAATAAACGACGTGTTCGTGGACGTTGAGAAAGTGTTGGGACACTGCGCGGGATTGTCCGCATATCCCGGAGGCCCGCAGTAGATTTCTATTTCCTTGTTCCAGCCACGGTTGCCCAGGTCATAAGCCCAGACATTCGTATCGGCAGGACCTTGCGCGCCATTGAACTCCTGGCAAAATGCGGGCATCCACGTGACGTTTCCCGCGACGCTCGCGGCCACGCCCGCGCATTGTGCGCCCGCGCGCGCGGCAAACGCGAACAGCCCCATCGCCAGCGCCAGCATTGAGCGCAGCAGGATCGCAAATCGCGGGCGAATGTGCCTCATCGGAACCTCTGAGTGCCCTTTTGTCTCGTGCGGTAAGCTTCCACTAACGAGCAGAATATTTCCAAACAATCGTCAGCTACCACGGGCTGAACGGAATCGGAAACAAGATAAGGACGAGCGACCACAAGAGCCACCCCCGGCCATTCCGCCGCGGACGTGATTCGTCGCCTTCTGGGCCGAGGACCATCACATCACCGTGACGTTCACCGCGCCAGTCGCGTCGGGCGTGCCTGTGGTGTTGCTTTCCGTGAAGGCGTTCACGGTAATGGTGTAGGATCCCGCGGTCGTGCCGTTACCCTGGCCTCCACCGCTGCCGTTGCCGCCGCAACTGGCAAGGATTGTGCCGATCAGCACCAGGCTGCCCAGCGCCACACCATATCGGAACCCTCGGGCCGTGCCCGTGCGCCGCCGCAGCAGCAGCAATAGCGCGAAGAAGAGAAGCACGGGGATCGCGATCCGCATCGGGGGACTCCAGCGTCTCGGGTCGAGCTTGTACGGCAGCCATCCCCTCCGCGCCGTCGAGGTGAACGTCACGGTAATGTTTCCATCCATGGCGAGATTAAATACGGAATGATTGAGCGGGTCATTTGTGTTGATAGAGCAACTGGCCGCTGGAGCATTCGTGCTGCAATTGATGTAGCTGTACCAAACGCTGCCAGGGGGAATCGGAGGAAGGATGGGAGTGATGGTGCTCGAATTGCCCGTCGTTGCGCCAGCCGTCACGGTGATCGACGGCGGAGTCCCGAAATTCGGAGCGGGCACCGCGGAAGGCGTATATTGGCGCACGTAATCCACGAGCATTTTGCCCGGATTGGGTGTCGCTATACTCGGCGTCCCACCCAAAGTGCCGCCTACAGCTATATTCGTGAGGAGAAAAATTTGGGCATTGAACGGCCACGTGTCGGACGAGGAAAGGTCACTGGGCGTAACGATGAAAAAGGGTTTCGTAGGATCGTCCACGTAATACTGCATCATATTCGTGGACCAAATCACTCCGTAGGTATGAAAGGCCAGCGTGCTCTCACCCATCGGGAAGGTGTAACGCATCCCCTTCCCGGGGCCTGCAGTGATAGTCGTGTGAATCGTGGAATTGTTTCCGGTAGTGCCTGCCCCACTGTCCACGGAGGGAGACCAGTTCTCCATAATATCCGCTTCGCCACACGTCGGCCACGGCACTCCATTGTCAATGGAAGTCCCCAGCGACCAAAAAGACGGCCAAAGGCCCTGGTTCGTCGTATCGGGAATCTGGATGCTGGCTTCGATTCGGCCATACTTGAAATTTTGGACAAGTTCGCTCTTTACGCGTGCCGAATACCATGTTCCCACGGCTGGATTTAGCACGTTGACGTTGTAAGCTTGGATCACCAGGTGCCCGCTCGAGTCTACATATTCGGTATTCGTGGCTGTCGAGAACGACGTGGGGCACCCGGCCGGAACGCCCCCCACATATCCAGGAGGGGGGCAGTAGATCTCTATCTCATTGTTGCCAAATCCGCCGCCGCCCGTGTCATAGGACCACGCGACCTTCTTCTGGTCCATGGGAACTGCGGAGCCGCCGGCGATCCCTTCGTTGAATTCCTGGCAGAGCGCCGGTGTCCAGGTCACATTTCCGACAACACTCTGGGGGACTGCGTTATTCGTGCAATCGGCGACCCACGTGGGCCACGCCTGCGCGCTGGCGCGGCCTGCGAATGCGAATAGCGCCAGCACGAGGACAAACATGCAAGCTGAGATAATCCTAAAACGCGGGCGAATGCGCTTCATGGCGGTCCTTTTCCGGCTGGGGGGCTCGACGGATCCATATCCCCAGTTCTTCGAGCGCCTACAAACAACCTTACATGTTTAAATAGGAACATAGCGAGCCCTGCATCTCCCGTCAAGCGCGTGTGCCCTGGCATTCACCAGCCAAATCCCTTCCCGCCCGGGGGATTCTCTGGTAGCATCGAATATTGCAATTCTGAGAATTTTTCGGCGGGGAGAGAAACCACGATGGCGCTCGCGTGTGAAATCTGCGGCAAAAAGCCGCGCTACGGAAATACGATCAGCCACGCCCACAACGTCACGCGGCGCCGCTGGAATCCGAATCTGCGGCGCGTGAAGACCGTGATCGGCGGCGTGCACAAACATCTGCGCGTGTGCACCGCCTGCATCCGCGCCGGCCGCATAAAGAAGGCCGCCTGAAACAAGCCTCCACGGGAAGGAGCAGCCGTTGAAGCCAAGAGGGATCCTACTTGCCACGCTCGTGGCCCTGGGCGCGCTCGCCGTATCATGCCGCAAGGAAGCGGCGCCGGGTCCGGACGTCTGGGCTACCGTCAACGGCAAGGAGATTCTGCGTTCGGAAGTGGAGAAGAATTACCGCGTGCGCGTCAACTCCGAGGCGCCCACGCCTTCCCACGAAGAAGCCCTCTCTCTGAAACTCAACATCCTGGACGAGCTGATCAACAGTGAAATCCTGCTCGATCGCGCCACCAAGTTGAATCTGGTGGCCAGCGACGCCGAAGTCGAAGACAAATTTGTCGAATCGAAAAGCTCCTTCACCGAAGACGAATTCCAGAAAAAACTCGCGGAAACCGGCCTCACGGTGGACGACATGAAAAGCGACATCCGCCGCCAGCTTTCCATCGAGAAGCTGCTCAACCGCGAGATCGTCGCCAAGATTTCCGTCACCGACCAGGAGATCGCGGACTTTTACGGCAAGAACCAGTCGCAATTCGATGTGAAAGAGACGCAGTACCACATCGCCCAAATCGTCGTCACCTCGCACCCCGAGGCCACCGTCTACAATCGTAAAAACGACAAGGCCTCGAACCCCGCCGAAGCCGCGCGCAAAGCAGCCATGCTCGAAAAGCGGCTCACCGCCGGCGCGGACTTCGAGGAACTCGCCATGGACTATTCCGAGGGATCCCAGCGCTTCTTCCGGCGGCGATCTCGGCTGGGTCCCGCAATCGGGACTCGATAACGGCGACCCCGAGCTAAAAAAAGCAGTGCTCGCGTTGCAGCCGGGCGCAGTCAGCCCTCCCGTTCTGTCCCGTACGGGCAGCTACACCATCCTGAAGCTGATCGCCAAGGAAAACGCCGGTAAGCGCGAACTTTCCGACGCCCAAGTGCAAGAAGGCATTCGCAGCATGCTGCGCAGCCGCAAAGAACAGCTCCTTCGCGCCGCCTATATGACGGATGCCCGCAACGATTCTCACATCACCAACTATCTCGCACGCCAAATCATCGAATCCGCAGGCCAGCTCCCCGCTGATAAATAAGGCCTTTGTTTTGTGCGACTTGCAAAGGCGCATTGACGCAATTGCCAGATTTTGCTATGTTTTAATTGCGTGGTCCTTCTATAGCACCTGTGAAACGTCGCACCAAGCCGGCCGCTTCATCTTCCAGTAACGGGCATAATCTTCTGAAAAAGAAGCCTTTAAAGCCCGAGCGGAAAGCCTTGTCCCTGCCGCTTCCAGACCCCGAAGCGCCCGCCAGGCAGCAGCAAATGAAAAACTACGAAGCGGCGCTCAGGTATTTTCAGCAGCAGAAATTTCATCGCTCGAAGGAGCTGCTCGAACGCGTCGTCGAGGGCCCCAGCAAGGAACTGCAGGATCGCGCGCGCGTCCATTTGCGGATTTGCGATCAGCGCATTTCTCGTCCCTCGATTGCCGTTATGAAATCTTCCGAGGACCACTATACGCAGGGCGTTACGCTGATGAATCTGGGCCGCTGGGATGAGGCCCGCGAGCACCTCGACCGCGCCCGCAAGGCCGCGCCAAAAGCCGATCACATCGTCTACGCCATGGCAGCGCTCGATTGCCTGACCGGCGAAGCCGATTCCGCCATGCAAAATCTGAAGATCGCCATCCAGTTGCGTCCGGAAAACCGCTACCACGCCCGCAACGACCAGGATTTCTCCTTTTTGCTGGAAGACCCGCGCTTCACCGAGCTGCTCTACCCCGAGCGTGACGGTGGTTCCGGCGGCTGACCTCCTTCCTTGAACCCGTGAAAAATCCTTCGCAGCACCGTTCCCGGCCCGTGCGCATTGTCGCGCTCGGCGGCGGGACGGGTCTTTCGGCCGTCCTTCGCGGCCTCAAGGAATACGTCGCCGGACCCAAAAAACAGGGGGCCGGCCGTCCCATTTCCGATCTCACCGCTGTGGTCACCGTGACGGACGATGGAGGCAGTTCCGGCCGTCTGCGCCGAGAGTATCGCGTCCTTCCTCCCGGAGATATCCGCAACTGCATGGTCGCGCTCTCGCAGGACGAGCACCTCCTCGGCCAGCTTTTCCAATATCGCTTTCCCGCGGGGCGCGGACTCGCCGGCCACAGCTTCGGCAATCTTTTTCTCACCGCCCTCACCAACGTCACCGGTGATTTTTCCCGGGCCGTGCGCGTGTCCGCTCAGGTCCTCGCCATTCGCGGACGCATTTTTCCTTCCACCGAACAGAACGTCACGCTCCAGGCCGTGCTGGAGGACGGCGCCGTGGTCGCCGGCGAAACGGCCATCTCCCGCTCGCGCAAACGCATCGCCCGCGTCCGCCTGGTCCCGCGCCGCGTCCGCCCCGTGCCGCAAGCCCTCGAGGCATTGCGCCAGGCCGATCTCATACTCATCGGTCCCGGCTCGCTCTACACCAGCATCATCCCCAATCTGCTCGTGGATGGAGTCGTCGAAACCATCGCGCGCTCGCACGCCACGTGCGTCTATATCGCCAACCTCATGACCCAGCCCGGAGAAACCGGCGGCTACTCCGTGGCCGACCACGTCCGCGCCATCTACGATCACACGCGCCCGGGACTCTTTGACTTTGCGGTGATCAATCGCAAGCCTATTTCCCCGCGCCTGCTGCGCCGCTATCGCCGGCAGGGTGCCGAGCCTGTCGACCCGGCATTGGAGGAGCTCGACCGCCTCGGCCTGCGGCACATCACGGGAAACCTTCTGCGGCAGGACGGCGTCGTCCGCCACGATCAATCGCGCCTCACCCGCCTTCTGCTCGATACGTTCGTTGAGCGCCGCACTCGGGCGTAACCCTTCCCGAATTAGAAGATTTCTTGCACTGGCCCCTGTCCCTTCGTATACTGTCGCCCGCACTTTCCCCGGTCCCGGAGGCGCCCATGTATCCCTCTTCGATATCACATGGGGCAGTGAAGGCGGAGCAGGAACATCGCCGCGACATTTGTGCCGTCGGCCATTGGATCCACGAGCGCGGCTATGTGGCCTCGACGGACGGCAACATCTCCGTGCGTCTCGACGCCCACCGCATCCTCACCACTCCCACTTGCGTCAGCAAAGGCATGATGGCCCCCAAGGACATGGTCATCACCGACCTCGAAGGCCGCAAACTCGTTGGGCAGCACAATCCATCCTCCGAGCTGGGCATGCACCTGCTCATCTACCGCCTGCGCCCCGACATCAACGCCGTTTGCCACGCGCATCCGCCCACGGCCACCGGCTTTGCCGCCGCCAGCCTCCCCCTCAACAAGGCCATCCTGTGCGAACTCGTCGTCGCGCTGGGTTACGTGCCCGTGGCACCCTATGGCACTCCCGGCACGCCCGAACTCGCCGCTGCGCTTGAGCCCCTGGTCCCCGGTCATGACGCGATTCTGCTCGCCAACCACGGCGTCGTCACCTATGGCCGCGACCTCTTGACTGCCTTCTTCCGCATGGACACCACCGAGCATTTCGCTCGTGTCTCCATCGTCACCGAACTCCTCGGCAAGCAAGTTCTGCTTTCGTCTACTGACGTCGAAAAACTTCTCGCCGCTCGCGTCCGCTTCGGCGCGCCCACGGCCGCCACCGTGGGCCCCTACGGCCCTGTGACTGCGGCCCCCGGCGAACCCGAGCGCGTCACCCTCACGCGAAGCGAACTCGATGCCCTGATTGACGAAGCCGTGCAAAAGGACCGCCAGCTCCGCTGACGACCCGACGAGGATCGTCACCCTGAGCGGAGCGCAGCGAGCGAAGGGTGTCTCTTCACGCCCTCTCCGCATCCCCTTCGTTGACTCTCGCGCGGCGCTAATCAATAATGGCTCGACATGATTGGCTCGCTCCGCGGCAAGCTCGCCGAAAAGCGTCCGAACCATATCCTGCTCGACGTGGGCGGCGTGGGCTACCATGTGCAAATTCCGCTTTCCACCTTCGCCGGCCTCGGCTCGCTCCACGATGAGACCACGCTGCTGATTCACACCCACGTGCGCGAGGACCAATTTGCTCTTTACGGTTTTCTCACCGCGCGCGAAAAGCACTGCTTCGAGCTGCTGATTTCCGCCTCCGGCGTCGGCCCCTCCCTCGCTCTGAAAATTCTCTCGGGAATGGGCCTCGAGGATCTTGTCCCCGCCATTCGCAAGGGCGATCTCGCGCAGCTCGTGCGCATCCCCGGCGTCGGCCGCAAAACCGCCGAGCGCATCGTCGTCGAACTACGCGATAAGATGGAAGCTGCGGAAGGAATCGGAGCGGGCAGACCGGAGCCCAAAACCGGCGCTGAGTCCCAGGTCAAGCTGGCGCTCGCTGACCTCGGATATGAACCACGTGCCATCGAAGGCGCGATTGAAAAACTCGAAGCCAGAGCCAACCATGACTTTGATACTCTACTGCGCGAGGTGCTACAACAGCTCAGCGGACGCGCAATGCACAAGAGGAAGCGCGTCCGTCAGGAGGCATGATTAGGGGAATGCACGATATCGCATTCGGAGTAGCAAATAAGATAGCCGTATGAGTGAAAATCAAGATCGAATCATTTCCGGCAAGGCATACGACGAGGACGCGCGCATCGAAGCCAGCGTACGCCCCGCCACCTTCGCCGATTATATCGGCCAGGACCGCGTCAAGGAAAACCTCCAAATCGCAGTCGAAGCAGCGCGGAAGCGCGGCGAAGCCCTCGATCACGTCCTCCTCTACGGCCCTCCGGGCCTCGGCAAAACTACCCTGGCAGATATCCTAGCGAATGAAATGGAAGTGGACATCACAACAAGCTCGGGGCCGATGCTCGAAAAGAAGGGCGATCTCACAGCGGTGCTTATGTCCCTGGAGAAGCAAGAAATATTCTTTTTGGATGAAATCCATCGTATGCAGCCTGCGCTTGAGGAAATTCTCTACCCCGCGATGGAAGATTTCCGCATGGATCTCATCATCGGTCAGGGTCCTGGTGCGCGTGTGCATACGTGTCAATTGAATTGCTTCACCCTCATTGGCGCCACCACGCGTGCTGGACTCATCATGGCACCACTGCGCTCGCGCTTCGGCATTGTCCACCGTCTCGATTTCTACACGCCCGAAGATTTGGAAAAAATCGTCACGCGCTCCGCGAAAATCCTGGGCATCACCATGGACGCCGAGGGCGGCGCCGAAATCGCCCGCCGCAGCCGAGGCACTCCGCGCGTGGCCAATCGCCTGCTCCGCCGCGTCCGCGATTTCGCCCAGGTCCGCGCTCAGAGCCACATCACTCTAAGCGTCGCGCGCGATGCACTGAAGATGCTCGGCGTGGATGAGCACGGCCTTGATGACGTGGATCATAACCTCTTGCGGACGATCATCAAGAATTTTGGCGGTGGGCCCGTGGGACTCAACACCATGGCCGCATCACTCAGCGAAGAGGAAGACGCCATCGAGGAAATCTACGAGCCTTACCTCATGCAACAAGGACTCTTGGCACGGACGCCGCGCGGGCGGGTCGCTACAAGCGCAGCTTACAAGCTCCTCGGAATTAAGGAGCCTAGAAACCAATCCGGGGGCATTTCCGATCTCCAATCGGAACTTTGTCTTGAAGAGCCTGTCCTCGATTCATCCTCCGCGGTTGGGATCCAGACGGCAGAAAAGGCGAAAGCTACCAAGGGGGGCACAGGATAGAACATTAAGAGCCCAACAACCCGTGCTCCCGAAGCAGTTTTTCAAGTCCCCCGCGATCAATTAGGTCAATGGACAAATCTTTCGCAAAACCTTTCGCTTGATCCGTAAAATTCGACGTTGTTATGAAAATACCTTTGACGGCCCGATGATCTGCTCGTACTGCTCCATAAAATTCCCGCACAACCGGTGCTCCAACAAGGTTTCCAATCGCAAATCTCTTGCACTGAATCAAATAGCGGCCTCCTAGGAGTGGCTTTTCAAGAGTGGCAACTATATCGACGCCACCATCCCCGCTGGCCTTCGTCATCTCGATATGAAATCCCATCCGGGCCAGCAAGGATGCAACCAGCCTCTCGAAATCGACACCAGAGAGATCGTCTAGTGCAAAAGTGCCAGACGAGGTTCTCGGCTGGGAATTTATGCCGAGAATTGAGAGATATTTCCCAACGTCGGCCTCGGTTATATCCCTTTTATCTCCCTTCATTATCCGACGAACTAAAAGGTCTGCTTGGTGTGGGCTGCCGTCAGAGGCGTTAGCAATCAGAACCGCGGCGGAAGGCGCTAAGGAGCTTGGAATTCCCTCAGCTACGCGCATAACGATCTGAGCTAGCTCGGAACACGAATAAGGCTGCAATCTCAGCACGAGTGGAAATCCATCCCTCAATTCGGGAGCCAGATCGCCCTCTCGGGGGATGGAAGCCACGCATGTGAAGCGATTGAGTTGGTAAGGGTGTACTCTCGCGCCGAAACCCCGGCCGATGATCAGATCTACTCGGAAGTCTCGCAAGGCGGGGATCAGTATTTCCTTTAGGGGTTGGCGCAGGCGGTGGACATCCTCGATAAATAAGACATCTCCTTGATCGAGGGACGTGAGGACTGCGGTCAGATCGCCCTTCTTCTCAAGCAGTGCCGCATGGGTAGTAATTATCTTAACGCTCAGTTCGCTGGCGAGGGATTCGGCAATCGTCCTCTTGCCTATGCCTTCGGCGCCAATCAGCAAGATATGGTCCGGTGCTTCTACCCTCTGCAGAAAATGATCTGCAAACTCCCGCAGTCTGATTGACGGCTTGTTGCTGTCCGATAATTCGATCGAGTCCACGCATGTTTACGGCGTCGGTACTGTGATTACGAAGCGGTATATTACGCGTTAAATGACAAAAACGCCTTAGAATTCACGACTATTGCATGGGAGAATGCATGCTTGAATCTGGAAATGATAATCAGCGCCCATCTGCTCGCCGCAGCAACATCCACCACAGCGCACCGTTTGCGGCGCTGGCTCGTTCATCTCGGCGGTGTGGGCCTGATTCCCCTCGGGCTGCTCGACAACTCCCCCATTCCGCTTCCAGGCAGCATGGATATTGTGCTGATGATTTTGTGCGCCCGCGCGCAGGAGTCGTGGATTTACTACGCCTTGATGGCCACAGTGGGCGCTGTGGTCGGAGGCTACGTCACATACCGGCTGGCTCGCAAAGGAGGGAAGGGAACGCTCGAGCGCAGGTTCCCGCCGCGGCAAATGGAAAAAATTAACAAGCTCTTCGAACGATGGGGGTTCGGTGCCGTGGCCATCCCTGCTTTCCTGCCGCCGCCTTTCCCCTTCACTCCATTTCTTGTCGGCGCTGGCGCCATGCAATATCCGGTAAGAAAATTCCTGGCCGCGCTCGCGCTTGGGCGAATTCCCCGATACACGCTCCTGGCCTACCTGTCCGCGCGCTATGGACGAAAAATAATCAGGTTCCTCTTGCACCCTAGCCAGCCCTTCTTATTCGTCGTCGTCGCGCTTGCGGTCGTCACGGCTCTCGCGGCTTTCTTCTTCTGGCGCGCCACCAGACGCGCCGAGCGCCCTGCGCTTTAGCACCTCGCTGAAAGATCTATCATGCTTTCATTCTGAGTCCGCCGGTTCCCGGCGGATGAAGAATCCCTCTTTCAGTTGTCATCCCGGACTCAGCCCACAGCGTAGCCGAGGGAAAACGGAAGGAATCTGCTCGTGTTTTCGGCACCGCCGCCTCTGCGGCGCGGCGGCTAATACAGCTGGGCGCTGGTTAAGGCAGTGCCGCCAGCCTGGCCTTTTCCAGTACGGCCCTTTCCGCGCACCCGCTGATCAATCGCCGATTGCGCAAACCACAGAATGCCGTCTGCGCTCAACATACTGTGTTAGAATCCAGCTAAGTCCACCCGACGGTACTACGAGGGAACCATGGCCCAACACGCCGAAGCGATAAGAATTCGAATCGCCGCACGTGAACCCGACCGCAACTTGCAAAACCCCCGAGAAGCGTTTTGGGCCGCAATACGAGAGGGCGAGAAGGAATCGAATCAGACGATTGCAGGTCTTGAGGGCAAGATCTGCAGAGAGTTTGGCGTCTCTCTGCGGGACGGTCTAGTTCAACACCTCTCGAAACCACTCCAGACCTTGGATTCGGAACTTTTTCCGGGAAGCCTGCGCGATCTAGAACGCTTTTTCATGCATTTTGGGCCACCGGAACGCGAGTGGTACCGATACCAAGCGGGCGACGTAATTACGAAGTTTCTTCAGTACAGGCAGGAGCTTCTGCAAGGTAGCCCGGCTCTGCGCCAAGCTCAGGAGCGGATCGCAGCGGCTTCCAGCATCGTATTCTCCACGCGCATTGTCGGCTATGCAAGCCTCAGTCTAGATCTGGCTACGGGGTCATTTGAACAACTCGCAAAGGTGTTCGACGGGAACTTCGATACTTTCCGAATTTTCTTAGATGCTTTTGTCCCACTCGCATTCGCAGATGTGTTCGACCAAGATTCCGCAGACCGATTTGCGTTCGACGTGACTGTTCCCCAATCAGCCCAGGAGTCCTTCAATTACGCGGCCCAACACCCCGATCCACCTCGCCATGCACCTGCCTCTGGGCCCGGAGTCGCATTAGGAGGGACGCCACATCAATCGTCGGCCCGCGAACGCGCCGAATGGCTCTGGCGGCTCGCGAATGGTTCACTGCTCATTCCCGTACTACTCACGATTCTGATCGCTTTCTATGGCTTAAGATTGCTCTCCGACATCCGGCAGAGCCAATACCAAGCAATGCAACCGATTCTTCAACACCAACTGGAGTTGCTGCGAGAAGACCGGGCCCGCATTTCAGCTCCCTGCGGTCAGTCGACGGAAAACCCGACCGTAGGACCCCAGAGGTTCCCCTCTTCAAGTGATGTCGAGAAATAAAGGCAGACGCGGTGAAAGAGTCCGTCAGCCCGGACTCCTTTCTAGATAGCGGCAAAGAAGCGAGAAAGCGGACTGCGGGACGGGGGCCTTTTGAATCCAACTGCTAGGAAGAATACGCGCTAATTACTTGACCATTGGTCACACCAGAGATATAAGCCAGCAGGACAGATTTCGCGTTGCCCGGATGCCAAGCCTCGGGTCCGTTGGCATAGCCGGGAGTCAAGCGACTCGTACGACCACGGCTTTCAGGCGCTAAGAGGAGCGCGAGACTGATGTCGCAAAGGACATACGATGACTGAATCCGAAAAACCGAAGGCCCCGCCAGAAACGGACGTGTTAGCCTTGAGTACGGCAAGCCCGCTTGTCTTCATCAGCCATGATGGTCGAGACGCGGAACTAGCAGAGGCTTTCAGCAAACTCCTTAAGAGCGTCAGCGCGGGAATGATTAAGACCTTTCGGTCCTCCGACAAGAAAGGGACCGAAGGCATTGATTTCGGCGACGAATGGTACAAGCGGCTGATGGCAAAGCTTCAATCCACATCGGACGTTGTCTGCCTATTCACAGAGCGTAGTCTCGATCGACCATGGATTCTCTTTGAGGCCGGCGTTGCGAAGGGAAAGTTGGGCACGCCGGTCGTTGGAGTTGCTCTTGGCGTCCCCTTGGGCCGGGTTAGTGCGGGACCTTTCTACCAGTTCCAGAACATGGACGACAGTGATAGTGACCTAACCAAACTGGTACATCAATTGGCTCGCCGCATTCCTAATCTCGAGCTTGATCCTGATGTGGTCAAGGTCCAAGTAGCCGCGTTCAAAAGGGCCGAAACTGCGATCCTGGCGACTCTGTCTACGGGTCCCGCGAAGAAGGAGATGAAAGAAGCGGCTGAAGAAAATCCGTTGGCGAAACTGGTTGAGGAAATGAAGGCGTTGCCATCGCGCGTTGCAGAACGAGTCGCTGAATCGGGAGAGCCTTTTCGCAGGCGCAGAATACGTCGCTTCCATCCGATGATGTTCGAAGAAATAATGCATATGTCCGGAGACCCGGGCGATCCCGTTGGTATTCTCATGGCTGCCAGCGTCATCCGCGACGACGCACCATGGCTCTATGAGTTGGCAATGGAAGTGTATCGAGCCGTTAAATCTGGCGACGCAGTGGAGATTGAGCGCGAAATGGCCCGGCTTGAACGATTCTCAGAATTCTCGATGCGTGGCCCGTTCATGGAGGAGTTCGGCTTCGGCGGTAAAGAGACGCATATGTTCGCTATGGAATTTCCGAGAATGCTCCATCACATGCTCAGTCGGACTCTGGAGGCAAGAAAGCCCCATGTCCGGCGCCGTCCTCGGCGGTCGGAGCCAGATCATTAGTGAGGGTCAGCCGACGGGTGACCATTCTCGCTGTCCCGCAGGCAAGAGCGGGGTCATCAAGTGAACGTACGGCATTCTTTCATGCTGTGTTGGGTCGCTCTTCCGGCCACACCGCCGTAAACAGCAGCCCCACCGCAATCCCCACCGAAATCTCTATGAACCGGTGCACGGCAATCATCCACGGAGCCTCCGCGCGCGTGACTAGCAGGACGATCGCCAGTTAATCCCCGCATACCGATAGGCATTTCGCGTGACGCGCAGCATGGCGCAAATCACTCCCATCACGAAGATGCCCGCGCCGAACACAAAAATGCTCGGCCCCAGGTACGTCGCCAGCAACCCTCCCATGACTGCACCCATGGCGGTTCCGGCCAGGCGTTCCTTTGAGACGGTCCACGCCGCGCCCAGCGCGGATTGCATCACAATCATGGACATGATCGCGGCCCAATACGCATCCGGCATTCGCACCAGCCGCGCAATCAGCAGCGAGGCGACTGCCGCAACCGTGGTTCGCGCCGCGTGCACCAGTTCCCCTCGCTCCAGCCATGTCCACTTTTTCATATCCGCCATCGCCGCCTCCCAGCCTCCTGCTATCCTCGTCTCGCTGCCGGCAACGACCTCGCTCCCGCCCTCCAGTTGGCGTTAACCAGATTTTACGGCGCAAAACGTGCCAAATAACCGCAAAAAAGCGGCATTTTAGGGCCATTGAAGGCCTTAAAATGCTTGAACTTTCAAGCAATTTTTCGAGGAATTCGAGCACTTAAATTGCTTGAACCTTTCATGTAAATTTCGCCGCCCTACTCGTGCTCTTAAGGTCCCGTGGCGGCCGCCTTGAATTCTATGCGGGCCTGCCCGCCGGTGGTCTTGGCGGGCCCCGACACCTCTCCGGGACCGCGTCCTTCGCGTTAGAATATCCTCTCTTCGATGAAGACCATCTACCTGTCGCTGGGGTCGAACCTGGGGGATCGCGCACAAAACATCGCGCGGGCCATCGAGGCGCTGGGCGCGCACGGAGTCCGCGTCACGCGGGAATCATCGCTTTACGAGACGGAGCCGGTGGACGTGCGCGGCGGCTGGTTCTTGAACTGCGTGGTCGAGGCGGAGACGGACCTGATGCCCCGCCAATTGATCCGCGCCCTTGTGGCCATCGAACGCTCGCTCGACCGCAAGCGCATCCTGCCAGCCGATTGCCAGGGGCCGCGCGAGCCTCGCACGATCGACGTGGATATTCTGCTCTTCGGTGAGAGCGTCGTGCAGACTGCGGACCTCGAAATTCCTCATCCTCGCATGGCGGAGCGGCGCTTCGTCCTCGTGCCGCTCGCCGAAATCGCTCCCGGCGTGCGCCACCCCGTGTTCCAGCAGACCATCGCGGAGCTTCTTGCCCACACAGAGGATCGCAGCCAGGTGCGCCGGATTCCACGCGCCGGCGCGGACGCGAGCTTTTCGGAATAGCGCTTCTAAGGAAGACTGGAATCCAGCAGCTTTTTTCGGCGCTTCTTGCGGTCCGTTTCTTCCTGCTGCTCGAATTCCGCCAGATCCTCTTCGGTCATCTGGTAGTCCTCGCGCGAAGCGAACATCGTTCCGCGGCCTGCCTCGCGGGAAAAGCGATTGGCCGTGCGCCGCTTTTTCCTTTCGGAAAAGCCGCCGATGCTGCGCAGCGGTTGCGGAATGGCTCCGCCATCCACCAGAAGATCGCTGACCTTTTCAAGGAAGTCGTGCAGATGGCAGGGCTTCCACGAGTAGGGAAGCTCCTCTTGTTCGAGCACGGCCTGCACGTTCCTGTCCGTGCCCGGCGCCAGGAGAAACAGCACGCGGACCATTTTTGCGGCAGGATCGCCGGGTGCAGTCCCCGCGCCCGATTTTGCCACCGGCTCCGCCTGGGCCAGATCTCTCAACATGCCAAAAAGAGGCCCATGCAGGTCTATCAAAGCCGCGTCGACGATTACCAGGCTCCAGTGGCCGCTCGCCAGCTCCCGGAGGGCATGGGACGCCTCCGGCACAATCCTCACCCGCCACCCTTCCGAATCGAGGATGTGCTTCAGCGCACGCTGGCTGGTGATGTCGTCGTCAACAATAAGGATCCCGACTTCGGCCACAGCAGTTTCCCTCAGGGTCGAATAGCCAGTATAGCCGGGGGGAACTGCCCCGCCGGCGGCCGCGCGGCGGAGTTTCCAGGCCCATGCTGTGCCCCTGTACAGGCGAAATAAAAGCGAAGTTTATGCTTGACAGGCGAATAAAAGGCGAATAACATCCCTTCGTTCGGCGAGGCTCCCAATGGCCACTTCTCCCACCCTTCGTGCGAAACCCCAGACGCTTCGGCGCTGGTCTCCCCGCGCGGAGCGGGCCAGTCTCACCCTTTTCCCCACCGCCGCTCGCCACGGCAATTGTGAGATTCCCAGCGGCGCTTCCGCGCCCCCTCCGGCCCCTTGCCGGAACGGGAAGCCCGCCGGGGAACTGGCCGGCATTGCACGCCTCGCCTCCTCCTCTCCCCGCGCGGAAGCCAAGCGCGGGACCGAATATTTCCTTCTCCCCGTGCGGTCCATCCTGAACCAGTGCAATTCCGAGCGCGTGCCGTTCCGCTGGACCGTGAACCCCTACCGGGGGTGCGAATTCGGCTGCCGCTATTGCTACGCGCGTTACACGCACGAATACATGGAGCTGGGTGCGGCGGAATTTGAAACAAAAATCTACGCCAAGCAGGATGCCGGGCCGCTTGCGGAGCGCGATCTTTCGAGCCAAAAAATCTGGGGCGAACACATCGCCATCGGAACCGCCACGGACCCGTATCAGCCCGCCGAGGGAGAATTTGGAGTCACTCGCGCGATTCTCGAAAAGATGGCGGAGCGCGAGGGGCTGAGCGTTTCGATCACCACGAAGTCCAACCAGGTGGTGCGCGACTTGGACCTGCTCCAGCGCATTTCGGCGCGCTCTTCGCTCACGGTAAATGTGACCATCACCACCCTGCGCACAGGCCTGGCGCGGATGCTCGAGCCGCGCGCGCCCCGCCCCGACCTGCGCTTGGCGGCCGTGCGCAAATTGCGCCAGGCGGGAATTGCCGCGGGCGTCTTCGCCATGCCGATCTTGCCGGGGCTTACCGACCGCGAAGCGGACCTCGACGCCCTGGCGCGTGGCGCACGCGATGCGGACGCGCAATGGTTCTCGGCGAATGTTCTATTCCTGATGCCGGCTTCGTGGAAAACGTTCCTCGCGTTCCTCGACCGGAAGTTTCCACGGCTCGCGCGGCAATATCGCCAGTGGTACGGGGGATACGGCGAGGCGCCGGAAAGCTACCGCCAGGAAATGGCCGCCCGCGTGGAAAACCTGCGCCGCAAGTATGGACTCGGCTCGCGTCCCCGCGGGCCGGCGGCTCAGGCCTGGCATTCGCCGCAATTGCAATTCGACCTCGAGAATGGAGAACAACGATGCAGCGCATGAGATCAGCAAAGGCACGACGCCGCACCCGTAGCCAGGCCCTACTGCCGCCCGTGCCATTGGCAATTTTCCGAACGGAGGAGAAGCCGGTGCGCGGCGTGAAATTAAAGCACGTTTCCGCGTTCACCATGCTCGTGGCCCTTCTCTGCCTCTTGGCATATTGGGCGGGCCGCGTGGATGTTTCCGCGGCAACATCGGCGTATGCGGATCCGAACGCAGTCTTCCCTAGCGCCGTTTCAAACAACGCTAGGGGACAATAATGCGAGGGGCCTCTTTCTCCGCGCCGGCCGCAGGCGGGAAATGCGTGTGGAGGAAATCAAGAAACGCGCGAGAGCGCGGCCGGCCGTTCGTCTCCCGCTTGGCGACGCGGAGCAGGAAAACGAGCAATCGGAAAATCTCCGAATCCTTCAGTGAAGAAATACCCGTGCGTTCGGTCTCTTGTTTTCGCCAGTCCTGCACGAATTCGGCGATCCGGCCATAAAGAGCGCGGTCGAGCGGGGCGGCGGGCGGGCGTTCATAATAGATTCCGGATTCGAGTGTGCGGTAGGTCTCGGCCAGCGCTTCGAGAGCGGAGGTAGCGGAGGCGTCCGTAAGTTCCCTGTTCTGGATTTGAAAATCCAGAATCGCCACCGCGAGGCCCGTGGCAATGGCCCAACGCTCGTATACGAATTCCGCCGGGAAGTCCACGTCGCGGTAGGGAAATTCCTCCGCGGAAATCGGCTTGCGGTGTTCGGCCTCGTAGCGATGGGCGGTGATGAGATACGAGCAGTCCGGCGGGCAATCGATCGTAACTTCGCGTTCTCTTCCGCAGCAGGGCGCGCAGATTTTCTCGCCCTTCGCCGGGCAGAACCGCTTGGGCGGGCGCTTCCCGCAAATGGCGCACTTCATCCGCGCTCCTTCGAGAATCCGTCCATTCGCACGGGATGAATGGGACTGTATACCTTCATTTGTTGATGAAAACTTCGGGTTCCACCGACATGCCCAGTCGGAGGGAAAGATCGGTATCTTCTCCGGGATCGAGCACGATCTTCACGGGAATGCGCTGCACCACCTTCACGTAGTTTCCCGTGGCGTTTTCCGGCGGAAGCAAACTCAGGCGCGCGCCGCTCGAACCCGCGACGCTATCCACATGCCCCTTGTATGTGCGGCCGGTCGAATCCACATGGATTTCGGCGGCCTGGCCGGGGCGCATGTGCTTCAACTGCGTTTCCTTGAAGTCCGCGGTGACCCACACGTCGGCAAGCGGCACGATCGTGAGCAACTGCTGGCCGGGCTGGACGTTCATTCCCACTTCCACATTTTTCGACACCACCCCGTCCACGGGGGCGATGATCTGCGTGTACTGGAGATTCAGTTCCGCCTGTTCGAGGGCGGCCTGCTTTTCCTGCACGGCGGCAGCCGCGGATAGGGCGCGTGCGCGCGTGGCAGCCAACTGCCGCGGCCCCGTCTGTGAGGTCCGCAGAGCGGCTTGCGCCGAGATGAGTTTGGCGCGCGCTTGAAAAACCTGTTGTTTCGCCGCGTCCGCCGAGTCGCGAGCCGCATCCACCGCGGCAGAGCTGTCTTTCGCCGTGGCCAGGGCCTGGTCGTAGGTTTGCTGCGAAACTTCCTGTTTGTCCACCAGCGTCTTGTAGCGGATGAGATCGGCCTGCGCTCTTGCGTCGTTCGCTTGGGCCTGCGCAAGCTGCGCCGTGGCGGCGTCGAATTCGTGCTGGGCAGCATTGACCCCGGCTTCGGCACCTAGCACATCCGACTCCGACGAAGAGACCTGGCTCGTCGTGCTGACCGACGTGATGGGGACGTTTAAATTCTGAGCCTGGGCTGTGGCTTGGGCGTCGGCGAGGTTGGCGCGTGCCTGATCCAGGGCGGTTTGATAGTCCCTGGGGTCGATTTCGACGAGCACCGTCCCGGCCTTGACCACCTGATTATCGTCCACGTTCACCTTGGCCACATAGCCGGATATCCGGGCGCTGAGCGGCATCAGATGGCCGTCCACCTGCGCGTCGTCGGTGGACTCGTAGCTCGAAAGGTAGCGCCAGAGAAAAAAAACGGCCAGTAGGAGAGCCAGGATCGCGCCGACGATATAGAGGCGCGCGTGCGGCCCCCGCAGGAAAGCCGTCTTCCGGGAATACAGGCGCGGACTAGCGGGAGCTGTTTCGTGCGCCGCTTGGTTTTCCACCGGGGCGGCGGGAGCGATTTCCGTATCGGTTGGTTGCGCCATGTTTAGTTTCCTTTGAAATATTCCTTGACGCCTTCTTCGGCCATGCCCATGGCCCGGGCGAGAGAAATTTTTGCATAGTTATAACTGAAAAGGCCGGAGATGTACTGTTCGTGCGCGCTGGCCACCTGTTCCTGCGCCTGGACAACTTCCACCGTATCGGTGACGCCTGCCCGGAAGCGGTCTCGGGACTGGTCGAGCGTCTCTTCGGCCAGATCAATGTTGCTCTGCGCCACGGTGACCAGCTCCGCCGAGGATTCCAGGTTGAGCAGCGCGGTGCGCACGTCGGTGTCAATCTGCCCGCGCAGATTTTCCAGGCGCTCGCGCCGCTCGCGGAGTTGCGCGCCGGCCTCCAAAACGTCGCCGTGAACGCTGCCGCCTTCAAAAATGGGAATGGTCAGCGTTCCGCGAGCATCGAACACGCCATGCGAATTCGTGAGAGGATGCATTCCTGCCGCGCCGTAGTCCCCACTGAACGAAAGCGAGGGCAAATAGCCTGCGAAGGCCGCCTTCTGCGAATACTCGGCGGCGCGCACATCCGCGAGCGCCGCCTGGAAGTCCGAACGCGAGTCGTAGGCGCGTTTCAACGCTTCGTCCACGGTAATTCCCTCGAACGGCTGATACGGGGATTTGTCGGTCAAATCGAATTCCTGCCCGGACGCCAGCCCAATCACGCGCGCGAGCGTAAGTTTCTGGATGGCGAAATCGTTCTTCGCCTGGATCCACTGCTGCTGCCGCGTCTGCAATTCCACGCGAGCGCGCGTAGCGTCGATTGCCGGGGAAGTTCCCGCTTTCACCTGATCGGCTGCCTGATCGTAAAGCGCCTGCGCGGTCTTCACCTGCGCGGCGGCGGTTTCGACGCGGGCCGCGTCCGCGATGGCCTGCAAATACGCTAGGCCCGTCGCGAGGACAACCAGATCGCGCGCATCCTTATAAGTGTACTGCGCGGACTTCAGGCTTTGCGCCGCCGAACGCGCTTTATTGATCTCCTTCCAGTCAAACACTGTCTGCGTGAGATCCGCGCGCGCGTCAAAATAGGAAAACGGACCGACAACGGCAGGAACACCGGGAATATGGAAAGTGAACCCGAACTCGGCCAGACTCACTTGCGATACGTCCACATAGGGCGAGGCAGTCACATGCGGCAGGAGCGCGCTCAATTGCTCCCAGCGCTCGCCGCGCGCGTAGCCGATATCCGCGCTCGAAAGCAGCAGGCCCAGGTTTTGCTTCAAGCCTCGATCGATTGCGTCCTGCAACGAGAGCTGTAGAACACCGGGAACGGGTTGCCCCGGCACGCTACCCGAGAACGAACTCTGCCCCAGCGCGGCCGTCGCAGATTGCCCCGAAGAGCTAGAACTTGAGCTGCCGGAAGATGAGCTGGACGGGCCAGCCGTCGAGGGACCCGATTGCGCGCTTGCAGGAAGCGATCCCAGCAGTGGAAGAACCGCCAGAATGGCGAACCGCACTGCCCGTGGGCGCATCACAAAAACCTCCTCCTCGGCATCATCCGGGCCGTGTCACTTTCGATGAAATCGGACCCATGGAAGACTCACGATTCCCAGCCGAAATCATATATCAGAACTGTCGGTGGTCCACACATCTCCACGCAATGGACGGTGGGACGCGCAGCTTCTTCAAGCGATCTTTGGCCAGAGATGGCTACAGGCAAAATGCGGAGGCGCGCATCACACCCCGAATGAAAGGCGCAATATGGCGAAGATCCGGCACACCTTTTCCCCGCCGCAGGGAAGGTCCTGCGGCAGGGAGGCGCATGCGAGCAGTTACTTCGACAGATTCTTCGGACTGTGTTGATTCAACGTTGAGATCAGCAGCCTGGCCGATCGTGGAATCGGGACGGCGCCATGAAGCGCGATGTCCTTGGAATCGATCTTCCTGCCGTAGATACGCTCGTTGGCGTCGTTATCCGGGCGCAGCGTGGAACCTTCGAGCGATATGCCCGCAAAGAGGCCGCGCGCGCGGGAATACGTGAGCACTTCGGCGCGCAAGGCTACGTCCGTATCCGCCTCGGTATCGCGGCCCACGGGTCCGGCAGCGGCGGACGCATCGGCGCCCAGCTTCACTTTACTGCTGAGGATGGAGCTGGCACCTTCATTGTTCATCACCAGCAGGACAAAGTCCGTGGCCTGTCCGCCGATCTGGAGTCCGAAGCTGCCGCCTTCGAGTGCCATCATCGTCGGAGCGCCCCAGGGGCCTTGGAAATGATCGCCGCTGCGGCACGTCATCGCGCCGCGGCCGTAGTTGGCGCCGACGATAAACGCGGCTTTGAGCACGGAAGGCAGCACGATGACGCAATCCGCCTTGTCGAGCACGCTCTGGGGGATGTTGTCGGGGATGTTGATGATTTCCTTCATCACCTGGCCGGCATTTTCCAGCCGATCTTCGTCGTGTGATTTGTCGTCCGCCTGCGCGGGCGCCGGAAGGAAGAGGGCCGGAAGACCTATGAGCACCACCGCAAGCAACAAAGAGAGAATCTTCTTCATTTGGTTCCTCCTATCGGCTGGCATTTTTATGATATGGGTTTCAGCGATGGAGCGCAATGGAATATGCAGCGGCGGGAGGGGCGTCGCGCGGCGCATTGGAATATAATCAATTGCCTTGCTCCACGAACCCAGATGATCTCGCATCCATTCGTAGCGTCCTCCGGATACCGCAATCTTTCCATCGCGGCGGTGCTGCTGTTTGCATCCGCGCTCACATTCACGCCATCGTCCGCCGCACAGAAGGCCGGCCCATCCGAGCAGCCCGCGGCCTTGGCTCGATTTAGCGCGCGCGTCCAAGCCGCTCTCACGGAAGCGCACGCGGCGAGGGGGAATTGGGGAATCCTCGTGGCGGATCGCGACACGGGCGAAATCCTCTATGATCTGAACTCCGACCATTTCTTCATGCCCGCCTCGAATGCCAAGATTTTTACCACCGCACTCGCCCTGGCCACCCTCGGCCGCGACTACCGGTTTCGTACCACGCTCGAATCGCAAGCTGCGCTCGAAAGCGATGGACGGCTTGCCGGCGATCTCCGGCTCGTGGGCCGCGGAGACCCGGACCTCTCGAATCGCGTGTTTCCCTTTGCAGGGAGGTTCGAACGCAACGGGTCCGTGGAAAAGGTTCTCGCCGAAATGGCCGATGCGGCGGTTGCCAAGGGGCTCAAGGAAGTGGATGGCGATATCGTGGCGGACGACAGCTATTTTCCGTACGATCCATATCCGGCGGGATGGACCACGGGCGATCTCTTCTTCACGTTTGGCGCGCCCGTAAGCGCCATCGCATTCAACGAAAATGCATTTACGATTGAGGTGCAGCCGGGAACGCGCATCGGCAGCCCCGCGGCGATTGCCACCGAGCCGAACGCGGCATCGGATGCCTTCCGCTCGGAAATCACCACAAGTCCGGCTGGCAGCGAGCCGGATTTCGCGGTCGTGCGCCAGCCGGGGATCAATTTCATACTGGTGCGCGGTTCGATTCCGCTCGGCCACGCGCCCATCCCGCTCGACTTCGCCATGACCCAACCTGCCGAAACGGCCGCTCTCACGCTCAAGCAATTGCTCGAGGCGCGCGGCGTGCGCGTCATGGGCAGCGCGCTCGCGCAGCACGCTCCGCCGCCGGAATCGACAGCCGCGGGCGCGCCGGTCTTCCCATCGACCGGGCCGCCGGCCTCGCCGCCGCCCGCGGTGGTCCTCGCGGAGCATCTTTCGCCGCCGCTCATCGAAAGCATCCGCGTGACCAACAAGGTCAGCCAAAATCTCCACGCGGAATTGCTCTTGCGAACCGTGGGGCGTGAGAAAACCGGCCTGGGTTCCACCGCAGCCGGGCTTCAAGTGGAGCGCGACTTTCTTGCGGCCGCGGGAATCGCCGATGGCGATGTGGTGCTCTCGGATGGCTCCGGACTTTCCCGTGATGATCTTGTGACGCCGCGGGCCGTGGTCGCTCTGCTGCGATACGTCGCGCGGCAGCCCTGGGGCGCGGACTTTCTTTCGACGCTGCCCGTGGCCGGCGTGGACGGCACGCTCGAAGATCGCATGAAGGATACCCCCGCGCGGGGCCGCATCGAGGCCAAGACGGGCTCGCACGAAGATGCACACGCCCTTTCCGGTTATGCGACCTCAGAAAGCGGCGAGTCCTTAGTGTTCGCGATTTTCGGCAATAACAATCGCCAGCATGGGCCTGACGCCACGACCGCGCTCGATGCGATTGCCACGGCCATGGTCGAGACGCTCGGCGCCGAGCCGCGCGCCATGAAAAAATGATGAAGCCGCGTCCGGCCATTGTCAGCGTGTTTGGCAGCTCGCGGCCGCGCTCCGGCGATCCGCTTTACGCCGAAGCGCAGGCGCTCGGGGCTGCGCTGGCCGCCAAGGGGCTTGTGGTCTGCAGCGGCGGTTACGGCGGCGTGATGGAAGCGGTCTCGCGCGGCGCAAAAGAGGCCGGAGGCCGCACACTAGCCGTCACTGCAAAGTTCTTCCGCGCCCGCGCGAACCAGTGGGTGGATGAAGAAATCCGCGTGAGCACCTGGCAGGAGCGCCTCTTCGAATTGGTTAAGCGCGGCCGCGGCTACGTTGCATGCCGCGGCGGCACCGGAACGCTGGTCGAGCTTGCGGTCGTCTGGGAAATGCTCAACAAAGGCGCCATGGCGCGAAGGCCGCTCGTGGTGCTCGGCGATTTTTGGCAGCCCGTGATTGCGCGCGTTCGCGAAGCCGAACTCGCGCACGAATCGCGATCAAGCGAGCGGCGCGAGCCGATGGTTTATGCCGCATCCTCCGCCGCCGATGCCGCGAATTATCTTACGGAGCGCTTGGCGGAAAAGCCCCGAGTCTGAGGACACGGGCCAGATTTTGCCTCGAGGTATTCGTGTCGCGTCCAGCAGAAGAGCTTCTCGAATTCGGGCGGCTGAAGGACATCGTCGGCGGGTTTACGACGTGCGCGCCCGGCGGCCGGGCGATTCAGGCGCTCGCCCCGCAGCAGGACTCCGTCGCGCTCGACTGCGAATTCGCGCTTATGAGCGAGGCAATCGGCTGGTTGCGCGGCGGCGCCGAACTCGGCTTCGGGACGCTCGCGGACCCGGAACCATGGCTTGCGCGCCTCGGGATTCCCGGCTCGGTGCTTTCGAGCGCCGAGTTGCTCGACGCCGCTTCGCTCGCGGAGACCGTCACATCCGTCCGGCAGACATTTCGTGAGGACGCCCGGAAGTTTCCTCTCCTGGCCGAGCGCGCCGCCTCGCTCCCGGATTTCCGCCCGCTTGCAAGCGCCATTCGCCGCGCCGTCCTGCCCAACGGGGAAATCAGCGACGATGCTTCGCCGCAACTGAAGCGCATCCGCGCGAGCCTCGCGCAGTCGCGCGAGAAAATTCGGCGCTCGCTCGAAGCGATTCTGCGCGCCCGCGGAGAAACCTCCGGCGAAAAGCGTGGCGAAGACTACGTCACGCTGCGAAACGACCGCTTTGTGATTCCCGTGCGGGCCGCGGAACGGCGCGGCGTGCCGGGAGTCGTCCACGGGGCGAGCGCCACGGGACAAACCATTTTTGTCGAGCCTCTCGAAACCATTGATCTGAATAACCGGCTCGTCCAGCTTGGCGAGGACGAAACCGTCGAAATTGCCCGCATCCTCGACGAGCTTTCCCAGCTCCTCCGCTCGAGCCGCGCGCCGCTCGAAGTGGCTGCCGCGGCCATGGCGCATCTCGATTCCATTTTCGCGCGCGCGCGCTTCGCGCGTGAATTCGATTGTGTCGCGCCGAAGTTTGCTGCGGCGAATTTGCTGCGCCTCGAAGCCGCGCGGAATCCCGTGCTGGAAGCCGCGCTGCGGCCGAAGGCGCGCAAATCCGTGCCCCTCACGCTTTCGCTTGGCGGCGAAAACGAGAATCTCGGCAGGGCCGGAACCGTGATGGTCATCAGCGGGCCCAATACAGGCGGCAAGACGGTTGCCCTGAAGACCGCGGGGCTCGCGGCGCTTTCCGCGCAATCGGGAATTCCGGTGGCGGCCGAGCGCGCCGAATTGCCCATATTCGACCGCGTGCTCGCCGATATTGGCGATGAACAATCCATCGCCGCGGACCTTTCCACATTTTCAGCGCACATCCTGAACTTGAAATCCATGCTCGAAGCCGCCACGGAGCGCTCGCTGATCCTCGTGGATGAAATGGGCACAGGCACCGCGCCGGAGGAAGGCGCCGCGCTGGCCGTGGCGCTGCTCGAAGAATTTCGCGCGCGCCGCGCCCTGACGCTCGCAACCACGCATCACGACCGCCTGAAGTCGTATGCCTCGACGACGCCCGGAATCGTCAACGCGGCCATGGAATTCGATGAAGTCAATTTGCGGCCCACGTATCGGCTCCTCCTCGGCGTGCCGGGCACCTCCAGCGGGATCGAAATCGCGCGGCGGCTCGGCCTTCCTGCGCCGGTCGTGGATCGCGCCCTCGCAAGCCTTGCGCCTGAATCGCGCGAGGCGCGCGCCCTAATCGTCTATCTCCACCGCAGCCGCGACGAAATGGAAGCGATGAAACAACAGGCCCGCGAAGAGCTTGCGCAACTGCAAGCGGACCGCCGCGCGCTTCAGACCGAATGGGTCGAGCGGCAAAAGGCCCGCATCGCCGAACTCGAAAAGAATTTCCTCGCCACCGAGAAGCGGCTCGAAAGCGAAGTCGCGCGATTCACGGCGGAAATCAAGGAGCGCGCCACGCGCGCGCAGGTCGAAAAACAAGCAGGACGCCGCATGGTGAAGATTGTCTCCGAAGCTCGCGAGGCCGCCGACGCGGCCGTCGTCGAAACCCTTTCCGCATCCCAGCCGGACCTGGGCGTCACCATCGAGGGCGCCGGGAAGCCCGTCGCGCCGGAGCAGCTTTCGGCCGGACAACGCATCGTCGTTAAGGGACTGAAGCAGGCCGTGGTTTTTCGCCGCCACGATGGCCGCACCGCCGAAATCGAGGCCGGACCGATGCGCATGAAGATTCCGCTCGCGGACATTATCGGCATCGAAAACGACGCGAAATCCGCGAAGCCCGGCGCCGCGGCGGGAGCGTCGGCGCGGCAGCGTGGCATCACCGTTCACGCGCACCCCAGCGATGAGCCTGCCGCCGAGGAAATCAATGTGATCGGGTGTACAGTCGAAGAAGCCACGGCCCGCGTGGATAAGTTCCTCGATGAAGCCGCGCTTGCCGCGAAGCCCAGCGTGCGGATCATTCACGGTCACGGGACAGGCGCGCTCCGCCGCGGCCTCGCGGAGTTTCTGTCCGCGCATCCATTGGTCGAACGCATTCACGCCGAAGCCGACGATCGCGGCGGCACCGCGATAACCATCGCCGAATTGAAATCTTGAGGGTATGGTGTTAAGAGAAGGACCATATGGCAGAAGCCGGATCATTCGCGGAGAAGGTGAAGCAGCAGGCGGACATCGTCCGCGTGATCGGGGAATACGTCCGCCTGAAAAAGACCGGACAGAATTTCACCGGCCTTTGCCCCTTCCATCAGGAAAAGACCCCCTCATTCAGCGTGCATCCCGTGAAGCAGATGTACTACTGCTTTGGTTGCCACGAGGGCGGCGACGTCTTCAAATTCGTGATGCAGATGGACAAGTGCGAATTTCCCGAAGCGGTGCGGACCGTCGCCGAAAAGTGCGGCATTCCCATTCCCAGGCCGCGCGAGCGTTCCCCCGAGGAGCGGCTCGAAAATCAGCAGCGCGCTGCCCTCGTCGAGATGCACCGCGAGGCGGCCGCGTTCTTCGCGCGCCAATTGCATGAAGCAGCGGAAGGAAAAGTCGCCACAGCGTATCTCGAAGGCGACCGCGGCCTCGACCGGGAAACCATCGCGCGCTTCGACCTCGGTTTTGCTCCCTCCTCAGGCGATGCCCTTCTGCGTTACCTGAAATCGAAATATCCAGAAAAACTTCTGGAACCCTCGGGCCTTTTTTCGCGCGACCAGAGCGGGCGTCTCTACGACCGTTTCCGTCGCCGGATCATGTTCCCCATCGCAAATGAATCCGGAAAAATCATCGCCTTCGGCGGCCGTGCCATGGGCGACGACATGCCCAAATATTTGAATTCGTCCGAGACACCTATCTATTCGAAGAGCAACGTGCTTTATAACCTACATCGCGCGAAGGAATCAGTACGCAGCGTGCAACCGGCCGAATTGCGCTACATCTTTCTTGTCGAGGGATATATGGATTGTGTGCTAGCTGATTCAGCGAAGTTTCCGGTAGTTGCCTCATGCGGTACAAGCCTGACGGAGATGCATGCTCGCCTGCTTCGTCGGTTCACCCCGCGTGTCGTTGTTTGGTATGACAAAGATTCAGCCGGGAAGGCAGGAACCGATAGGTCATTGCAGGTCCTCGGAGCTCAGGAATTAGAGATTGAGGTCTATGAGGATGCCTCCTCTACAGGGTCCGACCCCGATACTTTCATTCGAGAAGTCGGGCGGGATTCTGCCCGGGCCCCGGTTGATCTTCGCTTTGCGCATCTTGCCTATGAGCTCAGAATACAGGCTGAGGCATATGCAGCAGACCAGGAACTAAGGAAAATCCAAGCACCGTTTTATGAGGACCGGTTACGCCAAGAGGCAGAGATCCGGGCAAGACACAACGAACGCAAGACCAATGTGCCTAAACCAGAGGGTAAGGAGAGAGGTAGCTTGCTTTCTTACAACGATTTTTTGACGAGCCGTGCCAAGCAGCTCTTTGATGTCTCGACCACCCAAGGAAAACTCCAGGCGATCAATTTTCTTATGCCGCACGTTCAGCAGCTTCCCAATAAGCTCCTGCGCTCCGAGTGGGCCACGCGCATCGCTTCGGAATTGCGCGTGGACGAGCCTGTGCTGCGCGAGGCCTTGCGCCGCGCCGCCGTCGAGCGCCGCAGTGAGGTGAAGCCCAAGGCCGAGCTTCTCGCGCCGGCCGTCAAGCCGGATGAGCGCCAGCTGATGCAGATGCTCGTCGAATCGGAGGGCTTCCGGGAGAAGCTGGCGCGCGAAATTATTTCCAGCGGGCTCCATCGCGGCCTCGAAACCGAAAAGATATTCGAATCGCTCGTCTCCCACGCCGGCGGGCGGCCGGACCCTGCGACTCTCGCGGCGCAGCTCGAGGAAAAAGATCGCCGCCTGTTATTCGAGGTTCTCTTTGAGCAGTCGGTGGAGCGCACCTGGGAAGAGGCGGAAAGCTGCCTCGATTCCCTGCGAAACCGGCGAATCGCGGAAGAGCTTGCCGGACTAGAGAAAAAAATTCAGGCGCTGCCTCCCGGCGAAGAGCAGAATCAGCTCCACCACCGCAAGCTTGAATTGAATCGCTTGCTATCCAGCAGGCAGGGAACGAACAAGTTTTCGGCGGGCGTGTAAGCGATTCGCGCGGCGGCCTTCCGCTACGGTGATTCCAATTTGCTCTTGCGGCGGACGGTGGCGTCGAGCTGGCCCCGCGCGAGACGCACGGAGATTTCATCGCCCAGTGCGACCTGATCGGGCGAGTGCAGCACTTTTCCCGCGGCATCGTATGCAATCGCGTAGCCGCGCTCGAGCAATTCGAACGGACTCCGCTCCTGCAATTGCAGCGCGGCCGCCTCCAGCCGCCGGCGCTTGGCGACGAATATGCGGTCCAGCCGGACGCGCATTTCGGAAGAGCGCAGCTCGAATCCTCGCCGAATCCTTCCGAAGCGCGCGCGCAAGTCCAGAGCTGCGAAGCGCAGGCGCGCCGTGGCGAAGTTCCTCTGCTTCCGTGCGACGACGCGCCCGAGCGCCGCTCCCAGCGCCCCGCGCTGCTGCTCGATTCGCCGCCGCAGCACACTCGCGCGGCCTCGCAAATCGAACGACGAAATTTGCGCGCCGGCCCTGGTGAGCCGCTGGCGGTTCGTGGCCAGCCGCAGGCGCACCACCACAGCCAGCGACGAAGCAAGCTCGTCCACCTGCTGATGCCTCCGCCGCACGAGCCCCTCGAGTTGCCGGAAGCCGCGGTGCGTCTGCAAATCGCGCACCCGGTGGCGCCGCTCCGAGAGCAGATAGCGCATCTGCTGCACCATCTGGCGCTCGTGGCCGGCGATCTGGCGCTCCAATTCCTGCCGCGAACGCACCACGATTTCCGCGGCCGCCGAAGGCGTAGGAGCGCGCACGTCGGCGACGAAGTCGGCAATGGTGACGTCCGTCTCATGACCCACGCCGCTGATCACCGGAATTTCCGATTCCGCGATCGCGCGCGCCATGATCTCTTCGTTGAACGCCCACAGGTCCTCAAGCGAGCCTCCGCCGCGCGCCACGATCAGAACGTCCGCGATTTTGGCGCCGTTGAAATACCGCACCGCTGCGGCAATCTCCGCCGCCGCGCCCTCGCCCTGCACCTTCACCGGATAGAGCTGCACACGCAAATTTGCGAATCGCCTCTTCAGCACGCGCAGGATATCGCGAATCGCCGCGCCGCTCGGCGACGTCACCACGCCGATGCACCGCGGCAGCATCGGCAAGGGCTTCTTGCGCGCTTCGTCGAATAATCCCTCATCCTGAAGCCGCTTCTTCAATTGCTCGAACGCCACCTGCAGCGCGCCGGCGCCCACCGGCTCGATATGGCTCACGTACACCTGATACTCGCCGCGCAGCTCATAGACCCCCAGCGAACCGCGCACCGTGATGTGCAGGCCGTCCTCGGGACGGAACTTCAGCCCGCGCACCTGGTCGCGAAAGCAAACGCAGCGGATCTGCGATCGCGCATCCTTCAGTGTGAAATAGAGGTGCCCGGATTGCGCCGCGTGGTAATTCGACACTTCACCTTCGATCCACACGTCCCGGAACGCGCCCTCGAGCAGTTCGGAAATACGCCCGGTCAGCTCGCTCACTTTCCATACGTGCCGCTCGGGCATCAGATCGAAAAAGGATGTTTGGCTCATGGCTTTAGCGCCGGAAGTGATTCACGATCCAGAAAATCAGAGTGAGTGCCACGCTCGCCACAATGCACGTGACGATCGGAAAATAAAAGGTGGTGTTCCGGCCGCGGTAAACGATGTCTCCCGGCAACCGCCCCAGCCGCAACGGCAGTTTCGCTCCGAGCAACAGCAACGCTCCAGCGACGAGGAGAACCACGCCGGAAATCACCAACAGCTTCCCGAGTTCGCGTGCCGGTTCCATCCATGCGAGCCTATGCCAATTCCGACCCCGCGAAAAAATAGGCGATTTCAAACGCGGCTGTCTGCTGCGCGTCCGAACCGTGCGTGCAGTTGTACTGAATGCTGGTGCCGAGCTCGCGCCGGATCGTGCCGGCGGCGGCCTTGGCGGGATCGGTGGCGCCCATCGTCTCGCGCCATTTCGAGATCGCGTTTTCGCCTTCGAGCGCCATCACCACGGCCTTGCCCGAACTCATGAACTCGGTCAGCTCTCCGAAAAAAGGCCGCTCGCTATGGACGGCATAGAAGCCTTCGGCCTCGGCCTTCGTGAGCCGCACCGACTTGATCGCCACGATCTGAAACTTTGCCGCATGAATGCGGCTCAGGATTTCGCCGGTCAGACCGCGTTTCACCGCGTCCGGCTTGATAATTGCCAGCGTTCTTTCGACGGCCAAATGTTTGCTCCTTTTATCTGCATTCAAAAAATCTTGGGTCGTTGGACCCGGCCCCACATTACCTCTTGCCGCGCCTCTTTGGCTTGCGCGCAGCTTTTTTCTTCACGCCGTGCGCGGGGCGGGATATCGCCTTCGATTTGCTCAAGACGGCCGCGACCTTGTGTCCAATTTCCGCCGGGCTTTCGACGGTGTGAATTCCCGCGGCGCGCATGGCCGCGTATTTCTCTTTGGCGGTGCCTTGTCCGCCGCTGATGATCGCGCCGGCATGGCCCATGCGGCGTCCGGGCGGCGCTGTTTGCCCGGCGACGAAGCCGACCACCGGCTTCTTTACGTGCTTCTTGATGAATTCCGCCGCGTCCTCTTCGGCGTTGCCGCCGATTTCGCCGATCATCACGATCGCGTGCGTATCCGGATCGTCGTGGAACATCTTCACGACGTCCAGGAAAGTCGTCCCGATGATTGGATCGCCTCCCATGCCGATGCAGGTGGATTGCCCAATGCCGAGCCGCGTCAGTTGGTCCACTGCCTCATAAGTCAGCGTGCCGCTTCGGCTCACCAATCCCACGTGGCCCTGCTTGTGAATCGCTCCGGGCATGATCCCGATCTTACACTCGCCCGGAGAAATGATCCCCGGGCAATTCGGCCCAATCAGCCGAGTCTTCGAATTTTTCAGCGCCGCGGCCACACGCACCATATCCAGCGTCGGAATCCCTTCCGTGATGCAGACGACAAGCGGCAGCCCCGCGTCCGCCGCCTCCAGTATCGCGTCCGCGGCAAACGGTGGCGGCACAAAAATCACCGACGCATTCGCGCCCGTCTCGTGCACAGCTTCGGCAACCGTATTGAACACGGGGCACCCCAGATGCTTCGTCCCGCCTTTGCCCGGCGTTACGCCGCCGACCACCTTCGTCCCATAATCGAGCATCTGCTGCGCGTGAAAACTGCCTTCCCGGCCCGTGAGCCCTTGCACGATCACGCGCGTGTTCTTATCCACCAGGATGCTCATCGGGCGCTCCGTGCCAGCGACACGGCCTTTTTGGCGCCGTCTTCCATTCCATGGGCGACGGTGAAATCGAGTCCCGAACTTCGCAAAATCTCCTGCCCTTGCATCACATTCGTCCCTTCCATTCGCACCACCACGGGCATCTTGAATTTCAGCTCGCGCGCCGCGTTCACCACGCCGCTCGCCAGCACATCGCACCGCAAAATTCCGCCGAAGATGTTGACGAACACCGCCTTCACGTTCGGATCGCTCAGCAATATGCGAAACGCATTCTTCACCTGCTCTTCCGACGCGCCTCCGCCCACATCCAGAAAATTCGCCGGGCTTCCGCCGCTCAGTTTGATGATGTCCATGGTGGCCATCGCCAGGCCCGCGCCGTTCACCATGCAGCCCACGCTGCCGTCAAGCTTGATGTAGTTCAGCTTGAATTTCGAGGCTTCCACTTCGAGCGGCGTTTCTTCATCCACGTCGCGCAGCTCTTTGAATTCGGGATGGCGGTAGAGCGCGTTGTCGTCGAAATTCACTTTTGCGTCCAGCGCCACCAGCTGCCCATCGCGCGTCACCACGCACGGATTGATTTCGAGCATCGCAGCGTCGGTCCCGATGAACGCGCGATAGAGCGACTGAAAAAATCGCGCTCCTGCCCCCGCGAGTTCGCCCGAAAGCCCCAGGCCAAACGCGAGCTTCCGCGCGTGATACGGTTCGAATCCCTCCGCCGCGTGGCCTTCCACCGGGTAAATCGTTTCGCGCAGAATCGCTTCGGGACGTTCCTTGGCCACCTCCTCGATTTCCATTCCGCCCGCGGCGCTGGCCATGAACACGGGCGCGCCCGCCGCGCGGTCCACCAAAATGCTCAGATAAAGTTCGCGCGCGATGTCGAGGCCCTCCTCGACAAGCAGCCGCCGGACGATGCGCCCCTCCTCGCCCGTCTGCGGCGTCACCAGCTTCATCCCCAGCATTCGCTCGGCCAGCGCCGCGGCTTCCTCAGCCGACTTGGCCAGCTTCACGCCTCCTGCTTTGCCGCGCCCACCGGCGTGAATTTGCGCTTTGACTACCGCAACCGGCGTTCCCAGCCGCTCGAACGCCGCATGCGCTTCGTCCTTGCTGAACACGGCTTCGCCGCGCGGCACCGGCACGCCGAATTTCGCGAGAATCGTCTTGGCCTGATATTCGTGAATCTTCATTGCATGTCCATTAGTGCTAGAATTTGCATAGGTGGAAGCTGAAAAGTTTACATGCAACTGCGGAGGGGAACAAGGGATGCTCTCTCCTCCTGGGTTCCATAAGTGACGACGGCGCACCCTTCTTCCAGCCGGGGCGCACAATGACCATGCTCCACGAAGCGCTTGAAAAAATTGTCGCCGAAGAGGACCTGTCGCGCGTCGAGGCCGAAGCCGCGATGGAAGAAATCCTTTCCGGGCGCGCCAGCGACGCTCAGATCGCCGGAATCCTCACCGCCTTGCGCATGAAGGGCGAGACTGTGGACGAACTGGTCGGCTTTGCCACCGTCATGCGCCGCCACGCCGCGCCCATTTTCACCGGCAGCGGCCTGCCCGCCGACGAAGCACTGATTGATACTTGCGGCACTGGCGGCGACGCTTCCGGCACGTTCAATGTTTCCACCGCCGCAGCTTTTGTCGTTGCAGGAGCGGGCGTGCGCGTGGCCAAGCACGGCAATCGCTCCATCAGCTCGCGCTGTGGCTCGGCGGACGTCCTCGAGCATCTCGGCGTGCGCATGGACCTCGCGCCGGATCGCGTTGGCCGCGCCATTGAGGAAACCGGCATTGGTTTTCTTTTCGCTCCGGCCATGCACGTGGCTACGCGCTATGCCATGCCCGCCCGCCGCGAACTCCGTATGCGCACGGTCTTCAATCTTCTGGGGCCGCTCACGAATCCCGCTGGAGCTTCCGCTCAAATCGTCGGCGTCTATGAATCGAGCCTCACGGAGCTTCTTGCGCGCGCGCTCGGCGAGCTCGGCGTGCGCCGCGCGTTTGTCGTCCACGGCGCGGACGGCCTCGATGAAATTTCCATCGCGGGCGAAACCTATATCGCCGAACTACGCGACGGCGCCGTGCGAAGCTACACCGTAGCGCCCGAAGACTTCGGCCTGCGCCGCGCGCCGCTCGACGCGATCCGCGGCGGCGACGCCGCGCACAACGCCGAGATCATTCACAAGGTTCTGGGACGCACCATGCTCTACCGCGATCACGGCCCGCACCGCGAAATCGTGCTCGCCAATGCCGCCGCGGCGCTCGTCGCCGCAGGCCGCGCCCGCGATTTCCTCGATGGCGTGCGCCTCGCCGCGCAATCCATCGACTCCGGCGCAGCCCGCGAGCGCCTCGAAGCCCTTGTCGCCTTCTCCCAAGCCTCAGAACCAAAACATAAGGAGACTCATTCTGGACATGACTGAAGCTCTCTCACTCCTTGAGAAATGGTATGCGGCACGGTGTAATGGTCTCTGGGAACACCAGTGGGGAATCAAGATAGATACACTCGACAATCCAGGATGGACTCTAGAAATTGACTTGAGCGAGACCCATGCTGAAAAGCGCTCGCTGGACGTCGTTAAGATCGAACGGACGAAGGATGATTGGATTCGCTATTGGGTCGAGAAGAAGAAATTCAAGGCTGCAATGGGCCCCACCAATCTGACGGAAACCATTGGAATCTTTTGCCAGTGGTTCGCCGATTCCAACTAAATACTCAGAAAATTCTTGAGCAGCTTGAAACCTGCATCCGTAAGCACTGACTCGGGATGGAACTGCACGCCTTCCACCTTCAGCTTCCGATGGCGCAGCCCCATGATTGTCCCGTCGGCGGTCTCAGCGGAAATTTCGAGCGTCCGCGGCAGCGACTTCCGCTCCACGATCAGCGAATGATAACGCGTAGCCTCGAAATTCTGCGGCAGCCCGCGAAAAATGGTCTTCCCGTCGTGATGAATCTCGCTCGTTTTTCCGTGCATCACCTTCGGCGCGCGAATCACGCGCCCGCCGAACGCCGCGCCAATCGCCTGATGTCCCAGGCATACCCCGAGAATGGGAATTTCTCCCGCGAACCGCTGGATGAGCTCCACGCTGATCCCCGCTTCGCACGGCGTGCACGGCCCCGGCGAAATCACGATGCGCTCCGGACGTCGCCGCTCGATCTCTTCGATCGTAATCTGATCGTTCCGCCGCACCTCGAGTTGCTGCTCCATCTGCCCGAGGTACTGCGCCAGGTTGTACGTAAACGAGTCGTAGTTGTCGAGCAGCAGAATCATGATTTCTTTCCGTCGCCGTTCCCGCCGCGGTGCGCGATTTCGAGCGCCCGTATCACCGCGCGAGCCTTGTTCACCGATTCCTGATATTCGCGCTCCGGCACGGAATCCGCCACGATCCCCGCGCCGGCCTGCACGTACGTGTGTCCGCCCTTGGCCACCAGCGTGCGCAGCCCGATGCAGGAATCGAGATTGCCGGAAAAATCGAGATAGAGGATTGCGCCCGCGTAAATTCCGCGCCGGGTGGGCTCCAGCTCGTCAATAATCTCCATTGCTCGCACCTTGGGCGCACCCGAAAGTGTGCCCGCCGGAAAACAGGCCATCAAGGCATCGAAGCAATCCACATCTTTGCGCAGCCGCCCCCGCAGCGTCGACGCAATATGCATCACGTGCGAATAGCGCTCCACGAACATCAGCCGCTCCGCTTCCACCGACCCGTACTCGCATACGCGGCCCAGATCGTTGCGCCCCAGGTCCACGAGCATGATGTGCTCGGCCCGCTCCTTGGGATCGGCCAGCAGCCGCGCTTCGAATTCGCGATCTTCTTTCTCATCCTTCCCGCGCGGCAGAGTCCCGGCCAGCGGCCGGTACAACGCGTTTCGTCCCTGCACCTTCACGAGCATTTCGGGCGAGCTGCCCACCACGGAAACATCGCCGAGCTTCAAAAAATAAAGATACGGCGAAGGGTTCACCACGCGCAGTGCGCGATAAATCTCGAAGGGATCAGCGCTCGTCCGCGCCGAAAATCGCTGGCTCACTACGACCTGAAACACATCGCCCGCGCGAATATAGCTCTTCGCTTTGCGCACGGCGCCGGTGAATCGCGATTTCGTCATGTTCGATTCCACGCGCAGCGCGCCCGCCCGCCGCGCGCGCCGCTGCGGCGGCAAAGCTCCCTCGATCATTCGCCGCGTGCGCCGGATTTCGCGCACGGCCGCATCGTATTTCTCGCGCAGGCTGCCCTTGCCCTCCGTGAACACATTGCGGATGATCCACACGCGGTGTTGCACGTGGTCGAACGCCAGAAGTCCCAGGTAGAACATCATCACGCAATCGTCCAGCCCCATATTGTCGCGCCCGGTTGCCGGGATGCGCTCCACCAGCCGCACCATGTCGTAGGCAAAATATCCGATCGCGCCGGCAATCAGCGGGGGCAGCCCCGGCACTCGCACCGGATGGTACCGCGCGGTCATGCGCCGCAATTGTTCGACCGGGTTTTCCTCGAATTGCACTTCCTTGCCGCCGCTCTCCACCGTACACACTCGTCCGCGCGCCCGGAACACTTCCACCGGGTTCGCTCCCGCGAACGTGTAGCGCGCGATATTCTCCCCGCCTTCCACGCTCTCCAGCAGAAAGGAATATTTCGCGTCGCGCGCGATGCGCAGATATGCGCCCACGGGCGTCAGCAGGTCGGCCGTGTACGTCTCATACACGGGGACAAGATTCCCCTGCCGCGCCAGCCCGGCGAACGTTTTGAAATCAGGCTCGATCATCGTCCCTTTTCCTCGCGCTTCAGCGCGTGAACCACCGCGCGGCGCATCGCTTCCACCGGCGCGCGCTCACCGGTCCAGATTTCCCACTGCGCCGCGCCTTGCGCAATGAACATTTCGTCGCCGGAGATTGTTTCAATGCCGCGCCGCGCCGCCAGTTGCAACAGCTTCGTTTCGCGCGGCCGGTATATGGTGTCGAACACCAGCCGGCAGTTCAATTCGCGCGCTTCGAGCGGCGACTGTCCTACGTTTGGATGCATTCCCACCGGCGTCGCGTTCACGATCGCGTCGAAATATTCGCGCCGCAATTGATTCCGCGCAATGGCTTCTCCGCCCGCGGCCCGCGCCAGCGATTCTGCTTTTTCGCGCCTGCGCGCAAAGATGCAGACGGCAGCGCCCGCCTCCGCCAGCGCGAACGCCACGGCGCGCGCCACTCCGCCCGCGCCCACGATCAGCACGCGGCTGCCCCGCAGCGGGATGCGCGGTTCGAGCGCCCGCAGCACGCTCACATAGTCCGTATTGTATCCGTAAAGCTTTTCGCCGCCGCGCACCACCACCGTATTCACCGCCCCGATCTTCGCGGCCAGCGGATCGCAGCCGTCGAGATGCCGCAGGATGCGCTCCTTGTGCGGTATCGTCACGCTGAAGCCCCGGATTCCGAGCGCCTCCACGGCGCCGAGAAAGTCCCCGAGATCATGAACCAGAAATGGCAAATACACTGCGTTGATCCCCTGCGCCTGGAATCCCGCGTTCTGCATTTGTGGCGATAGGGAATGTCCAATGGGATCTCCGATCACACCGTACACCCCCGTTCGCCAGCCAAAATCGTCCGCACGATACAAATTTTTCATTTCTTCGAGCGAAATCTGCCCGGGCGCCGTCGCATTCTCCACCGGCGCATACGCGAATCCCCCGCGCTCCCGCAACGCCAGAAATCTCACGGGAAGCGCAACTTTGCCCATGGGCATGGCCACGATCCTTCGCCGCCTTCGGGCCAGGCGCGCCAGCTTCAAACTATCCGCCAGGGAATCGCATTGCGCCGCGATCTTGATGGCATCCGGCCGCCGCGCTCGATCCTGGCAACCACACGCCCCAGATTTCTCGGCATCCCTCGAAAGAAATGCGCGGACCTCAGTTCGCGCCCTTCCCCCAGCAGGACATCCAGCAGCTCCGGCGGACACTTCGCGGCGCTCTCGATTTCCAGGTCGTACCACCCGCAACCTGCGCGCACCGCCTCGCTCAAGTGCACCAGTTGCTTGGCGATGCTCCCGCGATACCGTCCCCCTGCCTCGCGCCGCCGGCATGTTGCGATGAGAGTGGCCTCCGCTCGCAGTTTGCCTCCGGCCAGCCGCTTGAGGAAGCGCCGGATCTCCCCGTCGTCGTCAAGCCAGTCCAGCCGCAACTCTACGGTGCGGGTTTCCCGAAGCGCCCGGGCGAGCTGCCGATGCATGGATTCGGCCTTCGCCCCAGCCACCACGGCGCAAATTTTATCTCGTCCTAACATATTGTATTCCCATGCTCTTCCGCGCTTCTTCCCCGTGCCTCCCGGAGCGCGCTCACGATGCCGGGTCTTCGCTTCTACCATGCGTTGCACAATGTGTAAAGCCCGGCGGACCATTGTCTTGACGCTCCCCAACCCGTCTGCTACGTTCGGCTCATGGGGAGCGCCCGTCCGGGCGCAGAGAATTTATAAGGAGCGAGTACGATGCGCCTGAAATCTATCCTTGCTGGTCTAGTTCTAGGACTATCCGCCGCAGCCACCTCGGCTCAGACGGCCCATACCAATCCCTTCCCCTACGATGTCTATTGCGCCGGTATCGTCACTTCCGAACCTGTTTCCCGCGATACCTATGTCATCACAGGCGAACAATCCGAGTATCGGTCTACCTTTGACCAGGGTGCCTTTGTCTATGTGAACAAAGGCTCCAACCAGGGCGTGAAGATCGGCGACGTCTTCTCCGTGATCCGTCCCTCGACGCAGACTCTGCATATGGACTGGTCAAAATGGCAGTCTTCTATTCTCAGCAAGATGGGAACGGTGTGGGATGACGAAGCGCGCGTGCGAGTAGTTGCCGTGCGTCCCGATCTCTCCATCGCGCGCGTTGACCATGCCTGCGGCCTCGTCCAACGCGGTGATATCGTCCTGCCCTTCACCGAGCGCCCCACGCCGCCGCTCAAGCCTGAAACGAATTTCGACCAATTCGCCTTGCCGACCGGCAAAGCCCTTGCCATGGTCGTCAGCGGAAAGCAATTTCGGCAGCTAGCCGGGAAAAACGACATCGTCTATGTCAATCTCGGCGCCAAGCAGGGTGTGAACGTCGGCGATTATTTCCGCATCTTCCGTTATACCGACGACCAGCGCGAAACCGCATTCCAAAACCCCCGATTTGCCTTTTCCTCCGAGGGGCCCTGGGGACCCACCGTGGGCATGGGCAGCTCCCCTTCCAAATGGAACTGGAAAAACACGCCTCGCGAGAACATAGGGGAAGGCATCGTCATGCGCACGGGACCAGACTCTTCGGTCGTCCTGATCACCTTCAGCCTCCGGGAAATCTATACGGGCTATTACGTCGAGCTTGAGTAGTCCCGCGCGCCCGTTCATTCTTTTTTTGGCTCGAAATCCGATTCGCTGAAAACCTCCGCCGTGAACGCCTCGATCCGCGTCGCGGGGTCCTTCCAGGCGCCTGGCTCCAGTCCCGCCTTGGCGCACGTTTCCTCGAGAAACCGTTCCGCCGTCCAGCCGTGCTCGGTGGCAACCTGCGGCAGCAGCACGCCGCGTTGCCAGCCCTTGGCGACCACCAAGCCGTGTTTTCCGGTTTCAATCCGCTCGGGAGCTATCTCTTCGAGCGCCGAAAGCACACTCACTTCCACCACTATTCCCGCCACTTCATCCGCGCGCACCGGCTCGAACCGCGGGTCCTCCAGCGCCGCGCCCTTGGCGCAATAAGCCACCACTCGCACCAGCGATTCCTTCGACGGCAATTGCCCAATGCACCCGCGCAGCCGCTCCCGCAGCCGCAGCGTGACAAACGCTCCCCCGGGATCCTCGAGCCTTCCCCCCTCCGGCAAATCTTCCAGCGTTTCGCGCCGCTCCGCCGCAAGCGTCACCGCGCGCCGCGCCACTTCCAGCAGCATCCGCTTCTCGCGGTTCGTGCCCTTCCAGCTTGTGGAATTGCCTGCGGGCATGGACGTCTTCGGGGCAGCGCCGCGCGCGGTGGATTCACTCTGGCCAGCTGGCCTCAGGGACTCAGCACATCCTGCGCTTTTTCTTTCGTCCCGGCCACCACCACGGCGTGCCGCCTTTGCTGCACGCGGAAATTAATCTGGCTCCAAAAAATTTTGTAATAGTGGATCGCGGACACCACCGCGCTCAGCACCACCAGCCACAACAGCAGTGTCCCCACCGTTTTCAGCGCCGGATGCTTGGCCGTCAGAATCACCGCGCAGCCCGCCAGGACCTGCAAAACCATCTTCGTTTTCCCCAGCGCCGTAGGGGGAATGATCACGCCCTCCGTGGACGCAATGTCCCGCAGCCCCACCACGACGAATTCCCGCCCGATGATGATCACCGCCATCCACGCCGGCATCAGCCCCATGGAAACCAGCGATATGAACGCCGCGGAAATCAATAGCTTGTCCGCGATGGGGTCCAGCAGGATGCCCAGCGTCGTGACTTCTCCCCGCTTCCGCGCCACGTACCCATCCATCACGTCCGTGGCCGCCGCTACCAGCAGGATCAGCACCCCCCACACTTCGAAGTGCATGGGCCATCCATAAAAATTCCAGTTTGGCTGGCGCGTCAGAAGGACCACTACAAGCAGGGGCACGAAGAAGATTCGCAGCACGGTCAGACTGTTGGGCAGGTTCATTTCATTCCCTACGGAAGCCGGTTCGCCCGCCGATGCTTCCCTTGGGGTACCTCTACTGTCTAACTTCCGTCGGCGAACTCAATTGTCTCGCTCAATTCACCGTCTCCGTTCCATTCAATATAGTCCGCCCCTCCGCCCGAGTCAACGGTACCTCCCATACGCGGACGCCGGGCTACATGCCCACAGTCCTGCTCACGGCGCGGACTGCAGCGTCTGAATCGCGCAGCCGCCGATCGTCCCGGACGTGGTGCACAGCTGATTCGCAAGCGGCGTGAAATAGATATTTGACGCCCCCGCGAGCGCGGCCGAGTTATCAATAATAATCGAGCTTGTTCCGCCCGCCTCGGTCGTCGCCGCGGTAGGCGTGGTGCCCGCGCTAATCGTGCCGCCCGTGACGTCAAAGCCCATCACGCACCCATTCGCCAGCGTCGCGCTGCACGCCGCGGGCGCGCCGAAGCTCAGCACGCTCAGGAAAATGTAATCGTGCCCGCCGTTATCGAATTCGCTCACGCCCAGGCCCGCCGCCATGTAGCCATTCGTGTAGTTCTCGCTCACCGCGGGGCCTGCCACCGACGCACTGTTCATCACGTTCGAGCTGATGGACACCTGATACAACGTATTATTTGCCGCGCCCGTATTGCCCACCACGTACAGATGTCCCGAGGGGCTTGCGGGCGTGCCCGACGTGAGATAGGCGTCGTCGAACGCCCCGGCCAGAAGAAACGAATATCCCGGTCCTACAGGCGCCTCGGTGCCGCCGCTGCCGTTCGCGAAATTCACGGGAAGTTGAAACACGCCGCTGCAAGGAATATCCGACCCGCACGCCGAAGCCGCTCCGCTCTCTCCATCCGCTCCCACGAACACGTAAGCCATCCCCGCGGCGGAATCCACCACCGCGCTCTCCACAATCCCGAAAATAAAGTCCAGCCGTTTCGATGTCGCCACTACCGCGCCCGACGACGCCTTCACCGCATAAAAAAATCCGCACGGGCTTCCCGAAGGCGCGCACGTGGAACTCCCGTTCAATAGATAGTCGCCCACGAAAATATTCCCGGAGCCGGAATCGTACACCGGGCCATTGAGCGCCGATGCGCTCACTGTCACGGGCCACGGACTTCCCGCCTCCGTGGGGGTTCCCCCGAAAACTCCCGTAAATTTGTGCAGTTTCCCGTTGTCGTCCCCGATGTAGAGCGTGTCCGAGCCGTAGTCGACGAAAGCCGAAGACCCGCTGTCGTTCGCGCTTCCGGAAAATGTCAGGCTGGTCATGCACGGCGCGCTGCATCCGCGATACGACCCCGCGGCCGTGGACGTCAGGGAATCGAGGCTGGGCGATGCCGCCCACTTCAACACCACGAGGCTCGCCACGCCTCCCGTCGTCTGCGCAAACGCCACCTGCGAACCATCGAGCGAAAGCGCCACGGACGTCAGCGACCGTCCCCCCATTCGTGTTGTATGCCCAATACACCGAAGGCACAGCGCCGCTCGTGCAGCCGCCCGCGTAAAGATTGTCGTAGGCGATGATGCTCGCCTGCGTGGCCGATCCCGCCAGCCCCGTGTTGTAAACCACGTAATCCGGCGTCGCCGCCGCGGCGCAGTTCGCGCTGCTCGTCGTAAACGAATACTTCGCCGGAAAGACGCCCAGCCCAGCCGTCGCCCCGCTGCCCATATTCTCGCTCCAGTCCGTGTGGACGCGCAGCGACCCCGGCCGGCCTTCGCGCTCGAATCGCCGCTCCTCTCGAGGCGCCAAAGGAGCTTTCACAAGTCCCCGTGGCAGGTGCTTCGGGTCAACCGGATCAACGGCCCCCGGCGAATCCTTTTCGCCGTCTGCGTCCCAATCCGGCGCGCTCCCGAATCCGTTCCACGCCGAACCGGGCGCTCCCATGGCCCGAAAGTTCCGCTTCCGCCCCTGCAACTGATACCGCGGATCGTTCTCGATTTCGAGCCACCGGCCGTACCATCCGTTCCGGATCGCGTCCTCAGCCCTCCCGGGGCTCGAAAAAACCAGCCGGTGGTGGCTCCAGTCGTCCGCCAGGCCGGTCTTTGCAGCAGCCGCCTCCTGCCCTGAAACGGGCGCGGCAAAGCCCAGCGCCATCCCCAGCGCGAAAATCACCCCCAATAGACGCACTGCAAAGTCCCCTCGTGTGGTTGTGTCGCTAATTTCCATTTGGGTTCATTTTCTCTACTGTGGTGGATGACAGACCTTGCCGCTCACAACGCTCCATATCTTCGGCCTAAGGCGCCCAGGCGGTATCGTAGACTAGGTTATACGCGTTCACCGTCCCGATTCCGGTGGCGAAATCCCAGCCGGGCGTGGTGCCGAACGCCGGATCGTACGCGCTGTTGCTTGTGGAAAGCACGCCATTCGTGCCGGAGGGCAAGTAACAATTGTAATATGTCGGAGCGAAAATTGAACCCACGCCCCTGCAGTTCACGTCCATGTCTCCCTGCGTCACGTCGTAAAAAGTGCAGGTGCTGGCGATGCCTCTTCGCGCCACCTGGCTGCTGGAATTGCATATGGCGCTGCCGCTCGCTCCATATTCGTCCGTAGCTATCGTGTAATAAATAGGATCGGGGTTACCCGCGCGTATGCTCCACTTCTGGTTTACCAGCGCCTGTATCCCCGCCATGATCGGCGAAGAGAAAGATGTTCCCCCGGCGCCCGCCCAAGTGCTGGGTGCGCCCGCGCAGGATTTTCCGCCGCGGCCCGTGTCCGACCAACAAAAAAGGTAGTAGTGTCCCCAGACGCCGTTGGCAGCGAATAGAGACACGTCCGGAATGTCGCGCACGCCGTCGCTCGGATTGCCAAACACCGATTGCCACATGGGCTTCGCATACCCCGCGCAAGTCCCCCCGACCACGTCCGTGACGGCAGGCGCCCCCGTGGCGCAGCCGCTCGGGCCGCCGCTTCCGGAAACCACGGTGAGGAAGTTCGCCTTGCCCGTGGCGCTATTGCAAAATCCCGCTGTCCCGTAGCTCGTCGCATAGCCCTCGTAGCTGGCAATAAGCGCGCTCGCGCACGAATCGTTCCACGGTATCTCCGGAATATAGGATTTCGCGGACACGTAATTGGACGTGTTGGACGCGTTCCAATAGGTGGTATTGGTGTTGGCGTAAGAGTCGCCAAAGTCCGTGCCGCCCACAGCCACGTTGTAGGGAGTGGAGGCGAAGGCGCTGACGCCGATGCCGTGCGTGGCGCGCGTTTGGTTCGCATCGCAGCTGGCCGCGCCTTCATCGCCCGACGACACGAAAACGGAGACGCCTTCCGTCACGGCCTGCTGATAGGCCGAGTTGTACGCCGCGTTGGACGCCGAGCCGTTTAGGGCCTCGCACTCGCCATAGCTGATGCTCATGATGGCCGGCGGCGTGGAAGTTTCATTGAGGAGATTCTGGAGAGCAATGAGACCACCGAAACTGGCTCCATCCGCGCAGGAGGCCATCTCGATGGCCGCGCTCGGCGCGGCGGCACTGGAGTATTCCGCATCCAGGATCGCTTCGCCATCGGCACCGTTGACATGCGGATCGTTGCAGTTGTTGGGGCCCGTCGGAGGCGCTGGGTGGACCAACGAGAAAGAGCCGGAAGCGTAGTTGGAAAGGCCAAACGTCGAGCGGAAAGTGGCCCAGTCCGAAGGCGGACTCGCATTCGATGGGTTGTACACGTCCGTATCTTCGATCACGACAATCGTCTGGCCCTGGCCCGAGTAGCCTTCACTGAATAGGGGATTCAGGTTGTAAATGACCGCCATATCACCCGGCACCACCGCATAGGTAGTTGTGCTGCCGGAAGTAAAAGTATAATCGGTGCGGGGCTTGTACATGGGGTGCGGCAAGAAATCGTGCAGAGAGACGACGCCGGCGACAATCGAAGAGAGTGCGGCCGGAATTTGAGGATCGCCCATATTGGCGACATGCTTCGCGCCGAGAACATCCAGGAAATGAATTTCCGTGCGGAAGGCTTCGCGCACCTGGCGCGCCGTGCCGGAGAAGTCTATGACCATGCGGCTCGGATAGATTACATTGACCGTAAAACCTTGCGACGCGAGCCAGTCCGTGACCATTCCGAGGTTTTCCTCGCTCACGCCGTAGCTTTCTCCGAATTCGTTCGCGGTGAGCCAGTGATGGAAATTGGGCGAATCACGGTCGGAGAGTTGAGTGATGTATGCTTCGAGCGCCTGCTCATTTTCCGGGGAGCGCTTCAACTGCAGGAGCATGTGCTCCATGGGAAAGTCAGCGGGAACAGGGCCGCGATCGTTTTCGGCATTTGCTTCCGGGCGAGTATTGCCCCGGAGCGTGAGGAGATCCGAGTCGTCCACGCGCCGCGAGAGGGCAGCGCGCTCTTGCGGCGCGGCTTCGGCAGGCTTCGCGGAAGAGACAAAATATAAGGTGCATGCCGCGGCGAGCGCCGCGGCCGGGAAAAGGGCGAATCGGAATCTTGAGATCATTTGTCTCCTGCGCGCCGAAGAGAGGTCCATGCGCGCACCGTTCGCTCGCACGCTCTGGAGCCACAACCGGAGCGGCGCCACACAGTACGATTCGCGGGAGCAGGTACAATCATAGGCGCGGAATGCCCAGTGCGTCATTCAAAAAGTGATGCGGATTGCCCGGGGATTCAATGGCCCACATCCGGCGCATCCGTGCCGCGTGCGGAACAAGGATTAGAGACGGCCCTACCTGGGCTTCAGCAGCCGTTGTAGTATCCATGAGGGAAATTCAGATGCGAGAGAGCATTCTCGTCACCGGCGGAGCCGGTTTTATCGGAAGCGTGGTGGCCAGCGAGCTGCTGAAAAAGGGCGCGGACGTCGTCGTCCTTGACAACCTTTCCCGCGGAAGGCGCACGGCCGTACCCGAGGGCGCGGCATTCGTGACCGGCGGCGTGGGCGACCGCGCCGCGCTCGACCGGCTCTTCCGAGAGCGCACATTTGCCGCCGTGATGCACTTTGCGGCCTCGATCGAGGTCGGGGAATCCATGCAATTCCCCGAGCTTTATTTTCGCAATAATTCGGCGAGCACGCTGACGCTGCTGGAAGCAATGCTGGCGCACAAAGTTACAAAGTTCGTATTCTCCTCTACGGCCGCGCTCTACGGAATGCCCGAGCGAACTCCGATCGAGGAAACCGACGCGCTGCTTCCCGTAAACGCGTACGGGGAGTCGAAGCTCCTCACCGAGCGAATGCTCGCGTGGTTCCATCGGGTCCACGGATTGCACTATGCGAGCCTGCGTTATTTCAACGCCGCGGGAGCCGCGAACGGCCGCGGCGAAGATCACCATCCGGAAACGCATCTGATTCCGCTCACGCTGGAGGCCGCGCTCGGCAAACGCGAACACATCGCGATTTATGGCACCGACTACCCCACGCCGGACGGCACGTGCGTCCGCGATTACATTCACGTGGCCGATCTTGCTTCCGCGCATCTTTTGGCTCTCGAGGCGCTCCGGGAAAAGGGCCGGCTGATCTACAACCTCGGAAATAGCCGCGGCTTCAGTGTGAGGGAAGTGATCGAATCGGCGCGCCGCGTGACGGGGCTCCCGATTCCGGCGCGCGAAACGGAAAGGCGGCCCGGTGATCCGGCCGTGCTGGTGGCGAGTTCGCAAAAGATTCGCAGCGAACTCGGGTGGGAACCAGAGCATCCGGAACTGGACGACATCGTGCGCAGCGCATGGGAGTGGCGCCGCGCGCATCCCTCGGGCTACGGCGAACCATCTGCGACGCGCCAGACTTCTGGCCAGCCGCTTTCCGGTGTATGATTTTCCGAGCGATGGCGGACGAGCACAAAAGTCTGAAGCACCCGATTACATACTGGATCGGCGAAGGCGGCAGCTGGTTGCTGCGGCACGTGGTGAGCGGACTGGCGGCGACGGGCATGACGCCGAACATGTTCACGTTTTTTGCGCTGGCCGTGAACTCGTGGGCGGCGGCCCTGTTTGCGCTGGGCCGGTTTCACCAGGCTGCGGGCGTGCTGCTCTTTGCCGCCTTCCTCGATATGGCTGATGGCCAGGTGGCGCGGCGCGTGGGGCGCGTGACGGCATTCGGGGCATTCCTCGATTCGACGCTCGACCGCTATTCCGACCTGGCCCTGTACATGGGCTTGGTGGTCTATTACACGCTGGCGGGCCGGGGATTTTATATGACGCTCGCGGCCGTGGCCATGGCCAGCTCGTTCATGGTGAGCTATTCGCGGGCGCGGGCCGAATCGCTGATCCCGTCGTGCAAGGTGGGATTCATGGAGCGGCCCGAGCGGCTTGTGCTGCTGCTGATCGGCGGATTCTTCAATCGGATGGCGCCGGTTCTCTGGGTAATCGCCACCATCTCGACGATCACCGTCGTCCACCGCGTGGTATATACCTGGCAGGAATTGCGCGCCGGGCGCGCGCTGCCGGAGGCCGGTGCATCTCAGGCGCCGTGATGTTTGCGGCTTTCGCGAAACTCCTCAACCGGCGCGGCGACGATCTCCTGCACGCGCCGGCGCAACCCATCCACATCGGCGTGGCCCAGCCCGGATGTTTCGATCGTATCGTGTAGATACACCGTGATTTTCCCCGGATAGAGCATCCAATCGCCGGTGCGAAAGAATTCGTACGAGACCACAATGCTCATGGGCACGATCGGCGCGCCGAATTTCAGCGCCAGATTGAAAATTCCCTTCTTGAATTCACGGACGTGGCCATCGCGCGTGCGCCCGCCTTCCGCGAAAGCGATCAGGCTGACGCCGGAATCGAGCGCCGCCTTGGCGCGCGCGGCCATATGTTCGAGGCCCAAGCGGCTGGGCACGTCCGGGACGGGAATGTTTCCAAAGCGCCCCATCAGCCAGCCGTAGACGGGAATTTGGAAGTGCGAGGCAAGCTCGAAGCCGCGAACGAACTGCGGAATCGCGGAGTAACAGACGAAGGGATCGAAGATGTTCACGTGGTTCGAGACGAAGATGGACGTTCGGGCGGGATCGAAGCCCGGCGCGCGCCGGACTTCGAATTTCACGCCGGTGAGGCGCACAATATTGCGGAGGAAGGCGCGCTGAAGGAAATCGCTTTTGCGCGGATCAATAAAGGCCCTCAAACACAAGAGGATCGCGCAGCCCACGGCAAAATGAATTCCGCTGATGGTCCACAAAACGAGCGCGCGAACCCCCAGCCACGCTTTCCTCATACGATCACGTCCAGCGCCGCGGGAAGAATTTCCAGGGAGTGGCACTCGAGGCGGAGAACCTCGCCATCCACGATCACGTTCACAGGCGCGCCGAGATCGAATTCCACGCGCTCGGCGTGCGCGCGCGAAGCCAGCGGATGATGAATGTGCGTGCCGGTGAATAACCGCGGAAAATTCCAAAGCAGACGCAGGCGGCCCAGCGGCGACCATCGGACGTATTCGATGCGGCCGTCCGCGGGGTCGGCTTGGGGTGCAATCATCATGCTCCCGCCGGTGAACTTGCTATTCGCAAAGGCGAGGAAGAGACACGGGCGGCGGTCCCATTCCCCGGCGCCATCGAGGCGGTGCGGCAGCGAGAGATGCTCGAGCCGCGCGAGCCGGGCCAGCACGCCCAGAATATAGCCCGTCTCACCCCAGCGCTTGAATTTGCGATTGGCCACTTCGCCAGCGTCGGCTGCGAATCCCAGGTTCAGCATATTGATAAAGTAGATTTCGCCGGTGGAGTGCCGCAGGCGGAGGACGTCGCACGCGCGCGACCTGCCTTCAGCCAGCGCCTCGATGGTGTGTTCGATGCCGCGCGTCGTGAAATCGCGCAGAAACGAATTTCCCGTGCCGAGCGGGAGAAAGCCGAGTGCGGCCCGGCCTTGCGTTTGCGCCTCGGGGAAAATGCCGTTCACGATTTCATACGACGTGCCGTCGCCGCCGACGGCGAGAAAATTCCGGAAGCCCTGCGCGTACGCGCGGCGCGCAAGCGCCGTGGCTTCGCCGGGACGCGACGTCTCGACAACCTCGAGATCCACGCCGGCGCGGCGCACGCGCTCGAGCGCAGCCGCGGCGAGGGCGCCCGAGCGTCCGCCTCCCGCTGCCGGATTGACGATGGCGAAGAAGCGCTTCTTCACGGCCGCATCACATCCCGGGACGCGCGCTGGAAAACCGTCACAGCGGCACCACGGCCTCGCGCCCAAGGCTCTGCCGGATTTGCCCGGCCAATTCGCCGCGCTTGATTTTCAGGGACGCCGTAAGCGGGAAATCGCGGTCCCACACAAGATAGCCGCCGACGCGCTTGTAATTCGCGAGCCGTCGGTTGCCCTCGCCCAGGCGCGCGGCCAAATCGGCGGGAATGATTTTACCCGGCTCCGGATGAACCACGAGGACGAGTTTTTCTCCCGTCATCTCTCGCGCAGGCCAGAGATAGTTAGCCGCGAAAATGCAAAATTCCTTCACGGGAAGACCCTCGAAAGCCGTCTCGATGTCTTCGGGATAGATGTTCTTCCCCTCTTCGGTAACGATCATGTTTTTCTTTCTGCCCAGGAGCTGCAGATGGCCGGTTGCGTCCACGCGGCCGAGGTCGCCCGTCATCAGCCAGCCGTCCACGATGGTTTCGGCGGTCATTTCGGGATCGTCGAGATAGTGCGACATCACTGTCTTGCTGCGCGCGGCGACCTCGCCGACGCCTTCGGCGTCGCGGGCGAGAATGCGAATTTCCATTCCGCGGACGGGCTTGCCCACGGTGTCTGCGCGAAAGGGTTTCTGATCGTTCAGCGTAATCGCCGTGCAAGCTTCCGTGCAGCCGTAGCCGTTGTAGATGGGAATGCCGAGATCGTGGAAAAATTCGATGGTCGCTGGCTCGGTGAACGCGCCGCCGACAAGCAGCGCGCGGAGGCTGCCGCCGAAGGCTTGGTGAATGTCCCTAAGGAGCGCGCGGCTCAGGCGAAGATGAGGGCGGCGGCGCGTGAGCGCGCGGTTGGCAGCCACGAGTGCGCCGAGCAGGCGGCGCTTCGAGCGAGGCAAACCGGCGAATTTTTCGCTGAGGCCCTGCTGGAGGTTTTTCAAGATCAGCGGCACGACGGCCATGTAGGTGATGTTGTATCGCGTGAAGGCGTCACGGATGAATTCGGGCCGCAGCGTGCGCAAATGCACCACGGCGCCGCCTCCCGTGAAAGGCATCACGAAGCCGCCCATGAAATCTATGGCGTGATTCGTGGGAATGATGCTCAGATAGCGCGCGCCGGGCCAGAAGGGAAAGACCGGCGCTACGGCCATGCACTGCTCGAGATAATTTTCATGCGTGAGGACGCAGCCCTTGGGGCGCCCGCCCGTGCCGGAGGAATAGACAATGCACGCCGGATCCTTCCGCACGCGCGGGGCATATGCCGGCTCGCCCGCGCCGCGGAATTCCTCCCAGCGTCGCGCTCCGTGCAGGTCGGCGCCGACCGGCGCTTCGGTCACAACAACGACGCGCAGGGCGGAAGTCTTGAAGCCCTCCGCCTGCGTAAGCGCCCGCCACAAATGATATTCGACGACGAGGAACTCCGCCTTCGCGTGCGCCAGAAGCTTCCACTGCTCGTTGGGTGTGAGCTTGTAATCGAGCGGGACGAGAACTCCGCCGCGAAAAAACACTGCGTAGGCGGAAATCAGCCACTTCGATTGATTGGTCATGAGGATGGCGGCGCGCGAGCCGGCCCCAAGACCCGCTTCCTCGAAAGCGCGGGCGAGCGGAAGCGCAGCCTCCTTGAACTGGCGGTACGTAAGGCGCGTATTTTCGCGGTCGCGGTCCGCTTCGATCAGGCACACTTCATCGGGCCAGCGCTCAAGTGCCGCGCCAAGCGCCGCGCCAAGCGAATCAAATTGTCGCAGATCGAGCATCAGAGGCGGGATTGAATGCGCTCGGCAAGCGTGCGGAAATCGCTGACGCCCTGGAGCTCGTAGTCCGGCAACTCGATGTGGAAATGCTGCTCGATGCGCGTGAGCAGGCCGAGGGCTTGCAGGCTATTGATGCCCAGTGTCTTGAAGAAGTCATCGTCCGGGCGGAGCTGTTCGCGCGGCACCTTGAAATGCGCGGCGGCGAGGTTCAATACTTCGTTCAGGCTGTCGTGAGGCGTCGTCATGCTGTCTTCCTAGGCGGTCTTATCCTGCTCCGCCGCTCTTTTTGACGCTCGCAGTTCGGCTGCCCGCACGATGACGAAAGCAATCAATGCAAACAAGAAGAAAACGAGCAAGACCCAAGCCAGCCCTTGAAGAGTTTCGATTATGGTTCGATATATTTCAAGAATCCAGCGGTCCCTCGTCAGGTTAATCGCCGCTGTATTTGGTCCGGGTCCCGGAGTGATGTACCTTTCCAAGTTCCATATCTGGACCCCGCTCGAAATGCCCACGACATAGATTGCGAACTTCAGGTACTTCGTCCAGGCACGGCTAATGGGGTCTGCCAGGATGCGCTTGAGAATGTCGTCCGCCGGCTTGTCAAAAATATGCGCGACGAAGGCGGAAACGGCCAATGAAATCAAGAAACCTACAACGAGCAGCGTTATGAACATGTTGTCTCCTCCCATCGCTCAGGGCAAATAGGGCAAGGCGTCGGCGCTCTCGACGAATTTGCGCAGGGCGGCCTCGACGGCAGGCCGCGCGAACAGCTCGCAAAAGATTTCGATTTCGCGGCGCAGTTCTTCGCGCGGGAGCGGCTTGATGAAGCGCTTGGCCGCGATGGTTGTCTCACGGTCGAATTTGCCGACCTGCGCGGCCGTGGCGCGAGCCGCGCGCAGCGCGCCGCCTTCCGCCGTCACCTGGCTCACGAGTCCGGCCGCAAGAGCTTTGTCCGCGTTGATGCTGCGCCCGGTGAGCAGCAGATCGCGCACCAGCGCGTTGCCGAGATCGCGCTTGAGCCGCGGAATGCCGCCGAAGCCGGGAATCAGGCCCAGGCGCAGCTCCGGGAAACAGAAGCGCGCCATTTTATCGGCGACGATCAAATCGCACGCCAGCGCCAATTCGAATCCGCCGCCGAACGTGACTCCGTGGACGGCCGCGATGGTGACCAGCGGCGCCGCATCAATCGCATTCATCACGCCATGGATGCGCTCCAGAAAATCGCGCACGCCCGCGAGGCGTTCGGTGGGCGCGAGCCCCTGCGCCGTGCGATAGAGTTCACGCAGATCGGCGCCGGCGGAAAAACCCTCCTCGCGCGCGCTCGAAATAATCAGGGCGTGCGCCGAGCTCTCGAGCAATCCGAGCGCGGCGATGAACTGCTCGAGCTCGGCGAGCGTGGCCGAACCAATCTCATTGCACGGCGCGCGGTCGAGCGAGAGTTCGATCACGCCCTCCGCCACGCGCCACGAAAGCGTCTTTCCCTGAAAAGATTTCATGCGGGCTTCTTCCGATAAAGCTGTTCAATCTCCGCCGCATAGCGCGCGGCGATGGCGTCGCGCTTGAGCTTGCCGTTCACGGTCAGCAAGCCATTCTCGACGCTGAACGCCTCCGGCACAACATGAAACGCGCGAATTTGTTTGTAGTGCGGCAATCCAGCATTGAGCGCATCGAGCGTGGACTGGATGCGGCCTTCGAGCAAACCGTTGGCGGAGGGAGCGGCCACGAGCGCCGCAAGAAAGCTGCGCTGGTTGCCAAGGAGCACCACCTGCTGCGCCTCCGCGAGACGCGCCGCGAGGGCGTCTTCGAGCGGCTCGGGCGCCACGTTGTGCCCCGAATTGAGAATGAGCAGATTCTTCAGCCGCCCGGTGATGCGCCAGTTGCCGTTCGCGTCCACTTCACCCTGATCGCCCGTGTGGAACCATCCGCCTTCGAGCGCCTTCGCGGTTTCGGCGGGCCGCTGCCAGTAGCCGGGGAAAATATTCGGTCCGCGAACGAGAATTTCGCCGTTATCAGCGATCGTCATTTCGACGCCGGAAATCGCCGGGCCCACGCGGCCCGGTTCGACGCGGCCGGGAACATCCATCGTGCAGATGGCCGTGGTTTCCGTAAGGCCATAAACCTGCATCACGGGAATGCCCAGCATCATGAAGAAGAGCTGCGTTTCAATGGACAGGGGCGCCGAACCGCAAATCAATGCCTTGAGATTGGGACCGATATTTTTCCGGATCGCGGGAAACATCATCGTACGCGCGAGCCAGAGATACACCGAGCTGCGGCGCTCGATATAGGCGCGCTCGGCCCGCGCAAAAACGGCTGCCGCCAGCCCGCCGCGCTTGCGAACCGACTCTTCGATTTTTCTGCGAACCCGTTCCAGAAACATGGGAACGTTCACGAAATAATTGGGCGCGGCCAATTTCAATTCATCGGCAAGCTTCGAGAAGTCGGTGGAAAGGGTCAGGACGCTCGCGCGCGAAAGCGACGTCAGCAGAAGAACCCGCGCCGCGGCGAAGCAGAAGGGCGCGTACTGAAAGACGCGGTCGAGTTCCCGCCGCCCGCCCATTAGCTGATCGAGCCGCGCGTTCGTCGCGTCAAGCACGAAGGCGATGTTCCCGGCGGTGAGCAGAACGCCCTTCGGCTCGCCGGAAGTGCCCGAGGTGTAGACGAGCGTCACCGGATCGGCGTCCGCGTGATGAATGGGCGGCGGCGCCTGGAAATCCTCATCCGTGAAAACGCTATCGAAGCATACGATTTCCGGCGCAGCGGACTCGAGCACCTCGATGTTCGCGGCCAGAGCGGGATCGGAGCAGAAAATCAACGACGGCTTGGAATCGCCGATCACAGCCGCCAATTCATGGGGAACTTGCCGCGCGTCGAGCGGCACGACGACGATGCCCTCGGCCATCATGGCCAGATCCAGGGCGACCCAGCGGATGCTATTGGGCGCATAGAGGGCGCAGCGGTCGCCCTTTTTCAAACCGCGCGCGGCAAGAAAATGGCGCGCCTGCGCAATAAGCGCGAGCAATTCCCCGCCGGTCGTCGAAAGAATCCGGCCATCGCGCGCCTCGCCAATCACCGGGGCGCCAGCCGATTTTCCGAGCCGCGCGAAAATATTTTCGAGAAAGGTCATGACGCCGGCACTCCGCTGTGCTCCTCGAGCAAGCGGCATAGAGCGGGGCTGAGCGCGGGGAGATATTCCTCCCAGCCGAGCACGCCCGAGCGGATCGGAAATTCCGGATACTGCCGGGCCACACGTTCTTCGAAATAAGCGCCCATGCGGGCCATCTGTTGCAGATTGCGCGCCACGGTGCGGCCCATGGATTCGCGGATTTCGGCCGCCTGCTCGTCCAGAGCGCCGAGCGCCGCGGGGATTTTGTCCTCGAGTTCCGGATCCTCCACGCGCAGGAGCAGGTGTTCGTGCCCGCGCTGGCGCATCAGGTTGCCGATGCGTTCGTCCATCGTCACGCCCGCGGAAGGCACGCCTGCCGGCATGGATGTGACGATGGCGTGAAAGCGCGAGGAAAGCATGCGATGGCACGCGCGGAGAATGCTCACCAGCTCCCACATGTTCCAGCGATCGGACGAAAAAATCGGCGCGCCGCCGATTTTTTCCGCGATGCGCTCGCACGCGTCGCGGTCCAGCATTTCCATTCCGATGAGGACCGGGAAAACCGCGCGCATCTTGCGGTATTGCGCGACCCCGCCCGCCATGGCGGCGAGATATTTTTCATAGGCGGCGTCCACGGCCCGGCCCGAGCGGTGAAAATAAATCGTGCGGTAGTGGCTCTTCTTATAGGCGCCGGCAACCGCGTGCGCGATCCATTTCGCGAGCGAGGGTTTTACAGGCCACCAGAAGGGATTGATGGGGCAGACGGCCAGAACGGGAGCCGTGCCGTCCCAGCCCGCATCGCGCAGCGCCTTCTGCCCATATTCAGGACCGTGCGGCTCGAAGGTCCATGCCGTATCGGTGCCCAGCTCGGTGGGAACGCCCAGCTTGCCGAGAATCTCCTGGGATTCCGGGTTGCGCGTGATGATCAGGGAATCACGGCAGAAGCGTTTGCACATTTTTCCCAGGAATGGATCCATGGCGCCTGCTTCGCCGCCATAGCCGATGCTCAGCTTGTTCTCGGCCGCGGCGATTCCCAGCGCGCCGATCATCATCGTGGTCAGCGCGCTCGCGAACTTGCTCTTGAACATCGAGCCTTCGCACGCCACCACGCCGTGATTCTTTCTCACCTCACGGCGCAGGAAGGGAGGGAACACATCGGGGAGATGGACCTGCCGCGCGTCGCCAAAATAGCCGCGCGTGAGATCGAAATTCTGCGTCATCACGCTGAGAGCGATATTTTCCGCGCCCAGAATCCGCCGCACCTGCCGCGCAATTTCCTCGACGCGCACGTCCGAGCCGGTGTTTCTTGTGCCGTTGTAGCTGGCGAAGAGCAAGTGGAGTTTTTCGCCCGGCTTCCATGCGTCGCCCGCGCCCAGCATCCAATCGACTTTCGAAAGCTCGATGAGGCCGCTTACCCACGCCTCAAGGGCAAAATCCATATCCAACATCAGCGGGATTCCTCGGCCGCGCGCGCGCTGGCGGAGGCCTGCTCCAGCGGGACGCCGGCCGGCCAATCGCGATATTTGTAAGCGAAATTATTTTCGCGGCTGAATTGCAACAGGGCAAATCCGTACTGGGAAAAGGGCGCGGGCCGGCAGCCCATTTCCCCGACGACGCGCTCGTTATCGAAGACCGTATTCCACACGAGGTAAGGAAGAAAAACCTTCAGGAGTTTTGCCAGGCCTCCGATTTTCCCCGCGCGGCCCGCCAGCGCATTGATCATTTTCGAAGAAGGGCCTTCGAGGCTGGGCATGTACACGGGCCCGCGCTTCCCCTGCGCTTTCGCGAGAGCGTCCGTCAATTGCACGAACATCTCGGATTCCGTGCCGGACGAAAGATGGTAAATCTCGTGCGCCGGGTTCTCCTTGCGGTGCAACGCGGCGATCGCGCCCGCCACGAAGTCCACGGGGACGATGTCGATGCGGTCCGTGGGACGGAAAGGCAGCGCGGGTAGCCCGGCGAGAAAAACAAAGGCGTGCACCATATCAAACTGGTTCGTTTCCGGACGGCGGCTGTCGCCCAGCACGATGCTGGGGCGGAAAATCGTGCGCCGGACGTCCGGCAGGAGCTCGCGAATCATGTGTTCGCAGAATTTTTTGGTGCGGGCGTAGGGATCGTAGTCCGAGCGGTTCCAATCAATCGCGGTGTCTTCCTCGACCACCTCGTCGGCGCGCTGGCCGGCGACGGCGACGGTGCTCACGTGGCTGAAGCGCCGCAGGCCGTGGTGGTCGCGCGCGCGCGCGGCAAGCTGGATCACCTCGAGCGTGCCGCGGAGATTCACGTTGAGGCAGCTCTTCTCCGACTTGCGATTGAGCGATGCGGCGCAATGAACCACCGAATCGGTGGTGTGCACGAGCCGCCGGTAATCGTCCTCGCCGAGGCCGAAGCGCGCCGCGGTGAGATCGCCCGTGAAAATGCGGATGCGCGAGTTCAGAAATTCCTCGAACCGCGCGAAATCCATGTGCAGTTGGAGCGAGCGCCACAGCCGGGCGCGCGCTTCACCGCCATCGCGCGCGCGGACCAGCAGATTCAGCGGCTCGGAATCGTCCGCGAGCAGGTTCGACGCAACGTGGGCGCCGATGTAGCCGGTGGATCCAGTCAGAAGGGTGGCCACGATGTTCGGGCGTCAGGGCGCCGCCGGAGGCGCATCCATCCCCGCGGAGCGGGCCGCCAGAGGCACGCTGCGCCGGGGGAGAGCTTCCGGCTTATGGCCCTCGATGAGAGGATAGCACCACTTTCGCAGGGCCGGAATGTGGACGTTGATCCAGTAATCCCACCAATCGAGCGCCCGGGGATCGCAGCCGAAATCGGCGCGCTCGGCGGGCGGCAAGGCCGCGCTCAGCCGCTCGATATTCGCGGCCTCGAATACGTGGTCGTTCAGCAGAATGAACGGCTCGAAAAGCGCGATCAACTTGATCACTTTTTCGAGCTCGCGTTCGCGGCGCGCCAGCGGCGGCCGGACGAAGGGAATCGGCTCCACGCTGCGGTTGATGATCTGCACGATGAGTTTCTGCGCGGGCGCGGAGAGCTTTTCGTAGCGGGCTTTCGAAACCGGAATGGCGTCGAACTTCAGCCGCAGCCGGTGATGCAAGCCGTTGAGCGCGCGGTAATATTTGCGGTGGCCGAGTCCGGTCAATTCAATCGAGCGGCGCATGTCGCAGGGATTCGAGGCCGAGGTGGCCAGTTGATAGACGCGCGCGTGGCGGCGCTCCGCGAGCGCGGCGGCGATCAGCGTCATGCCGCGGCTCACCAGGTCCACGGGAATCAAGTCGAGGCACTTCGTTTCGCTCGTGGGCAACTGGCGGAAAAAGGTGCCCAGCAGATAGGAAAGCGAAGCCGATGTGTTGACACCCTCGTTCCACCCCAGGAAAGGTTTTTCAATGGATGATTCGACGATCGCCGGACGCACCACGGCGATGGCGGCCTGGGGCGATGCGTCGAGAAAATTGCGAATCAGCGATTCCGCCAGGCTCTTGACGAACGTATACGTGTTGGGCCAGCCCAGCTCATTCGCGCGGCGCGTGCCTGCTTCCGCGAGCGTCTCGCGAAGCCACCGGAAGCGGTTCTTGCGGATTTGGTTCTCGAGCGCGACGCCGTGGAGGTCGCGGGCAGCATGTTCCTTCTCGCGCGCCTTGCGAAGCAACTCCTTCGTCACGTCGCTCGAATCCGCGCGCGCCTCGGTTTCGCGGATCAGCCGTTCCAGGGATTTCCACTCTTCTTCGGCGTCGAAATTCGCGATGCCTCGCGGCGTGTAATTCTTGGGAAGTTCCTCCAGGATGCGCCCGTTGCGCCGGCCGATCACATAGCAGGTGGAAAGGTGCAGCAGCGCGGCATGGTCGCACGCGCGCAGGAAATCCAGCACGTTGGCCGTGGCGCGCACGTTCGTCGCCAGGGCCTCGCGCAGATCGGGATTGAAGTCCGTCAGCCCCGCGCTGTTGACGATCACGTCGAGCGAACGCGTCAGGCGCTGCCTCGCCTCCGGCGCCAGGCCCAACCCCGGCTCGCTGAAGTCGCCCGAGTGCACCTCCACGCGCTCCCGCAGGAATTCGGAGAATTTATCGCCGTAGCGCGCGGCGAGCGGCTCGAATACGGCGGACTCCTCGACGAGACGCTGAAAGCGCTGCAAGGCCGTCACCGAACGGCTGCCGCGGATCAGCAAATGGACGCGGCCGATCTCCGGCACACCGGCCAGCAGATTTTCGAGCCACACCTTGCCGATAAACCCGGTGGCGCCAATCAGAAGAATATGTTTTCCGCGCAGCGCCTGGCGGACCGACAGGCCCGCGTCCTTCTCTCGCGAATCGAAGCGGACCACGGGAAGGCTGAGCCTGGGAACGGCCCGCCGCGCCGGACGGATGGCCTCCTCCAGCACTTCAGGATTTTTCGCGAAGCCCAGCTCCCGCACAAGCTGCTCGCGTGAAATTTCGCCCTGGGACCTATTCGCCGTAAGCCTTGCGAACACGCCGCGCGGGCGAACCACCGGATCGAGCAGCCGCCCGGTGGCCAGGCCGTCGCGAAAATCCAGCCGGTTCGAAAGAATGTGCTCCACGCCCAGATAATTCGCGAGCGGCCGCACGATGTGGTCAAGTCCGTGGCTGACCAGCACGACGGCGCCGCCCGCGGCTATGGCCTCCTTCAATTTCTCCACTCCAGCCTGCTTGAGCCGCGGCTTCAGAAAATAGTGAAAATACTCCTCGCCGAGCAGGTCCAGACGGTCGCGGCTTTCGCCGCGCAGCACAGTGTGCAGCAGGCGCGTGGCCACCACACGGTCCGTGGCGTAAAGGAAGGGACGCGCCACTGCCAGAACGCCCATGCCTCCGCGGCGCGTCCAGCGCTCGAGAAAGCTCTGCGCGTTCCAGGTGAAAAAGCCGATCGGCCGGACGGCGGTCCAGTTCAGCAGGCTCCCCTCCACGCGCCAGAAGAGGGGTTCACGCGAGGATGCCGCGGCGCTCACGTCATCCCGAGCGCGTGCCGGATTGGAATCAATGGAGTTAAGCACAGACATAGGCGGATAAATTCGCGCGAATCGAGCGAACGAAGCAAAAGTTAGCACGCTCCCCCGCCGCAATCAAGCGCAGGGCGCTCAAGATGCAATCTCTTCGTTTTGGTGCACGGGCGTCGTCTCTCTCGGAACCTTCCGAGTGCCTTCGCCGCGTCCCTTTGGCCCCTCGAGGGCGCGCGCAAGCATCTGGCCCGTGTACGATTTCTTCGAGCGCGCGATCTGCTCGGGCGTCCCTTGCGCCACAATCCGCCCGCCGGCTTCGCCGCCTTCCGGCCCCAGGTCCACGATCCAGTCGGCCTGCTTGATGACGTCCATGTTGTGCTCGATGATCAGCACGGTATTGCCGAGCGCGACGAGCCGGTTGAGCACGTCCAGCAGCTTTTTCACGTCGTCGAAGTGCAGCCCGGTGGTGGGCTCGTCCAGGATGTAAAGCGTGCGCCCGGTCTGGCGCTTGGAAAGCTCGCGCGAAAGCTTGGTGCGCTGCGCTTCGCCGCCCGATAGCGTGGCCGACGATTGCCCCAGCTGCAGGTAGCCAAGGCCCACATCCACGAGCGTCTGCAACTTCTGCTGGATGGCGGGGATATTTTCCATCACCTTCAGCGCCTCTTCCACGGGCTTATCTAGCAGATCGGAAATCGAACAGCCCTTGTAGCGCACGGCCAGCGTCTCCGCGTTGTAGCGCCTGCCCCGGCAGACCTCGCACGTGACGTACACGTCCGGCAAAAAATTCATCTCGATGCGCCGCTGGCCCTCGCCCTGGCACGCCTCGCAGCGCCCGCCCTTCACATTGAAGCTGAAGCGCCCGGCGCGGTAGCCGCGTTCGCGCGATTCCGGCAGCATGGCGAAGAGGTCGCGGATCGGCCCGAAGACGCCCGTATATGTGGCCGGATTCGACCGCGGCGTGCGCCCGATGGGCGCCTGGTCGATTTGCACCACTTTATCTATGTGCTCCGTGCCGGTGATCGCCCGGTGCGCTCCGGGCTTTTCCGTCGAACGGTAAAGTTTCGCCGCCAGTGCGCGGTACAGAATGTCGTTCACCAGCGTGGATTTCCCCGAGCCGGAAACTCCGGTGACCACGGACAGCAGCCCGAGCGGAATCGTGACGTCAATATTCTTCAAATTATTTCCGCGCGCGCCCGAGGACGACCAGCGCTTTGCCATTGGGGCTGCGCCGCGTGGCCGGCACAGGGATTCTCGTGTGCCCGGAAAGGTATTTCCCAGTGAGCGAGGCCGGATTCGCGGCGATTTCCGCCGGCGCGCCGCACGCCACCAGATATCCGCCAGCCTTCCCGGCGCCGGGACCCAGGTCCACCACATAGTCGGCGCGGCGAATCGTCTCCTCGTCGTGCTCGACGACAAGCACCGTATTGCCCAGATCGCGCAGCGCCTCAAGCGTGGCGAGCAGCCGGCCATTGTCCCGCGCGTGGAGGCCGATGGAAGGCTCGTCGAGCACGTACAGCACGCCTCGCAGCGCCGAGCCGATTTGCGTGGCCAGGCGAATCCGCTGCGCCTCGCCGCCCGAAAGCGTTGCCGCCGAACGGTCCAGCGTCAGATAGCCCAGCCCCACGTTCAAAAGAAAATCAATCCGCTCGGCGATGGCGGCCAGCGCCCGCCCGGCGATTCTGCGCTCGCGCAGCGTGAGCTGCCGGCGCATCTTGTCCACCGCATCGCGCGCCTGCGCAAGCGGCAGCGCGGTGAAGTCCGCGATCGAAAGCCCTGCAATTTTCACTGCCAGGCTTTCCGGGCGCAGGCGGCGTTCCTGGCACGCCGTGCAGGGAGCCGGCGCCATATATTGCGTCAGCCATTCCCGGTACGTGTCGGAATTCGACTCCTCGAGGCTGCGCTCGAGATGCCCGAGAATCCCTTGGAAGTGCAGCCCCTTCGCGCCATCGCCGTTCTCAGGATTGCCGTGCAGGATCAAATTCTGCACTTCGCCCGGAAGCTTTTCGAATGGCGTGTCGAGATCGAACCCATGCGCCACGGCGGCAATGCGCAGCGTGCGCTGCAAATTCCCGGAGCCGGCCCCCGGCCCAAGCCCGCCATCGAAGAGCGGCTTGGTCCAGTCGGCGATCACTCTCCCCGGGTCAAACTCGTATTTCGATCCCAGCCCATGGCATTCCGTGCACGCGCCGTACGGCGAATTGAAGCTGAATGACCGCGGCTCGAGCTCCGGCACCGAGATCCCGCAATCCGGGCAGGCCAGCTTTTCGGAATAAACGCGCTCTTCACCGCCCACCACGGCGATCGTAACCAGCCCCGCCGTCAGCTTCAGCGCCGCCTCCACCGACTGCTCGAGCCGCTGCGCGATCCCTTTTTTCAGCAGCAGGCGGTCCACCACGATTTCAATCGTGTGATTTTTTCTCCGGCTCAGGGGGATGGGCTCGTCCAGATTCACGAGCTCGCCATCCACGCGCGCGCGCACATAGCCCGCCTTGGCGTACTCCTCGAGTTCCTTCTTGAATTCACCCTTGCGTCCGCGCACCACCGGCGCGAGGACCATGATGCGCTCCTCGGGCTTGAGCGCGAGCACCGCCTGCACAATCTGTTCGGTGGATTGACGGTGGATGGGCTTGCCGCATTTCGGGCAGTGCGCCGCGCCGATGGCGCTATAGACCACGCGAAGATAATCGTAAATTTCCGTGATCGTGCCCACGGTCGAGCGCGGCGACCGCGTGGTCGTCTTCTGCTCGATGGCGATGGAAGGCGATAGCCCCTCGACCGAGTCCACGTCCGGCCGCTCCATCTGGTCCAGGAACTGCCGCGCGTAGGCCGAAAGCGATTCCACGTAGCGCCGCTGGCCTTCGGCATACAGCGTATCGAACGCCAGCGACGACTTGCCCGAGCCGGAAAGCCCCGTGATTACCGTCAGGCTGTTGCGCGGAATTTCCAGGCTGATGTTCTTCAGGTTGTGCTGCCGGGCGCCCCGGATGATGATTTTTTTCTGTCCCATGGCCCTCTGGAACGCCCCCCACGGGAGGGGCGCCACACACTGGGTATAATTCCCCCAGCGTAACCTGCCAGTATAGCAAGTGAAACTGCGGGCAATCAAATGTGATTTCCGCGGGGGTCGTGAGCCAGTTTCCGATCGGCGCGTTTACCGCGCCTTCACCCTTCGATTGCCAATGCCCAACATTTCTTCTACTCTCGTGACCTGACAATGCCTAAGGATGCGCAATCCATTTTCGATGAGTTTGTTCGGTCGATATTAGGGCGCGACGTTTCATACGTGAGCCTTTTCTTAAACTCGCTCCGTATCTGTGTCGACCGTAAACTTGGAGAAAATACCGGCTTCTTCCTTTGGTTTGAGCCGGTTTGGCATCTGGGCAGCGCGAACGGCATTTTGGTGGGGTCTAGGCAGGCACAGACAGACGAACGCGATGCTCGCTCCGCGTTGAACTCGCTGGCCGAGGAGATACTCCGCAAGCAAATTGAACGCGTCTCTCTTGAAGCGCTTACCAACGACATTGACGTGCGGTTTTCTGGAGGTTACTGGGTCAGAACTTTCGTTTGCGACCCGACAGACGACGAAAGCTGGTACATCCGCGATTGCCGATCGAATTTGGTTGTCACTGGGTCACCGAAAGGCTTAAGGCTTGAGGAACGACCCGCACCCTCAGACGAACGCGCGGAATAGAGGGCTACTCACATCCCGACAAGTAACCTTGCCTTCGAGGCCTGATTCCATTGTCCACGCCCGAATTCACTTTGCTCGTCGCCTTCGGCTCGATCATCGCCGGCATCCTGGGTGCGCTCACAGGCCTGGGCGGCGGAGTCGTGATCGTCCCGCTGCTCACACTGGGCTTCGGCGTGGACATGCGCTACGCCATCGGCGCGTCCCTCGTCTCCGTGATCGCCACTTCCTCCGGCGCGGCCGCTGCCTATTTGAAGGAAGGCTACTCGAACATGCGTGTGGGCATGTTCCTCGAACTCGCCACCACCATTGGAGCCGTATCGGGAGCCTATCTTGCCGCGCGTGTCCCCACCTCGGGCATCGCCATCATTTTCGGAATCGTCCTTCTTTTTTCCGCGTATTCCGCGAATAAGCCGGAGTCGAAAGAGCGCACTGGCGAGCCGCCCGACCGCATCGCAACCCTCCTGAAGCTCGACGGCTCATATCCGTCAGCCGACGGCATGAAGTCCTACCATGTCCGCAACGTCCCCGCTGGCTTTGGACTGATGTACGTCGCGGGTGTGCTCTCGGGCCTTCTAGGGATCGGCTCCGGTGCCGTCAAGGTTGTGGCCATGGATCAGGCCATGCACATTCCCTTCAAAGTCTCGACGACCACCAGCAATTTCATGATCGGCGTCACGGCTGCTGCCAGCGCCGGAATCTATCTCCACAAGGGGTACATTGACCCCGGCCTGGCAATGCCGGTGATGCTGGGCGTTCTGGCGGGCGCACTGATTGGCGCGCGGGTCCTTCCTGGCGCACGCGTCAAGAGCCTCCGCCTTATTTTCAGCCTTGTGATTGCGGCCCTGGCCGTGGAAATGATTCTTTATGGCGTGAAAGGCGGCCTCTAACAATGGAAGAAGAGCAGCGTGGATGGACCGCCCGGCACTTTGAAACTCTCATCGGCCAGCTTCTGCGCATCGGCGTGACCCTTTCGGCTGCGGTTGTTCTCGGCGGCGGCGTGCGCTATGTGGTCGAGTACCGGAGCGCCACGGCCGAGCGACTGCGCGTCTTCACCGGCGAGCCTGATGCGCTGCGCCATATTTCCAGCATCGTCCACTTTGCCCTGGGACTGCATTCGCGCGGATTAATTCAATTGGGGCTCCTCATCCTGATCGCCACGCCTGTTGCCCGCGTCGCATTCTCGGTGCTCGGTTTTGCCGGCGAACGCGACTGGCTCTATGTCAAAATCACTCTCGCCGTCCTCGCCATCCTCCTCTACGGCCTCATTTTCAGCTAACCGCCGCCAATTAAAAAACGGTGTCATCCCGAACACAGCCCCGAGGCAGCCGACCGGATGGACGTGAGGGATCTGCTTTTGCTTTTGTCTTTGCTCTTCCTGGGAGCGCCAATCTCCCGATTGGCTGGCGAAGGCGATTGGCGCGCCGCCCGTGAAACCGATAGAATGTCCGTCGCCGGAAATGGAATGCGGCGCTCGATTGCGCCGCGCGTTCCCGCATCGGCAATCATTCATCGGGAGGCCGGCCATCATGCTCGAAATGCACGGAAATAAACTCACCTGGCTCGGTCACGCGGCCTTCCGCATCGTCACGCCCGGCGGGCAGGTGATCCTTGTGGACCCGTGGGTGGAATCGAATCCCGCGTGTCCCGCATCGCTAAAAAAGTTCGACCGCATCGACACGCTGCTGATCACGCATGGACACTCCGACCACGTCGGCGATGCCATTCCGTTCGCCAAGCAATTCAAGCCGCAGGTGATCGCCATGGTGGAAACCTGCATGTGGCTCGAATCGAAAGGCGTCGCCAACACGCACGGAATGAACAAAGGGGGCACGCAAAAAGCCGGGGAAATCGAAGTCACCATGGTCCACGCGCTGCACTCCAGCGGAATTCAGGACGGCGGCCAGATGATATACGGCGGAGAGGCAGCGGGCCTCGTGATTCGCCTGCCGGGGGAATTGACGATTTATTACGCGGGGGATACGGACGTTTTCGGCGACATGACGCTTATCGGCGAACTCCACGCGCCCGATCTGGCCCTGCTGCCCATCGGCGATCACTACACCATGGGCCCGCGCGAAGCGGCCATGGCCATCCGGCTGCTCGGCGTGCACCACGTGGTCCCCATGCATTACGGGACCTTCCCCATCCTTACCGGCACGCCGGAAAAGCTTCGCGAGCTTACGCGGGACGTCGCCGGGCTGAAATCCATGCACTGAAGCCGGGCGAATCGCTAGGCTAGCGGAAATGTTCAATATTACAAATCGCAAAGTCGAAAAATATTTGTACGCGATTCTGCCCAAGCGCGACGCCGTGCTGGCGGATATGGAGCGCTACGCCCAGCGCCACGATGTGCCCATCATCGGTCCGGCCGTGGGCCGGATGATTTACATGCTAGCGCAGATTTCCGGCGCGCGGCGAATTTTCGAAATGGGGCTCGGCCATCGGCTATTCCACGACGGA
>CAWCPO010000010.1:0-203856 GCA_963797345.1 uncultured Acidobacteriota bacterium | reverse complement strand
CAAGACGATATCAGTGGAGGATCCCCCTATCTGATAGCCGACGCTGCCACCCTCGAATGCGACGAACATAGGTGCACTCCAGCCGGTAATCAATGCGACAGGTCGCGACTCCTCGACCGTAATTTCCGCCGAAAATGAAGGCAAACTTTACGTCACCCGGAATAATGGCTATGCACTTCGCCGAATTGAGCAGGCCATTCGGAATACCCTGGTCCGGCGCGTTCATGATCTCCTGGAAAACCTGCGCGGCTTTGGGGGTTCGACTTACATCATCCTCGCGGTCCGACCCGAAGGCAGTGAGAGTTGCAAGAAGTCCTATCGATGTGACCACCAAGAAACGTTTCAACATTTTTGTGTCCTTTCCATCCTAACTAAAGCTCACTACCAATCCACCAAACCGTTTACTCAACAGCATTTCGAGGTTGATCGCTCTCACGAAGATAACCTTCAATGATCGATTCCGTCGCTGTTCCATTACCGAATAGGCAGCACCACCAAGACCGAAAGCGTGCAATGTACCAAGAATAGAAGGAAGGACAATCACTCAACACGAGAGTGATTGAGGGAGCGATTGGCAATCCAAGTATCTCAACGGCACAGTACTGCTTTACTGCCTAGCGGTAAATACGCACAGGCGTGTATATACGACCGCTCATTGCTGTACGCCAAATGCGTTCAGTCATCCCTAGAAGATCTGCAACTTGCGATTTTTCGCATCCATCAGAAATATCTTACGAATGTACATCGCCATTCGAGGAGCGAGACAGCGGCGGTTCTTGCCCCACTTAGTGACCACGCGGGAACGCCAATTTCCGCAGCACCAGAATAGGGCCCGCAAACGGTCCATCGAATCGAAAAGTACGGAGGCCGGATTTGGGCTGAGGGTGCAGTCGGGATGGTGCCATTTTATTACTTCAAAATTTCTCTCATACGGCTTTTGGGCACGTCAGGATCAGAGATACCAGAAAAGCACTCAGGATTTTTGCGCTCTTCGTAAGAAGGTAGCTGTTCTCTGGGCCCCTGCTTGACACGCAGGCGGTCCGCTCTGCCTCTCCATGTTTTTAATTGCTTACGTGAAGGTCGCGTGCGACTGTTCGGCGCGAATTTTTCTTATTGTTCCCAAGTTGCACCAGGACGCAGCAGTGCAAAAATTGCTCGCCTGTAAATCATTGTGCCAAAAAGAATTGGTCGGGGCGTGGAGATTCGAACTCCAGACCTCCTGCGCCCAAGGCAGATGAAAAAAATCTATCTTGTTGGTCCGTCTAGCTTTGTTCTACGTCATGGTACACGGTTTTGGACCTAATTCGGCAGTACTTGGACCCAAGTTGGACCCAAGTTTTTTCACAACTAGGCAGACGGCAGGCAGGCGCGCGATCATTTGGAAGACCGCTGCTTCGTAAATTATCTCTCACAGAAGTATGCACCTTATGCAAAAAAGGAGCCCTCACGGTAGCATTGCGCGGCACGTCATTGCTGCTTGGTTGTCAGGCGTGAGAAAATCGCAAGGACAGAGCTCACCATGTATCGCACCGTAAGGAGGTAATGACCCTTTGGATCGAATCGACGGACCCGTAACCGAATATCGGGCGTCGACCGCCGAAGAATTTTGGGGAGTTCTTTCCCCCCAGAAACATCTGTTTGAACCCCACAACAAGCCTATCTTTCGGGGCCAAGCAAATGACGCATGGGATCTCGAACCATCCATACTCCGAGGCACGGAACATCCAGTCCACGCCTTTCTTCCATTCAGATCAAGCCCGGAACAATCCGAGAATCGAATATTTGCGGAGATCCATGCGCTGCGTATATTTGCCGGATATTGCGACTCTACGGGCCTGCGAGTACCTGGCGACTCTGAAGAATTTAGGCGAAATTATCTTGATCCTACGACAAAGTTGGATTCCTTTATATTCCAAAGACAAATATGGCCGTCACATGAATACTTCGGAATCATGGCGCTAGGTCAACACCATGGTCTTGGTACTCGGTTGCTTGACTGGACGCGCCGTTCCTATGTAGCTGCATACTTTGCTGCGTCAAGTGCACTGAGCACTACACACGACAGATTTGCTGTCTGGGCGTTGAACATCGAGAATATTAAGCCTAAATTGGAGGATTTAGAAGTCATCCCAGTCCCAGGCAGTAATAACCCCAACATTGCGGCACAGAGCGGGCTTTTTACTTTGTTAAGGCAGAGATACTCGCGGGGGGCGCCCTTCGATGGCACGCATTTGCTGAATCGCCATATCGAGTCGCGTAAGAGCGACGCCCTTGTGAAGATCACATTGTCCGTGCAAGAGGCTCCAAAGATGATCGATCTTTGTGAAAGGCATGGGGTGACAGAAGCCACACTTTTCCCAGATTTCTATGGTGCAGCCAGGGCAACGCGCGTCTCTCTGGACTGTTGGAAGAAATCTGAATGGACGGACGCCCGAGATATTCGCGTTCGAACGTTGCCCGTGTCTGCCGGATCGTCAACTAAATAGCTTCGGTTAGCCGCGCGCTTCGGCATTTCTAGTGATCGGGCTTTTTGGTTTCAAGCTTCTTTAGTTCTATGGCCGCCCTATAAAGCACACCGTTGCGAGCATCGAGCGTGTCGCCAGCGGGCTTCATATAGACTCCAAGCTCATTTCTGGTCAAAGCCCCAACAGATGTCCTCCGCGAATAGCAATCGAGCGGCGCATAAAATGAGGCGTGGTCCAGCATCGGATGACTACCATCTCCAAACCAGTTATAGTCGAACGTTGCGTATTTGAAGCTCATGACCGGCTTCCAGTCTTGATGGCTGCCTGTGCTGTCCGAGGGATACCAGGAGATAGAGCCTGTGCCGATAAAAGATCTTAGATATTCCCGCCTGGCGTTTTCCTCTTGAAACACAAGAAGCGCCGACCTGGTGTACTTTGGCGGGTTGCCCGCGCGGATGGCGTAAACATCGACTCCATCTTGAGAGAACATGAACGAGAATTCCTGGCCTGGCAGCGCTGAGTGAATTCCATCCGGAACCTGCAAATGCTGGGTAGAGTCGGCGCACGGCGCGTAAGATTCAATAAACTTCGCCGCGTATGCTTCGAGAGGGCCTGGCTGGGAACTCCCCATTGTCGTTTCCAGCGGAGCCTCGACAGATTTGTTCTGATCTATGAAATCCTTCAGTTTTCCTCTCATCGCTTCGACGATTCTGACAAACTGCGGATCGCCGTAAGGTTCGAGCCGTCCATTAACATTCAGATCAGTGATCCAATTAGGCTCGGCTGGGTTAGCGTGCAGTCCGGGCAAGACGCAAGGCACGATCTGCCCGGAGACCTTCGTGCAGAACTCTAACTTAGGAGTCGCACAGGATTGCGGCTCGTAATACTCGATACCTTCAATATGCCATCCTCCGCTCCCGGTAGTGAGGTCATGATAGAGCTTCTCTTGGGCGGAATGTTCCCCTGGGAATGGTACGTCTTTTTCGTGGGATGCCGATGCTCCAAGTCCAAGATGAACGACCGCGAACTTCAAATTATCAAGCGTACCGTGAGGCGAACTTCCAGCCATGATATCAGCGACGACGTTGGGTTGGATGAGGTTGTGAATCGCTTGCTGGCGCGCTTGGTCATCTTGGTACACCACGATAAATCTCATGCCGTTGTTCACAATCCAGCTCATGTAATTCGGCTCACGAGAAGGGATGGCGGCATAAATATCTGCACCGTGATCCGTAAAGAGAAACTCCAAAGGCGTTTCGCCGTTGCCGTCGTTGACCTGGGCGGTCGATGGCAAAGTCAAGTGCCGGAGTTCCGCCCGGCAAGCGTCTGTCGTCTGTGCAGAAGCCGGGAGACACAAACACGCAAGAACGAGCAGAGCGTTAAGAGATTTCCTCATAGCACTTTCTGTCCTCAGCCAATGGTCTCACTCAGCCTATAAACTAGGCTAAGCCTTGTCTCCATAGACTATCCCCAACTGGCCTATCGCTGATAGCACAACCTCGTTTGTTTGGCCAACTTGGTTGACATAACATGATGATGCGCTCGCTATCGTTCAGGACATCGAGCATCTCTGTAGTCGAGCCAAGGGAGGTTGGGTAATGCCGTTTAGGTTGTTCGACTCATCCTAGCGGTCCGCGTGGGAGAACGACCTTCGATTTGAGATGCTCCTGTGGAAAGTCTTTGGGGTTGAGGGTAACCATGAAATCTGCCTTGCCGGATTCGGCGCAAAGGCAAAATGCATCGTCCTTGGGATCGGGAGAAATTTCAGCCGAGGCATGCACCTTCACCTCTTCGGCCCGCTCGCGGATCAGGTTGACGACTTTCCCGATGAGATTCGGACGAACGCGGAGGCGCTTTAGAACTTCCTTGTATTCTTCCAAAATATCTTCCGTTATGAGCCAGACGAAATTGTTCCGCTCGGCCCACCTGTGGAGTACATCGGCACTCGGATTCCTGCCGGAAACAAACGGCTCTCTGAAGCCCGATATGCCAGCCACAAGCACACTTGTGTCAACAACAGCCCGTGGCTTGCGTTTCTCTAGCTTTCTGCGGCAACGGTGATCTCCGGAACTCGCTTTTCTTTACGATAGGTGCGGACTGTGCGCAAGATTTCCTCTTCGGAAACCTCTCCGATATCCTTTGCCGCCTCGGTTAGCGATTCCAGAAATTCCTTTTTCCAGCCCCGGCGTTTTCTCCCACGCGGCATGTCCTTATAGAGATCGGCTCTGCCCATTCGTTCCTCAATCTGTTCCCCAAAGGTTCGAAAGGGCACTCCCAGCTTGATTGGTTGTTCCTCCTCCGCGAGCCTACAACTGAAAATTATGTACTTCGGATTCTCTGATTTGAGCTTCTCTTCACACGCGCTGAATACCTCCATCAACTTGGAAAGCACACTCGTCCGCGTGCCCAAGGACTCTTTTAAGTAAGACGCGACCTTGGCTACCAAAAGGGCGTTCGTGTCGAAGAAGTACGTTCCCTCTGATCGTCTGGGTTTCACGACGCCGAATTGGACAAGGTTCTGCAATTCCTTCGGCTGTATCTGTAGGACCGCACTTGCCTGCTTTAGCTTTAATCCCTGCCTTGGCATAACCCCTCCAATTAACATCTAAATATTAGGCCTTAATTAGAAGCCTGTCAAGAATCAGCAGGGGTTTGTGTGTAATCCCAGTCAGCAACAAAAGCCGCCCTAGACTTTGCTGACCATGCGGAAAACCGTGTAGAAATCGGTTTTCCTCACGGTTTTCCTTGCGGTTTTCCGGTCACGAAGCCCCTAATTCACACTGAGAGCGTGAGATGTGCGGACCAAAGACACAAATCCGGACGTGCGCGAGTACGGCAAAAGGGCGGGAGCGACCCCCTCTTTTCGCCCGGCCTGCGGCCCGAAAAGCAACACGGGGTCGCTCCCGCCCTTTCTTATCTTGTAATGCTCTTTGTACTCGCCCGCGTTGGATGAGCACTGCTGCCAGCAAGTACAAACCCGCACTCAACCGAACAGTCCACCGATCCCCGAGAAATATTGTTCAAGTCAGGCGGGCATTTTTTCTTTGTAGGATTTTGCCGACTTCTTGCCCATTAGTAGAGATAGAGGGTGACTTTTCCCCAAGGACACCAACACCACTTTCCAAAAACCGTAGGGAGGAATCGAAAAGCGGGTGCCTTTCCTTCGAGTCGAAGAGAGGCATGAAGAAGGCCAAATCCAACTTTTCAAGACAAAGAAAAGTTAATTTTCCTCCTCACATTTTCCCCTTTTTCTGCCTCTTTATAGATAGGGGACACTCTCGCCGGTTTTTTGAATTTGTCCCGGTGAGGTTTGGCGGATTTTTCGCCTCTATATAGTAGGAGAGCTTTGTCGATGCGTGGTTCGGCAGATATGGCTGGGATGCCTGATGTCAGGAGTCGCGGGCTTTCTTTCGACTTTGAAATTGCGCGCCGAAATCAGACACTGGAAATGAAGCTTGAATTTGCTCCCGACTTTTCCCATTCAGAAATGCGCGCAGTCTCGCGGCCCATTTTTCGGCATGAGCGTTCGGGCACATTTTTTCTCTGGCGTTTCTCAGCTCTTCTTCTGTGGCCGAGTTTCGTGGCCCAACTTCCGGCAGCAGAAATGGAGTGTGTTTTGCGACCTCGCAGCATGCACGCGAAATCATCGCGCCAGAAGCACCCCATTCTCATGCAGCTTTTCTAAACATCCGCCTGGGATTCTTCTTACGAGGGTGAACGGTGCATGAAAGACACAGATCACCCCTTCCGTCACCTTTTGCGTTCACCTTCGGATTTTCGGAAGAGTCCGAAGCAGAAGAAGTTGCGCATGGCATAACGATCAATTTGGGCGCGGACAAAACACCGGATTGGGCTGGAGCGACCCCACTTTTGTGCACGTTTCCGTGCCCAAAGTAATTCGTGGGGTCGCTCCAGCCCAACTGCGCGGTGACCGCGCAGAGTATTTTGTCCGCGTCCAAATGGGAAGAAGAACCACGTCCAAGACGGTTTGGAACCATCTGAATTCGTAAATCGAGCCAGGTCCAGAAAAAGGGGGCCACAGTCATGCCAAGCGGAGATGAAAACCACACTGAACTTCTAACGGTCCAGGAGACCGCCAAACTCTTGAAGGTGCCAGTTTCTTGGGTCTACGGACACACTCGAAAGCGTTCGATTGATCCCTTGCCAGGGTATCGGCTCGGCAAGTATTGGCGCTTCCGGGAAGACGAATTGTTGGCTTGGGTGTCACGTCAGCGAACGGGCCGCCAGGCGGCTTGACATGCGGACTACACTACAAAGCGACGAAGAACAAGCTGGGCGGGCCATCGAGATCCCAAAGAGGGGAGAAACGATGGCTCGAAGAGGTTTCCAGCAAGGATCGCTTTTCCAGCGTGGCACTCGGCGAAAGCTTTGGGTGGCACGCTGGTGGGAGGACGTAATTCAATCAGACGGCACGCTCGGCAGACTGAGGCGGTCCGAAGTGATCGGGACCGTCGCTGAATTTCCGACGCGCCGCCTTGCGATGCAAGTGTTGTCTCAGAGGCTAGGGTCCATCAATAGCGGCAAGGCAAGACCGCAGTCCGTCCGTACCTTTGGCAATTTCGTCAAGGACGATTGGACGCCTGTGGTTTTGCCCACACTCAAATACGCAACCCAGAAGCACTATCGGTACATGCTCGACGTGCATCTCATTCCGACTTTCGGCCAGAGACGGCTTCGGGAACTTACGCGAGAAGAGTTGCAAAGCTTCCTCAGCCGAAAACTCAGCAACGGGTTATCGTGGGAAACCGTTCACCACTTCAAGTGTGGTATGAGCAAGATTCTCGGAGCAGCTGAGGAATGGGGCTATATTGCCGAGAACGTAGCTCAGAAAACGAAACTCCCGCGACGGCAGCATGGGCCAGAGCGAGTAGTCCTCACTCCGGTCCAGCTCCGAGACCTCGCTGCCAATCTGAATGAGCCGGCACGCTCGGTCGCATTGCTGTTGATGCTAACTGGATTGCGAGTTGGTGAGTTGCTAGCGCTTCGTTGGGGATGTATTGACCTGAAGGCTCGTTTACTCCGCGTTTGCGAAACGGTGTATGACGGGCACTTCGACAAACCCAAAACGAGACGCAGTGCGCGAACCATTCCCATTGGGACGGAGACGGCAGAAATATTTGCTGGCCTCTGTCCTGCCACTGTTGAGACAAATGACCTGATATTCGCTACACGCGAGGGATTGCCGCTACACCGCTGGAATCTCTTGCGCAAGCACCTGAAGCCTGTCGCAAAGAAATTAGGGCTTCCTGGTGTCACGTGGCATCTTCTGAGGCATAGCCACGCAACGATGCTCGACGGTGTGGGCACGCCAATAGGAACGATGCAATCTCTGTTGGGACATTCCACGCCGGAAATCACGCGCGAGATTTATTTGCACGCGATCCCGGAAGAGCAGCGTCGCGCTGTGGAAAGCGTCGAGCGGCTTGTATTTGGACCCAAATGGACCCAAGTTCAGGCTCCGACGCAGACCACGTCATGCAGAGTAAATTGAAAACAAAGAAGTAATTGGTCGGGGCGTGGAGATTTGAACTCCAGACCTCCTGCGCCCAAGGCAGGCGCGCTACCAGGCTGCGCTACGCCCCGACATGAAGTACGTAAAGATTATAAAGCACTTCCCAACAGAACTGTTGCTCCATCGGACCAATTTAACCTTCAGCTGTGCCAAATAGATTTCACTGAACCGTTGCTGTGCCAGAATCCATCGGAGACTCTTGTGCCAGACGGCACTCAACTCTACTTGGTATCCGGCGGGATTCGAATCGCTCGGGGAAATAGAAACAGTCCGTCTACCGCGATTGCCAATTGATCTCTGAAAAATCAACGGCAAGAGGAGTGCGTGGTACCTCAGCGATTCCGTTCGTGGTCTTATACTCGGAGAAGATAACTTCTGGCTGGATTACATTTCAGTAGCAGGCCACTGCGCCCCTAGTTACCGCATTCTCCCCACGTACATTTTCACGGGATACATGGCGCAAACTCCTTCACGCTAAAAGGACCACCCGATTCCTGAACTTGTCCCGAGCTCATTCCTTCTTGCTGTCGGCGGCGGTTGGCTATCGAAGTTGTCCCATAGCGTGAAAGCCAGATGAAAGTTGTTTCTTAGCTTGATTGTGAGGATATTATTCGTCTTTAGGCGTATGCGGCCGGCGTCCGTCAGTCCTGGGAACGCTTCTGCCTGAGAATCGAGTTCTCCGAAGTTGAAGCGGACAAGGTTGTACTCTAATCCTGCCACAGCCTCCATGCTCTGATCCGAGGGTTTACCGGCGGTGGTGTCAAAGGACTCGTGAACGTACACAATGCCGCCCAACCAGGAGAGGCTGCTGTTCGTCGTACGTATGAAGTAGCGTCCATAGCCGCCTCCGAGAGTCGTGCGCAGGTTCAAATCCTGTTGGCTGCTGTGGAGAAAATCGGAGAGTCCCGCCAGGTAGGAATTTCTGTTTAGAAACTTGGTGAACGTCGTCTGCAAGTCTTCGCGATTTGTCTTAGACGCTCCCGACTGGCCGCTAAATGTCGAGTCGAACGAGGTTGCGGCTTTCCATCCGGTGGTCTGGTACGCCGCGCTCGTATCGGCATTGAATGTCGTCTGACTATTCCCACTGGTAAAGCTGGAACCGAAATCTATGGCCCCGGTCAAATCCCGCCAAAACGTAGGCTTCTTCGTGTCAAAGCTTGTAATGGCCGCCGAGGGGACCTGCACTTCCTCAGTTGCTTCGCGAATCAGGAAGTCTTCTGTCTTCCCGGTCTCGACAGGGGCTTTTTCGATCATCCCTTCCAGTCTTTGACCGTTGTTCAACACGATTCGGTAGGTAGCAGTGCTCTGGACCGATTGCACTTGATCCCAATCCAGGGCGATATTGCCGGAGACGTAGTCCGTCTCCACGTACAACAAACCGTTTTGCAGGCGCTTGACTTGCCCGGTGAAATGGTCGCCATTGTCCATGATGACGACGTCTTTTCGTTTCGCCTGAGCCGGAGAACAGAGACACGCCACGAGGGGCACAAGAACGAAGATGCGGCTTACCCTGCGCAATGGAAGAAATTCAATGGTCATTTCTTGGCTCCTTTGGAGGTGGAACAACGGGGTTCCAGGGCGCGTCAAACTGAGCCTCAAAACGCTTCGCGGCAGTATAAGGAAATTCCGACGCGCTAGGCTATTAGTCGCAGAATCGTCTTAAGGATATTCGATATCGGAACTACCAGCGCAGCAACCGGCAGAAATGGCAGCAAGACCGCCGCGACAAGAAACAAGAAATCGCTTAGTTGGAACGGAAGCATGGTCATTCCCTGGACTCTTTCCAGGATAGAGCTAAGGTCCGTGGCCTCCGAAAAATCCGTACCGCTTAGCGTGTCTGTCGGTTCCGAGCCTGAAGCAATCCACTTCCGCTCGAACTGCCGTAACTGAGCCTCAACCAGCACCCAGTAGTTGAGCACGTCCCGATCCCGGGCCCTTGTAGTAAGTTCACGGTTATAAAAGAGAGATAAGGGGAGCACAAATAAACCGACAACGATAAGCGCCACCCCCAAGATCTCATACTTGATTTCGTTTGGCGGTACGGCCTTCAGCAGCATCAAGTCTGCAAGACTCCCAGCGAACGAAGCGGAAATACCGAAAGCGGGGGGCTTGAACGCATCCAGCGTCAAGCCGAGAAAACTTAATCCGCCAGCGCCGTCGGGATGCACGGCATGCAACTGCAAACTCAGCCTCGAAGTCTTCCAGAGGAACCGCCACCACAGAACGATTCGATAAAGAAAACGCAGGAGCACAAAGAGATAGATGGGTTGGCTTACGGCAACAAACCACCAGCCCGCCAGCGACATGCTGTGTTGCCCCGCCGAATTCACAGTGCGCCAAGATATGGGCGTTCTTGGAAGGATCAGAACAGTCATGAGCGCTGAACATACACACGCCAAAACCACGCAAATCCAATTGGCTGCACGAGAATTGCGAAGCTTAGTTTGGGAAGAGACAATTGTCGAGAAATGTCCCAGTTCGGCTCCCGTGACCAGTCCCGCTTCCAGAAAGTGCCCCGCAACGGCGTTGATAATCTGCGAGCATTTGCCCGACGAAATAATCAGTATGGGCAGCGCCACCAGGAAACGCGCGAGGATCATGGGGTCCAAGAGGACCGACTGGGCGCGGCTTGGCCCCCACGCCAATCCCTGGATGGCTCCCAGGACAATTAGAGGAACCCATGTAATCGCGACGGCCAGGGCAACTATCTGCCGAGCGCTGAAACCGAGGATTGAACTCTCGTAGAAGTGGAACAAATCCGGCGAGCTGAATTCACCGCAGGAATCCGGTGTGCCTTCCTTAGCCATGCCGGCTACCTAGACGGCTTCCAGTGACTTGCGTTGGTTTGGGACCGCGCAATAACGATGTGAAGCCGAAAACGATGTTCCCCATTGGTGTACCCGCAGTGTTGCTGGTCATTTCAGAGTTCCCTCTCTCGGCCTCTCGGCCCTGGATTTCATGGTCTCGGCGCTAATTCTTGTAGCAGGCGATCGAACTCCATGGTGCCAGCGTCACCCCTCAAGGGGTGGGTGGTGACGGTGGCGCCAGCTCTGCAAAGAGGGATTCTTGAGGTATGCAGGGTGAGGCTGGCGCCACGACGGGGAAACAAAGCAGAATGCCAAGAATGCTCCTACCGTTCGCTTTTGGCCGAGGCCTTGTGACGATATGCGCATTCCCGATTCCCAGGCGTACGGCGTGGCTTGGGAGTAGCCAAACCGGAGCCGCCACCATTTCTTCGGCATGGAACTGCAATTCGAACTCCAACTCGGAAACGCCCCGCCCGATTGGGAAACCGCCTCTTATCAGAGGACTACGGCGAGAGGCCTGAGGCCCAGAGCGTGGAGCTATCCGATATGTCGGAGCACCTCCGAAATTTCAGACGTCGCGATTAAGGTCGGACCTCCTAAGAAGCTGGAATTTTTAAGTGGCCTGTAATCTTTCATTTAGGCCTAATCGACTGTCGATTAGAAATTGATCATCCATTTTGTTTTCAATGGTTTACGGCGATTTCTAATCGGAAAGCACTACCGATTAGAAATTTTTAGGGGATGATTGCAAATGAGGCACTTACGCTGGCGGCGGTTGGGGGCGGGAGCTTTGGTGAGGCTGGCCGCTCCTATTAGATTTGTGAACACATATCTCTGTAGCATATTTCCAGCCAAAATGCGAGGAAAAAGAGTACATGGGGGTCTATTGGCATCCTTCCTGCCTGTTCGCGAAAACGAAGAGGGATTTCCCGCGAAATCATCCGGGACGCTCCACTTAGTTAGGATGACGAGTCTGCGAGCAGAGAGCGGAGACGCCGTGCAGTGCCTCACAAAGTGAGGATGTCAACAGAGCCAACTCTCTCCTAGGCGTCGTCCTCAGCGATTAGGTCAGTTCGCGCCACAATGCCGTTGATAAGAGGAGAGTTAAAGAACAGTTATCCAACCAGTCACGCACTGTGATATATTTCGCAGACGAGGAAAACGACTTGGGATATTAGTTGGCTCAGGATTACGCTGTGGAATGTCGGTATTGCCCAGGACCAACTTCACCCAGGCAGTAAAAGTTAAAGTCAAGGTGCTTCGATGAGCGCGCGACCCCAGCCTGCCACTAGTAGTGCCAATGAGCATTTTTGGTTCGAGCGATTGATTGCCGACCTATCGGGGCGGTTTATCAATCTCGATGCCGCTCGGGTGGACGGCGAGATCGAAGGAGCCAGAAACTCGTTTGCGAGATTCTAGGGTTCGATCGCAGCACTTTGGCACAATGGGACGACGAAGCGAAGAAACTTGTTATAACCCACTCTTTGGTTATGACCGGCTTTGCGTCTGGTCGCGATTATAAGGCTGAAGACGTGCCCTGGATAGCGAGCAAGCTCTCCTGTGGTGAAGTAGTTTGCTTCAACCGCATGTCCGATCTTCCCGAAGAGGCCGCGAAAGACAAGGAGACAATTGCCCGTGTGGGACTGAAATCCTGCGCCTCCTTCCCACTCAAAGCCGGGGGACAGGTGTTTGGCGCCTTGGCCTTCAGTGCCTTGCGCGCCGAACGCGAATGGCCGGATCCGCTCGTAGGCCGGTTGCGCCTTGTAGCAGATGTATTTGCCGGGGCCCTTGGCCGCAAGCGTTCCGCCGAGGCGCTCTTGGAGAGCCAAGAGCGGATGAAGCTGGCAGTCGAGTCCGCAGGGTTGGGCCTGTGGACATGGAACCTCCAACAGGATGCAATGTGGGCCTCGGAAAGAACTCATTCGCTCTTAGGCCGGACGCAAGGCACGCAATTGACCTATGAGCGTTTCCTCAATACCGTGCATCCGGACGATCGCGCAAGGGTGCACGATTCGATCGGCGCTGCCGCACTGCTACCCATGGAATTCCGTATGGAGTGCCGGGTTGTCCGCCCCGACGGCACGGTGAGATGGATTTCCACTCGAGGCCGCAGCTACGCCGATACGAGTGGAAAGTCCGCGCAGTTGTCCGGGGTTGTTCTTGATATCACCGAGAGGAAGGTTGCCGACGAGCGGTTTCGACTCGTTGTCGAATCTTCCCCGACCGGCATGGTCATGGCGAATCCCGATGGGAAGATCGTCATGACGAATGCGCAAATGGAAAAACTTTTCGGCTACCGGCGCGAAGAGCTCATGGGACAGTACGTTGATATGCTGGTTCCCCAACGCCTTCAGGAAGGTCACCCTTTGCACCGCGCCCAATTCGCCGCGCACCCAACCTCCAGGCCTATGGGCGACGGTCGTGATCTCTATGGTCTGCGTAAGGACGGTACCGAATTCCGGGTTGAAACAGGATTGAACCCAATTCAGACCGATGAAGGTAGCATGGTCCTAGTCGCTATCACGGATATCACGGACCGCATACAGGCCATGGAAGCGGTACGCAACAGTGAACAACTCTTTCGCACGGTTGCAAACTCAGCTCCGGTGTTGATCTGGATGTCCGGCACGGACAAACAGTGCAATTTCTTCAATCAGGGTTGGCTGGCTTTCACAGGCCGCACATTGGAGGCAGAGTTGGGGGAGGGATGGGCATCGGGGGTGCATCCTGACGACCTGAATCGTTGCCTGAAAATCTACTCGGCGGCGTTTGACGCGCGGGTGGAGTTCGAGATGGAGTATCACCTGCGACGGTTCGACGGAGAGTATCGCTGGATTGTCGACCGCGGCGTACCGATGTTTGGGGCCGACGGCAGCTTTCGTGGCTACGTCGGATCGTGCATCGATATTACGGACCGGAAGCAATCAGAGCGAGCACTGATTGACGCCAACGAACATTTGCTGGAGGCAAATCAACGAATCAAGAAATTGAAAGAGCAACTGGAGCATGAAAACGCTTACCTGCAAAAGGAAATCGTGGTCGAACGGAACCACGAGGAGGTTGTGGGACAAAGCGATACGATCCGGCGGGTACTGATGAAAGCGGAGCAGGTGGCCTCCACCAACTCGGCTGTGCTCCTACTGGGAGAGACGGGGACGGGCAAGGAGCTTATCGCCAGGGCCATACATCGAAACAGCAAGCGCAAAGACCGGCTGATGGTAAAAGTCAACTGTGCGGCTCTACCGGCAACGCTGGTCGAAAACGAACTATTTGGCAGGGAAAAGGGGGCCTATACGGGGGCGCTCTCCCGCGAGGTCGGACGTTTCGAGTTAGCTCATGAATCCACGATCTTTCTGGATGAGATCGGAGAGCTGCCGCTCGAGCTACAGGCAAAGTTATTGCGGGTCCTCCAGGAGGGTGAGTTTGAAAGGCTTGGGAGCTCAAGGACGATTCATGTGAACGTGCGTTTGATTGCCGCCACGAGCCGCGATTTGGAGGCAGCGGTGAAGGAGGGCAAGTTTCGCGAGGACTTGTACTATCGCCTCAACGTGTTTCCCATTCGGATCCCTCCGCTGCGCGAGCGCCGGGAAGACATACCGATGCTAACGTGGCACTTCCTGCGAGAACTGGGCGGCCGAATGGGCCGGGAAATAGAGTCCGTACGAGCAGCGACGATGAGTTCGTTTCAGGGCTACGCTTGGCCCGGTAATGTGCGGGAGCTCCGGAATGTGATCGAACGTCATCTGATCACCAATCCCGGGCCTGTGTTTGAGGCTGAATTGCCGGAAGCAATCCGCATAGCCGCTCTTGAGGGCGGAGGCACGCTGAAGGAAGTGGAGAAGAATCATATTCTTCGGGTACTCGAACGTACCGAGTGGCGGGTACGGGGCGAGGGTGGCGCGGCGGAAATACTGTGCATGAAAGCCACGACGCTGGAATCTCGAATGAAGAAACTGGGAATCGTAAGAGAGTAGCGCCTCCGAAATGTCATGGTTTCTCCGACATTTCGGATGTCCCTCGGCTTGCTAGTCCCGAATCGCCGTCTAATCCCCCTTATCTTCTCGTAGTAAACAATACACTTGCATCGCGTGTTCGCTGGGGTCGTTGTGGAATGCTGCTTGCATGGATCCAATGAGACTGGCGACGCAGCCACTTCTACATGCTCGGAAAGAAAGGTTTCAACGACTCCATCCAATAGACTGTCGGGCTGCGGTTTCGAAGAGGAATATTTGATCATTGAAAGCGTAGGCGTCGTAGCGTCATCGCGTAAACAAGAAGAACTGGGACGGGGGCTTCGCTCTCTGATAGGGCCCATGCAGTCAGAGGAGGGCTGTGTCGATTGCCGGGTATTTCAGGACACGACAAACCCAAACGCATTTCAACTGGAAGCTTCCTGGAGGACGGAAGACGACTTGGCGCGGCATGTGCGCTCGGAAGTATACAAGAGGCTGCTTTTTTTGATGGAGATAGGCGCCGAACCACCGACGATCGAGTTTCACGACGTTTCCCAGACGCGCGGCATGGACTTCATTCAAAGCGTTCGCGAAGCGTAACCCCACGGGCGGCCGCCTCTCGTCTTGGCGCAGGCGAAAGGTATGCGTGATGACGCGAGGTCACAAGACATTCTGGAGAATCACATTGTTCATTTGTTTCACTTGGCTGCCCGCTCGCGCGCAAGACGTCCAATTTCTGCCGGAAGTTGATGCCCATCTCACATTGAATTCCACTTTTCGAGCATATTTCGAGGCCAAAGACGATCGAGAGGGCGGTGACTCGACCCAATCGGCGATCGGTCCAAGCATCCAACTCTATCTGAAACCGTTGATCAGGCTCAAAAACGTGACGGCTTTCGATCTGGACGATTCGAAGTCAAGGGCGTTGGTTCTGGAGACCGGATTTCGCTACATCACCGCGCCGAATGCTCCCCCCGAAAATCGCATGCTGGCGATGGCGACCTCGAACTTTCCGCTGAAGGCCGGATTTCTCATGTCGGACCGCAACCGCGCGGATCTCGACTGGAAAAAAGGCAGTTTCACCTGGCGCTATCGGAACAGATTTATGGTCGAACGAACTTTTTCGATCCACTCGTATCACCTTATTCCGTATGTCAATGTCGAACCCTATTACGAGAGTCAGTACCACAAATGGAGCAGCACATATCTCAATGCGGGTTGCTTGTTCCCCGTAGGCAAACACTTTGAATTCAACTCCTACTATCAGCACCAGAACAACACGGGCAAGAAACCGAACCAGCAAGTGAATGCGGTCGGCCTGGCTCTCCATCTTTACTTCTCCCTGGAGAAGAAATGAATCTCGAAATGATCCTGTGGGCCAAACGGGATGAATGCTTGAACTAGGAGAGAGCGAGAAAAGGAGTTCGCCATGCGATCCACAAAGATCTGTTTCGGAGTTCTGGTACTAATCCTTGCAGCGTGTTCATGCACATGGGCGCAGGATCCCGGTTGGCCGCGCCAAAAAACGAATCCTCAGGGCACATTGGTTTATTACCAACCGCAGGTGGACAATTGGAGCAACTTTGAACAACTCGATTGGCACGAGGCTTTTTCGATCACGCCGACAGGCGGCAAAACCGTCGTGGGTGCGGCATCCCTGAGCGGCGTGACAAGCGTCAACGCCGAGACACAAATGGTGCTGATCTCCAACATCCAAGTCAAATACGCGCATTTCCCTTCCCTCAGTCCCGCCGATGCCGCAAATATGGACTATTTGGTTCGAACCTTCGTGCCGCAGACGACGTGGATCTCCATGCAGCGCCTGGTGGCTTGTGTCCCCAAGCCGTCGGCGCCCCCTCCCGGCGTGCAATTGAACAACGATCCGCCGCAAACCTTTGTCAGTTACGAACCGGCGATTCTTTTAAGTGTGGAAGGGCAGCCGGTGCTGGCTGATATCCCGGATACCAAATTGCAGTACGTGGTCAACACGGAGTGGGCTTTGTTCCTCTACGACAAATCCACCTACTACGTATTGGCCGGCAACCGATGGCTCACGTCATTCAGTCTGCAGGGTCCGTGGTCGCCCGCGATGCAGCTCCCCAAGGACATGAACAAGCTGTTGAATGACCAGCAGTGGGCGAGCCTCAAGCAATTCATCCCGCCGCCACCCGCCGGCGCTGGCTCCATCGTCCCCGCAGTCTTCTATAGCACTGTGCCAGCAGTTGTGATTCTCTTCGATGGGCGCCCGGTCTATTCGGCGATCCCGGGAACACACCTGAAATACGCGACGAACACGGAAAGCTACGTTTTCGTTTACACCCCCACAAGCCAGTATTATTACCTGACTGCCGGCCGCTGGTTCACCTCCAGCAGTTTGAAAGGGCCCTGGACCTTTGCGACGCCCAATCTTCCCGCGGATTTTGCTCAGATCCCACACGACAGTCCCGCCGCGCAAGTGCTTCCCTCCGTTCCCGGCACGGAAGAAGCCGAAGACGCTGTAATGATTGCCCGAGTGCCCACGCGAATTACGGTGGACCCTGCCAAGGCTGCGGCGCAGGCAAACGTGACCTACGCCGGCCCCCCACAATTCGTTCCCATCTCGGGGACCTCCATGTCCTACGCCACGAACACGGCGCAAAAGGTAATCCAGGTCGGCGATCTCTACTATCTGTGTCTCCAGGGGATCTGGTTTGTATCGGCGAGCCCGCAAGGACCCTGGCAAACCGCGCTTTCTATTCCACAAGCAATCTACACGATTCCGCCCAGCTCTCCCGTCTACAACGTCACTTATGTTACGCAAACGGCGGCTCCCGATGGCACTGTTGAAGCCAGCTATACAGGCGGCTACATGGGAGCCTTCGTTTTAGGCGCCGCTGTGGGGGCGGTTGTCGCGGGTGGCACGGGTTACTACTATCCGCCATACGTCTACCACCCAGCCTACGGCTACCCGGCCTACTACGGCTATCCACACACCTACGGCTATACCTCCTACTATCAGTCCACCACGGGAGCGTACGGCGTTTCGCAGACTGCCTACGGCCCCTATGGATCGGCCACTCGAAGCGCTGGGTACAACCCGTACACGGGAACTTACGCACGTGGGGCATCTGCTTCGAATGCGTATGGAAGCGCGGCCGCCGGCGCGGCCTACAACCCGTACACAGGAACTTACGCTCGTGGGGCATCTGCCTCGAACGCCTATGGAAGCGCAGCCGCCGGAGGAGCCTACAATCCTTACACCGGTGCAGGCGCCGCCACCCGTCAAGGCTCTAATGCGTATAGCTCATGGGGTAGCACCGCGGCAGTTTCCAAGAACGGCGAAAGCGCCTATTCCGAGCATTATTCGACTGCTCAGGGGACAGCAGGGTCCGTCCAGACGTCTGCAGGTGGAAAGGCTTACGGCGCGACCGGCGCTTATGGAAACGGCGCGGCTGTCGGCAAGTCGGCGAACGGTGACATGTACGCCGGCGCGGATGGCAATGTCTATAAAAATACAGGCAGCGGTTGGCAAAAGTATGACAGCAACGGAAGCTGGAGTTCTGTGAACACGTCACAGCAACACGCTTCGTCCACCTATTCCAATACGTCTTCCGCCCAACACCCTACATCCTCCACATATTCCAATTCGTCTTATGCCCAGCACCCTCAGTCTTCCACATCTGCTTACCAGCACCCCCAAGGCGGTAACGATATGTCGAGCTTGAATCAGCAGGCACAAGACAGGGCGAGGGGCGAACAATCCAGCCAGCGCTACCAGCAGCAAAGGTCTTCCGGCGGCTGGGGCGGGGGCGGCGGAGGCCGCAGGTGATGGAGTTTCAAGGCCGCCGGTGATTGCGGCATTGTGGACTCGAAATCGGGAATAGCGTGACGGCGCCCAGGAGTTCTTCGGACCTGGGCACCTTCACTCGTAAGGGAAGTAGCAGTCTGGATTTCCAATTAGAAAGAGGGAGATTCACATGAAGAAGATAGGTTCATTCCTGAGAAACATTGCGGTGATCGCATCCTCGCTCGGCGTCTTGGTCGCGTTGTTTACATTCGTGGCGCCCCAGGCCATGTCTCAGAATTCTGAACTCCAAGAGCGCGTGGCTCAGATCAAGCAAGCGATGTCGCTGAACAAACAGGTTCTTGCCCAGTACACCTGGCAGGAACAACAGACGGTGAGTGTAAAGGGCGAAGTGAAGAAGCAGGAACTCTTCCAGGTGCAGATAGGGCCAGATGGCCAACCGCAGAAGACGAATCTGGATCCCGACCAGCAATCCGGGGGCCGGAAGCACGGCATCAAGCACAGGATCAAGGAGGATTACGAAAATTACGGGAAGCAGGTCGCAGACCTGGCGCAGAGTTATGCGCAGCCTGATCCTGGAAAGTTGCAGCAGCTCTACGAGCAGGGCAGCATCCTGCTCGGCTCCGGCGGCACTCCTAACGAGGTAAAGATAGTGATTCAGGGCTATCTGAAGCAGGGCGACTCGGTCACAATCTTTTTCAACAAGGAGCAGCAGGCCATCCAGAGCCTCCAGATTTCGTCATACTTGGATGATCCGAAGGATGCGGTCACTATCTCCGCGCAGTACGGCCAGTTGCCGGACGGGCCAAATCATGTGTCGAGCATGCTGGTGAACGGTGTGAGCAAACAACTGACAGTTGAAATGTTGAACACCAATTACCAGAAGATGTGAGCGCGTATGGCCGGCGCGGTCAGATAGGCGCGCCGTAAGCTGCGGTCCAGAGTTCTTCGCGTAATTTCCGATTCGGAGGCCTGGTCGTGATGTTGAGTCAAACATTCACCCCCGACAAATCGAGTTGTCTTCTGACAAGGTGAAATGGAAGGGCACGGAAACGATGGAAAACTTTCACAGGTGGGTTGAGCTGGGGGCCTCGTGCATAGAAGCGATGGCTGTGGCGCTCATCGTGGGCTCATTTCTTTGGGCGTCCATCCGCTTTCTCGTGCATACCGGCCGGCACGCCCCCAACCCCTACCAGAGGTATAAGATCTTTTTGGGCAGAGCACTGTCACTCGGGCTGGAGTTTCTCGTTGCAGCGGATGTGATCCGCACGGTGGCCGTGGCACCTACGCTGCTGAATCTCGGAATCCTGGGCGCAGTCGTCTTGGTCCGTACCTTTTTGAGCTGGTCTCTAGTGGTGGAAATGGAGGGCCGCTGGCCATGGCAGCCGGCGACTGGTCCAAGCTCTGATTGAGGACAGGGGAGGAGTAAAGACGGATATGGAGCATCTTCTTGCGAGAATCTGGGAGAACCTGGGCCTGCGAATTTCCGGGCCGATGAAGTTCCGACTCGTCTTGCAACCAGCAATGGCGCTCTTCTTGGCGATCCGCAGCGGGCTGAAGGACGCCCGGGAAGGCAAGCCTCCCTATTTCTGGGCGCTGTTCACGGACGCGGGAGAACGACGGGCGATGCTGCAGGACGGTTGGAAATCGGTGGGAAGGTTGTTCATCCTCGCCTTCGTGCTCGACGCAGTCTACCAGTTCATTGTCCGGCGGTGGGTCTATCCCGGCGAGGCCGTGCTGGTCGCGGTGATTCTGGCCATCGTGCCCTACCTGCTGGTCCGAGGGCCTGTCAATCGAATCGCCCGGCTTTCGCGCAATACAGCTAAGGAACAAAAAACAGGAGGCTAGACACTAATGGATGTCAAGTCCCCAGTCGCCGCGCACGGAGACTCACCGTTGCTGTCCACGAACGAACTCGCTTTAGATCGCACGCGACTGGCTCATGAGCGAACCATGATGGCGTGGATCAGAACATCCGTGTCCCTGATCTCCTTTGGATTTAGCATCTATAAGTTCTTTGATTACTTTCGAGGTCCGAATCCAGTCTCACAGGGCGTCATGGGACCACGGCGGTTCGCTCTATTCATGATCGGCACGGGCCTGTTTGTTCTGGCAGGCGCTGCTGTGCAGCACTGGTTGGAGCTTCGACAGTTACGCAAGGCGGGAGGACAGGTGCCGAGATCGCTTGCAACGGCGGTCGCCTTGCTGATTTTCATCGTGGGCATTCTCGCGCTGATTACGGTGATCAAGCGGCAGTGACACATTTGTGAGATGCGCGTTTCTTGTCTTGAGGGGCGGCACATGCGGCCAACAATGAGCCTGTGTGCGACCGGGATCGCGGCTGGTACTCATGGGCCTTGCTGCGTCCTCGCCGAAACCACAAATCCGTCCGGTGCGTTTCCAGGGTGTCTTCGTCCAGCACAACTCGGATATTTCGGAGTCACTCCGAAATGTCGGGCCATCCCTTGATATCCCTATGCTTTGGTATGTGGGCAACTGCTAGGGAAGCCGCTGGTAAGTAAGGCCTTATCGTCTCCCTCTCAGCGGTCTGGGTTTGGCCCAAGTCATGCTGTTAGGGAATCGAGTGGTGTTCCGGAGCAGCGCAGCTGCGGTCACAACATGAGTAAGGTACAAAAATGGCTCTGATGACGGACGCTACTCTACCGGCCCACGCCCCGCCTTGCTTCCACTTGCTGGCGAAGCCGAGCGGGTCCACCTGCAATATCGATTGTACGTATTGCTTTTTCCTGTCCAAGGACGCGCTGTATCCGAACGAAAAGCACCGGATGTCCGAAGACACGCTCGAGACCTATATCCGCCAGCTTCTGGAATCGCACCGCACGCCCACAGTAACAGTGGCGTGGCAGGGCGGCGAACCGACGCTGATGAAGCTCGACTTCTTCAGGCGCTCCGTCGAGCTTGTCGAAAAGCACCGCCAGCCCAGCCAGGTGGTGCAACACACCTTTCAGACCAACGGCATCCTTCTCGATGACGACTGGTGCGCCTTCTTCAAGGAACACAATTTTCTGGTGGGTCTGAGCGTTGACGGTCCGCGCGAGCTCCACGACACCTACCGGCTCGACCGCAGCAAACAGGGCACCTTCGACAAGGTGATGAAGGGCTGGCGGCTCCTGCGCCAGCACGGAGTCGAATTCAACATTTTGTGCACAGTCAACGCCGCCAACGAGAAATACGGCCGCACGGTCTATCGCTTCTTTCGCGACGATTTGGGCGCAAAGTGGGTGCAGTTCATCCCGATCGTCGAGCGCGCCAGCGAAGAGACAATCCAGATCGCCAACATGGGTTGGAGCGAGCAGCCCGGCCGCAAGCGCCTGCTCTACACGCAGGCTGGCAACCTGGTAACAAGCCGCTCTGTCGGGGGCGAACAATACGGCCGCTTCCTCGTAGATATTTTCGAGGAGTGGGTGCGCCACGACGTGGGCCAGGTTTACGTCCAGATGTTCGACGTGACGCTCGAAGCCTATTTCGGCCGCCATCTTTTGTGCATCCACGCCCCGACCTGCGGCTACGGCCCGGCGCTGGAATACAACGGTGATCTCTACTCCTGCGATCATTTCGTCGAGCCGAAATATTTGCTGGGCAACATCCACCAGACGCACATGCTGGAGCTCATGTCCTCGGCCCGACAGCGCAAATTCGGGGACGACAAGCGTGATTCGCTAACCGCGCAGTGCCAGCGTTGCCCGGTTAAGCCGCTATGTAACGGCGGATGCCCAAAGGACCGGTTCGCGGTTTCGCGCGACGGCGAGCCGGGCCAGAACTATCTCTGTGCGGGCCTGGAGCTCTTCTTCACTCACACGATGCCGGCGATGCAGACGATGGTCCATCTGTTGCAGCGAAATCGGCCGCCCTCCGACGTGATGGCGATGACTGCTGCAGAGGACGCAAGGCGCGGGCCCTATCAGCCTTGTCCATGCGGAAGCGGCAAGAAGTTCCGCTTCTGCCATGGCGACCGGGCGCCGCGTTCGCAGTTCAGTGGTGTGAGCCCCGCTGCGGCCGCGCCGCAAGATGGACGAGTCAATACTGCGCACTCCGACCTCCCATCCCGGGCATCGTCCGGCGGTGCGCACGGAGCATCCAAATGACAATTCGATCTCACATTTCGGCTTCAAATACGTTTTTCTTCGGCAAGAACTGGCAACTGCACCACAAAAATCAAGCAAAAAGAAGGAACAAACCATGGCTTCAAAGCAACCGAATATCTTGATTATCTGGGGCGATGACATCGGGTGGTTCAACATCAGCGCCTACAATCACGGCATCATGGGGTATCGCACTCCGAATATAGATCGCCTGGCGAAGGAAGGCGCGATGTTCACGGACTGGTACGGCCAGCAAAGCTGCACCGCCGGCCGGGCCGCGTTCATCACGGGGCAGTCACCAATCCGCACGGGGCTCACCAAGGTCGGACTTCCCGGAGCGAAACTCGGTCTCCAGCCGGAGGACCCAACCATCGCCGAGCTGCTCAAACCGCAGGGATACGTCTGCGGCCAGTTTGGGAAAAACCATCTTGGTGACCGCGATGAGTTCCTGCCAACCGTGCACGGCTTCGATGAGTTCTTCGGCAATCTCTATCACCTGAACGCGGAGCAAGAACCGGAATGCGAGGACTATCCGAAGAACCCCGACTTCAAGAAGAAATTTGGGCCGCGCGGCGTATTGCATTGCTGGGCGAATCCGGACGGCACGCAGAGGATCGAAGACACCGGCCCGTTGAACACGAAGCGCATGGAGACAGTGGACGGCGAGTTCCTCGACGGGAGCCTGAAGTTCATCGACAAGGCGGTGAAGGACGGCAAGCCGTTCTTCTGCTGGTGGAATTCCACCCGGATGCACATCTTTACGCACCTCAAGAAGGAGTCGCAGGGTGTCACAGGTCTCGGCGTGTATCCCGATGGGATGGTGGAGCACGACGGCCATGTCGGGGCGCTCCTGAAGAAACTCGACGATCTGGGCATTGTCGATAACACGATCGTGATGTACGCCACCGACAACGGAGCGGAGGAAATGAGCTGGCCTGACGGCGGGACCACGCCATTTCGAGGCGAGAAAGACACAAACTGGGAGGGCGGCTGGCGCGTACCCTGCATGATCCGCTGGCCGGGCGTGATCAAGCCGGGCACCGTCAGCAACGACGTCTTCTCGCATCAGGACATGCTGCCCACGCTCCTAGCCGCGGCCGGGGAGCCGGACATTGCAGCGAAGCTCAAGCAGGGCCACACGGTCGGGAAGAAGACCTTCAAAGTCTATCTCGACGGACTTAACCTGCTCCCGTATTGGAAGGGCGAGGTGAAGGAGAATCCACGACCAGGCTTCCTCTACTGGAGTGACGACGGTGACCTGATGGCTATCCGCTACGGCCACTGGAAGGTCCATTTCTTGGAGCAACGCGCGGAAGGATTCGGTGTATGGCAGGAGCCCTTCGTGCCCCTGAGAGTCCCGATGCTCGTCAACCTGCGGAGCGACCCCTTCGAGGAGGCGGAGGTCTCCGCCGACTTTTACTACTCGAAATGGCGTGCGGATCGCGCCTTTCTGCTGGTGCCGGCAGGCGCGCTCGTCGCGCAGTATATGCAGACCATGATGGAGTTCCCGCCGAGGCAGCGGCCCGATAGTTTTACTGTCGGAAATGTGATGGAGAAGCTCGAGGCTCACAGGAAGGCGCTCGAGGTAGGCTCGGGCGGCGGGGTGAAATAATAGGGTCGCCCACGTGATGGCGAAACCTGACGGGCGCCATCTCCATTCTCAATTGCGCCCGCAGCTTTTTGTGCAAGGCGGCTACTGAGTGAGAGTCGAAGTGAACTCGGAAGAGCAACTCGGGGAGCGACAGATTCCCGTTTCGAAGGAGGTCCGCGATTTCTACGAGAGGATGCCGTACCCGGCGCCGCTCGCCAGCTTGGACGAACACCGCGAACTGTACAGCAACCCGGACCGTCGCCGAGCTTTGTTCCACCGGATGTGGCCGACCGAGCGGCCTCGTGCAAACCAGGAGATCCTGGTCGCCGGCTGCGGCACGTCGCAGGCCGCGAAGTATGCGCTTCGCGAGCCCGATGCCCGAATCACGGCAATCGACATCAGCGAGACGAGCCTCGATCATACGCGCAAGCTTCAGCAAAAATATGGATTAGACAACCTTGAACTCCATCAGCTCTCAATCTTGGATGTTCGGGAGTTGAGACAGACCTTCGACCAAATCGTCTGCACGGGAGTGCTGCATCACCTTGCAGACCCTGACCTCGGCCTGCAATCCCTCCGTAATGTCCTCAAGCCTGAAGGGGCAATGCAGATCATGGTTTACGCCAGCTACGGTAGAACTGGGATTTACATGATGCAGGCCTATTGCCGTATGCTGGGTATCACTCCCTCGAATCAAGAGACTCCAGGATCTCGCAACAGCACTCAATGGCTTGCCAGAAGATCATCCGCTGACCCATCTATTGCATGTGGGCAGGGATTTCCAGCATCCCGATGCGCTTGCCGATGCCTTGCTCCATCCCCAAGACCGCGCCTATACCGTGCCGCAGATATATGAGTGGCTCAATCGCGCTGGGATGTCTTTTGGACGGTGGTTTGAGCAGGCTCCTTATATGCCACAATGTGGTGTCTTGGCAAAAACACCCCACGCCGAACGGCTAAGCGCGCTTCCTGAACCCGTCCAATATGCAGCAGTCGAATTGTTTCGGGGGACAATTACTCAACACAGCTTTGTTGCCTTTCGGAGCGATCGCACGAAGGAGAGTCAGCCCATTCACTTCAAGGGTGAGCGATGGCGCAACTACGTTCCCATTCGGTTGCCGTGGACCGTATGTGTTCGAGATCGAGTTCCCCCGGGCAGCGTGGCTGTTTTGCTGAATCGAGCACACAAGCATCCCGACCTGGTTCTTCCCATCAATGCAGCACAGAACAGCCTTCTCAGCGAGATTGATGGGACGCGAACGCTTGGTGAAATTGTTCGGAATAATGGGAAGGAAGACCGTCGCGCGTTGCAATTCTTTGAGCAACTTTGGCGGTACGACCAGATTGTGTTCGACGCGTCGCGCGCCGTTGCGGCTGGCTAGAGAGTGCGCGGGCTTGTTGTTATGTCAAACGCCTGGAGCCTCAACGTGGCTCAAACATCTAAACAGACGATGTCTCAAGGCCAATCCAAGCTGGTGAGTAGCGCGCCGCATCCCAATATGCTTTGGATTCCGGGCGGGAGTTTCCGCATGGGTTCGGAAGATTTCTACCCCGAGGAGCGCCCCGTACACGAAGTGAGCGTCGATGGTTTCTGGATGGATCAGTACATCGTAACGAACGAGCAGTTCGCGCGTTTCGTGGAGGCGACCGGCTACTTGACCTTGGCCGAGCGCCCACTGAATCCCGCCGATTTCCCCGGGGCACCGCCCGAAAATCTGGTTCCGGGTGCATTGGTCTTCAAGAAGACACGGGGCTCGGTTGACCTGAAGGATTACACCAATTGGTGGACTTGGGTGCCCGGAACGAGTTGGAGACACCCGTTGGGACCGCACAGTTCGATGGAAGGAATCGAGCAGCACCCGGTCGTCCACATCGCCTACGAGGATGCCGAAGCATACGCGCGGTGGGCAGGCAAAGAGTTGCCGACCGAAGCGGAGTGGGAGCGAGCCGCACGCGGCGGCCTGGACGGAAAGAAGTTCACCTGGGGCGATGAGCATTCCCCCGATGGGAAGGTGCTGGCCAACAGCTGGCAGGGCGAGTTTCCCTGGCAAAACATGCTGCTCGACGGCTTCGAGGGAACTTCTCCGGTGGGCTCCTTCCCGCCCAACGGCTACGGACTATTCGATATGGCGGGAAATGTGTGGGAATGGACTTCAGACTGGTATGTCCACCGCCACGCGGACGAAGTCGTTAAATCATGCTGCGGCCCGGCAGTCAACCCGCGCATCGGTTCGCCTGAGAAGAGTTACGACCCGCGGCAGCCGCAGTTCCGCATCCCGCGCAAGGTCGTCAAGGGTGGCTCGCACTTATGCGCTCCCAACTACTGTCTGCGTTACCGCCCTGCGGCACGCCAGCCACAAATGATCGATACGGGAATGAGCCACATCGGCTTTCGGTGCATCGTTCGGACGGCACGCACATGATCGAATTGGCTCTGAGAGAAAGGGAAGTCTGTCTAGAAACTCGCTGGGAACGAACAAAGCCTCACTTGGTCGGCAAGCTGCAGACGTCAGTCAGAAGATTTGTTAAGGAGTTGCGGATTATCCGACGAGCTTTGAGGCACCCGCAGGTGCCATGGTATGCAAAGCTGGTAGTCGGATGTTCAGTCCTCTATGTAGCGAGTCCAATCCAGCTTATTCCAAACTACATCCCGGTTATCGGTCCGGTGGACGACATCGTCGCCGTCAGCCTGGGGATAAAATTTCTTAGACGATGTGTTCCCCAAAGTGTTCTCAATGAATGTGAGCGCGATTCACGCACTCCTTTCATAACCACAATCCCGGTGAAGCCCGTGACGGATCTTCTCCCGAATTCGAAATCATGAATCCGCCTCTGGTATTCCACCTGTCGACCGGTCGTGGAACTGGAACACCACGACCGGTCTGGCTCTGCGCATCCTGCGGGCTAAGCCCTGCGCGTTCGTATCACCATCAACCCCAGGCCTAGAGCGATTGAAAGAGCTCCGAGCAAACCAATCAGCGGGAAATCGCTTCCGGTCTTTGGCAGACTCGTTGGCGCTGCTTCTGCTGGAGCTGGAGCCGGAGTGGCGGCTGGCGCCGGTACAGGCACCATCACAACAACCAGAATCGGGACAGCCGGGTCTGGCGCCGGAGGAGGAGGCGGCATGGTTCCCGTTCTCTTAACTTCCCGCGCGATCACAGTTTCCGGTTCCTCGGTCACCTGCTGCGCACTTATCACGTTCCCCTTCCTGAGTCCAAAGGCATCGACCTGCTGTCCGCCGACGTTGAATTTCTGGCCCATAGGAATCTTGAACTGCTGGTTCGAACCGTCGTCGAGCCTCAAGATAACCCAGTTGGGCGGCTTAATCATAAAAACGGTGCCGGTGACGGTTTTAATTGTGGTGATCACCCTTGGTGTAGTCGTGGTAATGGTTTGTCTTTCGACCTCCATGCCTGGCTGGAGCTGGTGGACGTTGAGTTGTTGCCCATTCACAGTCACGGTAACGCTGTTCGGAACATTGTTGAAATGCAGCAGCTCTCCATCATCCCGCTTGATGACGACGTTGTTACCAGAGACGTAGACGACAGTGCCGTGTTCGACGGTGACCGTCTTTGTTGCGGGCCCTGCGGGCGCCACTGTCGTCTGCGTCTGCACTTGCGCGCTTGCGGCGAAGGTAACTGCAAGTAGCAAAGCGGCTCCTACTGCCAGTCTTCGTACGGCTCCTGCTATTCGTTGCTTTGCGTTCATTTCTTTTTCTCCTTAAGTGTGAATCACCATTACTGTGGATTTGAACTCACTTGCTGACGTGGCCGGTCATAACCTTTCATAGTTGCATGGACGATATAACGCTGTGGCGCGCTCCCCACGTAGTAGAACGGATAACAAGTAACCAAGGTGAGTGAGGGAACTTGCGTCGGCTTCAGTACAGAGACATCTTCCGGACTCACAATCTCAATTTTCTCGACCACGTAGGTGTCCGTCTGGCCGATGCGATCGAGGTCAATCTCGTCGTCCGGCGCGAGATCCTTGAGGCCGCGAAAGAAGCCATCCCGGTGGCCCGCAATGCCAAGATTGCCGCCCTCGCCTACTCGCGCGGTTCCAAGAATGCGGCCGGCTCCACGATTCAGCGTTAGATCATCGGTGTCGTTATACACAGGGACCTCGAGGTGGATATTGGGAATGCGCAGGATGGCGAGGGGCCGATCTGTTTTCTCCTTGATGCTGTCAAGATAATCTTGAGCGCGCTTCTGCGACCAAAGAGCGAAGTCAACTTGGGAACCCGCAACGGGGTCAATGACTGGTGTCGGATGAATTCCGGACCCTTGTGCTTGATCCATCTCAAACCTCTTGATAGCAGCGCGCGAGGAAACAATCCTGTATATCCAAGCTCCGCCCCACACAGCCAGAAGCGTTAGTCCTATCCCGAGCAAGACGCGCTCGGCCCGGCGGACTCGAATGATTTTTGCCTTCACTTATCTCTTTCGATGTCCCCTTCGATGTCCCCGACGGTGGCCCAAACGATTTGAACTTGATCGGCTCAAACGGATATGCGGCTGTCAGCATCAATGTATTCGCCTGCACCGCCTACTGTTTTGGAGCCGCCGGCTTGGGAATCTTGAACGTATAAGAAAAGCCAAATACAAACGTGCGGCCCTCAGGACGAGCCAGAGCACGGTACTCATCATAGTATTTGAAGAAGGTCGCCAGATTCTTCGCCGGGAGAATGATATTGGCCTGAACGCCCATCGCATGCACGGAGTAGAACGGAATCGCGCTCTCTTGAATGGGGCCGAGTGTTCCGCTGCTATGCGAAACCTGCCATTGGTCATACCCAACGAAGCCGAGTTGGGCCAGCATGCTCATGTCTTTCTTCAGGGGAAGAACCTGCCCAACTCCCCATTCATCGGTGAAGGTCTGGCCCGGCGTGATGTTGGTGCCGCTCTTTTGCCCGTGGATTTCCCAGGCGGTCGCCAGGTTTGCGCTGGTTCCCTTGTTCTTGGTGATGTAAAACGTGGTGCCGCTCGTTATATCGTTGCCCCAATATCCGGAACCCACGTTGTTGGACGCTCCCGCGGTAAATCGGCCCGTGGGAGCGGTGAAAGCATATCCGACGACGACATCCGCCCGCTTCAAGTGCCAACCCAAGTTCAATGGCTGGACAAACGTGTCGGCAAAACCCGATCCGCCACCGCCGGTGCTGAGATTGGTCCCGGTTATGTTGGCTACGAGTTCACCATTGGCGTAGTTTAGTGCGATATAGGGCATGAAGTACGCGCCGAGGAACTTGTGGTTCGGGACGTAGTAGATGATGTTCTCATCCACCCAGAACGAATAAGTGCCCGTAATAAATGGAAGGGCGTTTCCATTGGCGCCATTCAATTGGCTGGCGGAGTAATTGAGCGCCACGTTGGCGTAGGTGATGCCGGGAGCAGGAATCGCACCGGCATTGAGTCCAAACTGTCCTGGAACCCATTGGCCTTTTTGCTGAGCGAACACGGGTAAGCTGAAGGTGATAAGGGACGCCATAACGGTTAGGACCAAAGAAGATATTTTACGAATTCTCATTCTTTCCCCCGATCTTTACTCCCGAACTCTCCGAGAGGGCATTGCCCCTCTTTTGCGCGCCGAGCGGGCCATCCCCGGTGAAGCATCTGCTGTTCTTTGCGCTGGTCCAGGCATTCCTGTTGCATCTCGCGCACCAACCTGCCAGATCCCGTAGATCAGTCTAATCAGCTGAAAAAACACCTGTTACGCAATATGCAAATCTTAGTGGGTAAGAATTTGCCCGACATTTCGGAGCTACTCCGAAATGCCGTAGCTGGGCGAATTCTGGTCACTTCCTGCGATTGCCTGGTCATAAGCCCGGGCCTTTTCCCATCGAGCTATGCCGCCAGATACGACCGAGGCTAGAGTTTGTTGTAGCCGGAATTCGTAGTCCTGATTTGAATCTGCTTGGCGGTTGCGTTGAGCACGGACTGGGCGACGTAATTTGTTCCGTCGGGGAGGTTGTCAAAGACAACTTTCAAAGTGACCACATCATTCGGAGCATCCAGATATGTATTCACATTGTAGCTGCGGATTTTTTGGGAGGTAGCGTCGAACGTCAGAGATACGGTGTCTCCAGCTTTCGCGTAGTCGTGGAACACAACAGTCACAATTCCACCTCCCAATGGCTGGAGGGCGGCCTTGCCGGCTTGAAAGGAATCCTGCATCTGGGAGCCGTCGGGTGGCACATAGCGCTTGATGAGCGACGCCACGCGCTGCATATACTCCTGCATCTCGCCTGTCTTTTTCGCGATGACCTTGCCCTTTAAGCCGCGCTGCTGTGCCGGGGGAGGACTCCCACCTATGGGGGTCTTCTGCACCTGTCCATCTGGGCCGTATTGGCATTGCGACTGCTTTGTGGACTTCGTCTCGCCCTTGAGGATCGTGTCCACGGTTTCCGTCCATGTATACTGGCGCAGGGCTTGTTGGTTTTGTGCCACCGACTGCTTGAGAGCCGCTACCTTCTGCTGAAGTTCCGGATTCGCCCCAGTCTGCCGCGAAAAAGCGGGCCATGCCGTAGCCAGCAAAATTAGAGTAAAGAAAATGCCGGGAGCACATTTCTCGTTCAATTCAGCACGGTCTATCACGGTCCGTCCACTCCTTTAGTCAACCGGAGAAAGCGAAGTGCAGCTTCCGTCTCATCGCGGCAGCAACATTCAAAACGGAATCATCGGCTGGCAGCCGCCGTGGCGGCCACCTTGCCTTCGCCAACCTTTTTGCCATCCACGTAAAGGGTCACCGTGCCACCCTTGCCAGGACCGCCACGCGCGTAGGCAAACTCCATGTGTACGGGCAATCGGTGGCCCCACCTTCCCTCGTTTGAACGAGGGAAGGGCACGACGATTAGCCAGCCATCGCTCTCTTCGCACGCATTTCTTGGACGGCCGTCTGTGCCTCCTGGCTAAGATTGGTTTTGCCGACCTGGATGGTCACTTTGTTAATCTTACCGGTGAACTTGTTGTCGCCCACCTTGTAGTCGTCGCTGACAGCCGTATAAAGGTTCTCGCCCACGTCCGTCGTCTCCGCGCCAAACGCGAACGGCTGAGTATGCCCGATCCGCCCTTCGGCAACCTTTTCACCGTTGACGAAGATCACACCGTTACCTCCCGCGCCGAGACCGCCATCGTAAGCAAACTCGAAGCGCAACGTCACCCGCCCGGCCGGCAGGCGAGTGGCGCCGGCAATCTTGTAAATCTCGCGGCCGAGAAAGTTCCAGGCAAACCGGGGTGCGCCTTCCTTAACATAGAGGCTCCAGCCGCCCGTCTCCCCGCCTTGGGCGATGACCACCCCTTCAGCGCCCGCCTTGGGGATTTCGATGTCGGCCGTGATCACGAAGGAGTGGTTCTTGACGTTGATGAAGCCATTCTCGGGTATTCCCTTCATTCCTTCATAGACCGTCATCTCGGTGCGACCTTCCATCAGATCCGGACGGCCCGCCAGAGCGGCGTTGAAGCGCTCCCAAGCGCGGTCGTCCAACGGCAGCACGTTGTACTTGACGGCCTCCTCCAGGAAGAGTCCCTTCAGCTTCTCAAGTTTGTCGGGATATGTCGCGGCGAGATCATGCGCGCAACTGAAATCTTTCTCTACGTCGTAAAGCTCCCACTTGTCGTTTTCAAATGTAGCCCGCGCTTTAGCCTCCCACGGCGGACGGTGCACCGTGGTGGCGAACCAGCCGTCCTGGTAGATGCCCCGGTTGCCTGCCATCTCGAAGTATTGCGTGGTACGGTGCGATTTCGCCTCGGCGTTATTAAAGCTGTCGAGCATGCTCACGCCTTCGATGGGTTTCTGCTTGACGCCATAGACGACGTCTGGCTGGGGCACCCCAACTGCCTCCAATACTGTCGGGGCAATGTCAATCATGTGGTACCACTGCGTACGCAGGCCGCCGTTCTCCTTGATACCCTTCGGCCAATGGACCACGATGGGCTGGCAGACGCCGCCATAGGAGGCCACCTGATGGCCCCAAGCAAAGGGCGTGGCGCCGGCGAAGGCCCAGCCATTGTTATACAAAATCTGGGATTTCGGCCCGCCAATCTCGTCATAGTGCTTCAGCGCTACGTCGAGGGGTTCCGGCAGTCCGTTGAACACGGACAGAACATTAAAGGCGCCGTTGAGGCCGCCCTGGAAAACCGTGCCGTTGTCGCCGGTGATGTAGAAGATCAGCGTATTGTCCATTTCTCCTAAGTCTTTGATTGAGTCGACGAATCGCCCGATTTCGTAATCTGTCACCTCGGCAAAGGCGGCATAGATTTCCATGTACCTGGCAAAGACCTTTTTCTCGTCAGGGGTCAACTTGTCCCATTCCTGGATCCCCGGCGGCTTGGGTGCGAGGTCGGTGCCCGGGGGCACGACCCCCATCTTGATCTGGCGGGCCAGCGTTTCCTTGCGCACCTGGTCCCAGCCCTGGTCGAACTTTCCCTTGTACTTGTTACGCCACTTCTCGGGCACCTGGAAAGGGCTGTGGGTGCCGATAGCCGAGTAGTAAACGAAAAATGGCTTGTCGGGCGCGAGCGACTTCTGGGAACGCACCCAGTCGATGGCCTTGTCGGTGATGTCGGTGCTGGCGTAGTAATCGGGGCCGGGATGCATATCCACCCTGTTCATGTTGTCGTAAATGACCGGATGAAAGAGGTCAGCCTCGCCGGCCATGAAACCGTAGAACCGCTCAAACCCGCTATGCAACGGCCAGCGGTCGAAGGGTCCGACATCGCTGGCTTCCCACGGCCCCAGCTCGTGACACTTGCCGAACATGGCCGTGCTATAGCCGTTGAGCCGCAAGATCTGGGGCAGCATCGTGACGCTGCTCGGACGCATCGCGGTGTACCCCGGGAAAGCGGTGGCAATTTCCGAGATCACGCCGAAGTTGGCGCTGTGGCTATTGCGGCCGGTAAGGCAAGCCACGCGGCTGGGCGAACACAACGGAGGGACTTTGAAATTGTTGTAGCGCAGCCCGGTTTTGGCGAGCCGGTCCAGCGTCGGCATCTGGATAGGCCCTCCGAACGTCGATGGGTCGCCGAAGCCGAAGTTGTCGAGCAGGATGACCACCACGTTGGGTGCGCCTTTCGGTGCCTTTACTTGGAACCGCGGCGGGGCTTGTGCATTGTGCACGTCAAGCTCCGTGATCGGCGGATACTGAGGCTCGGGGACGGGCAGCACGGTACGGTCCAAGGAGTTGGTCGTGTCGGGCGCGCTGCTTTGGGCCTCTACTTTATTATTTCGCGATTGCTCCGTCATTTTCTCATCCTTTGATGTGTGTCTACTCCGCGAGCTCGTACCAACCTCTCGCCTATAACCTCTTAACTACTTCTTAATTGGCGGCGGGAAGTTCTGAAGCAGCTTGGCCACAGCCTTGTCGAGATTCTTCTGCCTCTTGCTGGGATCCTTGGGCGGATTCAAGGTCTTGGTCGCAGATCCTCTCCAGACAAGCTGCTTGGCGGCGGGATCATATGCATCGAAACCCAGCGTTCCGATTTGGAGCGTCGTGCTCGTCGCCGTAGCCATCCCGCCACCGAAACGCCAGCCGCCGCCCGTGCCGTAAGCGTTCCACTGCTGCTGCTGGGTGATGGAAACTTGGTAGCCGACGTAGAGATCAGCATCATCGCCATCAATTTTGGTAAATCCCTTCGCAGAGAGCTGCGAATCGATCGACTGCTTAATTTGCTGATCCAGGATCTGATCCGGGTATTCGGCTCCATCAATCTTGACCCACTTGTAGGTCTTGTACTTGGAGAAGTCCGTGCCCTGCGCGAAATTGTAGGTCACGTCCTGTGCCAGCGCGGAACCACACGCGAACAAAATGATGACCGCCAGTAAAGTGACTCGGAGCTGATGCAAGCGCCCGCTTGCTTTAGTATTCATAGCCCCTCCTGTCCCAGCAACCATGTAGGCTGTCTCATTTCACCACCGGAAGCGTGGTCGGTTGCGCGAGGCTGAATTCCAGCAGCGTTTCGCTGGGAATGCGAATGGGCTGGCCCTTCGTAACCATAGACACGCCGAGTCCAGAGACAGCGCCAATGGCCGCACCCTTGCCGGCATTGCCGCTAATCGCGCCAATGGCGGCTCCTAGTCCCGCCCCGGCTGCGGTTTTCTTGGCGGTTGACGCTCCCGAACTCGCGCCTTTTTGCTGGAAGCCGCTGGTCATAATCGGGCGTGCGGTGCCATTGATCACGACGCTGGTGAGTTGTAGTTGCAGCTCGGACTTTCCCGTCAACCGGCGCGCGTTCTCGGACTTAAGCACTTTACCGTGGACCGTGGCGCCCTTCCGCGCCACTATCACATCATTTGCCACAAGATTTGTTTCAAGCGTCGCCGTGAAGATCTGTCCCGTAGGGGTCTTGCTGGTATCCAGACTGTCCAGCATGCGGACCAAGAGGATGGTTCCCGCCGGGACCGTGACGGATGTTGGCGTTGGGGGAGGTGGCGGGGGCGGCGGGGGAGGCGGGGGGGTAAAAATGATGCTATGGACATCGGTCACGGCATACGCCCTAGGCTGGCCGTCCGGCCCAACAAACGTGATCTGTTTTGCATCGGCGCTGACTAGAGAACCCTCCACGGTTTGGCCGGAGCGCAAGCGCAAAGTGTCAGCGCTTACGCCTGCCACTATCACGAGTGCTGCCAGCAAAAGTACGGACGCGCCTTTTTTCATTTTCCCAGTCCTTTCGGGCATTCATGGATCCTTCGGCTGATTACTGCACGATCGGCAGTGACGAGGCGATCTGGAGATCGATCACCATGAGCAACTGGTTTTCTACTTGAAGCCAGCGCGCCGCAACTATTCCCCCGAGTTGATCGCTCATTTTTTCAAAGTATTTTCTCTTCAGGTCGTTGCGTTTGCTCTCCAGGTCGAGAGCCAGCGTCGCCAACTCGTCAGCCTTTTCGTCCGTCATACTGTCGTAGTTCTTCGCGTACTGCTGAATTCCCGCGAGTTTCTGGTCGTTCAGCGCCTGAAGCTCCAGATCGTATTCGCGGTAAATCGGCCAGAACTTTGCGGCCTGCTCATCATTGAGCTGCATGATTTGCGTGTAGATCGCCGTCTTCTTTGCGTTTACGTCGGCGCGCAGAAGTTCGACGTAGGCGCGAATATTGGTATCTTGTGATCCTGTTGTTGCGGGTTGAGCAGCAGCACTTGTCTGTTGGGCGAAAGCATTCGGAGCAAAGAACGCTGCTACGAGTACCGCCGGCATAATCCATTTCATCACCTTCATCGGATAAACCCCCATTTCATTTTTTCATTACCGCAAGAATCTGTGTCCGGACGGAAAGAAACAAACCCTCGCCAAAGAAACGGTCATTGCCGACTCCTGCCACGGCTACGCGACCCACCGCTGGCGCGTCTCGAACAAGCGTCCTGAGCTGGCTGGTTAGATGTCATGCTCGAGGCTTACCTCCGGGCGCTTCGCAACGGCGTGCGGGGGTGCGGCCACACCGCGATCTGCAACATGATCGATAGATTTCCAGCGATAGTTACCCACAAACCTCTACCCTTTGAGCTGCTCGGTTACTCACCCGTACGAAACCGGTTGCTACCGGGCCTCTGCCCAAAAGGTAGCAACACATGGGCCATAATCAGATTCAACCAGCTGCGACCGGAAGTAGCTTAGATATGAGTACTTGCGAGGAACCTGCAATCAAAAGCGCCCCTAGGACCCTTCGAGCTTGCCCGACATTTCGGAGGGGCTCCGAAATGTCGGGCTGACTGCCGGCCAACTGCCTTTCTCCTCCATCCTATGGATCCTGCAAGGCGCTGATTGGCTAGGGCCTTAGCTCGGTTCACCAGCCCCTTTGCGTTTGGAGATACTCTTGCTCTTTCTTCCGGCTGGGAAGCGTGCGCTCAGCCCAAATCACATGTCATCCGAGGTGATGCTAGGTCGGTGCATGTTCGTGTATGCGACGGCAGTCGAAAGAATCCTATCCATGGGTAAGCGCGAAATAACGAGATATACGACGGAGGACCACCGCAGATGACTATACATAATTCAAAAATGCCAGCGTCGAGCGACGCTCAGCAGATCCCACCAGGGCCGCTCTCCTCCGCTCATGGCTGCGAGAAAACCCGCGTCTCGGACATGGCATCCTCCCGGCGACGGTTCATGCAAATGGCCTTGGGAGCCACGCTTGCCGGTTCGGTTACGGCCGCAGGCATGGAGTTCGTCACTCCGCGTCCGGTTCTAGCGCAGAGCACGCTTACTCCCGACGCCGCGCTCCAAGAACTGATGGATGGAAACCGGCGTTTCACGTCCGGTCGTCTCACCTCGTTCGAACAGGACCTTGCGATCCTCAAACAAAACACAATAGAAAAGCAGGAACCTTTCGCGGCGGTGCTGTCTTGCGCCGATTCCCGCGTCCCCGTCGAGTTGGTTTTCGACCAGAGTATCGGTCATATCTTTGTTACACGGGTCGCGGGCAATTTTGTCACGCCAGAGATTATCGCCAGTCTTGAATATGGAGTGGCAGTGTTAGGCACAAAGGTGATCCTGGTGATGGGGCACGGCGGTTGCGGAGCGGTGAAGGCAACGATTCAAGCGAAGGAAGTTCCCGGCCAGATCAGCTCGCTCTTTCCGCATATTCAGCCTGCGGTAGATCAAGCGGGCTCAAATCTCGAGGCAGCAACGAAGGCGAATGCAAAGATCCAAGCAGCCCTCCTCCGAGAGGCGTCTACCGTGATCTCCAGTTTGGTGAAGGATGGAAAGCTAAAGGTTGTTGCTGGATATTACGACATCGCCGTTGGTTCTGCGACCTTATTGGACTAGCTTGACTCAAATCTACTCAGGTTATTGGAGCCGTCTCTCTCAACTGCTGGAGGGAAGCAAGCAACCATCCCGGCAAGGAGAAGAACAACATTTGGTTTACCTGATTCCACGCTGCTCTTCGCCGCCGTCATGTTCGTTGGCATGCTGATTTGTTTGGAAGTCGGCCGGCGCCTGGGAATCCGCGAGCTTGCAAAGCGTCCTCGTGAAACCACGTTCAGTCATGGCACGGTGGAAAGTGCTGTTTATGCGCACTCCGAAATCTCGGGGGCACTCCGAAATCTCGGGCAGGGCAAGTCCTTGCCGCCATTCCTCCCGCCCAAGAAAAAATCCGTAAACTAAAGAACAATCGGCGCTTACGAGCACGGGGAATAGGATGTCGCGCTCGGCATTCGGCGTGCTGATGCATAACATGGCCGCCGTCTTTGAGGTCAAGGAAGGAAACCCCGTTTCATACAGTTCGCGGGGTTTCTTCCGGTCGACATTCCGTGCAATGAACCGACAAGCTTTCTCGAGGAAAAGCTTGCGACGATTCCAAACTAGGGGGAAATGAAAATGCGTAAATATTTCGTTCTGGCAGGGTTGCTCCTGCTCGCAGGCGGTACAGCATTTGCCGATGATTTTCCAAGGGTCGAGACAGCTCCAGCGATAATGTATATCCGCGTCGTTCCCGGCATGGGGGCCCCAGACCAAAATTGCATCGGTGCTGGGGGCACGTTCGCCTACAACCTAACCAGCATGTTCGGCATAGCAGCTGACTTGGGTGGCTGCAAGATAACTGGTCTGCCTTCCGGAGTTAGTTCGAATGTGTTCACTTATCTGTTCGGGCCGCGGATTACATTTCGTAACAGCAGCAAGTTCACCCCGTTTTTCCTGGTCAACTTCGGCGGGGCACGTCTCAGCATAAGTGGCAACACGTGCTTATCAGTCAGGACAGAGACCACTTGTAGCGGCTCCGCCTCCGCGAACGCTTTCGCCATGACGGTAGGCGGCGGTTTTGACATCAAGCTAAGCAGGAGAATTTCATTCCGCGCCATCCAGGCCGAATACCTCTACACGCGGTTCGGCAACAACGTGTTTAACGACACGAGTCAGAACAACATTCGGTTGAAGAGTGGAATCGTCATTGCATGGGGAGGCGGCCAGTAGCGCTTCGTACTAACGCCTCAGGTCGGTGGAACTAAGGCTGTCGCAAAAGCTAGAAATCCTCGGCGTATTTTTTAGCTCTGGGCGCGGCCGAGCAGTTGCGCCGAGGCGAAGCCTTTGGGAGCACGTCTTGCATCCGGCAAGAAATCCGGATGCGGAAAATACTTATGAAGAGAGATCGCATCATTGTAATCCTCACTTTCTGCATGCTTCTGGGATCTGTTGGATGTAAGAGCAAACAAGAGAGCAACAGCTCGGCGCCCCAGCCCCAGGCGCCGGCCATCGAACTGAAACCACTGGACCAACTGCTCGCGCCCATCGCGCTCTATCCCGATGCCCTGCTCGCGCAGGTGCTGGCCAGCGCCACCAGCCCGAAACAGGTGACGGAGATGAATACCTGGCTGCAGCAGAACCAGCAACTGCAGGGCACCGATCTCCAGGACGCCGCCAACCAGCAAGGCTTTGACGCCAGTTTTGTGGCCCTTGCTCTCTTCCCAGATGTGATCAACATGATGGCCACGAATATCGACTGGACCACCGAACTCGGCACGGCATTTCTTAGCGACCAGAAGGGCGTCATGGATTCGGTGCAGAAATTGCGCGCGCAGGCGCAGGCCGTGGGCAACCTACAAACCACACCGCAGCAGGAAGTACTCACGGAAACTCAGGGTGGGCAGCAGGTCATCGTGATTCAGCCCGCGAATCCACAAGTGGTTTACGTGCCCCAGTATAATCCGCAAACCGTATATTCATCGCCGCCTCCTGCTTCCTCGACCGTTTCCACTTCATCCTCCGGCAATTCAGGCAACACCGCGGCAGCGGCTTTGATCGGATTTGGTCTGGGTGTCGCTATCGGCGCTTCGATGAATAGCAACCGTTATTATGCTCCCTACGGTTGGGGCGCATGGGGCGTGGGGTGGCACACGCGTACAGTAGTTGTCGTAGGCAAACCGTGGGTTGTGCCGCCGTATGCCCGCTATCCCTACGTTCGGCCTGTGCCCATGCCCTATGGCGGGTATCGTCCGCGGCCGTATGTCTACGCGCCGACAAACGTTAACGTAAATGTGAACCGTAACATCTACAATGGTGGCACGACGCCGCGTCCAACGCCCTACACGGCACCCGCGACCCGGCCCACGCGTCCTATCACACCCCCGCCCGTGCGACCCACCGGGGCGCCAGCACAGCGCCCAGCTCTAACCTCGACAGCGCCGGCAACGCGCCCCAACTCGGTGCAAGGGCAGCGCCCAGCTTCGACCACGCCAGCCACGCGCCCCAACTCGGCGCCAGCGCAGCGTCCGGCTCAGACCTCAAGCTCACGTCCAGGCACGACCCAGGCTCAGCAGCCCGCGAGTGGCTCAGGCGCTCGCCCCGCCACCCAGCCGGCGACCACCCCCCAGCGCGCCGCCACCCGGCCATCTACAACCGGAACCAAAGATTACGGCTCGCGCGGCTACAGCCAGACTCCCTCGCAGATGCCCTCGAACAAGCCCGCGGCTGGGCGCGCACAGACGGGTTCCAGCGCATTCACGGGCTACGAGAGCGGAAACGCGGAGCGCGCCGCCAGCCAACGCGGCCAAAGCAGCGTTTCTAGCAGCCAGAAACAGACTCGTCCCTCGCGCAAGTAAGGAGAACCGAATATGAATGTCACTTCGATCATGCGCGGGTTCGGGATAGCGGCATTCCTTTGCAGCGGGCTTTCCTTGTTTGCGCAAAATGGGCAGCAGAAGACCTTTGCCACGCCGGAAGATGCCGTTGTTGCCGCGGTGGACGCCGCCAAGGCGGGCGATACCGACGGGCTGCTCGCCATCTTCGGACCCGAGGCAGAGAACGTGCTCTCCTCGGGAGATCCAGTAGCGGATCAGGAGAGTCGCGACGTCTTTCTCGTGGCCTACGCTGAGCGCGCGGAGTTGAAGCCCGTCAGCCCCACGCGCAGAATTCTCTACGTCGGATACGAAGACTGGCCGTTCCCTATTCCGCTCGTGAAGGACGGTCAAGCATGGCGTTTCGACACCGCCGCGGGCGCTCAAGAGATTCTTTACCGGCGCATTGGTGGAAACGAACTGAGCACAATTCAGGTTTGCCAGGCCTTCGTCGAAGCGCAGAAGGAATACGCGGCCACCGGTCATGACGGCAACCCGGCCGGCATCTACGCCCAGAAATTTGCCAGCACTCCGGGTAAGCAGGATGGCCTCTATTGGGAATCCGATGATCCCGAGAATCTCAGCCCGCTCGGCGAACTCGCGGCGGAAGCTGCCTCCGAGGGGTATCTCCACACCGGCGAACAGCCGACGCCGTTCCACGGCTACATCTTCCGCATCCTGACCGCCGAGGGCAAATCCGCGAATCACGGCGCCCGAAGCTACATCGTCAACGGGCAGATGAGCGACGGCTTCGCGATGATTGCATTCCCTGCCGCATATGATGTCAGCGGCGTAATGACCTTCATCGTGAACCAGGACGGCCTTGTGTACCAGAAGGATCTCGGCTCGGATACCGCGAACCTCGCTGCCGAAATCACGCAGTTTGACCCGGATTCCGGCTGGGAGAAAGTCAAGTAGGTGAGGAAATTCAAAGACGGAATAACAAGACAAATCGAAAATCAAACGGATAGCGTCACGAAGAACACGCGCAAGCGGGGTTCCTACGCTGTCGCGTTCGCCTGCATGTTGATGGGCTTCGCGGCGCCGCAATCACGGCCCGAGCAAAAAGCGACGGCCGACTCGCAAGGAGCACGGGCTGTCCGGAAAGAGATGCCTGCTTCCGAAGCACTTGGCCCATCCGCGGAGGATGAATCAAGCGCGTTCTTACCAGTTGATTGGCCATAAGAGAATGGACGGTGGAGGCCGGATGTTCGATGTGTACATGATCGATAGGGAATCGCTGATGGTTTGCCGCCCCAAGGGTACCCTCGACGCAACGGGAGCCCTGCAAATCGTGGAGTTCGTCGAGATCAAAGAGGTCGAATTTGAAACCGGTTTCGACCGCTTCGCTGACCTGACCTTGCTTGACAGCATAAATCTCTCCGCTGCGGACGTTTCAAAACTGGCGGATCGACGCCGCGGGTTTAACCCAAACAGTATCCGCGTCAAATCCGCCTTCCTGGCCGTTCATCCGCTCGCGCTCGGTGTCGCACGCATGTACGAGAAGCTGTTGAATTCTCCCCGGATTGAGGTGCGCGTATACGATCAACTGGAGGCCGCCGCGGAATGGCTGGCGGTGAAGCCGGAAAGGCTGAAGCTTTGAGAGCTGAGTCGACGTGGGTCCGTGGTCTGGATAAGTGCCTGACCGTTTATAAATACACCCGATAGCCAGGATGGATTGAACTATCTGTGCGCAAGGAGAAGTAAAGAGTAGTCAGCACGTCCAACTTTGAATCTCTTAAAGGAGCGACACCATGAGTGAACAAGACAAGATTCACCGTACTGTTCTTCCCATCCCGGATCAGCCTCGCACAGGCTTGGTCACCTATGATGCGAAGGACCCGGACACCAAGTACCCGCCGATCAGGGAGTTGCGTCCGCCCGCAGGTGCTCCAAACGTCCTGATCATATTGATTGACGACGCGGGCTTTGGCTCCTCCAGCGCCTTTGGCGGCCCATGTAACACGCCGACAGCGGAGCGCTTGGCTGCGGGTGGCCTGAAATTCAACCGCTTTCATACCACCGCGCTCTGCTCGCCGACGCGGCAGGCCATGCTCACCGGACGCAACCACCACACGGTTGGCATGGGTGGGATCACTGAAATTGCGACCTCGGCGCCGGGTTACAGTTCCATCCTGCCGAACACCTGCTCGCCAATCGCCCGGACCCTCAAGCTCAATGGGTACGCGACGGCGCAGTTTGGCAAGTGTCATGAAGTCCCGGTTTGGGAGACGAGTCCCGCCGGTCCCTTTAACGCCTGGCCTACCGGCGGAGGCGGATTCGAATATTTCTATGGGTTCATCGGTGGCGAGGCAAATCAATGGTATCCGTCGCTCTATGAAGGCACCACACCGATCGAGGTCAAGAAGACGCCCGAAGAGGGCTATCACTTGATGGAAGACATGACGGACAAGGCCATCAACTGGATTGGACAACAGAAGGCGCTCATCCCCGATAAGCCCTTCTTCGTCTATTTCGCGCCGGGCGCCACACACGCCCCGCACCACGTCCCCAAGGAGTGGGCGGATAAGTACAAAGGCAAGTTCGATCAGGGTTGGGATAAGCTGCGCGAAGAGACCTTTGCGCGACAGAAGAAACTAGGCGTGATCCCCCCAGACTGCCAGCTTACCCAGAGGCACAAAGAAATCCCGGGATGGGATGAGATGCCCGCTGCGCTAAAGCCCGTGCTCGTCCGCGAGATGGAGGTATACGCCGGATTCATGGAGTACACCGACTACCATGTTGGCCGACTATTGGATTCGATAAAGAGGCTAAATCTGCTCGATGACACGCTGATCTACTACATCATCGGCGACAATGGCGCGTCCGCAGAGGGCACGCTGAATGGCACATACAACGAGGGGATAAATTTCAACGGCGCGGCTGCTCTTGAGACCCCCGAGTTCCTCATGGCACGATTGGACAAGCTGGGCGGGCCGGAATCTTACAACCACTATGCGGTGGGCTGGGCGCATGCCCTGGATACACCCTATCAGTGGACCAAGCAGGTGGCCTCGCACTGGGGCGGCACGCGCAATGGGACCATCGTGCACTGGCCAAAGGGAATCAAGGGGAAAGGCGAGATTCGTTCCCAGTTCCATCACGTGATCGACGTGGCGTCCACAATTCTGGAGGCGGCTGGGTTACCCGAACCAACCTTTGTAAATGGAGTCCAGCAGCACCCTCTCGAGGGCGTCAGCATGGCGTACTCGTTCAACGATGCCAAGGCTGCGGAGCGGCACGAGACGCAGTACTTCGAGATGTTCGGAAACCGCGGCATCTACCACAAGGGCTGGACTGCGGTCACGCGACACAGCACGCCGTGGACTCCAGGCGAGAAAATGCCGGCATTCGACGACGACAACTGGGAACTCTACGACACCAGCAAAGACTGGAGCCAGGCGAACAACCTGGCCAAGCAGATGCCTGAAAAACTCCATGAACTGCAGCGCCTATGGCTGATCGAGGCGGCGCGCTACAACGTCCTGCCCCTCGATGACCGGAGAGTTGAACGGTTCAACTCAGATCTGGCGGGGCGGCCGGTGCTGATCAAGGGCAAATCCCAAATTCTATTTGGCAGCATGGGGCGTCTGTCTGAAAACTCGGTCGTCAATATCAAGAACAAGTCCCACTCCGTGACCGCTGTGATCGTTGTACCCAAAACAGGGGCTGAGGGCGTCATCGTCTGCCAAGCCGGCAGCACCGGCGGATGGAGCCTCTACGCCAAGAGCGGCAAGCTCAAATACTGTTACAACTTTCTCGGCATACAGCGCTTCTACGCCGAATCAACCGATCCGCTGCCTCCGGGTCAGCACCAGGTGCGCATGGAGTTTGCCTACGCTGGTGGTGGCCTTGGCAAGGGTGGCACCGTTTCCTTGTACGTGGATGGTAAGAAGGTCGGCACGGGTCAGGTTGGTGCTACTCAGGCCATGATCTTCTCTGCCGACGAAGGTTGTGACGTGGGCGTGGATACGGGATCTCCTGTCTCACTGGACTATGGTTCCCGTGGGAACGAATTCAACGGAGTCATCAAGGGCGTTCAACTCGCCATCGCCGAGGATGCTGTGAGCCTCGATCACCTCGTCAACGCGGAGGATGCCATTCGTATCGCCATGGCTCGGCAGTAACTCGTCGCATCGCAGGGCGGAGGCGCTCGCGTCAACGGATCGTCGCCGCCCTAAATTGTGGAGGAGAAGTGGCCCGGTGACACCAACATCAGCATGAATTGGCTGCGCGAATACCGGGGGGAGTGGCTGCGGCCGGACGTGATCGCTGGGCTGACCACGGCAGCCGTGGTTCTCCCCCAAGCGATGGCGTACGCCACGATCGCTGGCCTGCCAGTCGAAGTGGGACTTTACACCGTGCTTGTCCCCATGGCGGTTTACGCTGTGCTGGGTTCGTCGCGCCCGCTGAGCGTCAGCACCACGACAACGATTGCGATCTTGACTGCGGCAGAATTGGCGCAGGTGGCTCCCGGTGCGGACGCTGCCGGACTATTGAGAGTGGCGTCCACGCTTGCGCTCCTGGTTGGCGCAATCCTGGTCGTGGCCTCGATCCTCAAGCTGGGATTCATCGCCAACTTTATCTCTGATCCCGTGTTGGCTGGATTTAAGGCTGGTATTGGACTTGTGATCTTTGTGGATCAGATTCCCAAGCTCCTGGGGATACATATTGGCAGGGAACACTTCTTCCGGAAGCTGTTGTCCATCGGGCAGCACATTTCCGAGACGTCTGTTCCGACTCTACTGCTTGCGCTGGTTACGATTGCAATCGTGGTAGGCGTGCAAAAGTGGTTTCCACGAGCGCCTGCGGTGCTTATTGCGGTCGCGGCTGCGATCGCTTGTTTCAGTCTGTTGCGACTCCAGCAAGTGGGAGTGGAAACGGTCGGGACGGTCCCGGCAGGGCTTCCATCACCAGCGGTGCCGGACCTATCCCTTCTAAGGCTCTTGTGGCCCGGAGCCCTGGGAATCGCTCTAATGAGCTTTACCGAAAGCATAGCCTCGGGGCGTGCATTCGTCGGCCGAGGCGAGGCGCGGCCCAACCCCGATCAAGAGCTTCGGGCGCTAGGTTTCGCCAATCTGGCCGGGGCGTTTTTCAGGATCATGCCCGCGGGAGGCGGCGCCTCACAGACCGCGGTCAACCGCAAGGCAGGAGCTCGCACGCAGATGGCAGAACTGGTAACCGCGGCAGCGGCGGCAGCAACGCTTCTATTCCTGGCGCCACTCATTCGGCTGATACCCCAAGCGGCTCTCGCTGCGGTTGTCATCACGAGTGTAGCGGGTCTACTTAGCCCGGTGGAATTTCGCAAGATCAGAGCCATCCGCAAAGCTGAATTCCGATGGGCGCTGGTCGCACTAGCAGGTGTAGTTTTCCTTGGCTCCCTGCGAGGCATTCTCGTGGCCGTGGCTGTGTCGCTCCTGGGTCTTCTTTACGAGTCCAATCATCCTCGGGTCTATGTCCTGGGCCGCAAGCCTGGCACCGACATATTTCGCCCGCTCTCGCCGGATCACAAATCCGACGAGATTTTCCCGGGGCTACTGATTCTCCGCACGGAAGGCCGCGTCTATTTCGCGAATGCACAGCGGATCGGCGACAAAATATGGCCGATCGTGCGCGAGGCTAATCCTCGCGTGTTGCTCTTCGATTGCAGCGCCATTCCCGACATCGAGTACACCGCGCTCCAAATGCTCACGGACGGCGAGCGGAAGCTGCGGCAAGAAGGCGTCTCCTTGTGGCTCGCGGCGCTGAACCCGGAAGCGTTGCGGGTGATCCAAAAGTCGTCGCTCGGTGAAGTTCTCGGGCGCGAGCGGATGTTTTTCAACGTTCAACAGGCCGTGGAGGCCTATCAAACACAGCTTTAGAACAGGACCGGCAGGCCGCACCGGGCTGCCGGTCACCGCTGGTAACCCGGCGAAACGTTGTGCCTGAACGACGTTCTTGTTTTGTATTCCGCGCTTCATGATTTATGCGCGGCATTTTTTTTCTGAGCGAGCTGCTCCTTCAAGCGCGCATTTTTTTCCGCGACCGAGCGGACCAATTCTTCCTTGTGAGCCGTGAGCTTGCGGGCGATCTCCGCATCGGAAGCGCCGAGAATTTGGGCGGCAAAAATGGCCGCGTTGACGGCCCCGGCCTTGTCGATGGCCATGGCCGCGACGGGAATTCCCGCCGGCATCTGCACGGTCGAGAGCAGGGCATCGAGTCCGCTGAGCGTGCTGGTGGCCATGGGGACACCGATGACCGGCAGGGTGGTGCTGGCCGCGATCACGCCCGCAAGATGCGCCGCCCCTCCCGCGGCCGCGATCACCACCTTCAAGCCGCGGCTCACGGCCGTGGCGGCGTATTCGTGGGCGCGCGCGGGCGTGCGGTGAGCCGAGACGACTTCCATCTCGTAGGGGATGCCGAACTTCTCGAGCGTTTTTCCGGCTTCGCTCATCACCGGATAATCCGTATCCGAACCCATGATGATTCCCACGAGCGCCACCGGCTGCTTCGTTTCCATGTTCACCTCGGTCGAGTTGCGAATGTTACGCCCCGCGCAAGGGCAGCGGGGCCGATGTCGTGGCGGTAAAACGCGCCGTCAATTTTAATTTTGGCGATCGCGTCGTAGGCAATGCGGGAAGCCGCCGCGACGCTTTCGCCCTTGGCGCTAACCACAAGGATTCTCCCGCCCGTCGTATAGTAGTCGTTTCCCTCGCGCCGCGTTCCGGCGTGGAGCACGACGCTGCCATGCACTTCGGCGGCTTCGTCCAGGCCGGCAATCTTTCTTCCCGTGGCGGGATGGGCCGGATAGCCCTCCGAAGCCATCACCACGCAGATGCTTGCTCCCGGAAGCCATTTTGCGCGGAAGCCCTCCAGGCCGCCACGCGCGGCCGCGGCGCACGCCTCGGCGAAATCGAAGTCCGCGCGCAAGAGAACGGCTTCGGTTTCCGGGTCGCCCAGGCGGCAATTGTATTCGAGCACCTTCGGGCCGTCGGAAGTGAGCATCAGCCCGAAGTAGAGGAAACCACGGTAAGGGATTTTTTCGCTTTGCAGGCCGGCAAACGTGGGGCGAACAATCATATCCAGGATTTTATTTTCGAGCTCAGCGGGAAGAATGTCGCCGGTGGAATATGCGCCCATGCCGCCCGTGTTGGGACCCTGGTCGCCATCGAAGGCGCGCTTGTGGTCGCGCGCCGGGGCCATGGAGATGAAATTTTCACCATCGGTGAGGATGATGTAGGAAAGCTCCTGGCCCGCGAGCGTTTCTTCGATCAGAACGCGTTTGCCTGCGTCGCCGAATGCGGGCGTCGTCATCAATCGCTCGATAAAAGCGCGGGCTTCAGCGCGCGAAGACGTGACGAGCACGCCCTTGCCGGCGCAGAGGCCGTCGGCCTTGATGACCGAGGGCCCATCCGAGGAATCGAGCGCCGCGAGGGCGCCGGCGAGAGAATCGCAGATGCCGCGCACGGCAGCGGTGGGGATGCCGTGGCGCTCCATAAATTGCTTGGCGAAGATTTTGCTTCCCTCGAGCTGCGCCGCCTGCCGGGCCGGGCCGAGGAGCGCGAGGCCGCGCGCGGCAAATTCATCGGCGATTCCGAGAACGAGCGGGAGTTCAGGACCGGCGATGGTGAGGTCCGCGCCCAGCTCCGAGGCGAGATCGGCGGCGGCTTCGACGTCCTTCAGATCGAGGGGGATGCATTGGGCGTCAATCGAGATGCCGCCATTCCCCGGCGCGCACCAAAGCCTTTGGACCGCCGGGCTTTGCCGCAGCTTCCAGACGATGGCGTGCTCGCGACCGCCGCTGCCGATGACCAGAATCTTCATAGTTGTTTGCCCGAGAGAAGGAATGACGATACGGCGGCGGGTTGGGTGGTGTCAACAGGAGCGCAGCCGGGGCATTCGCCAATTCTTCGCTTTTCGTCTTGGCGACCCCCCCTATTTTGTTTCGATTAGAAAAAATTATGTTGCTGATATCAAAGGAGCTACGGCGATTTCTGTTTCCCAACTTGTTTCGATTAGAATTTGCACGCGCCAGAGGTTGAACGGCATCGCGCAAGCCGATTGCCTCGATCTTTCGAGCCTCACAGTGCGTCATCAAGGACACAGAAATCTCCTCTCCCCGCAGTACGGTATTTCAAAGTTGAGTGCGCCCCAGCGGGCCTAGCGCACGCAACAAAAGCAACCCATTGTAGCATATAGGTACTCATTTGTCAATACAATAATAGGGGACGGTAGTGAGCTGATTTTGAAGGCAATACGGCCACGGATTGTGCCGCCCACGGAAAAAATCATCGGGATACAACCCTTCGCGTCCGCTCAGGGCAAGAAGGCGTGCCTCCCTTCCCGCGTCGGGGCAAGCCGGGACCGGGTCAACCCGAGGGCGGGGGGAGCAAAGCGGGGAGTTGCCGGACGGCGGCCGAGCCGCCGGAAAACAAAAGGCCCGGCAATCGGTAGGCGCTGCGCGCGTCCTTTTACGGCGCGGCTGAAGCCGCGCCCTGACACGAACTTTTTTTTGATGCTACCCAGGGCTGCCGCGCCTGGGCTAACTTCTTTCGCCCCTATGGGGCTGAGCAGGAATAAGGCGCCTGCCACTGTAGGCGACGGACGCGGGAAAGCAACCGTCCGGAAAAGAAACCCACGCTTCCCGATACAGAGCATCGGACGCAAAAAGCACGCAGAAACCGAGCGTAGGGCACCCTGAAGACCAAACACCGGAGCCCAAGCCCCCAATCTCGAATACAAGAAGCTCACCGCTAAGGTTGCGGCTTAGCCGCGGCAGGTTCCTTTTCCTCCTGCTTAGCATTGTTCACGATATTTTTATCGTTACCACTCACGTTTGTTCCGTTTACGTTTAGGTAGCCTCCATTATTTTCTATCCCGACCTTGCCGTTTGTTACCGAGCTGTTGTTTATGATTGCTGTTCCTTCTGTGACAACCTGCGTTGAGCCGAACGCATTGACAGTCACATTGTCCATAAAGGACGGTACCGGCTGCCACACGGGGATGCGGAAAGGCTCCTTTTGAGCTTCGAGCTGTTCGTTAACCCAAGGATTTATGCCAATCCCACTAGGGCGCTCATCATGATATTTCTCAATCAGAGTTATATATATTTGCTGCTCACCCGGCGTCATATTGCAATAGGTAGTTTGAGATGAACCATCAACAGCTATTACCAAAAGCGGAGCCGATCCACTAACAATAACTGCCGGGGGCGGTCCAGTCTCCGGTTGCGCGGGAACGGCTCGCATAGGAATATCGGGTACCCTCATAGCTGCTGACTTCGCCGCTTTGGGATGTTCGCGTTTCCCGTGTATCTCTGGCGCATTGGTCTTAGGTGCTTGCACGGCTGGAGTTGATGTAGCTGGACTAGTTTGCATAGGATTCGGGGATACTTGAGTTACTTGGGGAGCCTGATGCTGATCTACAAGAGGTGAAGATTTCCTAGGTACTGGCCGGAACCTAACGCCCGTTACGGGAAGGGTAATCAAGACCAAGAATAGGGCCGCTGAAAAATACAATCCGTACTTCCACTTCTTCGGTTTTGCACTTAAATAGCGATGCGTGTAGCTAGCGAATGCAAGAAATAGGAAAAGCGCACCTGCCCAAGCAAGAACCGAAAGACCGTACCTGCCAGCCAAAAATTCCAAAAGTAGACCAATGCCAGTCATTGAATATTCTCGACCGTGATGCTCAGGGTTGATCGTTTCCATGCGAACCTCCGCCAATCCCGACCTGTACGGCACAGATTGGCGGCAGGGATGGTCACGGGATTATACCTCCAGAGGAAGAGGGATTCTTCGACTGCGCGTCCCGCCCGGAAATCGAAAAGGCACGATTTCCGGGAGAGAAAAAACTCCGGGACGCTCCGCTCCCTTCCTTCGTCAGGGCATCTATGATGGCGTCGGCGATGTCAAGAGACACGGATGCATTGACGAGGGAAGCTCGTCGGTTTTCTTCGACAGGATCTTTTCGCCGGCCGACCAAGGCTCGTTCTCCAGAATCCTGCGGTGCGTGAACTCCACCAGCCATCTATTCGGTCATTGCTGCGACCATGATTCGCTGCGAACTCCCTCGAACCGTTCCGAGGGAGGCAGGGTGCCCAATCAGGCAGACGGTGAACCGACCGCGTTCACCAGCCCTGACGCCGAGCGGCCCTGCATCGGAGCCGGTTGCGCCTTTCTTGCTTCTTCGATCCGGCGCAACCGCCAGTACAACTTCACGGCCAACTTTCTGGCCACGGCCACCGCGGCGATCTTCCGTCCGCGGCGAAAAGCCAAGCGCTTGTACATCCGTTCGAGTTCCGGGTCTTTGCGGGCTGCCACCCAGGCCGCTTCGACCAGCAACCAGCGCAGCATCTGATTGCCTTGCTTGCTGATGTGGCCGAGCCGCTGATGGTCTCCGCTGCTGTATTCGGCCGGATTCAGCCCCAGATAGCTGGCCACTTGTTTGCCCCGGCGAAAACGCCGGGCCGTCCCCAGGGTCAGCAGGAACGCCAGGCTGGTAACCGGGCCCACGCCGGGTTGGTGCATCAACTCGATGGCTTCCGGCCGGCGCTGCGCCTCTTGTTCGACTTGCCGGGTCAGTTCCTCGATCTGCGGATCGAGCTCACCCAGCATGCGCAACAAATCCTGTCGGCGCCGGGCCGCCCAGGGATCGAGTGACAGGGACTCCAGTTGCTGCCGTCCTTTCCGAGTCCAGAAGGTGGTGTGCGGCCGCACGCCTTCGTTCCGTGCCAAGGCATGCAACTGGTTCTGTACCTGCGTTCGCCATTGCACCAGCTTGTGCCGGTGCAGGAGCAACTGCCGCGTGTCGCGTTCGGCCGGGGCGGGAACCCAGATGCGTGGGAACTGCGCGGTGGCCAGCAACTGCAGCAGGTGCCCGGCATCCCGCGCATCGGTCTTCTGTTTGCGCACGGCGAAAGCGCGAATCTGCGCCGAATCGCCCACCCACAACTGGTGCCCGCAGCGGTCCAGTAGCCGCTCGAACCAGCGCGCGGCACACGTCGCTTCCATTCCTACCAGCGCTCCACGCGGCAACGCTTCGTAGAACGCTGCTGCTTCTTTTTCTTCATGGCTCAACCGGCGCTCCACGATTTCGCCGGTCGCTTGATCGAGCGCGGCGATCTGTTGGTAGCGCGGATGAAAATCACAACCTATAATCCACATGGTTCGGCTCCTTTCCTCCGAGCCTTGGTCGTTAGCGCTACCAAGTCTACTCGCTCGAGAGGAGCCGACGCCCTCATGGAATCAGGCAGAATGACGGGCGAAGGCAAAAGCAGATCCCTCTCTCCGTCCCCCGCCCCTCAAAAGGCGAGGGGAAAACAAGGACGGGGGACTACGTTCGGGATGACAAGCGCGGGAGAGAGGGGCGAAATCGCCGGCTGGATCTTGGCGTGAATCGTGATTCGTGAACCGTGAGGGCGCGACGATCGTGCTTTACGGGTTTGTGTCGCACCTACGGCGCTCGCCGCCCTTATTTCTGCGACCCCCGCCCTTCCGGGCGGGGCTAACTTCTGCCGCGCCTACGGCGCTGGGGAATGCGCGAGAGCCGGCGAGACGCCGGCGCTACAAAAGGAACGGCAAAAGCAAGAGCGAGATACCCTGTACCGTACCGCCGGAGGATCCGCGACACAAAGGCCTCGCCCCGCAGAACCGGGGCGAGCTACATAGGCAAAGGCGAAGGCAAGAGTAAGGCGCCCACCTAAAAGGTGGCCGCTACATAAGCAAAAGCAAAGGCAAGATGCCGCGCTAGAAGGCTCCCTTCCTTCGTCAGGGCAGGTCGGCGCTACATTTAAACCTTAACGGCAAAAAGAAAGAGCCGGCGAGACGCCGGCGCTACAGAGGCAAAGGCAAGAGCAAGATTCCGTGGATTTCCACAGGGGGCGGTGAAATTCACAGCGGGATGTGTGAACGGGACATAAAAAAATCTTGAATGCAACTTGACGGAATTTTGGATTCTGCTATACTCTCCTGATGTTGGCGGAGCCCTGATTTGCAGGGAAGTCTGCTGACGGACCGGGCCTGCCGACATGACGAGGTGAGGTTGGTTACGAATACCGGATAGAAAGAAATCGAGCTTCGAGCACATCCGTCCTAGAGGCCGGAATGAGTGGCCCAGGGAATGGACGGAATCGCCCGGCGCTCGTCGCCGGGTTTTTTATTGTCTAAAAGTTTTTTCCATTTTTCTTCGCGGCTTCGGCTCCAAACCGATTCCGCGCTCCGCCGGGAGCGGAGACGTTCCGATCGGAAGCTGTTGAGCGGAACGAACGATCTTTGACAACTGAAGGAAGCTGGCATTGCGTTACGCGAATTTCAAGGTTCGCGTGATGCAATAAACCGCAAATTTTTGCTCGAGAGTAGCGCTTTGTGGAAAGGCGAACTTGCCTCTTCACGCCGCTTAAGTGTGCGATTTGGGCCTGAATTTGGGCGCGTGAGCGCGCAGAACACCCTTAAAAATCACGGAAGGAGGGCTTGCAAGACCCTTCTGTCCCGTGTTTTTGAGGGCCTTGATTCTTAACGGGATGGAGACGTGTTGGGTAAGTTTTATGGTTAAGCTACTAAGGGCGTACGGTGGATGCCTTGGCGCCAACAGGCGATGAAGGACGTGGTAAGCTGCGATAAGCCTCGGGAAGCCGCAAACAGGCCTTGATCCGGGGATGTCCGAATGGGGAAACCCTATCTGGTAAAACCAGATAACGGCCCGCTGAATACATAGGCGGGTACGAGCCAACCCAGGGAAGTGAACCATCTCAGTACCTGGAGGAAAATAAATCAAACGAGATTCCGAAAGTAGCGGCGAGCGAAATCGGAACAGCCCAAACCGGTGTGTTTACACTCCGGGGTTGTAGGACCGCGTGAGTAGAGTTACCAATCCGGAGGCTAGGTGAACCCGCTGGAAAGCGGGGCCATAGAATGTGATAGCCATGTAGCCGAAAGCTTACCGGACTCGAAGCGGTATCCTGAGTACCACGGGGCACGAGAAACCCCGTGGGAATCTGGGGAGACCACTCTCCAAGGCTAAATACTCGTTGGCGACCGATAGTGAACTAGTACCGTGAGGGAAAGGCGAAAAGCACCCCTGCGAGGGGAGTGAAATAGAACCTGAAACCGTATGCCTACAAGCAGTCGAAGGGCTATGACGCGACTTCGGTCCGGAAATTGCCTGACGGCGTGCCTCTTGCTTAATGAGCCGGCTAGTTATTCTCACAGGCAAGGTTAAGCGTAAGCGAGCCGTAGCGAAAGCGAGTCCGAATAGGGCGTTCAGTCTGTGGGAATAGACGCGAAGCGGGATGATCTACCCTTGGCCAGGTTGAAGGTCGCTTAACCGCGACTGGAGGACCGAACCGTTGTGAGTTGAAAATCGCTCGGATGAGCTGAGGGTAGGGGTGAAAGGCTAATCAAATTCCGTGATAGCTCGTTCTCCCCGAAATGCCTTTAGGGGCAGCCTTGTGTGATTTGCCACGGTGGTAGAGCACTGAATGGACTAGGGTCCCATCCAGGATACCGAATCCAATCAAACTCCGAATGCCGTGGACAACAGCGCAGGAGTGAGACTACGGGGGATAAGCTCCGTGGTCGAGAGGGAAAGAACCCAGATCGCCAGCTAAGGTCCCAAACTGTAGACTAAGTGGGAAAGGACGTGTGAGCGCACAGACAGCCAGGAGGTTGGCTTAGAAGCAGCCATCCTTTAAAGAAAGCGTAACAGCTCACTGGTCAAGTGTTCACGCACCGACAATCCAACGGGGCTCAAGTCTACGACCGAAGCTGCGAAATTGACGATTTCTACGGATTTCGTCATTTGGTAGGGGAGCATTCTGTGGTGGCAGAAGGTAGACCGAGAGGACTACTGAACGCCACGGAAGAGACTCTGCCGGCATAAGTAGCGATAAACACGATGAGAACTCGTGTCGCCGAAAGTCTAAGGTTTCCTGAGGAAGGTTAATCCGCTCAGGGTTAGGCGGGTCCTAAGGTGAGGCCGAGAGGCGTAACTGATGGACAGCAGGTCAACATTCCTGCCCCGCCATGCGAACGTTATACGATGGGGTGACGCAGAAGGATAGGGGAGTCGGGTGATGGACGTCCCGATTGCCCAGTGCAAGCCGGATCCCGCAGGAAAATCCACGGGGTCATTCAACGGTCAGACTGGGGACGAGGCCACACGGCCAAAAAGTCTCTGATTTCACGCTGCCGGGAAAAACCTCTAAGGAGTTCGTATGGTGCCCGTACCTCAAACCGACACAGGTAGACAAGGTGAATATCCACAGGCGCTCGAGAGAACGCTCGCTCAGGAACTAGGCACATTAGCCCCGTAACTTCGGGAGAAGGGGTGCCCCGCTAGGGTTTATAGCCCGAGGGGGCCGCAGTGAAATGCGTTCGGCGACTGTTTAACAAAAACACAGCTCTCTGCTAAGTCGAATACGACGTATAGGGGGTGACGCCTGCCCGGTGCCGGAAGGTTAAAGGGAGGGCTTAGCTGCCGCAAGGCAGCGAAGGCTTGATCTGAAGCCCCGGTGAACGGCGGCCGTAACTATAACGGTCCTAAGGTTAAGCTCGCTAGCCTTAGTAAAACTGAACTATATGCGGGAAACTCCTCCACAGCCGTTCGGTACTCGCCGGTGAATATACGGGCAGTCAAAATCCGACGGACATGGGGACAATCCGCAGGGAAGGCTCCAGTGATGGAGAACCCTCAGAGACTTTACGTTCAGACGCATCCTGAGAAGCTAGAAGCTCAATGGGTGTGGGATTTGTTGACGGCGAAGGTTGTTTCTACGTCGGCATCAATCCGCATCCAGAGATGTCCTCGAAGTTCCAAGTGCTCCCCGAATTCACGGTAGTCAGCATCGCCGCGATGTTCAACTGCTCCACGCCCTGAAGAAATTCTTCGGGTGCGGGGTGGTTCGAACGAATCACGGCGACCGAATGGCATACCGAGTTCGAGGGTTGGATCACCTCAACGGAAGGATCGTTCCCTTCTTCGAACAGCATCCGCTGAAATCGAAGAAGAGAGTCGACTTCGCGAGGTTCCGAAAGATACTGCACCTGATTCGTCAGGGAAAACACCTGAACTTGGAAGGCATCGAAGAAATACGAGCGATAGCTTCAAGTATGAACACAGGACGCGTAAGAGAAAGTCCGGCTTCTCTGGAAACAGAGTAAGAGAAACGAGCGAAATTCCTTGTCGGGTAAGTTCCGACCTGCACGAATGGCGTACCGATCGAACGACTGTCTTGGCGAACGGCTCGGCGAATTTGTGGTTCCGGTGAAGACGCCGGATGCCCGCATCTAGACGGAAAGACCCCGTGCACCTTAACTGCACTCTGGTCATGATTAACGGTACTGTCTGCGTAGGATAGGTGGGAGCCTGGGAACCCTCGGTTTCGGCTGAGGGGGAGGCAACGGTGAAATACCACCCTGATAGTTCTGTCGCTCTAACTTGCACCCCTAGACGGGGTGGAGGACACGGCCAGACGGGTAGTTTGACTGGGGCGGTCGCCTCCTAAATGGTAACGGAGGCGCTCAAAGCTCGGCTCAGGCGGATTGGAAACCCGCCGTGGAGTGCAAGAGCATAAGCCGGGTTGACTGCGAGACACACAGGTCGAGCAGGCACGAAAGTGGGATCTAGTGATCCGGTGGTTCTGCGTGGAAGGGCCATCGCTCAACGGATAAAAGGTACGCCGGGGATAACAGGCTGATCTAAGCCAAGAGTTCACATCGACGCTTAGGTTTGGCACCTCGATGTCGGCTCATCGCATCCTGGGGCTGTAGAAGGTCCCAAGGGTTAGGCTGTTCGCCTATTAAAGCGGTACGTGAGCTGGGTTCAGAACGTCGCGAGACAGTTCGGTCCCTATCTGGTGTGGGCGCAGGAAACTTGAGAGGAGTTGTCCCTAGTACGAGAGGACCGGGATGGACGGACCTCTTGTGATCGAGTTGTCACGCCAGTGGCATAGCTCGGTAGCGAAGTCTGGAAGAGATAATCGCTGAAAGCATCTAAGCGAGAAGCTCGCCTCGAGATAAGGTTTCCCAAGGGGGCTGCGGCCCCCTAAGAAGGCCAGTCGAAGACTACGACTTTGATAGGCGGGAGGTGGAAGCGCAGTAATGCGTGTAGCTGACCCGTACTAATCGGCCGTTCGGCTTGACCATAAAACTTTCCCAACGCGAAGACTCAGGGGCTTTAGCTTCTGAGGCGTGTTGGACTAAGTCGCTTTCCCATCGCGCTACTCTCCAGCAGAATTTGCGGTTTACGCCAGCTTCCTTCAGTTGCTCATCGAAACTCAGCATTTGAAATTCGTGCGAGACAGATACGAATTTCGCGTTTCGAGTTTCGATTTCCAGTTTCCTGGTGGTCTTACCGCGAGGGTCACACCCGTTCCCATCCCGAACACGGAAGTTAAGCCTTGCAGGGCCGATGATACTGCGCTGGTAACGACGCGGGAACGTAGGTCACCGCCAGGATTAAATTAAGGGAAAAGGCTCCGAGCAATTGGAGCCTTTTTTGCTTTGTGGTGTTTTTCCGTTCGGCTATGCTGTTTGGCACACCCATGAGCCGAACCGACAGAGTGTTGGACCAGATTCTGCGTGGGGCATCCGACGCAAACATTTCTTTTTCGTCCATGCGCCGCCTTCTGATAAAACTTGGCTTCCGTGAGCGGGTGAAGGGCGATCATCATATCTTCGCGAGGACGGGCGTTCAGGAAATATTGAATTTGCAGCCCCGGGGCGCGAAGTGCAAGCCTTATCAGGTAAAGCAGGTCCGATCTGTTATACTCCTCTATAAGCTCGCGGAGATCGAAAATGCCTAAATACGAAGTGATCATCTACTGGAGCCAGGAGGATCAGGCCTTCATCGCCGAAGTGCCTGAACTTCCCGGCTGCGCCGCCGACGGGAAGACCTACCGCGAGGCCCTCTCCAACGTCGAGGTAGTTATTCGAGAGTGGATTGAAACGGCCAAGGAACTCGGCCGGCCTATTCCTGCCCCGAAGGGCCGCCTCGTCTTTGCCTAATCCTCTTCGCGGGTCGATGATACTTGGCGGGTAACTGCGCGGGAACGTAGGTCGCCGCCAGGATTATTTTTCAGAAGGACGGTCCGATCCAATTCATCGGACCGTCCTTTTTCGTTTCGTAACGGCGTAGTAGTGGGTCATTTTGCCAAGTCATGTTGGTTTTGATGGCGCGAGCACGCTTACCTGGGCGCGTAAATCGGAGGATCTGGCGACGCGCACAGCCAGGAGTGGCTGTGCCACGCAACGGGAACCACCACCAATGGCGCGGCGCAGTTGACGGTGGCGAGAGCTTTTCCTATACTGGACGTTCTTTCCTGCACTTCTCCTTACAGGATCCCGAACAGGCGAAAGGCGGGCTGAATACGGGGTTTGCCGGCGCGATTCCCGGACGGTTTTCCCATGACGGAAACGAGTTGTAAACGCGAAATCGAGCTGGAAATTCCGGCCGAGAACGTTCAGAAGGCGGCGGAAAAGGTGGCGCGGGATATCGCGCGCGTTGCCCGCATCCCCGGATTCCGTCCGGGGAAGGCGCCCGTGACGCTGGTGCGGCGCCGCTTCGCGGACGATATCCAGGGCGAAGTGGTGCAATCGCTCGTGCCGGAATATCTGGAAAAGGCGCTGGACGAGAAGAAACTCGTTCCGGTGACGCGCCCGGAAGTGGACCAGGTGCACTTCAAGGAAGGCGAGCCGCTGCGGTTCCGCGCCGTCTTCGAAGTGCTGCCGGAATTCGAGCTGGGGGATTACAAGAACTTGCACGCGCAGGTGGACGAGATCGAAATCGGCGATGCGCAAGTGGACAAAGCGCTCGAAGAGCTGCGCGAGCGCGCCGCGACGTACACGCCGGTGGAGGGCCGCGCGGCCCAGGACGGCGACTACGTGCTGATCAAGCTGATGGGCACGCCGGCCGGCGGCGGCGATCCGGTGCAGGCGGACAATATCCTGTGCCACATCGGCGCGGAGGAAACGCTCGAGAGTTTCACGGAGAACCTGCGCGGCGCCGAGCCCGGCCAGACCAAGCAGTTCGAATCGCGCTACCCGAACGATTTCCCCGATCCGAAGCTCGCGGGGAAGACGTACGACTATTCCGTGAGCGTCCTGAGCATCAAGGAAAAAAAGCTGCCGGAGCTGAACGACGAGTTTGCGAAGGAAGCCGCGGGCGCGCAGGGCGGCGTCGAGACGATCGAGGAACTTCGCAAGAAAATCCGCGAAAATCTCGAGGCGGCCAAAGAGCAGCAACAGGAGGCGCAAGGGCGCGAGAAAATCCTCGAGGCGCTTGTGAAGCAGCATGATTTTCCTGTCCCGGAAGCCCTGATCGAGCATCAAATAGACGTGCGGCTGGAACGCGTCGTGCGATCCCTGGCATCGCAGGGCGTGGACCCGCGGGCCGTGGATGTGGACTGGGTTTCGCTGCGCGGGAAGCAGCGCGAGCGGGCCGTGGACGACGTGAAGGCCGAGCTGCTACTCGACCGCATCGCCACGGAGGAAAAAATCGATGCCACGGAGGAAGACGTCGAAAAAGAGATTGCCGCGCTCGCCGAACACAGTGGCGAATCGGCTACGGCGTTGCGTGCTCGCTTGACAAAGCAAGGGGCGCTCGATAGGATTAAATCGAAGTTGCGCAGCGATAAAGCTGTTGCGTGGCTCTACCGCACCTCCCGAATCGAGAAGAAAGCCGCCAGTGAAAAGTGATTTCCGGTTCGGATTCCCCTGCGCGCTAAGATATTCCCGATGAGACAAACAAACGACGCGGCTCCGCATGCAACAACTCTTGTTCCCATGGTCGTCGAGCAGACGAACCGCGGCGAGAGGGCCTATGACATTTATTCCCGGCTCCTCAAGGACCACATCATCTTCATCGGGACGCCGATTGACGATCATGTGGCCAACCTAGTGACCGCGCAACTGCTGTTTCTCGAGTCCGAGGACCCGGAGAAGGATATTTCGGTGTACATCAACTCGCCGGGCGGCTCGATATCGTCGGGCATGGCGATTTACGATACGATGCAATTCGTGCGGCCCGACGTGGTGACGTACTGCATCGGGCAGTCCGCATCGATCGCCGCGCTGCTGCTGGCATCGGGCACGCCGAAGAAGCGGTACGCGCTGCCCAATTCACGCGTGCTGATTCATCAGCCGTGGATGTCGGGCCTTTCCGGCCAGGCCACCGACATTGACATACACGCCAAGGAGATTATTCGCACGCGCGCATCGCTCAATAACCTGCTGGCAGGGCACACGGGCCAGCCGATCGAGAAGATCGAGAAGGACGTGGAACGCGACTTCATCATGACGGCGGAGCAGGCGAAGGCGTACGGCATCGTGGATGAAATCATCACGAAGCACCGGTAGAGCCGGGGCGGAGGCGTTCCAAAGGGTTAGTAGCGAGCGCGATGAATTCTCGCCACTCATCCGGATTCGGTTTTAGAATGTGCGGTAGATTTGAAGCAGGCGCTGGCAGGTTTCGGAGCAAGGGAGCACTCGTTGAAGCGGTTCACCCCAGAAGAGCCGTTGCGCTGTTCCTTCTGCCATAAAACGCAGGAGCAGGTGGAGAAGCTCATCAGCTCTCCTTCGGAGTACCCGCGGTCGTACATTTGCAACGAGTGCGTCGGCGTCTGCCAGCAGATACTCGAGGATGAGAAACGGGAGCAAACGACTCCCGCGAGCCGCCGGCTGCCGCGGCCGCCCGAGATCAAGTCGTTTCTCGACGGATACGTGATCGGGCAGGACAAAACAAAAAAGAAACTGGCCGTGGCGGTTTATAACCATTACAAGCGCATCTTCCTGAACAAACAGCCCGGCGACGTGGAACTGACGAAGTCGAATATTCTGCTGATCGGGCCGACCGGCACGGGCAAGACGCTGCTGGCGCAGACGCTTTCGCGCATGCTGGAGGTGCCGTTTGCCATCGTGGACGCGACCACGCTGACCGAAGCGGGTTACGTCGGCGAGGACGTGGAAAACATTATTCTGAAATTGCTGCAGGCCGCCGATGGCGACGTCCAAAAGGCGCAGCAGGGCATCATATATATCGACGAGATCGACAAAATTTCGAAGAAGGACGAGAACCCTTCGATCACCCGCGACGTCTCGGGCGAGGGCGTGCAGCAAGCCCTGCTGAAGATACTGGAAGGCACGGTGGCCAACGTGCCACCGCAGGGCGGCCGGAAACACCCGCACCAGGAATTCACTCCCGTGGACACGACGAACATCCTCTTCATCTGCGGCGGGGCGTTCGTGGGCCTCGAGAAGATCATCGAGCGGCGCGTGGGGCAGAAGTCGCTGGGGTTCCACGCGGACGCTCAGCCCTCCACGCCCACGCGGCGGAACATCGAAGTGCTGGAGCAGGCGCAGCCCACGGACCTGATCCGCTACGGGCTGATTCCTGAATTCGTGGGGCGGCTGCCGGTGATGGGCGTGCTGAGCGATCTGGATAAAAGCGCGCTGGTGCGCATCCTGACGGAACCGAAGAATGCGCTCGTGCGCCAGTACCAAAGACTCTTCGAATTCGAAAACGTGCGGCTGCGGTTCACCGACGATGCTCTCGAAACGGTGGCGGAGCTGGCGCTGCAGCGCAAGGTGGGAGCGCGCGGCCTGCGGATGATCCTGGAAGATTTGATGCTGGAAATGATGTACCACATGCCGGTGCAACGGAAACTGCGCGACTTCGTGGTGACGGCGGACATGGTCAAGGGACACGAAATCAACTGGAGCCTGCTCGAAAAAGCGGGCTAGCGCCCTTCCGACCCCAAAGGGAACCGAATGTTCAGCAGGGAAAAAACCGAAGTGAAGCGCGTGCCGATGATGCCGGTGCGGGACATGGTCATCTTTCCGGAGATGATGCACCCGTTCATCGTGGGCCGCGAGGCTTCCGTGCGGGCGCTGGAAGAAGCGCTGGCGGGCGATAAGAAGATTTTTCTGGTCACGCAGCATGACGCCTCCGTGGACGACCCCAAGCCGGAGGAGATTTATCAGGTGGGAACGCTCGCCAGCATCGTGCAGAGCGTGAAGCTGCCGGACGGGAATATCAAGGTGCTGGTGGAGGGGACCGAGCGCGCGAAAATCGTGCAGATCACAAGCGAGGAAGGCTTCTTCCGCGCGTCCATCCGGGTGGTTCCGATGAAGGCCGAGCCTTCTCCGCAGCTTGAGCAGGCCTCCAGCCGCGCGACGAACCTCTTCGAGCAGTACGTGAAGCTCTCGCAGAGCCTGAACTACGACACCATGACGGCCGCGGTGCGCGTGGAGGATCCCAGCAAGCTTTCCGACGCGATTGCCGCGAACCTGCAGATCACGGTGGAAGAAAAGCAGGAGCTGCTCGAACTGTTTGAGCCGCTCGAGCGGCTGAACCGCATTGCCGACATTCTGGAAGTAGAAATCGAAAAGCTGAACGTGGACCGCTCGATCAATACGCGCGTGAAGCGCCAGATGGAGCGCGCCCAGAAAGAGTATTACCTCAACGAGAAGCTCAAGGCCATCCAGAAGGAACTGGGGCGCGGCGAGGCCAGCGAAATCGAGCAGCTCAAGAAAAAAATCGAGACGTCCGGCATGCCCGCGGGGCCTATGGAAAAGGCGCTCCAGGAGCTCAAGCGGCTGGAGATGATGCCGCCGATGTCGGCGGAATCCACCGTGTCGCGGAACTACCTGGATTGGCTGCTGGCCGTGCCGTGGAAGAAGCGGTCGAAGGAAATTCGGGATATCAAGCGCGCGGAGACGATCCTTTCGGAAGACCACTACGGGCTGGAAAAAATCAAGGAGCGCATTCTCGAATACCTGGCGGTGCGGCAGCTGGTGAAGAACCCGAAGGGTTCGATCCTGTGCTTTCTCGGACCTCCCGGCGTGGGCAAGACGTCGCTCGCGATGTCCATCGGGCGCGCCACGGGGAGGCAGTTCGTGCGCGTGTCGCTGGGCGGCGTGCGCGACGAAGCGGAAATCCGCGGCCACCGCCGGACGTATATCGGCGCCCTGCCCGGACAGATCATCCAGATGATGCGCAAGGCCGGAACGGTGAATCCCGTGTTCGTGCTGGACGAAGTGGATAAAATGTCCATGGACTTTCGCGGCGATCCCTCAGCGGCGCTGATGGAAGTGCTCGATCCGGAGCTGAACCATTCGTTTACGGACCATTATCTCGACGTGGAATACGACCTTTCGAAGGTGATGTTCATTTGCACGGCCAACGTGCTGCACACCGTTCCCCAGCCTCTGCAGGACCGCATGGAGGTGCTGCGCCTGCCCGGCTATACGGAGCAGGAAAAGCACCAAATCGCGCAGCGCTTCCTGGTGGAAAAGCAGCGCGAGGCCACCGGATTGACGGCGGAAAATCTGCGCTTCACCGATGAAGCCGTCACGCACGTGATCCGCCACTACACGCACGAAGCAGGGGTGCGAAATCTCGATCGCGAGCTCGCCAACGTCTGCCGGAAAGTGGCGCGAAAGGTTGTGGCCGAAGGGAAGAACGTGGCCGCCGAAGTCACGGTTGCCAATCTCGGCGACTACCTCGGCGTGATCAAGTATCGCGACTTCTTCGCCGAAAAGAAAAACGAAATCGGGTTGACCACCGGCCTGGCCTGGACGGAAGTGGGCGGGCAGGTGCTTTCGACCGAAGCGACGCTGATGCAGGGCAAGGGCCGGCTGACGTTGACGGGAAAACTCGGCGACGTGATGCAGGAATCAGCGCAGGCGGGAATGAGCTACGTGCGTTCGCGCAGCCACGTGTTCAGCCTGTCGAAGGATTTCTACCGTCATCTGGACATCCATGTGCACGTGCCCGAAGGCGCCATCCCCAAGGACGGCCCCTCGGCCGGAATCACGATCTGCACCTCGATCATCAGCGCGCTGACGCGCATTCCGGTTCGCTGCGACCTGGCCATGACGGGCGAGATCACGCTCCGCGGCAAGGTGCTTCCCATCGGCGGCGTGAAGGAAAAGCTGCTCGCGGCGCACCGGCTCGGCCTGCGCACCGTGCTTTTGCCGAAGGACAACGAGAAGGACCTGGCGGATATCCCGCCGGAGATTCAAGCCCAGATGTCCATTCATTTTGTGGAATCCATGGATGAAGTCCTGCAGCTCGCGCTCGAAAAGCCGCTGCCGATTCCAGGCCGCCCGCCGGTTGCCGGAGTGGAACCGAAGTTCGAAGCGGACGCCGCGCAGGACAACGAATTGACCAACTGAAATCCTTCGGTCCCTATTCATACCCTGCGAAGCAGGTTCAGCCCGCGACCGAAGCGCAAGAATCGTCTCCACGGCAAGCGGAGTTTCAGCTTTTCGTGCGAGCCCGTTTGGAAGTCTGGACAAAGTGGCTGGTTCGAACGCGCACCCGCCGAAGTCCAATCCGATCACAATCGCGCCTGAAAAATCAGGCTTGAAAAGGAAAGAACTCGATGAGCATTAGCCTTGCAGAACTGAAAGACAAAAACATCACCGACCTGGCGAAGATCGCCAAGGAACTGAACATCCCGGGCTCCTCCGGCATGCGCAAGCAGGAGCTGATTTTCCAGATCCTTCGCGCGCAGACGGAAAAGAACGGCCTGATCTTCTCCGAGGGCGTTCTCGAATGCCTGCCCGACGGCTTCGGCTTCCTCCGCGCGCCGGAATACAACTACCTTCCCGGGCCGGACGACATTTATGTCTCGCCGTCGCAAATTCGCAAATTCGACCTGCGCACCGGCGACACCGTCTCCGGCCAGGTGCGCCCGCCGAAGGACGGCGAGCGCTATTTCGCGCTGATCAAGGTGGAAGCGGTCAATTTCGAGGATCCCGACGTCGCGCGAACCAAGATTTTCTTCGACAACCTGACGCCGCTGTATCCGCAGGACCGCATCCGGCTCGAAACCACGCAAGGAAAATCTGACCGGGCGCGTGCTGGACATGCTGTGCCCCCTCGGCAAGGGGCAGCGCGGGCTGATCGTGGCTCCTCCGCGCACCGGCAAGACGATGATGCTGCAATCCATCGCCAACTCGGTGACCGCGAACCATCCCGAAATCGCGCTGATCGTGCTGCTGATCGACGAGCGGCCCGAGGAAGTGACGGACATGCAGCGCACCGTGAAAGGCGAAGTAATCAGCTCGACGTTCGATGAGCCGCCGCAACGGCACATTCAGGTGGCGGAAATGGTGCTCGAGAAGGCCAAGCGCCTGGTGGAGCACAAGCGCGACGTGGTCATGCTGCTCGATTCGCTCACGCGCCTGGGCCGCGCCTACAACGCCGTCACGCCGCCTTCCGGCAAGGTTCTTTCGGGCGGTATTGACGCCAACGCGCTGCAGCGCCCGCGTCGGTTTTTTGCCGCCGCGCGAAATATCGAAGAGGGCGGCTCGCTCACCATCATGGCCACCGCGCTGATCGACACCGGCAGCCGCATGGACGACGTGATCTTCGAGGAGTTCAAGGGCACGGGCAACATGGAAATCAACCTCGATCGCAAGCTCGTGGATAAGCGCGTGTTTCCGACGATTGACATCAACCGCTCGGGCACGCGCAAGGATGAATTGCTTCTGCCGGCCGACGAGCTGAATCGCATCTGGGTGCTGCGGAAGGTGCTCAGCCCGCTCTCGACCGTGGAAGCGATGGAGCTTCTGCTGGGGCGCCTCTCGAAGACCAAGACCAACGCGGAATTCCTGGGTTCCATGTCCAGCCCGGCCTAGCCTGTGCGCGGCGGCGCGCTCGGAGAACTCCTCTAAATCGCGTGGCCGGCCGCGTGACTATTTGCCAGCATCACGACGAGGCGCGCGACCTCCTCGGGCTCCATCGCCGTGCTGTCCACCACCACTGCGTCTTTGGCGCGAACCAGAGGCGAGGTGCTGCGTTCGCTGGTCGCGGTGGTCGCGCTCGTGAATCTCTTCGAGTGTGCGCGCCATGTCCATCGCATCGCCTTTTTGCTGGTGCTCGCGCCAGCGCCGCGCGGCGCGGACTTCGGGCGAGGCGGTGAGAAAAATTTTCAGTTGCGCGTCCGGAAAGACCACGCTGCCGATGTCGCGGCCTTCCATCACCACGCCGCCCTCCCGCCCAGCGCGGCGCTGCTCGGCCACCAGCACATGGCGCACGCCCGGCACCAGCGCCACCTTCGAGGCCGCCTGCGCCACTTCCGGCGTGCGGATCGCCGCGGTCACATCTTCGCCGTCGAGAAGCACCTGCTGCGCGCCGTCGTGCGCGCGCAAGTCAATGCGCGTTTCGCCGGCCAGCGCGGCGAGCGCTTCAGCGGCGTCGAGCGGCACGCCGCTTCGCAGCGCCTTGAGCGCGATCGCCCGGTACATCGCGCCCGTATCCATGTAGACGTAGCCCAGCAGCGCCGCCACGCGCCGCGCCAGCGTGCTCTTCCCCGAGCCGACCGGCCCGTCGATGGCGATGATTAGTTTTCGCAAGCGCGCACCGGGCTCCCGCTAGATTCGCTTGAATGCGCGCTCGATTTCGCGCATGGAATAGCGCAGCACGACGGGCCGGCCGTGAGGGCAGCTCATGGGGTACTCGGTCTTCGAGAGTTCGCCGAGCAGCCATTCCATCTTGGCGGCATCGAGCGGCGTATTCACCTTGATCGCGGCATGGCACGATGTGGAAGCGGCAATCTTCGATTGCAGCGAGTCAATCGAGATGGCCTGATTTTCGCGGGCGAGGCCGTCCAGATATTTCGAAGAGCAGCTTTTCGGCGTCGCCGCCCGCGATTCCCGCCGGCGCGGCCTGAATCGCCACGCTGCGCGCGCCCATCAACTCGGCTTCGAATCCATTGGCGCGCAGCTCTTCGCCGATTTGCTCGAAGACCGCGAGCTGCCGCGGATTCAGTTCCACGACGAGCGGCACGAGCATGCGCTGCCCGCCCACGGCTCCTTCGCGGCGCGCGCGCAGGTGCTGCTCGAAGAGCACGCGCTCGTGCGCCACGTGCTGGTCGATGATCCACAGGCCCTCGCTATTCACGGCGACGATGAAGCTGGCATTCACCTGGCCGAGCGGCTTCAGGTCGGCAATTTCGCCGGGACCGGGAAGCGTTCCCGGCGCGGCAGCCGGCCCTTTCGACGCCTGGAACGCTCGCGAGCGTCGCGCGGGCAGCAGGAAATCAATCGCGCTCGCTGAATCAAAGCCCAGCCGCTGGGCGATGGGCCGGTCGGGTGCGCCTGACAATTCAAAGGTTTCGGCGATTGCGGCGCTCGCGGCAAACGATGTGGGAATCTCCGCGCGCGGCGGCCCCGGGAACGCGCTCGCATCGGGCATGGGCGCGTAGCCTCGCATGGCCCGAGAGCCGCGCTAGATGCGGCGGAAGCCGCTCGAGTCTCCCGGATTCGCCGCGGCAGCCGCTGCACGCGCCGCCGGAAATCCAGGAATAGGCCGCGCGATCGAAAGAGCTTGGCGCAGCGCGTCGCGCGTGAAGTCGTGCACGAACTGCGGATGGCGGAAGCGCACCTCGATTTTCGCCGGATGCACATTCACGTCCACTTCCTGATAGGGCAAGTCGAGGAAGAGCAGCACCACGGGGAAGACGCCCGGCGGCGCGATATTGCGGTACGCCTCGCCGATGGCGTGCAGCAACAGGCGGTCGCGCACGAGGCGCCGGTTGACGAAAGTGAAAATTCCGTTGCGATTCGAGCGCTGCACTTCGGGGCGCGACGTGAATCCCGTCACGCGCAGAGTGGCCGCCTGCTCGTCCGCTTCCAGCTGCGGCTCGGTGATCGCTGAACGCACCGGCGCTTCATTGGCGGGAATTTCGACCAGCTCATCCAGAGCCTGACGGCCGAAAATCTGGTAGACGCGGTCAGAGAGCTTTTCCACCGGCGTGCAATTGAGAATTTCCTGCGTGGGCGTCTTCAGCAGGAACTGGCGGTCCGGGGTGCGCGAGCGCATAGTGCGTGGCGAGCGAGGCGATGTGGCCCAGCTCGGTCGTTTCGGACTTCAGGAATTTTCGCCGCGCCGGCACGCAATAAAAAATATCGGCCACGCTGATCGAGGTCCCGGCCGGCACGCCCGCCGGCTTTACGCCCAGGAGCTTTCCGCCCGCGAATTCGATGCGCGTGCCTTGCTCCTCTTCCGGCGTGCGCGTTTCGAGCAGCAGCCGGGAGATGGCCGCAATCGAAGGCAGAGCCTCGCCACGAAACCCGAGCGTCGCGATCGAGAGCAGGTCGTCCGCCGTGCGCAGCTTCGACGTGGCGTGGCGCTCGAAGGCCAGCAGCGCGTCGTCGTGGCTCATTCCGCTGCCGTCGTCGGTGACGCGGATCATGCGCTTGCCGCCCGATTCCACTTCGATGCGAATCGAGCGCGCGCCGGCGTCGATGGCGTTTTCGAGCAGCTCCTTCACCACCGACGCGGGCCGCTCGACGACCTCGCCCGCCGCGATTTTGTTCGCCACGTTTTCCGGAAGTATGCGTATACGGCTCATAGGCTGTGCTCTTTAGGAGGCCGGGGCTTCAGCCCCGGCGTATTCGCCTCCGCAACCTTTGCTTCGACGCTCTACATGTGACCGTGCGCATATAGCGGAGCACATTGCCGTTCGGTCCTTAGGGGGTCGGAGCTTTAGCTCCGACATTCACGCCGACCACGAGTGGGGCTTTAGCCCCTGAGGACACTCCGGCTGGGATGACATCCAGCGCAATTCTGCCACTTGCAGAACTGAATGCCCAATCTTCAGGACGCGCAGCCAGTCCCGCTTCCACCGAATTCATTCGAATGTAGTTCCGCCGAGCCTCAAAATCTTCCGCATCCCGAATCGTAGCTTCATGGAAGCCGGAACTCCATATCTGCATTTTGTTTTCGCGTTGCCGATGAATCTGATAGGAACTTCCGCCCTTGATGAACTGTATCGCCTTCTCCAGGGACGATTCGCTACTGGGAGTGAGGAGCAAATGGAGATGATTCGGCATCACAACGAATTCGTGGAGCATGTATGCGCCCCGATCCCGATACTCCAACATGCAACGGATGAGGATCTCCGCATTCTCCTTTACCTGAAAAATGGCGCGGTTCTCCCAGGTCTTCGTGGTGACGAAGTAGCTGCAACCTGGCGCTGTGCGGTGCGTCAGTCTCCCCATTGCATTCCTCAGGGGCTAAAGCCCTTTTCTTTGCGCGGCTTTATGTCGGAGCTGAAGCTCCGACCCCCTAAAATTCCCTTGCCCGCCGTAATTTTGTTCGCGACATCCTCAGAACGGATGAACATGCAACTCACGCCTACCATGGATTATGGCTTTATCTTCTCGACCGCGCAGACGGCACCAGGCGAAAGCAACACTCTTAGATTGTGGCCGCAGTCGGAACATTTGAGCCATTGTCCTACTCCACCTGGCTCCGTGAATTGATATCCACATATCCTCCACTGCTTACCGCAATTCTCGCATTGCGTCTGCCGATCATGAATGGGAAAGCAGATGTCAAGCTCCTCCAATTGTAATGAGTCAACGGACGACGGCGACTCCGCCATCAAGTCCTGGGCGGCCGTCGTCTTCGGAAAGGCGATGACTTCGCGAATGGATTTTTCGCCCGCGAGCAGCATCACCACGCGGTCGAGGCCGAGCGCGATGCCGCCATGGGGCGGTGTGCCGTACGTGAGCGCGTCGAGGAAAAAGCCGAAGCGCTGGCGCGCCTGCTCGTCCGTCAGGCCGAGCGCCTTGAACATTCGCGCCTGCACATCCTGCCGGTGGATACGAATGCTGCCGGAGCCAAGCTCGACGCCATTCAGCACCAGGTCGTAGCCCTTCGACCGGCACTCCCACGGCGCGCTCTCCAGCTTTTCCAAATCTTCCTCGACGATGCCCGTGAACGGATGCTGCGCGCTCACCCAGCGCTTTTCCGTCGCGCTCCATTCGAAGAGCGCGAATCCGGTGATCCAGCAGAACTCCCACTTGCCGCGGTCAATCAGGTTCAGCTTGTCGCCGAGGTGCAGGCGAATCTGGCCCGCGACGTGGAGCGACGTATCGTGGTGCGGAATCTGTTCCTTGGCGGCGATAGCTACGATTAGATCGCCGGGCTTTGCGCCCACGGCTTCCGCCAATTTCTTGAGCGTTTCCGCGCCAAGATTTTTCTCGAGCGGCGAGCTGATTCCCTCCGCCGCTACTTTCACCGTGTAAACCCCGCGCGCGCCGGCCGATTTCGCGAATTCACCAAGCTCATCGAGCTGCTTGCGCGACCACGAAGCCGCGCCCGGCGCGACCACGGCTTGCACGTTGCCCTCGATGTGCAGCACGCCGCGCGCGGACTCGAAGAATTGCGTCACGTCGTGTAGCTCCATGCCGAAGCGCAGGTCGGGCTTGTCCGAACCGTAGCGGCGGAGCGCCTCCTTGTAATCCAGATGGTGGAAGGGGCCTTTCGCCTGCACCCCCGCGGCGGCGCACGCGCGCTCCATCACCCGCTCGATGACCTCGAAAATATCCTGCTCGCGCGGAAACGACATTTCGAGATCTAGCTGCGTGAATTCCGGCTGGCGATCGGCGCGCAGGTCTTCGTCGCGGAAGCAGCGCACGATTTGAAAATAGCGGTCCATCCCCGAGATCATCAAAATCTGCTTGAAAATCTGCGGCGATTGCGGCAGCGCGTAGAACTGCCCGTGGTGAATCCGGCTGGGGACCAGATAATCGCGCGCGCCTTCGGGCGTCGAGCGCGTGAGCATGGGCGTCTCGATTTCGAAGAAGCCGAGTTCGTCGAGCGCCTTGCGAATCTCGAAGAGCACGCGATGGCGCAGCTCGATATTGCGGTGCGGGCGCGGACGCCGCAGATCGAGATAGCGATGGCGCAGGCGCGTCTCTTCGCTCGCGGTCGTTTCGTTCTCGATCTGAAACGGCGGCGTCTTCGAATTATTCAGAATGTGCAGGCGCGTGGCGACCACTTCCACTTCGCCCGTCGAAATCTCCGGGTTCGGCTTTTGCCGCCGCAGCACGCGCCCTTCCACAGCGACTACAAATTCGGAGCGCAGCTCCTCGGCCTTTGCGTGCGCCTCGGGATGCTGTTCCTGATTGAAGACAATCTGCGCGATTCCAGCGCGATCGCGCAGATCAATAAAAATCAATTGCCCCAGGTCGCGCCGCCGATGCACCCAGCCCATGAGGACGACTTCCTTCTCCGCGTCCGCCGCGCGCAGCGCGCCGCAGTAGTGCGTCCGCTTCAAGTTTCCTAGCGCATCAAGCATGCGAGCCTCTTCGCTCCGATTCCAGATATTCGAGCAAATCGTTCTCGTTCAGTTTCTTCTGCTCGGCATCGGCTAGGCGCTTCAGCGTGTACGTGCCCGATGCGACTTCGTCTTCGCCAATGATCAAGGCGTAGCGGGCGCCGAGTTTGTCCGCGAGACCCAGAGATTTCTTGAATTTCATTTCTTCGGGCGGAAGCTCGACGCTCAGCCCGCATTCGCGCAGCTTTCGGGCGATTTCGACCGCCGTGGGATACGCCTTGGCGCCCATCCAGGCTACATACACCGCGAGTCCAGCCAGATGCGGTAGCTTGCCGCCCTCCTGGAGCGACAAAATCGCGCGGTCGGTACCGATGGCGAATCCGATGCCCTTCGTCGGCGGCCCGCCGAGCAATTCGACCAGGCCGTCGTACCGCCCGCCGCCGCACACGGCGTTTTGCGAGCCGAGGCCTTCGGCCGTCACTTCAAATGTCGTCCGCGTGTAGTAGTCGAGGCCGCGGACGAGCCGCCAATTTTCTTCGTAGACGATCCCGCGCAGCTTCAATTCTCCTTTCAGCTTCGCGAAATGCGCCAAGCAATCCGCGCAAAGATGATCCGAAATGCGCGGCAGCTTCTCGATGATCGGCTGCTCTTCGGGCAATTTCGAATCGAGCACGCGCAGCGGGTTCGTCTCGATGCGGCGCTGGCTATCCGGCTTGAGTTGGTCCTTCACTTTTTGCAGCTCCGCGCGCAGCAGCTCGACGTACTTCGGCCGGCACTCCTTGCAGCCGATGGAATTGACGTAGAGCGTGGTGCGCTCCAGGCCCACACGCCGGAAAAACAGCAGCAGCATTTCGAGCACTTCGGCGTCAATCGCGGGCGCGTCCGATTGCCCCAGCACTTCCGCGCCGATTTGGTAGAACTGGCGGTAGCGGCCCTTCTGCGGCCGCTCGCGCCGAAACATCGGGCCAATGTAGTAAAGCTTCTGATCCCCCGGCAGCGTCTGCATCCCATGCTCGATATAGGCCCGCGCGACGCTCGCGGTGGCCTCTGGCCGTAGCGTAAGTCGCTCACCTATCTCGAACTTATGAATGCTGTCCTTGATGGATTGCGATAGTCCGACTACGCGGTCTTCGACATAGTGGTCCAATACGACTCGGAGGTCCTGCACAATCCGTAGATTTAAGGAAGTCCTAGGAATACTTTCGTCCGCGAGTCCTTTACGTGCCTGCATGATAAAATCCTCGACCTGAAGGCTGAATAGTCGGACTGTCTCTGGTTTATCGAAGGTCGGCTCTCGCAACAGGATAAAACTTCGCAGTCCTTCCAATTCGACATGTTCGTGATCCATCCAAGAGTACATCTCCTTTGAAACCACATCTGTCTCAGTGCCGATCGAGCGAGCAAAAAGTGCCGTCTCCTCGAAAATCGGCAGCCGAATATCGCGAAAATTGTAGGATTCGAAGACGTCGCGCGCGGTCTGCTCGACGTGGTTCCACAGCGCGCTATCCGGCGGCAGAATATCGCGCGTGCCTTTGATTGCTCGGAACTGACGCTTTTCTGTCATGGGCAAAGCAGCAGTGGCATGAAGTGAACAGCGAAATTAGCACACGCCCGATAGGCTGACAAGCAGAGGGCCCTTGCGGCAGTGGGTCATCAGCTTGAAATTGACAGGTGGTTATTCGACCCGGATGGTCTTGAGGTTCTTGAAGGCTTTGCGAAAGGCTTCCCGGACGTCATCGCTGCTGGGTTCTATGTCGAAGGCTGCGAGGGCGTTCTTAGCGGCTCCCTCGATTTCTTTTGCCGTTCCGATGGTCGCTCCGCAGGATTTGCATGTCACAATAAAGGCATCGTCGCGGTCACTTGGAGTGCTGAATGCGCCGCTGCCGCACTGGGCGCAGCTAAACACCACAACTGGCACATGCGGGCTGCTCACGATTGAATATCCCTTCCAGCGGGAAATTTATTCGTCCACCGTACCGCACCCACGCTGTCGACTTCAAACTGACCCACTGCCGTCTTTGCAGCGCCGCGGCTACAAAATCTGCACCACAGGCGCCGCGGCGGACGCATTAACGGCTGCGACCCGCGCGGCAACGTTGCGTGCCATCGCGTACATGCTTTTGCCCCCCGGCGCGTCCTCGCCGAGCGACGCGACGGGCTTCCCCGTATCGCCGCCGATGCGTATCTGCGGGTCAATTTCGATCTCGCCGAGGAATGGGACGCCGAATGCCTTCGCCATACGCTCGCCTTCGCCGTGGCCGAAGACGTCGATGCGCCCATTGCAATGCGGGCATGAAAAATAGCTCATATTTTCGACCACGCCGAGGATTTCCACGTTCACCTGGCGGAACATTTCCACGGCCTTGCGCACGTCGGCCAGCGCGACGATCGAAGGCGTGGTGACGATCACCGCGCCGGTCAGTGCCACGGTCTGAATCAGGCTCAACTGCACGTCGCCCGTGCCGGGCGGCAAATCCACGATCAGGTAATCGAGCTCGCCCCAGCGCACGCTGCGCAGGAATTGCTGCATCACGCTGTGGAGCATCGGGCCGCGCCAGATGAGCGGCTTATCGCCGGGGCTGAGCAGCCCCATGGAAATCATTTTCAGGCCGTAGGCGTCGACGGGAATGATCGTGCGGTCTTCGAGCGCGCGCGGCGGCTCATTCGAGCCGAGCATCACCGGAACGTTCGGGCCGTAAACATCCGCGTCGAGCAGGCCCACCGAAGCGCCGAGATTTTTCAGCGCAATCGCCAGGTTCACGGCCACGGTCGTCTTCCCCACGCCGCCCTTGCCGCTCGCGACCGCGATCAGATTCTTCACGCCTTCGATGGGCGCCTTCGTCATAGGTGGGGCTGGAGGCATCGGAGTCCTTTCACGAGAGGGTGACTCCATCATAGACCGCCATTCCACGTGCGGCAAGGTGCGGGCTCATTAGGAAGATCGGTAGTGTCCTAATTTTAAAAATTCCCGCGGTCTTAAGGGCTGGAAGAGGGATTCATCGCTCAAACACCGAGCGATGGAAAACCGTACTTCGACTGCGTCCCGCGCCCGCCAAAAGGCGGCGGGAAAATCAAGAACGCGGGACTCCCTCAGAATGACCGCACAATACGTTTTGCTCGGTTTAATGCAGTACTGGGAAGATCGCCGCTTTGCGCGAAATCACGCGAGCAGATACAATGAAATAGGCCGGAGACAACCAAAGCCGCATCGCATGGACGTTGAAAAAATTATAGACAGCGTCGTCGCGCGCTTCATCGGCACGAAGCACGAGCGCGACGTGAAGCGCATCCAGCCGCTCGTCGTGGCGATCAACGCGCTCGAGCCGGAGATGAAGAAGCTCTCCGACGACGAGATCGGCGAGCGCACCGCTGGCCCTGCATGCGGAAGTGCAGAGCGCATCGAAGGGCGTCGAGGAAAGCGACGATCCCTGCAAAAGGAGCAGTACAAGAAGCAGCTTCAGGAAGCGCTCGAGCCCGCCATGGTGCCCGCGTTTGCGCTGGCGCGCGAAGCGGGGCGCCGCACCCTGGGCATGCGGCACTTCGACGTGCAGCTCATCGGCGGAATCGTCCTGCACCAGGGCAAAATCGCCGAGATGAAGACGGGCGAAGGCAAGACGCTCGTCGCCACGCTGCCCGCCTACCTGAATTCGCTGACGGGCAAGGGCGTGCACATCGTCACCGTGAACGACTACCTGGCCCGCCGCGACGCCGAATGGATGGGGCCGATCTACAAAATGCTCGGGCTGACGGTGGGCGTGATCGTGCACGATCTGGACGACGCGCAGCGGCGCGCCGCCTACGCCGCGGACATCACCTACGGCACGAACAACGAATTCGGCTTCGATTATCTGCGCGACAACATGAAGTACGACCTGAAGGATTGCGTCCAGCGCGGCCACCATTTCGCGATTGTGGACGAAGTGGACTCGATCCTGATTGACGAGGCCCGCACGCCGCTGATCATTTCCGGCCCGGCCGAAGAATCCACCGACAAGTATTACCGCATCGACAAAATCATTCCGAAGCTCATCCGCGACATCGATTACACGCTCGATGAAAAAATGCGCACCGCCACGCTGACCGAAGAAGGCGTGTCGAAGTGCGAGCGCCTGCTGAATCTCGGCAACCTCTACGATCCCGCGAACATGGACATCATCCACCACGTCTATCAGGGGCTGCGCGCGCACACGCTGTTCCAGCGCGACGTGGACTACGTCGTGAAAGAAGGCGAAGTGGTGATCGTGGACGAATTCACCGGCCGCCAGATGCCGGGCCGGCGCTGGTCGGATGGCTTGCACCAGGCCGTGGAAGCCAAAGAAGGCGTGAAGATCGAGCGCGAAAATCAGACGCTCGCCACGATCACCTTCCAGAACTATTTCCGCATGTACAAGAAGCTTTCGGGCATGACCGGCACGGCGGAAACCGAAGCGCCCGAATTCGACAAGATTTACAAGCTCGAAGTGGTCGCCATTCCCACGAACAAGACGCTGATCCGCATCGAGAATTCCGACGTGGTTTACCGCACCGAAGCGCGAAAAATTCGAAGCGGCGGTGAACGGCATCATTCAGGAAGACGGCACGCGCGTGGGCGGCATCCGCCAGTATTACGAGAGCGGCCAGCCGGTGCTGGTCGGCAGCATCTCCATCGAAAAATCGGAGAAGATCGCCGAGCTGCTGAAGAAAGCGGGCATTCCCTACCAGGTGCTGAACGCCAAGCAGCACGAGCGCGAAGCCAAAATCATCGCGCAGGCGGGACGCAAAGGCGCCGTGACCGTCTCCACGAACATGGCCGGCCGCGGAACCGATATTCTGCTCGGCGGCAACCCCGAAGCGATGACGCGCGAATATTGCCTGAAGAACAAGCTCGCCATGCCCTACGCTCCGGCAGGTGCGGTGATCGGCGCGGCACCCGGAACGGAGACGCCCGCGCAGGCTGACGCGACGCTGGACCCGGCAGCGCCGGCGGAAAGCCGCGGTCGCGGTGGAGCAACAGCGCCGCCATGGTGCTCTTCCAGCAGGAAGGCAAGATTTTCCAGGTGCCGCTCGATCAGTGGAAGCCGCTGTACGATCAGTTTGCCGGGCAGTGCCGCGCCGAGCACGATGAAGTGGTGGCCATGGGCGGACTGCACATCCTCGGCACCGAACGCCACGAGGCGCGGCGCATTGACAACCAGCTTCGCGGGCGCGCCGGACGCCAGGGCGATCCCGGTTCCTCGCGCTTCTTCCTCTCGCTCGAAGACGATTTGCTGCGCATTTTCGGCGGCGAGAAGGTGAAAGCCATGATGCACTGGCTCGGCATGACGGAAGGCGTGCCGATCGAATCCAAGCTCATCAGCAAGCGCATCGAGAACGCGCAAAAAGCCGTCGAAGCGCAGAACTTCGAGGCCCGCAAACACCTGCTGGAATACGACGACGTGATGAACAAGCAGCGCGAGACCATCTATTCGCTGCGCCGCTCGTTCCTCGAAGGCCGCGACCAGAAGGAATTCGTCCTCGAACGCGCCGAAGCCATCGCCAACTCCCTGGCCGAAACCTATTGCCCGCGCGAGCAGCATCCCGATCAGTGGAACGTCACGCAGTTCAGCAATGAGATGCTCAACCAGTTCGGCTTCGACCTGAAAGCCGCGGGAGTCGACCCGGCCAGCCTGAATCACGACCAACTCGCCGATACGCTGCTCGAAAAAGTTAAGGCGCGCTACGAAGAGAAGGAAACGCTCTTCGGCGCGCAGACGCTGCGCTGGCTCGAACGCCACATCCTGCTCGATATCGTGGACGCACAGTGGAAGGACCACCTTCTCACTCTCGACCACCTGAAGGAAGGCATCGGACTTCGCGGCTACGGGCAGAAGGATCCGCTCGTCGAATTCAAGAAGGAAGCCTTCACGCTCTTCGAAGACATGATGGACCGGATTGACACAGAGGCCGTGCGCTTCCTGTTTCTCGTGCGTCCCGCGGAAAGGACCGAGGGCGGAGCCGCAGCGCCCGCGCGCGTGCCGCCGGCCGGCTCAGGGGCGCCGTCAGGCTCGGAAGCGGCCACGCCAGCATCCGCCATCGCCCGGCAAATCGAACAGCGCCAGAAGCGCCAGCAGCAGAATTTACAGTTTCAGGCGGGGCCTGCGCAGGCAGAAGCGCCGAAGCCAGTCCGCGCCGCCGCGAAAATCGGACGCAATGATCCCTGCCCCTGCGGCTCAGGAAAGAAGTACAAAAAGTGCCACGGCGCAGCGGCATGAGGAATCCCTGAACGGTACTCCGGCCTTGAATTTCGTCACACTTCGAGGGTTTCTGATACACTAAGTCCTTTAGAATCAGCAAGGTGTTGTATTAATATTCTTGATACAACCCACAAAATCCGGTTGTTTCAGGGGCGAAAGGGTGGTAGAAATAATGTGGGGTGGTATTTCGGCTTAAGTTCTGGAACAAAAACTCGTCCAACGTACCTGACGTAACGAGATGTGTGAAATTTTGGCCGAAAAAAATAGGAGGATTCGATGAAAAGGTGGGGTTTGCTGTGCGTAGGAATTTTGCTTTTCTCTGGGATCGCATCGGCTCAAGACACTCCGAAGATTGAAACGTTCCTCGGCTACTCGTACGTGTATTCAAGCATTGGGGGCACAGGAATCCCCGGCTTCCGTGGGACCAACTTCGATATTGGCGGCAACGGCTCCGTGGCCTTCAACCTGAATAAATGGTTCGGCGTCGTGGGCGACTTCGGTGGCTATCACACCGGCAACCTTGGCTCAATAACCCATATCGGTGCCACTGTATACAGCTATGACGGCGGCCCCCAGTTCTCTTACCGGGCCGACAAGTTTACGGTGTTCACGCACGCTCTGTTCGGTGGAGCACACGCGTCCCTTGGAGGTACGGGCATAAACAGCTTTGACATGAAGCTCGGCGGCGGCGCGGATGTCAATCTCAACGAACGCTTTGCCATTCGAGCCATTCAAGTCGACTATGCGCTGACGAGGTTCAACCTTTTTGGCTTCCTGAACCCGGCGTCCCAAAACAATGTTCGCATCTCTACGGGTGTTGTGATCAAGTTCTAGGTCTGCTGGCTTTTTCTCTTCGGGGGCCGGTGGTTTCCCTCCGGCCCTTTCATTCCTAAGCCCTTTCCCTGTTGCGTGAGCCGCGACATAGACGGACTTGGGGTGTGGCGCGTTCGAGCACCCATCCTTTGGCGCTTTCCTTCTCCCCTAGTGAGGAAGTGTGGTAGTCTCTCGCCCAGTCTGGCAATTCGGTGGAGATTTGGGGTTTGTCATGAGCGTCGCACCATCGGGCAATTGCCGCAGGGCTAAGTGCGTGAGGACCGTTCCGCCCACTCTCGCCGTGGAGCAGCTCTGCCTCGATCATTTTCTCGACGAAGCGTTTGTGCGCACCGGCGAGGCGCTCGAGCGATGCCGCGAGGGACGCCCGATCCCTCCGAAGGGGCTGGAATGGCTGCTGGCGGATGCGCTGGCGGTGGTCAAGAACTTGGAGGAAGAAGCGGGCGAACGCACCGCCGAGCAGCGTGACAGGATGCTCGAACTGCTCCTGATTCTCTCGAACCTTCACGAGTACGCCGCGCACCACTCGATCCGTTTGGATCTGCCCGCGTGAGCTTGGGCGCCCCCATTTCGCGCTGAGGGAAGCCGGCAGCATGCGGCGGCTTGGCGTTTGCCGCCGGATTCCGCTTGCGAAAACGTCAACACCCGGGATGCCGTTCGTCTTGCATTTTTCCCGCCTGCCGTTCAATCTGAATATGCGATTTCCGGCGCCATCTTATGCCCGACGAAAAGAAACTCGATCCATTCAAGCCCGAGCAACCGCACATACCCGGCGTGCCGACGCACGAGGGCCAAGAGGAACCAGGAGCGCGCAGGGTATGGGTCCCTCTGGTTGTGGCGAGCGTGCTGATCGTCAGCACCGGCGCCTTTTTTTTGCATAACCGCCTATCGTTCCCTAAGCCGGCCCAGGCTAGCGCCACTCCGGCAGCGGTCACTCCGCCATCTCCTGCAGCGCCGGTGTCCAAGGCCGCGAAAGATCTGCCTGTCGGGCCCGGAGAAGTAGCGACAGCGGATGAACTGGCGAAAGCGTGGTCCGCCAAGCGCTTCCTATTCCGCAATCCGGCAACGGGAGAGATAGCTCCGGCGATGGTGGTGCGGCTGCCGAGCGGGGAGTTATGGGGGTTTTCCTTACGCGAGCCATTCGGCGATTGCGACATGGAATATGTGGCGGACCTGGAAGCGTTGCAGACGAAATACAATTTCAGCGCAGACCACCCCATGGTGGGGGACCCGTGCACGCATTCCGTTTTTGACCTGATGCGCTATGGCTCGACGCCGGATGGAACGATCGTTCGCGGTGAGATCGAAAAAGGTGGGGCTATCCGGCCGCCGATCGCGATCGAAATTCGCAAGGATGGAAATGAAATCCGCGCCGTTCGCATGGAGTAGAAATCCGAAGGCACCCAGACGCCCCGTCCGCACCGATCCGGAAAAGCACCAGTCCCTCCGCCGCGAGGAAACGCCACCGTCCCGCTCGCGACAATGCGGGACAGTGGTGCGGATGCAGTGATTCCTGCGCCCTAATCGGTCATCTCCTCGATGGATCGAGCCACCATCACGGGCTTGCCCGTCGCGCCATCGCTATATACGAGGTTGAATCTGGCCGACCCCAGACAGCATCTCAACGCGGGGGCGCATCGTACTGTGCGGGGATTGTGCCACTCGGGAGGCGCGTCCTTATTCCGAGAGCGCCAGGGTGTGCGGAAATCAGGAGGAATATTGAATGCGCAACACGCCGGTATTTTGGATCGCGCTGCTTGCCATGGCGCTGGGGGCTGGCTGCTCGAGAAAGCCGGATGACGCGGCCCTCGCCACCAATATCAAATCCCAGATGTTTTCCGACGCGCAACTGAAGGATGCCAGTCTGCAGGTGACTTCGCAGAACGGCGAGGTTACTTTGAGCGGCAGCGTGCCTAACGACGCGGCGCACCTCGAAGCATACAAAATCGCCACCTCGACGCCGGGCGTCACGAAAGTGAACGATCAAATCACCGTCGAGGAAGCCCCAGCTCCCGAGGCGCAAGCCGCGCCGGCACCCGCCCCCGCCAAGAAACATGTTCATGAACCATCCCGTAAAGCTCATGAAGCGCACGCCAAGAAAGCCAAGAAACATGTTCGTGAACCTGAACGTGAGGAAACAGCGAAGAATACACCGCCGCCCCAGGAATCGGCGCCCATAGAGCCGTCGTCTCCCGGGGAAGGTGCGCAGCCCGCTCCCGCACCGCCGCCTCCGGCGCCTGTGCCGCAGCCCAAGCAAGTGACGATTCCGGCGGGTTCCACGGTGACCATTCGAATGATTGACAGTGTTGATTCCTCCGTGAACGAAGCCGGCGAAATCTTTCACGCTTCGCTCGATGCCCCGCTGATTGTAGATAACGAGGTGGCCGTTCCGAAGGGCGCCGACGTGTATGTGCGCCTCGTGAGCGCGAGCAACGCGGGGCGCATGACCGGGAAGAGCGAGCTGCATTTGGAACTAATCAAACTGGAATTTCACGGGCAGTCCTACACGCTGGTGAGCAGCACATATTCTCTTGCGGGAAGCTCGCGGAGCAAGGGCACGGCTGAAAAGGTGGGCGGCGGCGCGATTCTGGGCACGCTGCTCGGCGCGATTGCAGGCGGCGGCAAGGGCGCTGCGATTGGCGCAGGCGTGGGAGCGGCCGGTGGGGGAGTGTGGCAAGCCTCGACGCGTGGGAAGGAAGTGAGAGTTCCATCGGAAACGAAGCTGGACTTCCAGCTCGACCAGCCGGTGACGGTCACCGTGATGCCGCATACCGCGCCGACGGAGTAATGGCCCGGACGGTTGCGCGTTCGATAGTCCTCGTCGGATTCGTTTGTCAAAGACCAATCTGGCCCTTACCAGAAACGCTCCCTTCGCGCCACAGTGGGCACAGCCCGCCGCAGCCGGTCCTCCTACCAGATGGCACCAAAGCCGCGCCCTCGCACGAACCATTTAATGGGCTCTCGTAGGACAGAATGGCCGACGCCTGATGCGGAGAGCGCGACTTACCGTGATAGGGTAGAAGGCATGGAAGAGAGTGGCGTGAAGCCCATGAGCGCAAGCCTGCCATCCATCGTGATTGTTGGACGCCCCAACGTGGGGAAGTCCACGCTCTTCAACCGGCTGACCGGGACGCGCCGCTCCATCGTGACGAATGAGCCTGGGATTACGCGCGACCGCATCTACGGCCGCGCGAACTGGGAAGGCCGCGCCTTCGAGATGGTGGATACGGGAGGAATCGTCCCCGAAGAGAACGCCGGCATCCCGGGGGAAATTCTGCGGCAGGCGTACATGGCGATTGAAAAAGCCGCGCGCGTCGTGCAGGTGGTGGATGGCCGCGAGGGGCCGACGGCGGTTGACGCGGAGCTTGCGCAACTGCTGCGGCGCGCGGGCAAGCCGCCCGTGCTGGCGGTGAATAAGGTGGATTCGCCGCAGCACGTGGACCTTGCTGCGCAGTTTTACGAGCTGGGCGGAGAGGTTTTCCCGATTTCGGCGGAGCACGGCTTCGGGATTGACGACCTGCTGAACGCGCTCACGCAGGATTTTCCGCAGGGCGAGCATTCCGAAGCGGCGCCGTACGTCAATATCGCCATCATCGGCCGGCCGAACGTGGGGAAATCCACGCTGCTGAATCAACTGGCGGGAGCGGACCGCGCCATTGTGTCGCCCGAGCCGGGCACCACCCGCGATGCGGTGGACACGGTGGTCGAGCGGCACGGGAAAATGTATCGCTTCCTCGACACCGCCGGAATCCGGCGCAAGGGCAAGACGAAGCTGGTGGCGGAAAAGCTGAGCGTGATCATGGCGCGGCAGCATCTGGAGCGGGCGGACGTGGCGGTGCTCGTGGTGGACGGCGCCGTGGGAGTCACGTCGCATGACGCGACCATTGCGAGCTACGCCGAGCAGTCGGGCCGCTCCGTAATCATCGCGGTGAACAAGTGGGATTTGGCGCTCAAAGCGGCGCGGGAAAAAGCGGAGAGAGAGAAACAGCACGGCGGAAAGGGCGCGGGGGGAAATCCGGAAAAGCTGCTGGCGGATTACGAACCGATGGTCCGGGGAAAGCTGAAGTTTCTCAGCTACGCGCCGGTGGTGTTTCTTTCCGCGCTCACGGGCGAACGAGTCGAGAAACTCTATACGCTGATTGACCGCGTGGCGGAAGCGCGCCGGCGGCGGATTTCGACCGGGGAGCTGAACCGCTGGCTTGCGAACGTGGACCTCGATCGCGGGACATCGCCAGCGAGCCGCAAAGTGAAAATCTATTACGTGACGCAAGCCATGGCATCGCCGCCGACGTTCGTCCTATTCACGAACCAGCGGAAGCCGCTGCACTTCAGCTACCAGCGCTTTCTCGAAAACCGGCTGCGCGCCGCATTCGATTTCACGGGCACGCCTATTCGGTTCACGCAGCGGCTGAAGAAGCGCGAGCGTCCCGAAAGCGAAAGGCGCGAAATGCGCCCCGCCGGGAAGCGCACGCCGCGCCACAGCGAAAAGCGTGGCAGCGAGAAGCATCGTGGCAAGCATAAGCGCCCCAGCAAGAAGCGCGGCGGACGATAGCAGCCGCGCGATAGAAGGGTTGACACGGCGGGAAATCGGCTTAGGATACAGACAACGGCATGGCGAGTGCGGCGCAACCAACGCGGGAAGAGCCCGAGCAAAGCCTATTCCGCATCGGGGAAGTGAGCCGGTTGACGGCGACGAAGACGTTCGTCCTGCGCTACTGGGAGACGGAATTCCCCACGCTGCAGCCGGTGAAAAGCCCGAGCGGCCAGAGGCTCTACCGGCGCGAGGACATCGAAACGGTATTCGAGATCAAGCGCCTGCTTTACGAGGAGGGTTTTACCATCCCCGGGGCGCGAAAACATCTGGCGGAACAGGTTGGCGGCAACGGGAAAAGGCCGGAGGAAGAAGCGGCGCGTCCGGCGAAGCCCGAGCGCGGCTCGCGGGCGCACCGCAAATTCCTGCTCGATCTGCACGAAGAACTCCTCGCTGTCTTGACCCTTCTCGAACGCGAGTGATAAGCTGAAGAGGCTCGAACGGGAGCCGATACAGTCGGGACGTGGCGCAGCCTGGTAGCGCGCACGCTTGGGGTGCGTGAGGTCGCTGGTTCAAATCCAGTCGTCCCGACCACCTTGAGGTTCCCAGATGCGCTATACTGTTGATCATGATTTGCGGAGGGCTTCTGCAATGAGGCTGACTACTGTAGAAGACGATGTCATGAGCGCCCTAAGGCCGATGATTGAGGCGAAGGGAGCAGATTGTTATTCCGAATCTAGCGTACTTCGCGCGGTGAGCATTGCCGAACAGCTTTTCGAACGTGGCAATTGCCTGGTCGTAGAAACGCTGGATAGCGTCACGTTCCGCCCCTTTCGTGATCGCCGAGGTGTATGCACTGATTACAACCGTGGAGATGTGGCGATCGCCAAGGCCCTAGGACTAATCCGCTTTGACCCGTTGAATAGCGCCCTGCATGACTTTGAGGGGCTCAAGCTGCTACGTGTTGGAAGAAGGTGCGGAAAGAGCCCTTGAGAGCCTAAAACTGAGCCCAATCCAGCCGGTCTGACCGTCTCTCGTCTCCTCATGAAACGAGCAGGTAGCCTCTTGAAGGCGCTTAGCCCGCAGCGGAATTTTCATGCCCAATATTCTGATTACAAATGACGACGGAATTCATGCACCGGGCCTGCGCGCGCTGGCCGAGGCGCTGGAGGGCTTGGGACGGGTGACCATCGTGGCGCCCTCGGCGGAGCGTAGCGCGGCGGCGCAATCGCTCACGCTGCGCCAGCCCATCTATTGCGACGAAATCGCGGAGCGCGAATACGCCGTGGAAGGCACGCCCGCCGACGCCATGATCCTGGCGTTTCACACCCTGCTCAAGGAAAAGCCGGACCTGGTAATCTCCGGAATCAATCGCGGCGGGAACCTGGGCGAAAACGTGTATTACTCGGGGACCGTGGGCGCGGCGATGGAAGCGGCCATCAATCGCGTGCCGGCCATCGCGGTATCGGTCGCGTATCGCGGCAAGGAGAAGTTTGATTTTGCGGCCGCGGCGTGCTTCACGCGCAGCCTGGTGCCGCTGATTCTGAAGGAAGGGCTGCCCGTGGGCGTGATTCTGAACGTGAACGTGCCGCACCCGTGGAATGGGGAGGTGCGGATTACGCGGCAATCGTCGAAGATCACGCGCAACGTGCTGCGTCCCGGGTCCGACCCGCGCGGGCGGCGCTACTACTGGCTGAGCGAGCAGGAGTACACCGAAGGGATTGACCCGGACACCGATCATGCGGCCATTCGCGACGGGGCCGTCTCGATCACGCCGCTGGAACTGGACCACACGCACGGGCCCTCCCTCGAGCGCCTTTCGCGCTGGGGCGGCCTGCTCGAAGAATCCTGCCGCATGCTTTCCGAAGAGCCCAAAGACCGCTGAGGACTGTGCCTGCCGTTCCTGGTGGAGTATGATTTCCGGACTGCGGACTGGCGCGTGTGCTCGCGGCCGGCGCCGCACGGGAAATTCGCGGAGAAAATCGTGAAGAATAGCGCCATCCTGCTCGTCAGCTGCCCGGACCAGAGGGGGCTGACCGCCTCGATCGCCGATTTCATTTTTAAGGCCAACGGAAACATTCTGCATGCGGACGAGCACCAGGACCACGAGCGAAACGTCTTTCTGATGCGCGTGGAATGGGACCTGGCGGGCTTCGCGATCGAGATGCGGGAATTCGCGAAATCGTTCGAGCCTATCGCCAGCCGCTTCGGGATGAAGTGGCGCGTGGCGCTTACCTCGGTGCGGCCGAAGGCGGCGATCTTCGTCTCGAAGCAGGACCATTGCCTAGTGGACCTGCTCTACCGGCACCGCACCGGCGAGCTGGCCTGCGAGATTCCGCTGCTCATCAGCAATCATCCGGAGGCGCAGCAGTGGGCGGATTTTTACGGCATTCCGCTGCACGTGATTCCCGTGACAGCCGAAACGAAGCGCGAGGCCGAGCGGCGCGAGCTCGAGCTGCTGCGGCAGCACGGGATTGACCTGGTGGTGCTGGCGCGGTACATGCAGATACTTTCGCCGGAATTCATCCGCGAGTTTTCGTCGAACCACATCATCAATATTCACCACTCCTTCCTTCCGGCTTTCACGGGGGCGCGTCCGCACGAGCGGGCGTTCGAGCGCGGCGTGAAGCTGATCGGTGCATCGAGCCACTACGTGACGGAAATCCTGGACGACGGGCCCATCATCGAGCAGGACGTGGTGCGCATTTCGCACCGCGATACGCTCGAGGATTTGATTCAGAAGGGGCGCGACCTCGAAAAGGCTGTGCTCTCGCGCGCCGTGCGTTGGCACATCGAAAGCCGCATCCTGCTCTACGGAAACAAAACGGTGATTTTCGATTAGCGCCGAAGCGTCCATGCCGAAAAAAGCCGCCGCCACGAAATCCGAGGAAGTGACCGTCGAGGAAATTTTCGGTCCCGGCGGGCTGCTGGCGCGGGCGCATCCGGGATATGAGTTCCGTCCCTCGCAGTTGGAGATGGCCCGCGCCGCCGAAGAAGCCTTCGAAAAGCGCCAGCACGCCGTGATGGAGGCGGGCACGGGCACCGGGAAGACACTTGCGTATCTGATTCCCGCGATTCGCAGCGGGCGGCGCGTGGTGGTCTCGACGGCGACGAAATCCCTTCAGGAGCAGCTCTTCCGCAAGGACGTGCCATTCCTGCAAAAGCATTTTGCTCCCAATCTGAAAGCCGCGTTGATGAAGGGCCGCGCCAATTTTCTTTGCCGGGAGAAAGTGCACCAGATGGACGGCCAGGCAGCGTTCAAAGGAATTGACGAAGTGGACTGGTTTGCGCAAATCCGCGACTGGGAGAAGCTGACGGAAACGGGCGACCGCAGCGAGCTGGGGTTCCTTCCCGACGATGCCGAGATGTGGAACCGCATCGACGCGCGCAGCGACCTGTGCACCGGGAAGAAGTGCGCCGAATTCGAGCGCTGCTTCATCACCGCCATGCACCAGCGGGCGCATGAAGCGGACCTGGTGATCGTGAACCATCATCTTTTCTTCGCCGATCTGGCGCTGCGGCAGGACGATTTCGGCTCGATCCTGCCCGAATATTCCGCGGTGGTTTTCGACGAAGCGCACGAAATCGAGGATGTGGCCAGCGGCTACTTCGGCCGGCAGCTTTCGAGCTACCGCTTCGAGGAGCTGGCGCGCGACACGGAAAATATTCTCCGCATGCTGCGGATCGAATCGACGCCGCTGCGGCGTCACCTGGCGCGCGTCCGCGAGCGGGGACGCAGCTTTTTCGGGAATTTTCCGGAGCGCGAGGGGCGCTTCCCGTTTGGGCCCGCCGAAAGGAGCGCGTTCCTCGACCAGAACCGCGAGGCGTACGGCGAGCTGTGCTCGGGCGTCAAGCGGATCGAATCGGAGCTTTCGTCGCTTACGCCGAAGCCAGAGGAGGTGCTGACGCTTGGGCGGCGCGCCGCCGAGCTGCGCCGCGATCTGGAGTTCCTGCTCGAAAGCGAGGAGAAAAGTTACGTCTACTGGTACGAGCGGCGCGGGCGGGGAGTTTTTCTGGCGGCCACGCCGATTGACGTGAGCCAAATCCTGCGCGAACAGCTTTTCGAAAGGTTCGATACCGTGATTCTGACCTCCGCGACGCTGGCCGTGGGAGGGAAATTCGAGTATTTGAAGCAGCGCCTGGGAGTGATGCCGGCGAAAGAGCTGGTGCTGCCGCAGGAGTTCGATTTCCGCGAGCAGGCGCTGCTCTACATTCCCGGCGCGATCCCGGACGTGCGCCACGCTTCGTTTCCCGCGAGCCGCCGCCGACGAAATCGCGCGCCTGCTGGAAATCACGCAAGGCCGCGCCTTCTGCCTCTTCACCAGCTACGCGCAGATGAAGGACGTGCACGAGCGCGTGTCGGGGCGCGTGAGCTTTCCCCTGCTGCTGCAGGGGACGGCGCCGCGTTCGGTGCTGCTCGAGCGTTTCCGGTCCACGCCGAACGCCGTGCTGTTCGCGACCTCGAGCTTTTGGCAGGGCGTGGACGTGCCCGGCGCGCAGCTTTCGTGCGTCATCATAGATAAGCTGCCGTTCGCCGTGCCGAGCGACCCGGTGGTCGCGGCGCGCGTGCGGGCGCTCCAGGACGATGGCCGCAACGCCTTCGCCGAATACCAGGTGCCCGAAGCGGTGCTGGCGCTGAAGCAGGGGTTCGGGCGGCTGATCCGGTCGAAGACGGATCGCGGAATCCTGGCCATCCTCGACAACCGCATCCGGCGGATGCAGTATGGTAGAATTTTTCTCGAGTCCCTGCCCGATTACACAGCCACGCAGGACCTCGTCGAGGTCGCGCGGTTCATGGAACGACATCCGGAATAGCGAAGGCGAGCGGGGCGCGGCTTCCGGCTTTCGCGGACTCGAAGGACGGCTCATGTACGAAGTCAGCGTGGAAGAGACATTCGCCGCGGCGCACAATCTGCGCGGCTACCACGGAAAGTGCGAAAACCTGCACGGGCACAACTACAGCGTGCGCGTGACTCTCGAGGGCGCGGAGCTCGATTCGGCCGGGCTGCTCTATGATTTCGTTCATTTGAAGGGCGTGATCCAGGGCGTGATCCGCGCGCTCGATCACCGCTACCTGAACGAGATTCCGCCGTTCGACGCGCGGAACCCCTCGGCGGAAAATATCGCGCGCTACATCTGCGACGAGGCTTCCAAGCAGCTTCCCGCGGCACCGAACGGCGTGCGCATCGCAAGCATCACGGTGTGGGAGACGGAGACGGCCGCGGCCACATACCGGCCGTAGTGCCGCGCGGCATCTTTCGGAGCATTGACGCCATGGTGATCACCGAAATCTTCAAATCCATTCAAGGGGAAGGCACGCGCGCGGGCCTGCCCTGCATCTTCGTGCGCCTCACGGGCTGCAATCTTCGCTGCACATGGTGCGACACGGCCTACGCCTTCCATGGCGGGACAAAATACTCGGTGGCGGAGGTTCTGGAGCGTGTGCGTGCGCTGGCGGAAGCGCGTGCCGGCACGATTTCGCTCGTGGAAATCACGGGCGGCGAACCCCTGCTGCAACCGGAAACACCCGCGCTGGCGGAAGAGCTTCTGGCGGGAGGCTCGACGGTGATGATCGAAACGAGCGGCGAGCGCTTCGTCGGCGTTCTGCCGCGCGAAGTGATCAAGATCGTGGACGTAAAATGCCCGGATTCGGGCGAAGACGGATACATTTGACATGTCGAATCTTGATGTTTTGGATCAGAAGGATGAGATTAAATTTGTGATTTCGAGCCGCCGCGATTACGATTTCGCCCGCGAATTCACGGCCCGCCACCGGCTCGCCGCGCGCGTGGGCCAGGTTCTGTTTTCTCCCGTGTTCGCGGATCCGGCGGGCGGCTGGCCCGGTCTCGACGCGCGGGAACTAGCCGAATGGATTCTCGCGGATGGGTTGCCCGTCCGCCTCGGTATGCAATTGCACAAATTCATCTGGGATCCGGCGATGAAGGGAGTTTGAGCAAGGGATGGCGGAAAAACCCAAGGCGGTGGTGCTGCTGAGCGGAGGGATGGACTCCTGCGTCACGGCGGCCATCGCCAACCAGACGCATCGCCTGGCCCTGCTGCACGCCAGCTACGGCCAGCGGACCGAGCAGCGCGAGCGGCGTTCCTTCGAAGCCATTGCCGATTTCTACGGCGTTCGCGAGCGCCTGGCCATCCGGTTCGACGCCTTCGCGCAGATCGGCGGCTCGGCGCTCACCGACCAGGCCATCGCCATCCCAGAATCGGGTGAAGCCCTTGGACCGGGCGCGGGGATTCCCGTCACCTACGTTCCCTTCCGCAACGCGCATTTTCTCTCGGCGGCGGTGAGCTGGGCCGAAGTGACCGGCGCGACGGCAATTTTCATCGGCGCCGTCGCGGAAGATAGCTCGGGCTATCCGGATTGCCGCCCGGAATACTACCGCGCGTTCTCCGAGCTGATCCGGCAGGGTACGCGGCCGGAAACGCGGATCGAGATTCACACGCCGGTGATCGGCATGCGCAAGGGCGAAATCGCACGGCGCGGAGCCGAACTCGGCGCGCCTTTCGATCTCACCTGGTCGTGCTATCAATCCGAGGAGGAAGCTTGCGGCGCATGCGATAGTTGCCGGTTGCGTCTTCGGGCATTTGCCGAGGCCGGATTGCGCGATCCTATCGCTTATCGGGCGCAAGTTGCGCGATAATGGATGCCAGCGTTCGGGTGCAGGAAAAGGAGATATCTAAATGAGACGATTGATTCCCATCTGTACCATTCTGGCCGCAGCCCTTTTGCTCGCCACGATTGCGGCGGCGCAGACAACATCGGTCAGCGGCCAAATTATAGCTCCTGACGGCGCGCCATGGGTGGATATAGACGTCATCATCCAGAACACGAACACGGGCCAGAAATTTGACACGAAGACGGACGACCATGGGAAGTACACGCAGCTGGGAATGCCTCCCGGCAGCTATAAGGTCACGATCTTCGATAAGAGGAGCAATGGATTTACCTATTCCGAAATGCACACGTTCCAGGGAGGGCAGGACAACGAAGTTTCCATCGACTTCAAGAAACTGATTGAAGGCGCTCACCCGGAAGTGCAAAAGAAGGGAGAGGAAGAAAAGAATAAACAAACGGGCCTGAAGGCGCACTTCGACGCGGGCATCGCGGCCATGAACGATTCCAACACGGCGCGCGCGCAACTCGCCACCACGCCCGCCCCGGATAAGGGCCCCGTTCAAGACAGGCTGAACTCCGATTACAAGACCGCCATCGGGGAATTCCAGCAGGCACAGCAGGCGGATGCGCCGACCGACGTGAAAAATCAGGCCGTGATCTGGTCCAACCTCGGTGAGGCCTACGAATACGCCGGCCAATATGATGACGCCATCAATGCGTATCAAAAAGCGATCGACGCCCAGCCCGCGCCGGTCTTTTACATAAACATGAGTAAAGACATCGCGAACGAAGCCGCCGCACTGACCGATCCGACCGCCGCCGCGCAGAAGCTTGCCGATGCGATCGCGGCGTGCGACAAAGCCGCCGTGCTTGATCCCACGGCAAACGCCGAGATGTGCTACAAGAACATCGGGATTATTCTTTCCAACAAAGGCGATATGAAGGACGCGATTGCGCCGTTGCAGAAGGCGACTCAGTTGAACGCCAAGGATGCCGAGGCGTGGTTCCTGCTCGGCAGCGCGCTCGCCGCAACGGCCGAAACGAAGCAGGAGGGCGATCAGATGATCACCACTTTCCCTCCGGGGACCGCCGAAGCATTTCAAAAGTGCATGGCTGCCGACCCGAACGGCCCTTACGCCTCCCAGGCGAAAGACGTGCTCGACGGAATGGCTTCCATGGGCGCCGGTATAAAAACGTCCGCGGAAAAGAAAAAGAAGTAGCGGCGAAGCGGCGCCCAAAAAACCGCGCAAGGGACGGAATGTAGGTGTCCTCGTCTAGTAGAATGGAGCAGGAGGTTCCCATTGCACCGCGGTAGCCGACCATGAGCATTCTGAGCATATGGAAGGGAGGGCGGCTGAGATCCCCCCGGAGCATTCGGCACAAGGGCAAGCGGCTCTCCGAAATTCTCGCGGCGCACGAACAATTCGCGCTGGGCAAGGAAACCGGCGCGCGGGCCGATCTGGCGGGCGCCGAACTCTCGCGAGTGAATTTGGATGGGGCCAATCTGGCCTACGCGAATTTCCAGGGAGCGAACCTCGAAGGCGCAAGCCTGCGCGAGGCGAGGCTCCTATCCGCCGATCTGAGCAAAGCGCGCCTCTGCCGCGCTGATCTTCGCCGGACCGATTTGACGGAAACCAACTTCAACGGCGCGGACCTTGCCGAAGCGCGCGTCGGCGGCGCCGAGCTTTTCCGCGCCGATCTGCGTCATGCCGATTTGCGGGGAGCGGATTTTGGAGCCGCGAATTTCCGGAGCGCGGAAATCGAGGGCGCGGATTTCCGGGGCGCGAACTTGCAGACCGCCATCCTGCGCGAGACGAACCTCAAAGGCGCGGACCTTTCGGGCGTCGACCTTTCGACCACGCTCCTCCCGCGCGGCTACAAGGCCCCCGGCACGGCAAAAAGCTAGCTGCGATGCCAAACCTGCCATGGATTGAAGTGCCCGATTACAAATTGGCTGCGGGCTGGGTTCCCGCGGAGCGAAGGGATGCGCGGTCTCGCGGCTACTGCGAACTTCTCGAAGCGGGGCAAGTTCTTTTTTTTCGCGACTTGCCGTTTCACCTCCCTGCCGTGGACCGCGAATTTCTGCTCGCGCAGCAGTGGACGGAATTGCGGCTGCACAAGAACGTCTCCTATCGCCCGAGTGAAGACGTCCTGCGGGGCGTTCCGGGGAATTCCGAAACGGTCCATCGCCTTCATTCCATCATGCGAAACTACAGCGCGCAGGTGATCGAATTCCTGGGCGCGTTTCTTTCACCCTATGCCGGAAAGTGGATCCTCGATTTTTCCAGTTTTCGCCCGCTCGAGGAACATGGCCGCGACCTCCCGCTGCACAAGCGAAACGACCTGCTGCACGTGGACGCCTTTCCCACGCGGCCCACGCGCGGCGGGCGCATCCTGCGGGTCTTCACCAATTTGAATCCCACGAAGCCGCGGGTGTGGCGAACGACGGGACCCTTTGAAACGCTCGCGGCCCGATACGCTGTGGACGCCGGCCTTCGCAAAATCGCGAACGAATCGTTTCTCAGTCGGACGGTCCATGGCTGGGGAGCGCGGCTGGGCTTCCACGCGGCCCGCACGCCTTACGACGCTTTTATGCTGCGCTTCCATGACTACCTGAAGGAAAACGCGGAGTTTCAAGCCAGCTGCCCGAAGTCTCTGCTGGAATTTCCGCCGCTCGCCACGTGGATTGTCTATACGGATGGCGTCGCGCACGCCGCCATGTCCGGTCAATATGCCCTGGAGCAGACGTTCCTCATCCCGCCGGCCGCCCTGACCGCGCCGCACCACTCTCCCTTCCGCATTCTCGAAAATATCGCCGGCCGCCCGCTCACCGGATGAAAGGTCCATCGGGCCGGCTGGGTTCCCTTTTCTAATTCTTAACGAAATGTTTTTCTCCGTGTAACCCGCCCCGCGCCGAATCGGATTACAAACACGCCGCAGCCAGTTCAGGAGGAAAATTATGAAGATCAAGTTCGAGTGCGTGAGGACAGCTTTCTATCGGCTCCGTGAGAAAAAAGCTCATTTCGCGGCGCGCCTGCGGCAAGGAATCTTTGTAACCGTGGCGTCAGCATTTGTTCTTGTCCCTGTAATGTCGGCCATTTTGAACGCCCCTGTGGATGCAAAACCGGCGGGCGATTGCGACCTCAGTTCGGCCCGCGGCGAAATCAAGCATGTCATCTACATTCAGTTTGATAACGTCCACTTCACGCGCGACAACCCGAATGTCCCCTCCGATCTCGAACAGATGCCCAACCTGCTGGACTTTATGACGGACAACGGCGTGGTGATGTCCAACCACCACACGCCTCTAAAGTCCCACACGGCGGACGACATCGTCACCTCGCTGACCGGCGTGTATGGCGATCAACACGGCATACCGATCGCGAACAGCTTCGGCTGGTTCTTGCAGCCAGCCTCGAGCGAGACCCCCACGCACTTTGATGGATTCGGAAGCTCGTTCACATATTGGACGGACCCTGTGAACGCGACGACCGACCCGGTCTTTGAAATGATTACGTCCGACGGGAAAAACGCACCGGCCCCCTGGGTTCCCTGGACGCGAGCGGGTTGCAACGTGGGAGCGGTCTCGATTGCGAACATGGAGCTCGAAAACGTGAGCAGCGACGTCAAGACCGTATTCGCATCCGATCCGACAGTGCTCGCGGCGGCGCTCGCCGAGGCGTCAGCTCATTTCAATGAGGCGGTGGCTGATTTCGAAGGCATCTCCGTCCACTGCGCAGCGGGAAACGCAGTCTGTTCGAGCACGAACCATGGCGAGCCGGACATTCTGCCGCAAGAACCGGGCGGCTACACAGGGTTCAACGCCCTATACGGCCATAAATTCGTGGCGCCCCAGATTAGCGCCGGGCCGCTGGACGACCTCGACGGCAATCTGATCACGGATGGCAAAGGGGATACCGGGTTCCCGGGCTTCAGCAACATCTCGGCGTCTCAGACACTGGCGTACGTCGCGGCCATGCAGGAAAATGGCATCCCGATCACGTACGCGTATATTTCAGACGCGCACGATAACCACTCCTCGACCCAGCCGAATCCTTCAGAGTGCAAGACGGACGCTGAATTTGGAGGTCTGGGTCCGGGCGATGAGTGCTACGAGATGCAACTGGCGGCCTACGACGAAGCCTTCGGCAAGTTCTTCGCCCGCCTCGCGGCAGACGGCATTGACAAGAGCAATACGCTTTTCATCATCACCGCGGATGAGGGCGACCACTTCGCGGGCGGCCCGCCGACTCCCTCTACCTGTGACGGCACGCCCGGCAATTATTGCAGCTACGCCAAGCTCGGTGAGATCGACTCTAACTTGACCGCGCTGCTCGACACGGAGGATCCAGGCCTGGCGAGCACGCCCTTCGACATTCAATTCGACATGGTGCCCGTCTTCTACGTGGAAGGCGAACCGGCCATAGGCGCTCCGATCGCCAGGGAGTACGAACGCGATGCGGCGACGCTTACGGCGGTAAGCCCCATCACGGGCGCCACGGACCAGCTCACGAAAGCTCTGGCGGACCCCGTCGAGCTGAAGCTGTTGCATATGGTGACAGGCGACCCGATCCGGACTCCGACTTTCGTAATGTTTGGCAATCCCGACTGGTACTGGGAAACCTTCGGTCCCGTTGCATCGGAAAGCCCGGCCTTCGTCTGGAATCACGGTGGAATCCAGCACGAAATCGTCACCACGTGGCTTGGAATGGTGGGACCCGGAGTGAAGAACAACAAGGTTGATGACGACGTGTGGTCCGATCACACCGATATCCGTCCGACCATGCTGGTGCTGACCGGCCTCAAGGACGATTATCAGCATGAAGGGCGGGCGCTTGTCGAAGAATTGCACGATTGGGCGTTGCCGGACGGCGTCAGCGATAGCGGAGATGATTTCACCGAACTCGCGCGCACTTTCAAAATGATCAATGCACCGAATGCGGACTTGGGACGCGCCAGCCTGCGAATCTCCACGAAGGCTCTGGCGTCCGGAAGTCCGGGCGACGATTCAAAGTACATCACGCTCGAGAACGAATTGTCCGATATCACGTTCCTGCGGGATGATCTCGCTTCGCAGATGCTCACGCTATTGGAAGATGCCGAATTTCATGGCAAGCGCATCTCGGAGTCAAAGGAACGAGATCTGGACCAGCAGGCCGAAGGGTTGCTCGATGTCGTGCAGGCAATCGAAGCCGGCCTCTAGTCTGGCTGCGCGGCTTCTTTAGGGTAATGGAGCACCGGGCCGGAACTCCCGCTTCAGGGGAGCCTCCGGCCCGGTGCCATTTTCAGTGGGTTGATATTTGCTCTCGTGCGCGCGTTATTTGTCAGCCGGGAACAGAGCGATGTCACTGCGCGTCCACACTCTCCCACGGCTGCTTTTCGAGAATCAGAGAGGACACCATCTCTTCCAGTTCGTAGGCGCTCTTGGTGTTTTCGGGATAGTTGCGAACGGTGGTTTCGAAAGCCAATTTGTTCTTCGATCCCATGAATCGGAGCGTTTCATCTAGCTTCAGAGCGATGCGGTTTGCACTCGCGGTGTCCGTGTCCGGCATTACGGCGCCAAATAGACCCGGTCCAAACAGGTACATCGTATCGCCCGTTCTCAGATTGCGGGATATGGCCCGGGCCGCCTCGCCCAATTCGGATTTCTCCTCTGCATCCGGAAGACCGGTGGCAAGCTTCACCTTGACGACCAGGAGCGAAAGCGTTCGCTCCATGGACGAGGCCCGGCGGAATTCCATCGACAGGCGGTCACGAAACTGGTTCAAGTCCGGTATGGTATGCAGCAGGTCCACATTGCCCTGGTAGCGCAGGTCGAGATTCCGCTTGAGCTCCGAAACCAACTGCTGTTTCAGCCGCCCCATCGTCCGCCGGCGGCTCAGCATATAAGCCACAAACAGCAGCGACAGGACGCAGAAGCCGACATAGGCGATCCGCATAGGCCATTTGTTTTCTTCATCGGGATGCTCAAATACCAGAGGGTACATCAGCAGCGCCACGCCCCCGGACATCACGAGGAGCATGATCGCCGCCAGAATGGACAACTGGTTTTCGCGCCGTTCCAGGCTATCCAGTTCCAGCTCGTTGAATTCCGCTGCCATGATTTGAACTCCACTTGCCAGCAGGAGGCTGGCCTTCAGCCCGTCCGGACCGTCCACAATGACCCTAGCTGAATTTTCAACCGGGGAGGCACTCCGATACAAGCCCTGCGTTTGCATCTGTAGCCTAAGTTGCAACGGGAGGTCCGGCTAAGTCCATTCAGCGCCTTTGTTTCCGAGGAGTTAGGGGATGGCCACGGCGACCCGTCGAGAAGCCTCCGCGAGGGCCTTTTTGGGGCACTCAAAAGCTCAGGCAGGGGTCATTTGCCGGGCGATAATTCGGTGTGTTCGCCGCCATCGCCGGGAACGGCGCGCCCGGCTGCGGAGCGGCGGCGAGTCTCTATGCCGAGGCGCTTGATTTTCTGGTTCAGCGTGGAGAGTGGAATCTGGAGCCGCTCGGCGGCCTCGGTCTGGTTCCCCTTGGTGCGTTCGAGCATTTCCACGATGATCCGCCGCTCGACCTCTTCGAGAATCTCAAATAGGGATGGGGCAGGCTCCGCCGCGCGGGTCCCGGGTTCGCGGGGCTCGGCGGGAAGAAACTCGGAAAGCTCGAGCCGCACGCCCTTCGCGATCTCGGACGTCCGGACGCTTTCCGGCAGCAGGTCCGCATCCATCATTTGCTGGTTCGAGAGCACCACGGCGCGCTCGACGGCATTCTCCAGCTCGCGCACATTCCCCGGCCAGTCGTAATCCATCAGCAGCTTCATCGCGCCCTGGGTGAATGCGCATATCGGCTTGCCGTTTTCACGGCAGAACTGTCCCAGGAAACGCGCGATCAGAAGCGGGATGTCTTCCTTGCGTTCGCGCAGCGGCGGCAGATGAATCGAGATCACGTTCAGGCGGTGGTACAAATCCTCGCGGAAGCGGCCCTCGCGGACGAGCTGCCTCAGGTCGTCGTTGGAAGCGGCCAGGATGCGCACGTCCACCTTGATGGTCTCCGTGCCGCCCAGGCGCATGAATTCGCGCTCCTGAATCACGCGCAGGAGCTTGGCTTGCGTTTCGGGGCTGACGGTCGAAATTTCGTCGAAAAAAATCGTGCCCTGGTCGGCTAATTCGAAGAGCCCCTTTTTCGACGCGATGGCGCTGGTGAACGCGCCCCTCACGTGGCCGAAAAGCTGCGATTCGAGCAGATCGGCGGGGATCGAGCCGGAATTGACAGGGATGAAGGCTTTGTCGGCCCGCGTCGAAGCCGCATGGATGGCCTTGGCGATGAGCTCCTTGCCGGTGCCGCTTTCGCCCGAAATCAGCACGGTCGAGCGCGAAGGCGCCACCTGCGCCACCAGGTCGAGCACGGCCAGCATTCTTTCGCTCTTGCCGGCGATGTTGGGGAAGTTGTAGCGCTGCTTGAGCGCGCGCTTGAGCTGCACGTTTTCTTCGCGCAGGCGCCGGCCTTCGATGGCCAGGGAAATCTGCGCGATCAGCTCGTCATTCGACCACGGCTTGGTGATGTAGTCCTGCGCGCCGCTCTTGAAGGCCGCGCGCGCCATATCGATCGAGCCGTAGGCCGTGATTAAAATGATGGAGAGATGGGGATCGCGCAGGCGAATCTCCCGTAGCATGTCCAGTCCGTTGCGGTCGGGGAGGCTCACGTCGAGCAGCATCAAATCGAACGGGCGGTCCTCGAGTTTCTGAAGGCCCGCTTCGCCCGTTTCCGCCAGCGTGACGTCGAAGCTCTCGGAGGTCAGCAATGCCTCGAGCCCCTCGCGGATTTCCGCTTCGTCATCCACGACGAGAATGGATCCTCTAGGCATGCACCGCTTTTCGGGCTGTGGGGAATTCCAGGCGGAACGAAGTGCCCTTGCCCTGCGTCGAGCGCACGTCCACCTTGCCGGCGTGCTCCTTGATGATGCCGTAACTTACCGAAAGACCCAGGCCGGTGCCTTTGGTGGAGGCCTTGGTGGTGAAGAAGGGATCGAAAATCCGGTTGAGGTACTCGGGGGGGATGCCGATGCCGGTGTCCGTCACTTCCACTTCCACGGAGCCATTCTGGGCCGCCGTGCGCACCTCGAGCATGCCGCCCGCCGGCATGGCATCGCGCGCATTCATGAAGAGGTTCAGGAAAACCTGCTGCAGGCGCGTGGATGAGCCGAGCACTCGCGGCAGCTTTTCGCTGTAATTCCTCACCACGTTCACGTGGGCGTTCTTAAAGGGATGCTGGACGAGCGCGAGCGTCTCCTCGAGCACGGAGTTCAAATCGAGTTCGGCGGGAGTAGCCGCGCCCGTGCGAGAGAAATTCAGCAGGTGATTGACGATCTCGCTCGCGCGGAAGGTCTGCTTCACGATGCGCTCGATGGTTTGCTGCCGCGGATCGTCCGCGGGAATCTGCTTGGCGAGCATCTGGATGTAATTCGAGATCACCGCCAGCGGCGTATTCACCTCGTGGGCCACGCCCGCGGCGAGCAGGCCGAGGGACGTGAGTTTTTCGTTTTGCAGCATCTGCTCTTCCATGCGCACGCGCTGCGTGATGTCGTCGAGCAGAATCAGCCGGCCGAGTCGCGCCCCGTCCTTGCCCAGCAGGGGCGCCATCGAAGCGTTCACCACCAGGTGCCGGCCCCCGCGCGCGCGCAGATGAAATTTGTAAATGCCGGAAACATACCCGCTCTCAGCGCGCGCCGCCACTTCCGCGTCCAGGTCCCGCGGGAGAACTTCCGAGAGCTTGCGGCCTAGCGCTGAGCTGCGCGGAATCTCCAGCAGCTCCTCGATCTGCGGGTTCCAGGATTCCACGCGGTCTTCCAGGTCCACGGTTGCCACGCCGATGCGCAGCGATTCCACGATGTTCTCGCTGAAATCCTTCAGGCGCTCGATCTGCACGGTCTTCTGCTCGAGCGATTGGTAGAGCCGCGCGTTTTCGATGGCGATGGCCACGTAGCCGGCGATGGTCGAGAGCAATTCCAGGTCGTCGCTCGAAAGGTAATCGCCGTCCACCGTCTTGCCCAGGCCCAGCACGGCGGCGGTGCGGTCGCGAAAGCGGCACGGGATGAAATAGTTCAAGCCCAGTTCCTCGATCGTGCGGCGCACCGAATCGCTCTCCTCCGTGGCCGCGCGCGCAGATTCAAAGAAGAGGCAGCCGCGCGCGAGCGCCGGCCGCGACGCCTCGAGAAAACTCAAATCGAGCGGACCTTCGGGACGCAGCCCCATCGAGCGCGAGAGAACGAATTGCCCGGGGCGCGCTGCGTCCTCGAGAAAGATGGCCAGGCGGTCCACCAGCAGAGCCTGCGAAACCCGGTCGAGCACCGAGCCGACCAGCGTGTCCACGCGCACTTCGTTGGTTAGCGTGCGGCCGAATTCGATCAGCGTGCGCCGGTAATCGAGCCGGTCGCGGTAAAAAAAGTGATCGAGGCGCGCCTGCACCCAGTCGCGCAGCGGCTGGAAGAGAAACGCAGCCACCACCACCACGGCGATCACGGCGCCCGAAGGGACCGCCGCCCAGGCCGTATGGAACAACTCGCCGATCAGCCCGATTCCCGCGAAGTAGACGGCCACCACGCCGGCGGTCGCAAACGTGTAAGCCAGCCCGCGCTTGAAAATAATGTCCACGTCCATCAGCCGGTAGCGGATGATCGCGTAGCCGAAGCACAGCGGGATCAGCGCGAGCGAGAAAACGGAAAGCTTCATCCACGGCTGGGGCGCCACCGTGACCAGGCGCGGCAGGACGTAGAACGAAAAGAACGGAACGATTCCGGCGAACGTTCCTCCCGTCACCCATTTCAACTGCTGCCGCAGGATGCCGCTGGGCGCGCGCAGGTAGCTCGCCAGGAAAATCCCCGCCGCCAGCAGGAAATAGACGCCCATGTAAAGCAGCTCGATCCGGTCCAGGAATTCGCGGCTGCCGATCGAGGGCAGGAAATCGAGCGTGCCGGTGGCAACGAATATGTGCAGGACGAGCAGTGCCGCCGGGAACGTGTAAACAGCGGCGAGCTTCGGCCAAAGGGCGCTCCGGCGCTCGGGAAACACAAGCGCGAAATGGAGCAGCAGCGCGGGCTGCAGAAGCAGCGCAATCGCGTTGCCCCAGTAGATGATCCAATCGAACGAATTCAATTTGCCCGTGTAATGGAAGCTATAGAGGATGAAGGAGACCAGGCAAAAAACGTAGAAGTGAATCGCGCGCGGCGCGTTCCACCGCCGCACGAAGATGAAGACCCCGATGAAAAGATACAGCAGCGCAGTGATGCGGAGGTAATTTTCGATCGAAGCGGGATTTTCCCGCGGCACCGTCACCAGCGGCGCCTGGAACGACTCGCCGCCGCGCTGGATTTCGTAGCGGACTTCCGTCCACGGGCCTGCACGCCAGAGTAGCCGCGTCACGTCCGTGGCGCGATGGATCGCCGCGCCGTGAATGGATTCCACGGTGTCGCCTTGCCGGATGCCCGCCCGGTCGGCAGGCGACCCGGGGGCCACATGCCACGCCGTCACGCCTTGGGCCGTGTCCATCCATGTGACGCCGTCGTCCGGCGAAACGAACCTGGAACGCTGCTGGAAATTGAGGATGGCAAAAATGAACGCGACCACGGTTAAGAGCACCAGAATCACTGCCCCCAGCCGCATTCGAAGACTATTGTTCATTCCAGGGTACTCGCCGCCTACTGATTCTGGAACTATGCTAGCACGTGAGCTTCCAGCAAATCACGCATTCTGATCGGTATAAGCCGCCTATTTTGTATCCCTCACAGGCTCCTCCCGAGGCGTCTTCTCTTCCTATCCGGTTTCTGGAACCATACTTCCAATTTCAATAGCCGGGGGAAAGCCTCAGAACTGGACGCTCAACCCGCCCCGAAGATAGCGGTATGAGGGAACGAGGACGACATTTCCCTGCCTCGTGGGAACCGATGCGTACCCTTGCGTGAGCAGGTTTCCCACGTTGGCCAGGATTTCCATGTGGCCCGGGAAGAAGGCCGGGAGCGGTTGGCATATCTCCATGCTCAAATAGGGATCGAGCTGGTAGAGGGACTCCCCGTAGGGGTCCTGCTGGGAAACCGTGGACCCGCTGAGCCATTTGTAACCCGTCGTCAGCTTCGTGCCAAAACGCGGCAGCTTGGCCGATACCCGGGCGGCCAGACTATCGCGATATCGAGTTGCTAACTCATCGCGCAGGTGCAGGGCTGTATCGGCGGCGCTCCCGTCCGGAGCCAGCGCCCCCGCATACGCATACACAATCGTGGCGCCTACGCCGTCGGTGAATTTTCGCTGGTAGGCAACGCGGACTCCCGTCGAGTCGGAAACCCCTCCATCATAGGCGAATGCCTCTGAGTAATAATCCTGCAAGAAATCGGGGCCTGACGCGCTGCGGCGTCCGATGACGGCCGTGTTAGTGGAGTTGTCGCGGAACACCGCCGCACTCAAACTCGCCTTCTGGCCCAAAGCGCGTCGCACGGCGATTTCCTCGTGCAAATCGCTCTCGAAAATAGGCTGGCCATGGCGGACCATCAGAGTTGGAAAAGCATCCAAAGCCTCCAGCGCCGATGCCATGGCATCGGGTGAAGCGGAGCCATCCCGCCAGGGATCCGCCGTGACCGTGCCGGACAACCGCCAGTTCTCGCCCAACTGCACGGCCACTTCGCCGTGCGGCCGCAATGTTCTGGCAGTTCCCTCAAAGCTGGCGAGCATATATTCGCCGCCGTAGCGCACGCTCACGCTATCACCCATCGCAAACTGGTTGTCAAACGACGTCCGAAAGCCTCGAAAGTCCGGGCCATCCGGTCCCAAGCGAGATTCACGAACGACGAGCGTCGCTGCCGGGCCAACCCCTTCCTTCCCCGATGGCAGCCATTCGCCCGCAAAACCGCCGGATGGCAGAACTTCTTCTCCCTCGGAACTGAACTGGCCTGCCACCAAAAGCTGCTGCTGCGACCCAATCCCCATGTCATACACGAACGCCGTGCCAGGCCCATCGGGGCCATCCGCGATCGAGCCGGGGTGGTCCCCACCCATGGTGACCTCCATATAGCCACGATGCGTCTCTGTCTGAGCCGTACCGGACTGGGCTGGCTGGCCGGCGAGAGGGATCGCGCCATCCTGCCACTGCAGCACGGACCGCGTGGATGTCGCCGTTCTCAGCACCCATGTCCAGTCGTCATTGGAAACCTGCTGGCCCGGCTGACGGCGCAGTTGTTCGAACGAAGAGAAAACCGAGCCGAGAACGATTTCGAGCAGCGTCGTGCGCTCGCCGCTTACCTCAATGTGTTGCTCGATCGCCGGCAGGAACCCCGCGAGAGTCACTTTAATCGAGTAGAAACCGGACGGGAGGCCCGCCGTTAGGAAAATCCCCCGGTCGTTCGTTAGCAGCAGGATGGGCGAAGAGTTGAACAATTGTTCGGAGGAAACAAGGACGGTGGCGCCCATCTGGGGCGTATTGTCCGGAGCCACCACGACGCCGGAGATTTTGCCCGTGTTCGGCGCGGCGGCCAGAGGCAGCGCAAACCAACACGCCAGCACTCCCACCCCCAGGGCGCGAATCGCTTGGAGATTCAAACCCCCTTACCTCCCCTGCGAAGCCTGCTCCCCCGTCGGCGCAGGCGTGGGCCTCACGGTAAAGTCCGCCGTAGGCGTGATCATTTGCTTGGCGAGATTATCGGTGATGGCGATTTCCAGCCTGTACTTGCCGGGCGCGAGCGAGCCCAGCAAAATCCTGTTTTCCAGCGTGAGTTCTTCGCCATGCTCGGGGAGCTTATCCGAAGACAGGTCGAACTTCAACACCGGAGCATCATCGGCGGCGGTTCCCGCCGGCTTGGCGTCGCTTTTCATCACGCGGTATTCCACGGAAGCATTGGATTTGTGCGTCGTGCTGTCCGCTTTCAGGTTATACACCTGAAGATAGACTCCCATGTGATCACTCTGCGCAAAGGTCGCGTCCATCTTGGGCCGCACCTTCACATCGCCCAGAACAAACTGGCCGAGCCCGATATCCTTCATCGAGACGGGATTGATCTCGTCGGCGAGGATCAGCGAACTCGAGCTCAATTGGTCGTCGTCGAAGCGCGGCACGGGAAGCCGCGTGTTCACCACGCCGACATTGCCGCTGTTTACGTCCTTGATCACGATGTCCAGGCGGTAGAGGCCCGGGCTGAGCGGCACGGCCTTCTGATAAATTTCCGAGCCGGCCAGCGAATGTTCCAGGAGCGAAGCCGGAGTATCGGCGTTGAGCGTGTCCTCGAACGTCTGCACCACCCGGCCGCTCAGGCTCGTAACCCGGGCGAAAAGATCGAGCGTCGCCGAATCCACTTCACTTTTTTCCTGGAAGCTCAGCTGCCGCCTCGGTATTTGCACCGTGATGGGCACCAGCACCGTATCCGAAGTGATGCGCAGGAAATCATAGCGATAGCTGAATTTCACCTGATCGCGCACCAGGCGCGACGTGACCACTGTTTCGAGGTCCTTGAATTTCACCTCCGGAGGTTTGAAAACAGTGGCGTAAAGTTCGGCACGGTTAAATTCAGTTAAGTGCTGGTTGAGTCCATCCTGCCCTTGTAGTTCTTCCATGTGTGTCCCGTCGGCATTGCGGAATCGGTCGTCTTTCGTGGCTCCCCCCTCCTCCTCCAGCTCGGTCAACCCCGCGCCTGGAACGTACATCAGCGCGTCCTTTTCGCTGGGGTCGGTTGTGAAGTGATACTCGCCCGACATGGTGGTATCCACGAATTCCAGGTCAATGTTCTCGCCGATTCCTTCCATATATTTGTAGTGCCAGTCTTCAAAGGGAAACGTGGAAGTTTCTCCGCCCCCTTCATCCGCGGGCCGCTCGTAGTTCCCTCCGGTCGGATGTTCGTCGATACTGTCGGGCGGTCCCCACACGATGTAGATTCTGCCGCGGTCGCTCTTCCATCCGGGCAACCCCGCGGCAAAATGCTCGTTGGCGTAGGCGATGCGGCGATAATGCTCATCCTTGAATGCGTTGACGGAAGAATCGGGATCGGGATTGCGCCGCTGCCAGAATGCCTCGATGAATTGTTCGCGTTCTTCGTTTGTCTGAAGGTGAAGAAAAGCGTTACGCTCTTCGGGGCTGATGATGTAAACGACGTCTTGCTCCAGCCAATTCTTGTATTGTGAATCGAGTTCCTTGTAGAGATCCTTTTCGTTCTTTTGCTTTTCCTTCGCGGCATTCTTGGGAGTTTGATCCTGCGCCGGTTGCTGATCCTGCTGACCCTGTTGCGCGGCTTTTGCGTAGGCAAGCGAAGCGAGCGCCATGCCTGCCCCCAGGATGACGAACGCATACAACTTGGCGAACCGGCCCATGATCCCGCCTTTGCTCAATTTGCCCGAAATTTTAACCTGCCCGAAAGTACAGGTCAATGGTACATCCCCTCCATCCCCTTTTGTTGTAAATGGTTGGAGTCTTGTGCGGAAAGCGGGGTTGCCTTGTCTATTCCCCCCGCGCGCCTTATGGTAACTGTTTGTTTCCAGCCCGAATCGCACTAGAATGCTTCTTTGGCGCAGGCGCTCACAGAGCCACACGAGGCGCATCCGCGCTGAGAGCGCCCGGCGAAGGGCCTCCGCGCGTTTCCGTCGAGAAACATCCTGGTCCGCCGGCCCGTATTATTCAAAGTGTGGTAAGTATACGGACGGACCCGCACCGGAAGGGGTGGTGGATTGAAGACCTGGAAGAAAATGGCGGTTGGCGTGGGCGTGGTTGCCGCCCTCGGAGCCATTGTCTGGTTCAGCATCCACCAAATGAATAAGGGCGTGGTCACGGTTCAGACCAGCCCTGTGATCCGCCAGGATCTGCGGTCCATCGTGACCGCCTCGGGTGAAATCCGTCCCCAGAACTACACCAACGTTCTCGGCGAAGGCTTCGGGAAGATCACGGACATTGTGGTAAAGGAAGGCGACTACGTCAAAAAAGGAGATGTCCTGCTCCATCTCGAAAATGTCCAGCCCGGAGCCGATGTGCAAGCGCAAGAAGCGAGCTTACAGGCGGGAGAAGCGGGATTAAGAGCCGCGGCTGCCAACTATGACGTGGCCGTTGCCACTCTGGCCCAGAAGCAGGCCGATCTCGACAAGGCCAAATTCGATTGGCAGCGCTCTCAGCAGCTTTATCAGGAGCAGCTCATCTCCAAGCAGGATTACGACGCGGCCAACTCCACCTACGAGGGAGCGCTGGCGGCATTCAACGCTACGCAGGCGCAGGTGGACCAGTCGCGCGCCGCCCGCGAACAAGCCCACGCCTCCGCGGAATCCACCCGCGCCACGCTCACCCACACGCAGGACGTGCTGCGCAAAACCACCTACCGCGCGCCCATTTCCGGCACCGTCACCTACATTGACGTCCGCGTGGGCGAAAACGTCGTGCCCGGTATTCAGAATGCCGAGGGCAGCTTTCTGCTGAACATATCCGATATGAGCGTGGTAACCGCCGAAGTAAAAGTGGACGAGACGGACATCGCCAACGTTCGCGATGGCCAGCCCGCGGAGGTGAAGATTGATGCCCTGCCGGGAAAAGTGTTCCACGGCCACGTGACCGAAGTGGGAGAGCAGGCCATCCTGCGCACCTCCGGCCAGGCCGCCACCACCCAGACGACCGCCAACACGCAGGAAGCGCGCGATTTCAAAGTTGTCGTCACGCTCGATAATCCGCCCGCCTCCTTGCGGCCGGGGCTTTCGACCACGGCCAAAATCGAGACGGCGCGCAAGACGGGCGTCCTCGCGATTCCCATTCAGGCGCTCGCCGAACGCTCCCAGAAGGAACTCGCGGAGGCGCGCCAGGGCAGCGCGGAAAACGTCACCCTCGCGGCCTCGAGCGCCGATGCCGCGAATGGCGCTGCGGAAACGGATGTGCAAGGAGTCTTCGTTATTCGCGGCAAAAAGGCGCAGTTTGTCCCGGTCGAGACCGGCATAACCGGCGTGACCGATATCGAAGTCACCAGCGGCCTCGAGGAGGGCGATCAGGTCGTCACCGGCAGCTACAAGGCGCTGCGCACGCTGCGGCCTGGAACACCCGTTAAGGTTGATAACTCGCCGCCAAAGCGCGACGAAATTTCCAGTTCATAGAAGCTCGGTCCCAGGAGCCGCGCCGCGTGACGACTGACCAAATCCAACCCGCACTGAACTATCGCGAAGACCTTGTTTCCGCCGGCATCGTCATCCAGACCGAGCAGCTTTGGAAGACTTATGAAATGGGCGCGGAGCATTTGCATGCCCTCCGCGGAGTAAGCATCGAAATCCGCAAGGGCGAATACGTGGCCGTGATGGGCCCCTCGGGCTCCGGAAAATCCACGCTGATGAATTTGATCGGCTGCCTCGATACGCCCACGCAGGGCAGCTACTGGCTCGCTGGCCGGCTCGTCAGCCAGCTCGACGACGACGAGCTGGCCGGCATCCGCAACAAGGAGATCGGCTTCGTCTTTCAGACGTTCAACCTGCTGCCGCGTGCCACGGCGCTGCACAATGTCGAGCTGCCCATGATCTACAACGGCACGCCGTCCGGAGAGCGTCTCGAGCGCGCCCGCAAGGCTCTCGAGCAGGTGGACCTCGCCGACCGCATGACGCATAAGCCGAACGAGCTTTCAGGCGGCCAGCGCCAGCGCGTGGCCATCGCCCGCGCGCTTGTGAACAATCCCTCGATCCTGCTCGCCGATGAGCCGACTGGAAATCTCGATTCGGCCACGGGCGAGGAGATCATGGGGCTCTTCGCGCAGTTGCACGAGCGCGGCAACACGATCATCCTCGTCACGCACGAGCACGACATTGCCGTCCACGCCCATCGCGAGATTCGTCTGCGCGACGGCCACGTCGAAAAAGACGAACGCACGCGCTAGCAGCTCTCTCACAGAAGGTTTGTGTCAGGGCACGACTTCAGTCGTGCCGAAAGGGCGGACAATTCATGGGTTTTAACCCCTGAAGGCGACAGGACCGCCGGTCAAGCCATCTCATGAATGGTCTTTAGGGGGTCGGAGCTTCAGCTCCGACAAAAAACCGCTCCAAAAAGAGGGCTTCAGCCCCTGAGGACAGCCCTCTGCGCTGCCCACTCCGATTTATGAGGTGCCTTGCAATCGCGCGCGCAGCGCGCCGCCACACGATCCCTCGTCCCTCACGCCTCACCCCTCATCCCTAAAATAAATTCCGCGCCAAAAAACCACGCATTCGCGGGACGCTCCGCCAGCCGCCGCATGAACCACGGAAACCAAGCCGAGCCATAGGAAACGAGCACACGGCAGCGATAGCCCTCCCGCACGAGGCGCAGTTGTTCCCGAGACTCGATTCCATAGAGCATCTCGAATTCGAGCTGGCCCCTTCCGATTCCCTGAGCTGCCGCCCAGGCGCTGATCCGCGCGATTAATTCCCTGTCATGCGTAGCCAGCGCCGCACGCACTCCCGCGCGCCGTGCTTCCTCGCTGAGGAGCATCTGCGCGAGCCGAAAATAATTTTCATCCACGTCCGCTTTTCTCGGGAACGCGATTTCCGGCGGTTCGCTGTAGGCCCCCTTCACCAGACGCACCGCCGCGCCCATGGAAACGAGCGAAGCCACGTCGTTTTCCGTGCGGTAGAGGTATGCCTGCACGCATACGCCCGTGTTGCGATGCGCCTTGTGCGCGCGCCGATGGAGTTCGAGCGTGCTGTCCACGTAGGGGCTGTGCTCCATGTCAATCCACACCGTTTTTCGAGCGGGTTCCTCTGAGGAAGGTTTCTGGAGGGTCGAATGCTCGATCAACTTCGCAAGGTTCGCAAAACAAAATTCGCTATCGAGGTCGAGGCCCAACTGCGTAAGCTTCACGGAAATTTCCGAGGGCAGCCCCGCGCTGCGAATCCGTTCGAGCACGCCGAGATATTGTCCAGTAGCGGCTTCGGCCCCGGCGCGGTCCGTCACATTTTCGCCGAGATACGTGAGCAGGGTCGCGATGCGATTTTCCGCAAGTTCGCTCGCCGCGGCAAGCGCGGCGTCCATCGTCTCGCCCGGCGCAAACCTCTTCGCCGTGCGGCGGACGAAACCCAAGCGCGGCGCCCGCTGGCACAGCCATGCGCTTTGCGAAGCCTTGAGGAGCACGCGCCGCATCATGCTCATGCGTGCGTCATTGTACGTCAGAGGCCGGCATCTTGCTCTTGCCCTTAAGGTTTAAATGTAGCGCCGCGGCCTTCAGCGCGGCATCCTGCCTTCTCTTCGTGTCAGGGCATGAGTTCACTCATGCCGTAAGCCATGCAAAATACGATGGGCCTTCGCGGTTTATGTGCGTCTTGTGCATTCCGATGGGTTCTATCGGGACGTCCCGGTGATTTTGACCGGGAAGCCCTTGGGGAAAACGGATTGCTTTTGGGCTCGCGTGATCAGTTTCCTTTCAAACCGCGTGCCGGGATTTCGACTCTCCACAGGCCCATTCTTTCAACCCAATTCTCCATATGCTTATATCTTAAACCTCCCTACTTTGTAGCGCGTGACGCGATACAATCGGAAGCCAGCTTTACTTTGGTTCTGACTTGCCATGAAATACGAACTCGAACCCTTCCACCGTGACATTTCGGACGACGATCTGCTAGCAGACCTGCGTCGGGTTGCGGAGGAGCTTGGAAAGGATCGAGTGACCTTTCGGGAATACAAAGGGAAAGGCCGTTTCGCGCCGCAGACGTTAGCGGAGCGCTTCGGCTCGTGGCATGCTGCTGTTGACAAAGCGAACCTGCAGCGCACGATCAATCGCAACATTTCGGACGAGGAGCTTTTTGAAAATCTAGTCGAGGTCTGGACCGCTCTCGGGCGGCAACCTCGGACTCGGGATTTGAGGCCGGGTCCCTCTCGGTTCTCTTGGAATACTTACGCATCCCGCTTTCGAACATGGCGCAACGCACTCGCACAGTTTGTTCAGTGGGCCAATGAGGGTGAATTGCCGCCCGCACCCGATGTTAGTGCGAAGAAGGCGGGCAGGAAAACACCCCGAAACATTAATTGGAGGCTGCGTGCGCTGGTCTTAATGCGGGACGGCGCGCGTTGCCGGCTATGTGGGGCAGTGCCGGGTGACGGCGTGCGTCTGCATGTAGATCACGTGAAGCCTTGGAGCAAGGGCGGCGAGACGGTGCTCGAAAATCTACAGATCCTCTGCAATGTCTGCAATATCGGCAAGAGTGATGTCGAGCCAGAAAACTGACAGCTTACGCCCTGTCTGTTTGCTGCCAGCCTAAATAGCACGCAGTTCTAAGGTCGTCAACCAAGGCCCACCAACTCCCCCTGTGATTCGTACGGCCTTCATGGTAAGACCGTCTTACCATGGAAACGAAGCTTTCGACCAAGGGCCAGGTTGTTCTCCCGGGCCCCTGTGCTTCGCCAAAACTCAAAACCCTGCAAAAATCGCATCCTCGCCGCATCCGTATAGGGGTTCTAAGCATTTGTTCCCAAAGGACTTCCAGAATGTCCTCGTCAGACCCGATTTGACAAGCATGTTATAATGTTGCATGATACTTAAAAGGCAATCTAACCCCGCTCCTTGGGGCCTCTCCTCTGCCTCCTCCACCTCCCTTGCCTCCTCTTATCCTCGCATTTCTAATCGAAACAACCCGGGAAACAGAAATCGCCGTAACGCCCCTGTTACCAACGACTTAAATTTTTCTAATCGAAACAAAATGAGGGGGGTCGAGGAGCGAAAAAGCGAAAAATTGGCGAAGCCCCCGGCATGCATCTCTCCGAGGGCCCGTCTTGTCTTAGGACTTAAATGTAGCGCTGCGGGCTTAAGCGCGGCATCTTACGGCTTTGAATCTGTCGCCGCTCCTGCTCACCGCAGCGGGTCCTCCAGCATCCAGCCTCAAGCTTCCAGCCTCCAGAACCTAATCGCAACTCCAGCGAATAGAAATCGGCTTAACTAACTGAAAATAAACGATGGCGACCCACTCTAATCGCAACAAAATCAGGGGGGCTCCGGCCTGACTGATGGCAATCTCGATGGCTTGGCTCCCGCGACGGCAACGTTGACTCCGAGACTACGCCGGGCGGTTCTTCGGTTGACATGGGACGGAAATGAGTCGAAAATGGACTTCCCCTCCAGAAAGTCCATTGTTGTCGAGCTGCGGATACCCTCTTCCCGCTCATATGTAACCAGCTTGAGACGCAAGAGGTCCTCTCCCTTTTGCCATAGGGAGAGTCCGATTCGCGACGTTATCGAGAGCAACCGCGCCGAGGCAGCCCTGCATGAGAGGGAATCCCGGTTTCGCGCGCTGGTGGACAACGCCAGCTATGGAATCGGCTGGGCGACGCCCGAGGGCCAATTCCTCGATGCCAATGCGGCCCTGGCCACCATGCTGGGTCACGATTCCGTCCGCGAACTTCTGAACGATCCCGATATGCAGGCGCTCTATTGCGATCCATCCGCGCGCGAAAAGCTCTTCGCGGAATGCCGAAAAAGCGGACGCGCGGAAGCCACCGTGGATTGGAAGCGCAAAGACGGCAGCATCCTCAGTGCACGCCTCCGCTGCCGCCAAACATTCGACGTGGAGCGGGAGAGCGAATGCATCGAAATAACCGCCGAGGACGGCACCGACCGCGCGGAACTCGAAAAAAAGCTTTTTCAGGGGCAGAAATTCGAAGCCATCGGGCAATTGGCGGGCGGCATCGCGCACGACCTGAATAACATGATCGGCGCGATTTTGGGCTGGGTGGACCTGGGCATCGAGGAGGCGGAAGAGGGCACGCACCTGCACCGCTATTTCACAAAGGTGCGGCGCCAGGCCGAGCGCGCCACGGCGCTCACGCGGCAGTTGCTGGCCTTCGCCAGCCGGCAGATTCTCGAGCCGCGGAATATGGACCTGAACCAGAGCGTCCTCGAAACGCTCAGCCTGCTCGAGAAAGTAATCGGCGGCAACATCAAGATCCAGGCGAATCTCGCCCCGGACCTCGCCGTGGTCCGCGCCGATCCCACGCAAATCGAACAAGTATTGATGAACCTGTGCATCAACGCGCGCGACGCCATGCCCGAGGGCGGGTCATTGATTGTGGAGACGTCTAACACCACCTTCGATGAACGCTTCTGCGAGCTTCAGCCGCAGGCGCAGCCCTGCCGCTACGGTGTGCTCTCGGTAACGGACACGGGCATGGGCATGGATTCCGCCACACTCGACCGCATCTTCGAGCCTTTCTTCACCACCAAGGAAGTGGGGAAGGGAACCGGCCTAGGTTTGGCGACGGTTTATGGCGTGGTGAAGCAGCATGGCGGCTTCATGCACGTCTATAGCGAGCCGGGAATCGGAAGCACGTTTCGCGCCTATTTTCCGGAAAGCGCGGCGCCGATTCCTTTGTCCAGCGGCACGGCGCCGGAGGATTCGCGGGTGGCTCACGGCGGATCGGAGACGATCCTGGTTGCCGAGGACCACGATGGATTGCGGCAACTGGCCTATGAGACGCTGACGAATCTTGGCTACCGGGTTCTTGTGGCTGCGGACGGCGAACACGCGCTCGAGGAATTTCAAAGCGGCCCCAGTCGCATCCATCTCGCTCTTCTGGACGTGGTTCTCCCCAAACTGAGCGGCCCGGAAATCTGCGCGCGTATGCGGACGAAAAGGCCCGGCCTGCCCGTCATTTTTGTCACCGGATATGGCGCGGATTGCGCCCTGCTCGAACAGATGCAGCGCGAGGGGCTTGTGGTGCTTCAGAAGCCCTATTCACCGCGGGACCTGGCGCGCAAAATTCGGGAAACGCTCGACCAGCACGTGGAACTGCGCGCCCACAAATAGTTCGAGAGGCCCATCCCTCAAAAAAGTGAACACAAATGCGTCGGAAATCGCGCCTCTTTGTGCATTGACTTGCCCGGGGGCGCAGCCTAGCATGGCGCGCACAGGAGGGATCGTTGGAACAGGAGAGTGGGGCGGAAATACGCCGGTTTCTGCCGAGTGCGGCCATTCTGGCGGCGATCTTCCTGCTTTCGCTCGCGGGGTTGCAGCCTCCCAGGCCGAAACCCGCCACGGCCCCGGCGGACGAGTTCTCCGCCGCGCGCGCCTTGGAAATTCTCGGCAGGATCGAGGCAGGCGATGTGCCGCACCCCGTCGGAAGCCCGGCGAACGCCGCCGTCCGCGCCCGCATCCTCCTGGAGTTCGCGCGGCTTGGTTATCGGCCGCAGGTGCAGACGGCCTTCGCATGCAGCGCAAGCGGAACGTGCGCGACCGTGCAGAACGTGCTCGCCCGCCTCGACGGCGCCGACCGAGGCCCCGCATCGTCGCCCGATGCAGCCGAGGGCCAGCCCGCCGTCCTGCTTGCCGCGCATTACGATTCCGTCCCGGTCGGGCCGGGAGCGTCGGACGACGGCACGGGGGTCGCGGCGGTGCTCGAGATTGCGCGGGCACTCGCAACGCTGCCTCGGCCGCGCCACTCGATCATTTTCCTTTTGGACGACGGCGAAGAGGCGGGTCTGCTGGGCGCGCGAGCCTTCGTTCTCTCGCATCCCTGGGCCAGCGACGTGCGCGCCGCGGTGAACCTGGACGCGCGCGGAACATCGGGACCGAGCCTGATGTTCCAGACGGGCGGCGCCAACGAATGGGTGGTTCGACTCTATAAGGAGGGTGCCGAGCGTCCCGCCGCCAGCTCGATCTTCTACAGCGTCTATAAGCGGCTCCCCAACGACACCGATTTCACAATCTTCGAATTGCCCGGCTGGCAGGGGCTGAATTTCGCGTTCATCGGAGGCGTGGCGCGGTACCACACTCCGCTCGATAATCTTGCGAACGTCAGCCCGGGGAGCGTGGAGCATCAAGGCGAAAACGCGCTGGCGGCGGTGCTGGCGCTCGCGAATGCGGATATTTCGAACCCGCCCGGCGGCGAAGCAGTCTACTTCGATATCTTTGAGCGCACGATGGTGGTGCGGCCGGCCAAGCGCACCCTTGCGTTCGCTTTCGGAGTGGCGTTCCTGCTGCTCCTCGAAATCGCCTGGATGGTGCGAAGCAAGCGTCTGTCGCGCCAGGAATTTCGCGCGGGACTTCTCGCATGGGTTGTGATCGTCGCCGCCACGGCCGTGCTGGCGCTCGTTCTTCAGTGGGTCATCTGGCTGGCCGGCGGCATGCCGGTGAATTGGGTGGCGCATCCGCTGCCGCTCGAGGTGGCCTTCTGGGCGCTGCCGATAGCCGCGATCGTGGAGTACGGATCCTTCTTTTCGCGCGGCGCGGGATTCTGGGGATTGTGGGCAGGCATATGGACATGCTGGGCGCTCGCGGCAATTGCGGCGGCATGGCTCGTGCCCGGTGCGAGCTATGTAGCTCTGGTTCCAGCGGGCGTGGCGGCACTTGCGGGGTTGCCATTCATCTTCGTGCGCGCGGAACATCTTTCGCGCACCCCCACGGCCGCCGCCTGGAGCCTGCCGGTGATTTTGCCGCTGGCGGCCGCGGCTGTGGTGGGATTCGCGCCCGCGCTTTTGCTCTACGACGCGGCCGGCAATATGGCGCTGGTTTTGATTGCCGCGCTCGTGGGCCTGTTATTGACGCCGCTCGTCCCGCTTTGCGCCGGCCTCGAGCGCCTCTCCGTGCTGCGCAAGCTCGGAATTTGCGCGATTCCGATTATGGCGATGGCGCTCGCCGGATTCGCTTCCGTGGTCGTCCCTGCGTATTCGGCGAGGTCCCCCGAGCGGATGAACATGCGCTACTGGCTGGACGCGGATTCCGGGGAATCCGAATGGATCGTGCTGCCCGCGTCCGGACGTTTGCGGGAGCCAATTCGCGTGGCGGCGGAGTTTCATCACCTCGAAAGAGGGCCTTTCCCCTGGGACACGAATTCCGCTTTTGTGGCCCAAGCGCCGCGCGAGGATTTAGCCCCGCCCACCTTCACGATTCTCGAATCCTCGCCCATGGGCGCGAGGCGCACCTACAGCGTGCTGCTGCGCTCTGAGCGTGGCGCTCCGGATGCCAGGGTGTTGTTTCCCCCCGGCGCCGATGTCCAATCCGTCGAAATCGAAGGCCAGCCCGTGGCGCCGGGAACCGGCGGCTGGGCCGTCTATGAATGCGTGGCCATGCCTGCGGAGGGTGTCGAGATCCGGTTCACCCTGCCCGTGGGAAAGCCGGTAGAGGTTTATGCGCTGGACAGAACGAATGGCCTGCCGCCCGATGGCGCGTTCCTGCTGAAAGCCCGCCCTCCTACGGCCACGCCATCGCAGGATGGCGACCTCACGATCGTCAGCCGCCGCGTCCAGCTCAACCCCTAGCGGCGTTCGGTAGTGTCTTAAATCGAGCGAAACGTATCGTGCGGTCATTCTGAGCGGAGTCCCGCGTTCTTGGTTTTCCCGCGGCCTTCTGGCGGGCGCGGGACGCAGTCGAAGAATCCCTCTTCCAGCCCTCAAGACCGGGAAATTTTTCAAATTAGGACACTACCCGGCATTCGGTAGTGGTGTCATTTGAGAACGACGCGTCTTGGTGGCCTGTGAGCGTGTATAGGACTATAATTCCTCCCGCCTCATACTCCACTTCATCCAGGCTACTGCTCTTTGGATTGTTGACGCCCTGCCAGATATTTCCAATCTCATCCTTGTGCTGGTGGGGGTCATAATGTCGCTGCCAAACTTGGCCCAAAAAGTTGAAGAGAACAAACGAGCCCGTTACTTCTTGGCTATAGGATGCATTGTGCTTGGACTCGGCGGGTTTGTATCCAGCGTGAATGAGAGGCGGCAAGCAACCTCTCAGATGTTGTCCCTGGTCAGCGATACGAAGGTTTTAGTTACCAATACAAACGGATTGGTCCAGGAAACGAATGCGGACGTTGCCAATACGAACAGCCTAGTAAGCGCAGTTGGTATATTAGTGCCTCAGATTAACTCCTTAAACGCTCGCACGGCCGTTCTCGACAAAGAGATTGAGGGGTCCAAGGGGGGAAGCCCGCGGTTGACTGCCGCTCTGCGAGCAGAAGAGGCAACTGTCCAGGCGCAGGCCGATGCGGCTTCCAGACAACTTCTAGTGTCGATGGTCCCGGGGATTTTTTATCAATTAGGTGCGCTGGAAAGGAATTGGCAAGCAGAGGACGAACATGCCGTTGGCCTTACCATTCCTGGGGCTGAGAGGGAAACAAGAAGGTCGGCGCTGACCAAGAAGTATTCACATCAAGCGAGGCCGTTGATGGTGATTGCTGACAATTTGAGACGACAATTGCTACAAGAATTGCCCCCTTCAGATCAAACCCCGGAGGACAAAAACGAGGCTGTCCTATTCGCAAAGGTTGTCGCAGGAGGAGCTTTCCAGCCGCGGGATTTGATTGAGGCCGCAAATTATTTCAGCGCGCTCTCCCAAAGAGTTGCGGCCATTGCGCCTTAAACAGCGAGGCCCTTGCCGAAGAACGATCTCGCCACTGTTCCCAAAACAGCAGAGAGTGAAAAAAACTTCGCTCTCTTGTGGATACGTGACCAAATGGTGCCAACACCAAATCTGAAAGCAGCTTGCGCTTTGCACTTCGCTTGGTATAACTTCTGCCGGGTCCATTCCAGCCTCGGGATGACGCCCGCAATGGCCGCTGGCGTTATAGACCACGTTTGGTCTCTTGCGGAAATAGTTAAGCTGATAGACAGGGACGCCACAACCAAAGTGGCCTAACCGCCACTAGTACTACTACATGTTGCCTATTGCGTCCGTCCTCCTATGTTTGGTAGCATCCTCTCTCCGCAGCCTATGCGTCCACTTGCTCTCACACGTCATCATATCTAGTGCAAAGCCAAATGTGAATTAGAAGGAGGGAGCATGGCTGATTATCCAGTATTGTTCACGTTCCAAGAAGCGGTGTCCGGCAACGGATTCCTAGCTGGAATAAATCTATGTGGCCGCGCCATCATCTGCAAGGAGGCCGATAACACCTGGTGGACGTACGGCGTGCATCCGGGCGGAATCGCCGAAACTGGAAAATCGGCATTAGAATCGTTCGCGGCATTCAGAAATAGCTATAAGAACGTCCTCTTCGATATCTCCGAGGAGGCTGCGAACTTCGAGGCATTTGAAACCGAAGTACAGAGATTCTTCCGCGAAACTGCTTCGGACGCCGAAGAGCGGTGGACTGCGGCACTCCAAGCAATCCGTACAGGTGAGGTAACGCCAGAGGAGCCTTTCTCGACGCTCCCCCGTCAATCTCCGTCTCAAAGACCCGAAAAAGTGGAGGTCAAGCGTCTTGACACGGTAGAAAGCAGGAAGTTCTCCTCTCAGCTCAATATCGCTGACAAACTCGAATTGCCCATCGCCGCATAAATGTCAGCGTCGGAAAGTTTCGCTGACATTCGTAAAATGATGGACACGTGCGCTCGGGGATGGAGTTTTCACATCTCCAAGCATAGCCGCGTAATCAAATACAATGGCATGGTGTATCGCAATTTCCCAAAGCACGATAATGTTGAGCTAGGACACATACGCCACATGGCCCGGCACTTTCATATATTTGATTGTGCCAGAGGAATCCTTTCCTCTCTTTAGCTCCAAATCCAAAATGAGTCACCACCAGGCGTTCCCGGCGTTTGCCGCAGGGCGAAGCGTCGGATAGAATGACCCCTTTGCATTGCCGACGAAAATGACCGAGATACGCCTGCACAACACGCTGACGAACCGGCTCGATCCGCTCGATCCGCTGCATCCGGGCGAAGTGCGCATTTATACGTGCGGCCCCACGGTCTATGCCTCCGCGCACATCGGAAATTTCCGCACGTTCATTTTCCAGGACGTGCTGCGGCGCTTTCTTCTGGCGCGCGGCTATCGCGTGCTGCAGGTGATGAACGTCACGGACGTGGACGACCGCATCATCCAGGGCGCGGCGCATGCCGGCATGGGCATCCGCGAATACACGGAAAAATATATTGCGGGATTCCTGGAAGATATTGACGCGCTGCATATCGAGATGCCCGAAGAGCTGGTCCGCGCGACGGATCACATCGACGACATGGTCGCGCTGATCGAAAAGCTGCAGGAAAAGGGGTTCACCTACACGAGCGACGGCTCGATCTACTTCCGTATCGCAAAATTTCCGCAGTACGGGAAACTCTCGAGGATTGACGTGAGCGGCCTCGAAGCCGGCGCGCGCGTGGACGTGGACCAGTACGAGAAGGACGACGCCCGCGATTTCGCGCTCTGGAAGGCGCCCAAGCCCGGCGAGCATTTCTGGGAGACGCGCATCGGCCCCGGGCGGCCCGGCTGGCACATCGAATGCTCCGCGATGGCCATGAAGTATCTCGGCGAGACGATTGACATCCACACGGGCGGCGTGGACCTGGCCTTCCCGCACCACGAAAACGAAATCGCGCAGAGCGAAGCGGCCACGGGCCGGCCATTCGTGCGCATGTGGCTGCACGCCGAGCACCTGATCATCGAAGGGCAGAAAATGTCGAAGTCGCTCGGCAACTACTACACGCTGCGCGACCTTTTCGCGCGGGGCCACAAGCCTTCGACGGTGCGCTTCCTGCTCCTTTCGGTGCCGTACCGGCGGCAACTGAATTTCACTGAAGACGGGCTGAAGCAGGCCGAAAACTCGATCGAGCGGCTGCGGAATTTCCTAATGCGACTCAAGACGGCGCAATTCTCCGCTGGGTCGAATCCGGAGATGCAAGCGCGCATCGAAAAGGCCGAAAGAGATTTTGACGCGGGGCTTGCGGACGATTTGAATACGGCGCTCGCGCTGGCGGCGATTTTCGATCTGGTGCGCGACGCCAACACGGCCATGGATCAGGGCAAGTTTCTCCAGCAGGATGCGCCGCGCGCCGTGGCGGCCATGGAAAAATTCGACGCCATCCTCGCCGTGCTGGCCGACGACGACGCGGAAAAGCTGCGCAAGCTGGGCATCGGCGGCGCCGCGCCGCGCATGGCCCCGGAACAGGTCGAAATCCTCATCGAGGAGCGCCAGACGGCGCGGCGGCGGCGCGATTTCAAACGCTCGGACGAAATTCGCAAGGAGCTCGCGGACGCCGCTGTCGTCGTGGAAGATACGAAGGACGGCGGCGTCCGCTGGAAATACAAATGACGGCGATGTAGTTGCCGCACCTTTCATCAGGAAACTCAATCGGGGAATTCAGATGCTGGCTCGTTTGATGTTCGCGATCGTGGACTTCGGTGCCCGCAAGGGCCTGTCCGAGCCTGCCGGCGAAGATGCTCCCGGCGATTCGGCGAAGCAGCGCGCGCGCCGCACCGGGGTGCGCGGCGAGACCTACGCTTACTGGTATCTCCGCCGGCAGGGCTACACGGTGGTCGCGCGGAATTACACCCTGCCCGGAATCAAAGGCGAAATTGACATGGCCGGCTACGATGGTTCCGTGCTTGCGTTCGTGGAAGTGAAAACGCGTTCGGCGTCGCAGCCCGGTGTGCCCGCACCCGAGGAAGCCGTGAATTGGGAAAAGCGGCGCAACGTGGCGCGCATGGCGCGGCAATTCATGCGCATGCGCCGGATGGAAGGCGCGTCCTGCCGGTTCGACATATTGGCGATTGAAACAAAAGCAGGTGCTCGGCCGCTCGTACGCCTCCACAAAGGCGCCTTCTCCCCCGAAATCTGACCTTCCCACCTTTGCCTTCTGACCTCTGACCTCCGCCTTCTGCCTCCTTGCCTCTGGCTTCCGCTCTCCGCCGTTAAGCTCCCTTTAGTGTCGTTTTCGTGCTGTTTTGCGCCATGTAAGCCCCGTTTAACCAGCATTTGACTTCAATCTCCTTGAAGTCGTTGCCGCATGTCTTCTTCGCTTTGTATTCGTATAGGCGGCTAGAAGTCGTCTCATAAATGCTTTGTGTCAGGGCACGGCTTCAGCCGTGCCGAAAAGCCCCGACAATTCAGGGGTTTTAACCCCTGAGGTCAGGAGGACGGCCACACCATTTATGAGATAGGTTGTAGTGGTTCATCGGACGAGGCCGGCGGGTTCAGGAGAAGGTGCGGCTTGCGTGCGGCCCGCCACGAAGCTGTCCAGCACGTCGTCGAGTTCTCGCGGGCGAATCGGTTTCGAGATATAGCCATCCATTCCCGCGGCAAGACATCTCTCCCGGTCGCCCTTCATGGCGTGCGCCGTGAGAGCGATCACCATCTGGTGCGTTCCGTTCTTCTTCTCCTTCTCGCGCAGGCGCTCGAGTGGCTTCCAGGCCGTCCATCTCCGGCATCTGCACGTCCATGAGCACCAGATCGTAGCTCTCCTTCTCGAGCGCCGTGAGGGCTTCCCGTCCATTCGACGCCAACTCCACGCGGTGCCCCCTCTTCTCCAGCAGCCGCACCGCCAGCCGCTGGTTCACGGCATTGTCCTCGGCCAGCAGTATGCGCAACGAGATTCCCGGCTCCCGCGCGTCCTTCAGCGAGTAGCGGGTGATCAGCGGAATGGCTCCTTCCTGCTCCCGCGCTCCCAGCACGCGCGCTATCGCCTCGCGCAATTCCGATTGCCGGATGGGCTTCATCAGGTACGCCGCTACTCCCAGTTCCCGGCACCGATCACTGTCCCCGCGCGTCCCCGCCGAGGTCAGCATCATGATGGTGGCCGTGGATAATTCCGGGCGGTTGCGAATCTTCTCCACCAGGTGAAAACCGTCCATCCCCGGCATCAGCAGATCGGTGATCACCAGCGGGTAGGCAGCTCCGGCTCGCTGCGCCGCTTCCAGTTCCACGAGGGCTTCTTCTCCTCCTTCCACCGAGGCCGTCTTCATCTCCCAGCGCACCAGCATCCCTTCCAGAATCCGGCGGTTGGTGCGGTTGTCATCCACGATCAGAACCTTCACGCCCCGCAATATCTCCGCCGGCGCGATGCTGCCCACCACAATCTCCTTGGCATCGGCGACCCCCAGCGGGAGGGTGAAATGAAACTGGCTCCCTCGCCCCTCTTCACTCTCGACCCATATCTTTCCCCCCATCATCTCCACGAGGCGCGTGGAAATGGTGAGCCCCAGGCCCGTGCCGCCGTATTTCCGTGTGGTGGAGGCGTCGGCCTGAGCAAAGGGAGCGAAAATGGTTTTCTGCTTCTCGGGGGGAATGCCGATGCCGGTGTCGGAGACGATGAAATGGAAGAGGCGGCTGGGGCCACTGGCTTCTCCCTCGGCGTGGACCTTCAACGCGACCTCGCCTGCGCCGGTGAACTTGATGGCGTTGCCGACGAGATTCACAACCACCTGGCGGATGCGTGTGGCATCGCCGCGGACGATCTCGGGGACCTCCGGTGCGATCTCGCAGAGGAGTTCGAGTCCCTTTTGATCGGCGCGGAGGGCCAGGGTTTTCATGGTGGCTTCGAGGGAATCGCGGAGAGGGAAATCGAGAGCCTCGATGTCGAGTTTGCCGGCTTCGATCTTGGAGAAGTCCAGGACGTCGTTGATGACCGTGACCAGGGAATCGGAGGAGAGCTTGATGGTTTCGAGGAACTCACGCTGCTCGGGGGTGAGTTCGGATTCGAGGGCAAGGTCGGTCATGCCCACGATGCCGTTGAGCGGGGTGCGAATCTCGTGGCTCATGTTGGCCAGGAATTCGCTCTTCGCCCGGTTCGCGGTTTCCGCCGCCTGGCGCGCCTCTTGTGCAACGCCAGTGGCACGCTGCAATGCGGCCGTCTGGTCGGATACACGGTGCCGGAGCGCCCCGACCCAACCCAGCACGAGAAAGATGGAAAGGATCGTCAGGCCCAGGGCCGATAGCATGCGGCTGACCGTCCACCAGGAGGCATTTTTGACCACCACAATGTCATCAGGAGAGCGCAGCAGGAGACGAAACAATTGTGGAATGCGAGTATCATTGAATTCGATTTTCGACGGATCTATTTGCACTGTACAAATGCCGGTGACCCGCACGGTGCTGCCGTCGCGGAGCCTGTCGAACTCCGGCACATATTTGCCGGTGTCCAGTTGCGCATTAAAAGCGAAGTTGCCGTTTTGCAAGATCAGGATTTGACCTTTGGAGCTGGCGACGTGACTCAGGAGCCGTCCCTCGATGGCGACCAATTGACTGCTGAAATCGCCGGTCAGCGCGTCTTGCGGGCTAATCAGCGGCACGGCATGGAGTGTGCCTCGGCTTATTTTTTGGACCATCGCATCTCGGAGGACGGGTGAATATTCGCCGGGCATCGCGTAACCAACGGCATCCACCTGATCACCGACATGGATGGACTTGTCGTCCGTTTGAATCAGGAGCCCTCCCGTGGCATCCTCGATGTACAATTCTTCCCCGCCGGGGTTCATGGAGACCACACCTTGAACGCGCACACGGTGGCTGGAACCTCCTCTAGGTGAAAACTGCAAGAGTTGATCAATGGGACGAGCCGGCACTGAAAACGGGTCGGCTGGCGCTGCCTGTAAAACGGTCAAATTATCCATGCTGGGCAAAAACAGAGTCAGCCCCGTGAGTTGCCTATGCTGGTTGAAAATTGCTCCCAAAACTCCCTGGGCGCGCACCATGGCGTCGGTCAGATTCTCCCCGTGGATATCGCGCAGCAGGAAAGGTGTGTGCACGCGCATGGGACCGAGATCGGTATAAAGATCAAAGGAAATGTGTCCCTGTTGGTCCGATTTCATGGGGTGCACAACGCCGTCGAGCTCCACCCATTGCGCATCCTCGGCTCCGGACATGGCTTCCACCATCGACGGCCTACGGGGCTGGGGCAAAGGACCTGTACCCAGCAATTCAATGCGCGGTTGGACAATGATCGGAGCATAATTCCCCGGCGCCGTAATCCCATTCACCTGAACCTCTTGCCCGACGTGCAGATCATTTAGCTGACCCGCGGAGTCCACAAAAATTCCCGCAGTCGAATCCTGGAGAAAGAAGTGGCGCCACTGTGAATTGTAATAGGTTACAACGCCCCGCAGCCGAACGGGGTACGATAGGGCTGCCTGCGCGGCGGAGAGGTCGCGCACACGCTCAATGGTGGTCAGCACCGGGAGGCTTTTGGGCTGTTTCCGAGCCTGCTCGTCAGTTTTCGAGAGTCTCGCGGCGCTTCGGTCCGGCGCGATCAGGCGGAACGTGGCATTCTGCAAGAAGACTGTATTTAGATTGGTGGCCGGGAAACCGACGACTTCGACGGTATCGCCGGGTTTCACAGGCGTCGCGTCCAAGGTGTAAATGGGAAGAGCGCAAATGTCATCAGCGATGACAAGGTCGTGGTGGGCGAGATCCTGGGTTGCCACCTTGCCCCGCACCTGCAGACGGTGGCCCCGAGAAATCAGTGAAGTCCCCACAAAAAGAGCGCGGAGCGAGGACACCAGGACAGGATGCGGCGGAGGGGGTTCGTCCACGCGCACATCCGCGGAATCCAGCACGAGAAACTGAAGGCTGAGGCTTGTGGAATTGGCATCGGGAGGCGTGGGCCTCACAACGCCCTGTAGAACTACGTCGGCATCCACGAGTGCGCTGGGAGCGAGGTTTCCGCCATCCAGGATAAGAACCGGGAGACGGACGCCTCGCTTGAAACTGTCCCGAACGGTGTTGCCATTTTCCGTAAGCCCAAAATCCAGAATGAGGCGTCCCTTTTCACTTGAAGCGGCGCGCACAACACCGCGCAATTCAACCCTCTCGGCGCCAAGATCGGGCGGCGAAAAATCTTTGGCCGGAATTTGTAATGAAGCGGGCAGAACCGATTCTCCGAGTATCTTGACTTGCATGCGGGAGAAGGCGACGCTCGCGGGCCCAGGATTTTCGTCGAAGTTCGCTGTCGTCTCACCCCGCACTTCGATCCGCTGGCCCGGATGCAAATTCCAATCGCGCGCCAAGGAGCCAATACTGATGGCGCCGGTGGCATCCTGCACATAGAGCAATTGCGAGCTGAAATCGTAGTACGTCACTACTCCGCGCAACCGAATGGGAGTGCCGCGCTGAATTCCCTTCAAATCACCAATGGCAGTCACATGAGCGCGGAAAAATCCCAGGCCTTCTTTTCGCCAGATTTGCAGTGAGGATAAAACCGCGCATGCCACCAGGAGAAACGTCAAAACAAGAAATGGGCGACGACGATTTTTCCCGGTTGTCCCAGCAGGATTGCGTGGATCCCCCATAACCGATCTCCTCATAAATGAAAAACTCTCTCGGGTCCCATTCCTGGATAGGGCGCGCAGTGTACGCTTGGCTTTGGAATGCAAGTACACGGTCTTCCCCCCGCGCCGTTTGTACATGCACGGCTTCCGCCAGTTCGCACTCGAATCACGGCGGGAAGTTGTTCATTCGGGGATGGTTACTGACGTTCGAGGTTTCCCAATTGCATGGCCGCGTTTACACCTGTGCCGATGCGTAACAGGCCGTTTCAGATTGACCGGCGAGAGGCAGATCGAGCGGAGTGACCGGCGGCCGACAATGAATGCGGAGGGTCTGAGATTCGCCGCGGGTGCGGAAGAGGGCGGCGTCTCACCGAACGTGATTGCTTTTCGAACGGCCGCCATCTACCGCCTTCGAGCGAGCCATTCGAAAAGCGCGTCCAACGAGATTTTCCCCGGCCCAAAGATCAGGATCAACAATGCGGCGAAGAGGAACGTATACGGGTCGGCGGTGTAAAACTTTCCAGGGTCGGAAAAAAAAGAGAACAGCGCGTCGCGGTCGGCTGTGACATAGGCCATCACCATGTTAATGGTAAGCGCCAAACTCGTCACGCGGGAGAGCAAGCCCAAGGCCAGCAGAACGCCGCCAATGAGCTCAAGGGAGGAAACAAACGCCGCCGTTTGAGCAGGGAGCGGGAATCCCAGGCTCGTGAAAAAATCCGTCACTCTCGGAAGGTTGTGAAGCTTGGCCCAGCCGTCTTGGGCGAATTGCCAGCCCCAGTAGAGCCGCACGACCAGCAGGAAGGGCGATTGCCCGAAGGAAACGACGCGGACGAAGCCCGCGTGGAGCCGCTCGATCTGAGGCCATGCTTTGTTCATGGGTTGCGCGGATTCTCCTCTGGTCCCGCGGCTTCAGTATTTCGCGCCCTTGCCCTCGGGACGGCAAAACCAGCCGAGCGCCGCCCAGTTGCGGAACCATTGCTGGACGCTCGGAGGTCGCTCGGCCGCGGCCATCGAGCTTTTCCGGAAGCCGGATTCGACGGCGCGATCGAGCGATTTCCCGTCGTGGAGCGCGCTCAAAATAGCAAACTCCTCGCGTTCGATGCGCCGGAAGTAGACGGAATCGTCCAGACGATGCACGACGAGAAAGATTGCGGCCGGTTTCAACTTCGCGACCGCGAGCACGCGCTTCCGCTTGCCCCGCTCGCTGAATGCGTTGCTCGAAAAATCGGTGTCGCACTCTTCCCGGACCTTGAGTAGAAGGTCGTCCACTGGGTAACGCAGGGGGAGAAGCTGCACATAGGGCTGCAACCTCAGGCGCATGTCCGGCCTTCCGCCCAAAAGATCCTCGGGCCGCAAAAAGGGTTCGGCCTTGCCGTCGAATGCCTCGATTTCAGCCCATTCCAGACGAACCATGTCGATGGCCAGCTTCTGGCGTGGGCCTGCCCACGACGGATGCTTTCCGAGCCACTGCTCCAGCCGCGAACCCAGGTTGCGCAGCGTGAATGAGCGGGAGGGACAATCGGTCAAGTAGGCCTTCGCCAGCGCGTCGAAGCGGCGGCCGCCCAGCACCGCGCGGAGGCCGGGAAAATCCTCGGCGAAAGCGGAAAGAACCCGGAACCAGTATTGCCGGTTGTAGATTTCCAGGCGCTCGAACGAAGTAAGCCGGTCGTTGGGTTTGATGAACCGAGCGGCGGCGGCGCGCATGGACCCCCCGCCCGGAGCAACGGGGCGCATGCGTTCGGACGCCGTGAGAGGCATCATCACGGCCCGCGCCATGCGGCGCTGCAAATTCAAGAGCTTCATACGGCGGCCGCCAGGGAAGCGCTCGCCAGAAAGCGGTCTGCTTTTAACGCTTCGTCGTGGACTTCGTCGAACGACGGGATGTTATCGTCCCATTCGAGCAGCGTGGCCGTGTGCCCGGCTCGCTCGATCGCGCGCGCGTACAATTTCCACACCGGGTCAATCACGGGATGATCGTGCGTATCGAGAATATATTTCCGGTATTTGGAATGTCCCGCGATGTGAATCTGCGCCACGCGCTCGGCGGGAACGGCGTTCACATACGCGAAGGGATCGAAGTTGTGATTCCGGGAGGAGACGTAGATGTTATTCACGTCCAGAAGAATGCCGCAGTCGGCGCGTTCGGCTACTTCATTGAGAAACTCCCATTCCGTCATCTCGGAAACGTGGAACTCGGCGTAGCTGCTCACGTTTTCAACGGCCACCGGCACCTCTAGGAAGTCGCGCACCTCGCGCACTTTCTGCGCCGTGAGCCGCGCCGCTTCGAATGTGTACGGCATGGGAAGCAGGTCATGCGTATAGCGGCCATCCACGCTACCCCAGCATAGGTGATCGGTAAGCCACGGCGTTTTCGTCCGCTTCACCAGCTCTTTCAGCCGGCGAAGGTGCTCTCTGTCCGGGCGTCCTGCCGAACCGAAGTACATGGATACGCCGTGCTGCACCACTTTGTACTGCTCGAGAATTTGATCGAGGATGCGCAGCGCCCGCCCTCCATCAATCATGAAATTCTCGGAGATAATCTCGAACCAATCCACCACGGGTTTGCGGGTCAGGATGTGATCGTAGTGCGGAGCGCGCAAGCCGATGCCGATTCCATAATCGGTGAAGTTGTTGAAGCGATTCGCGGGCATTTCAGGCTCCGTACGTATCCGAGAGGAGGGACCAGGACTGTTTCTCCCAGTCCCTTCTCAGCGGAAAATGCGGTTCGCTTTTCTTTAGCTCGGCATCTTCGAGCCGTCGGTCGCACAGCCGCCCTTGCCCTTGCAAGAGTTCTTGCCGTTGCAGCCGTTGTCGCTCGACTTACACCCGCCCTTGCCCTTGCAAGAATTCTGGCCCTTGCAAGCGTGCTTTTCTTTCACTTGCTGGTTGCCTTGCTGGTCCGGGGACTGAGTCTGACCGGTCGCCGAAAAATTCAGTCCGGAGAGAAGGTTGGATGCTTGAATGGTTGCCGCGCTGCCTGCGAGCAGGCCGGCGAGAGCCGCGCCCGCCATCAATGTTTTCTTCGCTTTCTTCGATTGTGTCATGTGCTGGAACTACCTCCTGTTTGCGAGAGTTTGAATCTACCGCACTTCCTTCGGGCCGAAGGTCTGCCCTGAAGACCCTTGAGAGGGGCAATGCTCATGCCCCCGCGTGCAAGCTCAGGCTGGGCTCCAGGACTCCATGGCTGGGAACTGGGATTATAGTCCCGAATCATACCCGCCTCAATATGATCCCCGCCGGGCTAAATGGTGACAAAAAATTGTTAAGGGGCGGTAAAGGTTGCCAGCACCCCTTGCAACTGGATATACGCCCTCCAGCCTCATTTGGATTGAAAATTTACGGCTGCCGAGGCGCGCTGCGAACCCGGCCAAACTGCCTTCCCCCATGCAACCCTTGAACCGCTTCGCGCGTAGTACCATAGGGACCGGCATGAAACCAGTGACTGACGATCTTGCCATCCGGACAGAGCAGCTCACGCGGCACTACCAGATGGGCGCCGCAACGGTTCGCGCCGTGGACGATGTGACTCTGGCTATCCGGGCCAGAGAATTCGTAGCCCTGCTGGGTAGCTCCGGGTCGGGGAAATCGACCTTGCTGAATCTGATGGCGGGCCTGGACCGTCCCACGTCGGGAGCCATCTTCGCCCACGGGCGCAACCTGGCCGCCATGACTTCCGAGGAGCTGGCGCAACATCGCAGCCGGACGGTCGGCATCGTTTTCCAAGCTTTCAACCTGCTGCCGCGAATGACCCTAGAGGAAAACGTGGAGCTGCCGCTGCGTCTGGCGGGAACGGAGCGCGCCGAGCGGACATCTCGCGTCCATGAAGCGGCCGGCCGCGTGCGGCTGGCGGCGCGGCTGGCGCACCGTCCCGGCGAGCTTTCCGGCGGAGAGCAGCAGCGAGCCGCGCTGGCCCGCGCGCTGGTCAATAGGCCCACCATCCTTCTGGCCGATGAGCCTACGGGCAACCTCGATAGCGCCACGGGGGACGAAATCATGCTCCTGTTGCGCGAGATCAATGAATCGCTGGGGATGACTATCGTGATGGTCACGCACGAACGCCCCCGCGCCGAGCGGTTTGCGCATCGCATCGTCCTGATGAAGGACGGCAAACTCGAAAGCGATGGAGAGCGGCCATGAAAATTCGCGACCTGGGCGAATTGGCCGGCCGCAACCTGCGCGAGGCGCTCCTGCGAAACTCCCTGACCACGCTGGGAATTGCCGTCGGCGTGGCTTCGCTTGTGGCCATGCTCTCGCTTGGCGTCGGCTTGCAGGACCTGGCGAATCAGCGGCTTTCGCATTCGGGGCTGTTCGACGCCATTTTTGTCGCGCCGCGAACGAATTTTTCGGCCTTCGGGCGCCCCGCGCGCTTGAACCCGCAGCCGCCCGGCTCGGAGCCAATCGAGCCGCCGCGTCCGCTCGACGAAGACGCCCGCGCGGCGATCGAACATCTGGCAAATGTGATCGAAGTGTACCCGGAGATTCGCTTTCCCACGGAAGTCCAATTCAAAGGGAATCCGTATTCGACTATCGTCGCGGGCGTGCCGATGTCCGCGCGTTCCGGCGGGGCATTCGACGCAATCAAAGGCGCGTTTTTTTCCGGCCCCGCGACGGATGAAACCATCTTGCAAATCGAATTTGCGCGGGAACTTTCCGCCGAGCCCGATACCCTTCTTGGCCAGCAGATCGTGCTGTCATACGCCGAGCGCCAGCCTCTTCCGCCGGAACCCGGCAAAGACAATTCCACCGCACACGGACCGGGCCAGGGTGCGGCCGATGCCGGTCTTTCGCCCGGATTTTCCGTTGTGCCGCGCGAGGAAAACCTGCGCATCGTGGGAATCGTCGAAACGCAGCCGGCCTCTGGATTCGGTGGCGCAGGGACGGGTCGTGTGTTGATTCCCTTGCAGCTCGCCGAGAAGTTGAGGGCTGCGCAGACCAGCGACTTCCGCGAAATTCTGGGGGGAACGCCCGGAAAGGCGAACTACCAGAGCCTTACTGTGCGCGTGACGGGGCCTTCGGCGGTGAAGGGTGTCGAGGACGCCATCAAGGGCATGGGCTTTTCGACATTTTCGCTGCTCGACGCCACGGACAATCTGCGTCTGGTGTTCGCGGTGTTCGATCTCCTGCTCGGGATTTTCGGCAGCCTGGCGCTGGTGGTCGCCTCGCTGGGGATCATCAACACGCTGGTGATGGCCATTCTCGAGCGGCGGCGCGAAATCGGAGTCCTCAAGGCGCTCGGCGCGGCGGACCGCGACATTCGGAAATTATTTTTCGTGGAGGCGGCCGTCATGGGATTGCTCGGCGGAATTTTCGGAGTGGTCCTCGGCTGGACCATCGGGCGTGCCATGAATTTCGGCGCCAACGTGTATCTACATCGCCGCGCGCTGCCCGCGACGAATCTTTCCTCCGTGCCCTGGTGGCTAGTGGCTGCGGCAATCGCGTTCTCGGTGGCCGTGAGCCTGGCCGCGGGGATTTATCCGGCGTCGCGCGCGGCGCAGCTCGATCCAGTCGAGGCCCTGCGGTATGAATAAGCGGTGCTGCGCGCTCGTGGCAGTGCTGCTGATTTTGGGTTGCGCCGCGATTGCTCTGCCGGCTCGCGCCGCCGGCCGCGCCGAATGCCGCTCCGTTCCCAGCGCGATTCTGCGCCGCGCCGTTCCTTATTGCGTCCTCCTGCCTCCCAGTTACGACGCGAACTCGACGCAGCGGTATCCCGTGCTCTATTTCCTTCACGGACTGGGCGAAAACGAGCAAATCCTGCTCAACTCCGGCGGCTGGAATGTGATCCAGGCTCTCTGGGAGCAGAAGCAAATCGGCGAATTCCTCGTCGTCACGCCCAGCGCGGACCGCAGTTTTTATGTCAACTCGCGCGACGGCCGCACGCGCTATGAGGATTTCCTCATCCGCGAGTTCCTGCCGTTTATTGAAGGCCACTATCGCATCCGGGCGGAGCGGCGGTACCGGGGCATCAGCGGAGTCTCCATGGGCGGCTATGGCGCGCTGCGGCTGGCATTCCGCTATCCTGAATTATTCGGGTCCGTCAGCGCGCACAGCGCCGCGCTGGTCGAGAAGCTTCCGGGCGTGGATGCTTCCGACCCACGGGAAGAAGCGCTGGCGCGGATTCTGGGCCCGGCTTTCGGCTCGCCATTCGATCGCGCCTTCTGGGAGCGCAAGAATCCGTTTACGCTCGCGCGCAACGGGCCGCGCCCGCGAGGCTTGCGGATTTACTTCGATTGCGGGACCGAAGATGAGTTCGGATTCGACGCCGGCGCCGAGGCGTTTCACAATCTGCTGGTTTCACGCGGAATCCCCCACGAATTTCACCTGTATCCCGGCGGCCACGATTGGAGCTATTTCGCGCGAGCATTTGCCCGCCTCGCTTGAATTTCATTCGCGCGCCTTTTCGCCCTGAGAAAGCGATTGGCAGCGCCTCGCTTGCGGGCCAAAACGCCGGGGCTGTGATTCCTCTTGCAAGAAAGCAGCGCGGCGAATAGGCTCAACAAGCTAAAATGGCGCGTGGGAACAAAACCGAAATCTCCGGGGGGACATCCCAGTTGGTGACGATCGAGACGATCGAGGCGGCCGTCGAGCGCATCCGCGGTTCGATTTTTCTTTCGCCCTTCGTGCGTTCGGCGACCTTCTCGCAACTGACCGGGAACTCGATCTTCTTCAAGCTCGAGAACCTGCAGATGACCGGCGCCTTCAAGGAGCGCGGCGCGCTCAATAAAATTTTGCTCCTCACCGCCGAAGAGCGCCGCCGCGGCGTGATCGCGGCGTCCGCGGGCAACCACGCGCAAGCCGTGGCCTATCACGCCACGCAGCGCGGAATCGCGGCGCAAATCTGCATGCCGCTGACGACGCCGCTTGTAAAAGTGTCCGCCACGCGCGGCTTTGGCGCGGAAGTCATTCTGGTCGGGCGCGAATTACGACGAGGCTTGCGACGAAGCCATCCGCCGCAGCCGGGAGCAGGGCCTCACCTTCATCCATCCCTTTGATGACGAAGCCGTGATCGCGGGCCAGGGAACGCTCGGCATCGAGATGCTCGAACAACAGGACGATCTGGACGCCGTGGTCATTCCCGTGGGCGGCGGCGGGCTGATCGCCGGCCTGGCCTGCGCGGTAAAAGAAAAGCGGCCGGAAATTCGAGGTGATCGGCGTGCAGATCCTCCAAACTTCCTTCGATGAAGGCCGCCATGGAGCAGAACGGTCCTGTCACGTTGCCCGCGAATAAGACCATTGCCGACGGCATCGCCGTGCGCCGCGCGGCGAACGCACACGTTTCCCCTGGTGCGAAAATATGTGGACGACATTGTTACCGTGGACGACGAGGAGATCGCCAACGCCATTCTGCTGCTCCTCGAAAAGGAAAAAACGCTCACCGAAGGCGCCGGCGCCGTTGCCGTGGCCGCCGTGCTCAATCGCAAGGTGCCGGGCGCGGGAAAGAAAGTTGGCGTGCTGATCAGCGGCGGGAATATCGACGTCACGCTGCTCTCGCGCATCATCGAGCGCGGGCTTGTGAAGGACGGCCGGCTGCTGCGCATCCGCATCCACTTGCCGGACCACCCGGGCGCGCTCGTGCGCCTCGCCACCGTGATCGCCGATCACAAAGCCAACATCATCGAAACGCTTCACGACCGCGCCTACTACGGAGTGGTTCTCGGCGATACGGTGATCGACATCACCATGGAAACGCGCGGTCCCGAGCACATCGCGGAACTCAAGGCCGCGCTCGACGCCGCGGGCTACACCCACGAGCGCGTGCAGTAGCCTCTTTCGAATGGATGGCGAGCCCTGCGCGATTCCCGCGCTACTGCTGCTGTTGCTCCTGCTGTTGGGCGGGCTGCTGGGGACGCTCCGGAATGGTCGTGGGTCCGGCGGGTGCGACTCTCACCTCGCTGATCTGCTCGCGCCCCGCATCGTCAATGGCCGGGCGAACGCACACGTCCACGGAGAGATGTTGCCCGGCATGCCCTTTGTAAACGCCGCGCACCGGCGCCACGTCGCCGTAGTCTCGTCCATACGCCAGGCGCACGTGCCGCAGCCCACCGGGTTGCCGAGCGTGGGGTCGAGTCCCATCCAGCCATTCTCGGGAATCAACACTTCCGCCCATGCGTGGGAAGCCTGCCCGCCGATCACTTCTTCCTGCCGTGCATCCGGGCCGGTGTCGCTGCCGGGAACCAGATAGCCGGAGACGTAGCGCCCCGGAATTCCGCGCATGCGCACCACTCCCAGCAAAACGTGCGCAAAATCCTGGCAGACGCCCGCGCCGATCGAAAGCGAATCTTCAATCGACGAATGAACGTGCGTGGCGCCTTTCACGTAGCGAAAGCGCTCGTGAATCAGATCCGAAGCAGCCTGCGCAAATCCCGCCACGGTTCCGCCGCTGACTCGTCTCGGCAGTCCTCGATGATTTCGCTGAGCGCGGCGAGATGCGGCACGTAATCCGGTGGCGGCCATGAAATCGAAGTACTCCTCATCCATCTGGTCGCTGCGCGAATCGAATTCGGCGAGGGTTGCCGAATGCGCCCTTCGGCGTGTTTCGCGCTCCTCGGGTAAACGGACGCTCCCGCGGCGTCATGCGCCAGCACCACGGACTCCGCCTCGACCTTCAGGCGGCGGTGCTCGGAAAGCACGTTGAACTGGTGCACCCAGTTTCCATAGGCGTCGCGATAGGCCGTGCCGTGGGAACCGGGAGTGGTGGTGAGGCGAAACGAAAGGCAACTTTGTCTTTCGTCGTGCATGGGCCGCAGGCGAACCTCGTTGTAGCTTTCGGATACAGGCCCGTCGTATACGAATTCGGTCGTGTGGACCAGGCGATATCGGTTCATGCCACCACCGCGTAATAGAAATAGGTTCGCGCGATATCCTCACCAATCGCGCCGCACATTCGCAACAGTTCATTCAGATAACTATGCAAGCCCTGCTTGAAAATTTCCTCCATCTTGTCGTAGCGCAGCCGCTCGACGACCTTCCCCGCCAGCCTTTCGGCTTCATTGGCGTAGGAGCCGGGGCCGGTGCCGCTGACGGCCCGCAGGCCCGCCTGCACTTCCGTGGCGCTGAAGCGGATCGAGCGCGGATGCTGCGGATGCAGGATCAGCATTTCGGCCACCTTCTCGGGCTCGATCGTGGAGTGATACTGGCGGTGATAGGCCTCGTAGGCGCCCACGGACCGCAGCACGGCCATCCACTGATGATTGTCCGGCGCTCCCACTATGGGCAGTTCGTCCAGGAGATTCTGATACTGCACGTCCACCAGGCGCGCGGTCATTTCCGCGCGCTCGAGCGACCAGCCGATGCGCAGGAACTGCCAGCCTTCATCGTGCGGCAGCGTCGCATCCGTCACGCCATGAAAGCGGTGGGTGCCGAATTTGATTTTGTCGCAGAAGCGGTGCGGGCCGGCGGCGATTTCATCCTGCGGGTTGAAACGGGTCACCGTGTAATAGAGACCGTTGATGTCCTCCCACATTTCGCGGGAGATGCGGTCGCGGATGGTGCGCGCGTTTTCGCGGGCCTTCGCGATGCACTGGACGATGGAGCTGGGGTTATCCTGGCGGAAGGCGAGAAATTCGAAGACGTTTTCGGCGTTCGCCTCGTCGTACGACTTACGGAACAGCTTTTCTTCGCCGGCCATGATGATCAGCGGCTCCCAGCGCAGCCGATAGGACTGCTGCGATTGCTCGAGCAGCATGTGGTAGTTCACGTCGAGAATGCGGGCCGTATCCTCGGCGCGTTCGATGTAGCGCGCCAGCCAGAATAGCGACTCCGCGATGCGCGAGAGCATTCAGTCCTCTCCGCGCAAGACCCAGGTATCCTTGCTCCCGCCGCCCTGCGAGGAATTCACCACCAGCGAACCGCGCTGCAGCGCCACGCGCGTCAGTCCCCCCGGCACGATCGTCACTTTCTGGCCGTCGTAGAGGCAGTAGGGGCGCAGATCCACGTGGCGCCCAGCCACGCATCCCGTCGAGGAATCGTACGACGGCACGCGCGAGAGCGGCATCACCGGCTGCGCGATATAGTTTCGCGGGTTCGCCTGGATGCGCTCCCGAAATTCCTCGATTTTCGCGTGGTTGGCCGTCGGCCCGATCAGCATTCCGTAGCCGCCGGATTCGCCCACGGCTTTCACCACCAGCTCGGCCAGATGCTCGAGCACGTAGGCAAGATCGTCCGGCTGCGCGCACAGGTAGGTCTCCACCGATCTCAGAATCGGCTCTTCCCCCAGGTAATAGCGGATGAACGCCGGAACGTACGCGTAGATTCGCCTTGTCGTCCGCCACTCCGTTGCCCACGGCATTCGCCAGGGCCACGTTGCCGGCGCGGTAGGCGCCCATCAGTCCGGGCACGCCCAGCAGGGAATCCGTCCGGAAGGTCAGCGAATCCAGGAATTCATCGTCCACGCGGCGGTAGATCACGTCCACGCGCTTCAGCCCGCGGATCGTCTTCGTGTAGACGATGCCGCCGTCCACGATCAGGTCCCGCCCCTCCACCAGCTCGATTCCCATCTGCTGCGCTAGGAAGCTGTGCTCGAAGTAGGCGCTGTTGTATATGCCGGGCGTGAGCAGCACGATCTGCGCCTCCGCTCCGCCGCGCGGTGAAAGGCTGCGCAGAATCCGGGCAAGTTCCGCCGGATAATGGTTCACCGGCAGCACCTCGCAAGCCTGGAACGCGTCGGGCAGAACGCGAGTCATCACCAGGCGGTTCTCGAGCACGTAGGAAATACCGCTCGGCGTGCGCACGTTGTCTTCCAGCACGCAGAACTCGCCGGTCTTCGAATCGCGCACCAGATCGATGCCGCAAATGTGCGTGTGGATCCCGCGCGGAACCTCCACGCCGATCACCTCCCGGCGGAAATTGGGGCAGGAGTAGACCAGCGAGCGGGGAATCACTCGGTCTTTGAATAGAACCTGCTTGCCGTAAACGTCCTGCAGAAACAGATTCAGCGCCATCACGCGCTGCGCCAGGCCGCGATCGATCCGCTCCCATTCCGACTGCGGCAAAATGCGCGGGATCAGGTCGAAAGGAAATAGACGCTCGGTGCCCCGGCCGTCGCTGTAAACCGTGAAGGTAATCCCTTGGATCAGGAAGGAGAGGTCCGCAAGTTTGCGGCGCTCCTCGAACTGCTCCGGCGCCATGGCGCCAAGCTTGTCGAGCAGCTTTGCATAGTGAGGCCGGGGACGGCCCGGGGCGGAGAACATCTCATCATAAAAACCGCCCGCGTCGTAGCCCTCGAATAGGCCCCGTCTCACCTCCTGTGGGGGTGCGGCAGCCATGGGGGTACTCTAACAAGGAATGTTCGCCGGGCTCCCACCCAAAGATTCTATGCAACGCATTTAAGAAGCGAGCGTGTGGGGCCCGCGGCGGGACGGGCCCTCCGGCGCGCCCTCGCAGGGGAGCATTCCGGTGTACAATCCCGCTGTCTCGAAAGGGAAGTCGAGTCTGAGGATTCGCCGAGGCGGATAATCCATGGATCGTCTCAGCTGGTTGTGGCGCGATTTGCGCTTTGGCCTGCGCAATTTGAATAAGGACCGCCGCTTCGCCCTGCTGGCCATTCTCGCGCTGGCGCTGGGCATCGGCGCGACCACCGTCATCTTCAGCGCCATTGATAGCATCGTCCTCGAGCCTTTCGCCTACCGCGATGCCGATAGACTCACCACTTTCTACATCCACGACGTAAATCTGCCCGATCCGCGAAGGCAATGGCGGCTTCACCATGCCGGAGCTCATGGACTTCCGCGAACAAAACCACGTCTTTGAAGATATGATTGGCTATACCGGCCTGGATGTCCTTTACACCAGCCGCACGGGCACACAGTTATTCGACGGCTCATTCGTAACCGCCAATGCCATCGAGTTCTTGGGAATGAAACCTATTCTGGGCCGCTGGATAACCTCCGACGACGGCAGGCCCGATGCCCCGGAAGTGTTCGTGATGAGCTATCACCTGTGGGCCGCGCAGTTCAATCAGGACCCCTCCGTCGTGGGCACAACCATGGACCTCAATGGCGTTCCTAGGACGCTGGTCGGCATCATGCCCCCCCGCTTCCGTTCCGGCGGGCACGACATCTGGATTCCCATCCATTGGACGCACGGAGACATCATCAACAGCGAGACCGGCAACGTACCGCTCTTTCTCGCCGGTATGGGACGCCTGAAACCCGGCGTCAGCTTGCAGGCCGCTGCGGCGGACCTCACTGTCGTCGCGCAGCGCCTTTCCAAGATCTACCCCCAGTATTATCCCCAGCATTTCAATGTCGTAACCCAAAGCTTCGCGGACACGGTCGTCGGCCCGTTCCGGCCGATGCTCTACGCCCTTATGGGCGCGGTGACCATGCTCCTGCTGATCGCCTGCTGCAACGTCGCGAATCTCTTGCTGGCGCGCGCCACGGCCCGCGAACGGGAAATCGCCATCCGCGCCTCCATGGGGGCCACACGCGCGCGTCTGGTCCGGCAACTCATGGTCGAGAGTTTTCTTCTGGCTCTGGCTGGCTCCGTGTTCGGCTGCCTGTTCGCCTATAGCGGTCTTAAAGCCATCGTGGCCGTAATGCCCGACGGTGTGGTTCCGCGCACGGCCGTGGTCGCTCTAAAGCCGATCGCGCTATGGTTCGCGCTGGGCGTCACGATCCTCGCCACATTCCTCTGTGGCCTCGCGCCCGCTCTCCACGCTGTGCACGGCGACCTATACCACCGGCTCACGGGTGCCGGAAGAGGATCGGGTGGAGGCTTTCGCCACGGCAAGCTCCGCGCCAGCCTGGTAATCTTCGAGGTGGCGCTTTCTATCGTATTGGTGATCGGCGCGGGCTTGATGATGCGCAGCCTGTTCGCCCTCGAGCATGTGGACCTGGGCTTCAACCCCCGGAATCTTCTCTTCGTCCGCCTAGCGCTTCCCAAGGGCCGCTACGATACCGCCGACCAGAAGCGGCTCTTGTTCCAGCAAATTCTCGAGCGCGTGAATTCCTTGCCGGGCGTGACCGCCGCCACGGTTACCATCTCATTGCCGCCCTTCGGAGCCGCCTCAACCGATGACGTGACCATCCCCGGCAAGACACATTCCGATCGCTGGCGAACCCAATTTGACTTTGGCAGCGAGGGCTATTTCCGCACCCTTGGTCTCCCTCTGTTGCGCGGCAGATTCCTATCGGATACCGATGTTCAGTCAGCGCGCAGGGTGGTGGTTGTCAACGAGACCCTCGCGAGCAAGTACTTCAAGGGTGAAGATCCTATCGGCCAGACGATCAAGTTCAATATCCTCGATCAATTCCCGGAAACCCGCGATTTCAATTTCGAGATTGTCGGGGTGGTTGGGGATGCCAGGAATGACGGCTTGCGGGATGCGCCTCAGCCCGAAGCCTATATGGCCTATACCATCGCGGGCCTGGGAAGCAGTCGCTGCCTCCTCATAAGGACGGCAACGGAACCCATGGCTATGCTCGACAGCGTCCGGCACGAAGTCTGGGCGGTGGATTCCAATATTGCGCTGACGAACACGGGCAGCCTCGAGAGTTTCTTGACGGAATATTCCTACGCGGCGCCGCGGTTCGGACTGATCACTCTCGGCATATTCGCCGGGATCGGGCTGATGCTGGTGATCATCGGCGTATTCAGCGTGATGGCCTACTCGGTATCGCTCCAGACGCACGACATCGGAATCCGCATGGCGCTCGGCGCGCAGCAAGGCGATATCCTGAAAATGATTCTTCTCAGAGGGCTTCGATTGATTGCGGCGGGGATTGTCGTCGGCCTGCTTGCAAGCTATGGCCTTATGCGCCTGATCGCCAGCCAGATATGGGGCGTGTCGCCCACCGATCCGCTGACGTACATCGCCGTGGTCGCGGCCATCGTCTTGGTAGGCTTGGCGGCTTGCCTGCTTCCCGCGCGCCGCGCCACGCAGGTGGACCCTCTCGTCGCGCTCCGCTACGAATAGCCGCAGTTTGACTCGCGAGCCGCTTCCCGCTATTCTTGCATCAGATGGTGGCTGTAATGTTCGCTGCATTCTATTAGCGCGTCCTCATCGCGCCCCGAATTCTGCGGGGCGTCCGCACGGCCTTGGCGTGTGCCATTTCTTTCGAATTATGGCCCTGAAACGCTGTTTGCGAGTCAACATATGCCTGCATTCACGCTCTTTGAAAAACTCGACACGATCGAGTCGCGCTACGACGAAATCACGCGCGAGATTTCCTCGCCCGAAGTTCACGCGGACGGCACGCGCTACCAGAAGCTCGCCAAGACGCACTCCGAACTCGGCGCCATCGTCGCCAAATACCGTGAGTGGAAGGGAATCGAGAAACATTTGCAGGGCGCCAGGCAATTGCTCGCCGAATCCGACGACGCCGAGATGAAGCAGATGGCGCACGACGAAGAGCGCGCGCTCGCGGGCCGCCTCGAAATCGCCGAGCGCGAATTGAAGCTGTTGCTCATCCCCAAGGACCCCAACGACGAGAAAAACGTGATCGTCGAAATCCGCGCCGGGACAGGCGGCGACGAGGCTTCGCTCTTCGCCGGAGAGCTTTTCCGCATGTACTCGCGCTACGCGGAATCGCAGGGCTGGCGCGTGGAGGTGCTCGAAAGCTCGCCCTCTTCCATCGGCGGCATGAAGGAAGTCGTCGCCGCGATTCAGGGGAGCAAGGTCTACTCGAAACTCAAATACGAAAGCGGCGTGCATCGCGTGCAGCGCGTTCCCTCCACCGAGCAGCAGGGCCGCATCCACACCTCCGCCGCCACGGTTGCCGTCCTCCCCGAAGCCGATGAGATTGATATCAAGATCGAGGCCAAGGATTTGCGCATTGACACCTTCTGCTCCTCCGGCCCCGGCGGACAATCCGTGAACACCACCTATTCGGCCGTGCGCATCACGCACATCCCCAGCGGACTGGTGGTTTCGCAGCAGGACGAGAAATCGCAGATCAAAAATCGCGCCAAGGCCATGCGCGTCCTCCGCGCGCGCCTCTATGAAATGGAGCAGGCCAAGCAGCACGAGGCCATTGCCGCCGAGCGCCGCGGCCAGATTAAGACGGGCGACCGCTCCGAAAAAATCCGCACCTACAATTTTCCACAGAACCGCGTGACGGACCATCGCATCAATTTCACGCTCCATCAGCTCACCGAGGCCATGGACGGCAAGCTCGGGCCGCTCGTGGATGCGCTCGTCACGCATTTCGAGTCCGAGCGCCTGAAGCAGGAGCTTGTCGAAGCATGACCGGCGGGTTGCAGTCCCGCAGCGGCGCTGGCATCCGCGAGATTTCGGAGGAAGATTCGATGGATGTTCGTGCCGCGCTGACGGAGGCCATGGCACGCCTTCGCGCCGCGCATGTTCCCTCGCACGCACTCGCCGCCGAACTCCTGCTGATGCACGCCCTGGACCGGGACCGCACCTGGCTTTACACGCATCCCGAAGCGCCGCTTGATTCCAACGTCGCGGGAAATTATTTTGCGCTCGTTGCCCGGCGTGCCGCGGGCGAGCCGGTGCAATATCTCACTGGCAAGCAAGAGTTCTGGGGCCTCGAATTCGAAGTCACTCCCGCCGTTCTCATCCCGCGCCCCGAAACGGAGCTCGTAGTGGAAGTCGCGCTCGAGCGATTAGCGGAGCGCGGCATCAAGATCGACTCCGGCGCAGGAGCCTCGGGCGAGCCGCTGCGCATAGCCGACGTGGGAACAGGATCAGGCTGCCTCGCTGTAGCCCTAGCGCGCGAATTGCCGCACGCCGAAATCCTGGCGACCGATATTTCTGTGGCCGCGCTTGATGTTGCCCGCCGCAACGCGGCCCGTCACGCCGTCTCCGACCGCCTCCATTTCCTCCAAACAAACTTGCTTGAAGCCGTTTCTCTCTCGCCACTCGCCACTCGCCATGCGCCACTTCGTTTCGACTTAATCGTTTCCAATCCACCCTACATCGCCCGCGACGAGGCCGCCTCGCTGCCGCGCGAAGTTCGCGACTACGAACCGAGCGAAGCTCTCTTCCCCGGCCCCACGGGTATCGAAATGTACGCGCGGCTGATCGAGCAAGCGGCTTTGCTGCTCTCGACCGGAGGAATTCTTGTGCTCGAGCTTGGCTACGGCTCGTCGGAACGCGTCCGAGAAATGTTCCACGCGCAACAACGCTGGCATAAGGTGAGCATCGCGAATGACCTCGCCGGCATCCCGCGCGTTCTCTCCGCCGCGCTTGTGTAGCCGCCGGGCCGCGCGGCGCGCTTCCAACCTCCGCTCATTTCGCTCATAATCGCTCTATGAATTCCCGTGAACTCGCTCGGCATATCTGCCGCGTGCTCCGAGATGCAGGCTATCAGGCCTACCTCGTCGGTGGGTGTGTGCGCGACATCCTGCTCGGGCGCGAGCCGGCCGATTATGACGTCGCCACCGACGCGACACCCGATCGTGTGCAGCAACTATTTCCGCGCAGCCTGGGCGTGGGAGCGCAGTTCGGCGTCGTCATTGTCACGGAAGATTCGGCGACGGGCGAATCCGCGCAGGTCGAAGTGGCCACGTTCCGCTCCGATAGCGGCTATTCGGATGGCCGCCACCCCGATCACGTCGTGTACGCGAAATCGGCCGCCGAAGATGTCCAGCGCCGCGATTTCACCATCAACGCGCTGCTGCTCGATCCGGAAACGGAAGAGGTCCTCGATTTTGTCGGCGGGCGCGACGATCTCCGCGCCCGAATCATTCGCGCCATCAGCCGGCCGGAAACGCGCTTCCGCGAGGACAAGCTGCGCATGATTCGCGCCGTGCGATTCGCCGCGCGCTTCGGCTATGCCATCGAAGCAGCCACTTGGGACGCCATCGTCGGGCTGGCCCCGGATATTTGCCAGGTTTCGGCGGAGCGCCTTCGAGACGAGTTGACCAAACTTCTCACCGAGGGCGCCGCGCGCCGAGCCTTTGAGCTGCTCGACGAGTCCCGGCTCCTGCCCCAGCTTTTGCCTGAAATCGCGCGCATGAAGGGCGTCGAGCAGCCGCCGCAATTCCATCCTGAAGGCGACGTGTGGACGCACACCCTGCTGATGCTCGAAAAGCTGCCCGCCAGCTGTCCTGCGACGCTCGCCTGGGGCGTCCTGCTCCACGACGTTGGCAAACCTTCAACCTTTACCCCTCCCTCCGGCCCCGAGGGCCGCATCCGCTTCGACGAGCACGTCGAGGTAGGGACGCGCATGGCCGAGGAGATTTGCCGCCGGCTGCGGTTCTCAAATGACGATACCCAGCAAATCGCCGCCCTGGTTGCCAATCATCTGCGATTCAAGGATGTCCCGCGGATGAAGCCCTCCACGCTCAAGCGTTTTGTCCGCCTCGATCGATTTGCCGAGCACCTCGAGCTGCACCGCCTCGATTGCCTCTCGAGCCACGGCCATCTTGAAAACTACGATTTCGTCCGCCGGTTCCTCGCCGAGACACCCCCCGAGATAGTCAGTCCGCCGCGCCTCCTGACCGGCGAGGACTTGAAGGCCCTGGGTTTCATCCCCGGCCCCAAATTCAAGGAAATTCTCGATGCCGTCGAGGAAGCCCAACTCAATGCGAGACTTAACACACGAGAAGAGGCCATCCGGCTAGTCGAAAAGACCTATTCGCCGCCAATCAAAAAGGCGTAAGAGGCTTATTTTGTTGATTTCCCGGAACAATCGGATGGAAAACGGCGTAAATCTTTTAGTCCTTGCAATTTATGATTTAGTCTGTTACGCTCATATCGGTTTATATAGAGACGCGAAGAATATAGGAACCCAATCGCTTTGGCCTGCATCTAAGGTTACAGGCGCCTAAATAGGGTGCCCCTCTAGATGCCTGTTTCTATTGGCTGTATGAGTATAAGGGGGACATGGTGAGCAGATCAATTAAAACCATTCCGCAAGAAATTCCCACTCTCCCCGTGCGGGATACGGTTCTGTTTCCTGGGGCTGTGATGCCCCTTCCCGTCGGCCGCGAAAGCTCTCTGGCGCTCCTGGATTCCTTGCAGGGGCCGGAAAAGCTGCTGGGAGTGGTGGCTCAACTCGACCCGCGGCTCGAAGTGCCTACCGGCACGGACCTTCACAGCGTGGGTACTCTCGCGAAGGTTCACAAAATGGTGCGCATGCCCAACGGGAACATCGTGGCGTTTCTCGAGGGCCTGGACCGCATCCGTGTGCTGGAAGTCGTGGGTCTCACACCCTTTCTGCGCGCTCGCGTGGAGCTCCAGCCCGATCTGGAAGACCAGCGCGACGCCGCATTGACGGCGCTCGAACGCAATGTCCAGGAACTGTTCCGCGATGTCGTGGCGCGTTCGCCGCAGCTTTCCGACGATCTTCAGAACGAAGCCGCGGCGCTCGATTCGCCCGGACGCTTGGCGGATTTTGTCGCTGCCACGCTGCCCTCGCTCACCACCATGGTGCGCCAGGAGTTGCTTGAGACATTCAGTGTGCGCAAGCGCCTGGAAACCCTCATCAACGAGCTTTCCAAGGAAAAGGAAGTTCTCGAGCTGCGCAGCAAGATTCACGACCAGGTGCAGGAACAGGTGAATCAGAGCCAGCGCGAGTTCCTGTTGCGCGAACAGATGAAGGCCATCCAGAAGGAACTGGGCGAATCCGACGACGGCGAAGCCGAAGTGGAAGAGCTGCGCAAGAAGGTCGAGGAATCGGGAATGTCCGCCGAGGCCAAGAAGGAGTGCGAGCGCGAATTAAAACGCCTCGCCAAAATGACCCCGGCCTCCGCCGAGTACATGGTCGCGCGCACCTACCTGGAGTGGATGACCTCGCTGCCGTGGAACAAAACCACCGGCACCGAGGAAATCGACATCTCCAAGGCGCAGGGCATCCTCGACGAAGACCATTACGACCTCGAAAAGGTGAAGGAGCGCATCCTCGACTTCCTGGCGGTGAAAAAGCTCCAGCCGGGCATGAAGGGACCGATCCTTTGCTTTGTCGGGCCTCCCGGCGTGGGGAAGACCTCGCTCGGCAAATCCATCGCGCGGGCCATGGGACGCAAATTCGTCCGCATCTCGCTCGGAGGAATGCACGACGAAGCCGAGATTCGCGGCCACCGGCGCACCTATATCGGCGCGCTGCCTGGCCAGGTCATTCAGGGAATTCGACGCGCGGAGACTCTCGACCCCGTCTTCATGCTGGACGAGGTGGATAAGCTCGGCCGCGATTTCCGTGGAGATCCCTCGGCGGCGCTGATGGAGGTGCTCGATCCGGAGCAGAATGCCAGCTTCCGCGATCACTATCTCGATGTGCCGTTCGATCTCTCCAAGGTTCTCTTCGTGGCCACGGCCAACTGGATGGATCCGATTCCGGAGCCGCTGCGCGACCGCATGGAGATCATCGAACTCGCCGGCTATACGGAGGAGGAAAAGGTCCACATCGCGAAAAAGTTCCTCATCCCGCGGCAGGCCAAGGAGCACGGGATCGCTCTCGGCGAGCAGATCGAGTTCCCGGATGAAGCCTTGCACGATCTGATTCACCACTACACGCGCGAGGCCGGCGTCCGAAATCTCGAGCGCGAAATCGCCACGCTCGTGCGCAAGCAAGCGCGGCGCATCGCGGAGGGGAAGACGGACAAGCTTGTCGTCACTCCCGAAGTGATTCGGGAGGCGCTGGGCATTCCCAAATTCCGCCTCGAGAAGGAAGTCGAGGAGCGTGTGAAGAAGCCGGGCGTTGCCGTGGGTCTTGTTTGGACCCCCGTCGGCGGCGACATCGTCTTCATCGAAGCCAGCAAGATGCGCGGTGGAAAGCAGTTCACCATGACCGGGCATCTCGGCGAGGTGATGCAGGAGTCCATGCGCGCGGCCCTCAGTTGGGTGCGGGCGAACTCCGCCACCTATGGCCTCGACCCGGATTTCTTTCGCAAGCTCGACTTGCACATCCACGTGCCCTCGGGCGCGATTCCGAAGGATGGGCCGTCGGCGGGCATCGCTATGATTACGTCGCTGGTCAGCCTGCTCACCGGCCGCCCCGTGCGGCCGCGCGTGGCCATGACCGGAGAAATCTCGCTCACGGGTGTCGTCCTACCCATCGGCGGGATCAAGGAGAAGGTCCTCGGAGCCAAGCGCGCCGGAATCCGCGAGGTGATTCTGCCTTCGGAGAATGAGCCGAACGTCAAGGAAGACCTGCAGCCGCACATGCTCGAAGGCATCCAGCTCCACTTCGTGCGCACGGTCGAGCAGGCTCTGGAAATTGCGCTCGGCAAGTTCGAAAAGCCGGTGCGTCCGGTGACGGGCGAGCCGCGCGGCGAAGACCTCCCCATCGCGGGGCCGGTACATTGATAGGCGGTTGAAAGCGGGAAGCCGGAAGTAGCGGGGAACCATACAAAGGCCCGGGAGGAAGCTCCCGGGCCTTTTCTTTGTGCGCGCGCGGAACTTTTCCCATTGCGGCGGCCGCCGGATTCGCGTAGAGGTAGAAACTCCAGTGCCCTACCGTCCCCGAGAACTGGCCGTGCGCGCGCGGGAAGCCGCGGCGCTGCTCCTCGCGGCGCTCGACCGCAACGAGATGGTCGCGCGATTCCTCGATGTGTACGCGGCCGAGCATCGCCGCCCCGGCCGCGCCGATCAGCCCGCGCACTACCGCGAACAGCTCGAAACCATCCGCCGCGAAGCGATTCTTTCCATGGTGCTGCGCATCGAGGCGGCTCTGCCGGCCCGCTTGAAAGTAAGCGTCACGGTGCGCGCCGCGAAGCGCGCCCGAAAGCCGAAGAAGGCCAAGCGGGGCGCGAAATCGAAGCCCCTGCGCAGAAGGAGTGCGGGGCTCGAGCTGGCCATTCCTTTGCTCGATCTCTTCCGCGAGGAATTTTTTGTCGCCCTCGGCCAGGCCCTCGAGTGGACCGATGACGACGCCCAGGATTTCTGGCGCGATCTCGAGGTCTATGAAAAACTCGCCGGCCGCGAGCCGCCTCGCGCTCGCTCGCGCGCCGCGCGCGCCGTCACCGCCGGCCCTTTCGTGGATCGCGTCGCTCTGCTGCTCGATCCCTCCCTCATGGACCAGGCCCGGCGCGCTGCGGGGAAATTCCATCTCGAACTCGATGCCGCCGCCGGCCGCGTCCTCGGAAAAGTCTTCTCCCGCCGCCGCGCCAACTGATCTGCCGGGCGCCGTTCACTTTCCGTACGCGCGCCGCCGTCGAGCCCGTGCACTCCGCCCTCGGAGTCTGCTATTCTCGCGCCCGTGCTCTTTCTTTTCGACATTCTCGTCGTTCTGCAGATCGCCCTCGGAGCCTACTCCCTGTGGGATGGCTACCAATGGTTCCGCATGGTTCGGCGGCGCCTCGCCTCGCACGCGGGATTTTATGCGCCCGTCGCGGCGCTGATCTGCCCCTGCAAGGGCGCCGAATCGGGCCTCGAAGACAACCTCGCGGCGCTCACGTGCTTCGAGTATCCGAATTACGAAATTTATTTCTCGCTGGCCTCGAGCCTCGATCCAGCCCTGAAAATCATCGAACGCGTCAAGGCTGCGACCCAGCGGCCCGTGCACATCGTGATCGCCGGGCCGCCTGACAATTGCTCCGAAAAGGTTTACAACCTCCGCCGGGCCGTCGAAGCCGTTCCCGCGAATTTCGACGCCATCGTTTTCACCGATTCCGACGTGCGCCTGCCGCGCGCCTGGCTCTCCAAACTCGTCGCGCCGCTCGAGGACCCGCGCATCGGCGCCACCACCGCCTATCGCTGGATCATCCCCAGCTGCGGCGCGGGCGCCGGCGGTTTCCCGAGCGCCCTGGCTTCGGCCTGGAACGCTGCCGTGGCTACGCTCCTCGGCCGGCCGCGCGAAAATTTTTGCTGGGGCGGCGGCACGGCCATCCGCAGGAAGATGTTCGATGAAGCGAAAGTGCTCGAAGCCTGGCAGGGCGCCGCCAGCGACGATTTCGCGCTCACCCGCGCGCTCGAACAAGCCGGCAAGCCCATCGTCTTCTGCCCCGAATGTCTCGCTCCCACGCTCCATCCCTGGACCGCTTCGAGCCTGCTCGAATTCACCAACCGCCAAATCCTTATGGCCCGCGTCTACTCCCCGCGTCGCTGGCTGCTCGGCGCCGCCGCGCACCTCAGCTATTCGCTCACGCTCGCCTACGCCGCCATCGTCGTGCTCGCGGCCATGATTTCGGGCGATCCCTGGTTGAATCTCGCATTGATGGCTCTTGTTATCCCGCTGCTCGCGGCCATGAAGGGCGCGCTCCGCACTATCGCCGCGAGCGAACTCCTGCCGGATTGGAGGGCCCAGCTCGACGAGTGGAGCTGGGTGTGGACCGCCCTCGCGCCCGTCGCCCCGTTTTTATTTGCCTGGAATTTTATTTGCTCGCTCGCCACAAGGAAGATCCGCTGGCGCGGCATCCGCTACGAACTCGTTTCCCCCAGCGTCACCCGCATCCTCAAGCGCTAGCGCCCGTCCCGAAAATGGTTTGTGTCAGGGCACGGCTTTAGCCGTGCCGAAAAGTTCCAGTTATTAAGGGGTTTTAACCCCTGAGCCCGCCGGGACGGGCCATTTATGAGATGGTTTGCAGCGCCGTTCAAATCCGCCGTTGAATATTCGGGAAATCGAGCCACACTTTCACCCCGCAGAAGTGCGACCCTTCGGTGCAGATGGGTGTCGAAATCCCCGCGCGGAGATAACACGGCGGCCCGATATAGCGCCCCAGCTCGGGAAACGCCGCGCGCACCTGCCCGGCTTCCTCGATGGACGCCTGGTAAATCTCCTCCTGCGCGTTAAAACATGTACGCATCGTCCATTTGTGCAGCAGGTGCAGCAGCGAGCCCGACTCCACCAGCCGTATCGCCTGGGCATTGGGCAGCAGGTAGAGCGCAAACTCGCGCGGCACGCCACGGTCGACGAGTTCATTCTTCGCCGCCCACGCCTCCTCCATCGCCTGCTCGTAAATTTCGAGCGCGCGCGGATTCTCGCGCACGAGCATCGGCGTGATGTAGTCGGGCGAGCGCGTATCGGCCAGCGTCAGCAGCGGCCGCGACGCGGGCACCATGCGGTGCCGCTGATCCTGGCTGTCCGCCGTGTGGCTGATTTTCTTCGCAAACGTGAAATGCGCGTGGTCGAGCGGACGCATCATCGGCGCGTGTACGCCCACGTTCAGCGTCTCCCGCCGGTAGGGATTGCGCGCCGGATCGAGCATCCGGTCGAGCGCCTCGGCATCGGGGCATTCCGCCGCAGTCAGGCCCGCGACGGCGCGATACGCCTCCGCCATCGACGCTAGCGCCCGCGGCGAATAATCAATCAGGCGCGAAGTCATCCCGCCCAACCGCGCGTCGAATTCCCGCGCGAACGCCTCGCCATCGCGCGCCGCATCCCGCCATTCCGGCAAATCCTCCATCGGCTCGCTCGGGAAGCGGTCGAAAAACTGGGCATCCACTTCGCGCACGCGCTCGACCATCTCGCCCACCACGCGCCGCGCCTCCGTGGGCGTATCGTTCGCCGCCTGCATGCGCCACAGCCGGTGCAGCACGATGCCCGAAATCGTGTGCACCATCGTCGTGAACGCCGCTACCGGCAGCACGTACCGCGCCACTTCGATTGCGCGCTTCTCCGATTGCCGCTCCACCTTTTGCGCCCGCTTGGGATGCGACATCGCGCTCACGTGCCAGATATCGCTCAGAATTGCCCGCGCGCCCGGCTCGAGCACTCGCGTGAGTTCGCGGTAATGCTCCCACGCGCGCGCCACAGCCTTTTCGTAAATTGCCCGCTCGGCCGGCGCCGAATTTCGGCCCCTCGGGAACGTATGCCGCCGCGCGGTCGAGGCGCACGTACCGCTGGCTCTGCTGCTCCGAGTTGTAGAAAGGATGCGCGTGCAGGAAGGACCAGACGCATTGCCGGCTCACGTTCTCGAGGCCGAATTCGAAGTGCGCGTGCTGATAGACCGTGTGATGCCCGCCGAAGTACGTTCCCGAGCCGATCATCACCCGCTGCTTTTCCGTGATCTCCTCGGGACCGACGAGCCGCGCCGAATAGCACGTGCGCGCCGCCGCCATCGCCGAATCAAACGGGTGCGCGAAATAATTCCGCAGCGTCACGCGCGGCGCCGCCGTTTCCACTTGCGATCCCTGGGCGCGTCGGGTATGGGAGACAATTGCGCAGCCATCTTCACCGCATTGTACACCGCGCCGCTTGCCCGCCGAAGTCCGCCTATCGGACTCCGAAGATTCTGCGGAGCGGATCCATCGCGTAGGCAGGCCCGCCCGCGCACTCCGCCTGACGGCTCGACCCAGCCCTGTAGGGGCGGAAGAATTTAGCCCAGCGGTAAGCGCTGGGTACGCATAGCAATTCGCGCGAGCCGCTGAAGGGCCGACACAATCTGCGAACATCGCAGGCAGCGTTCTTCGGATGGATTCGCTACTTCTTGGCCGTCGCGGCGGCTTTATCGGCGTACTTCTTCTGGAAGCGCTCGACGCGCCCGGCGGTGTCAATCAGCTTCTGCTTGCCGGTGAAGAACGGATGGCAATTCGAGCAAATTTCCACGCGGATCATCTGGCCCTTGAAAGTCGACCGCGTCTGGAACGTGCTGCCGCAGGCGCAATGCACCGTCACGGCATGGTAATCGGGATGAATTCCTTCTTTCATGGAAAACTCCTGTCTGCCGGCCGGTCTGCGCGAATGTAGCGGCGAACTCCACAATCGCGTCGCTAGGCCAGCGGAGAATCTCCATTTTAGCCCGAAATCACCGCTCCCGCCACTCCTATGATCCACGAGTGCTTTCGCCCTTCTGGTCAAGAGCCCCCGAAGAGCAGCGGCGAACCCAGCTTCGACGAATAATTGGGCCGGTAGCGCTCCGTGTTGTAGAGCGTGGCCACGTCCACCCTCCGCGCGCCGAGTGATGCCGCCGGCAGCTCCACGTGCGCGTAGCATCCGTTCTGGATTCCCATCATCCGGCCTGTGACGCCGTCGCGAATCAAATCGAGCGCGATATTCGCGAAGGTGGTCGCCACGATCTGGTCAATCGCGTCCGGGTCCCCGCTGCGCAAATCATACGTCAGGTCGCTCGACATGATTTCCTGGCCCGTGCGCCGCCGCACCTCTTCGCCCAGCATCTGGCCGACGTCCACCTTTTTGCGGTGGCCAAAGGCATCTGCTTCGCCATACTCCTTCACTTCCCCTTCCTTCCAGATGGCGCCTTCGGAAACCACCACCAGCGAATAATTGCTGGGATTATTTTTCTTGTCCTCCATCAGCAGGTTGCACAGACGCTCGAGTTCGAAGGGATATTCGGGAATCAGGCAGCGCGTGGAAGTCACGTAGGAGGTGTAAAGCGCCGTGAAGCCCGCGTCGCGGCCGAACATTCGGAAGATGCCGATGCGCTCATGCGAGCCGACCGTCGTGCGCTGCCGCGTGATGGCCTCTTTCGCGCGCGTGATGGCCGTGGAAAACCCGATGCAATATTCCGTGCCATGCACGTCGTTGTCCATCGTCTTCGGAATGGCCATCACCGGAAATCCGGCGCCCGCGAGCGCGGCAGCGAAGCTCAGCGTGTCGTCACCGCCAATGGCGATGAGGCATCCGATTCCCAGCCGCTCGAGATTGCCGATCACCACGGACGTCAGATCGTAATACTTCCCGTCGAACGGCAGCTTCTTCACCTGTTCGGCTGTCAAATTCTTGGGCAGCTTCGACTCCACAATGCGCCGGGGATTGGTCCGCGACGTGTGCAGCACCGTGCCTCCCGTGCGGTCAATCGTCCGCGTATTTTCCCGCGTCAGTTCGCGGATGTAGATGGGATCGCCGGGGCCGGTCATGTTCGTGAGGCCTTCCCATCCCCTGCGAATTCCAATCACCTTCCGCCCGATTTCCGTCGCGCGGTACACCGCGGATTTGATCACGGAGTTCAAGCCCGGCACGTCGCCGCCGCCCGTCAGGATCCCGATCGTTGTTTTCTCAGCCATCCGGCGTTATCTCCCTTCCTCTTGTGTTGGGAAGAGCAACAATCCTAGCAATCCGCGGGCGAAAAGTGAAATGCGACGGCCCGGCGTTGACACAGCCTCGTGCGGCAACTATGGTAGTCACACGGGAACGGGAAAATACCTGCGTCTCGCTCGATTTTGGGAGGCATAACCATGCGCCGCATTCTTTGCACCTCCGTTCTGTGCGCCTCGGCGGTTTTGGCGCTGGTGTCCATCGCTCCCGCCGCGCCTGCAAAACTGCTCCAAATTTATTGCATTGATGTCGAAGGCGGCCAATCCACTCTGATCGTTGACCCGCGCGGCGAATCTCTCCTTGTGGACACGGGATGGCCCGGATTCAATGGCCGAGACGCCAATCGCATCCTCGCCGCCACTGCCGCCGCGGGTATCAAGCGCATTGACTACCTCGTGATCACGCACTATCACCGCGATCATGTGGGTGGAATCGAGCAGCTTGCCGCGCGCATCAAGATCGGGACCTTCGTGGATCACGGCCCCAATATGGAAGATTCCGATTCCACGCGCGAGGGCTACGCAACGTACCTGAAAGTCTCGGCGCATTCCAAGCGCATCGTGATGAAGCCCGGCGGCCGAATCCCATTTAAGGGGATGAGCGTGCAATTTCTCACTGCCGCGGGAGACGAAATCACATCGCCCTTGCCCGGAGCCGGCCAGCCCAATCCGTATTGCGCGTCGGAGCCGCAGGCGGCGACGGATCCCACCGAAAATGCGCGTTCGCTCGGAATGCTGATTACCTACGGCAATTTCCGGTTCCTTGATATGGGCGATCTCACGAAGCAGAAGGAAATCCAGCTCGTCTGTCCGGACAACTTGATCGGCACCGTGGACCTGTATCTCGTCACCCATCATGGGTATGACCTCTCGAATTCCAGGGCCATTGTGGATGCCCTCCATCCCCGCGTCGCGATTATGGATAATGGCCCGCACAAGGGCGACGCTCCGGCGGCGTGGCAGATCGTCCATGACTCGCCCGGCCTGGAAAACCTTTGGCAGTTGCACTACGGCATGGACGCAGGCGCGGATCACAACGTCGAGGACACGTTCATCGCCAATCTCGGCGACACAAATGACGCGGGCAATTACATCGAGGTCACGGCCGAAAAGGATGGCACGTTCACGGTGCTCAACTCCCGGAACAACTACGAAAAGACCTACGCAAAATAGCGTCGCGCATCCCCACGGGGAGTTCCGGTGATCGTAATCGTGATGGGTCCCGAGGGCGTGGGCAAGACGACCGTCGGAGGGCTGCTGGCCCGCGAGCTCGGCTGGCAATTCGTGGATGCCGACGATTTTCACCCGACCGCGAACATCGAAAAAATGGCGCGCGGTATTCCGCTCACGGACGCGGACCGCGCCCCGTGGCTCGAGGCGCTCCACGCAGCCATCGTGCAATGGGATGCGGAGGGACGCGGCGTGGTGCTGGCGTGCTCGGCTCTCGAACGCGGCTACCGCGCGCGCCTGGCGGAAAATGCGGACGTGAAGTTCGTCTATTTGAAGGGCACGTATGAATTGATTGCCGCGCGGCTGCGCGCGCGCCATGGCCATTTCGCGCACGAAGACCTGCTGGCCAGCCAGTTCGCCATTCTTGAGGAGCCGCAGGACGCCATCACCGTAGACGCGAGCCGCACGCCCGAAGAGATTGCCGCGGAGGTTCGCAACCGGCTGGCCCTGGCGTAAGATTGCGCGGGGCGCACGGACACCACGGACAAACCACTTGAACTCCACCAGCCATCCTGGCATCGAAGCCGCTGTAGTTTCCCGCCTCACGCGGCGGATCGTTCCGTTCCTCTTTCTGCTCTATCTTGTCGCCTACATTGACCGGATCAACGTGGGTTTCGCTGCTCTCGAGATGAGAAAGCAGCTCGGGTTCAACGACGCGGTAATCGGATTCGCGGGAGGCGCGTTTTTCCTCGGCTACTTCGTTTTCCAGGTGCCGAGCAACCTGATCTTGCGCCGCGTGGGCGCGCGGCGCTGGATCGCCACGCTGATGATTGCCTGGGGCGTGATTTCGTCCTCGATGCTGCTCGTGCGCACGCCCGCGAGCTTTTATGCATCGCGTTTCCTGCTGGGCCTGGCCGAGGCCGGATTTTTCCCCGGCATGATTTTTTACCTGCGGTGCTGGTTCCCCTCGTCGGCGCGGGCGCGCACCGTGGCGTGGTTCATGATGGCGGGTCCTATCTCCGGAGTCGTGGGCGCCCCGATTTCCGGCGCGCTCCTGGGAATCCACCGAGGCGGACTCGCGGGATGGCAATGGCTGTTCCTGATAGAAGGCATGCCCGCTGTTCTCCTCGGCATCGCGGCGTTCTTCTATCTCACGGACTCGCCGGGAAAGGCTCGCTGGCTGCCGGCGGAGCAGCGGGGATGGCTCGTCGGCGCTCTCGGCCAGGAAGTTCACCCGGACCCGGCTGTTCGAGGCAAGAGTGTTCTTGCGGCGCTTTTGGCGGGCAGAACCTGGGTTCTCGTGCTCGTGTATTTCGGATTGAACGCGGGTTCCTACGGAATCAGTCTATGGCTGCCGAGCATTATTCACAGCCTTTCGGGCGTCAGCAACTTCGTCATAGGAACGATCGCCGCAATTCCGTACGTGGCGGCGGCTGTGGCGATGGTCCTCGCGGGACACCATTCCGACCGGTCGGGCGAGCGCCGCTGGCATGTGGCCGCCGCGGCTTTTACGGGAGGTTTCGCGCTATGTATCGCCGCCCGCTGCACATCGGTGACTGCCCTGATTGCCGCCATTAGCTTGGCAGCAGTTTGCATCTACTCGATGTTGGGACCGTTCTGGGCGATCTCCACGAGCCTGCTTACGGGAGCTGTGGCGGCGCCGGGCATTGCCGTGGTCAATTCATTGGGCAACCTGGGCGGATTCTTTGGCCCTTCCATGATCGGCGTGGTGAGGAAAGCGACGGGAAGTTTCGCGGGCGGCTTGCTCTTCGTCGGCGCCGCCCTGGCGATTTGCGGCTATCTGATGCTTCTCGTCCGAATGAAGCCTGCCAAGAGGGATACGCCTCTTCAATCGTGACCGGTTTCTTTGCTGAACGGCAGAAGGCACGCGCCGAGCAGGCCCGCATCCGCGCCTAACTCCGCACGAGAGACCTCCGGAATCGTCAAGCGGTACACGTAGCTGCGATGGCGCAGTTGCTCGAAGAGCGCCGGAGAAAACAGATCCCAGGAGGCTGCCACACCCCCTCCCAAAACATAGAGCGGCAGATTCAGCATATTCACAAGACTCGCTAGGCCGATGCCGAGCGACTGCCCCACGATTTCGTAAATCGCTCGCGCGTCCGCGTCTGCGGCCTGCGCTAGTTCCGCCACTTCCTGCGCGGTGAAAGCAGGATTGCGCCTTAGCAAGGCCGCGAGTCCTGGCGCTTTTCCGCCCGCGATCCTCTCGTCCGCCATCCGGCGTATGCCGGTCGCCGACGCGTACGGTTCGAGACACCCATGCCCGCCGCACCCGCACGCCACGCCATCCGTCCAGATGTTGAGGTGTCCTGCTTCACCGGCCATGCCGCTCATTCCGTCCCAGATTTGCCCGCGCAGGATGATTCCAGCGCCCACTCCTGTTCCCAGAGTGAGCATGCACAGCGAATCGACCGCCAACTTTTTGCCCCTGCCGAGCGCATATTCCGCCAGCGCGGCCACATTGGCGTCATTTTCCACGAGCACCGGTGTTCCCAGCGTTTGTTCGAGTGTGGAGCGCAATGGGAAGCCGTCCCAGCCGGGAAGATTCGGGGGCTGCCGCAATCGGCCCGCGGGCAGCTCGAGCGGTCCCGGCGAGCCGACTCCTATTCCGGCAAGCGCGTATTGCGGCGAGTAGCGATCGAGCAGCCAGCGAATCCCCCGGGACATATCGACGGACACGGCGCCGGGGCCGTCGCGGAGCCGCGTGGGCAGCAGGATCGTTTCCAGCAGCCTGGACTCCTGCGCATAGGCCGCGATGCGCAGGTTGGTGCCGCCGAAATCAACGCCGATGGAGAATCGAGCGGAAGTCATGGCCTGATCGTTTCCCTCACGGGCCGCGCTTCAATTTCTGCGCGCGGTATTCCCGCCAAGTGAGGCAAATCACCATAATATCGAAAGCGGTGAGGACCACGAGCGCCAGCGAGTGCGTGTGCGTGAAGCGGTAGAGCTGATAGACGTCGAAGATGGAAAACACGCCGATCGAAAGCGGGTAGGCCCACAATTTATCGCGCCAGAGAGCGGTGACGAGAGCGATTTTTACCAGTCCGTGCGCCGCGAGATAAATCGAAGCGAACGTCCTGCCCTCGCCCGTGAGATGCTGCGTGGCATGGAGCACGTGCACGGCGATGAAATCACGCGGATCTCTCGAGAGCTCGATGCTCGAAGAGCCAGCGAACCATTCGATCCATCGAATGCGGCTTCACGAACCATAGAAGCGCGCCCCCGATCACTTCCAGAATGCCGTCGAATCCCTTGAGCGTGATTCCAGCGTGGAAGGCGTCGTGCAGCATGGTTCCCCTGCGACTCTGCGCTGGTTTTTTTTCATTGCTTCGGCTCTCCATGCGGCGGGTCACGGGGTGCAATCCAACACCGCGGCGCCATTGATCCGGTCGCTTTTCAGATCGTTCAGGGCGCGATTCGCGTCGCGCAGCGGGTAGAGCGTCGTCTGCGAGTGGACGGGAATTTCCGCCGCGAGACGCAGAAAATCTTCGCCGTCCTCGCGCGTATTATTGGCCACGCTTCGAATCACGCGCTCCTGGTACAGCAGGTCGTAATCGAAAGAGGGAATCGGGCTCATGTGAATTCCTCCCAGCACGAGCACGCCGCCCTTCTTGAGCGCCTGAAGCGCGGGAGGAACCAGCTCTCCGGCGGGCGCGAAAATCACCGCCGCGTCCAGCTTCGCGGGAGGCTCCGCCGCCGCTTCGCCCGCCCACACGGCGCCGAGTTCCAATGCCAGTTTCTGGTGATTCGCCCCTCGCGTGCACGCATACACGTCCACGCCCCAGTGACGCGCGACCTGAATGGCCACATGCGCCGCTGCTCCGAAGCCGTAGAATGCCAGCCGCCCGCCCCGCTTGATTCCGGAAAGCCGCAGGCAGCGAAATCCGATGATTCCCGCGCACAGCAGCGGCGCCGCCTGCCGGCTCGAAAACGAGTCCGGAATCGGATAGGCGAAATCCTCCTGCGCCAGCGCATATTCGGCGTACCCGCCATCCACCGTGTAGCCCGTGAAGTCGGGATGGTCGCAGAGATTTTCCATTCCCGCGCGGCAATATTCGCAGGTTTGATCCGTGTGATGGAGCCATGCGATCCCCACGCGCGCTCCGACGCGAAATCGCCGCGCGCCCTCGCCCAATGCTTCCACGACGCCTACAATCTGATGCCCGGGAATCACGGGAGATTTGCGGGGCGGCAATTCGCCTTCGACCACGTGCAAATCCGTGCGGCACACACCGCAGACTTCCACGCACACGAGTATCTCGCCCTTCGCGGGATGCGGCTTGGGCGCATCCGCATAATCCAGCGGATTGGTTTCCACCTTCGCGGGCGAATGCAAAATGCATGCCTTCATCGCACGACCATTCTATTTCAACCCAGCGTCTTCGGCGACGCCAAGCGCCACGGCGGTCCAGTCCATATTTTCACGCCCCTTGGCCATCGCGGCGAGCATGTGATCGCGCAGCAAGCTCGCGAGCGGCATGGGCATCGCACTTGCCGCGGCGGTTTCGAGGACAAGCGTGACGTCCTTCAGCCCGAGCGCGAGCCGGAAACCCGCGGGCTCGAATTTTTCTTCAGCGATAATCTTCCCGTATGTCTGGTATGCGGGACACGCAAAAAACGTCTTGCCAAGCATCTCAGACAACTGCTGCTTGCTCGCGCCATTTTTCTCCGCCAGCGCAAAGGATTCCGCCAGCGCCTCGATCGCGGAGGCAATCAGAAAATTCCCGCACAGCTTCACGACGTTGGCCGCTCCCGCGCCTTCGCCGAAATCGAAAACTCCCTGGCCGATCGCCGCGAGAATCGGTTGCGTCCTCTTTTTGGCCGCAGCAGGCCCTGACACGCAAACCCACAGTCGCTTCGCCGCGGCCGCCTCCGGGCGCCCGAAGACCGGCGCGGAGACAAATTCCACCCCGTGCCTGGCATGGTGCTCGATCAGCCGGCGCGCCGTGGCCGGAGCGATTGTGCTCACCGAAATGTGGATGCCGCCGGAGCCGAGCCTTTCGACGAAGGAGCCCGCCGGAAGACAAATTTCCTCGAGAGCCTGATCGTTCGCAACCATGGTGAGAACGATCCCTCCCGGAGACGCAACCTCAGCAGGGTTTGCCGCGACGAAGGCGCCCTTTGCCGCGAGTGCGGCGGCCTTCGAGGCCGTGCGATTATAAACTCGCAATCCGTATCCCGCGCTCAGCAGATTTGCCGCGATGGGTTCGCCCATATTTCCCAAGCCGATGAAGCCAACTGTTTCCGCCATTTTCGATTCACCTCCGTTGCCCGGATTCCACGTTCTGTGATACCACTGCGTGTGCCCCGGCGTCATCACTGGGAGGCGCAGCCAGGGGAAAATTGTTCGGTCCGCCGGCGCGCGGGCCGCACGCGCATTTTTCGCCCTTCCGCGCATATAATCGTACCCTGACATCCGATCTTGCGGGGGAAATCGTCATGGCCAAAAAAAGTTTCCGAGACCTCACCGAGCGGGAAATCCTGGCCCTTGCCATACAGCTCGAAGAAGAGGACAGCCGCGTTTATGGCGAATTCGCTGAAGCTCTCCGCGCCACGTATCCCGCCACAGCGAAGCTGTTCGAGGAAATGCAGGCAGAGGAATCACGGCATCGCCAGAGCTTGATCGAGATGCACCAGAAACGCTTCGGAGACCATATCCCCCTTCTTCGCCGCCAGGACGTCAAGGGATTCGTCGATCGCCGTCCCGTGTGGCTCATGCGTCCGCTCGGAATCAATGTGGTTCGCAAGCAAGTGGAGGTCATGGAGTCGGAAACGCTGCGATTCTACGAGCGCTCGATGGAGAGAGTGTCCGACGCCCCGACGCGAAAGCTGCTCGGCGATCTCGCGGAGGCCGAGCGTAAGCACTTCGATTTTGCCGAGACGCTCGAAGCGAAGCATCTGGATGTTCCGGCCAGGCGCGAGGAAGAAAAAGCGCGCCGCCGCGTCCTGATGCTTCAGATCATTCAGCCGGGGCTCGCAGGCTCTATTGATGGCTCTGTCTCCACGCTGGCGCCCATCTTTGCGGCTGCCATCGCCACCCACAAGACGTGGGACGCCTTCGTGGTTGGCCTCGCCGCGTCCATCGGCGCCGGCATCTCCATGGCTTTTTCGGAGGCCCTTTCCGACGACGGCTCGCTGACCGGGCGCGGCCGCCCCTATGTCCGTGGCTCGATCACCGGCCTAATGACGGCTGCGGGCGGCCTCGGACACACATTGCCTTTCCTGATCTCGAATTTCCACGTGGCCTTCACCGTGGCCGTCTTTGTGGTGGCCGTCGAATTGGCGCTCATCAGTTACGTGCGACACCGCTATATGGATATGCCGCTCTTTTCCTCCGCATTTCAGGTGATCGTGGTCGGGGGACTCGTATTTGCCATCGCGATTTTGATCGGCAGCTCATGAAAGACGGCTTGAATGGCCGCCCGCATTGCGGCAGCCCTTTCCTCTGCGGGCTCCGCTCGATAGCTTGTTGGAAGAGGCCAAAAGTTTTGTAGGTCGCGGATTTTTGCCCTGAGTTGCGAAGCGCAGCCGCGACGTAACATGTGCAAAAGCTTGGGGCTTTCGCGCCTTCTGCGTCCCGGTGATTTTGACCGGGAAGCCCCTGAAGCTCCCGCCATCAGTTCTTCAATAAGCTGTTAAAGAGTGGAAGTGGAAATGTTCCTGCGCGGAAACGAACTCACGCCCGATTCGACCGTGGGCCGGGGTGCGCGCCTCATCGTCTCGATGAAGACGCGGACGATTTCCGGATCGAACTGGTTTGCGGCGCACCGTTCGAGTTCCGCGAAGGCGTCTTCGGGGGTCCGCGCCTTCTTGTAGATGCGATCGGAAGTGATCGTGTCGTAGGCATCGGCAATGGCGATCACGCGCGCCCCGTGCGGAATCTGCTGGCCCTCGAGGCGGGCGGGATAGCCGGTGCCGTCGTAGAACTCGTGGTGGTGGCAAATCATCTCGCGGATACGGTCCATGGGTTCGAGCGGCTCGAGAATCCTGGCGCCCAGATCGGTGTGCGTCTTCATGGTATCCCATTCGGAGGCATCGAGCGGCGCGGCCTTGTTCAAGATGGCCTCGGGAATTCCCACCTTGCCGATGTCGTGCAGCAGGCCCGCCAGCCGAATCTCCTCGATTTCCGCCTGGCTCATCCCCAGCGCCTCCGCGATCATCACCGCGTACGCGGATACCTTGCGCGAGTGTCCCTCCGTGTAATGGTCCTTCGCGTCGATGGCAAACGCCAGCGACGTGACCGTTTCGACGATGGCGGGCGAAAGTCCTTCCCCGGAGCCGCCCGTGCTCTGCTCATTCAGCGATCGTGTGAACTGTTCGAGCCGCCTATGAATCTCGTCGAAAGCTTGGGGGCCGGTCGAAAACTGGCGTTTGAGCGTCACACCCAAATAGGCTTCGAGCACATCCTTCTTCCACCGCTTGCGGTCGCTCGGAGCACCCTGTTCCGCAACGGAAACGGAATTCCCGCCCTGGTGCTTCGAGACGTACATCGAAGAGTCCGCCACCTGGATCAGCTCCTGGGGTGAGGAGCCGTGCACGGGGAAGCCCGCAATGCCGAAGCTCGCGGTGACGTTCTTTTCGCGCAGCAGCGGATCGGAGGCCACCCAGCCGCGGAGCTTGTCCGCGAGCTGTCGCGCCTGCTCGATGCTGGTTTCCGGCATCAGGATCACGAACTCATCGCCGCCATAGCGCGCCACCACGTCGGAGCGCCGGCAATTCTGTTCCAGAATATGGCCCACCCGCTGAAGAACCACGTTGCCCTCGAGGTGGCCGTGGAAATCATTCACGAATTTGAAGCAATCGAGGTCCATCAGCACAAGCGAAAACGGGCGGTTCGCCCGCGTCGAGCGCTTCCATTCCGACGAGAGCGCCTCCATCAGGAAGCGGTGCGTCTTCACGCCCGTAAGGCCGTCCGTGATGGCCTGCTCCTGGGCCTTCCGGAAGGTCATGGCGTTGTGCAGGGCCCCGGCAAAAAGGTCCGCCAGGGTCCGCAGCAGCAGGATTTCCGACGCGGGGAAATCGCGCGGCTCGGTGGATTCGAGGTAGAGCACCCCGAGCAATTGTTCCGTGTACGACACGGGCAGCGCGATGGCGGAGACCGATCCGACCAGAACCGTCGCGGGCGACGACGCGCTCACCTCGCGCACGAAGGCCATCTGCCCGGTGCGCGCCACTTGCCCGACCAGCCCTTCGCCCAGCGGGATGCGCCGCCCCAGAGCCTCGCGCCGCGCCCCGGCCTCGGTCTGGACCACGAGTTCCTTGGTTGGATAATCGAGAATGGCCACCCCGATGTGGTCGTAGGCCACGCCCTTCTCGATTTCGGCCACGATATCCGCCAGCATCGCTTCGGGGTCGAGCGTGGTAATCGCCTGCCTCGATACGTTGTTGATCAGCTCCAGGTGGACCGATCTTTTTTGCTCTTCCGCGAAGAGCCGCGCGTTCTCGATGGCGATTCCCGCTTCGCTCGCAAGCACGCGCAGAAGCTCGGCATGGCCCTCGTCGAACATCCGCTCCCGGGCGCTGTGCACCGCGACCACCCCCACGGCACGGTCGTGAAGAATCAAAGGCACGGCGCAAATCGACCCGTGGGCTTGCAGCGACTCAAAACCCAGCCGCTTCGTCTCTTCCCGGAAATTTTCGCGAATCAGAAGCGGCTGCCGCGTGCGGACCACATATTCGATCAGATGGTTGCCCACCTGGCGCCACCGTTTGGGGACGCGCTCGCCATCGGTCATTTCGATTTCGTAGTGGATGTTCTGGGCCTTGGAGTCTTGCATGGCGATGTAGAAGCAGTTCACGTCGAGGATGCGGCGCATTTCCAAATAAATGCGCTCCAGCAAGGTATCCAGATCGAGCGTCGAGCTGAGCGCCCGTCCGACCTCATTCAAAAGGTGCAGCTCTTCGCTGCGGCGCGCCGTCTGCTGGATCAGAAAACTGTTCTCCACCGCCATGCCGATCTGGTGGCCGAGCGCGAGGAGCAGGCGCAACTCCGCGGGCGTGAAATGGCGGTGATCCGGCGTTCCCAGCAGCAGTGCCCCCAGGACGCGGTCTTTGGCCTGCACGCTGATGCCGATTACCGTGCGGAGTTCCTGCCGAAGCAGCAATTGGCGCAACTGCCGGAACCGTTCCTCCTTCTCGATCGCTTCCCACGTTCCGTCGGACGCCAGGTCGCGCAGCACCACCAGTCCCCCGAGGCGGGCTACCAGCGAAACCGCATACTCATCGAGATGGAACTCTTGAATGGCGGAGCAAAACTCTTCGCTCAGGCCCGTCGCAACCACGGATGTGGGGCCGTGGGATTCGCCATAGCTCATGCAGAGCGCGCCGGTGGGGATGCGGGCCACTTTCAGGACTCGATCCAGCGCCTGGCCAAGCATTTTCTGGATGTCGCCGCCGGTGAAGCTCGATGTCGCCAGGTTCAGACTCGAGAGCGCCAGCATATTTCGTTCCACGCGGCGCCGCTCTTCCTCATAAACCGCCATCACCATCAGCACACCGGCGAACAGCAGAGGCAGGAAAATCAGCGGGTGCAGGTCCGTCTCCCCGAGCTTGCCGAACCAGCCTTGAAACACCATCGCGAAGCACAGCAATCCCCAGGCTGCGAACGGAATAGCGAGCAGCACGTCCGCGCGCGACTCCTGCTTGCGTCCTTCTTCGAGGAACGCCCATGCCACCCCGATAAACACCAGCCCGGTCCCCAGCAGCAGGGGAACCGTCAAGTTGCCGTATGCGTTGGCAATGGACCACGCAGTGGCCATTCCCACCGCAGCTATCACTCCCCAGACCGCCACCCTCTGCCGCGCATACAGCCGCGCAGCGCAGTAAAAGACCAGCGCCGCGACCGTCAGAAGCCATTCGTCGAGCCCCTCGAACCAGCGCGCCGGAACCACCCACGGGCCTAGGAGAACACCCAGCAAATAGAGGGAAATACCGAACCAGCCGGCCGACCACACCAGTAGGTACTGCTGCCGCTTCCGCCGGTAAACGGAAGCAAAGAATGTCCCCAGCAGCAGAGAGCTTGCCAGCAGGACAATCCCATTCGCGTCAATTTGACTTGCCAACTCCACGCTCCATTTCTAATGGTCTCAGAGACTTCCGCAGAGGATAACAGAAAAACGGCGCGCTGCCTGCTGCCGTTCCTGAGGCTGTTTCATCGTGGGTCAACCTTGCGGATTCAGGGAGTATTCGAGCAATCACAAGGGGCCCTCATCGGCCGGCCCGCCAAGGCCAGCCGTCCTCTTACAAGTATGTGACCCGCTATGCCCATGGTCAACAGTACCCCAGTACTAACTACCATTGCTTCATGCCCTATGGGCACCCGCATGACTCGATTTTAGCCCTCTACTCCGCTAAGATGTCCCACTCCGATAACCGGAAGGAATCCGAGCCGAATGACTTCGCAAAAGCCGCGTGTCCGCTTCGCCCCTTCACCCACCGGCTATCTCCATGTGGGCGGCGCGCGCACCGCTCTTTTCAACTGGCTTTTCGCCCGTCACGAAGGCGGCGTACTCCTCCTTCGCATTGAGGATACCGACGCCGAACGCAACCGCCCGAAACTCGTCGAAGGGATTCTCGCCGGATTGAAGTGGCTCGGAATCGAGTGGGACGAAGGCCCGTTTTTCCAGTCGCAGCGCCTGGAGATGTACCGCGCGGCCGCCGAACGCCTGCTCGCCGTCGGCGCGGCTTTCCCGTGCTATTGCAAACCTACGGCCTATGCCGGCGCTGATGCCCCTCCTGCGCCCACCGAAGACCTGGAGGGCGAAGGCGATGACGAAGGCTCCAAGGCCCAAAAAGGCCCTGCCTGTCCCTGCCGGGATCTGACCGTCGAGGATCGCGCCGCCCGCGAGGCGCAAGGTCTCCCGCGCGCCATCCGGTTCCGCGTGCCCCGCGCCGGTGTCACTCGATTTGAAGACGCCGTGTTCGGCCCGCGCGAAGTGCAGAACGCCGAAATCGAGGATTTCGTCCTGCTGCGCTCAAGCGGCGTGCCCACCTACCAGCTCAGCGTCGTCGTGGACGACATTGATATGCGCATCACCCACGTCATTCGCGGCGCGGACCATCTCTCCAACACGCCGAAGCAGGCTCTCCTTTACCGCGCGCTCGGCGCGCCGCCGCCCGTTTTCGCGCACGTTCCGCTGATCCTCGGGCCCGATCGCACGCGGCTCTCGAAACGCCACGGCGCCACCAGCGTCGGCTCCTACGCCGAGGAAGGTTTTCTCCCCGAAGCCTTTCGCAATTTTCTGGCCCTGCTGGGATGGTCTCCGGGAAACGATTCCGAATTCATTCGCACGCCCGAACTGATCGAGCGATTCACTCTCTCCGGCGTCAGCCGCACCAACGCTATCTTCGACCGCCCCAAGCTCGAATGGTTCAACACGCAATACCTCCAAAAACCTCCTGTTGACGAGCTTTTGCCCTATGTCGAAGCGGAACTCAAGCGCGCGGGGCTTTGGCAGGAGGAATGGGCGGCCGGCGAAGGCCGCGTGTGGTTTGCGCGCGCCGTGGATTTGATCCGTCCGCGCACGCGCCTGCTCGGGGATTTCACCGGCTGGGCGCGCGCGTTTTTTACCGACGATTTCGAGTACGATGCCGAAGCGCGCGAAAAATTCTGGAGGGATGAACGCCTGCCCGCCGGAGCGGACTCATCGCGTAGGCCGGGCCTGCCCACCCTGCTCGCAAAATTGGCCGATGCCCTCGCGGCATTGCCGGAATGGAACCACGACGCATGCGACGCCGCGCTGCGCGCCATCGCCGCCGCCGAAGGCGTGAAAGCGGGCCTGCTCATCAATGCCACGCGCGTCGCTATTGTGGGCCGCGCCGTGGCCCCGCCGCTCTTCGAAACCATGGCTGTGCTCGGCCACGAGCGCGTCGTCGCGCGCCTCCGCCGCGCCCTGCCCTTCATCTCCGCGCACTAACGCGCACGCTCATTCCGGGGATTCACCCCTTCTCTAGAAGCTGTCTCGCAAACGGCTCGTTAGGGGGTCGGAGCTTTCGCGCCTTTTGCGTCCCGGTGGTTTTGACCGGGAAGCTCCGACATAAGGCGCCTCCAAGAACAGGGCTTCAGCCCCTGAGGACAATAACGCCGCCCGCTGCGATTTATGGGATGGCTGGCACGCCAGTTACTTCGCCGATTCCGTCGAAAAAATTTCAGGATGCGCCGCGCGCGCCTTGGCCCCTGTCGCGGCCACTTCCAATGGAACGCTCACGGGAATATTCACGGGCGGCAGGCAGGATGCGTCGTTGCACGCTTGATAGCGGAGCGTCATGGGAATCGTGGTTGCGCCCAGCGGCGCACTGGCATCGGCGGAAAGCTTGAGGCGAATCGTCACGCTCCCCGCGTAAACGCTCAGCGGCTTGCCGGGCGAAAACGGGAACTCCTTGAGCTGACCTTCGGGATAGATTGTGCCGGCCAGTCGAATGCCGGCGGGAAGATTCGGAGTGAGCGTCGTGGGGATCAAGTACGGGTCGCTGGGCGTGTGCGAATTCACGTGAAACCCGCGCGCGATTTCCGCCTGCACGGCCACTTGAAATTCCCTTTCTCGGGGCACGGGGTCGAGCGAGACATAGGCGCGCGGCTTCACGATGGCTGAAGGGCTGGGCAAGTCTCCACCGTCCTGCGGCGCGCGCAGAGCGCTCCCCACCGCAGAAAATATGGCGCACGCTGCCATCAGCAGGAGCGCCCCGGAGACAGTTGCCGCCCGCGCGCGGCGTCTCGGGGCCGGAATCATAGCAGCCCCTCGATTTCCTTCTCCATCTCGTCCTTGGTCAATTCCCCCAGATACTTCTTCTCCACCTTGCCGTCGCGCGAGATCACGAAGCTGACCGGAAAGCCGAATAATCCGCCGAACTTCGTCGCGATGTCGTCGCTTCCAATCACGATGGGATAGTTGATGCTCATCGAGTGCCCGCCCGCGTCGAATTGCGTCTTCTGGACGAACGGCTGAACGATACTCTTTCCTTCGTCATCCATCGCCACGCCCAGCACGGTGAAGCCCCTGCCGCCATATTTCTCCTGGAGTTCGATCAAGTCCGGAATTTCGTCCTTGCACGGATCGCACCACGTGGCCCAGAAATTCACCAGCACCACTTTCCCCTTCAGGCTTGCAAGCGTCACGCTCTGCCCCTGCAAATCCAAAAACGTCACGTCCGGCTCATTCCCTAGCGACGACGTGCTCGCGCCGCCGGCCGCCTGCCATTTCCGAAACGCGGCGCGCGATTTCCATCCGTAGAAACTTGCCGCCACAACCAGCAGCGCGAGAAAAAGCCCGTAGGCGGCCGTACGCATCTTCATCGGCAAAGCTCCCATCACCTCGAGAATCGCCCGAGAAATGCCAGTTTCCCCGAAAGCCACGCGAGCCGGTTCACGAACACCAGCCCGCCGATTCCCAGCAGCAGCACGCCGCTCGACACCTCCACCGCGTGCAAGTGCCGCCGGAATCGCTGATAGAATTTCAGAAAACTTCCCACGCCCAGCGCCGTTGCCAGAAACGGAATCGCCAGTCCCGCCGAATAGCATCCCAGCAGAAACACACCCTGGCCGATCGTTTCGCGCGTCGCGGCTATCGCCAGCACTCCGGCCAGAATCGGCCCGATGCAGGGCGTCCAGCCGAACGCGAATGCAAAACCCATCAGAAACCCGCTCGTGATTCCCGGCTGCCCGCCCAGATTGCGGAAATGGACGTCGCGGTTCAGCCAGCGTGTCATCCCCGGGCCCAGCAGAAAAATCATGGCCGCCGAATAGAAATGAACGGGCTTCACCTCCGCCCCGGCCATCCTCGGCGCGAACTGCCAGCGCCACACCCGCCACAACTACGAGAATCCCGATCACCAGTCCCGCGCGCACGCTTATTTTCCCCAGCCAGCCGATCAGGTGCAGTCCAAAGAGCATGATCAAAGCCCCGGCAAGCGGTGCCAGCAGGGTTCGGTTGCGCACCAGGAACGAACCCACCGCGCTCGCCGACGCGCCAAACGCAATGAACACAATCGAGAACCCCACCACGAAGGCCAGCGCGGATCGCAGCAATCCTCCGCGCGGCGCGTGGCCCTGCTTCAGCTCCTCGACGCCGATCCCCGAGAGCATCGAGATGTATCCCGGCACCAGCGGCAGCACGCACGGCGAAAGAAAGGAAACCAATCCCGCCACAAATGCCGCCAATACCGAAACTTCCATGCGATTCCTCTGTCCTCAGCGGCTCCCCGCGAATCCCTGGAAGAAACGCCGGTTTCCGTTCCTTCTTCGCCGCACGCATCCATATATATAAGACGCGTCCTAGCTGTTTTCGGCTCCGCCAAAAAGCCTCGTGAACGCCGTCTTTCCCACCGCGGCCCTCGGCTTATCTCAGTAGATTTTTTCTTCCCGGTGGAGGTTCCCCGCGGAACCCAGGTTGGCGATGCGGAATACCACCGCGTACTGATTCTCGTTGCGGATCGTCCCGAACGAAAACTTGCGGTATTCGAAGCCGATGCCGCAGCACTTGCCGTTGTAGCTGAACTCGGCGAGCTGATTCTGGAACGCCTCCGCCGTGAAATCGTAACTCGTGCCAAAGGTCACGTTCCAGCCGGGCCGCGTCAGATCGCCATACCCGACCAGCGCCCGCACTTGATTCGACCGCTGCTGGAAATTCGCCGGAACGGGCATGGGATTCACCGGCAGGTTCTCCACGGAAAATTGCGCTAGCGTCAGAAACGACTCCCGGTACGGTTTCAGTTTCAGAAGCGTTCCGATGGCCGTCAGCCGGTTCCGCTGCGGATCGTAATTCACGATGAATTGCGCGTCGTACCGTTTTCCCGGCTCCACCGTCACATCGCTCACGATCGGGGAAAGATTCCGCGGCTCGTCCGCGAACGCGAAGGGCGTCAGCGAATCGAGCGTCTGAAACACGTTCCGCTGGCCCGGAACCAGCGCGCCGCCGAACGTCGGATCGAAGAAATATTTTTGCGCGATCCGCCACGTCACCAGTTCCTCCGATCCATCGGGGCCGCTGCGGTGATAGAGGCGCTGGATCACGCCGTACTCGAACTCGTTCGTATCCGTCAGCGTTTCGTCCTCGTCGAAGCGCACGAACCGCCCATAATCGTTCACCCCGGTCACGAAATTGTAGACCGCGTACGGCTCGATCACGTGCTTCCATTTCGTGTCCCCGCTGCCCCACACGCGCTCGATCGTCGGGAAACGGATATCCGCGGACGCCTCTTCGGTCACGCGGAAAAATCCTTCGTCCACCCACGCGCCGCTCACCATCTGCCCGCCGTAATACGTGCTCCGCAGCGTGAAGCTCGGCGTCACGCTCAGCCAGGGCCCCCAGTGCAGCGGCGCTGTTACGGTGGGCGCAAATTCACTTCGTGCCGCGAAGGCCGGCATGTGGAACGGCGTCACATCCTCGTCGCGATTTGTCGCTCCCGCGAATCCTTCGAACGAAAAATAGAACGGCAGATTCGGGAAGGGCGCCTGATCCACGGAACTGATCCGCGCTTCCGGAGCCGTCCGCAGCGCGATCTCAGTCTGCGTGGTCGTCGCCGACGCCGCGCTCAGAAAGTTTTTGTAGCTCAGCGCCGCGAAATCCACGCTGAACCCCCGGAAATTGTTGGTCAAAAATGCCGTGTTGATCACTTCCGAATTCACCGCCTGCGTGTACGTCTCCGACCACGCCAGCCGGAAGGTCAGCGAGCTGAGCTGATCCAGATCGGCCACCGCGCGCCACCCATCGGGCAGCAGCGCCGTAAACAGCAGATGCTCTTCATGCCCGCCCTGGTTGAGCGGGGGGCCGGTGGGTTGCGGTAGCCCGCGGTCCAGCACTCCGAAATAGTCCGCCTCCAGCCGCGCGTTTTCCCACGGCCTCATCCGCAACTCTCCATGCTGGCTCCAGCCCCTGTCGGTGAAGTAGTCGGCCCGCGCCGTCAAATCCATCCAATCCAGCGGCGCCCAGTAAAATCCCTCCCCTAGGATGTAGCCTTTGATGGAACTCTCTCCCAGGTCGGGGAAGAGCAATCCGGAATTGCGTTCTTTCTCGGCGGGAAACGTCGCGTACGGCAGATAGATCACCGGAATCGAAAACAGCCGGAAATTTCCGTTCTCCAGATGCACCTTCTCCTGCAAGTGTACCGTCGCTTCCGGCGCGTAGAATTTCCACACCGGGTGGTCCGGTTTGCACACCGTCAGCCATGCGTGGTGAATCCGGTACGTGTTCGCATCCAGCCGCTCCGCCTCCTCCGCCTCAAAATAGAGCGGGTTCGGGCTTATCAGCAGCATCGGCTCGGGGCGCCGCTCGATGGCGAATGTGGCGCGCACGTGCTGGAACATGCCGCGCCCCGTGCGCATTTCGTACCGCGCCTCGTCCGCCTCGATGTGCTGCGTCATGTAATCGAGTTGCACGTGCCCTTGCGCGATGGCCACCTGCGTCTCTTCGTTGTACTCCACATGGTCGGCCCGCAGCCGGACGTTCTCGTAGCGCAGGTCCACGTGGCCGTCGGCGTAATACGTATGGCCCACGGCGCGCTGCTGGTCCGCCTCCAGCGTGGCCTCGCCCCCGGCCGTGGGAAGTTTCGGCAAGCCCTGCGGAACAGCCTGAGCGAGCGCCGCGCGCATGCTCCCGAGCGCAACCGGAAGCAGCGCCATGAGAAAAGCGAATTTGCGGACGGATTTGGAGAGCGTCGAGTTCGGCATCGCCTGAATGAAACCCGGGAAATTCCCCCCAACCCCTCAAAAAGAATGCTGAGCCTAACACGCGCCTCCCCCTCCCGCAATGCGCCCGTCGGCGCGGTGGTGTCCCGGCGCTTCTTGTCGGGAAGGCGGGCCTGCCGCGCCGAAGTTCGCCTTTTGGACTGCGAATGATTCTGCGGAGCGGATTCATCGCGTAGGCCGGCCTCTTGCCTTTAAGGTTTAAATGTAGCGCCGCGGCCTTTTAGCGCGGCATCTTGCTTTTGCCTTTGCCCATGTAGCGGCCGCCCTGCTTTTCAGGCGGGCATCTTGCTTTTTCTTTTCGCTAGCGACACCCAGTGCGATCTTAGCGGGTGAATTGCTATGGCGTCGTGGCGGCCCAGCAAGCAGCGCCAGCGTAACCATGCCTGTCGGTCGCGAAGATGCGCAGCCAGAAGCGTAATGCTGCAAAACCAAAAAACCTATATGTATGCCGCTAAGTGGAGCCGGCAAAATATATTTAAGTCGGAGAAGCCACCGCGTACTGCAAAACCAAAAAATTGAACCTATACGCCCCCGCGTTGCCTCTTACGCCACATGCGCACTTCCTTCGCCGCTCATCGCGAGCCTGCGCCCGTGCTATGATTCCTTCGTTCCTTCACTGGAACTTCCGCAGCGCAAAACGGACCAGTGATACGAATCTGCTCGAAGTGTGGCGCACTGCTGCTCGATGACACGGGGAACTGCTCCTTTTGTGAACTCCCCGCCGATGACGGAGAACTCACTCCCCAGCCCGTAGCTGTCGGCGCGGTTCTGCGTGTGGATGACCGTGGAGACGGCCGCGAGCCTGCCCACGTCGCGGCACAGGACGCAGCCGCCGAACCCGAATGGCGCGTCGAAGTCACGCGCCGCCTCGAAGTCTACCGCGCGCGCCGCCGGCGCCTGCGCCCCGACGATTCCCAGTCCGGCCTTCCTTTCCGCGAATCCCACGCTATCGAGGAAATCGAAGAAGAAGTGCTCGATCGCCCGCTTGCCCTGAGAAAGGAAGGGCCTGCCCTGAAGAAGGAAGGACGCACCCGGCCCTCCCCGCCGCGCCTGCGCCAAACCGAGCGCATGGAAATCCTCATCCAGCCGGAACTCGATTTCTCCTCGTTCCCCGACGACCGCGCTCATCCCCAAACCGCCCTTGTCCCCGTCGCCGGCCTTGCCGAACGCCGCTGGGCTGGCCTCCTCGATGCTTTTTTCCTGGGCTTGACGTGTGCGGCATTTTTGGGATTGTTCCGGTCGCTCGGCGGGCAGGTGGTCCTCGAGAAAATGGACGCCATCGTTTCTTTTGCCGTCCTCTACCTCTTCTATGCCCTCTATTTCTTCCTGTTCACCACATTCGCGGGCGCCACGCCGGGGATGCAGCTCCGCCGTCTCACCATCGTCCGCCTCGATGGCAGCTTGCCCGACACGCGCCAGCTACTCTGGCGCAGCTTCGGCTACCTTCTCTCCGGCGCCACTCTCATGCTCGGCTTCCTCTGGGCCTTCTGGGACGAGGACCGCTTTACCTGGCAGGACCGCATCTCCCAAACCTACGTCACCGCCGCCGACCCCATCGCCAATGGCGACCTGCTTGGGTTCCACGCGCCCCAGCACACCTTCGCCCACAAATAGCTTTTTGCCGTTGCCTTTGCCGTTGCTCTTGCCCTTGCTTATGTAGCGGCCGCCTTTTAGGCGGGCGCCTTGTTTTTGTCTTTGCCTTCTCTCGTAGGGGCACAGCATGCTGTGCCCGCTCTTCTTCTTCGCCTTTGCCTTTGTAGCGGCCGCCTCGAATTGCAGGCGGGCATCTTGCTCTCCGCCCAGCCCCGTAGGCACGCTTTTTGTGCCCCGATGATTTGTATCGGGGGCGGAAGAAGTTAGCCCCGGGCGGGAGCCCGGGGTAGGCATAACCAATTCATGTGAGCCCTGTAGGGGCGGCACTCTATTTACCCTCTTGACAACGGCACTGTTTTATGCTATGATGTCTTGTTTTTGTTGCTCGCGCCAGACCCGCCTCGCCCTGAGTGACGTGGCGAAGGGTGGCGCGTTCAACTTTAGAATTGCCATGCAACGGGAGGAAAGGACGTGTGTCCCTGATGACTCAGTCGGAGGCTGGAAACAACGAAGCAGGCACGCTACGGGAGCCTTCGAGCATCGAGTTTCTGGCCCCCCACTCCCAAAATTCTAATCGAAACACATCGGGAAATAGAAATCGCCTTAATTCCCCTGATATCAACCACATAAATTTTTCTAATCGAAACAAAATAGGGGGGGTCGCCGAGAGCACATTCAGCCGCTCCTCGCCGGACAATGCTATAATGGGGCTTCCTGCGGAGGGCGCCGCGCATCATATCCAAGACCGGCTAGCCCGTCGCCGGCTGCACCGTCATTTCGCGGACCATCGCTTCGGCCGCGCGTTTCGCGCCGCGGCGGAATGTGCGCTAGGGAGAAAAGAGAATACGCATGAGTCCTCTGGCTAAGAAGATTGTGGTCGCGCTTTCGGTCCTTGTCTCGGTCTACGTCACCACCGGCTACGTTCTCGCCCGCTCTTCGGACGACAAGGCCTACCACGCCCTCACCGCTTATAGCGAAGTTCTCGACCACATCCAGAACGACTACGTGGACCAGCCCAATATCAATTCCGTCACTTCCGGCGCTCTCCACGGTCTCCTCGACTCCCTCGATCCGCAGTCGGGCTACATCGAGCCCGCTTGAATACACCGACTACAAGCAGGAGAGCGCCAACGCAGCCACTGGCACCGCCGGCGTCGCTCTTACGAAGCGTTTCGGTTATATCAGCGTGATCTCCGCTCTGCCCGGCAGCCCCGCTGAAAAGGATGGTTTGCGCCTCGGCGACATCCTTGAAAAAATCGCCGGCTTTACCACCGGCCAGATGTCCGTGGACCAGGCGCAGGTGCTCCTCAATGGCGCTCCGGGAACGGTCGTAAAGCTCTCCATCATCCGCCGCGGCAAGACGGAGCCTGAGGAAGCTAGCATCACTCTCGCCAAGATTCCGGCGCCCAAGCTTATCGAAGACCATCTCAAGGACGGCATCGCCTATCTCCGCGTCCCGGCGTTCAGTGACGGCGTAACCAAGCAGATTCGCGACTCACTCGCGCAGTTCTCCCGCCAGGGCGCGCGCAAACTCATTCTCGATCTCCGCGATTGCGCCTCCGGCGACGACGCCGAGGGCATCTCCACCGCCCAGCTTTTCCTTTCCTCGGGCACCATCACCACTCTCCAGGGCCAGACCGTCACTCCCGTGGTTTCCTCCGCCGACCCCTCGATGGTCGTGTGGAAGCTGCCCATGGCCGTGCTCATCGGCAATGGAACCGCGGGACCCGCAGAGATCGTGGCCGCCGCCATCGCCGGCAACAAGCGCGGTGATACCGTTGGCGAACGCACCTACGGCACAGCCTCCCTGCAGAAGCTCATTCAGCTCGACGACGGCTCGGCCCTGATTCTCACCGTGGCCAATTACTACACGCCTGATTCCAAGGAAATTCCCGCGGAGGGAGTTGCACCCACCGACGAAGTGCAGCCCGCCACGAATGATGTCGCTGCGCTCAGCGATGAATATCCCGCCGTTCCTTCGAGTTCGCTCGACGATCCCGTGGTCAAAAAAGCCGTCGACATTCTCGAGAGCGCGGACGCCCAACCCAAGGCCGCCTAGTCCATCGTGGCCCGGACGCGCTTCGCAGCCCTCGTCGCCCTCGCCATCGCCCTCGTTCTTTCCGGCTGCGCCAAAAAAACTCTTACCCCCGCCCAGCTTCGCTCCATCACCCAGGAAATTGTCGCCGCCGCGCAAAATGTCACCGGACATAAATCCGAAATCACCATTCGCCCCGAAAGCCAGCCGTCCGAAACCCCTGGCCAGCCGCCTCTCACCTATGACGCTATCGATGTATCGCTCGCCGATTCCTCCCAGACCGATGCCTTGAGACAATCCTTCACCGAAATCGCACGCCGCCACAAATTGTCCCTCACCGAAGTTTCCCGCGGCGATGTCGTGCGCTTCGATCTCGCTTTTCATGGCAATCGTACCCACTCGATTCTTCTGTTCTCTCCGCTTCCCGTTCGCTCGCGCCAGCCTTTCGTGCCCGCTCGAGGGAATCCGCAACTCGCCATCATCGTGGACGATCTGGGTCACGACCGCGCTTCCGCCGATTCCCTCCTCGCCTTGGGCTTCCCACTCACCGTTTCCGTGCTGCCCCACTTGCCGCTGTCGGCCGAAGTCGCCGAGGAGATCCACCGCGGCGGCGACCAGGTCATGTTGCACATGCCCATGGAATCGGTGTCCGAAGGCGATCCATCCGAGGGCGTAACGCCCGAGCCGATTGAGCTGCGCGTGGGTATGAATCCGGAAGAAGTCGAGTCGGACCTTCGCGCCATGCTTGACACTGTGCCCCACGCTGCGGGCGTGAACAATCATCAAGGCTCGCGCGCAACCGCCGATCCCGCCCTCATGGCGGCGTTGATGCCGGACCTGCGCGAGCGCGGACTCTTCTTCATTGATAGCCGCACCACCGCCGCCACCGTCGCCTACGCCGCCGCGGAACACTCCGGCGTGCGCGCCGCCTCCCGCAAAGTATTTCTCGACGACACGCCCACTCGGGAAGCCGTCCTCGCGCAGCTCGATCTTGCCGCGCGCGATGCCATCCGCAATGGCTCCGCCATCGCCATCGGCCATCCCCACGCCGAAACCATCGCCGCCCTGGCTGAAGGCCTTCCGCGCCTCCAAGCTCGCGGCATCCGCCTCGTCTTCGCATCCGACCTCGCGCATTAGCGAACACTCGCCGCCAAAAACAATGAGAACCGTTAATCACTCTGAGGCTATAATCCCTGCACTTATGACGCTCGCTTCCGGCTCAAAGCTCGGACCGTATGAAATTGAGCCGCTTTGCGGAGCGGGAGCCCGCAGGCGAAATCCTGAGCCTGCCCGCCGTGGCGGGCGAAGCGAAGGATCTGCATGTTGAGCCGTTTTCGCGGCGTCGGAGCCGCGAGGCGAAATCCGCCGGAGGCGGAGGCGAACTAATTTGCTAAGCGTAGGAACCAAACTCGGGCCTTATGAAATCGCCGCGCCAATTGGCGCGGGCGGTATGGGCGAAGTCTATCGCGCGCGCGACACGCGCCTCAACCGCACCGTCGCCATCAAAGTCCTGCCCGTGCATCTCGCCGACCGCCCCGATTTGCGCGAGCGCTTCGAGCGCGAAGCGCGCAGCATTGCCAGCCTGAATCACCCGCACATCTGCACACTCTACGATGTGGGGCGCGAGGGCGGCACCGATTATTTGGTGATGGAATATCTCGAAGGCGAGACGCTCGCCGCGCGCCTCGCCAAAGGTCCGCTGCCGCTCCAGCAGGTGTTGCAGTACGCCACCGAGATTGCCGACGCGCTCGACAAAGCCCACCGCAAAGGCGTGACGCACCGCGACCTGAAGCCCGGCAACATCATGCTCACGAAATCGGGGACGAAGCTCCTCGACTTCGGTCTGGCGAAGCTGCAACAGGAGATGGCTCCAGCCAATGTACAGATGTCGCAACTCCCCACGGCCAACGCGCCGCTCACGGCGCAAGGAACGATCGTGGGGACGCTGCAATACATGGCGCCGGAGCAGCTCGAAGGCAAGGAAGCCGACGCGCGCACAGACATCTTCGCGTTCGGCACCGTGGCATATGAAATGGCCACTGGCAAGCGAGCCTTTGACGGCCAATCGCAGGCCAGCGTCATCTCGGCCATCATGTCGTCCCAACCCGCGCCGATCTCGTCGCTCCAGCCCATGACGCCGCCCGCTCTCGACCGCGTTGTGAAGCGATGCCTCGAAAAAGAGCCGGACGAGCGCTGCCAGAGCGCGAAGGACCTGACCGACGAACTGAAATGGATCGCCGAGGGTGGTTCGCAGGCCGGCGTTGCCGCGCCCGTCGTGGCTCGCCGCCGCAGCCGGGAAAGAATGGCCTGGGCGCTCGCCGCCGCGGGGCTGCTCCTCGCCGCCGCTTTGGCCTTCGTGTTCGCTCGCTTATACCTGAACCAACCCAAGCCGGACGTGGTTCGCTTTCTTGTCTCCCCACCGCCCGAGGTTGCCGAATGGGGGCTGCCAGGCGTTTCGCCGGACGGCCGTCTCTTGGCCTTTGTCGTTATCTCCAATAAGGGAGTACGACAGCTTTGGCTCCGGCCGCTTGACAGTGTTGCCGCACACGTGCTGCCCGGAACGGAAGGCGCGCTCCTCCCTTTTTGGTCGCCCGACAGCCGTTACTTGGGCTTCTTTGCCTCTGGCGGCTTGGAGAAAATTGATATTGCCGGCGGACCCCCGCAGATACTCAGTGAAGGTGTCAGAGGCTTCTCTGGAAGCTGGAATAGCGGCGGTGTGATTGTATTCACTGGTTCCGGTGGTTCGCTTGAGAAGGCTTCCCAGGCTGGCGGCGTGCCGAGCCCATTGACCACGCTCGACCAATCGCTGGGAGAAATCACGCAATCCAACCCTTCGTTCCTGCCCGACGGCCGGCATTTCCTTTACGCCTCGCGCCGTCTTGTCCCGCTCGGTCAAGTGTGGGTTTGCGCCGGCTCGCTCGACTCCAAGGAAACAAAGTGCCTGATGAGCGCCGACTCGCCCGCCGTTTATGCATCGCCGGGTTATTTGCTCTACTTGCGCGCAGACACCCTCGTGGCCCAGCCATTCGACGCCCAGCGTCTCACTATATCCGGCGACGCTGTTCCCATCGCCGAGGGCGTATCGAATTTTTCGGCCTCCGCAAACGGTATCCTGGCGTATAGTGCCGGAACGTCCGCACAAACCGAGTCTCCAGCTCCAATGGTTCGATCGGAGCGGGAAGAAACTCGGGACAGTCGGGCCGCCCGCCGAGTATAGCAACCCGTCTCTTTCGCCCGACGGGACCCGAGTCGCAGTAGGTATCCGGGAAACCGGGACCGGCAACCGCAATCTTTGGATCTTCGACTTGAAGCGCGGAACGGCCTCAAGGCTTACGTTCGATGCCGCGGACGATTTGAACCCTGTTTGGTCCCGCGACGGCAGCCAAATCCTATTCTCGTCAGCACAATCGGGAACCCGGGACATTTATGAGAAAGCGGCCAACGGCCTTGGCGATTCCGAACTTGTCTTCGCATCGAAAGAGCAGCAGAAAAGCCTGGATGACTGGTCATCGGATGGGCGCTACGTTGCATACGACCTTACCTCTGCGCCAACCAGCCTCTGGATTTTGCCGCTTTTTGGCGACCGCAAACCCATTCCCTTTGTTCAAGGGAATTTCGGTGCCAGGCAAGCTCGTTTCTCCCCCAACGGCCGGTACGTCGCCTACGCGTCAGAGGAGACGGGCAACTACCAGATATATGTCCAGACGTTTCCGCAACCCAGCGGCAAATGGCAGGTTTCGACCGCCGGCGGAGTAAACCCCGAATGGCGGCGTGACGGGAAGGAATTGTATTTCCTTTCCAACGCCGGGCTGATGGCCGTGGACGTGGACACCACCGGGCCCCAGTTTGAGATGGGCATCCCCAAGCCCCTCTTTGAAGCGGATTTTGTGGCCGGCAGTGGAAATGCTGGCTTCCCGAATGCCCCTTACAGGGTGACCGCGGACGGCCAGCGGTTTCTCGCCGTCACCACCACCGGGCAGCAAACCTTTTCCTCTCCCATCACTGTGGTGCTGAATTGGGCGGCGGATTTGAAGCCATGACACTCGCGGCAGGAACCAAACTTGAGCCGCTGTGCGGGCGTGAGCGGAGCCGGTTTTGCGGAGCGGGAACCCGCAGGCGAAATCCTGAGCCTGCTTGTCCTGACGAAGGAAGGGCCCGCCGTGGCGGGCGAAGCGAAGGATCTGCAAGTTGACGCCGGGAACTAACCTCGGGCCCTACGAAATTGCCGCGCCTATTTGCGCGCCTTCCCGTACTAAAACTATGTAATCTTTTCTCTTGCTTTTTGCTTTTATATATGCTATAGAAGTATATGTTCACTAAATTAATAGGAACGCCCAGCACCCCAGAAATTCCTGCTCCCGACCGGCACGAACGTAAGTGCCTCGTTTGCAATCACCCCGACCGTGACGCCATCGAAGACGAGTTCCTCCGCTGGCACAGCCCCGCCCAGATCGCTTCGCGCTACGACGTTTCCCGCGACGCCATCTATCGCCACGCCCGTGCTGGAAACCTCTTCGCCGAGCGCACCGGCAAGATGCGTTCTGCTCTCGACCTCATCCTGGAAGGCGCGGAAATTGCAAAGGTTACGGGTGACACCATCATCCGCGCCCTTCGCGCCTCTTACTGCATCACTGACGACGGCCGCTGGGTCGAGCCCGCCCGCAGGGTCATCATCACCCATGAGGGGAAACCGCCTGCGGTAGCGGATACGTCCATCCCGCCTGGGGCTCAAAATCGCGCCGCCGGTATCCCGGCACAGGATGAATGTCTAATCGCAACTCCGCCAATTAGAAATGACCTTAAGTCACCTGTTTCCAATAAAACATGCCTTTCTAATCGCAACAAAACGAGGGGGTCTTTTAAACCTAATCTAATACTTTAACTCACCGCATAACTTTACTTTTTTTGCGGAAAGGCATGGCCCGTGGGAGGAGAAGGAAGATGGCAGAGGTCGTTATACGAGATGCAAAAAGGGGTAGCGCACCGTGCGCGCGAGCCTCACGCTCCCACAGCGCGGTAGCGTACAAGAAGCAGCGTGATATCGTCCGCCTGGCGGGCGCCGCGCGTAAAATTTTCAACCGATTCGAGAACCGCCTTCTGCAGATCGCCGAGCGACTCCTCACTCCGTCCGGCAAGCGCCTCGCGGAAGCGGGAGATCCCGAACATCTGCTCCTCGGGGTCCATGGCTTCGCTCACCCCGTCGCTGAAGAGGATGAGTGTGTCGTCCGGTTCGAGTTTCAACCGCGCGGCGGCGTACTCGGCTCCGGGAATTACGCCCACCGGGAAAGAGCCTTCCGTGAAGGGCTCGGCAATCTCCCCACGGCGCAAAAGGAATGGCGAAGGATGGCCCGCGTTGATGAATTCGAGATGCCCCTCGCGGTCGAGTACCCCGAAAAACATCGTGGCGTAGTGGCCCACTTCGGCGTGCTCGCAGAGAAATTGATTGATGTGGTTGAAGACGCGCGCCGGCTCCGCGCCCATCGTCATGCCGGAAAGCGCGCCCTGGAGCATCGTGGTGAGAAACGCCGCGCCCAGGCCCTTGCCGGAAACATCCGCGATCAGGAACGCCGTGCGCTCCTCGCTAATGGGAAAGACGTCGAAGTAGTCGCCGCCGACGGTGTGGCACGGGAGATTGAATCCGCTGGCTGTAAGATGAGGGAAATCGCGGAAGCCGCGCGGAAGAAGCGCTTGCTGGATGTCGCGGGCAAATCCTATCTCCTGCTCGAGCAGCAGCCGCCCGCGTTCGCGCTCGGCCAGATGCGCGTTATGCAGGATGCTCGCGGCTTCCACGCCGAGGGCGTCGAGGATCCGGCGGTCGAGCTTCGAAAACGCGAAGGGACGCCGGGAATCCAGATAAACGATGCCGAGAAAATCTCCGCGCTCTCCCTGCATTGCGGAATCCGCGGCGCTGTCGCGGGGCTTCGCGTAGAGCGGAATGACGACCACGGCGCGTAGCCGCTGCAACATGACGCTCTCCGCTGCCTGAAGATCGGCACGGGCCTGCGCCAGGTCCTCCGTGATTACGCTCGACTGCTGTTCCAGAGCCTGGCGCAGGGCCGTCTGGCTGGGAGCAACTTCCCCGGGCGCCAGCCGCGTGCCGCCGCGGCTTCGAGCCAGGCGCACACGGAGCGATCCCGAGGAATCCGTCGCCAGCAGGAGGCCGCGGTCCGCATCGGTGATGGCGATGGCGTGGTCCAGCATGGCGTCGAGGACGGCATCCAGCGGAAGCATGGAATGCAGAAGCGTGGTGGCCTCGAGCAGCAGATTGAGCTTGTGGAGGCCGCCCGCGGACCCCTCGGTGCTGGAAATGTGCTCCATGCGGCTCAGAAGGTCCGGCAGCAGCGTGGTATAGCGCGAGGAAGATGAGCGAAAAATCAGCTCGTAGAAATCCACGAAGGCAAACGTAATCACGTCGCCGTCATCCAGCGCGTGACGAGTCACTTCCTTACCGTTGACGAAAATGCCGTGCCGCTGGCCACAGTCTTCCAGGTAGTATCGCCCATCCTCTGCAATGATAGCGGCACACTGCCGGGAAATCCGGGGGTCGGCGATCTGCAGGTGCTTTTTGGTTTCTCCGCCGCGGCCGATGTAAAACGGCGATTCCGTGATGCGCGCGAAGCGGCGCGCGCCACTCGGAGAAATCACTTCGAGGCCCGTCTCGCCGCTGGCTGGAGCGTCAGACATGTAAGTCCATCGGAGCCGGAATTGTAGCACGGCGCTTCCGAGCGGGGGCGCCGCTTGGCGCAAAAAAGATGGCCATTTTTTTACCTGTCACTTAGTACAGGAATAGGTACCAGGCCGAAAGCTGGCCGCGCGTTCTATTTCCCTCGCGCAAATCCGGCACTACCCTGGTTATCAAATGCCCGTTTCGGGCCAAGGAGGGAAGCGATGTCCCATTGGATCGGAACCACTTCACCCGTGGATGCTGGCATGGAGGATTTCAAGGAATGTCTGAAATACCTGCGTGACGGCAACCCGGATGATGCGCTCCTGCACGCTCGGCGCGCTCTTGGTATCGCGCCCAAGAATCCCTTTTACCTCTCCTATACCGGTCTGCTCGCCGCTATCGCCGAACATCGTTTTGGCGATGGAGAGGCCCTGTGCCAGGAGGCTCTGGGCATGCGGCACAATCACGCTCAGTTGTATCTGAATCTGGCGGAGGTCTATCAGCGGGCGGGCCGTCCCCAGGAGGCCATTGAAGTTCTGGAAAAAGGGCTGGTGTCCGCGGGCCGCGATTTCCGGATTCGCCGCGCCCTCGAGAAAATCGGCACGCGGCGTGAGCCCGTGGTTTCGTTCCTGCACCGCGGCCACCCGGTGAACCGCACGCTCGGAAAATGGCGGCACAATCTCTCGAAGCCGGTCCAGGCTGCCTAACCGGCGCGCGCGATTCACGGAAGGCGTTCCCTCCGTGACGCTGTCCGGAATGGAGCCGTCCCCCCCAGCCATTCGCCTGCGCGCAGCACGGCGAATGCGTCCTCCCGGATGGCGTCTTCCCGCCGGTCTTCAGCTTCGGCCCAGCGGGAGAAAATACTGTGTGCCCTTCACAGGCTGGCGGAGACGCTGTAGAAGTTCCTGCAAATCCTGGTTGCGCTCGACGAAATCAATCTCCGATGTGTCCACCACTAGCAGGTTCGCCGCGGAATAGCGGAAGAAGAAGTGCTCGTAGGCGCTGGCGACGGCGCGAAGATACTCCGCCGAAATTTCCGTCTCGGCAGGATCGGCCTTCTTCGTGACGCGCTTTCGCAGCACATCCGGCTTGGCCTGAAGATAAATCACCAAGTCGGGTGCGCGGACCGGCGGGGCGAGCAGGGCGAAGTATCTTTCATAAAGCTTCAGTTCCTCGTTGTCCAAATTGATGTAGGCGAAAATCTTGTCCTTCTCGAAGAGGAAATCGCTCACCACCGCGCCCGCGCCCTCCTCCATCTCCGCTTCCTCCAGCCGCCGCCGCCGTTCGCAGAGAAAGTACATCTGCGCGCGAAATGCCGCCCCCCGGCTTTTCGTCGTAAAAATCGGCAAGGAAGGGATTGTCGCTGCCCTCGCAGTCGAAGATCCGCCGCGCGTGCAGCCGTTCCGCCAGCGCCTTGGCCAGCGTGGATTTGCCCACGCGGATGGGCCCTTCGACCACGATGTACCGCGGCGTTTGGAAGGCCGGTCGCGTCATGGCGCGCGATTATAGCAGCGATTCCTTGCGGGCAAATGGAAATGCCCCGCCTGCCAAAGCCCGCTAGCGCGCGACGCCCGAAGCAGTGGGCGGCGCGGATGCCTGGGGGAAGAGCGCGAGCACGGCCGGCAGTTCCAGCCGGAACGTCGCGCCGCCTTCCGCGCGGTTGAATGCCGTGATGCCCCCGCCGTGCTCCTGGAGGATGCCGTAGCAAATGCTCAGCCCGAGGCCCGTTCCCTTGCCCACGGGCTTCGTGGTGTAGAAGGGATCGAAAACCTTTTCCGGTTCCGCCATGCCCGGTCCCGTATCCGAAAATTCCACAATCACGTTGCCGCCCTCCCGCAATGCGCGGATCATCAGCACTCCGCCCGCCGTCTCCATGGCGTCCACGGCATTGCTGATCAGGTGATAGAAAACCTGCAAGAGCTGGTTCGGATCGCCGCGCACGCCCGGAAGCACGCTTTCACCGCCGAACTCGATGCGGATATTTTTGTCGCGCAAATCCAGATTGCGAAGCTGCAAGGCCCCCGCCAGGACGGAGTTGAGATCGAGGAGCTGTTTCTCGGCCGGCACCTGTCGCGCGAAGCTCAGCAGGTTCGTCACCAGGTCCCGTGTCCGCCGCGCCTGCTGCCTTATTTTTTCGCCTAGCGCGTGCGGCCGGCTCTCCACGTCGTTCTCGTCGGTCAGCAGGTCGGCATAGCCCAGAATCGCGGTCAGTGGATTATTGATCTCGTGCGCCGCTCCCGCCGCCAGTTGTCCCAGCGAGGCCAGCTTCTCCGATTGCACGAATTGAGTCTGCAGCCGCTTGAAGTTTTCGAGCGACTCCGAAAGTTCCCTCACCAGCTCCAGCCGCTCCCGGTCCAACAGGTGCACGCGGATGAACACCAGCCCCGTTCCCAGAAAGACCGCCACCAGCGTCACCACCAGCCGGAACTCTCTCACCGGGGCCGGAGCATCGCTCCCGAAAACGCTCCACAGCGCCGCGGCTGGCAGTGATAGCACCACCAGCATCGTCAGCCGCGCCGGGAATTGCGTGTCTTCGTGCGTATGACTTCGCGCGGCGCGCGGCTCCTGCGATAATCCGCGCGCCACGATTCCGGCCGTCCCGAACCACGCGAACATCCCCAGCCGCGGCAGCGCATACAGGCTCCCCGTGTACATCTGCTCCGCCAGCACCGCCGGATGCGCGGCGAGCGATCCGCACGTGTACAAAGCCATGGCGCCGAATAGATGGCCGTAGAGTCGCCCCAAGAGCCACAATGCGAAGAGTGGACAGGGGCATATCCTCGATATGGTCTCCATCCGCGAGCGGCCCGCCGAGATTGAGGATCGCGCCGTGCCGGGGCATTGGGAAGGAGACCTTCTTACCGGAGCGGACGACACGCACATCGCCACCCTCGTCGAGCGCAATACCCGCTTCACGATGCTCGTCAAGATCCCCCGCAAGGACACGACGACTGTTGTTGCTGCACTTGCCAAGCACATCGGCAAGCTGCCTGAGGAGTTGCGACGCTCCCTGACCTGGGATCAAGGTAAAGAGATGCATGCCCACAAGCGCTTCACGGTTGCCACCAACGTCCAGGTCTACTTCTGTGATCCGCGCAGTCCCTGGCAGCGCGGCTCAAACGAGAACACCAACGGCCTGCTGCGTCAGTACTTCCCGAGAGGAACCGACTTCTCGCGCATCTCTCAGAGTTATCTGAACGCGATTGCTCTGCGGCTCAATCAACGTCCGCGAAAGACCTTGGGCTTCCAAACGCCAGCAGATAGACTACAAGCGGTGTTGCACTGACCGGTTGAACGCACAATCCCATTTCAGACTTAGCTCAACACCCCGCCATGGTTCCTGCGCGCCATAGAGACAAGAAGGCCGGACCAGCCTTTGCCGGGAAGGGTCTGCACCCGATTGGCCGCAATTCCAATTCCGGACATACAGTTTTTTGGAATGACTGAGCATTGCTTCGCATAATGGGATCGAACGGCATTGTGCAGCTGTATCGCTGCTGTCCTGTGCTTATGTGAAGCACTCCGTTTTCTGTGCTGGTTGATCCAGCCAAACGAAGTATCGTGAACATAGGGTTTGGAAGCAAAATTGAAACGGAGCAATTTTCTGAAACCGTCATTGCAGCAAGCGACAAGGACTCGGAGTTACCCAAAATCTCATCATTGATCGTGTTACCGGCCAGTTCCAGCTGACTTGGGCGCCCTCCCAAGCCGGCGAAAAGGGAGGGAACTATCAGGGCACCTGCGCGCCCGCCCGGCGTCTCTTTTGATGCTGGCTTCAATTAAAGCAGCCGCCCGCAAATGGCGGCAGAAAATCGTGCCCTCGTCGAGGCAGGACATACTCCTGTTGCCGTCCGCTTTGCACCGGTGGCAGTGGTACGCGCCCTCCCCAGAATTCCTCCCGTTTGATCTCCGGCCAATCGACCTCGTCATGCGGGAGCACCCAAGGCTCACGCCGTGCGGCCTCACGCCATTCGCGCCAGGCCGGCAGTGCCATGATCGCACGCATGTATTCGCGCGCCACGGCATCGACCTCGACAGCATAGGTGTGAAAGCGCGAGACGACCGGCGCATACATGGCGTCGGCCGCGCCGAATGCGCCATAAAGAAAAGGGCCGCCTGCATCAAACCGCGCGCGGCATTCGCTCCAGATCGCCTCGATCCGCGCCACATCCGCCCCCGCATCGGCATCGAGTGCGCGCGGCATTGGCGATCGCGACATGTTCATCGGCAATAGCCGGCGCAGCGGCTGGAAACCGGCGTGCATTTCCGAAGCGATCGCGCGCGCATGCGCCCGCGCCGGCGCATCCCGCGGCCACAGGCCGGCCGCGGGAAATTTTTCGACCAGATATTCGAGGATCGCCAGCGATTCCCAGACATGCGTACGTCGCCGTCGATCAGCACCGGCACCTTGCCGGCGCCGCTCAAAGCCATGAGCCGCGATTTGAAATCCGGCGCCTCGAGGGAAATCACCGTTTCCTCAAACGCTATCCGCGCGACCTTCATCGCCAACCATGGCCGGAACGACCACGACGAGTAATTCTTGTTGCCAATGATCGAGTTGAAGGCCCGATGGCGATCCGTCCCGTGCTCATCGGGGCGAGAATTGAGCACAGCCGTCCGGCGCGAGCAAACGAGGCCGGCGGATCAGAGCAGTCCGGCGACTCGCGGCGACGAAGAAACGAGCGAGGACGGCCGCCGCGACGAAGAGCACGGTCAGCGCGGGCGCGATCCACCGTATGATGGCTGGCCGGCGATCGGCCGCCAGTCTCCGCCCTTTCGTTGTCAGCGGGCGCAAAATGCGTTCCGCGCGGCATGGCAATCCCTCCCCAAGGGACGGCGGGCAGACGAGGGCCGGACTTCGCGCTCCAGCGGCGCGCGACCCGATCGCTGATGCCGACAAGAAAATGTATCGCGCGGGATTGGTGAATGTTCGGTGAAGGAAACGAACCGGGCCGCTATCCACAGCGCGGGCCGTACACGGGGTCAGGGAGCCGGGAAACAATTCGGCGGTTTTGCCCGTGAGCCGATAGGCAGCAGACCGATCCATTCGTGCACGGCGAGCATCGGTTCGCCGCAGACCTTCGCTGACGCGAGGGGAACGGCCTGACCGCATCGATCGGGCCGCGCGTGCGCCAATCGACCGGATAGGCCTCGACCGGAAAACCGGCCGCCCGGAATGCCGCCATCGCGCGCGGCATGTGGTAGGCCGAGGTCACCAGCAGCCAGCGCTCGCCCGGCTTCGGATTGGCGATCAGCCGCGAGAACACCGCGTTTTCGACCGTGTTGCGCGACTGCTCCTCGGCGGTGATGCGTTCATGCGCGACGCCCAGAGCCTCCAACTGCGCGCACCGCGAACGCCGCCTCGGGCTCCTCGCCGAAGATCAAGGCGTTGCTGCCGCCGGAAAAGATGATGCGCGCGTTCGGGTAGCGGCGCGCCAGTTCGACGGTCGCGGTGATGCGCTCGGCCGCCTCGTTGAGCGCCGACGCCGCCGCGCGCGGCCGATACGTCTCGGCGATAATCGCACCGCCGAGCACGACGATGCCGTCGGGCGGGCCGCGCGAGGCGTCCCAGGGCGGAAAACGCTGCTCCAGCGGCAGCATCAGCGCATTGCCGAGCGGCGATAGTCCGGCAATCGCGAGCAGCACCAGGCTCGTCACCACGAGCCAGCTGGCGAGCCGCGTAAAGCGCGTGCAGCAGGAGAACCAGCCCGACCAGCCCGATCGTGATCAACAGATTCGAAGGCAGCGCGAAGAAGCCGAGAATCTTGGAAAGGATGAAGAACATCGCGCACTACGCGCGGCCTAGTCGCTATGACCGCGATTTCCGCCACGCCGCGTAGCGCGCCTTGGCCTCCTCGTTCGGGCGGATAGAGCCCGGGCAGCTTCACGCCCTTCTCGACTTCGCTGAACACCCAGCTTTCGTAGAGTTCGTGCTCGGCGCCTTCGTGCGCGACGAATTCCACCAGGTCCTGCGGAATGACGACCGCGCCGTCGTCGTCGGCGACGATGACGTCGCCGGGAAAGATCGCGCATCCGCCGCAGCCGATCGGCTGCTGCCAGCCGACGAAGGTCAGCCCGTTGACCGAGGCCGGCGCCGCAACGCCGGCGCACCACACCGGCAGCGCGCTCGCCAGCACGCCGGCGCGGTCGCGCACCACGCCGTCGGTGACCAGCGCGGCGACATTGCGTTTCTTCATCCGCGCGCACAGGATATCGCCGAAGATGCCGGCGCTCGGCACGCCCATGGCGTCGGCGACCGCGATCGCACCTTCCGGCATTTCCTCGATCGCGGCGCGGGTCGAGATCGGACTGCGCCCAGCTTTCCGGCGTCGCCAGATCCTCCCGCACCGGCACGAAGCGCAGCGTGAAGGCCGGCCCGACCAGCCGCTCGCCGTTCCGGCACGAGCGGCTTCGGGCCGTTCATCCAGCAGCGCCGGATGCCCTTCTTCAGCAGCATGGTGGTGATCGTCGCGGTCGTCACCTTGCGCAGAATATCGAACAACAGCGTCGCTCATCGCCCGCCTCGCTCGAAAACAGACGCCCTTGCGCGAGCCAATCGCCGATCCGCTCGACCGCTTCGCGCATCTCGCGCGCCGGCGCCGGCATAGCACAGGCGCAGGAAATTCTTGCCGTGCACGCGGATCGAAATCGATTCCCGGCGTCGCCGCCACGCCCGCCTCCTCCAGCATGCGCGTCGCGAAAGCGAAGCTGTCGGTCGAGAAGCGCGACACGTCGGCATAGAGATAGAACGCGCCGTCGGCCGGCAGAAACGTATCGAGCCCGGCGCCGGGCAATCCCTCGAGCAGAATGCGCCGGTTCTCCTCATAGCCGTGCCGCACCTTTCCAGCTCGGCGCGGCCGTCGAAGGCGGCTTCGGCGGCGATTTGCGAGAGCGTGGGCACCGAGATCGCGAGATTCTGCTGCAGCCGCTCGACCGCCCGCACCAGCGCCGGCGGCACCACCATCCAGCCGATCCGCCATCCGGTCATGCAGAAATATTTGGAGAACGAATTGATGATGATGGCGTCGGACGAGATGCGCGCGGCGGTCTCGGCCGCAAAGGCATAGTCGAGGCCGTGATAGATCTCGTCGGAGATGACGGCGATGCCGGCCTCCTCGGCGCAGCGGATCAGCTCGGCGAGCGCCGCGCGCGGTCATCATCGTGCCGGTCGGATTGGCCGGGCGAGGCCACGATCACGCCCTTGAGCGGCGTCGCGCGCGATGCAGCGGCGAGCAGGCTCTCGCCGGTCATCGACCATCGCGTCTGCGCGGTGGTCTCGATGCCGACCGGCTCGCAGCCGAGCGCGGCGAGGATGTGCCGGTAGGGCGGATAGCCGGGCAGCGCCACGGCGACGCGGTCGCCGGCTCGAACGCGGCCAGGAACGCCAGAATGAAGCCGGCCGACGAGCCGGTGGTGACGACGATCCGCGCCGGGATCGATGATCGAGGCCGTGCCATTCGCCATAGGCGCGCGCGATGCGCCGCGCAGCGAGGCGATGCCGAGGGTCTCCGTATAGCCGAGCGGGCCCGCGGACAGCGCGGCGCGCGCCGCCGCGATTGCGGTCGCCGGCGCGCGCCGCCGCCGGCTGGCCGACTTCCATGTGGATGATCCGGCGCCCCTGCGCCTCGAGCCGGGCCGCCGCCGCCATCACGTCCATCACCATGAACGGCGGCACGGCGCTGCGGGCCGACGGCTGCAGCAGGCCTTTTGCCCTGTCGAGCATCACTTCAGCCTTGACGCTCGATGGATCGTCGATCCGGCGCTCGCGCCCCGTGCTGCCGTATTCGCCGGGTTTCGTGCGGCTGGCGCTTCGCGGCTGCGAATACGCCGGCCTCGTGTTGACCGCAGACCGGCTCCATCCATAGCTTGGGTCCGCCAATCGCGGGGGACCGAATTTGCCCCAGATGATCGTCGCCAGACCTCCTAGCAAGCCGCGGCGGACGAGGCCAGCGTCGCGCGCCATCGCGCCTGCCACGCCGCCGTCGCCGTCGCGCTGGGCAGCGTGCCAGTGCGGGCGCAGACCGGGTCGCGGCCGGCATCCCGATGATTCGCGACGCCGAGATCGAGCAACTCCTGCGCGATTATACGCGGCCGATCCTGCGCGTCGCCGGGCTGAGCCAGCAGAACATCCATGTCGTGATCATCAACGACAAGTCGTTCAACGCTTTCGTGATGGACGCGCACCGCATCTTCGTCAATGCCGGCGCGCTGATGCAGTCGAAGACGCCGAATCAGATCATCGGCGTGTTCGCGCACGAGACCGGCCACATCGTCGGCGGTCATCTGGCCAAGATGCGCCAGGAGCTGGCCAACGCGCAGACCGCGGCGATCGTCGCCATGCTGCTGGGCATCGGCGCCATGGTGGCAGGCGCGCAGATCCGGCAGCATCGACATGGGCAATGCCGGCATGGCGGCGATGAGCGCGCCGCAATCCTATCTGCATGCACACGCTGCTGGCCTATCAGCGCGCCCAGGAGGAGCAGGCCGACCGCGCCGGCGTGCGCTTCCTGACCATGACCGGCCAATCGGCCAAGGGCATGTACGACACGTTCAAGCGCTTCGCCGACGAGACGATGTTCGCGTCGAGCACTATATTGATCCCTATGCTGCAGAACCATCCGATGCCCGCGGAGCGCATGGCGGCGCTCGAGGAACTGGTGCAGACACCCGTATTGGGACAAGAAGGACCCGCCCGAGCTGCAATTCCGCCACGACATGATGCGGGCGAAGCTGTACGGCTTCATGGAGCGGCCGATCACCGTGCTGCGGCGCTATCCGCCGTCCGACACCAGCCTGCCGGCCCGCTACGCCCGCGCCATTGCGACCTACCGGTTCGGCGACGTGCGCGACGCCCTCACCCAGATCGACGGCCTGATCGAGGCGATGCCCAACAACCCGTATTTCTACGAGCTCAAAGGCCAGGCGCTGCTCGAAGGCGGACACGCGCAGGAGGCGATCGCGCCGCTGCGCCGCGCCGTCGCAGCTGGCGCCCAATCCCGCGCTCATCCAGATCCTGCTGGCGCAGGCGCTCATCGCCACCAACAACGCCAAGATACACCGACGAAGCGATTCCGCTGTTGCGCGCGGCCCTGGCCAAAGAACCCGAATCCGGCGACGCCTACGAGCAGCTGGCGATGGCCTATGGCCGCAAGAGGCGATTTAGCCGATGCCGATCTCGCCTCGGCGCAGGCCGCTTTCGCGCGCGGCGACAACAAGACCGCCCGCGAACTCGCGGCGCGGGCGAAGAAGCGGTTTCCGGTCGGCTCGCCCGGTTGGGTCAGGGCCGACGATATCGTCGCTTTCAACCAAAGGACAAGAAGCCCGCTCTCGGGCCGGTCAACTGATCGCAAAAAGGACAATCGACATGACGATTGCAATGCCGTCGTATCGCGATTCTCGGTCGCAGCCGCTGATGCTGCTGGCTTGCGCCTGCCGCGGCATCGGCACAAGTCATTCTCCGCCGACCAGCGGCAGCGATATCGAAAGCATCATCAAGGATTATCTGATCGCCCATCCGGAGGTGCTGCAGGACGCGATGGCGGAGCTGGAGAAGCGCCAGCAGCAGCCGAAGCGCGAAAAGCACGCGCGGCGGTCATCGAGAACAAGGCCACGCTGTTTCAATTCGCCGCACCAGGTCGTGCTCGGCAATCCGCAGGGCAACGTCACCGTGGTCGAGTTCTTCGACTACAATTGCGGCTTCTGCAAGCGCGCCATGGCCGACATGCTCGATCTCCTGAAGACCGATCACCAATCTTAAATTCGTGCTCAAGGAATTTCCGGTTCTCGGCGAGGGTTCGGTCGAAGCCGCCCACGTCGCGGTCGCCGTGCGCATGCAGGACGCGACCGGCAAGAAATATCTCGACTTTCACCAGAAGCTGCTCGGCGGCCGCGGCGCGGCCGACAAGGCGCGCGCGCTCGCCGCCGCCAAGGATGTCGGTTTCGACATGGCCCGGATCGAAAAGGACATGGACAGCCACGAAGTCAAGAAGACGATCGACGAGAACTTCAAGCTCGCCGACGCGCTGGGCATCAATGGCACGCCGAGCTACGTGGTCGGCGACGAAGTCGTGGTCGGCGCGGTCGGCATCGACGCGCTGCGTGAAAAGATCAGCGCCGAACGGAAGTGAGGGTCGCTTTCCGCACCCGAGCGGTATTAGCCGGCCTCAGTATGAGCTTGCCGGCTGTGCCGCCGTTGCCTTGAGACTCCGACCGGCAACAACACGTGCGGAGTTGATTTGGGCGGCGGAATTGCTCAGTCTAAGGTGGATTTACGCATGAGCAAACCACTCCATGTTGCGATCCGATTTGGAAGAGAATTTCGCGGCCCTGATAGGCGAGATTGACGGCATCGAGGCTCAGTTCGCGAATTCGGACACGGCGCGCAAGCGGCTTGCGGCCGTCAAGCAGGGCATCGAACGTCTCTCCTCGCAAACCGTGGCGGAGCGTAACCGTATCGAGCGGGCGGAAGCCGCTCTTCGCGACAGCGAGGATTACAACAAAATCTTGTTTCAGGAGTTGCACCGGCCGATCGTGGTTTTCGATCCTGAAGCAAAACGTTTCATCGACGCCAATCGAGCAGCCGCCAAGATATTCGGATACTCGTCGCCGGAAGATATAATCGGCAAAACGCCGTTAGATATGGCCGCGCCGACGCAGTATGACGGGACCGATTCCGCTACCGCCTCACAACGACGGGATCAATCCGCGCTAACCCGGGGAATTGAAAGTTTCGAATGGCGCCACCAACGACCCAACGGGGAGATTTGGGACGCGCTGGTCCATCTCATGGCTTTCAACTATCGCGGCCGCCGCCTGCTGCAGGCGACGCTAGACGATATCACCGAGCGCAAGGAGACCGAGGAAGATCTGCGGCAAAGCCGTCAGCTCCTGGAAAGTGTTCTGGAAAACAGTGCCGCGGTGATCTACGCCAAGCGCAAAGACGGTCAGTATACCTATATCAACCGCGAGTGGGAAATGGTCGTGTGACTTGCCGCGGGAGCAAGTCCTCGGCAGCACCGACAGCGATCTGTTTCCGGCAGAAATTGCCGACCAGTTTCGGTCCAACGACCTCGCCGTAATGCAGACGGGCAAGCTGATGGTATCCGAGGAACGGGTGGGGACGCCATGGGGGGAACAGCTCTTTCTGTCAAAAAAGGTGCCGCTGACTTCCGCCCAGGGTGAAATTGAAGGGCTTTGCGGCATCTCAACAAACATCACCGACCAGCGACGTAACGAATTGACCCTCCGCGAAACGATTATGACGCTGGAACGCGAGCGGGAAAATAAGCTGCTCAGCGTCGACGCCATCACGGCTTCGATCGCTCATGAGGTAAGACAGCCACTAACGGCGATCGCGTCAAACGCCAGCGCGGCTTTGCGCTTTTGCGACAGCACGCCTCCCGATCACGACGAAGTCCGGGCGGCGCTCAAGAGGATCATCAGCGACAGTCACCGCGCCAACGAATTATTCGACAGTATTCGCGCTCTTTTCCGCAGGACCGATCAGACCCGAGAACCGCTCGATGTGAGCGAAATGGCTCGCGAAGCTTTGCAATCACTGCGCGAGGAGCTGGCTGACCACAAAGTGACCACCAACACCGACTTTGCGTCTGAACTGCCGCTTGTCGACGGCAACAGGAGCCAATTGCAAGAAGTAATTATCAACTTGGTACACAACGCGATCGAAGCGATGGATACCACGTCCGATCAGGAGCCATGTCCTCAACGTCAGCACTGAACTTCGCGGGCGCGACGCTGATCCTGTCGCGGTCGAAGACTTGGGACACCGGAATCGATCCAAAGCAGCTTGAGGGAATCTTTGACGCGTTTGTGACGACAAAAACAAACGGCATGGGACTGGGGTTAGCAATTTGCCGCAGAATAATTGAAAGCCACGGCGGTCAGCTTTCAGCAGCATCGGATGGCAAAAGCGGAGCCCGGTTCCAGTTCGCCCTGCCAATCGCGACCGAAAACATCGCCCCGCCAGGTGATCGGCCTCCCCCCATTCGGGGGGAGGAATTTTGTTTGTCAGGCAGGCTCACTTTGCCAAATAATTTCGGTGTACCCACGCGCCATCGGCTTGTCGCGTTTCGGCATAGAGCGAACCGTCGCCGTCCCGTGTGGCAAGACGCACGCTGTTGTTAAGAACGCGTTCGGAGCGCCTTCCGCGGCCTTCAGGAAGGCGCGACCTGGTCGGCCAACGGCGGGTCAGCCCTTGGGGCATTCTTGTCGCCGATCGCCTCGGTCACACTGGCGGCAAGCAGCTTTGGCCACATTTTGCGAAACAGTTCGGCGACGCATACACATCGCCACCGCCGATCTTGCCGTTGATCGCCGCAATGTAGCCAACCACGTCGTCGTCGACCTTGCCGTTTTGCAGCGCGGTCAAATAGGCAGCCTGCGCCGCCTTGAGCTTCTCGCTTTCGAGCGAGAGCTGCAAACTCGACGGCGAGGCCGGCGCCGGCAACCGGCGCCCCGACCGACCGCGCCAGGCGATCTTGCGTCGCCTGAACCATTGCCCAGATTTTCCGCTGGCTCGATCCGGTGTCGGTGCGAGATGGATCGGCCGACATCCCAGTTGCCCGGCGAGCGGCGAAGGCGCCGCGGCGTTTGCCATATAGGTTCGCATCGCAAGCTTGGCTTCATGCGAAGGTATGGCCGCCGCGGCGGTCGAGAACTGCCGCCCATCCTCCTGACCGCGCGCCGACCAACGACCGGATTCGACGCAAAACGCCGCGATCGGAACTATTCCTGAATGCGGCGGCAACAACAGATCGACGGACAAGACGCGGTCCTGCCGCCCGCCTTTGACGATGTCGCCGGCCTGGACAAATATCTCGTCGTCGCCGACGTTCTCCATCGTCAACTCGTTTACGCTACCCGTCTCACGCACCTTGACGCGCCCCTTGGCGATCGCCTCTTCCAGGCTCACGGGAACAGCATCCCCGGTCGTCGTACCATGCAGGAAGTAGATCGCCAGGTTGTCATGGACGATCGGGCCGGAAACGCGGAGACCGTCGGCAGCAGCAACAACAGACGAGCCGACGGGCAGCAATGCAGCACAACACGCAACAAATCCCATAAAAGTTCTGCGGCGCATAAAATCCCTCCACTGTTTACGTCGCGCTAGCAGCGTCCATGAGGTCTGTGGCCCGGCTGCGGCTCGCTGAGTCCAATTTTGGGTTTCATCGTGGCGGGGCGCCGATGCTGCCATTACGGCTTTCCCTTTGCGGGGGCGTTCCCTATAAACGGATTTGTAAACAGGCTTGCGTGTAAGCAAGCCTGCGCGGCGGGCTTTGACCGCCGCGACGCTTTAACAGCCGCGACTAAGACCGCCGGATTTGTCAGCTCAATGTCGAAGACCATCCACGTCCTCAACGGACCCAATCTCAATCTGCTCGGCTCGCGCGAGCCGGAAATCTACGGCCGCGCGACGCTCGCCGACGTCGAAAAGCTTTGCCGTGCGACGGCCGAACGGCACGGGCTTAAGGTGGAATTCCGCCAATCCAACCACGAGGGCGAGATCGTCGATTGGATTCAACAAGCGCGCGCCGAGAACGCGGCCGGTCTGGTCATCAATCCGGCGGGATATGGCCACACGTCGGTCGCGATCCTTGACGCGCTAGCCGCCATGGAGGCGCCCGTCATCGAAGTGCACATCAGCAACATTCACGCGCGCGAGCCGTTTCGCCGCCGCTCCTACGTGTCGCAGGCAGCGCGCGCCGTGGTATGCGGTTTCGGCATCGAGGGCTATGCGCTCGCAATCGCCGGTCTCGCCGCCATGATCGACGCAAAGGATTGATCGTGGCGCGTAAGTCCGGGAGCCCGCCGATGCCGAAAACACCCACGATCGATCACGACGCGATCCGCGATCTGGCAAAGCTGCTGGATGAGACCGGCCTTTCCGAAATCGAAATCCAACGCGACGGCGTGTCGATTCGCGTCGCACGAAATTCAGGCTCGGCCGCGTCACGGGCCCGGTCGCAGAAGGATCCGTTAGCGCTGCCGCCACCGTGGTCGCCGCGGCGCCGGCGCCGCTCCGATCGAGCCGGCGCAGCATCCGGGCCTCGTCGCCTCGCCGATGGTCGGCACCGCCTATCGTCGGCCCGGCGCCCGGAGCGCGGCCCTTCGTCGATGTCGGCAGTCAGGTCAAGGCCGGCGAGACGCTGATCATCATCGAGGCGATGAAGACGATGAATCAAATTCCCGCGCCGCGTTCCGGCACGGTGATCCAGATTCTGGTCGAGGACGGTCAACCGGTCGAGTACGGCGAGCCGCTGATGATCATCGAGTGAGCGAATGCGCGGGAGCAGCGGAATGTAGCCCTTTCTAAGCGCTATTCGCCATTCGCTGTTCGATAAAATCCTCGATCGCCAACCGGGGGGAGATCGCGCTGCGCGTGTTGCGGGCCTGCAAGGAACTCGGCATCCCGACGGTGGCCGTGCATTCGACCGCGGACGAGGACGCCATGCACGTGCGGCTCGCCGACGAGAGCGTGTGCATTGGTCCGCCGCCGGCCAAGGACAGCTACCTCAACATCCCGGCGCTGCTGGCGGCGTGCGAGATCACTGGCGCCGACGCCGTGCATCCCGGCTATGGATTTCTCGCCGAGAACGCCCGTTTTGCCGAAATTCTCGCCGACCACAACGTGCAATTCATCGGTCCGCGGCCCGAGCATATCCGCCTGATGGGCGACAAGATCGCGGCCAAGCGCGCCGCCATGCGAACTCGGCATCCCGACCGTTCCGGGTTCCGACGGCGGCGTCGGTTCCGACGCAGGAAGCGCGATCGGCTTGCGCGCGACGATCGGCTTTCCGGTCATGCTCAAGGCCGCGGCCGGCGGCGGCGGCCGCGGCATGAAGGTCGTTCGTGCCGAGAGCGAGCTTGCTTCGGCCCTTGCCGTGGCGCGTGCCGAGGCAAAGGCGGCGTTCGGCGACGACACGCTTTATCTCGAAAAATACCTGGAGCGGCCGCGTCACATCGAAATCCAGGTTCTCGGCGACGGCAAGGGCCGCGCCATCCATCTCGGCGAGCGCGACTGCTCGCTGCAGCGCCGCCATCAGAAGGTCTGGGAGGAAGGTCCCTCGCCGGCGCTGAACACGGCCGCGCGCGACCAGATCGGCGAAACGGTCGCCAAAGCGATGCGCGACATCAAATATCTCGGCGTCGGCACCGTCGAATTCCTCTACGAAGACGGCAAGTTCAATTTCATCGAGATGAACACCCGCATTCAGGTGGAACATCCGGTGACGGAGATGATCACCGACATCGACCTCATCGTCGAGCAAATCCGCGTGGCGGCCGGCAGCGACCTCGCGCTGAACCAGAGCGACGTGACATTTCACGGCCACGCCATCGAATGCCGCATTAACGCCGAGAACCCGGTGTCGTTCCGCCCATCCCCGGGTAAGATCGTCCACTACCATCCGCCGGGCGGATTAGGCGTGCGCATCGATTCCGCCGTCTATCACGGTTATACGATTCCGCCCTTCTATGATTCGCTCGTCGGAAAGCTCATCGTCCACGGCAAAACGCGGGGCGAATGTTTGATGCGGCTAAAACGTGCGCTTGACGAATTCGTCGTCGACGGCATCGAAACGACGCTGCCCCTGTTCCGCGCGCTGGTGCGCGAAGCGGAGATCATTGACGGGGATTATCACATCCACTGGCTCGAGGAATTCCTGGCGCGCGGAGCGATCGAGCAATAGCGGCGAGCACGCCGGGCGTTTGGAGAAGAAGGGCCTCGGCCTATCCGGCCGCGCCCTTGAAACACCCTCCCGCCGCCGGCTAAAGGGAAACATGGCCAGCCGTGAAGTTCCGCGCTCGTCGACATCACGCCCGAAGTCCTGCTGAAGGCCTATGCCTGCGGCATCTTTCCCATGGCGGAAAGTGCGGAGGACCCTGCCCTCTATTGGATCGAACCGGAACGCAGGGGAATTATCCCGCTCGAGCGGTTTCATGTGCCGAGCCGTCTGGCGCGCACCGTACGCTCCGGCCGCTTTACCGTCGTTGTCGACCACGATTTCGATGCCGTGCTTGACGGTTGCGCGCAATCGATGCCCGGGCGCACCCGCACTTGGATCAACGGGCGGATTCGCGGTCTCTATCGGAAGCTCTACGAGCGCGGCGACTGCCATACGGTCGAGACGTACGAAGACGGTGAGTTGGTCGGAGGACTCTACGGCGTCAGCCTCGGCCGCGCGTTCTTCGGCGAAAGCATGTTCCACCGTGCGCGCGACGCATCCAAGGTTGCGCTCGTGCACCTGGTGGCGCGGCTCAAAGCCGGCCGGTACCGGCTGCTCGACACTCAATTCGTCACGGAACATCTGCGAACGTTCGGCGCCGTCGAGGTCTCGCGGCCGGCTTACCACAAGCTGCTCGACGCCGCGCTTGTTGGGGACGGAGATTTTGGCGCGCTGGCGCTCGATCGCCCGGTGCCGGGAAGCACGGTTTTCACTCTCCTCAAGGCCGGCTAATCCCGGCATTCTTAAATGCACGCGGCTCGCGCACGCGGCGGAGTGAGCCGGGCACCTCGACGACGACCTTGACGATCTTCTCGGCGAATTGCGGCGGCAATATCAGAATGCGCGTTTCGAGCTGCGCGGATTTTCCTCGGGCGGCGGGTTTGCGCTGCGCGTGGCGGCCGGGAAGCTGTCGTCCGGCTTTGGGCGGCTAGTGTTTCTGTCGCCTTTTCTGCTATGACGCACCTTCGACACGTCGCCCCGAAGTTCGGCGACCTGGGCCGCTCCGGCATCCCGCGTTGTCTTGACCTGAGCATTTTGCGCCGCCTCGGTCTCGGCGAAGCCTTGCCGGTCATTGCCTTCGCCGTGGGCGCGGGCAACGAAAAATACGTGACGTCGATTATTTATTATTCCTTCTGGCTCCTTACCAATTTCGGCGCGCCGCGCAATCTCGGCGCCGCATTTCGCCGGCTCAAAATTCCGACAACGATCGTTGTCGGGGAGCGCGGACGAATTCATTTAGCCCGACAAATATGCCGACGTCGTGCGCGGCGTCGAACCGCCCATCGACGCAAAGATCGTGCCGGGCCTGAACCACTTGGACATGCTGCACGCTTCAGCCGCGATCGACGCGATCGGCGCTGCATTCGTGGAAAAATGACGCGCATCTAAGCGCCGGGATTCACTGCGGCTGCTGCGGCGGCTGAGCTTGAACGGCCGGGACGGCTTGAGGTTTGGGAGCCGCTTGGCGTGCCGGGCGCGGCTGAGAGGGCGCGCGCGGGACCACCGTCGGCGTCGGTTGCGCGACCGGCTCGGCAACCTTCACCGGGACCGGCGCGGAACAATCGGTTAGCCACACATCGTAGATGGGATGCTCGACGGCGTGCAGACCCGGGCTCGAAGCAAACATCCAGCCGTTGAAAATGCGTTTGATCTCGCCCTGGAGCGTTACTTCGTCGACTTCGACGAACGCGTCGGTATTGGTCGCCTCGGTTGGCGGGCGCGTGTAGCACACACGCGCGGTGACTTGCAGCGCGCCGAATTGCACCGTTTCGCCGATCGCTGCGTCGAACGAAATGATGCGGCCGGTGATCTTGTCGAGCCCGGAAAACATTGCGCGGGCATTCTCGATCTTTTGCGTCGGCATCTCCGTCACGACGCTGTTGTCCGGCGGCGGCGGAGCGGTATCCGCCGGCTGCGGCAGCTGACCCGCGGGCGGCGGTTGGCCGCCGGGTTGCGGTTGATCCGAAGGCGGCTGCGGGGCACCGGGCAAAGGCGCGATGCGCGCCCGTTGGGCGCCTGGCGGTTGAGGGGGAGCCGACGCCGCGCCGGGAGGCGGCGGCAGGGGCTGCGCCTGGACGCCCGATGGCGGCGGTGGGGATTTAGGAGCCCGAGATTGTGGCGGCTGTCCGGGGTATTGCACCGGCGGCGGCTGTTGCGGCGGCGATCCGTTGGGAATGTTGGCGGGCGGACGCGGCGGCGAATCCCCGAAAAAGGACCCCGGCTGCGCTTGGGCCGATCCCGCTGCTATCGTTCCGAGCACGGCTAAAAAAGCGGCGATTCGGAGCATGGAGCCTTGGACGTGAAGGGGTTCGCGTTTCATCGCGGTTTGCCCCGTAACATGCGGAATGCGGCACGGGAAGGGCGAAGCTCGAAAGACACGGATCGGCGTCCGCGACCGCCCGCGCCTCCTGCGCGCTCGCCACGCGAAGAATGGTCAGCCCGGCGCCGCTCGGCGGCCCGGCACCGTCGCTGAGCGGCCCGGATGTCTTTCCAGCCCGATCATGTATTCGAGATGCGCGGGCAGGAGAGTTCAGCTTCCCGGGCGAGCCAGTCCCTCCCTTGTATCACGTTAGTTTTGCCGCATGGTCAGCCGTTCGGGCGCGCCATGTCATCTCCACGAGCGGTCTCGCGCCTTGGCGAGTGACGCCTTGACGCTTGCCAGCCGTCACAGCGTCACAGCCGGCGAAAGCTGTGACGGCTCAGCGGTTGCCGATGATGAAGCTTGGTTGTGACGCTGTGACGCCCTCAGCGCAGTAGCGTGCCCATGCGCTCTCGAACTGCGCGCGGTAGTAGCCACGTCGGCTGCTGCCCTTGCGCCGCTTCGCCGTGATCGGCGCCGCTCTGATCGGCGAGGATGGCGTTCGCGATGTCACGACGGCCCTCGCTATCGGCAGCAAGTCCTGGTCATTCGATATCCGGCTCCGACCGTGGGTCTTCCGCCCTCATACAGCTTTGCTACGATTGCGTTACATCGCCGCTGGTGACGTGCGCCCTGTTGCAACCAACGGAGTAGAAAGTGGCCGCTTTCAAGGGTATTTGTAGGTTTTAACGGGCAATATGTCCGATCCGGTCATTACTGGTCGGTGTGGGAAACTGATCGGTGCAGTGCTCAGGTCGAACAATCCGGCCTTCGCAAGACCGTCGACGATCCTCCGGACATCCTCTTGTCTCTGGAAAGGAAGCCGGCCGAAATGCTCGCTGAACGAGTATTTCGGATTGATCTCCATGAGTTCGCGCCAGACACGCCGGGCCTCGTCGACCTCGCCGAGATGACCAAGGGCGGACGCTAGCGGAGCGCGTGAAAAATCCGTTCTGGGCACAAGGACAATGCGCTCCCGGAAAAGAGTTACCGCTGTTTCGTACTTGCCGGCCAGCAGGTATGCCATTCCGAGGAAGTGGAGATATTGCTCAGCGTGAGCCGGGTCCAGACGCGTGGCCCGTTCGAGCAGTGGAATAGCTTCTAGCGGCTCACCCGAGTAGGTGCGAATGCCGCCAAGAACGTTGTAGGCTAACGCGTAATTCGGGTTTAGCGACAGCGCAAGTTGGGCCGGACGTCGCCCGCTCGAGGTCTCTCTCCCGCGATGCGACTATCGCCGCGACAACTCGCGAGATCGGTTCTTTTGGGTCTTTTTCTATCGCCTGTTCCGCGTAATGTTTGGCAAGCGGAAGCGAGCCATCTGGATCGTCGCTCCAACGGTTTTGGTAGTCCAACGCGTACGCAACACGGAGGCCCGCATAGGCTTGTGCATAGTTCGGATCGAGTTCGATCGCCCGCGTCAAGGATGTTTTCGACTGTTCGGATCTTTCGCGGTTCTTTGTGCTGCCCGGACAAAAGCTCGCGGCCGCGAAGAAAACAGTTGTACGATTCGATGTTAGTCGTCCATCCCAGTCTTGGTCAGCCGCGCGTTTTCGGCCGGGCTGAGCGTAACTTTGAGCGCGTCGACGATTCGGCGCGTGACGTCGTCCTGGAGCTAAAAGTAGCCGGAGTTCTGTTTCTGCGCCGTGGATCTGTCCCACCGTGTTCAGACTTATTTATTTGATCAGAATGCATTAATTCGCGGCAGATGGTGACACTGCGCCATTGTCGCCATCGCCAAGACGGTCGCGGAACTAACTTCCCGCCAAGATGGCGTGATCCACCAACAACTGATCGAACAGTTGACGCGCGAAATCATGAACTACGATGCGGAGTATCGTCGAGAAGACGCGGCAGGTGGAATTGGGGTCTCACGCACGGCACTGAGAAAGAGGGTCGCGCCGACGATGCTAAGCATTCTGGGCTCCATTCGACCCTCCCCCCAGGTTGGACAGGCCGGGGGTGGTCGCGCCCAAAAGGGCAGCAAGAAGTAGCCAGATCTGTTTTTGCGAAACTCCGTCGATCTGTCCCACCGTGTTCAGACTTATTTGTTTGATCGGAATGTCTTAATTCGCGGCAGATGGTGACACTGCGCCATTGTCGCCATCGCCAGACGATCGCGGAACTAACTTCCGGCCAAGATGGCGTGATCCACCAACAACTGATCGAACAGTTGACGCGCGAAATCATGAACTACGATGCCGAGTATCGTCGAGAAGACGCGGCAGGTGGAATTGGGGTCTCACGCACGGCACTGGATCTTGGCCGCGCGAAATAGGGTCGCGTCCGATGCTGGCAGGATCCTAGGCAAATATCTTTTTTGAACTTCCCTTCCCCCCAGCTCTCATGGACAGGCCGGGTGGGGTGGTCCTTAGCGATATGCAGCATTAAAGTATGGCAGCATGATCGCGGCCGCATCCACATTCAAATCCGCGTTCGCCTTGTTGGAGACGACGCCACGGCGCTGCGCTTGCTTGAGCCCGGTTTGCCGGGGCAGCCTGTCGGCTCTGCGCGATTTGCTTCTTATTTTCGCAGCTCGTCGGGGACCTTGCCGCCGTTCTCCGCGAGCTTCTGCATCACCTGCTTGTGCAGCCAGATATTCATCGACGCCGAATCGTTCGTGTCACCGCCATAGTGGAGTTCGGCAGCAAGCTCTTTGCGCGCCGAGAGGCTGAAGTCGAGATTGAGAAGCTTCATCAGATCGACAATCGACTTCTGCCAGTCGAGCTTTTCCTTGTTGTTGGCCGCGAGCTTGGTGAGGATGGCGGCGACATCGACAGTTGCGGCGGGCGCCGCGCCCGGCGCGGACGCCGGCTTCGGGGCTGCGGACGGCGACGTGCCAGCGGGTGCTGCGCCCGGCGCGGACGCCGGCTTCGGGGCTGCGGATGGCGACGTGCCAGCGGGCGCAGCGCCCGCGCCAGGAGCTGCGCCGGCCGGCGCCGTGGCGGCGCTCGCGTGGCCGAAGATCGTCGATACGATTTTTCCGAGACTGCTCGTGGAGCTCTCTCCCTTCTTTTTCAAGGTTCGGTTGCTCGCCGAGAACTGCCCTCAATGGGGCGGGGTTCCCCATATGAACCCCGAAGCGGCGCGAAATTTTGCGCTTTTCCTGCGTTCTGGCAAGACGGGCGGGTGGCTGGCCCCGCGCGACTGGACCAAAAAAATTCCCACACCTCACCGTAATGACCTGATCGGACATATTGCCGGTTAAAATCTACAAAAACCCTTGAAAGCGGCCACTCTCTAGTTCGTATAGCGCTCGCCACCACCGGCGATGTAGCGCAACAGAAGCCCATTGGTAGCAAACCTATACCAGGGCGGAAGGCCCACGGCCGGAGCCGGATATCGAGCGCGCGCCGCAAGCCGACGATCTTCGACGCGGTCTCGCGCCTTGGCGAGTGACGCCTTGACGCTTGCCAGCCGTCACAGCGTCACAGCCGGCGAAAGCTGTGACGGCTCAACGGTTGCCGATGTATGCGACATTGCTTGGTTGTGACGCTGTGACGCCCTCAGCGCAGTAGCGTGCCCATGCGCTCTCGAACTGCGCGCGGTAGTAGCCACGTCGGCTGCTGCCCTTGCGCCGCTTCGCCGTGATCGGCGCCGCTCTGATCGGCGAGGATGGCGTTCGCGATGTCACGACGGCCGTCGATATCGGCAGCAAGTCCTGGCCATTCGATATCCGGCTCCGGCCGTGGGTCTTCCGCCCTCATATAGGTTTGCTACCATTGAGCTACATCGCCGGTGGTGACGTGCGCCCTGTTGCAACCAACGGACTAGAAAGTGGCCGCTTTCAAGGGTTTTTGTAGGTTTTAACCGGCAATATGTCCGATCAGGTCATTACGGTGAGGTGTGGGATTTTTTTGGTCCAGTCGCTGACCACGCACCAACGATTTCGAAGCTGCTTTGGATTGGTCGCGTTCTTAATGGGCTAGCGATAGCCTTCTTTGTATTCGACGGCGTCATGAAAATAATCCAGCCGCAGGGTCACGTTCCTTCTTCGTTGTCGCTTGCCCCACCGGTCAGCAAGTAATTTTGCAACGCCACCGCGCGGTCTCCGTGTTCGATCATGCGCCGCATCAGCTTATTGAGCGCCTTAAATTCTTCCCAACTCAAGCAGCCAAATTCGACATCGTTAACTCGTCCGCTGGGCCGGAGCGAGCTTTTCCAGCGCCGCACATCCCTTGCCGGCGACGGTCACGGTCACGCGACGACGGTCGACTGTGTCCATCGTCTTGTGAATAAGAGCGAACTGCAGCAGACGGCGCGTCGTCGATGTGATGAACGCACCCGAGAGGTGCAGATGATCGGCCACCGTCTTGACGTTAACTATCGCCCTCGCCGCTAGATGCGCGATCGCGATCAGCACCGTGTACTCAATGCCGGCGAGGCCGATGAACTTGCCATGGCCCCTGCGAATACGTTCGTGCAGTGCGAAGAAACCAAACAGATTGTGCACCAGTTTGCGGAATTCGCGGTCGCTGCCGTTGACGATCAGTTCGGGCCGGGAAATCGTCAACGGCGCAGCACCGTAACGCCGGCCCGCCTTACGCGCGGGCGCACCGGCGGCATGGCCGGCGGAGCGGAGAGCGGAACGCTTGCGTGCTGAAATCACCCATGTGGTCGGCTTTCCGGTTGGTCGGTGAATGATGACGGCGTGGCGGGCGATGCCGCCGGCGCTTCTCCTAGGAATGCCTTTGCAACCCGCAAATCGTTGGCTAGTCCGGCGGCGGCGCCGGACGTTATCACCCGTCCGGTTTCCAGGAGATACGCCCGGTCGGCAAATTTCAGCGCTTGCCGCGCCTTCTGTTCGACGAGCAGCACGGTGAGTCCGTCGCGCTGCAGGCTCGGCGATCGATCGAAGACGAATCGCTCATTTTCGGGGCAAGGCCGAGCGACGGCTCATCGAGCAACAGGAGCCGCGGCCGGCCGAGCAGCGCGCGCGCGATCGCCAGCATTTGCTGCTCGCCGCCGCTCAAGAGGTTTGCCAGCGCGGGGCGCCGTTCCTTGAGGATCGGAAAGCGCGCGAACATGCGCTCGATGTCGACGGGCGCGGCGGCGTGGTCCGAACGGGCGTAACCCCCATGCGCAGATTGTCTTCGACGCTCATGCGGCCGAGGATGCCGCGGCCCTCCGGTACGAGAGAGATACCGGCGCGAAGATTGAGCTCGGCCTGGTTGGAACGAAGCTTGCGCCCGTCATAGGCGATCCCGCCGCGAAACGGGGATAGTCCAGCGATGGCGCGTACGTGCTGGTTTGCCGGCGCCGTTGGCGCCGATCAGCGCGACGATCTCGCCGGCCTGACTCGAGGTCGATGCCGCGGACCGCGCGGATCGGCCCTAAAACACTTCGAGACCGCGCACCGTCAGCATGCGGCCTCGCTCCCGAGATAAGCGTCGAGAACCACGGGATTGTTGCGGATCTCGGCCGGATCTCCGGCGGCGATTAGGACGCCGAAATCGAGCACATAAAGTTCGTGGCAGAGGTTCATCACGAAGGCCATGTCGTGCTCGATCAGGAGGATCCTCAGCCGCCCGCGGACGGCGCAACAACAGTCCCCGCAAATCGTCGGCCTCGTCATGATTCATTCCGGCAACCGGCTCGTCGAGCAGCAGCAGTTGGGGTCCGCCGCCAGTTCCCGCGCCATGTCGACCTTCCGCTCGATCCCGTAGGGAAGCGTGCGGGTCAGTACGGCGCGATATTTTTCCAGGCCGAAAATCATAACCCTCCTCGGCGCTCGCCAACGCTTCTCAATCGGCGAAGCGCAAAGGCAAGAGGCCGCGCAGCGCGCTGCCCGCGGGGCTGTGCGACGATCAGATGCTCCCAGACCGTCATTCTCGGCGAACAAGCTGATGTTTTGGAACGTGCGGGCAATGCCGGCACGAACGATGCGATATGGTGGCCAGCGGTTATCTCCCGGCTGTCGAATGTCAAGTCGCCGGCATCGAGCCGGTAAGCGCCGGTGATGAGATTGAACAGCGTCGTCTTGCCTGCGCCGTTCGGACCGATGACGCCGACGATGCGGTTTTTCCCAACCCACATCGATATGTCCGCAGCGCGCGGACGCCGCCAAATCGTTTGCTCCGCCGCCAGGCGAAGGAGCGATCGGGCGCGCTCATGACGCTTGCTCCGAGACAACAGCCCCAGCAGCGGACGATCGAGGATGCCCTGGCGCCGCGTCAGCAGGACGAGATCAGGATCGCGCCGAAGGCGGCGAGACGCCAATCGGCGAGGAAACGCAACCATTCGGGCAGGAGGACGAGCAAGCCGCGCCGGCCAAGGCGCCGACGCCGACCGTCGAGCCGCCGAGGATCACCGCGAGCACGAAATCGATCGAGCGCTCGAACCCGAAATTGCCCGGCTCGATATAGATGTGATGATGGGCAAACAGCGCGCCGGCGATTGCAGCGATCGCGGCGCTGAAACCGAACGCGCCGACTTTGATCAGCGTCGTATTTAGGCCGACAAGGCCGGCGGCGGTCTCGTCGTCATGGATGGCCCGCATTTGCAGCCACAGACGCGAGCGCTCGAGCAAGGATCACGAGCAGAAGGTCCGGCCGCCCAGCCCAGATTATCCGAGCGAAACTGCGGCATGCCGTGATAACCGCCGAGCCGCCCATCGGGGTGAATACCAGAAAGAAGCTCCGTACCATTTCGCCGAAGCCAGCGTGGCGATGGCGAGATAGATGCCTTTGAGCCGCAACGCCGGGAAATCCGACCATCCGCCGATGCGCCCGCTAAGCGCGGCCACGACCGCGCCGGTTAACGGCCAGCGCTTTCCACAGTGAGATACGAGGCGAGGTAGCTGCCGATCGCCATGAAGCCGGCATTGCCGAGCGACATTGGTTGGTCGCCAGGATGATGTATACGCTGAGCGCGCCGAGCTCAAGATGCCGATATCGGCGAACAGCCCGGCGTAATAGGTCGACATCAGACCCGCTGCCCGAAATCGGAACGTGCGCCGAGCAAGCCCTGCGGGCGCAGCAGAAGGATCAGATCATCAGCCCGTAGACGACGAAGTCGCGCATCTGCGAGCCGCCATAGGCCACGGTCAGCACTTCGGCGATGCCGATCAGCGGCCCGGCCAGCAGCGCGCCCCAGACGTTGGCCGTGCCGCCGATGACCATCACGGCGATCGCTTTGAGCCCGGTATCGACCCCGACATATGGCGTGATCGCCGCATAGTGCAGGCAGACGAGCACGCCCGCAGCGCCAGCCAGCGCGCCGGAGATCGCGAACGATGTCATCTGCGGCCGACCGAGACGCCCAAGAGCCGCGCCACCTCGCGGTTCTCGCTCACCGCCCGCAGCGCGGCCGGCCGACGGCGTCTGGATCAGCCACGCCAATGCGCCGACCAGAATAATCGTCACGCCGATGACCGCGAGCTGCATCACGCCGACATTGAGCGAGCCCAGCGTCAGGCGGTCGTCGAACAGTTGCGACGGCAATTGCAGCGGATCGGAACCCCAGATATTGGTGACCACGTTCTGCAGGATGATCGAGAAACCGAGCGTCGAAAGAAGCGGCGTGATCGGCGGCGCGTCGCGTAGCGGCTCGCAGGCGATTTTTCCTATGACGAGCGCAACCAGCGCGCCGCCGCCATTCCGGCCAGCAAGGCGACGGGCAGCGGAAAATTCGCAGCGATCACGGCGAAGCCGAGAAGCCGCCGAGCATGAACAATTCGCCGATGGCAAGATTGAGGATCGAGAGGATCCCCATGACCAGCGAGAACGACAGCGCTACCAGCGTGTAGACCGCGCCGAGCGTTAATCCGTTTACGATTTGCTGCAGCAGCATCGTCGCGTCTTGGCGGCGCCCCTCGTCGGCGCTCGCCGCGCTTGCCTTGAACCAATGCGGCGAACAGTTGCGGCGCCGCCCGAATGAGGGGGCGCCGAAAGGCGCGTTGTCCGGATCAGCAGCCGCCCTCGGCGCTGCAACGCGTCTCTTTGGTCGCCCAGGCGCCTTTCTGTCCTTGAACAATGAAGAAGGCCTTGGCGGCGTCGCCATCGGCATTGAAACTGATCGCCCCGCCGAAACCTTCGAAACCTTTCAGGTTCGTCATATAGTCGCGGATCTTGGCGCGGTCGGCTTCCAGATCCGGGCTTTGCCGCTAATGCCGGCCTTCTTGACGGCGGCGATATACATGCTGACGACTTCGTAGATATTGGCGTCATACATGCTTGGCTCGATATCCGCCGGCAGACCCGGGGTCTTGCGCAGCAGCGGCTGGAGCTCGGCGACGAACTTTTCCGCTTTTCGCGTCTTCATGGTCGCGTAGAACGTTGCCGGGGCGACAATCGGAATTTCCGGCGCCGCATTGAGGATCGCCGACGAGATCAGCGGCGTGCCGCCGATCACCGGCTTGTCAAACCCTGGCGCTTCATTTCGCGCAGGACGGTAATCGCCTGGCTGTAATCGGCGCCGATCACGACGCCGTCCGGATTAAGCGCCTTGAGCTTGGTGACCTGGGCGCTGACGTCCAGCTCGCCGGTATTGAACGAGAACGCATCGCTTTCGTTGAGCACCTTGATGCCGTTGTCGGCAAAGACCTTGGGCATGATCTTGGTGGCGATCGCGGTCGAAACCGCGTCCTTCACGTCGTAGATCACCGCCACCGTCTTCACATTGAAAGTCTTCTTGAAATACGGGACCGAACTTTGGCGAGGATGCCTTCATCGACGGTGTTGCGGAACGCCCACGGCCGGTTGGCCTTGGCGACGCCGGGCTTGGAGGAGGCCTGCGAGGTCGAAACGATCTTCATTTGATTGGCGACCGGGAAAGTCACTTCGCAGGCGCTGCTGGTCAGCGGGCCCGCCACCGCAAGCGACCTTGTCGTCGCCGGCGAGCTTACGCAGCTCATTCGCGGCTTGGCCGGCTTGGCGTCGTCATCAAGATCACGATCTTGAGTTTCTTGCCGTCGACGCCGCCCGCCTCGTTGACCTGCTTTTCCAGCAGATTGAGAGTGGTGGTGTTGGTGCGGCCCCATTCGGCAAATGGCCCGCTGCTTGGTACGATCGCGCCGAGAGTGATGGTGTTCGGCGCCTGCGCGTTCGCGCTCCGGCGATCAGCCGTTGCTGTGGCGAGCAAGCGGCCGAGAAAGTGCGTGCGGATGTGGATAGTCCTCTCACCTCCGAATAAATGGTGTCCGTCCCTGGGGTCGAGATCGCGCCGACAAGCCGGCGTGGCGTCGTGCCGTCACGCGCCGAGCGTACGAACGCTAACACCGGTCACGAACTTGAAAAGCTTCGTTTGTTAGGCAATTATGGAAGGGATTGCGCGGCAGCTGCGGCTGCTCTGTCGGCAGATATAAGCCATGGATATCATGCGTATCCTGAGCTTCGTCGACGAAGTACGCAGCGCAGCCGGCCGCCCCGCCGAGCCGCCGCTTCGAAAATGCGCCGTAGTCGCGATCGTGCAAAATCCGTTCGCCGGCAGACATGTGGAGGATTTTCGCCGGTGATGGAGGCGAGCGAAGCTATCGGGCGCGAGATCGCGCCATCGCGATCGGCCTGTTCGCGCCATACAAGCCGGTCAGCTACGGCAAGGCGGCGGTGATCGGAATTGCTGGCGAGCAGGAGCACGGCAACGCCATGTTCACCACTGTCTTCGGCAACGTGATGCGGGAGGCGGCGGGCGGCGGCAAGGCCTGGATCTATTCTTTACCAAGTCGCGGCGCCGGGCGCGACCATCGACATACCGCTGCGCACAAGGATGCGCTGTACGTCCGCTCGCATTATGACGGCATCAGCATTACGCTGCACGACGCGCCGCTGCCCGACGAGATCGCCGTGATCTGCGCCTACGCGTGCGCGGACGGCCGAACCACCGGGTCGGCGGGCTCAGCCGCGGAAGAGATGAAAGGTATCGACGGACTGACCTGACGGAGTGCCGAGACGCCATGCGGACCGGCTGAAGGAGTTGATGATGAGCGATTGCAAGACCGGCGCCGAGCACATCAAGTCGCTCAAGGACGGACGCACCGTCTTCTTGACGGCAAGCTTGTCGGCGACGTCACCGAGCATCCGGCGTTCCGCAACGCCGTGGGCTCGGTTGCAGCGATCTACGATTTCCAGGCGCACCCGGAAAATCTCGAACTCATGACGTACGCGGCGAACGGCACCGACCGCCGCGCCAACCGCATCTGGCAGTTGCCGCGCAGCTACGACGACTTGGTCGCCGCGGCGCCGGCGCTGGAAGCGTGGGCCGAACTGTACTACGGCTTTCATCGGGCCGGGCGCCGGACCATGTCGCCTCGGCTCTGGTCGGGCAGGTCATGGGCCTCGAAGTGTTCGCAGGCCACGGTGCCGAACGCGGGCGAGGCGCTCGCCGACTATTACGACTACGCGGCGACAACGACCTCTACATCACCTACGTCATCGTCAACCCGCAGGCCGACCGCAACAAAGCCGGGGCGAGCAGGAGGCGGATTTCGTCGCGCGCGTCGTCGACGAAGCGCGCCGGCATCACCGTACGGGGCGCGAAGATGCTCGGCACGGCGTCGGTCCTCGCGAACGAGTCTTCGTCGCCAATCCAGCCGCTGGCGCCGGGCGAGGAGGATTAGCGATCTCGTTCGCCTGCCGATGAACGCCCGGGATGAAGATCCTCTCGCGCAAATCGTACGAAGCAGCGGCCGTTCGGTGTTCGACAACCCGCTCGCCAGCCGGTTCGACGAGAACGACGCGCTGATCTATTTCGACGACGTCAAAGTGCCGTGGGAGCGGGTCTTCGTCTACCGCGACATCGAGATGTGCCGCGCCAGTTCCACGCCACGCCGGCCACGTCTATCAGAACTATCAGGCCATGATCCGGCTGACGGTGAAGATCG
>CAWCPO010000009.1:0-30533 GCA_963797345.1 uncultured Acidobacteriota bacterium | reverse complement strand
GGCACGGGCACGCTGGTGATTGAAGCGGCGAAGCGCGAGGGGATCGAGGTGCCGTCGTTCTGCTACTACCCGGGACTGACGCTGCAGGCGGCGTGCCGCATGTGCCTGGTGGAAGTGGAAAAGATGCCGAAGCTGCAAACGGCATGCACGCTCGTGGCCTCGGAGGGAATGGCCGTCAAGACGGATACGGAGCAGATACACAAGGCGCGCAAGGACATGATCGAATTTCTGCTATCGAATCATCCGCTGGACTGCCCCGTATGCGATAAAGGTGGCGAATGCGAATTGCAGGACATGACCTTCCGGTACGGCCTGGACAAGACTCGCTACGTGGAAGAAAAGCAGCACCGGCCGGAGGAGAAATGGTCGCCGCTGGTCTACTACGACCGGCCGCGCTGCATTCTCTGCTTCCGCTGTGTGCGCGTCTGCGACGAGGGCATGGATGTGAAGGCGCTGGGAGTGGGCGAGCGCGGCGTGCAGTCCGTGATCCTGCCGAACCTGCCCGAGGAGCTGGCCTGCGAAGAATGCGGGATGTGCATAGACATCTGCCCGGTGGGCGCGCTGACGAGCGGAACCTACCGCTATCAAACGCGGCCGTGGGAGATGACCTACGTCAGCAGCCCCTGCGCGCACTGCTCGAATGGCTGCAAGACCACGCTCAGCGTGCGCAACAACGAAATCCTGCGCGCCAATAACCGCGACCATTCCGGCGTCAACGGCGAATTCCTCTGCGCCAAAGGCCGCTTCGCATTCGACTTCACGTCGCACGCGGAACGGATTCGCCAGCCGCTCGTGCGCCGCAACGGCAAACTCGAACCGGCAAGCTGGGAAGAAGCGCTTGAGGGAGTGGCCCGGCGGCTGAAGCAGGCGCGCGACGCGCACGGGCCCGCGGCCATCGGCGTGGTCGGCTCGAACCACACAACGAATGAAGAAAATTATCTGCTGAACCGCTTCGCGCGCGCGACGCTGGGCACGAATAATCTCGACCACCACCGCACGGCGGACTATGCGGGCCTGGCCGCCGCGCTCGGACCCGGCGCAAAGGGCGCGATGGCGACGATGGTGGACGTGTACGCCGCCAGCGCCGTGCTGCTCATCGGCAACGACGCGACGAACCAGAATCCTCTGGTGGCCTGGCAGATTCGCACGGGCGTGCGCCATCACGGGGCGCGGCTCTACGTAATCAACGCACGCCCCAGCAAGATTCATCGCCAGGCCTTGCAGGCAATCGAAATGGAGAAGGGCGGCGAGAAAAGCGCGATCCACTGGATGGCGACGGAACAGGGCTCGTTCGACGCGAAAACCACCGAAGCGCTGGTGCAAATGAAAGCGGCGCTCGAAGCCGAGTCTGACGTTGTGATTCTCTTCGGCGCGGAAATTCAAGGCGCTGCGATTCGGGACCTGGTCTCGTTCAGCGCGCGCCTTGGTGGCCGGACGCGCTTCATGCCTCTGGGAGATTATTCGAATTCGCGCGGCGCTGCCGACATGGGAATTCTGCCGGATCGCCTACCGGGTTACGCTCCCCTATCGGATGCGGCCGAACGCGCGCGCTTCGGCAAGCTGTGGGGCGCGGAGATTCCGGCGGCGCCCGGCCTCGGCCTGCGCGGCATGCTGGACGCGGCCATGGCCGGGAAATTGAAAGCTCTCTACGTGGTGGGCGCGAACCCACTCAAAACATTGGGCGTCGCGGAGCGGGACCGCCTGGCGGGGCTTGAGCTGCTGGTGGTGCAGGACATGTTCCTGACGGAAACGGCGCTGCGCGCGGACGTGGTGCTGCCCGCTGCGTCCACATACGAAAAGGAAGGCACGCTCACGAACACGGCCGGCGAGGTGCAATGGACGCACCGCGCGATTGACCCGCAAGGTCCGCGCAGCGACTTCGATTTGCTGCGCATCCTTTCGCACCAGCTTGGGACGCTCGGCCTGGGCGCGCCCATATGGCTGCGGACTTCCGAGGCTGCGTTCGACGAAATCCGGCAGAACGTGGCGGGCTACGGCCTTTCCTACGCGAATTTGCTAGCCGGCGGCGCGGAAGTCGCGACGGCCACATGCAAGACGGCGAACGGCCGCAGGAAGCGCCCGCGGGCGCGATTTTCTCATCGCACGATTATCTGTTTACGAGCGGCACCCTGGGCCGTTACTGTTCCAGGCTCAATTCGACGAACGAGGCTAAAGACGCGCCGTGGAGTTCATCGCCCAGCACCCAATCCTGGTGGTATCGCTAGTCAAGATCGCCGTCCTGCTGTTCATTGTGATGACGGCGCTGGCGTACCTGACCTGGTTCGAGCGGAAAGTCGTGGCCCATATCCAGTCGCGCTGGGGCCCCTACTACGTGGGGGCGCACGGTCTGCTGCAACCCCTTGCCGACGGGCTGAAGTTCCTATTCAAAGAGGACCTGACGCCGCCGGAGTCGGACCGGCTGATCTACGTTCTGGCACCGTTCCTGGCGCTCTCGCTTGCCCTGACGGCGATCGCTCTGATTCCCTTCGGGCCGCCCAGTGTCCAAGTGCTGGGCCAGTCTGTCTTCATCATCTCGGATCTGGATATCGGGCTGCTTTTCCTGTTTGCCATCACTTCGATGGGCGTGTATGGGGTGGCGCTCGCGGGATGGTCCTCGAACAATAAATATTCGCTGCTGGGCGGCTTGCGCAGCTCGGCGCAGATGATCAGCTACGAAGTCTCGCTGACGCTTTCGGTGGTGGGCGTGGTGCTGCTGGCGGGCACGCTGAGCTTCAACGAAATTATCGCGCACCAGCGCGGCTACTACGGGCACCTGATTCCCCATTGGTACGTCGTGCCGCAGATCGTGGGGTTCCTGTGCTACATCACCGCCGCCATCGCGGAGACGAACCGCATTCCCTTTGATCTTCCCGAGGGCGAAACGGAACTCGTGGCCGGCTTCCACACCGAGTATTCGAGCTTCAAGTTCGCCATGTTCTTTATGGCCGAGTACGCCAACATGATCACGGTCTCGTGCCTGGCGACGATTCTCTTCTTCGGCGGCTGGCTTTCGCCTTTCCCCGATCGCTGGGCGTGGCAACTCTACGTGCCCGGAGTGGGGCTGCTCCTGCTGGGAGCGTACTGCGCTTATGACACCGTGACGCAGATGCACGGCCTCGCGCGCCTGCAATTGACGGTGGTGACGCTGCTGGCGCTGGGCATCGGGGCGCTCTGCCTGATTCCGGCGGTGATGCCGCTGATCCAGGGGCCTTTCTGGTTCACGGCCAAGGTGCTCGGGTTCCTTTTCTTCTATGTGTGGGTCCGCGGGACGCTGCCGCGCTTCCGCTACGACCAGTTGATGTCGTTCGGGTGGAAGCTGCTCTTGCCGGTGTCGCTTTTGAATCTGGTGCTGACAGCCGCGTGGTTTGTTTGCGGCTGGGTGAGGCACGGATGAACGTCCAGCTGATAATGTTTTTCGCGTGCGCGGCGCTCGCCGTGGCGGGCGCGGTGGTGCTGATTCTGGCGCGCGAGCCGATACACAGCGCGCTGGCGCTGATTCTGGTGATGGTGGCGCTCGCGGTGCTCTATTTGCTTCTGGGCGCGCCGTTCATCGCCGCGGTGCAGATCATCGTGTATGCCGGGGCGATCATGGTGCTCTTCGTGTTCGTCATCATGCTGCTGAACGCGGGCGTCGAAGAGCGCACGGATTACAGCAAGATCGCGAAATTTGCCGGCGTCCCGCTGGGGCTCTTTCTGCTGCTGGAAATCGCCCACTGGCTCTACCACTCCGAAGCCGGGGTAGCCATCGCCAATGGCGCGGGAGCGCCGAGTGAGGCTGCTTCGACGTACGCGCTTTCCGAGCAGCTATTCCGTCAGTATCTCTTCCCGTTCGAAGCGACTTCGATTCTGATTCTGGTGGCGATTCTGGGCGCGCTGGTTCTGGCGAGGAGGGACGAATGAGCGCCGTTCCGATTTCGTATTATTTGGCGCTGAGCGCCATCCTGTTCGGGCTGGGCGTGGTGGCGTTCGTTTTGAAGCGCAACATCATCACGATTTTCATGTCCATCGAGCTGATGCTCAACGCCGTGAATCTGGCGTTTGTGGCCTTCGCGCGGGCACGAGGCCAGATGGACGGGCTTGTATTCGTTTTCTTCGTGATCGTGGTAGCCGCGGCGGAAGCGGCCGTGGGCCTGGCGATCATCATCATGCTGGCGCAAAACCGTAAATCGCTCAACGTGGAGCGCATGAACCTGCTCAAATTCTGATGCTGCTACTCGACCATCTGTGGATCATTCTCGCGCTCCCCTTGGCGGGCGCCGCGATCAATGGGCTATGCGGCAAGCGCTGGCCGAAATCGGCGGTGAACGGCGTGGCCATCGGCTCGGTGTCGCTCGCGTTTCTCGCCGTCGCGGAGCTGGTGCGCGAATTTGGAAATCTTGCGCCAGGCCAGATTCCCTGGACGGGCGATTCCTTCACGTGGATTCTGGCCGGACCCTTCCGCGTGGATTTCGCGCTGCGCGTGGACCAGCTCACGATCGTCATGCTGCTGACCGTCTCTTTCGTCGGCATGCTCATCCATATCTATTCCACGGGCTATATGGCGCACGAGGGCGGCTACTACCGTTTCTTCAGCTACCTGAATCTCTTCATGTTCTTCATGCTGACGCTGGTGATGGCGGCGAACCTGGTGGTGATGTTCGTGGGCTGGGAAGGCGTGGGGCTGTGCAGCTACCTGCTGATCGGCTTCTGGTTCCTGAAGAAATCGGCGGCGGACGCGGGAAAAAAGGCGTTCATCGTCACACGCATCGGCGATTTGGGGTTCACGGTGGGGATTCTGCTGGCGTTCTGGACGTTTCGCTCCGTGGATTTTGGCGCCATTTTCGGCGCGGCCGCCGGAATGCAGCCGGACACCATGGGCCACGCGGGCGTGCTGACGGCCATTTGCCTGCTGTTCTTCGCGGGCGCAATCGGCAAATCGGCGCAATTGCCGCTGTACGTCTGGCTGCCGGATGCCATGGAAGGCCCGACGCCGGTGAGCGCGCTGATCCATGCGGCGACGATGGTCACGGCTGGGGTGTACATGGTGGCGCGGATGAGTCCGCTCTTCTCGCGCGCGCCGACCGCGATGCTCGTGGTCGCCATCGTCGGCGCGGTGACGGCGTTCTATTCGGCGACCATCGGCCTGGTGCAAACCGACATCAAGAAAGTGCTCGCCTATTCGACCGTCTCGCAGCTCGGCTACATGTTCCTGGCCTGCGGCGTGGGCAATTATGCCGAGGGCATTTTTCACTTGATGACGCACGCGTTTTTCAAAGGCCTGCTGTTCCTGGCGGCCGGAAGCGTGATCCACGCGATGGGCGGCGGGCAAGACATGCGCCAGATGGGCGGGCTGCGAAAAAAGATTCCCGTCACCTATTGGACGATGCTGATCGCCACGCTCGCCATCGCGGGTTTTCCGCCATTCGCCGGCTTTTTCAGCAAGGACGGGATTCTGGCCAGCGTTTATTTCGGGCCGTACGAGAATCGAATCCTTTGGGCCATGGGACTAGCCGCTGCAGGGCTCACGTCGTTCTACATGTTTCGGCTTGTGTTTCTCACATTCTTCGGGAAGCCGCGCTATGACGAGCACAAGGTGCACGTCCACGAATCGCCGAAGAGCATGCTTGGGCCCTGCGTGATCCTCGCGATTCTATCCACGGTGGGCGGGTGGTTCGCGGCGCCGGAGTACTGGGGCGGGCCGGATTATTTCCATAGATATCTCGACCCCGTTTTTGCATCCGCGGCGAGCCTCGCGCCTGCTACCGGAATTTCCGAAGAGGCGGCGCACACGCTCGTACTTCAGCTTTCCGCCGTGGCCGTGCTCGTGGCGCTGGCCGGCTTGCTCGTGGCGTGGTGGTTCTATATCCGCAAGCCGGAAGCACCGAAGCGGCTGGCGGAACGCTTGCGCGGGACCTACACGCTTTTGCTCAACAAATATTACGTGGATGAAATTTACGCGGCGCTGATCGTGCGTCCGCTGCTGTGGATTTCGACGAACGTCCTATGGCACGTGGTGGACGAAGGAGTGATTGACGGCGCGGTGAACGGCGCGGCCAACTCGGCGCGCGGCTGGGGCGGGCAATTGCGCAAGCTGCAATCCGGAAACGAGAGGAGCTACGCCTCGTGGGTGATCATCGGAGCGGTGGGCTTTACCGTGCTCCTGCTCGCGCTCCTGGGGATGGGACGCTAGGATGGAAACGCAGACGCACTTGCTGACGGTGGTCACATTCCTGCCGCTGCTGAGCGTGGCCGCTCTGCTTCTGCTGCGCGGAGACGACCACCTGTGGATCCGCCGCATCGCGCTGGCCGCTTCGCTTGCCGAATTCGCGGTTTCGCTGCTTCTGCTGCGCGGGTTCGACGCCGCCGAGCCGAATTACCAGTTTGAGGAGTTTCACGGCTGGATCGGCCAGACGATCCATTACCACCTCGGCGTGGACGGTATCAGCCTCTTCCTCGTGATTTTGACCACGTTTTTGACGCCGCTGGCGATTCTGTGCTCGTGGCAATCCATCCAGCAAGGCGTCAAGGGCTTCTTCCTTTCGCTGCTGATAATGGAGACGGCCTTGATCGGCTGTTTCGTCTCGCTCGATCTTTTTCTCTTCTTTGTCTTCTTCGAGCTGACCCTGATTCCCATGTATTTCATCATCGGCATCTGGGGACACGAACGCAGAATCTACGCGGCGCTGAAATTCATTTTGTACACCATGCTCGGCTCGATGCTGATGCTGGTGGCCATCGTGTGGCTCTCCAAAATTACCGGCACGTTCGATCTGCCAGAGAGCCTGGCGAAGCTGCAAAGCGGGGCCGTGCTGCTGTCGCCGCAGACGGAGCTGCTGCTCTTCGGCGCATTCTTCCTGGCATTCGCGATCAAGGTGCCGCTGTTCCCGCTGCACACATGGCTGCCCGACGCGCACACGGAAGCGCCCACGGCCGGCTCCGTGATTCTTGCGGGCGTGATGCTGAAGCTCGGAACGTACGGCATCCTGCGCTTCTGCGTGCCGCTGTTTCCGGAAGCGGCGCACCGCATGGCCCCGGCGATTGCCATCCTCGCCATCATCGGCGTCGTGTACGGTGCGCTGGTGGCCACGGTGCAGCACGATTTGAAGCGCCTGGTTGCCTACACGTCCGTGAGCCACCTGGGCCTGGTTGTGCTCGGCATTTTCGCGTTCAGCACCGTCTCGATTCAGGGCGCCATCTACCAGATGCTGAACCACGGCGTCTCCACGGGAGCGCTTTTCCTCGCCGTGGGCATGCTCTACGACCGCCGCCACACGCACGAAATCAAGGAGTTCGGCGGACTGGCCACTCCGATGCCCGTGCTGATGTCGTTTTTCCTGTTCATCTGCCTGTCGTCGCTCGCGCTGCCGCTGCTGAACGGCTTCGTGGGAGAATTTCTGATTTTGGTCGGGACGTTCGAGCACCATCACGCATGGGCCGCCTGGGCTACCAGCGGCGCCGTGCTCTCCGCGATCTATCTGCTGTGGGCTTACCAGCGCGTGGCTCTGGGCGAAGTGACGGTTGAAAAAAACCGCGCTCTGCCAGACGCCTCAGCCCGCGAGCGCGTGATCCTCGTGACCGTCGCGATTGTGATTCTCTTCATGGGGATTGCCTCTCCACTCTTCACTGCGCGCATGGAAGTGTCCACGAATAATATTCTGCAGCAGATGGAGCGCCCCCAGAGCGCTTCGCGGCCGGTGATCGCTCCGCTCCATGGAAACCCGCATGCGATGTTGACGAGCGTCCGGGTGAATCCAGCGGTCGCGGCGGCCGCGCCCGGAACGGTGGCGGAAGCGGCGGTGAAGGAAGGGCGGGTGCGGCAGTGATTTCCTTCGCCGAGCAGCACGAGAACCTTCACCGGATCGCGCCTGAAATTCACCTGTGCCTCTTCGGCATCCTCATCATGCTGGTGGACCCATTCGTGCGCCCGCAAAACCGCCGTGTGCTCGGCTGGCTGGGATTCTTCGGCGCGGTTTTCGCGATCTTCCCCGCCATACACGTGGCCATGGAGCATCGCGGCATGGCCTACAGCAATTTGATCAACACCGATAGTTTCAGCATTTTCCTGCACGTAATCATCATCGGCGCGGCCGCGCTGGTGATACTCGGCTCGCTCGACTATCTCGATGGGGAGGGCCTGCAACGCGGCGAATATTACGCGCTGGTTTTATTCGCCACGGCGGGAATGGGGATTCTCGCCGGCGCGAACGAACTGGTCACCGCGTTCATCGGCCTGGAGATGAGTTCGATTTCCACCTACGTCCTCGTGGGTTTCCGCCGCCGCGCGCCAGCCTCGAACGAAGCCTCGCTGAAATATTTTCTACTCGGGTCGTTCGCCACGGCCTTTTTCCTGTATGGCATCGCCATGGTCTATGGCGCCACGGGAACCACGCGGATTGACGGCGTGCAGGCGGCGCTCGAAGCCGCGCAGGACGCGCAACAGCATCTGCCCGGGCTCGCCGTCCTGGGCCTGGGACTGATTTTCGTGGGGCTGGGATTCAAGGTGGTGGTCGCGCCGTTCCAGATATACGGGCCAGATGTCTATGAAGGAGCGCCTACGCCGGTGACCGCGCTGCTGGCTTCCGCGCCGAAGGCCGCGACGTTCGCCTTGATGATTCGCATTTTCTACGTGTCGTTCGGCTCGGCCGGCGGATTCTGGTTCTGGGCCGTGTGGATTTCCGCGGTGCTAAGCATGTTCATCGGCAACCTTGCGGCGCTGGTGCAGACGAACGTCAAGCGCATGCTTGCCTACTCCTCGATCGCCCACGCAGGATACATCCTCGTCGCGTTCGCCGCTGGCACGGACGTCGGCATCGCGGCCGTGCTCTTTTATCTCGCGGCCTATGTGCTGATGAAGGCGGGAGCTTTTCTCGTGGTCGCGCACCTGGGCCAGAAGGGCGAAAAGCGGCTCGAGATTCGAGACTATGCCGGCCTGGGGGCGAAGCAGCCGGTGCTGGCTGCGTGCTTTTCGTTGTTCTTGCTCTCGCTGCTGGGCTTGCCCGCCACGGCCGGCTTCCTCGGAAAATTTCTGGCGTTCCAGGCGGCGCTCGATGGCCGCGACCCGCATTTCGTATGGCTGGTGGTGATCGCGGCGATCAATAGCGTGATCGGCGCCTATTATTACCTGCGCGTGATCGTGGCCATGTATTTCTGGGAGCCCAATAAGGATTACGTGCCGACCAGGGTTGCGCCCACGCTTACTGCGGCGCTCTTCGTCGCCGCGGCCGGGACGCTCTATCTCGGGATCTTCCCCGCTCGCGTCCTCGGCTTCGCCAAAGCCGCCGCCGATTCTCTTGTGTTGCGCTAATCGCGCACGCTTCGTAACTCCGCACGCAAATCAAAAGCAAAAGGCCCGGAGGCCCGCTCGCCGCGAGTCCCCGGGCCCGATATTCCGTGGGTTGGCGCCGCTACTTGACCAGAACAATGACCAGAACATACAGCGTAAGCGATTCGATCAGCGCCACGCCGATAATGAAAGCGATTCGAATGGGTCCGCTCGCGCCCGGATTTCTTGCTGTGCCTTCACAGGCCGCCGCAGTTGCCTTTCCCTGACCGAGACCGCAACCGGCAGCCGTGATACCTAAGGCAAGGGCCGCGGCCACATCCACCCAGTCAATGGCTGGCTTAACCGCCCCTGCCTCTTGCGCAAGCGCCGCCGGCGCGAGCAACAGAGCACTCGCTGCAAACATCAGGAACCACAATGCTTTTCTCGTCATTTTTTCTCCTCGTTATGAATTGGCCGCCAGGGGGTGGTTCCCGGCAGCCTTGGGAGGCAGCCGGTCTCACGCTGGCGGCTGATCATTCCAGATTAATGCTCGTCGGCAACCGCAAGGCCGAGATAAACCACCGACAAAATCGTGAATATGAAGGCTTGCAGCACGGCTTCGAAAATATGAAACAGCGTCAGCGCGATCGGAATCCCCACCGGAACCACCGCGGAGGCATATCCCAGGGGATTCAGATGGCCCAGGAAGGCGAACAGCCCAATGGAAAGGCCGAGAAAGGAAACGTAAAGCAGTTCGCTCACCATCATGTTGGCCCAAAGACGGACGGTGAGCGAAAGCAGGCGCGCGAAGTGGCTGAATGTCTCGACAATGACCATGATGGGCGAGATCGCCTTCACCGGACCCATCAGGGTCTTCGCATATGCCGCAGCCCCATGTTTGCTGATGCCAAACCAGTTGTAATAGAAAAACACAACCAGCGCACAGGCGAGCGGAACGGTCTTCTCGGCCGTGGGCGACATGAATCCCGGCACCACGGCCACGAGATTGCACAGCAGGATAAATATCCCGATCGTTCCGAGCATCGGAATGTGGCGTTCCGCCCCGTGTCCGACGATATCGTCGAGCAGGTCCTCGACGCCGACGCCCATCGGATTCGTCAAGAGCATTTCGGCGCATTGCTGCGCCGCGCCGGGATGGTCCGCGGAAATGCGGCCCTTAAGCCACAGAAAGAAAATAACGGCAATCAGGAAAACGATGAGCTCCATGGCGAAGAAATTCGGTATGGGATACCGTGGATTCGCGGGATGAATGTGCAGAAATGCGAAGAGCGCGGCCGCGGGCTTGCCCAGCAGCCAGTTCACAGCCCTGGTTACGCCGAGTATTTGCTCCTGACCCATGCATCTCCTATGAGAAGGACGGCCTACGTATTTGTTTCACGAATCGGAATTACTCCGCGTTCCAGCGATGATGGCCGTGAATCAATTCGTACCCAAGCTCAAGAACGATCGCCGGCAACACCGCCACGAGTCCGCACAGAACCGCCATCACGGGCAACCGAAGCAAAACGAGAATAGCATAGGCTGCGAGCAGCAACAACGCGAGCCGTCCGAAGAGTTTCGCGTGAACCTTCTTCGGAACACGGACCACTTCAACTCCCGCCTGCGCCATTCCCAACCGAACCACCGCCGCGGCCCCATGCCGGAGCCAGCGGAAATTCAGCCAGCACAGCGCCGTTCCCGCGGCTGCGCCCGCGCCGGCGCGAAGACCCCAGCCGAACGCGGCTCCAAGCGTGATCGCCGCGCCCAGGCCGGCGATGAAGCCTTCGATGCGACGCTCCATTGCGGCGTAGTCCGAATCATTCACTGTTTTTCTTGTCCTGCGCGCTCGCGGATTTCAAGGCGTCGCGAATCCCGGCCACCACGCCCGCCATTCCGAGCACGAGCATCAAGTACGGCTTTGTGTGCAGCCAGCGGTCGAGGAAATAGCCGATCGCGCCGCCCAGCACGACCGGACCGACCAGTGTAAACGGCAATTGGAACGCGAGCGCAATCTGCTTGACCGTTCCGCCTGTATCATCGGGCCGCTTGGGATCTGACGATGCCATGGGTGTTGTTTTCGCGGAAATCAGAAATCACTCGTGCCGGGCGCCGTGCAGGATGGCGACGGCGTGCGGAAGCAGCTCGGCAATCGCGTCGAGCGATTCCACGGCGCCGCGCGGGCTGCCGGGCAAATTCACGATGATGGCGTGGCCGCGGATGCCGGCGACGCCGCGCGAAAGGAGCGCCCGCGGCGTCTTGCCCAAGCCCTCGGCGCGCATGTGCTCTGAAAATCCCGGGATCAGCCGGGTGACAACAGCCATCGTCGCCTCGGGCGTGACGTCGCGCGGGCCGAGGCCCGTGCCGCCAGTGGTAAGGATTACGTCGGCGGCGTTCGAATCCACCGTCTCCTTCAAAAACGCCTCGATGGCGCTCTGGTCGTCCGCGCGCACCGCAGACGACACAACTTCCCAGCCCAGCTCCTTGCACCGGGCAATCACGGACGGGCCGGAATGGTCCTCCGCCTTGCCGCCGGCTACGGAATCGCTGATGGTGAGGACGGAGACGCGCATCGTGTGGCTCGCGGCAGGCTAGCTTTTGCCGGCCCCGGCGCCGTCCTCGCCGCCATCGCGCTCTCCTTCATCCATCAGGCGCAGCGCCTCCATCAGGAGGCCGGTGGTGGTGCGTGAAATCGTGGAGCGAGTGGGCGCGGCGTTGAAATCCAGCTCGAAATCGCCGTCCGGCCAGCGCACCGCCTGGAAGACGGCGGGTTCGCCTTCGAGCGCGCCCAAGCGCGCGTCGGCGCATTGCCCCGAGGCGAAAAACATCTGGCAGACGTCTTTCCCGTGATGAATGGTCAACTGGCACGATTTCTGGCCGATTTCGAGCGACTGCATCAGGTCCATCATGCTCATCTCTTCGAGCCGCCCTTGAATCACGCCGGGGCGCACGGCGCGGTTCTGCAATTTTTCAAGCTGAAGGCGATCGATCACCTTCTTCGTGCGCTCCACCATATCTTTCACGAAAAAGGGCTTGGTGATGAACTCTTCGGCGCCTTCGACGATGGGACGCAGCTTTTCCTCGATATCGCCGCGGCTGGCGAGGAAAATGAAGGGAATCCGCTTGGTCTGATCGCGGGTGCGCAGCTTGTCATAGAGGGCGCGTCCGTCAAGGCCGGGGATGCGGTAATCGCAGACAATCAGGTCCGGGGGATCGTCCACGATTTTCAGAAGCGCGTCGGCGCCATCGGCTGCCGTGCGCGCTTCGCAATGCGGCGCGAGTCCCTTGACCACCAGGTCGAGGACCAGGGCATTATCGTCCACGACCAGGACTTTGACATTTTTCACGGGCGTCATCGCTTGCCGCTCTTTGGGGGACGCCGGTAGAGACCGCTGCGCCCGCCGGATTTTTCGACCAGGCACAACTCGGTGATCTCCATGCCGCGCTCGAATGCCTTGCACATGTCGTAGACCGTAAGGCCAGCAACAGCCGCCGCAACAAGGGCTTCCATCTCCACGCCTGTAGGCCCCGTCGCCGTCACCCGAGAGGTAATCTCTATCCCATTCTTGCATAGCTTGGCGCTTACATCCACGTGCGTCAACGCCAGGGGATGACAAAGCGGAATCATCTCCGCGGTGCGCTTGGCCGCGGCGATTCCCGCGATGCGCGCAATTTCGAGGGGGTCCCCTTTCGGCGATTTGAGCCGGCGCACGCTGGCAACGGTTGCGCGCTGCATGCGGACAAAAGCGCGCGCGACGGCGGTGCGTCGAGTGGCGGGCTTGGACGTGACGTCCACCATGCGCACGCGGCCCTTTTTGTCGTAATGCGATAGCTTCTTCATTGTTCCGCGACCCCTAGAATTTTCCGCGCTGCGGGAGGACATCCACCCATTCGCCCTGCTCGAGATGCAGCCTCGATGAGCGCACCACTAGGAAGCAGTTTCCGCGCACGACGGCTCCAATATCTCCCGATCCTTCCCACGGCAAGGTCTCGACGACCGGCTCGTGGCCCATCTCACTCATGGGCCATGTGACGCGCGCGGGAAGGAAATGAGTAAGCTCCTGTTTCTCCGCGACGGGATGCAGCAGCTTGGCTTTGAAGAGCGGCAGGGGCTGCGGCGCAAACCCGCCGAGCAATTCGATGGCGGGAGCGGCGAAAAGCTCGAACGTAACCATCGTGGAAACTGGATTCCCCGGCAAGCCGAAGACCGGTTTTCCGCGGCACCATCCGAACACGGCAGGCTTGCCCGGGCGAAGGGCCACGGCATCGAAAACAAACTCCGCGCCCAGGTCGCGCAGAACCTGCTCGACAAGGTCGTATTTTCCGACCGATACGCCTCCGCTCAAAACCAAAATATCGGATTCGAGGCCCTGGCCGATGCGCTCGAGGAGTTCGCCGGGTGTATCGTGGGCGTTACCGGACATGAGCGGCTCGCCGCCCGCGAGCGCCACCTGGGCGGAGAGAGATATGCAATTGCTATTGCGAATTTGGAACGGCCCCGGGGCCTGCTCCACGGGGACGAGTTCATCGCCGGTGGAAACAATGGCCACACGCGGACGCCGAGCGACCGGCACGCTCGCGCGGCCCACTTCCGCCAACACGGCAAGCTCGGCGTAACCGAGGCGCGAGCCGCGCGGGATCACCACTTCTCCGACGCGGGCGTGTTCTCCCGCGAAGACGAAATTCTGGCCGGGGCGCGCGGGCTGCTCGAAGATGACGAAATCGCACTCGGCGCGCGCGTACTCCTGCATCACCACGGCATTCGCGCCGCGCGGGACGGGCGCGCCGGTGAGGATGCGCACGCATTGCCCCGCCCCGACGGTCCCTTGAAATGTCACACCCGCGCGGCTCTCGCCGATCAAGCGCAGCTTCGCCCCGGGCGCGGTGACGTCGGCGGCGCGCACGGCGAAACCATCGCGCGTGGAGCGATCGAAGGGGGGATAGTTGCGGTCGGCGACGACGTCTTGGCCGAGGATGCGGCCGAGCGCCCGCGCCGGCTGGCGGGCAATTTCCATTTCCTCGGTGGCGGGAGCGCCGGCGCGCGCGGCAACAATTTCGATCACCTTGGCGCGGGCTTCTTCGGCGGAAAGCATGGCAGATTAGAGCCAGGAGGAGAGGCGGGTGCCGCGCGGGACGATGGTGGCGTCGCGCTCGGGGCCCGTGGAGATCATTCCGATTTCCACCTGGAGGAAGTCGGAAATGACATTGAGGTAATCGCGGGCTGCGATGGGCAAATCCTTCACGTCGCGAATCGCCGGCGTGGGTTTGCGCCAGCCCGGCAGGACGCGGTATTCGGGCTCGACTTGCGACAATGTTTCCACGTCGGGAGGCATCTCGGTGAGCACGCGGCCATTGTGACGATACCCGGTGCAGACCTTGATTTCCGGCTGCTCGTCGAACACGTCGAGCTTGGTGACGACGAGCGAGTCAATTCCATTGACCATTTTGGCGTAGCGCAGAACCACCAGATCCAGCCAGCCGCAGCGGCGTGGGCGCCCCGTGACGGCGCCAAACTCGTTGCCTCGCGTGCGGACCGCGTGCGCGTCGAGGTCCGGCATCTCCGTGGGAAACGGCCCGCTGCCCACGCGCGTGGTGTACGCCTTGGTGACGCCCACGACGCCGGTCACGCGCGTGGGAGCGACGCCCAGGCCGGTGGCTGCACCGCCCGCCGTGGCGTTCGAGGAAGTGACATAGGGATATGTGCCGTGGTCAATATCGAGCATGGTGCCCTGCGCGCCTTCAAAGAGCACCGTCTCGCCTCGATCGAGCGCGCCATTCAGCAGGACGGCCGTATCGGCCACCAGTCCGCGGATGTGCGCCGAAAGCTCGAGATACTGTTCGAGGAGGCCCGCCGTCTGAAGGGGATGGCCGTAGGCGGCGCTGCTGATGGCGTCCTTTTCGGCGATCACGCGCTCGAGCTTTACGCGCAAACCCTCCGGGTCGAGCATGTCGCAGACGCGAATTCCGCAGCGCGCCATTTTGTCTTCATAGGCTGGGCCGATGCCGCGCGACGTGGTCCCGATCTTGGCCGCGCCGCGCGCCGCTTCCGCGGCGTTGTCCATCTCGCGGTGATAGGGGAAGATCACATGCGCCCGGTTGCTGAGGAAGAGACGTCCGCGAACCTCCACGCCGGACTTTTTGACGTTCTCGATCTCGGCCACGAGAGCCGCAGGGTCCACGACGGCCCCGGGGCCGATGACGGCCTTTTTTTCAGGGCGCAGAATGCCGCTGGGAATCAGTTGGAGGATATAGCGGTGATGATTGAAAATGACGGTGTGGCCCGCGTTGTGGCCGCCGGCGTACCGCGCCGTGTAGTCGAAGGCCGCGGCGAGGTAGTCCACCACCTTGCCCTTGCCTTCATCGCCCCATTGCGCGCCGACGACCGCCACGGCTTTCGTCTTGTCGTTCACACACACCCCGCTGCTCGATGGACCGCACTTTCCCCGCCCCAATCGAATGTGAAACGCTACAGGAAGGTTTGCGCGGCAAATGCCAAACCATCATCCTACGCCGCGCCCGCGCTGAAAACAAGGCCCTGGCAAGGGGGCGTTTCGGATGCCGGTACTTTCGGCTTGCGCTTCCCCTCCGGCAGCAGCGGCCAGGCAACGCGGACACAGGCAATCGGCATAGCGCGCGCAGCGCGGCTAAAATCTCGCTCGTGAGCTTTGTTTCCTCGCACCAGCAGCCGCTCGAGTCCGCCGAACAACCGAAACTTCCGCCGCAGGCCGCGCATTCCTTCTGCGTCATCGCGCACCAGCGCCTGAATCGAATCCGACTTGGAATGGAATCATGCCTTGAGAGTGTGGCGCTCGATCACTTTCACGATCTGCTCCTTGGGCACGGCGCCGACGATCTGGTCGGCTACCTGTCCATCCTTGAAGAGCAGCAGGGTGGGAATACCGCGGATATTGAAGCGGCCGGGCACGTTCATATTCTGATCCACGTTGAGCTTCACGACTTTGAGCTTGCCCGCGTTTTCGCGGGCAATTTCCTCGACCGTGGGTGAAAGCATGTGGCACGGTCGGCACCAGTCGGCCCAGAAATCCACGATCACGGGCTGTGTCTTGCTGGCTTCGATGACGTCCGCCTGAAAACTAGCATCGGTGACTGCCTGAATCGTATCTGCCATGTTTTTGTTTTTTCCCTGTGGCGCGCGCCCGCCCCGCCGGATTGCCGGCGGGCAGGGCCCTCGCGCTACCTTTTAGATGATCCCGCTGCGCGGGGGATTCGCGACCTCTTGGCCTGCTCATACAGTGTGACATATGCCGCCGCGGAAGGCTTCCACGAAAAATCCTTGGCCATGCCGTTGGCCTGAATCGCCCGCCACGTCGCGGCGTCGCGGTAGGCGTTGAGCGCGGCGCGGACGCATTCAAGAAGCGCCTGGCCGGAATACTCGGCAAACTTGAATCCGGTGCCTCGCTTGGTCTTGGGGTCGAAGCTCTCGATCGTGTCGTCGAGGCCCCCGGTCGCGCGGACGATGGGAACCGTGCCGTAGCGCAGGCTGTAAATTTGGTTCAGGCCGCAAGGCTCGAAGCGGGAGGGCATCAGAAACATATCCGCACCCGCTTCGATATTGTGGGCGAGCGCATTGTCATAGGCGATTTTCACGCCCACGCGCGCCGGATACTTCGCGGCCAGGTCCTGAAAGAGCTTTTCATATTGGGGCTGTCCCGAACCGAGGGCGACGATGGCCAGATCTTCGCCGAGAAGGCCAGAGGCCGTTTCGGCAATCAGATCGAAGCCCTTCTGATCGGCAAAGCGCGAAACGATTCCGATAAGAGGCCGGGCGAGATTGTCCGCCGGCAGGCGGAATAACTCGAGGAGATTTTTCTTGCAGGTTTTCTTCCCTTCCAAGTCGTGCGCGGAATATTTCTGGGGGATAAATGTATCGGACTGGGGCTCCACGCCGTGTAGTCCACTCCGTTCAGGATGCCCACCAAGCGGTCCGCGCGGCTGCGGATCACGCCGTCGAGGCCGCAGCCGTATTCCGGCGTCTGAATCTCTTTGGCGTAGGTGGGGCTGACCGTGGTCAGATAGTCGGCAAATATCAATCCACCCTTGAGGAAGTTCACCTTGCCGTAGAATTCGAGCGCGTCAGTGGTGAAAAGGGATTCGGGCAGGCCCATTTTGCGCAGGGCGGTCTGCGGGAACACGCCTTGATAGGCGAGATTGTGGATCGTAAGGACCGCGGGAAGCGAACGCAGGGCGGGGTCGTTCGCGTGCTGCGTGCGAAGAATGACGGGCACCAGGGCCGACTGCCAGTCATGGCAATGAATCACGTCGGGCAGCCAGAAGCGCTTCGCGAATTCGATGGCCAAGCGGGAGAATTCCGCAAAACGCTCGGCGTTATCGGGATAATCGCCGGCCTTATCGCCGTAGAGCTGGGCGCGGTCGAAATATTCAGGATCGTCCGCGAAGAAATAACGGACGCCTTCGACAGCCTTTCCCTCGGCGAGCGCGGGAAACCGCATCGTATCCCCGCATGCCACGGTGACGCTGGAAATGAGAGTCGAAGTGATTTTGTTGCCGTGATAGCGGGGGAGAAAGACGGCCACTTCGTGGCCCATTTCACGGAGGGCCTTGGGCAGCGCCTCGATTACGTCGGCGAGTCCGCCCGTCTTCGAATAGGGCAATCCTTCGGAGGATACGAACAGAATTTTCATCAGGGCCTGGATAAAATACGTTGAACGAAGCCAAAACGTTAGTCACGCGGGGCGGCTCGGATCGAGCATGGCGCCTCTCGAAGGGGGAGCGATTTTCCGCGCGATCGTGTAAAGCAAACCTGAACGGTTGGCCGGCAGGTTCGGGGTACGCTAGTCTGCTCCACTGCGGTCGCCAAAGCCTCGGATATCGCTTATTATCTCAGCAACTCGAAGGAGCTCCGATTCATGGCCGAACAGAAGGAAAGCTCAGTCCTCTTTTCGCTCAAAGAGCTGATGAACCTCGAAGAGGATCGCATCAAGACCGAAGAGGACGAAAAGAAGCGCAGAGCCGAATCCGAGATCCAGGCCCGTCAGGACGCCGAGCGGCGTGCCCGTGAAGAGGAGCAGGCCAGGCTGCACTCCGAGGAGGAGCGCCGCAGGAGCGAGGAGCAGCGCCAGAAGGAAGAGGCGGCCCGGCTCGACGCGATCAAGCACGCGGAGATCGAGAAGGCGCGCATCGAGGCCGAGCAGCAGGCGCGGCTTCAGACCATGACCCAGCAGCAGCTGCACGAGCGCGAGCTTTCGAGCCTGCAGCACGACGAGCACAAGAAGAAGCTGCAGCGGATGGTCGGCCTGAGCGTCGCCGCCGCGGTGCTGATCTTGGCCGTGGGCATCGGCATCTTCGTCAAGAAGAACAGCGACGCGGAGCTGACCCAGCGCGCTGCGGCCGCAGCGCTCGCGGAGCAGCAGGCCGAATCGGCCAAGAAGGCCAAAGAGGTCGAGAAGCTGCAGCAGCAGGTCAACGACCTGCTGAGCCAGCTGGACGGCGCCAAGAGCGACGCGGACAAGGCGGCCTTGAAGGCGAAGATCGCCGAGACCCAGAGCGCCATGAAGCGCGTCGGCGGAGGCGGAGGCGGCGCCGCGAAGGGCGACGCTCCGAAGAAGGCCTGCAACTGCCAGCCGGGCGACCCTCTCTGCTCTTGCCTCTAACCGTTCGGTCCCCGCTTCGCGTATAGAAGCGGGAACATGGCTACCCGACGGATCATCTACCCGCTCGACTACCCGAACCTCGCGGAGGCGCGGCGCGGAGCCGAAGCGGTGCGCGCCGAAATCGGCGTCATCAAGGTCGGCCTCGAGCTGTTCGTCAAGGAGGGCCCCCCTGCCCTCGCGCTCGGCCGCGAGCTCGGCCTGGACGTGTTCGCGGACCTCAAGCTGCACGACATCCCGGAGACCGTCGAGCGCGCCATCGGCTCGGTCGCGGCGGCGGGCGCCAAGTTCGTCACGGTCCACGCGTCGGGCGGGCCCACCATGCTCGCGCGCGCGGTGGAGCGCGCACGGAAGGAAGATCCGAACCTGGTCGTGCTCGCGGTGACCGTGCTCACCTCGCTCGACCAGACCGACTTGGCGGCCACCGGCGTAGCGGGCTCGCCCGCCGATCAGGTGGTTCGTCTGGCGCGCATGGCGTACGCCGCGGGGGTTCGCGGCTTCGTCTGCTCGCCCGCCGAGGTCGGCCGGCTGCGGGCCGAGCTGCCGGACGCGGTCCTGGTCACACCGGGCGTCAGGCCCGCGGGCGCGAGCCTCGGCGATCAGAAGCGGGTCGCGACCCCCTCGAGCGCAATCCACAGCGGCGCCGACTTGCTCGTGGTCGGCCGCCCGATCCGCGACGCGGCCGATCCGGCCGCCGCCGCCCGCGAAATCGATAGGGAGATCGCCCAGGCGCTCTCCGAGAGGCGCGTCTGACATGCGGATGATCTTCGGACTGCAGCCTGTGCGCGAGGCGATCCGCGCGCACGGAAGCAAGCTCGAGCGGGTGTTCATCGAGCAGGGCGACCGCCCGCAGCTCGAGGCTGTCGCCCGCTTTGCCCGCGATCAGGGCGTCACGGTCGAGCTTCTGACACGCCGCGACCTGGACAAGCGCGCCCAGGGTGGCCGTCACCAGGGCGTGATGGCGCTCGTGCCGGACCTGGAGCTCGTGTCGGTGGACGACCTTGTGCTCGGGCCCACCTCGCTGTTCATCGCGCTGGACGAGGTCCAGGATCCCCAGAACTTCGGCGCGGTCATCCGCAGCGCGGTCGCGCTCGGCGCCGACGCGATCGTGTGGGCCGAGCACGCGTCGGCGCCGCTATCGCCCGCCACGTTCCGCGCGTCCGCTGGCGCCATCGAGCATGCAACGCTATGCCGGGTGCCGTCGCTCGTATCGGCCCTGCGCACGCTCTCGGCCGCGGGGCTTTTGACCGTGGCGCTCGACCCCTCGGCCGACGACGAGCTGTCGGCGCTCGATCTGACCGGCCCGGTGGTGCTGGTGATCGGCTCGGAGGGCTCGGGCCTGCGAAAATCGGTCCGCTCGGCTTGCGCCAAGCGAGCCCGGCTGCCGATGCGCGGGCCCGTGGAGTCGCTGAACGCCAGCGTCGCGGCGGCGATCACGCTCTACGAGGCCCTGCGCCAGCGTGCGGTTCCCAGCGAGCGCGCCGTGGAGTAAAACGGGGACATCTTGTCACCCTCCCCCTCCACTCCCGCGGCTTCGGGCGCCCCCCCCAAGAGGGCTTGCATCCTGACGGGCGGCGGCGACGCGCCCGGCCTCAACGCGGTCCTGCGCGGCTTCGTCCATCGCTCGACCCAGCTCGGCATCGAGGTGTTCGGCAGCGAGGACGGCTTCGAGGGGCTGATCGAGCCCGAGCCGCGGGTGCGCCGCCTTCAGATCCCCGATGTCCGAGGGATCTACGCGGTGGGAGGCTCCATCCTCGGCTGCTCCAACCGCGCCAACCCGTTTCACTACCCGGGCAAGAAGATGAGCGGCCCGCGCGAGGATCGGGACGTGTCGGGCCTGGTGGTCGAGCGGCTGCAGAAGCTCGGCATCGATGTGCTGGTGCTCGCGGGCGGCGACGGCACGATGACCCACGCGAGCATGTTCGCCAAGCTCGGCATCCCGTGCGTCGGCGTCCCGAAGACCATCGACAACGACCTGGCCGCCACCGACTACACCTTCGGGTTCGACAGCGCGATCCGCAACGCGACCCTGGCGATCGACGCCTTGCAGTCCACCGCCGCTGCGCACGACCGGGTGATGATCGTCGAGGTCATGGGGCGCTACGCGGGCTGGATCGCCATGCACGCGGGGCTCGCTGGCGGCGCCGACGTGATCCTCTTGCCCGAGATGCCGTACGACGTGCGACGCATCGTGGCCAAGATCAAAGAGCGCGAGTCGTTCGGGATCCACTTCACGGTGGTCGTGATCTCCGAGGGGGCGCGGCCCGTCGGCGGCGAGTTCGCCGTGACCGAAGCGGGAAGCGCCGGACACCTTCCCAAGCTCGGCGGCGCCGGCGACCGGCTGATGCAAGCGCTCATCGCCGCGGATCTGCCGCACGAGATCCGGGTCACCGTGCTCGGCCACCTGCAGCGCGGCGGCTCGCCGACGCCGTTCGATCGGGTCCTCGGCACGCGCATGGGCGTGCACGCGGCCGATCTGTGCCAGGCCCGGGCGTACGGCCGGGTGGTCTGCCTGCACGGCACCGCCATCGACTCGGTCCCGATCAGCGAAGCGATCGGAAACAGCAAGCTGATCGATCCGAACGGGCCGCTCGTGGCAGCAGCGCGCGCGGTCGGCACCGAGCTCGGGTGCTAGCGCAAGAGGAGCGGGTCGGGCTGGCTCCGCCCGAAGCCGATCCCATCCACTCGTTCATCCGCCAGCTCTCCCCGCGCCGCCGGTTGGGCTCGCGCCTGGGAGCGGCGCTCGGGTCGCCGCTCGGCATCGTCGCGGTCGCTCTCGCGCTGCACGTCGGGCTCGCGATCGCGACCGACCTGTCGCCCGACGAGGCGTATTACCTGGCGGCGTCTCGCTTCGGCCCGATCCCCGACCACCCCCCGCTCGTCCCGTGGCTGCTCGGGTGGATGGCGAGAGCGACCGCGCTGCCGCTCGAGCTCAGGGTCCGGCTGCCTGCCATCCTGCTCTCCGCTGCCGCGGCGCTGGCCATCGGTCGGCTCGCATCGCGGCAGGCCACCGAGGGCTCCGGTCCCAGGGCCTTTGCGATCGCGACCTTCCTCTGTACCTGGCTCCTGCTGCCTGCAGCCGGCGGCTTCGTGTTCACGCCCGACGTGCCCGCCGCGCTCGGCCTCGCCGCCGCGCTCGCCTGGGCGGCTACCCCCGTCAGGCCCATACGCTTCAGCATCGCGACCTCGCTCGTGGTAGCGGCGTGCGCGCTCGGCAAGATCACGGTCGTGCCCGCGGCCCTGCTGGCGGCAGCTTCGGTCGCCATCGATCGGCGGCGCAGGGGGCTGACCTGGGTGAGCGCCTGCCTCGGCGCCGCCCTGTGGCTCGCGCCGCTCGCCCTGGTCGCCCCGGCGCTCGGCCCGAGTTTGCGTTTCCAGCTCGTGCACGCTTTCGTGGGCGCGAGGCCGCCCCAGATCGCGTCCGCGCTGGGCGCGGCTCTGGCATCCGCCGCCGCCTTCGTCTTGATGTTCTCTCCGCCGGTCGTATGGACCGCAGCGCGCTCGCTCGGTCGGGTCGCTCCGATTTACCGCTGGACGGCGGGGGCGTTCGCCCTCTTGCTCGTGCTCTCGGCATCCGCGCGCGCGCAGGCGGTGGAAGCCAACTGGTGGCTACCGGTGGGCTTGCCCGTGATCGTCGCCTGCTCGGTCTGCGCCGCTCGGTGGCGAGGCGCGCGTCTCTATGGCTTGCTCGCGATGGCCGCGCTGCCGACGGCGGTTGCGATGGCGCACGCCGCGCGGCCGCTCTTGCCGCTGCCTACGCGACGCGATCCCTCGGCCCGCCTCCACGGGTGGCGAGCAGGCCCTCCGCCGCTCGACGCGCCGGGCCTCGGCCCCTACGCCGTGGCCGCCGAGGCTTGCGCGTACCAAGAGCGATGCGACGATATTGTCAAATATATCGTAAGCTTAAACAGAACAAGCTCAGGCATCAGATCAGCTTTTCAGCACCCCTGAACATCCGGCAAGTTCTTTGCGCTGTTGCATTCCATTGAATGGAACGAGCAACAGGCCCGCTCGCGAGATCACAAAGCCGAACATTGTCGAGCGCTTGAGGCGCGCTCTCTGATGCGTCGATCGCGGGTTCGACCGACCTGCTCAAGCGATCCCTCACGCAGTGGAAGGCTTGCGGCCAAGTACGCGACCGAACGCCGAAATCGCCTGTTCGACCTCGGCTGCGGTGGTCTCCTCGCCGAGCGAGATCCGAATGGCTTCGCGAGCGACCTTCGCACCGCACATGGCGGCGATCACGCGCGACGCTTCGGGCGTCCCCGCAGCGCAGGCCGTGCCGGCGGAGATGCAGACGCCTTCCAGATCCAGCGCCGCGACCAGCTCGTCGCCAGCCCAGCCTTCGACCCGAAGGTTTGACACATGCGGCACCCGAGGTCCGCTGCCGTTTCTCGCGACGACCCTGCCCAAGCGCGCGGCATGATCGATGATCGCGCCCTCCAGCCGGTCACGCAGCGGGGCCAGCGCTTCGTAGCGTGCCGGCCCCGAGCCCGCGCGCTGGGCGGCCAGGCCGAACCCGGCGAGCGCCGCGGGGTCGACGGTCCCGGGGCGAAAGCCTCGCTCCTGAGCGCCTCCCCGCAGCACCGGCACGGGCGCGAGCCCTGCCCGGAGCGCGAGCGCCCCGACCCCCTTGGGCCCGCGAAGCTTGTGCGCCGCGACGCTGATCGTGTCGGCTCCGAGCCAGGCGCAAGGCTCGAGCTTGCCCACCGCTTGCACCGCGTCGACGTGCAGCTCGGCCCCCAGCGCGTGCGCGACGTTGGCGATCCGATTGATCGGCTGGATCACCCCGGTCTCGTGGTTGACCGCCTGCACCGCGACCAGGACCGGGCGCCGGGATGCGAGCGTTCGGAGCGCTGCCTCGAGCACATCGGGCTCCACCAGCCCAGAGGGCCCGACCTCGAGCCACACTACCTCGACGCCGCGACGGGCGAGCTGCTCGGCCACCTGCACGATTCGAGGGGTGCTCGAGCCGGCTGGTCACCAGCACCCCTCGGTCGGCGCCATCCGCGCGCTCGAAAGGACGCACCAGCGCGAGGTTGTTCGCCTCGGTTCCTCCCGAAGTCAGGACGATGTCCCGAGCGCAGAAGCCGAGTAGCATGCCGAGGCTCTCCCGGGCGCGCTCGACCTTCGCCTTGGCCCAGCGACCGACCCGATGCGCGCTCGCCGGGTTGCCCCACGAATCGCGGGCCGCGTCCGCCATCTCGCGCACCACGTCCGGATGGGGCGGCGTGGTCGCATTCCAGTCGAGGTAGACGCTCGCGGTCACCTTGGCGCCTTACCCTCTGTGCGACTCCGGAACCGGCGCTGGAGCGGTCGGGGCGACCGTGATGAAGAACGCGGCCCCCTTGAAGAAGATGCCCTCGATCGGCTCCTTGGACGGCGACTCGAACCGGATGTCGCCGCCGAGGCCGCGGGCGATACGGCGGGCGATTGCGAGCCCGACCCCGACCCCGCCGTGCTGGCGCGTGGGCGAGCCGTCGACCTGGTAGAACGGCTCGAACAGCCTGCCCGCCCGCTCCGGGGCCACACCCGCTCCGCTGTCGGCCACGCACAGCTCGTAGTCGCCGTTCGGGAGGCGCCGCACGCGCACGCCGACCATGCCCCCCTGGGGGGTGAACTTCGCGGCGTTGTCGAGCAGCTGGGTCATCGAGCGGGTGAGCCGCTCCGGATCGCCGAAGGCCGGCAGCGGCCCGCGCGGCATCTCCTCGACCAGCGTGACCCGGCGCTCCGCCAGCCGGTCAGCCAACTTGGCGAGCGCCCGGCGCGTGGTGTCGAGAAAATCGTACTCTCGATGCACGAATTTCATGATCCCGCTCTCGAGCCCGCTCACGTCGAGCAGGTTGTCGATGAGCGCGCGCAGCCGCCGCACGCAATCGTCCATCGCGCGCATGGCCTTCTGCTGGGCCGTGTTCACCGGACCGAGCTCCTCGTCGATCAGGAGCTTCAGGTAGCCCACGATGGGGGTCATGGGCGTCGCCAGCTCGTGCGAAATGTTGCGGTAGAACTCTTTGCGACCGCGATCGAGCTCGATCAGACGTCCGTTCGCCTTGGACAGCTCCGCGACCTTCTCTTCGAGGTGCGCGACAATCCGGTGGCTCTGAGCGCGCAGCCGTTCGCCCATCAGATCCGGGCTGGAGAGCTCGCGGCGACCTCGGAGGTAGCCCTCGACCTCCTGGGCGAACTCCCGCGCGTCGATCGGTTTTTGCAAAAACCCGTCGCACCCCACCGCGAGGCTCGTGTCCCGGTCGCCCTCGGCGGTGATGGCCACGATGGGAATGCCGTGCAGCTCGGCCTCGCCGCGCAGCCGGAGCGTCACCTCGTAACCGTCGAGCCCAGGCAGGTTCAGATCCACGAGCACCAGATCCGGCCGCTCCGCCAGCGCGAGCTTCACGCCTTCGAGGCCATCGGCCGCCTCGGTCACTTCGTGACCGGCCATCTGCAAGAGCTTGCGCACGAGGAGCCGGTTGCCAGGGTCGTCTTCGATATGGAGGATGCGTGCCATGCGAGCGTCCACCAAGTCTTAGCGTAGAACCCGCCGGACGCCCAAGCGAAGCGCGCAATCGTCGAGGCCCGCGCGTCACGGCGCTGCCTGGACCGGGCAAGACATGCCACAATGGACGAATGGTTCCCGGCCCGCCACCTTCCGCAAGCTCCAAGCGGGTTCTCGTGGTCGACGATGATCCGGAAATCCGCCGCCTGCTGCAGACCGCGCTGCGCTCCACCTGCCAGGTCGAGACCGCGCAGGACGGCTCCGAGGCTCTGGCGCGCGTCAGCCGTCCGCCCCCCCTCGACCTTGTCCTCTGCGACGTGATGATGCCTCAGCTCAACGGGTTCGACTTCGTGCGGCGGCTGAGGCTGCTGCCCCAGAGCCGCGCGATCCCGGTGATCTTCCTCAGCGCAAAAGGGACGCCCTCGGACGTGATCACGGGCATGCAGCTCGGCGTCCGGCAGTTTATCACCAAGCCTTTCGTCATCGACGACTTGGTCAAGAAGGTGCAAAAGCTGTTGGGTGCCTGACTCTGCGCCCCAAGCTCCCGCCGCCTCCGCTGCCGCCCAGCTCTCGCGTTTGCCGCTAGGCCCGCGCGCGGCGTACGCGCTCGCCCTTCTGACCGGACTGCTCTACTTCCTCGGCTTCCCGGGCATCGATCTCTGGCCGCTTTCTCTGGTCGCGCTCGCGCCTCTTTGCGTGGCGCTCGAGGGTCAGTCGCCCAAGCGCGGCCTCGTGATCGGGCTCATCGCCGGCTTCACGATGAACATGCTCGGCTTCTACTGGCTCTACGGGATGCTGCGCACGTTCAGCGGCTTCCCCGGGCCGGTGTGCGTGCTGTTCATGTCGATCCTGTGCGCGTACCAGGGCGGCCGTATCGGCCTGTGCGGTTTGCTCTACGCTCTCGCTCGCCGCAAAGGCTGGCCGCGCACGCCGGTCTTCGCGCTCGCGTTCGCCACGAGCGAGCTCACCTACCCGCTGCTCTTCCCGTGGTTTTTCGGCGCCTCCGCGCACACGGTGCCGCTGCTCTCCCAGGCCGCCGACCTCGGAGGCCCTTACCTCGTCGGGCTCGTGCTCGCGGCGCCGAGCCTCGGCATCGCCGAGTGGCTCCTCGCACGGCTCGAGCACCGCCGGGTGCCCTATCGCCTGGTCGCCGCGGCGCTCACGGTGCCCATCGTCGCCGTCGCGTACGGCGCCGTGCGCATCCATCAGGTCGACCGTCGCGTGTCGTCGGCCGAGCCGCTGAACGTCGGCATCGTGCAGGGCGACATGCCGCTCGTGCCGGCGCCCGACGAGCGCAACGAGTCGCTCCAACGTCACCTCCGGATGACCCGAGAGCTCAAGGACAAGGGCGCCGAGCTCGTGGTGTGGAGCGAGGCGGCGGTGATGCAGAACATCCCCGCGGACGACTACGACGCATACGTCGGGCGCCTGTTCTCCCGCCGGCTGGGCGTCTCCGCGATCTTCGGCGCCGTGCTGCACGATCGGCGCTCCTCGTACGGCCGCGCGTTCAACGTCGCCCTGTCGACCGACCCATCGGGGCGCACCACCGGCCGCTACGACAAGCAGTTCTTGCTGGCATTCGGCGAGTATTTGCCGTTCGGCGACACCTTCCCGGTGCTCTACCAATGGTCGCCGAACTCGGGTCGGCTGAGCCCCGGTGAATCGATCGAACCCTTGAGCGTGCTCGGTCACCCGGTCACGGCGCTGGTCTGCTACGAGGACATCATCCCGAGCTTCGTGAACCGCGCGGTATCGCACGCCTCGCCCGACCTGCTCGTGAACCTGACGAACGACGCCTGGTTCGGGGACACGACCGAGCCCTGGATCCATCTGGCGCTGGCCAAGATGCGCGCCATCGAGCACCGGCGCTTCCTCGTGCGATCGACCAACAGCGGCGTGAGCGCAGTGATCGATCCGGTGGGGCGCACGATCGCCCACGGAGGCACGTTCCGCCCCGAGACCGTGCAGGCGACCGTGCGCTGGCTGCGCGGCGCCAAGACCGGCTACGAGCTCTGGGGCGATGTTCCCTGGTGGCTCGCCGCGGCCGGGCTCGCGGCTATGATCCTGCGCCGCCGGACGGCGGCAGTGAATGCGTAGCGGCCGGGCACCGTCCAATCGGGCGTGATTGGAATCCGAAAGGCAATCCGTTCCAGACGGTTCCAGAATTGACTCTTTGCGAGAGATCGTGAGATAGAGCGTAATATTCGGTCGCCATGCGGCCGGGCGTCTGGCTCCATACAGGAACCAATCGACCAGGGGCACGACAGACCAACGGAGTGGTCGCGAGCTTAGCCGCGTGACCGGGAGAGAAAAATCATGACGGAAATTTCCATGCTTTGGACAGCCGCAGCGATGGTGGGCTTTGTCGCCGCGGGATGCAGCTCGTCGGGGACCTCGACCGGCGACACCGGCGGGACGATCCTGGTCGGCGGGACGACCGATGTGGGCGGCGGCGGGACGACCGACGTTGACTCGTCGACCCCGGTGCTCCAGACCATCACCGCGGCCTGCGACGCGTGCCTCGCGAGCGCCAAGTGCGATACAGCAGGCGTGAATCCGACCACCACCTGCGCGGCCGACGCTGCGTGCGTGACCGCGTACGCCGCATTCGTCACCTGCTTCCAGACCGCCGGCAGCACCACCGCCGCGCTGGAATCCTGCGTCCAGGAAGCGGGCTCGGTGCCCGCCGCCGGTGACATCGTCAACTGCCTCGGCACCCCCGCGCCGGACGGCTGCGAGACCGACTGCACGGTCGCCGGCGACGGCGGCTGATCCCTGATTGACCCGTACGACGCCGTTCCCTCGGGGGGACGGCGTCGCGCGTTTTGTGGGTCCTAGAGCTTCATCGCCTTCTTGAAGCGCTTGGCGTCCGCGAACATGTCGACGTTGGTAAACACGTAGGTCGCGTCCTTGTGCGTCGCTCGCTTGGCGATCTCCGCGAGCCGCTCGATGGCGGGATCCTCGTAGCGGGACTTGTGGCCCGCAGGCCCGGGCAAGCGGTAGTACGCCACCGACTTCTTGGACAGGCCGTGGGACAGCGGATCGCGGACCGCGAGCGCTCCGGCGTCGGCGGCCAGCGCGTCTGCGTCGTCCGGATCCCAGACCGAGGACGGCTCGAAGATCACGCGATCGAAGTGCTTGCGCGCCCCGATCAGGAACTCCGTGAGCGCGGCCTTGTTCGGTCGGGTCGCGGTGAACTCGGGCGGACCGATGAACACCGCGGTCTTCGCCTCGAGCTCCTTGGCGACCCCTGTGAGCATCTTGATGGCCGTTTCCACGACCTTTCCATCCCGGAAGCCCTCCTGCCCGACCTCACGCGGCGCGAGCAGCGCGAACTCGAAACCCTCGGGTGCCTCACGGCGCCAGCGCCGGATCGTGCCCGGCCCGGGCGTACCGATGTGTGTCTCTTGAACTTCGACGAAGGCGAATTCGCGAAAATAACGGGTCGCCGGAACGGGGAAGCCCGCGCAACCGACAGTGATCATTGCCACGGAAGCTACCACACTTTCGCCTCTGCGCTGGCCTTAGCGAGCGCACAAAACGTTACAGTGCCTCGTCCGGGGCCTGGGGCTGGCCCAAGATGGTGCGCGCGAGCCTGCCTCCGAGGCGCCTGGCGGCCGCCAGGCCGGCGTCGTCCGAGCGCAGCGCCTCGAGTCGGGCATCGCGCGCGGCCTCGATCACCTCGGTCACCCGCACATCTCCCGTGTCGCGCTCGCGAGGCTCGGACGGGCCGCGCTCGAGCCACGCCCGGGCCACGAGCCCCGTGCGGGTGCCCCGAGCGAGCGGTACCGCGCCCGGCTGCGCGGCGATCCCCTCGCTCGCGGTGTCGGCCCGGAGCAATTCGACCACGACGCGCGGATAGCCACGCCCGGAGCGAAGCGCCCCTGCCCGCGCCAGCTCCGCACGCACGCCCGCCTCGACCTCCGTGACGAGCGCGGCGTCTACCACCAGCGGCGCCGCCGAAACCACGGCGAGACGCTCGGACGCGCCGTAGAGCGGCCTGTATCCGCACCCGCCGAGCGCGGCGGCGAGCGACAGCGCGAGCGCAAGGCGGCGCATGGCCGCTCAGCGCACGATCAGATTGGCGATCTTGCCGGGCACGTAGAGAAACTTCGCGATGGTCTTGCCCGCGAGGTGGGTCTGCACGTTCGGCTCCGCCTCCGCCATCGCTCGCACCTCGGCCTCGCCGGCGTCCGCCGGCACGGTGATGCGCGCTCGGAGCTTGCCGTTGACCTGGACCGGGACCTCCACGAACTCGTCCTTGCAGAGGCTCTCGTCGTAGGTCGGAAAGGCCGCGTAGGCGAGCGATTCGGTGTGGCCGAGACGCTGCCAGAGCTCCTCCGCGATGTGCGGAGCGAACGGCGAGACGAGCAAGACCAGCGCCGTGACGCCCGCTCGGGGCGCAGCAGGCTTCTCGCCGAGCTTGCGCGCCAGGATCATCATGGTGCTGACGGCGGTGTTGAACCGCATCGCCTCGATGTCCTGGGTGACCTTGCGGATCGTCTTGTGCACGAGTCGCTCGGTGTCCGGGTCGATGCCGTCCGACAGCTCGGAGATCCCCAGCGCCCACACCCGATCGAGAAACCGGCTGACGCCCTGGATCGCGCTGGTCTGCCAAGGCTTGACCTGCTCGAGGGGCCCCATGAACATCTCGTAGAGCCTGAGGGCGTCGGCGCCGTACTCGCGCACCACGTCGTCGGGATTGACCACGTTGCCCCGCGCCTTGGACATCTTCTCGCCGTTTTCGCCGAGGATCATGCCCTGGTGCACGAGCCGAACGAAGGGCTCGCTGTCCTTCACGATGCCCTCGTCGAACAGCACCTTGTGCCAGAAGCGCGCGTACAGGAGGTGGAGCACGGCGTGCTCGCTGCCGCCCACGTAGAGGTCGACCGGCATCCACGCGGCGTAGGCCTCCGGATCGAACAGGCGCTTGTCGTTCGCGGGGTCGACGAACCTGAGGTAGTACCAGCACGAGCCGGCCCACTGCGGCATGGTGTTGGTCTCGCGCGCGAACCATGCGCCGTCCCTCTGGAAGAAGCGCCAGTCGACCGCGCGAGCGAGCGGGCCGGAGGGGTCGCCCCCCGGCTTGAAATCCTCGAGCTCGGGCAAGAGCACCGGCAGCTCTTGCTCGGCGACAGCCATCGGCTGATCGTAGCGGATCGTGTGCGTGCGC
>CAWCPO010000008.1:0-67950 GCA_963797345.1 uncultured Acidobacteriota bacterium | reverse complement strand
AATTCACCCGGAATTTCTGATCGGAACCTATGCTTCGCGCATCGTATGCCCATCCTGCCCCGGACACAACGAACTGGCCGCTCAGAGGCCGTCCCAGAACGAACTACACATATGAAACGTGTCGAAGTTCGACTCGACCCCTGGCGTAGGCGGCACGAACGACTGGCGATCGTCGATCGCGGAAACATAGGGGTCCCAGTGGGGTTGACCCGAAGAATTCGGATTGCCCTTTTTGGCGAAGTGCGTCCAGTAGCTGATCATCGCCTGCGAGAGCAGTTGCTGGTCGGCCGTGAACGGGGCGGGCACTCCATTGCGGTTGAGGAGGTATTCCACGTCCGCTCCGTGGTAGGCGCCCAGGGGAAAGTTCAGATTTTTGATAGTGGGCCCGGGGGCGTTCTCGTCGTTGAACTCGTAGGCGTAGACCCTCACGAACTGCGCCAGCCCCATCGTGGCGCGGCGCGCAGTACACGCGAAGATGCCGTCGGTGCCCGCGGCGGCCAGTTGAAGTTCGGCCCCGTTGACCGGTGGACTTGTACCTAGCGGATACTGTGCCTCCACGGTCGACGCATCGGACGGGAATACCGTGCTGAACACGCTATCGTATTGCGAGTTGGCCACCGGAAGCACGAAGTCGGTGGCCACGAAATAGCGGTATTCGTCATGATTGGTCCCGGTGATCACCGGCACCCGGTTGAAGTTGCCGCTGTCGAAGGCCGCCCCAGGCGTCTCCGTCAGCAGCGTTCCGTCGACGGTCGGAAAAGCCGTGCCCTCCACAGGGATCATCACAGTGGGATCCACAGCGCGCAAACATGCTGTTGTCTGGCTGGTGCATCCGACCGCATCAGCCAAGGCGGCGCCCGATTCCACTAAAGGAGGATTACCGGTCGTCTCGGCCACCGCGATGGGAAGAATCTGGACGCGATAGTCCGGCGAGAAGCCCGCATACGCTCCACTCTGAGCGATGGCCCGCTGAAAAAGGCCGGCCGCCAGCGGTGAGGCCAGTTGGCTGTAGATGCTGAGGCCGCCGGCGGATTCCCCGAAGATGGTCACGCGACTGGGATCGCCGCCGAAAGCCGCGATATTCCTTTGCACCCACGCGAGCGCGAATTGCTGGTCCATGAAGCCGTAATTGCCGGCCAGATGGCCTTCTTCGTCGAGCGCCTGCTGGGCGAAGAAGCCCAGCATCCCGAGGCGATAGTTGATGGTGACGACGATGACGTCGCCTCCCTCGACGAGAGGCGTGGGGTCATAATCACTGCCAGCGCCTTTGGTCAGCCCGCCGCCGTGGATCCAGACCATCACCGCGCGATCGTGGGGCTTGACCGTCTTCTTCCCAAGGGGCGTATAGATGTTGAGGAAGAGACAATCTTCAACGCCCGCGACCGCGCCGCCCGTGCCGGCCTGCGGGCACTCGCTGCCAAATGTCGTGGCCTCGAAAATTCCCGTCCATTTCCCAAAGGGCTGCGGCGGCATCCAGCGCAGCATTCCGACCGGCGGCGCGGCGTAAGGAATTCCGAGGTACTCAATCGTATCCGTGCCGACGGTTCCCTGCAGACGTCCGCTTTCGGTGACGATCACGGGGTCGCCGGCCGAGGCCATGGCGGCTGGATTCCCCCAGGTGACAGCCGCGAACAACGCCGCCAAGCCAAAAACGATTCTGAGAGTAAACCCGGGTGTGCTTCCGACGTTCGTTCCGCTCGCGCGCATCGCTTTGCTCCTCCGAGCCCTCGAGGTATCACCGTGAAGTGGAGCTTCACGGCAGAACCGCGAAAATGGGCGAAATGAATTAAGCCGGCGGCTACCATACCACAGCTTTTTCTGCCTGGTTGCCTTTCCATGTCCCAGTCAAGGGCCTCAAAGGCTCTAGCACACTAGAAGGGCCAAAAGTGGAATACTTCTTCCACTCCTAGGGTACGTGGAAGGACTATTCCTCTCGGGCACATTTTCGCGGTTCTTCCATCTATTGCAAATAAGAGGCTTAGCAAGACAACTACATGGTACTAGACCTGCATTCCTCACCTCTGAAAGCAGCACAGGAGAGACCCTTTATGATGCTCGCCGTCGCCGCACTCTTGTTCCAGATAACGCCGGTTGCACAAGTGTTCACGGTGGACACGGCGGTGCAGGCGCCGATATCGGTCACCGCGCCGAGCAGCCCTGCTCCACGAGCTCTTCTTGCAAGCGCCGATGTCCCCGCGACCGCGAATGTGCCTGTCAATCCGGCGCCTGTTCATCCGGCCGCGCAAGCTTCGGCGGACTCCCTGCACGCGGACAATCTGGACACGTCGGCGGACACATCACTTTCGAGCATTACCGTTCCGGAGCCTCCGCTGGGGAAGCCGGTTCACATCGACGTCGAATCGCTACCCTCGCGCAGGAAGTGGCTGATGTTGGCAATCGCCGAACATGGCGCGGCAGCCTTCGATGCCTATGCCACGCGCGACGCTGTTTCGCATGGCGCTCATGAGGATGACCCCTTTCTGCGGCCCGTGGCGAACTCCAACGCCATTTACGCCGTGTCTCAGATTGGCCCCCTGCTGCTCGATTACGCGAGTCACAAGATGCAGCGCAGCGAAAATAATTTCGAGCGCCACTCGTGGTGGGTGCCGCAATCGCTGGCCACCGCCGTGTATCTTGTTTCCGGCGTACACGATCTCCACGTGGCCCATTAAAAGAGTTTTTCTCTCTCACTGGCGGCAGGGAAACGAAAAGGCGTCCCGAGGAACTTCATCGGGGCGCCTTTTCCATTCTTTGTGAAATTCTCTCTTCGCTTCTTCGCTGGCCTGCTGCGGCGGGAATTTATCCGTGGAGCCAGGGAAGTTGTCCCTTGTGAGAGAGGGCCAGGAGGTCCATCGAGGCGGCGACGGCGCAGTGAATGCAGACACCTCCCCAAATGGATTTCGTCTTCCACGCCAGCCAACCGAGAACGAACCCGGCGACAACCGAGGCGGATGCTTCGGGCCAGGGCTTGGTGAAATGGAGCATCATGTAGGGCATCACGGACACAGGGACGGCCAGGATACCGATGCGCTTCCCGAGTCCGCCGACAAGAAAGCCGCGGAAGAAAAACTCGAGAGCGACGAATTGGCCCGCATACAGACTCTCCCAAAGGAACAGGTCCGTCCAAGAACGGCCGGCCTGAGCGTACATGGGGTAGAAGGAATAGAAGGCGGGCGTCCAAGACACAAAGTAAATTACGGGAAACACTGCGGCGTATAGGCCGACATAAATCCAGAAATGCTCGCGAAATCCGCGCCAGGAAAGATTGCAATCGCGGAGACGCAGGCCGGGCCACAGCGCGATCAGAGCCGCGGGCAGCGCGAGAAAGCCGACGATGATCCATGCGACCCACCAAGCCTTGAGTCGAAGCACCCAATAGGGGTCGACAACATACGGATTCAGCGGAAAAAAGTGCAAGTAGGTGACTTCGCTGCCGACGAATTGCACGATTCCGAGAGAAAGGCAGGCCGTGGCGCAGATGACGGCCACCGGCCAAAAGTTGTAGGCCGCTTCCGGGGGAACAATGGGTGTGAGCGGCTCCTGCTGCGGGCCCCCGTCGAGTATGGGAACGCGAGGATTCGAATCGCGAGCTTTCGTGCTTTTCAGGCGGTGGTCGCGCCGGTTCCGCGAGGCTCGAATCATTTCGCGGGAGTATACATTGCAGGACTGCCCTCCGCAAAACCACGGTGCGGCTGGAATCTCCATTCGCAATGTGCTGCAGTGGACGATGAGCCGGATTATCGGAAACTGACCCGCCACTGCCTTGAGGGGTACCGTTGTCCGCGGCAGAATGCTATGCTAGGGTGGAATCGGGAGGTGCAACATGAGCGATAGCGTAGGATCGAGAGTGAGCTTTTTCCTGGTAGGGCTGGGCATCGGCGCGCTGGTAGGAATTCTATTCGCGCCGAAATCCGGCGAAGAGACGCGGGAGTATCTTTCCGCCAAGGCCGACGAAGGCAAGGAGTACGCGCAGAAGAAGGCGCGGGAGCTTCGCGAGCGCGCCGAGGACCTGATCGAGCGCAGCAAGGAAATCATGTCCCGGCAGAAGGACGCGCTCTCTTCGGCGGTGGACGCGGGTAAGCAGACCTACAAGCGGGAAGCGAAAGTTTCCTAGGTTCTCGAAGGAGCGTGGATGTCCGGCTGGCTCGACGCATTTATTTTCATTGCGGCAGTGGCGATCGTCGTTCAGATGGTGATCCTTGCGGCGATGTTCGCCGTGATGCGCGATACGGCCGAGCGATTCACGCGCATGGCGTCTCAACTCCAGGCCCGGATAGACCCGATTCTTCTTCGCACCAGCCGCATTCTGGAAGATTCGGAAGAGCGCATCGCGAGCGTGATGAGCGACGCCGCGGAAATCTCGCACGTGGCCCGCGGCCAGGCGCAAAGAGTGGACCGCGTATTCAGCGATGCCGTCGAGCGGCTGCGTATCCAAGTGGTTCGGGCCGACCATATCCTTACGGGCACGCTGGAAGTGATCGAAGAGGCGGGATCGAAGGTCCGCAGCACGGTATGGGAACCGGTGCGGCAGGTGTCCGCCGTGCTCAAAGGATTGAAGGCCGGGCTTGATATGTTCCGCGGGCGCCGCCAGGCAGCCCCGGATGCCACTACGCAAGACGAAGAACTCTTCATTTAAGGCTGGCCGTCTTGGCCCGGCGCAGCCAGCCAGGCCTGCTGTGTTCGGAAACGATTAAAAGGTGGGTCCCCAGTCCGCGGCCCTTTTCGCTATACTCGCACGCCCTACTTGCGGGGCCAGTTCCCGCAAAGATTCATTTCATCGAAAAGGAAGCGGACCGTCTGAACAGTGGCAGTTCCCGCGACGTTGTATGACAGCTGCGGCTCGGGTGTGGGCTGCCGTACTTCCACGTGTTTCTTATCTTCGCCAAAGCACGGCGCGACAGCAACGACACCGACGGCACCGACGAGAACGAACTTTCGGAAGTGCGTCTTCCTCATGGATTGATTCTACTACAGGGCCGGTTTCAGCGGGTCAATTCCGCGCGGCCCCCCGGAAAACGACAGGGCCGGAAGCCCTTCGGCCCCGGCCCCGATACAACTCAGAATGACAACCGCGCGGCTAGATATCGTAATACAAGTGAAACTCGTACGGGTGCGGGCGCATGCGCAAGGGGTTCACTTCCTTAGTCATTTTGTAATCAATCCAAAGGTCGATGAACTCCTTGGTGAAGACGCCACCCTTGGTGAGAAAGGCGTGGTCTTTTTGAAGCGCGCCGAGCGCCTCGTCGAGCGAGCCCGGGAGAGAGGGGACATGCGCCAACTCCTCCGCGGAAAGCTCGAAGATGTCCTTATCGAGCGGGCCTCCCGGATCAATTTTGTTCTCGATGCCGTCGAGGCCGGCCATGAGCATGGCCGAATACGCGAGGTAGGGGTTGCACGATGCGTCAGGCGGCCGGAATTCGAGCCGCTTGGACTTGGGGTTTTCCGAATATACCGGGATGCGCACGGCCGCGGACCGGTTGCGCTTGGAGTAGGCCAGGTTCACGGGCGCTTCGAATCCCGGCACGAGCCGCTTGTAGGAGTTGGTTCCCGGTGCGGCAAACGCGACGATCGCGGGCGCATGCTTCAGCAGGCCTCCGGCGTAATGAAGGGCCATCTGGCTGAGACCGGCATAGCCATCGCCGGCAAACAGCGGTTTGCCCTTGTTCCAGAGCGATTGATGGGTGTGCATGCCGGAGCCATTGTCCGAGAAAATGGGCTTGGGCATGAAGGTGGCGGTCTTGCCGTATTGATAGGCGACGTTGCGGACGATGTATTTGTACTTCATCATCTTGTCCGCCGCATTGATGAGCGTGTCGAATTTGAAGTCAATTTCGGCTTGCCCGGCAGTGGCGACTTCGTGGTGGTGGCATTCGACTTCCATCCCGCACGCTTGCATCTGCAGGACCATGTCCGTGCGCAGGTCCTGAAAGTGGTCCGTGGGCGGAACGGGGAAGTAGCCTTCCTTATAGCGCGGGCGGTAGCCGAGATTGTGCTCGGCGCGGCCGGAATTCCAGCGGCCTTCGTCGGAGTCAATGTAGTAGAACGAGTGCTGCTCGCGCGAGTCGAAGCGCACGCTATCGAAGATGAAAAACTCGGCTTCGGCGCCGAAGAAAGCCTGGTCCGCAAGGCCCGTCTTAAGGAGGTAGGCTTCCGCGCGGTGGGCCAGATTGCGGACGTCGCGGCCGTATGGCTTGCGCGTCGGCGGGTCCACGGCGTCGCAAATCATGACGATGGTCGGCGTGTCGCGGAAGGGGTCCATAAAGGCGGTGTTGGGGTCGGGCATGAGCAGCATGTCCGATTCGTGAATTTGCGCCCAGCCGCGGATCGAACTGGCGTCCATGCCGAAGCCATCTTGAAAGGAATCCAGGCTCAATTCCGCGATCGGATAGCTGACGTGCTGCCACACGCCGGGAACGTCCACGAAGCGCAGGTCCAGAATTTTAGCGTTATTTTTCGCAGCAAATTCAAGAACACCTTTTGGGTCCATTCTTCCTCCCTTGCAATCAAGTGCAGCAAACGGATATACGCGAATTAAGAGGGGGAGGTTACCTTAGGCACTGATTGGCGTCAAGCCCTGCGCGCTCTAATCTTTATGAAATCTTTACATCACTTGGATAGGTTTTTTGAATATGGGGCGCCCTTCGCCGCGATGAACTGAAAGGGGCCTAATCATAATATTCGGCGCCGAGGTGAGTGATTAATTCCTCGCCCATCATCCAGCGGAGCGTGTTTTTCAGCTTCATCAGCTGGATGAACAAATCGTGTTCGGGGTAAAGCTCGGGGGCGCACATGGGGGACTTGAAATAGAAGCTGAGCCATTCCTGGATTCCGTGCATTCCCGCGCGCTTGGCGAGATCGAGAAACAGGACGAGGTCGAGGACGATGGGCGCGGCCAGGATGGAATCGCGGCAGAGGAAATCCACCTTGATCTGCATGGGGTAGCCGAGCCATCCGAAAATGTCGATGTTGTCCCAGCCTTCTTTGTTGTCGCCGCTGGGCGGGTAATAGTTGATGCGGACCATGTGATGGAAATTTCCGTACAGCTCGGGATAGATTTTGGGCTGGAGAATATATTCGAGCGCGCCGAGCTTGGATTCCTCCTTGGTCTTGAAGGAGCCGGGATCGTCGAGCACCTCGCCATCGCGGTTGCCGAGAATATTGGTGGAGAACCAGCCGCGCAAGCCGATCATGCGGGCCTTGAGCCCCGGCGAGAGGATGGTTTTCATCAGGGTTTGGCCGGTCTTGAAGTCCTTGCCGGCAACGGGCACGTCCTTTTCCTTCGCGTAGGCGAGGAGCGCGGGAATGTCCGCGGTGAGGTTGGGCGCGCCATTGGCGTAGGGGACGCCTTCGCTGATGGCGGCGTAGGCGTAAAGCATGGAAGGTGCGATGGCCGGATGGTTGGACTTCATGGCCTTCTCGAACGAGGCCATGTCCTTGTGAATCTCCTCCGCCTTCATGAAGATTTCGGTGGAGCCGCACCAGACCATGACGAGGCGGTCGAGTTTGTTCTTCTTTTTGAATTCGCGGATGTCTTCGCGGATCTGCTCGGCGAGATCGAACTTGTTCTTCCCCTTTTTGACGTTCGTGCCCTGAAGATTTTTCACATAATTGCGGTCAAACGCGGCCGTCATGGGCTTCAAGCCCTTCAGGAATTTCTCGGCCTTTGCAAGGTCTTGTGGGTTGAGCACGCCGGCGTTGGCGGCGGCCTGATAGGCGTTGTCCGGGTAGATGTCCCAGCCGCCGAAGACGAGGTCGTCGAGGCCGGCCAGGCGCACGAATTCCTTGATTTTCGGGACACGCGCCTCGGTGCGCTTTCCCAGACGAATGGTGCCCATCTGCGTGAGCGAGCCAACGGGAACGGATTCGCCCTGCCTTACCAGTTCCACCCCCGCCATGAGCGTGGTGCTCACCGCTCCCATTCCCGGCGTGAGCACGCCGAGTTTTCCTTTTGGCGGAGCAATACTTACGGGCCTGCGCATGCGTTTCCCCCTAGTTGATTCGAAGATGTTGCAGCTGCGGTTTGAAGCCGCACCCCATACCCGCTCGAATTGAAAAGGGCGGGACCACCAAAGACCAATGATGATGATGCATCCGGCCGGTTTTTGCAAATCCAATCCCATGAGAACGTCCCCAGACCAGAAGGGCCGGCTGTACGCATCTTGATTCTGCTCGGGCGCTTATGGTAGGTTGCCGGGTGAGTGCGGCGCAACCCGCCGCGAGCGAACATGTGCCCGCCGAACTGCTTAAAATTTCATCGCAGGCGCCGGAGCCCAATCTGATCGAGTACGCCGCGAGCTTCATCGAGCGCGGCGACGTGATCGGGATTCCCACGGATACGTTCTACGGACTTTCCGCGGATCCCTTCAATCTCTCCGCCATCGAGCGAGTTTTTCAAGTGAAGGGCCGCCCGGAAACGCGCGCCTTGCCGATTCTCGTAAATTCGGTCGAGCAGGCCGTGACGCTGGCTCGCGATATTCCCGACGCATTTCTCGTGCTGGCGAACAAATTCTGGCCCGGGCCGCTGACGCTGGTAGTCGAAGCCACGCACCGTTTGCCGCTCAAGGTGACCGGCAACAGCGGGCGCGTGGCGCTTCGCTGGCCCGACTCGGCCGTCGCCGCGGCGCTCATCGAAGCGGCGGGCGGACCCATTACGGGCACGAGCGCGAATCTCTCCGGCCATCCTTCCTGCACCAACGCCCGGCAGATCCTCGAGCAGCTCGGCGACCGCCTGCCGCTCATCCTCGATTCGGGCGACACCGGCGCCACGCTTGCCTCGACCATTGTGCGCATAGACGGAGAGGAATGGAGCGTGGTGCGCGAGGGGGCCTTGCCGGAGTCCGAAATCAGCAAGGCGTTCGATTCGTAGCCTGCCGCCAGTCGTGGGGAAAACTTCTCATTCGTAGCGCAAGCATTTCGTGGGCTCGAGTGCGGCAGCCCTCTTGGCGGGCAAGTATCCAAACGAGACGCCGATGATGCAGGAGACCGCGAAGGCCACCACGACAGAGAGCCAGGAAAAAGGCACGCTCAGATTTTCGGGCAGCAGGGGACGCACGATCACCGGAACAGCGATGCCTGCCACGATGCCCGCCAAAGCCCCCGCTCCGCTGATCAGGATAGCCTCCCAGAGGAATTGATAGCGAATATCGCCGCGGCGCGCCCCCACGGCTCTGCGCACGCCGATTTCGTGCGTCCGCTCCTTGACCGTCACCAGCATGATATTCATGATGTTCACGCCCCCGACCGTCATGCAGATGAATGCCACCGCCAGCAAGGAAAAGGACGTGGCCAGCGAGATATTGCTGCACGACATCGAGGAGCGAGGTCAAATTTTCCACGCGGTACTTGGCCCCGGGACGGTGCCTGCTTTGCAAAATCTCCGCCACGCGGCGAGTGACGAAAGGCACGTCATCCGGGCTGCCGGCCTGGGCGTAGAGAGTGAGGAAGGAGTCGTTCCCCGTATCGTAGGAAATCAGCGAAAAAGGCGCAAGAATCGTATAGCGCTCAATCTCCGTCAGCCCAAGCGTGGAACCCACTTCTCGAAAGACGCCGACCACGACGAAAGTGAGCTCGCCGGCCTGGATGGTTTTGCCAATGGGGTCGCCGGCGGGGAAGGCTTCGCTCGCCAGTTCTTCCGTCAGCAGGCAAACTTTGCTTCGAGTGGCGAACTCATCCTGGTCCAGATAGTGCCCGCGCAATATTTCCAGATGGCGGATCTTTCCAAAATCCTCCGTGACGCCGACCAGGTTCGCGGAATAGACCTCCGAGCCAACATCAACCGTCGTCGGGAGGTGAGTCGAACCGGCCACTTCGGCGACCTGGGGAATGTTGTCGCGCAGGGCCTGGGCATCGCCCGGGCTGAGTGCATCCTCGAGCGGAGTGGGTCCTCCGGTCCGCACCATTTCCGCATAGACGAGATTCGAACCCATGGATTCGACGAGCCCCACAAGGTACTGCCGGGCGGTCAGAGAGACGGTGACAACGAGGACCACGCAGGCGGTGCCGATGGTCACTCCCAGGGTGGAAAGAAACGAGCGCAGTTTATGCGCCCCGAGGGCGCGAAAGGCCTCGCTCCAGGTGGTCGAAAGAATCATTGGAACTATGCTAGCACATCCCTAATGCTGCTCCGCGGAGCCGCTTGTTCCCCGCAGAGTCGCTTGCTCCAAAAAGCCGTAATCTCCTCCCGGCGGGATCACAATTCCCGTGATCGTGTCGCGATGGACGCAGACGTTGTCCAGGTACCACAGATTGATATACGGCTCGTCCTCGGCAACCATCTTCTGAATCTCCGACAATATCTCCTTGCGCTTCTCGCGGTCCATTTCCACGCGCTGCCGATCGAGCAGGGCATCCAGGGCCGGATTCTGGTAGTGGCCGCGATTGGCGCCGAGGGGAGGCATGCGCCGGGAGCTGAACACATAATCGAAAATATCAGGGTCGTTGTTCGTGTAGCCCACCCAGCGAAACGTATAAAGTTGAAAGCTTCCACGCGAGACGTCCGCGAGGAGGGTCGCGGTTTCGAGGGGGCGCAGTTCGAGCGCGACGCCGATGCGCTTCCATTCGTCCGCCAGGACTTCGCCGAGTAATCGCGCCGATTCTTCCGTGGAAGTCTTCAACTCCAAATGGAATCGCACGCCGTCCGCGCGCCTGGGAAATCCGGCCGCGTCGAACAACTGCTCCGCGCGCGCGGGATCGTACGGATACTGTTTCACGTCCGGCTCGTACGCCCAGTTGTTCGGCGGCAGCAAGCCGGAGGCAGGCCGCGCCTGACCGCGCAGCAGATATCGAATCATCGTGACGCGATCGGTGGCATAGGCTAGAGCCTCGCGAACCTCGCGATGGGCCAGGATGGGGTCCTCGAAATTGAATGCCACATAGGCGAGCTGTGTGCCGGGCCCCTCTTCGACCTCGATTCCCGGCTGTTTTGCCAGGGCCACGACCATGTCCGGGGAGAGCGAATCCACTCCTCCCACGTCCGCGGTGCCTTTGCGCAATTCGAGCGCCCGCACGATCGCGTCCGGCACGATCCGGAAGCGGACGCGGCCGATACTTGGCAGCGGCCCGAAGTAATTTGGATTTCGTTCGAGAAGAATCTCTTCGTCCGTGGACATACTCACGAAACGGAACGGCCCGGTCCCAATTGGGTGCTGCGCCTCTTCCGTGCCGGAGCCCTCAGGAACGATCCCGATGGCCAGGCGGGTCACATTATAGAGGAACGACGCGTACGGCTCGCGCAGGCGGATGATGACAGTGGCATCATCGGGAGCCTCGACCGACTCGACGAGCTGGAACGCACCTCGCTTGGGAGATCGCACCGCTCCCGAAATGATGGAGTCCAGCGTGAACTTCACATCGGCCGAGGTTAGCGGACGGCCGCCGTGAAACTTTACCCCCCGCCGAAGATGAAACACGTAGGTCAGGGGATTGGGAGTCTCCCAGCTTTCGGCCAAGTCGGGGACCACATTCATTTGCGCATCGCGCTCGACTAGGCCATCAAATATCAGGCCATCCAGTTCCTCCGATTGCGCGTCCGTGCCGATGCGCGGGTCCAGGTTTGCAGGCGCGGACTCGATGAGGAAATTCACCGTCCCCGGCTCGCCTGCGGGCTGGCGCGCGCAACCCACGGCGCCCATCGCGAGCCCGGCGCAAAATGCCCCTATCGCGGCCCGGCGCATATACCACATGGGATTTTCGGGCATCGCGGAGTCCTTTGTTCCTTGCCTCCGGCTTTCGCCGTCATCTCTTTTTTCTCACGCCCAAAGGATCCACACTTTTTCCCATCACGACAGCATGCCGGGCCCCCGTGGCGGAAGGCAGATTATTCACGCGGCCGTGGTACGCCTCATACGCCAGCACGGCAAACGCAAACGCTTCCTTGGCCTCCGCAGGGACGCCAAACCGGCTCGAGGGCGAGATTTCGATTCCCGGCAGAACCGCCGCGAGTTGCGCCATGATCAGAGGATTGCGCGTGCCTCCCCCGGCCACAATCAATTCGTCCACCTTGGCGCGCGGCAAAATGAACCGGCGAAAGGCGTCGGCAATCGAAAACGAAGTGAACACGGACGCCGTACGCAGCAGATCCACCGGCTCGGCGTGGTGCGCCATTCCCCAGGCCACGAGCCGCTCCACGTAGGCGTGCCCGAACTGCTCGCGCCCCGCCGTCTTCGGCGGTTTTCTCCGCAGATACTTTTCCCGCATCAGCCGCGCCAGGAGCTCCGGAATCGTGCGCCCCTTGAGCGCCATGCGCGCATCCTTGTCGTACGAGGCGCGGCCCCGCGTGAACCGCTCGGCCAGAGCATCCACGATCATGTTTCCCGGGCCGGTGTCGAACGCGAAGACGTTTTCCGGCCGCGCGCCAGCGGGTATCACGGTCACGTTAGCAATCCCGCCGATATTGAGCGCCGCGCGGCCGAGCTGCGCGTGCCGGTAGAGCAGGTAATCCACAAAGGGAACGAGCGGCGCTCCTTGCCCTCCGGCAGCCATATCCGCGGGACGAAAATCCGCGATCGTCGGTATTCCCGTGCGTTCGGCGATGACGTTCGGCTCACCGATCTGCAGCGTGGAAGCCATCCGCCACCCGGCCCGCGACCATAGGTTCGACCCCTGATGGTGGATCGTCTGTCCGTGCGAGCCGATTACGGAAATCTTTTGCAAAGGCACTCGCCAGCGCCGGCACGCCCCGATCACCGCCTCTGCAAACTCCTTGCCAAGACGAAAATCGAGCTCGCTCACCTCCGCCGCTGTGGTTGCGCCGCCGTTGGCAAGCCGCAGAATGGCGTCCCGCACGCGGCCGGGGAAGGGAACGTGATAATGCCCTTCGAGCGTGGCGGCAATCCCCGGGGGTGCGCCGGAGATGCGCACGAGCGCCACGTCAATGCCGTCTGCCGAATTTCCCGACATGATTCCCAGCACCCGCATGACGCTCCTCGTGGCCCGCGAACGGCGAACGGAAAATTATTCCAACTGCTTTTGCAGCGACGCCAGCAGATTGAGCGCTTCGAGCGGCGTCAGCTTGTCCAGATCCGCTCCACGCAGCGCCTCGAGCACGGATTCATCGAGCGCCGTGAAACTCGTCTGCGCGGGCGCGTGGGGCGCGGCTCCGGGCGAAAGCTCCCCGGCGAGCTTTTCTTCGCTCTGCTCATGCCGGCGCAAAATCTCGCGCGCGCGCGCAATCACGGCGTCCGGCAGCCCCGCCAGCCGCGCCACTTCGATGCCGTAACTTTTGTTCGCGCTCCCCGGCTCGACACGCCGCAAGAACACGATCTCGCTCCCGGCCTCTCGCACCGACACGTGGACGTTCTTCACTCCCGCGAGCAATGGCTCGAGATCCGTGAGTTCATGGTAGTGCGTGGCGAAAAGCGTCCGGGGCCGCGCGCCCGAGTGCAGCGCTTCCGCCACGGCCCAGGCAATGGAGAGGCCGTCGAACGTCGAGGTCCCACGCCCCACTTCATCGAGCAGCACGAGGCTTGCGGGCGTGGCTGTATTCAAAATCGCGGCTACCTCGCTCATCTCCACCAGAAAAGTCGAGCGGCCGCGCGCCAGATTATCCGACGCACCGATGCGCGTGAAAATGCGGTCGAGCAGCGGCAGCTTGCCCTGCGACGCCGGAACGAACGACCCCGCCTGCGCCAGGATGGAGACAAGAGCCGTCTGCCGTAAGTAGGTGGATTTCCCGCCCATATTCGGCCCGGTGATAATCAGCAGGAAGGGCGAAGGATCGCACAGATACAAATCGTTGGGCACAAATCGCTCGCCCCGCTCTTCGAGCAGCTTTTCAATCACCGGGTGGCGCCCCCCGGCAATCACGAGCTCGCCGCGCGCGCCAGGAGCCTCGCTTTTTGGTATCTGTGGCGGACGCGCTGGCGCGGCGGCGCTTTCCGTAAACTCGGGCCTGGAATAATTCCGCGCCGCGGCAATGCGCGCGAAATTCACGAGCACGTCGAGCTGTGCGATGGCCGCCGCCGTCCGCCGCAGCCGGGGCGCGTTTCGCGCGATGGCATCGCGAATTTCCCCATAGAGCCGCCGTTCGATTTCGAGCACGCGCTCTTCGGCCGAGAGGATTTTGCGCTCCTGCTCCTTCAGCTCGCCCGACGTGAAGCGTTCCGCACCCACAAGCGTCTGCTTTCTCTCATAGTCCGCGGGAGCGAGGTGCAGGTTCGGTTTGGACACCTCGATGTAGTAGCCGAACACCTGGTTGTAGCGGATTTTGAGCGAGGCGATTCCCGTGCGTTTCCTCTCGCGTTCTTCCATGGCCGCAATGATCTGCCGACCATGCTTCATGGTGTCGCGCAACTCGTCGAGCTCCGCGTGGAAGCCGGGGCGGATCACGCCCGGCTCGTTGGGCATGGCCGGGGGAGCGTCCGCAATTCCGCGCGCGATGATTTCGCGGACATCCGTCATCTCGTCCAACTGCTCGCGCAACTCCGGAAGCCGCGCGCCGGCTCCTGATTCCGTTCCGAGCAACTCTCGCAAGCATGGAATTTTGTCGAGCGACGCCCCGAGCGCCAGCAAGTCCCTGGGCGTGGCCACGCCGAGCGTCACGCGGCTGGCCAGCCGCTCGAGGTCCAGAATATTTTCGAGTTCCCTGTGAATCTCCTCGCGCAATACGGTCCGCGACTTCAAATCCGCGACCGCGTCGAGCCGCGCCTCGATTTCCTCGAGCGCGATTTCGGGACGCAGAATCCAGCCGCGCAGCAGCCGTGCTCCCATGCCCGTGGCGGTTTCATCCATGGCGCCGAGTAGAGTGGCGCGTGCGTCCTCACCCGGCGCGGGCTCCGCCAGTTCGAGATTCCGCACCGTCACCTGGTCGAGAATCATGTGGTCCTGCTGCTCGTAATACGTGATTCGGTCCAGGTGCTCGAGCCCTGTTCCAGCGGGCCGCGCGGCCGCCGTCGGCGCCGTATCTTCCGGCTTGCGCGCGCTGATGGCCGATGTCTCGCGCAGATAATGGACAATAGCTCCCGCCGCCGCGGCGCCCTGCGGATGGCCGGCCAGCCCCAATCCCTCGAGGCCGGCGACGCGAAACTGCTCTTCGAGCAGGCGCGCTGCGTAGGAGGTATCGAAAATCCACTCGTCGAGGCGTGTTTCGACCGCGCCAGGGGAGTGAAACTCGAGTTGTCCCGAACTGGACGCGCCCGACTCGGGGAAGAGCGTGGGCATCGCGGATCGCGGCAGCAGGATTTCGCGCGGCCGCAAGATGCCGAGTTCGTCGGCCAGGCGCGCCTCGGCCTTCTCGCCGGAGAACTCGGTCGAGCGAAATTCTCCCGTGGACAAATCCACGAATGCCAGGCCGATTCTCGCTTCCGCGCGGTGAGCCGGCGGGCGTCCTCCCGCTGCCGCAGCGGCGGCCGCGACGCTCCGCGCGACGGCCGCCAGGAAATTGTTCTCCTTCGGCTCCACAAGCGATGTGAACGCCGCCGTGCCCGGCGTGAGCACGCGAACCACCTCGCGCCGCACCAGCTTCTTTCCGGGCCCCGGCTCCTCCATCTGCTCGCAGATGGCCACTTTGTGGCCCGCGCGAATCAGCCGCGCAATATAATTTTCAGCCGCGTGGTAAGGAACTCCGCACATCGGCACCGGCGCGCCTTTTTCCTTGTTGCGCGCGGTGAGCGTGATTTGCAGGATGCGCGAGGCGACCACCGCGTCGTCAAAGAACAGCTCGTAGAAATCCCCCAGGCGGAAAAGCAGCAGCGCCGCCGGATGCTGCTTCTTGGCGGCGTGGTACTGCTGCATCAGCGGAGTCGTCTGATCGTTCATGGATGCGCTCGGTCCCGGCAGGGAAGCGATTATGCTGTTGCGCGCTCTCGTTTGGCAACACCGTTCCTTGCCGTCTCAGTGCTTCCGCGGCGGTGCGATGGCTGAGCTATACTCGGGCGTGCCTTCTCGCGGCCGCACCAATCGCGAAAATCGAAGTCAAGCTTCGCGTCGCCGATGAGCCTGCGCTCCTCCGCGATCTCGGCCGGGTCTGTGCCGCGTCTCGCGGCCGCGTCTTCGAGCGGAACACGCTCTACGACACATCCGATTCCTCTCTCCGCCGTACTGGCTGCCTTTTGCGGGTGCGCATTGAGACCCCGGCGCCCTTGGCATATGGTGGCAACGCAATCAAGGCCGCGCCCCTTCGCGCGATTCTGACGTCGAAGGCACCGCTGCTTTCGCCCTCACGGCGATACAAAGAAAGGCTCGAACGCGAACTAATTATCCGCAAACCTCGCGGTTGGCCAATGGCTCTTCGCTCCCTAGGGCTTAATCCCGTGTTCCGCTATGAGAAATACCGGACGACGTTCCGGCTTCCGGGCCTCGAACTGGACCTGGATGAGACGCCCATCGGCACGTTCCTGGAATTGGAGGGCGCACCAGGCAAAATAGACCGCGTGGCCCGCGCTCTCGGTTTTTCGCCTCGCGACTACATCCGCGCCACCTATGGGGAACTTTACGCGGCGCATGGGCGCCGGCGCGGCCGTTTTCCGCGAAATATGCTTTTTCGGCGTAAAAATTTCGTAAAACTCGCACTCTTCGCTTGACAAAAATCGTGTCTGCCTTTAGTAGTCAAAGGGAGCGCACGCGCATCGAAATGGAAGAGCTTTCGTCCAATTCGGAGCCTGGCAGTAATCGCCCCACCGGGCCAGAGGGGGCCCGGCGAAGGCAGGCCGATTTTCCGTTGATTGTGGATCGCCGCACCCGCGCCAAATGCGGCCACGGGGGCAGGGAGGCGAGGCCCGGCTGGGAGTAATGACAGGGCGGTGGATTTCTGCCCGTGGCCGGGAGCGTCTCCGGCCCCGGGCTTTTTTTATTTGGCGAGGCCACGAGGTTCGCGTCAACCGTCCCTCGAAAGCATTGATAGAGAGCAAGGAGCCACCATGCTTCACGCGACAGAAATCCTGGGCGCCGAGACGTACGACTCGCTCGGCAATTTTGTAGGCCGTGTGAAGGAGATGTTCATCGTGCCGGCCGAACAGCAGAACCGCATCTCGCGCCTGTTGCTGGGACGCGGGCAATACCGCCCGCTCGTGGCGCGCCACGACCAGATCGCATCGGTGACTCCCGGCCGCGTCCAACTGACAACCGAGGAATCCGCTCTCGAGCTTTACCAACCGAACGAAGGCTGGCTGGCGGTGAGGAAGGACCTGCTGGACCAGCAGATTATCGACACCAACGGGCGCAAGGTGGTCCGCGTGAACGACGTGGACCTCGCCGACCAGCGCACCAACGGCAATACCGAGTTGCGCATCACGGACGTGGACGTGGGCCTGCCGGCGGCGGTGCGGCGGCTGCTGCAGGGAGTGGTTTCGCCGATGGCCATTCGCCGCATCCAAAGCAAACTCCCGCCCAAGACAATCCGCTGGGAGTTCGTCAACCTGATCGAACCGGACGCCCTGCGCCGGGTGAAGCTGCGGCTTTCCGGCGACAGGCTGGCCAAGCTGCATCCCGCCGATCTCGCCGACATCATGGAAGAGCTTTCGCCCGACGAGCGGCAATCCATCATTGTTTCGCTCGACGAAGAGACGGCCGCGGAAACCATCGCCGAGCTGGACAAGCGCTTGCAGACGCAGGTGGTGGAAAAGCTCGCGCCCGGCAAGGCCGCGGACATCCTCGAGGAAATGAGCCCGGACGAGGCCGCGGATTTGATGCAGAACCTGGCACCCGAAAAATCAGCGGAAGTGCTGGAGGAGATGGAGCATCGCGAGGCGCAGGAGGTGGAAAAACTGCTGCGCTTCGAGCAAGACACTGCGGGCGGCATGATGAACTCCGAAATCGTCATGGTCGGGGAAGACGCCACGCGCGGGGAGGTGCTGGACTATATCCGCTTCCATGAGATTCCCGTGGATCAGCTCGACAACGTCATCCTCGTCAACCGCGACGCCGCGCTGGCCGGCACGGTTCCGCTGGCGCGGCTGCTTCTGGCGAACGCCGAGCAGCGCATGTCGGAGTTTGTATTCGAGCCGTTGCTCTTCGTCAAGCCCGACACCCGCGACAACGAGATTTTCGAGATTTTCGACAAATACAATCTGCGCAGCCTGACCGTGGTCAACGACGAGAGCCATCCCATCGGGGCGATTACCGTGGACGATGTGGTGAGCCGCATGCGCGCGCAATTATAGATATGAGTGAGGGCTGGCCCCGATGGAGGAAGGGATGCAGCCCGTATGATAGAAGGATTTATCGACCGTGGTATCGCCTTCAGGGGTTAAAACCCCTGAAGATGGGAAAGGGCTTAGGGCGGGGTTGAAACCCCGCCCTCCCATCGCTGGGCGTTTTCGAGCGTGCTGTGAAAACGTGCGAAAAAGCGTCCAAAAGTGGCAAAAATGCCCATTTTAAAGCCACTTAAGGGCTTAAATTAGTCGAATGGTTCGAGTAATTTTAGGCAGCAACGCAAGCAATTCATTTGCTCGAAAATGCGCGCTGCGAAAAACGTTATGAACACACAAACCACCAACGCGCTTTCCCGCTGGGCCGACCGCGGCAAGGAATTCATGCGGCGGACTCGGTCCACGCGCCGGCGCCTGGCCGTGTTTCTGGCGGTAATCGGGCCGGGCTTGATCACGTCGAATGTGGATAACGACGCGGGCGGGATCACCACGTACACCATTGCCGGGGCGCAATTCGGCTACGCGCTGCTCTGGTCGCTGATTCCCATGACCATCGCGCTTTACGTCAGCGAGGAGATGTGCGCGCGCCTGGGCGTGTTCACCGGCAAGGGGCTTTCGGACCTGATTCGCGAGGAGTTCGGCTTTCGCTCGACGTTCTTCGTGATGCTTGCCGCGCTGGCCGTGGACCTGGGCAATACGGTGGCGGAATTCGCCGGAGTGGCCGCTTCGATGCAAATTTTCGGCATCAGCAAGTATATTGCCGTGCCCATCGCGGCGGTGCTCGTGTGGATTCTGGTTGTGCGCGGGACGTATCGGCAGGTGGAGAAAATTTTTCTGGTGGCCTGCGTGTTCTATCTCACGTACGTTGTCTCGGCGTTTCTTGCCAAGCCGGATTGGTTGGTTGCCGCGAAGGAAACCGTGATCCCGACGCTGCACATGAATGCCGCTTACCTCCTGATGCTCACGGGACTGATCGGCACGACCATCGCTCCGTGGCAATTCTTCTATATGCAGGCCAGTTTCGTCGAAAAGCGGGTGGGGCCGCGGCAGTACAAGCACGCGCGCATGGACGTGCTGGTGGGCAGCGTCTCGTGCATGGTGATCGTATTCTTCATCATCGTATGCTGCGCCGCCACGTTGCACGTTCATGGCCTGACGAACATCACCGACGCGGGCCAGGCGGCGCAGGCGCTCGAACCGCTCGCGGGCAAATGGGCCGCCGGGCTTTTCGCGTTCGGGCTGCTGAACGCGTCGCTTTTCGCCGCGTCCATTTTGCCGCTTTCGACGGCGCACGTGATTTGCGAGGGCCTGGGATTCGAGGCGGGCCTGGACAATAAGCTGAAGGAAGCGCCCACGTTTTATGGGCTCTACACCGGCTTGATTGTCGCCGGCGCGGGGATTATTTTGATTCCCAAGGCGCCGCTGCTGAAAATTCTGGTGCTCTCGCAGGTGGCGAACGGCATCTGGCTGCCCGTGGTCCTGATTTTCATTCTGCTGCTCATCAACCGGCGCGACCTGATGGGCGAACACACCAATACGTGGGGCTTCAACGTGGTCGCGTGGACCGCCAGCATCGTGATGATTATTCTCACCGTGGTGCTCGTATACGCCACGATCTTCAATCCCTCCGCCGCCGGCCTCGGCGGCGCGATTTTGAATCTGCATTTCTTTTAATCGCGCGTACGAATAAAAAGCGAAAAAGACTTGCGGCAACGACTTCAAGGAGATTGAAGTCAAATGCTGGTTAAACGGGGCTTAAAGGGCGCAAAAGAGCACGAAAATGACGCTAAAGTGAGCTTAGGAGCGGGGAAGCAGGGAGGTGGAGGATGTAGAGGAGGTAAAGGAAGTAGAGGAGGGGAGGCAGGGAGCAGGCTCGGGCCTCGGGGCGGGGCTTGGGCGAATTCAGTCCTTGCGGACAATGTCGGCGAAGCCGGAAACGAGCATCGTTGTGAAGAACCAGCCGAGCATAATCTGGGACCATCGGAACCAACGTAGGAATCCGGCCACGCTAAGGGGCCAGTGTCGGGCAACCATGAGAAATCGCTGCGGGCTTGGTTCTGGCTGCCAGCGGTCGGCTTGGCCCATCTTTGCCAATTGAAATGTATTCTCGAAGGAATAGACAAAAGGATTGAAGGCTCCGTAGTAAGCAGGTGGTTTTCCGTCCGTTTCAAATGCTGAGTATGCATCGTGGTCCGTAGGGACTATGTTGTGTTTGTTAGAGCCGACTCCGTAGAGCAGCGTACCGAGCAGGATCAGAGCTGCTAGACATCTTGCGGCTGCGGGGCCGGGATCGTAGAAATAGCCGACCGTAATCCGAAGGGCAAAGCCCCAGCAGCGGGCGACCCACCTGCGGTCCTGGTTGCTTCTCCGGAGTCGCTCCATTTCAAGAAGAACTTTTCGAGCGCCAGAGACATCGCCTTCATCCCTAAAAATCTCGGCCAGTTGACGGTAGGGTTGTAGTGCGAATGGTTTTTGGCGGGCAAGCCAATCAAGCCGACTTGAGACATCTCTCGGGGCATTGCCAGAGATTCGCCCGTAGACAAAGCCATCGAGAATAAGCCTTCCTTTCGAGGGCCAGCTTCCGGGATCATCGAGAAGGGCGCCAGCCGAAGCGTTCGTCAGGTCGAGCGCTGTTTCCTTCGGATCGGTCTCGATCCAAAAGAATGTGCCCTTGATAACCGCAGTTTGTGCGATTAAGGTCCCGCTGATCCTGGCGCCTCTGCAAGAGAGATCGCCTTCAATTTGGGCGCCGAGGAGCCGCACGGATCCTCGAGCGCTGAAGCCGTTCCTCAGGAAAACGTCTCCCCTGACGACCGCGCCATCAGCGCTCAATGCGTTGCCGTTTCCCTTTGCTTGTGCCGGGTTCTCGAACATGGCACCGCTGCAGTCGAGTACACCGTCGATTTTGGCGCCCAGTAGGCGCACCTCCCCCTTGGCGCTGAAGCCGTTGCTTAAGAAAACGTTGCCCGTGACGACCGCGTGCCCCGCTTCCAACGCGATGCCGCTGTCGGTGCCCCCCTCCTGCGCCGGATTTTCGAACGTAGCCCCGTTGCAATCGAGATCGCCTCCGATTCGGGCGCGCGGAAACCGCACCGCGCGCTCGGCGTGAAAGCCGTTGCGGAGAAAAACGCCGCCCTTCACGATTACACCGTCGGCAGTGATCGTGCGAACTCGGCTACCTTGTAAAACCAGGACCGGCATCTGGGCATCGCGCAGGGTCAGCTTCCGCGTCAGCCGGCATTTCGCAAGCGTCAGACGAAATGGGATTGTTACGTTGTCGAGATCAATCGAATCAGAAACGCTCGCGCCGATGACCTGAATGCCCCGTGGGTCCACGAGTTCCTTGGCACGTCGGTCCACGCAGAGCCAACGGATCAGGGCAGCGCGGATTTGGCGCTCGGGGCCCCATTTCTCGGCCTTGCTCGGATCATAGGCCGGATCGTCAGGGCTCACGTCTGGGCCACAGACGGCGCCTTCGCCCGTCGGGGCAGTGCGGACGAGCTTCTCTTCGGCCTCACTCAGCGGAGGGTCTGGGAAGCGAGCGCGGGCGAGGCGTTCGAGTTCGCCTATGTCGTTCTGGGCTGTGTCATCGGGCATGGTAAGAATTTCTACACGATTATTGCCGAGTAGGGAAGGGGGAAGGGAGCAGAGGGACGAGGGGCGAGGGATGACAGGCAAAAGCAAAGACGAAGACGAAAACGAAAACGAAAAACAGATCCCTCGCTGGGTCCCCCGCCCCTCAAAAGGCGAGGGGGAAAAGCGAAGACGGGGGACTCCGCACCCTTCCTCCGTCAGGGCAGGCGGGACGACAGTGCGCGGGGTGGTGGCGAGGGGTGAGGGATGAGGGACGAGGGCCCGCCTACGCGATGAAGCTGCTCCGGCGCGGCAAGCGAGGGACCCGCCTACGCGACGAATCCGCTTCGGCACCGCAAGCGAGGGATGAGGGCAGGAAGTGGAAGATGGAAAGTAGAAAATGGAAAATGGGCGCTTTGCGGTGTCATTCAGGGCGGAGGCGGACGAGGAGTTCGGTTGTGGAATAGCGGAGCGGGGGGATCGCGTCTTGCACGCTTCCGGCGCGTGTGCTACTTTCGCGTGCGGACGGTCCTCGAGCGAATTCTGGTGAAAACCCCTGATGGAATGAAGCCTGCCAACCGCGAGGAAGCGGGGCTTCTCGAGAAACTCGATGGGAAGCGCCTGCCGCGGCATGTGGCCGTGATCATGGACGGCAACGGGCGTTGGGCGGAGCGGCGTCATCTGCCGCGCGTGGCCGGGCACCGCGCCGGAGTGAAGGCCACACGCGAAATCATTGACATCTGCGCGCGCTTGCAACTTCCTTGCCTTACGCTGTATGCCTTCTCGCTCGAAAACTGGCGGCGTCCCGAGACGGAAGTGGATTTCCTGATGCGCCTGCTGCGCGAATATTTGAAGCGCGAGCTTCCGGCAATCCACAAGAACAATATCCGCCTGATCTTCATCGGCCGCGCGGGCCAGCTCCCCGGTGCGGTGCAAAAGGACATCGCGGAGGGCGTGCGGCTGACCGCCGGCAACACGGGCATGAAACTCGTGGTGGCGCTCAACTATGGCGGGCGGGCCGAATTGGTGGACGCATTTAATGCCATGCTCGGCGTGGCGCGGTCGAACGGCGCGAGCGACTTTCACGCCGACGAGGAGATGATTTCCGAGCACCTCTATACCGCCGGACTTCCCGACCCCGATTTGCTGATCCGCACGAGCGGAGAGATGCGCGTGAGCAATTTTCTGCTCTGGCAGATTGCCTACGCCGAAATCTTCGTCACCGAAACGCTGTGGCCCGATTTTTCGCGCGCGCGATTGCTCGAAGCCCTGCTCGAGTATCAGAAGCGCGAGCGGCGCTACGGCGGTCTGGGCGCGCGCGGAGCAGCCGCCGGCCGCGGCAAAGGCCCCGCGCGAGCGGGACGCGGCTGACGCGCTATGAGCCTTCGCACACAGACGCATCGCACCGCGGTCCTTCGCGTACTGACGGCCCTCGGTCATGATTCCCGTGGTCGTGGCGGTCGTGTGGTTTGGTCCGGCCGCGCTTCTGGCCGCGGCCGCCGCGGCGGTAGCCCTCGTGGCGCTCGCCGAGTTTCTGGACCTGGGCGCGCGCATCGGGCTGCGGCCCTTCCGCAAATGGACATTGATCTCTGCCGCGGGCCTTTTCTACGCGCAGTATTCCGCCGGGCTTGTGGAAACGCATCCGCTCGCCGGGGGCGCATCCATCGTTCGCAATGCCGCGGGCGGCGTGGTTTCGATCGAAGCCGTGCTTCTGATTTTTGTCTTTGGCGCGGCGGGAATCGCCATGGGCACGCGCCGGCCGCTGCATGAGATTCTTCCGGCGATTTCGATCGGCTCGGCCGGGCTGCTTTTTGTGGCGCTGCCCTTCAGCTATTTCGTGCGCATGAGCGAAATCGCGGGCGTGGGCCGGCAACTGGTGCTCTTCACGCTGTGCCTGGTCTGGGCCGGGGACATGTTCGCGTATTTCATCGGGCGGTCGTTCGGGAGCATGCCCCTGGCGCCGGCGCTCAGCCCGAAGAAGACGTGGGAAGGCGCGCTCGGGAACGTGGTGGGTTCGCTGCTGGTGGCCGTTTTTTTCTCGCGCTGGATGCAGACGGACATGCTCACCATGCTCGTGATCGCCGGGCTGGGAAATATCGCGGGGCAAATGGGAGATTTAGTCGAATCCGCGTACAAGCGCGGCGCCGGCGTGAAAGATTCGAGTTCGCTCCTGCCCGGGCACGGCGGGATGCTCGACCGCGTGGACAGCCTGATATTCGCCGCCCCGGTGGTGTGGGCGATGTACGCGTGGCTGGCCGTGCGGAATTTGTGAGCAGTCGCAAAAGCTTTCAAACAACTATAAGATTGCATGTGCAGCGCGAAAATGCGCGGAGCATCCGTCGCGTATGAAACGCATCTCCATTCTGGGTTCGACCGGCTCGATTGGCCGCCAATGCCTCAGCGTTGTGGACGCGCTACCCGGCCGCTTTGAGGTGGTGGCGCTGGCCGCGGGGTCGAATGTGGCGCTGGCCGCGGAACAGGTCACGCGGCACTGTCCCAGGGTTGTGTCCATGGGCACGGAGAGCGCGGCTCGCGAGCTGTGCGCCATGCTCGGCCATCGGGGCGGCGGCGACACACTGGAAATTCTTTTCGGCCCGGAAGGCATCGAGCGCGTGGCCACGCATCCCGAGGCCGAGACGGTGGTTTCGGCCGCCGTGGGAGTGGTGGGCCTTCGCGCCACGTACCAGGCCATCGAGCATGGCAAGGATATCGCGTTGGCCAATAAGGAAGTGCTGGTGGCGGCCGGAGAAGTGGTGATGGCCGCCGTCCGGCGGCGCGGAGTGGCGCTGCTGCCCGTGGATAGTGAACATAATGCCATTCATCAGTGCCTGCGCGCGGGCGAGCGGCGCGAAGTGAAGCGGCTGGTGCTGACCGCGTCGGGTGGGCCGTTTCGCGAGACTCCCGCGGCGGACCTTGCCAAAGTGACGCCCGAACAGGCGCTCGCGCATCCCAATTGGAAAATGGGCCGGCGGATCACGACGGATTCGGCGACGCTGATGAACAAGGGATTCGAAGTGATCGAGGCGCGCTGGCTTTTCGGCATGGAGCTCGAGAAAATCGAGGTGCTGATCCATCCGCAGTCCACGATTCATTCGATGGTGGAATTTGTGGACGGCTCGATCGTGGCGCAGATGGGGCCCACGGACATGCGCATGCCCATCCAGTATGCGCTGACCTTTCCCGAGCGCGTGGCATCGAATGGATGCGCGCTCGATTGGACGGCATTGCGCCGCCTCGATTTCGAGGAGGTGCCGGCGGGCAAGTTCCCGTGCCTCGAGCTGGCGCGGGAAGCGCTGCGAAAGGGAGGGGCGCTGCCGTGCGCGCTGAATGCCGCGGATGAAATCGCCGTGGCGGCATTTTTGGAACGCCGGCTGCCGTTTCCGGGGATCGCGCGGGTGATTGAGCGGGTGCTCGAGCGCATGCCGCGCGCCGCGATGCGGGGCGTGGAGGACGTGCTGGCCGCCGATTCCGAGGCGCGGCGCCTGGCAAGCGAGGAAGTTTCGCGGCACAAGGTCTAGCGTGGTGAAAGGGGATTGAGCGGCGAGGTTCTGGGACTTCAGGGGCTGAAGCCCCTTTTATTTTGGGTGGCTTATGTCGGAGCTGAAGCTCCGACCCTCTAAAAAAGTTGCAATGAACTATTGACTCGATGGCGCGAACGCATTGGCGGCATCGCTACGCGGATCGGGACGACATTTCTAAATGTCGCGATTTTCTTTTACAATAGAGGTTGAGGTGTTATGGGCAATCTGCTGAGAGACGTGATCGCGGGAGCCGCCGTTCTGGGCGTGCTCATTTTGCTTCACGAATGGGGACATTTCGTCGTCGCGAAGCTGTGCGGCGTTCGCGTGGAAGTCTTCTCCATCGGCTTCGGAAAGCGGCTGTGGGGCGTGAAGCGCGGCGACACGGATTATCGCCTGAGCGCGCTGCCGCTGGGCGGCTACGTCCGTATGGCGGGGGATAATCCCGTCGAGGAGCGCACCGGGGCGTCCTACGAATTTCTCTCGCGGCCGCGCTGGCAGCGATTCCTGATCGCCATCGCCGGGCCATGCACGAATATTCTTGTTGCGTACGTGGTTTTCTGGGGAATCTACGCCTTCGTGGGCATGCCGTCGGAGACGTACCTGCGGCAGCCGGCCATTGTCGCCGCCGTGCCGGAAAATTCCGCAGCGGCGCCGGGCGTCGAACCGGGCGATCGCATCGCGGCGGTGAATGGCGTGAATACGCCGCTGTGGGAAGATGTGCTCGCGCAGGTGGACAAGGCAAAGCCCGGCGATACGCTCTCCGTGGTGGTTGCGCGCGGCGGTTCGCAGGAGAACTTGAGCATTCAGGTTCCACAGCAGGCTCAGGCTTCTGTCGACGCGGAGGTGGGTTATCCGGCATTGCCTCCCGTGGCTGACGAGATCTCGATCGGCTCTCCGGCGGAGAAGGCCGGGATGCAGCAGGGCGATGAGATCGTTTCGATAAACGGCAAGCCCGTGGTCACCTGGCCGCAAATGGTGGACGCGGTCCGCAACTCCGGCGGGCAGACAATCCATTTTGTTGTCAGCCGGGACGGGAAGAACATCCCGCTGGACGTCGCACCCATGCACACGATGGCTCCCGACGGCCAAATGGTTTGGCTGATTGGCGTCTCGGAGAAGACGGCGGAGATTTACGAGCGTCAGGGCTTCGTGGCTTCGACGAAGGACGCGGCGTTGGCTACGGTTTCCGGAATGCGCCAGATCGGCGGCGTTCTGGCCGGATTGTTCAGCGGCAAGATTTCCGTGCGCGACCTGGCAGGCCCTGTCGGCATCGTGCAGCTATCGGGTCAGGCGGCCAAGCGCGGACCATTGACGCTGTTCGAATGGCTGGCGTTCCTGAGCCTGGATCTGGGCTTGCTGAATCTTCTCCCCATTCCGATTCTCGATGGCGGGCACGTGCTGATGCTGGCAATCGAAGGGGTGCTGCGGCGCGATTTGAGCGTCGCGGTGAAGGAGCGGTTCGTGCAGGTGGGAATGGTTTTTCTGCTGGGAATTTTCGCCTTCGTGATGTACAGCGATATCCTGAGAGCGATCCAAACGCGGGGCCACTAGCAAAATTATGTCCGCGACTGCCGCACATCGCGTTTCGAGGGGCGAGCGCATCAACGTGCACGAGGCGCCGGGGCGTCTCCAGCGCGAGCTGGGCGCGCGGGGCATACGGCTGACGCGCCAGCGCCGCGTGCTGCTGCAGGTGATGGAAGGCGCGCCGCGCCACCTGGACGCGGGAGAAATCCTCGAGCGCGCGCAGAAGATTGATGCGAATGTCACGCGCGTGACGGTCTATCGCACGCTCGAAATGCTGAAAACCCACGGCCTGATTGACGAGCTGGACCTGCTGCATCTCCGCGGGCATCGCCACTACTACGAAAGCCACAGCCCACGCGACCACATCCACGTCGCCTGCATCCGCTGCGGCAAGGTGCGCGAATTCGAAAGCGAGCTTTACGAAGACCTGAAAAGGCAGATTTCGCGCGACTGCGGAATCGAAATCACGATTACGCGGACGGAAGTCGGCGGGCTGTGCGCGGATTGCCGGCAGAAGACGTGAAGCGTGAACCGTGAACCGTGATTCGTGAATCGTGATTCGTGCCTCTCGAAGTTCCCGCCGACGGATCATTACTTGGGAGATTCAAAAGACGGGGCGCGGAAGTACGCCTTCGCCTGCTCTATATCGCGCAGGACCTGGACGCGCAGCTCCGCGGGACTCGAGAATTTCTGTTCGTCGCGCAGGCGCTTGAGGAAACGAACTTCCATTTCTCCGCTGGTCAGGTTTCCACTGAAATCGAGCAGGTGAGATTCGATGGCCAGGCGCTGGCCATCGAACGTGGGCCGCGTGCCCACATTCGTCGCCGAGCGATAGGCTTCTCCGCCGACAATTGTCTCCGTGGCGTAGACGCCGAGCTTCGGCAGCAATTCCTGCTGGGTTCTGAGATTCAGCGTGGGCACGACGAGCTTGCGTCCCTGCCCCGTGCCCGCCACGATTTCGCCGGCGAGAGAAAAAGGCCTGCCGAGCATCCGCGCCGCGTCTTCCATGCGTCCTTCGGCGACGGCCAGGCGAATGGCCGAACTCGACACCGCGATGCCGTCGACTTCCACCGGCGGAGCGGGGTGGACATCGAGGCCCATCCGGGCGAGGAGTTTCGCGTCGCCCTGCTGTTCTCGCCCGAAGCGAAAGTTATTTCCGGTCACCACCGCGCAAGCTTTGAGAGTCTCAATGAGAAAATGCCGTACGAAATCCTCCGCGCTCACCTTCGCGAGCTTTTCATCAAACGGCAGCACCAGCGCGGCATCGAGGCCCATTCTCTCAATTGCGGCGAGCCTCTGCTCGAGCGTCATGAGCAGCAAGGGGGCCTGCGCGGGACGCAGGATGCGCGCGGGGTGCGGATAGAAGGTGAGCACAACGGCCAGGGCCTCGGTACGCGCGGCCAATTCCCGCGTGTCGCGCAGTATTTTCTGATGTCCCAGATGGACGCCGTCAAAATTTCCGATGGTGACGGCGGCAGGCTTCGGGCTCGCTGCGAAGCGCGCCGACCATTCCCCGGCGGAATAGAATTTCGCGAGGGGCATCAGAGTCGCACCTCGAATTGCAAGCCGTCGTACGCGAGGCGCACGTTTTCCGGAAGCTTGGCGTTTGTTTCCGCGTGGCCCAGGTCGTGGCAGATGTGCGTGAACCAGGCGCGCTTGGGCTTCAATTCCGCGATGAGCGCGAGTGATTGCTCGACATTCGAATGCATCGGATGCGGGCGGTAGCGCAGCGCGTCCAGAACGAAATCGTCGAGCCCTTCGAGGAGAGCCTTCGAGGCATCCGGCACGCGAAGAAAATCCGTTAAATACGCGGCAGCGCCGAACCGGAATCCCAGCACGGGTTGCGGCCCATGCAGCGCGGGCACCGGCACGATCTGCGCGCCGAAGAGCTCGAACGGCCCGTCAATCGCGTGCATCTCGACCTGGGGCAGAGTGCTCTCCACAGGTTCGCCATCGAAGATGTATGAAAACTGTTTCCGCAAGATGGCGAGCGTTTCGGACGCTCCATAGACGGGCACCGCGCGATTGAGTTTCAGGTTGAACGGGCGAATGTCATCAAGCCCCAGGATGTGGTCCGCGTGGCTGTGCGTGTAGAGCACGGCGTCGAGCCGGTCCATGCGCGCGCGCAGGGCCTGGAAACGGAAGTCGGGCGTGGTATCAATCACCACGTTGCGCCCGGCGTAGGCGAGCAGCACGGATGGCCGCGTGCGCTTGTCGCGCTTGTCGCCCGATTCGCAGACCGCACAATGACAACCGAGCGTCGGCACGCCCATGGATGTGCCCGAGCCGAGAACGGTTAGTTGCGCTGAGGACATGAATTCGAAGGAAGGATGTTACACGGTTTCGGCCGCGGATTTTTCATCACGCGTTGTCTGCTTCTCAGAAAAAAAAGGTTCCTCGCCACGGCGGACAGGCCCGCTGCGGGGTCATTTTTTCGCGCCGGCCTTTTTCGCCATGGCTTCGGCGGCAGCCTGGGAAATCTCCATGAACGTGAGTTTCAGGCTCCCGATTACCTCGACGAGCAAATCGTCGTCGGCCTTGGCGAGATTTCCGCGCGTCTTTTCGCGCAGGGTGTCCAGCATGTCGATCAGCTCGCGGGCGCCCTCGAGGTCCACCAGGGGCTGGCCCGTGCGCGGGTCGGTCATCCCTCCGAGCATGGCCGCGGCGTTGCGCGTTAGAAAATCGGTGAGCATTTGGAAATTAGGCGAAGGCTCGATATCGCGCGCGGGCGCTGTGCCGGCTTGGTCTCCGAGGATGATGGCGGGCGCCTCGGCGGGAGCAGAGAAGGGGGCCTGCGGGGGCGGCGCGGATTTCGCATGCGAATGGGGCTGTTGACGCGCCGCCTTTTTTGCGGCCGGCCTCATCGTCGCGCCGCTCTTGTTCGACGGCGTCCTTGCGCAGCTCGCCTTCCTCGGTGAAAAGCCGCCGGTCTACAACCTTGAATGTTTCTTCCTGTTTGTGTTCAGCCACGGGAGGCGTCCTCGAGCGCCGTTCTAGCGAACAGCGGCATCCAGCTTATGGAGAGTTTCATTTGTTGCCAACGTATCCCTTGTGCAGCGCCGTAGTCTAGCATCCGCAACCGCGCGCTTCAAGGCGCGCCGCGAATCTTGTGGACCAGCATGAGCAATGGGTCGTAGAACTCGTCCACGACGCGTTCTTTCAGCGGGATGATGGCGTTGTCGGTGATATGGATTTCCTCGGGGCAGACTTCGGTGCAGCATTTCGTGATGTTGCACAGCCCGATGCCCAGCTCATCTTTCAGCACCTTGATCCGATTGGCTCCATCAAGCGGGTGCATTTCGAGGCCCGCCACGCGCACGAAAAAGCGCGGGCCGCCGAACTGCGCTTCCTTGCCGTGCTCGCGCAGGACGTGGCACACGTTCTGGCACAGGAAGCATTCGATGCACTTGCGAAACTCCTGCACGCGGTCCACGTCTTTCTGGTCCATTTTCCATTCCGCGCCCGCGCGCGGCGTGAACGGCGTGATCTTGCGGTTGACCTCGTAATTCCAACTGACGTCCGTGACCAAATCCTTGATCAGAGGAAAAAACTTCATGGGATAAATCGTGACGGGCTCGCCCGGGGGCAGGGAATCCATGCGCGTCTTGCACATCAGGCGGGGCCGGCCGTTCACCTCCGCCGAGCACGAGCCGCATTTGCCCGCCTTGCAGTTCCAGCGCACGGCGAGATCGGGTGCCTGGTGCGCCTGCACGGAGTGCACCGCGTCCAGCACGACCATGCCAGGGACGAGCGGCACGCGATAATCGGACGTCGCGCCGCCTTTTGCGTCCCCCCGGAACACGCGCAAGACTGCTTCCGCCATCTCAATCCTCCGCTGGAAATTCTCTACTTATCTTCCGCCAGGATTTGTTTCAAATCCGCGGGCAATTCCGGAATGGCGATTTCGGATAGCGTCATCGCGCCGCCTTTTTTCGCCACCACATTGTTCTTCTTTCCCAATGTATCGTCCAATTTCGGAAAATCCAGGCGGCTGTGCGCTCCGCGGCTCTCGCGGCGCGCGAGCGCGGAGCGCGTGACGGCTTCCGAGACCGTGAGCATGCATTGCAGCTCCTGGGACAGGTGCCAGCCTGGATTGTACAGCCGGGAGCCTTCCACGCGTATGTTCGCGGCGCGGGCCTTGAGTTTATCGAGCTCGGAGAGCGCCCGGCGTAAATCTTCCTCCGTGCGAAAAATACCCACGAGAGTGTGCATCGTCTGCTGCAAATCGCGCTGAATCGCGTAAGGGTCCTCGCCCGTGGCGCGGTCGAAGGGCTTGACGACCTGCTGCTCCGCGTCCTCGATCTGCGCCGCATCGAGCGCGGGCAGCGCTGACTTTTTGGCGTGCTCCGCGGCGGCCAGGCCCGCGCGGCGGCCGAAAACGATCAGGTCCGAAAGCGAATTGCCTCCCAGGCGATTCGCGCCGTGCAGTCCGGCGGCGGCTTCGCCGGCGGCAAAGAGGCCGGGAATCGAGGATTGCCCCGTTTCCGCGTCCACGCGAATGCCGCCCATCATGTAGTGGCACGTGGGGCCGACTTCCATGGGTTCCTTGGTGATGTCCACGTCCGCCAGCTCCTTGAACTGGTGGTACATGCTGGGCAGCTTTTTTTTGACGTATTCGGCAGGTTTGTGCGAGATGTCGAGAAACGCGCCGCCGTGCTCGGTGCCGCGCCCTTCGCGCACCTCGGTGTAAATCGAGCGCGCCACCACGTCGCGCGTGGAAAGCTCCATGCGCTGCGGATCGTACTTCTCCATGAAGCGCTCGCCATTTTTGTTGCGCAAAATCCCGCCCTCGCCGCGCACCGCTTCGGTGACGAGAATGCCCTGCACGCCCGGCGGCCACACCATTCCCGTGGGATGAAACTGCACGAACTCCATGTCTTGGAGCTGCGCGCCCGCTTCATAGGCCAGGGCCATTCCGTCGCCGGTGCATTCCCAGGAATTCGAGGTGACCTTCCACGATTTGCCGATGCCGCCCGTGGCGATGACGATGGACTTCGCCCGGAACGTGACGAACCGCCCGCTTTCGCGCCAGTAGCCGAAGGCGCCCGCGATTCCGCCGCCGTCGGTGACGAGGCGCGTGACGGTGCATTCCATAAAAACGTCGAAGCCCATCTGCACGCCGCGATCTTGCAGCGTGCGGATCATTTCCAGGCCGGTGCGGTCGCCCACATGGCAGAGGCGCTTGAAGGTGTGTCCGCCGAAGGCCCGCTGGAGGATTTCGCCGCTCTCGGTGCGGTCGAAAAGCGCGCCCCACTGCTCGAGCTCGCGGACGCGGTCCGGGGCTTCCTGGGCGTGGAGCTGTGCCATGCGCCAGTTATTGAGAAATTTTCCGCCGCGCATGGTGTCGCGGAAGTGCGTGCGCCAGTTGTCCGCCTTGTCCACGTTGCACATGGCCGCGGCGAGGCCACCTTCAGCCATCACCGTGTGCGCCTTGCCGAGCAGGGATTTGCAGACCACGCCGACGCGCGCGCCTTGCGCCAGGGCTTCGATCGCGGCGCGCAGGCCCGCGCCGCCCGCACCGATGATGAGCGCGTCGTACTCGCGCGTTTCGTGGCGGGGAGTCACAGCAGCCGGATATCCTTCAGCGCGCCCGAAGCCACTAGGCGGATGTAGAGATCCGTGAGACCCACGGAGATCATGCTCACCCAGGCCCAGAGCATGTGGCGCTCATTGAGCGTGGTGACGAATTGCCAGGCCGAGCGGCGCGGCGGCCCTAGCGTGGCGCAAGAGAAGCAGTCGAGCTTTCCCCCGATCAGATGGCGCAGGGAATGGCACGAGAAGGTGTAAATCGTTAGGAGAATGATGTTGGCGAGCATCACCAGCGTGCCCACGCCGATGCCGAATTTCCCGTGGAAATCGAAGGCCAGAATCGTGTCGTACCAGAGGAAGGCAACGAACACCACCGCGATGTAGAAAAAATAGCGATGCACATTTTGCAGGATGAAAGGAAAAGCGGTCTCGCCGCGATATTTCCTGCCGCTTGGCTCGCCCACTGCGCACGCGGGCGGGTCGGCGAAGAAGGCGCGGTAATACGCCTTGCGGTAGTAGTAGCAGGTGAGGCGAAAGCCGAGGGGCCCCGCGAGAATCAGAATTGCCGGCGAAAACGGCCACCAGTGGTGCTGGGGGTCAATCAGCGGAGAATAGAACGGCGAAAGATACGGATCGGCCCAATAAAATTTCCCTTCGAAAGCGCGCCATGTGGTGTAAATCGCGAAGGCGCCCAGCACGACGATGAAGGGCACGTTTTCAATCCACCATGCATCGCGCCGCTGGGTACTGCCGAAATGTCCCGCCGCGTTTGCCGTTGAAGTTTCTGCCATCAGTTCACCGTCCTGCGAAGGTAGCGTACTCGGTTAGTGAGTTTTTTTTCAAGATAAAGTTTGCGGGGGACTGGAATCAGTCGCCCGCCATCTTAGCCAGTGCCTCGACGCCCGCGATCACGGGCAGCAATTCTTGCGGCAGGCCGTGGCGCTCCTGGAGATATGCGGGACTATTGTAGGAAATCAAAACTTTTCCGCCGGCGTCTTCCCATACAAGAATCTTCAGCGGCAAATCAATGGCGCTTGTGGGCGCGGCGAGCATCAAAGGCGTTCCGGCCTTGGGATTGCCGAAAACGAGCAGCTTGGTGGGGCGCATGGCGATTCCCGCTTTCTCCGCCTCGCCACTGTGGTCAATCAGCGCGAAAAGCGTGATTTTCCTGGATGAGAGGATGCCCTTGAGCTTCTCCACGGTTTCATCCACGGAATGCTTGCTCGGCTTGCTGATAATGCCGTTTCCCGCAGCCTGTTCCATGACGGCCCTCCCCGATTCATTTTCATCCCAATCGCCCACCGCGCAAAGCATCGTAAACGCGCTGCGCCCGGCCGCGCGGCAGCTCCGCCGCCAATTCCTCGACGCTCAGCTTCCGCAGCTGGGCCACGCTTCCGAAGCGTCGCAGGAGTTTTTGCGCCGTGCGTTCACCCACGCCTGGAATTTCCACGAGCGATGTGCGCAGCCGGCTTCGCGACCGCCGCTGCCGGTGGAACGTGACGGCGAAGCGGTGCGTCTCGTCGCGAATCTGCTGCACGAGGCGCAGCATCGGCGAGTGCGAATCGAGCACCACCGGCTCATCCTCCCGCCCGAGCACGTAGAGAATTTCTTCCTTCTTCGCGATGCTGGCGACGGGCTGGTTGATGATTTCGAGCTTTTCGAGCGCCTGCGCCGCCGCGTGCAGTTGTCCCAGGCCGCCGTCAATCAAGATCAGGCTGGGCAGGGGCTTTTTTTCGTCGCGCAAGCGGCGATAGCGACGCTCGACCGCTTCGCGCATGCTCGCGAAATCGTCGCGCAATAGCCCAGCGGATTTCTCCGGTCCTTCCGCAAGAGCCTCGCCGCGCATGATGAATTTGCGGTAATCGGATTTCTTCATGTGGCCGTCTTCCCAGACGACCATCGAAGCCACGGCGTCCGATCCCTGGATGTGCGAAATGTCGAAGCTCTCGATTCGTCGCGGCGGCTCGGGGAGACCGAGCGCGGATTCGAGCGCCTCGGCGATGGCTTTCGAGCTGGGCCGCAGCACGCGGAACCGCTGCACGAAGGAGTGCTTCGCATTGCGCTCCACGAGCTCCAGAAACGCGTGCTTCTGCCCACGTTGAGGGTTGAGAATTTCCACCTTGTGCCCCGCCTTCTCGCCCAGAAATGTTTCCAGCAGCTCGCGCTCGTCGAAATCCATGGGCGTGTGGATGTAGCGCGGCAGATAGCCCGCATCCAGATAGAGCTGCTTCAGCAGCGACGGCAGAAATTCCGCGGGATCGAATTCCTCGATGTCCTCCCAATAAAAGTCGCGACGGTCCACCACGCGCCCGCCGCGCAGATGGAAAAGATTGGCGGCCACCTGCGGCGGCTCGGCGTACCACGCGAGCACGTCCGTGTCGTCGCCTTCGGCGGCGGCGATTTTCTGGCGCTCCTCCATTTCGGCGATGGTGCGCAGAAGATCGCGATAGCCCACGGCCTCCTCGTAGTTCTGCTCGCTCGATGCTTTCTCCATGCGCGCGCTCAAGCTGCGCGCCAGATCGCTGCGCCGCCCTTCGAGGAACATCCGGACGTCGCGCGCGGCTTCCGTGTAGCGCTCGTCCGTCACCAGCCCTTCGGCGCACGGCCCCAGGCAGCGGTGAATGTAGTATTGCAGGCACGGGCGGGGATGGCGGCGCGTGAGGTCCACCGTGCACGAGGGCACCAGAAAATGCTTGTGAATCAGATGGACCAGGCGGTACGCCAGGCTCGCGGGGAAGTAGGGGCCGAAATAGATTGAGCCGTCTTTTTTCAGCCGCCGCGTGACGTACACGCGCGGATATTTCTCGAACGCCGTGTAGCGAATGTAGGGATAGGTCTTGTCGTCGCGCAGCAGAATATTGAATTTTGGCTTGTGCTGTTTGATCAGATTGTTTTCGAGCGCGAGCGATTCCTTCTCGTTGTCCACCACGATGTAGCAGATATCGGCGATCTCGCGCACGAGCGAGCCCGTCTTCGCGTCGCGCCACCTGGATTCGAGAAAATAGGATTTCACCCGCGCGCGCAGCGAGCGTGCCTTGCCCACGTAGAGGATTTTCCCGGCGGCGTCCTCGAAGAGGTACACCCCGGGCTGCAAAGGCAATTGCTCGGCTTTTTCGAGAAGTTCCATTTCCGGCGCGCTACAATGGATGACGTCCGCGAGCCTGCGGACTCGGGACCCGATGAGACACAACCTTCATGATGGCAAGGGCAGTCTAAGCATGACTCGAAACCTCATGCGGCTATCTATTTTATCATTCGTTCTGCTGGGACTGCTTGTGGCGATCCCGGCGCGACCGGTGCAGCAAGGCAGCCAGCCACAGCCGCCGTCCGGCCAAAAGCCACCAGCGGGCGAATCGTCCTCCTCATCTTCCTCTTCTTCGCAGCCCGCCGCGCAGAATCCGCCCGGCTATGATCCCTTTCACGCGGAGCAGGACGTGGAGGTGGGCACATTCTATATGCACAAGGGCGACGTGGATGCGGCCATCCCCCGCTTCGAGGACGCCATAAAGCTCCGGCCCGATTTCCCGAAGCCGCGCCTGCTTCTCGCCGAGGCCTACGAGAAAAAGCACGAGAACGAAACCGCCGTGAAGTATTTAAAGGAATATCTCCAAGTAGACCCCAAGGCGCCGGACGCGGACAAAATCCGGAAAAAAATCGAAACGCTATCCGCACATTAGCAATTAACAATCGCAAGCGCGTCTAACGCGCCGGAAACCGCTCGAGGAACTTCATCGCGCGCGCGTAATCCGCGAACCGCTTCTCTTCCTTGCGGAATTCGGCGGAGTGCGATTCCCGGCGGCAGCGCTCGAACCGTATGGGATGCTTCTGGTGCAGCATCTCGTGGAACAGGATATACGCGACCACATATTCGGGAACGTCGCCGCGGTCGAGCCCCCGGTTGATTACGATTTGATGGAGCGCCGGATCGAAGCAGCCGAGCTGCGTTCGCCAGGTTCGCGCGCTCCAGCCCAGCCGTGGACGCGTCAGGCTATTTTCGAAATAGCTCCGGTTCAGCCGGTCGAACAGTGGCCCCAGGTCATGATGCGCGCCGGAGGGCACGAGTTCGGCTTGGCGCGCCCGGCGCCGCCGCAGCAGCAACAATTGCCGGCGCGTGGGACGCGCATATGAGAATTGGCGGTAAGTCTCGACCATCCGCGCCGGCGGCCTCCGGCGATAGAGCCGCCCCAGCAGGATCGCAGCCGCTGCTTCCACCACCGCGCGCGGCGCCCGCCGCAGCACGTCCGAAAGCCGGACGCGCGCGGTATCCTGGCGCAGCCGGATGGTGTGCGTAAGATCGGTGTACGGATGAAATTCCACCACGAAACGCGGCGCCGGCCCGGGACATCCCAGGCGCGCGTAGATGCGCTCGAAAATTCGCTCGCCTCCGGGGACGCCGCGCCCGCGGCCCTGCGCCCGCTTCATGGTCGTCTCCGCGCCCGGATCGGCGGCCGCGCTTTGAGCGCGTCTTGCGCGTCCTCGATGGCATCCTTGGTTGCTTGGATGGCGTCGTCGAGTGTGTCCTTGTATAGGTCGAGTTCCGGCCCGCCCTTCTCGTATTTTTCAAGCGTGCCGAGAAATTCGGTATCCTTCGCGACCATCAGCTTCAGCTCCGGGCGAATGGCCGATGGCTTTTCCTGCGCGGCTTCCATCTCGTCGGCTCCGTCGTCGACGTTGCCGGCGTATGCGTTCAGCAGGCCGTTGAGCTCCTCGTCCCGGTGCGCATCCGGCGCTGGCGCAGCGCGGTTTACCTCGTCCTCGAATTTCTTGAGGCGATCCTCCGCGAAGGAAAGATACAGCTTGATGCGCTCCGCCGGAGTCGCGGCGTCGCGGATTTTATCCGCCTCCGCGTCCGTGATGTAATCCTTATGCTCAGGCGCGGCCTGGGGAGCTTGCGCCAGGGCGTATCCCACCAGCAGAAGCGCGGCCAGCATGCTCGCGAGAACAGGGGCGAGCGAACCGGCGGCCATCAAGCAGCGCGGCGCGGCGATTTCCTGCTGGGGCTTTTCGGACAATGCCTCACCTCTACTTTTATTTTTTCCCGACCTCGCGCTCGAGAGTTCGCACGCGCTCCGTGGCCCCGAAATACATGTCGCTTGTCTGGTCCGTGTTCAACTCGAGAAACTTCCGATAGTTTTCCAGCGCGTCGCGCGCGTCCCCCAGCCGGTCGAAGCAGGTGGCGCGAATAAACCAGTTTCCCGGCGGGAGCGTCTCGCGCGTGGCGAGCAGGTCGAAAGCCGCCAGCGCCGCCGTATAGTTCTTGCTCATGTACTGCGCCGTGGCGAGCGAGCTGAGCACGTCGTTCGCCTGGGAAGCCATGCGCAGCGCCACGGTGAGCGTGCTGACGGCGTCGGGGTAGTCCTTTTCTTCCAGGTAGACGCGGCCCAGGCGCGCGGGAATGTCCGGGTCGGTCGCGTCGAGCGCGGCGGCTTTCTGCAAGACCGGCACGGCATCGGCGTAGCGTTTTTTCTCGTAGTAAATCTGCGACCGCATCTTGAGCGCGTGCATGCCTTCCGGCCCGATGGCGGCGGCCCGGTCGAGCTCCGCGAGGGCGTCATCGTCCTTGCCGAGGTCGAGCAGCGCGGAAGCCCGCTCGACGTGCGCGGCAGCGTCGCTCGGCTGCGCTTCGAGATAAATTTCCAGCTCCGCCGCGCCGGCGTCGAGCTTTTTCTCCGCGATCAGCGTCTGCGCCGACCCTTTGTGCGCCTCGGCCGCGGTCGCGCCCGCGGGATGGAGCGCGAGCGCCGCCTGGAACGCCGTCCCGGCATCATCGGTGCGCCCCGATTTCAGCAGCGCGAATCCCAGGGAGTTCTGGATATCCGCATCTTTGTCGTCGAGTTTTGCGGCGGCTTCGTACTGTTCAATGGCCTCCGGCGTTTTCCCCGTGCTTTCAAGCGCGATGCCCAGCAGCCATTTCGTGCGCGCATCCGTGGGCATCAATTCGGCGGCTTTTTCGAGCGCCGCAAGCGCCGCGGAGGGATCGGACGCGAGCAGCGTCAGCCCCAGGTTCTGGTAGGCCGCGCCCATCCGGGGATCGAGCGCGATGGCCTTCTCGTATTCGGTTTTGGCGTCATCGGAGTCCCGCATCGCCGTGTACGCGTACCCCAAATCGTAGTGCACGATGGCGTCATCGGGTTTCTTCGCCAGGTAATCCTGATAATCCTTCGCCGCGGATTTGAAATCGCCGTTGTCGAGCGCCTCCTGGGCCGCCGTGATAAGGCTGTTCAGCGCTTCCGCCTGGGCATCGCCGGGGATGCGCTTCTTCGACACCGTCTGCGCGGAGGCGCGCCCCGTAAAGCCGCCGAGCGCCGCGCACAGCGCGCACCACGCCATCGCTTTCGAGAAAAAGTTCATGCTTTCGAGCGGCCGCCCGCCGGCCCGTTCGTTCGCGCCCTTGCTGATTGGCTCTGGCTTTTGTGGTTCCCGCCGGTAGGCGGATTCAGCACCCGCGCCAGGTATTTTCCGGTGTGCGACTGCGCATTCCGCGCCACTTGCTCGGGAGTTCCCGCGGCCACCACGCGCCCGCCCGCGTCGCCGCCCTCGGGGCCGAGGTCAATCACCCAGTCGGCGCACTTGATGACGTCCAGATTGTGCTCGATGATCAGCACCGAAGCCCCGCCTTCGATCAGTTTCCGGAAGGCAATCAGCAGTTTTTGTATGTCGTCGAAGTGCAGGCCCGTGGTGGGCTCGTCGAAGACGTACAGTATTCCGCTGTTCTGCTGCCGCGTGAGATGCGCGGCCAGTTTCAGGCGTTGCGCCTCGCCACCGGAAAGCGTCGTCGCGGATTGCCCCAACCGGAGATAGCCGAGTCCCACCTCATCGAGCGAGCGCAGCCGCGAGGTCACCCTGTGGTGCTCGGCGAAGAAGGCCAGCGCCTCGCGCACGGTCATCTGCAAGACCTCGTGGATATTTTTCTCTTTGTACTGCACCTCGAGCACGCCGCTCTTGTAGCGCGTCCCGCGGCACTCTTCGCACACCAGCTCCACGTCCGCCAGGAACCTCATTTCCACGGTTACCGTGCCGTCTCCCTCGCACGCCTCGCATCGGCCGCCCGGCACGTTGAAGGAAAATTTCCCCGGCCCCAGCCCGCGCTTTTTCGCCGCAGCCGTGGCCGCGAAGACGTCGCGAATGGGGTCCCAGGCCTTCATATATGTCGCCGGATTCGACCGCGGCGTCCGCCCGATGGGCGATTGGTCCACCATCTCGATGGCCGCGATCCTGGCGTCTCCTTCGAGCGCGCTGCATGAGGCGCGCCAGTCTCCCCCCGCCCGCTTGGCCTCGATCCCCTTGTACAACACATCGTAGACCAGCGTGGATTTCCCGGAGCCCGAAACGCCGGTGACGGCCACCAGCATTCCCAGCGGGATGGTGATGTCCGCGCCCCGCAGGTTATGGCTGCGCGCTCCCAAAATTTTCAGGAATCCCGCCTTCGGCCTGCGCCGCTCCGCCGGCAGCGCGATGCGTGCGTCGCCGCGAAGGTAGCGGCCCGTCGCGGACCGCGCGTCCGCCAGTAGCTCCTCGCGCGTGCCCTCAAACATCAATTTCCCGCCGTACTCGCCCGCCCCCGGACCCAGATCGAGGATGTGGTCCGCGGCCAGAATTGTTTCGGGGTCGTGCTCCACCACGAGCAGCGTATTTCCCAGATCGCGCAGCCCCTTCAGGATTTCAATCAGCCGGCCCGTGTCTCGCGGGTGCAGCCCGATGGAGGGTTCGTCCAGCACGTACAGCGCCCCGGCCAGCCGCGATCCCAGCGACGTGGCCAGCTGAATCCGCTGCGCCTCTCCGCCCGAAAGCGTGGACGTGAGCCGGTCGAGCGCCAGATAATCGAGCCCCACTTCGTCGAGGAAACGCAGCCTCTGCTGGATTTCCTCGAGCACTTTTTCGGCGATTACCACCTGCATCGCGCTCAGTTGCAGGCTCGCAAAAAACGGCCGCGCCTCCTTCACCGTCATCTGGCAGACTTCCGTGATCGAGCGCCCCGCGATTTTCACCGCGCGCGCCTCCGCTCGCAGCCGTGTGCCGCGGCATTCGGGACACATGGCGTAGCCGCGGTAGCGGCTCAGAAACACCCGCACTTGCAGCTTGTATTTTTTCCGTTCGAGCCACTCGAAGAACCCCTTCACGCCCGCATAATCCTCCCCGGGATCGCCTTCGAGAATCATTTTCCGCTGCGCCGCGGTCAGCTCCCGGAAGGGTACATCGAGGGGGATTCCTTTGGCGCGCGCGTATTTTCGCATCTCCATCATCAGCGGACGGTACCGCGGCTTCGTCCAAGGCTCGATGGCTCCCTCGGCCAGCGTTTTTCCCGCGTCCGGAATCACGCGGTCAATGCCGAAATCCGTGGTGTTGCCGAACCCCTGGCAGCGCGGGCACGCTCCATAGGGATTATTGAACGAGAAAAGCCGCGGCTCGGGTTCCTGATATTGCGCCCCGCATTTCTTGCACTCGAACCGCTCGTTGAAAACCAGCCGTTCGCCGCCATCCTCGGGCGTGTCTCCGACGAACTCCAAAATCGCTTCGCCACGCCCCTCGCGGTAGCAAATCTCGATCGAGTCCATCAGCCGCGAACGAATTTCCGGCCCCAGCTCCAGCCGGTCCACCAGCACGTACACGGGCTTCGTGAAATCTATTTCCAACAATTGCTCGGGAGACGAAAACTCGAATACGCGCCCCGCTTGCCACAGCCGGTTGAACCCGCGCTTGCGCAGGCTCACTAAAGCCTCGCGGACTGCATCCGCATCGCCGCCGCGCACCGCCTTTTTCTGCCGCGCCGCGTGTGCGACCTTTGCATCCCGATGGGTTGTATCGGGACCGCCCGGCTCCAGCTTCAATTCGTAGAGCACGTAAAACCGCCGGCCCGCCGGGAGCGCCATCACCCGCGCGGCGATTTCATCGGACGTGTCTTTGCGCACCTCCTCGCCGCACTTCAGGCACAGCGTGCGCCCCACGCGCGCGTAGAGCAGGCGCAGATAATCGTAAATCTCCGTCGCGGTCGCCACCGTCGAGCGCGGGTTGCGCGTCGAATTCCTCTGCCGGATGGAGATGGCCGGCGCGATCCCCGTGATTTCGTCCACGTCGGGCTTCTCGATGCGCTCGAGAAACTGCCGCGCGTAGGCCGAAAGCGATTCGATGTAGCGCCTCTGCCCCTCGGCGTACAGCGTGTCAAACGCCAGGCTCGACTTGCCCGATCCCGATACGCCCGTCACCACTGTGATGGCATTGTGCGGGATCGTGAAATCGATGTTTTTCAGGTTGTGCACCCGCGCGCCCCGTACGCGGATCACCTCCGCATCGTCCGTGGCCACCGCCGCCCCTGATGCGGGGAGCACAGACCCCTCCGGCTCAGGTACACCCGGCCCAGGGGCATGATGACGCGAAGCAGTCGTATCAGTGGGTTTTATCGTCATCAGCTTAAACATATGATTATACGTCTCTCGCCCACTTCCCGCAAATCACCCTTCCGAGCCGCCCGTACGACCCAAGTTTCCACTTCAAAGGAGAAACTTTGCCTCCGCAGACCATCGAAGCGCCACAACAGGGTACAATAGACAGGATAGGTGGCCGGGTGACGGCTATGGGATTGGTAGCGATGTTCTCAAATCGAAGAGGAGCAATCTGAACATGAGATACAGTAGCCGCGACAAACCAGAACGCAAATCAGGGCGAGTTGGATTTGTGGAAGGCCGGCTCGAAGAACTTCGTCGCCGGTGGGACAATGCCACGGACGAGCGCGAAAAGGCTGAGGTGTCCGAACAAATCCGCGAATGGCAATCCTTCAAGCCGGAACGCTCCGCACCCCCCCGCGGCAGACGATAAGGATCCTCCTCATAAATATGGTCTTTAGGGGGTCGGAGCTTTAGTTCACCCTGAACGTAGCGAAGGGCTCCGACGAAAGCGGCCCCGAAAAGGGAGGCTTTCGCGCCTTCTGCGTCCGGACGGCTTTTGTCGGGGAGAAGCCCCTGAGGACACTCCTTGGGTTTTAGTGTCATACGCCTAAACGTTCAACCGTAAGTCTCGCCTCCCCTTCCCGCAAATCCCCCCCACCCCGGCCGGTGGCATTGCCTATGGACGGTGGTGGGTGTACGTTATCGGTCAGGCGGGGAGTCAAAATGGGAATCCCAGCTCAAACGGAGGGTGAAATGCCAAGGCTGCGATATTTTGCAGTTGCTGCAGTGCTGATGTTCTTCGCGCTTTCGAATGGCGCGGCGCAGGAGCCGCAAGCTTCCATACCAGCGCAGTATTCAGCAGTCGCCATTGGCCAGTCGGGGCCCACCATGGGCAAGACTTTTGGCCTCACTATCTATGTGGACGGAGTATCTTCCGACAGCGACATCGACGCGTTGATCGGAGCGCAGGAGCAAAAAGGTCAAGATGGACTCGTGAGCGCCATGGGGAAAATGAAGGAAGTAGCCCGCGTCGCTCCCACCGGCGTCGTTGGTACCGCGATGCGTCTCGTCCTTATTCGCGCGACGGCGGATGGCGGACAGCACATTGTCATGGCAACCAATCGGCCCATCGCGTTCGGAGAGCTGTACAGAGGAACGCGGTCGCGCGATTACCCAGTTGGTATTGTGGTGCTGGATGTCGGCAAGGACGGCAAGGGAAGCGGTTTTTTTGCGCCACTGTGTAAGATCAACTTCGACAAGAATAAACAGTTAAGGGTCGAGAATTACGGCCATAAGCCGTTCCGGCTCACCGGCGTCTTTCGCCAAAAGTAGGAATTCATTCTGGCCAGCCGGCGAATCCTTCATTGCCGCTGACCGGCAGCCCGGCCATGCCGCCGGTCCTGAATGTGGTTACTGATTCGGGCGGCTATCCCGAGTGTGTTCGTCGATTCAGTTGTCAGAGAGGTACTTCGCCTTTATTTCGATAGGTGAGATTGGGTTTTATTGGTTGGCGACCCCCCTCTTTTTCTTTCGATTAGAATCGGTCTCCGTTGTTTGTTTTTATTGAGTTACGGCGATTTCTATTTCCTGCCGTCTTTCGATTAGAAATTCGAGATTGCCATGGTGTTGAGCCTGCGTGCCCCCCGTAAACGCTAGCCGCGCTCCCTGGTTGCACCATCGCGGGGCACATTTCAGCCCCCCCCGAATCTGTATCGATTAGAAAAATGGATGTCATTGTTTTCACAGGGATTAGCAGCATTTCTAATCGCAAGCGTATCGATATAGGTTCTGGAGGCTCGACGCTAAATCCTTGATGCTGGAAACTCCGGCCGCTGCGGCGGAGCCCTCCCTCATTTTGTACCGGGCAGGAAAAATTAAGTCACTGATATCAGAGCGGTTATGGCGATTTCTACTTCCTGATGTGTACCGGGTAGAATTATGGAAGCTGGAAGTTAGAGGCTGGTTGCTGGAGACTTCGCTAGGGATGAGTGATTCTATTAATTTTATGAACACGTCCTTGTATAGCATACTTAAAGCCAAAAAGCAAGGGAAAAGATTACATAGTCGTAGTACCGGTTAGGCTGGCGAGCCACTAGAAGCCATCTCATGAATGGCTTGACCGGCGGTGCTGTGGCCCTCAGGGGTTAAAACCCCTGAATTGTGGGCGTTTTTCGGCACAAATGAAGTCGTGTCCTGACAGAAAGCATTTATGAAACAGCTTGGCTCTGTTGACATCCTCGTTTTCGCAAGGCTTTCGGTGACGGAGCGGCGGGGGACGGGAAAACAAAGACGGGGGACTACATTCGGGATGACAGGCGCGGGAGAGTTGGGCAAAATCGCCGGCTGGAAGCTGGCGCCACAAAGTAAACGGCCTGCATCGCAGGATGTCAACAGAGCCAAACAGCTTCTACACACTTTTCCGCGAGGCGTGCTTTTTCTCGCGGCCCATTTGGAAGGGCTGGCTAGCCCGCCGAGTGTCTTGGCGGTGGTCTGTTCTTGCTGTTAAGGTTTAATGTAGCGCCTTTTTGGCGCGCCATCTTGCCTTTTTTTCCCCCGCCTTTGCCTTCGCCCGCTACCGCCTGTCAGTTGCCCACCCAGAAATTCCAAAGGGTGGATGACGCGCTCTGTGCGCCGACGCTGAAGACCGACTGCCCGAGGTCACGCCCGTCAATCATCGTCGAGGGGCGGTCCCAGTGCACCTGCGGATTGCCGATCAAGTGCTGGCTCGTGTAAGTTCCGTCGTTCCCGTCGTAGGCGGCGACTTCCTGGAACCACGCCGCGTTGACGTCTCCGCCCTTGGCCGCATCGGCGCCGAACCCGTAATTCAGAGCGTCATCAGGGTAAAGCATCTCGGTGCGGAATCCGATCACGTTGTGCAGACCCTGAAAGACCGGCCACCAAGGTGTGAACGCCGCGTAACCATTGCCGCTGCCGCCGATTTGGTTCTGAAGATCGTAATACGACGGAACGACCTCGCAAGACATGATGACCCAAGTTGCGAGCACGCCCCCCGCGGCGGCACCGAAACCAGGATTTCCGCCCGTGCCGATGTTGGGCACGTACCAGGTCTGACAGCAGTTCGAGAGAGTCGTGTTGAACCACCAGTCGCCGTGCGGCTCGGTGTAGGCGACGTTTACGGCGTTCATGAAATCCTTCGATTGCGGACCAACCACCTGCCACGGATAGGCGGTCCACCACAGAGTGCGCGAGACCGGCTGCGAGCCCGAGGCGAGGCCGGAGTAGAAGTTGTTGGCCATGTCAAGATAGGCGCTGCTGGTGGGCCAGTCCTGGTTCACGAACTCGCCGAGCGTGATGTCTCCCGGGGTTGCCGGGCTACCGATTGCGCCCACAGGCTGCCCCGGCAATGAAGGCTTTGTGACGTCCGGAAGCGGCCCGCTCGGCACTGCGGCGAGGTCCGGGATAGGTTCGAGCACCTGGCCGAGGGGAACGTAGCCGGTGATCTTGATGTTCGAAACCTGCTTGTCCTCTGGCTCGAGCGTGGCCTCGAAATAATCCACCGGTTGCAGGTAATTCGCATTGCCGTCGTAGTAGGCGACTTCGATTTTATCCACGGTAGCGTGGGTGCCGGCCTGCTTCACGTAAGGGCCCAGTTGGCGCGTGATATCGGCGCGCACTTGATCGGCGGTGATGCTGGTCTGGATACGGTCGCCGAGGGAAGCCGTGCGCCAGCGCCGCAGGGCGCCAATAATCGCTCCGCTGTTTGAGACCGACACGACCGCGCGTGAGCCGATGCCGTAGACCCGGAACCCGGAAGCGTAGCGGATCGCTGGGGTGATTGTGAACACCACTCTCGGTTCCGTGCGCGTTGGCGCCGCCCCTGATGGCGCGAGCGTCGTCGCTCCGCCCATCACCGGGATTCCGTCGCCGAACTGCGTTGCGGTCACGTCTTTGGGGATGAAGCGCACGTCGGTGAGCGCCGTGTGCGCGATGGCCTGTATCCTGGCTGCTGGAATCGGCGCGCGCGGCGGCGCGGCTTTCACCAGATCGGCGAGGTTCGGAATGAAATGCGTATCGCCGCTCACCGGGTCAACATAAGCGCGCACGCGATCCTGGTCGGTTAGGCCTGTGGCGCCGCGCACGATGTAGGTCTTTTGTTCGAGCTTCATGGCCGGAAGCTTGACGGCTGCCAGTTTCTGGTTAAGGAAAGCGAGCGGGGCGGCCGTCGGCGCAAGTTTGTAGATTTGCATTTGCGCCGGCGGAGCCGGAACGGCGGCCGTAAATTGAATCGCAGGCGTTTCTTGCGCGGCCGCGGGCTGCACGGTAAGGCATGCGGCGCAGAGCAGTACGGCGGAAAGTATCGTCACGCGATATGGGACCCGGTTAAAGGACATGGTCACCTCCCTTGGGTCCATTCTTGTAAATCACCTGTCGTAGGATAGCAAGCTATTTATTATGAATAGTCGGTTAACACGACCTCCCGTTTTGGGCCTCCCCCTTCCCGTTTAGGAACGCACCACGTCGAAGATCCGCCGTGGCGGACTGTGCCCGGTCTTTGCCTTCGCCCTTGTAGAGGCCGCCTCGAACTACAGAACGACGAGGCTCGTCTTCACCCTCGCTCCGAACGAACGTGAGGTGAGAGCCCGGCCGCGTTATGACCGGTTTGAGGGACCTGCTTTCGGCCTTTCCGGCGAGGGTTTTTCATTGCTCTTTGAAAATTGAATCGGCGGGCCTGTCGGCAGGCCGGTATGGAGCTGGAAAACCGCCAGCTCCCGGCGTATTTGCGCTTTGCCGAGGCCGGTTTCGCGGCCTACGGCTTGGGCCTAGCTCCGCTCAGCCGTTTCAATGTGACATCGGCGGCACATTGATGGGGACAGGAACGGCGACAGGGTGAGTAAGCTGCAGGAGCGGGTTCGTCGGTGCAGCCGGATCCGAAAACATGTAACTTCCAAACAGTATGTCGATATAGACCTTCACCTGCGGCATGTAGCACTTGTCCGCATTTTTCTGACAATCCGGCGTATCGAAATCGTAGTCATCCCCAAAGCTGCCTGAAATTTGTGTCGTAGTCGTGCTGGTCGCCACCGTCGAAGCGGTATATGTCACTTTCATCTGAGTCCCCGTCGTACTCTTATTGCCTTGAGTCACGGTGGTGCCGTCTGAAACGCCGAGGTCTAGCCCATAGACGGAGTACTTGCCGCTCAGCGTCATTCCGTCGCTCCAACTGAAGCCAATCACATTGGTCAGGGTGACTTGATAGCTCGCCGAAGCGTTCGTGGATTGTTGTGCTGAGTAGGTGAAAACATCCTGAAATGCCGTGCTCACCCCTGAGCCGGTGGGGTTTCGCGGATCGGAGCCGTAATTGCCGTCTCCCACGGCAACGCCACGATTCGACTTGGATGGATCGAGTGACTGGCCCTCGAGATAGTATGAATCCAGGTTGAGGAGATCCTGACATTCCGCCGGTGTCAGTTGGCTCCCGTTGATCAGCTTCCAGCCATATTTATCCGTGTTTTGCGCGCACGCCGCCAAATCCCTGATCGAAATGGAGTCATATTCCTGGGCGCCAAGCAGTTGCATGGTCGTGCCCGCCTTGAAATCCCAGACTTCCGCCGTGGGATTCAACAGCACAACGATCTGATCCTGCCAGAACGGCTCCTGGCTGAATGTTTCTCCCGGGATCACCGTGCATGCGTTGCTCGCGTAATTTGCAGCTGTACAAGTATTCGGCGTCACAAACTGCGCCGCGGGCAGGATGGTTGGATCCGGCGATCCTGAACCTACCGTCCAGCTGCGCACCGCGCTGTGCGAATTGCTAGTGACAAGTCCGGTCCCTACGGTTGAATTGTTGTCCGTTGCAGATGTGTCCGTTGTAGTTTGGCTATCCTGCTCCTCCGCTTGTAGGATCAGCAGGTTGACTTTGGCATCGTTCGAGACGCCCATCGACTGTGCTCGAATGCCGTCGTGTTGTCTATCGCGGTGCTCACGCCGGTGGTCAGGCTTGTGCCATAGGACTCGTTTGTCGTGTAGACGCCCTGACTCTTGTCGCCCGGCGGACGGTAGACGATGGTATACGGCAGCACCTTCATCTGCACGAAGGCCGCCGGCAGCACGGTAATATTCGGCAGTTGGATTGCCAACCGCGTGACCAGAAACTCCGGCCCGCCTGCTGAGTGCATTGTGGCTTGACCTTGGGAATTTTGCCCGTTTACTTGGCCCCAGTAAGATTGTATGTACGGGTCTTTCGCGGTCGGATCGATGTACACCGGCAATTTCCTGGAACCGGGGGGCTCAGTACAATTCTTTGAACAATTCGAGTCCTTGATCCCCAGCTCGAATTCGACGCGGAGGGAATTCACGGGAACGGGAAGGTCAACGGGAATGGACAGCGTGTCGTTGATGGTTTTTTTGGGCAAGCCCGGGATACCATATGCGGCTTCATTAACCAAACTCAGGTATTTGGTGCTACTCCAAGGGTTGTCAGATACGTCGTACCAGTGTCCATCCCTGCCCAGCACTCCATCAGCGGTTGTGCACTTAATGGATTTTCCGTCCTTGTCCTCCACCTGTTTCAGTTTGGTATGATCCGAACTCGAGAGACAGTCTTCCACCCTCGCCGTGTACACTCCCGTGTCTCCGTCCCAGAACTCCGTGCCAAGCTCACTGATCATGCCATTGCCTGTCCCGTTCCACGCAATCGGCACCCGCAATACCACAGATGAACTCTTGACGTGCGTCGCCTGCATCGGTGAGGTGATCGTGTCGTCTCCCAATGCTTCGCCGGCGGTAAGATCGTCCTTCGTACCGAAGCGCGCCACTTCGTCCCTGGCTGGCGATAGGTTGGTAATGGCTTGAATGATCGGGTATCCCCATCCACCCGCCCTCGTTTCGATTCCTACACCGCAGGCTCCCACGCCACCAGCCTTGCCGCTGTAGGGGCCACTACTCGTGTCCGCCACAGACACCATCCCTTCCACCCCCACACCGGGCTTGGGTGTGTCAGCTTCGAAAACGAGCGCACCCGACAAACAGAGCGGAACTGGGAGACCCTGGCCAATTTTGAGCGTCTCGGGCGCGGGTGGTTGGTAATCCTTTTTAGCCCCCGACCCCTGCGGACGAGCGTCAGGGCAACACACCAGCAGACCCAATATCATGGCTGCGCAAACCGCGTGCGAACGAACGAAAGAATTGCAGCGTTCCATAGGGTTCCCCCCGTTAAACCGGAATTTGGCTTTTTGACTCCAAAAACATTGCCGAGTGTATACCCATTTCATGTGCTTGCGATGGCGGTGAATTGCTACTGTTCTTTTGTAGCGGCCATGCCCCAATCGGGGGGCCGTGCGGGCTTGGTGGATAGTGCGCCAGTGGAACGAAGCGTTTCTTCAAAAAGGGGGAAATCGAGACCCCCACGGTGAGATGTCCTCAGTCGCGCTTCGGCTCAGATGCGCCGACCGCCTCATATTCCGTGCAAAAAGAGCGGCATTGCGACGTCTTGGAGCGAATCGGGATTCCCGATTCGGCTCACTTTCTCGCGCATCATACACTTCTCCTGCCGTGGGCACAACGAATGCGGCCGCCGAGCACCGCTCTAGCCGGAGGTGGAGCGCTTCCTCGTGGCGTTGCTTTTCGCGGCGTGGGGCCTGGGCCGAAGCGCCGCGAGAAATTGGTCCAGCGGCAGCGTGTTGATCACATCCTTCTTCTCGATCCAGCCGCGCCGCGCCGTGATGACTCCATATTTCATGAACGCGAGATTGCCCGCCGTGTGCGAATCGGTCGAAATCACGATTTTCACTCCGCGCTGCTTCGCCATTCGCAATTGCACATCCTTCAAATCGAGCCGGTCGGGATAGGCATTGCACTCCATAGCCACGCCGTGGCGCGCGGCCGCGTCAAAAATCTTCTCCATGTCGTAATCGTAGGGATCGCGCCGCAGCACCAGCCTTCCCGTGGGGTGCGCGATAATTTGCGTGTAGGGATTTTCGATGGCCGCGAGAATCCGCTCGGTCATCTCCGCGCGCTCCATGTTCATGTACGAGTGCACCGACGCGACCACCACGTCGAGCTGCGCCAGCACATCGTCCTCCAGGTCGAGCGAGCCATCCTTTTTTATGTCCACCTCAATTCCCGCGAGCAGCCGGATGCCGGGGACGCGCGCCTGCGCCGCCTTGATTTTTTTGATTTGCTCGAGCGTGCGCTTCTCGTCCATGCCGTGCGCCACGGTGACGGCCTGCGAATGGTCCGTCAGCGCGATGTATTCGTACCCCAGCGCCCGCGCGGCCTCGCCCATCTCCTCGATGGAATTTTTGCCGTCGGAGGCGGTCGTGTGCATTTGCAAATCACCGCGAATGTCCGCGAGCTTCACGAGCTTGGGCAGCGTGCCATTTTCCGCCGCCTCGATTTCGCCCGTCATCTCGCGCAACTCCGGCTCGATGTAGGCGAGCTTCAGCTTGGCGTAAATTTCCTCTTCGGTTTTGCGGGCGATGATTTTTCCGCCCTTGAGCGACGTCAGCGCGTACTCGTTCAGCGTCCAGCCCATTTCGTTCGCGCGGCCGCGCAGGGCGACGTTGTGTTCCTTCGATCCCGTGAAATAGAGCAGCGCCGCGCCGAAGCTCGCTTCGTCGAGCAGCCGCACGTCCACCTGCATGCCGCTTTCGAGCAGCACGCTCACTTTATTTTCCCCGTGCGCGAGCGTCTGCTTGATGGGCGGATATTTCAAAATGTGGTCCTCGACGGCATCCACGTCCTTCTGTTTGTCGTGACCCGGCCGCATGGTCACCAGCAAGTCGAGATCGCCGATGGTTTCCTTCCCGCGCCGCAGCGATCCCGCGGGCGTCACCGACTCGACTCGCTCGCCCGCTTTGGCGATATACGCCGCGAGTTTTTGCGCCTCATCGTCCGCCACGTTGATGAGGAACCTGCCGGAGCCGGACAAATGCTTGAACTGTTCCGCGGCCTTCAAGATATTCTGCTCGCTCTTTTCGCCGAAACCGGGGAGATCGCGCAGCTTGCCTTCGCGCGCCAGCTTTTCCATGCCTTCGACAGTGGCAACCTTGAACTTCTTCCACAGCAGCGCCACCTTCTTCGGGCCGAGCGATTGCAATTCGAGCAGGTCCAGAATCGTGGGCGGATATTTCTTCAGCAGCTTTTGCCGCAGGCTGTAGTCGCCGGTCTTGAGGATTTCGTAGATGTGCTCGGCCATGCCTTCGCCGACGCCGGGCAGCTCCTTGAGTTTCTTTTCGTCCTTGGCGATCTCCTCGATGCGTTCGGGCATGCTTCCGAGCAGCTCGGCGACCTTTTCGTAGCTGCGGTACCGTCCGATGATGGCGCCGTCAATTTCGAGCAGTTGCGCCGTCTCGCGCAGAATTTTCGCTACCTCTCTATTTTCCATAGGTGCTTCTCCGAATTTCGCAATCGAACTGCGCCATTATCCGCGGCGTGCGGCGAATCGCGCGTAATACAGAATCCCGGCAACGGACTTCGCGTCGCAAATCTTCCCCGCGTGAATCCACCGCTCAGCCTCGCGTAGCGTCAAGATTCGCTGCGTGATCTTTTCATCGTCCTCGGGCCGCGCGGTCCCCTTCGTCAATCCCTCCGCCACAAATATCACCATCCGCTCGCTGAGCATTCCCGGGGAAGGGAACACCTCAAGCAGCTTCCGGATTCGCCGCGCCGTGTATCCAGTTTCCTCCAGAAGTTCTCGCCGCGCGCCCACCACGAAGCTTTCATTCGGTTCCTTGTGTCCGGCGACCAGCTCCCACAGATATTGCCCGGCCGCGTGGCGATACTGCCGGATGAGCACGATTCGTCCATCCGTCAGAACTGGAAGCACAACCACCGATCCCGGGTGCGTCACAATCTCGCGTACGGCCTCGATACCGCTCGGCTCGATCACACGGTCGCGCCGCAGCCCGAAAACGCGCCCCCGGAACAGGACCTTGCTACTCAAGATGCGCGCCCGCCGCATGGTCTTCCTACGATGCCTCTTCACCGAGCCTCCTCGCAATCGCCATTGGGATTCTACCCCTTTACCCTGACGCAGGAAGGGCGCTTCATTTATACTTACCCAAGCGGCCTCATGCCCATCAATACCATAATCATTGACGACGAACGCCCCGCCCGGGACGAGCTTGCCTTCCTCTTGAAATCCTTCCCAGAAATCAACGTGATCGCGCAGGGGAAGAATGGCATCGAAGCCGTCGCGCTGATCAAGGAGCACAATCCCGATCTCGTATTCCTCGACGTGCAGATGCCGGGCCTGGACGGCTTCGGAGTGATCCGCAAACTCGCGGAGCGCAAATTGCCGCGCCCGCAAATTATTTTCGCCACGGCCTATGACCAATACGCCGTGGAGGCCTTTGAAGTGAACGCGGTGGACTACGTCCTGAAGCCCTTCGACAAGTCTCGCATCGCGAAGGCCATCCAGCGCGCGAAGAAACTGCTGGAGGCCAGCGCCTCTCCCGTGGAGCGCCTGGAGACGCTCGTCGGCCAACTGGGCGCCGGCGCCGCGGCGCCGAAAGCGAAACTGGAGCAGCCGTTAAAATTGCTGGTGAAATCGCAGTCGCGGCTGATCCTGATTGACGCCGAGGACATGATTTACGCCTCCATCCAGGACGGCTCAATCACCATCTTCTCCCGCGACATCGAAGGCGTTTCGAACTATCGCACCATCGAAGAGCTGGCCGAGGCGCTCGGCAGCGACGTCTTTTGGCGGCCGCACCGCTCCTATCTGGTCAACATCAATCACATAAAGGAAGTGGTGCCGTGGTTCAAATCGAGTTACATGCTCAAGATGAACGATAAGGGCGCAAGCGAAATCCCGGTTTCCCGCGGCCAGACGAAGCGCCTGCGCGAATTGTTGAAGCTGTAAGTCCGCCGTGGCGGGCTGTAGCGCGGCAAGAAAATCGCGCGGATTGTGCTAGCATTCGGTTGTTCCTTTTTCAGCTGTGACAGGGAAGCCGGGAGATTTCCACAAGAGTGGCGAAGCGCAAAAGAGTCGTAAGCGGCATGAGGCCCACGGGCCGTCTCCACCTGGGCCATTATTTCGGCGCCCTCCAAAACTGGCTCAAGCTCCAGGAAGAGTATGAGTGCTTCTTCTTCGTCGCCGACTGGCACGCGCTGACGACACATTACGAGGACACGTCGTCTGTCGCCGAAAATACGTTGCAAGTGGCCATGGACTGGCTCTCCGTCGGCCTCGATCCCGCAAAGGCCACGCTGTTCATTCAATCGAGCATTCTCGAGCATGCCGAACTGCACCTGCTGCTCTCGATGATCACGCCGCTTTCATGGCTGGAGCGCGTACCGACGTATAAAGAGCAGATCGAAAATCTCAAGGATCGCGACCTCGGCACCTACGGCTTTCTCGGCTATCCGCTGCTGCAATCCGCCGATATCGTCATCTACGACGCCGATCTCGTGCCCGTGGGTGAAGATCAAGTTCCGCACGTCGAGCTGACACGTGAGATAGTCCGCCGCTTCAACACCCACTTTGGGCTGAAAGTTAAAAATGAGCTATTCGAACCGAGTAGTCGGGATGACCTCGTTGGAGTCCTCATAAAAATCGGCGAACTTGAGAAACCCAACTCTCCGATACACTTGACGGAACAGGGCGTCGAGGCAGAAACCCGGAACATGATTAGAAGCGGAATTCGCGAGAAGTTTGCGGCATTTGGCATCAGCAATTTCCTTGCTTCACTAGCAGACTTACAAAAGTACGTTGCTTGGAAGGAAGTCCTGCATGAGCCGGATCACCTGCTCACGCAAACCCCGCGGTTGCCGGGACTCGACGGCCGCCGGATGGCGAAATCCTACGGCAACGCGATTTGGCTCAGCGATCCGCCCGATGAAATTCGCACGAAAGTCCGCAACATGATGACGGACCCGCAGCGCCAGCGCCGCACCGATCCCGGCCGGCCCGAAGTCTGTCCCGTATTCGCGTGGCACAAATTGTTTTCGCCGCCGGAAACGATTGCGTGGTCCGACCACGGCTGCCGCACGGCCGGCATCGGCTGCATCGAATGCAAGGCCGCGATGGCGGATAATCTCGTAAAATGGATCGAGCCTATTCAGGCACGCCGCAAAGAATTTGAGGCGCATCCGGAAAAAGTTTGGAGTATCCTCGACGCAGGCGGGAAGAAGGCGCACCAGGCCGCGCGCCGCACCATGAAGCGCGTCCGCAACGCCATTTTCAAGTGGGATGAGGCTCGCAAGGCGGGAGGCAACTGAATTGTCGTCGCCATCGCCATATCGCATCAATCTGCCGGTGTTCGAAGGGCCGCTCGATCTCCTGCTCGATCTGATTCGCAGGCAGGAGATGGACATCCACAACATTCCCATCGCCAAAGTCACCGAGCAGTATCTCGATTACCTCCACCGGCTCGAAAAGCTCGACATCGACGTTTCCGGGGACTTCATCTACATGGCCGCCACGCTGATCTACATCAAGTCGAGGATGCTGCTGCCGGCGGACCCGCTCGCCGGTCCGGAAGAGCAGCTCGACCCGCGCGAAGAGCTGGTTCACCGCCTGCTCGAACACGAAAAATTCAAGAATGCCGCGCAGCTCCTCTACCAGAAGCAGCAGATCGAGGACCACGTGTGGTCGCACCCGGATCGCTCGCTCTACACCGGGGAAGCGGTCGAAGGCGAATTGGTCGTAGGCCTCGTGGACCTGGTGAAGACATTCCAGCAGGTGCTCGAGCGCCGCAAGGAAGTGACCAAATTCGAGCTGCGCCACGATACGGTCACCATCGCGCAGATGATGAACCGCCTGCGCGAGCGTCTGCTGGCCACGGACGACCCCGTTTCGCTCGTCGAATTTTTCGACGCGTGCGAGTCGCGCAACGCCATGATCGTGGCGCTGCTCGCCGTGCTCGAAATGGTGCGTATGCAGGCCGTGCTCCTGGTGCAGCCCGAACTTTTCGCCGATATCGGCCTGCGCAAGCATAAAATGTTCGACGCGGTGTTTGCGGGAACCGATGCCATGTCCAAAATCGAGGAGCAATACCTCTGATGACCATGACGCCACAGGAAATCCAGGCCGCGCTCGAAGCCATCATCTACGCCGCGGACGAGCCCGCCACGCTCGACCAGATCGCGCGCGCCCTGGGCGTCGAGAAAACCATAGCGCGTGCGGCGCTCGACCTTCTCGTAGCCTCCTATCAGACGAGCGATCGCGGCATCGAAGTGCGCAAGGTCGCGGGCGGCTGGAAGTTCTACACCAAGGCGCAGCACCACGACGCGGTCCGCAAATTCATCAAGAGCATTCAGCCGCCGCTGCGCCTGACGATGCCCGCGCTCGAGACTCTCGCGGTGATTGCCTACAAACAGCCCGCCACGATCCCGGAAATCAATGAAATTCGCGGCGTCAACGTCGGCGGCGTCATCAAGACGCTTCTCGAAAAGCACCTCGTCACCACCGCCGGCCGCAAGGAGGCCATCGGCCGCCCCATTCTCTACCGCACTTCGCGCCAATTCCTGATGCGTTTCGGGCTTGCCGATCTCGACGAACTCCCCAGCCTCAAGGAATTCGAGCAGCTCGCCCATGCCGCCCTCGGCTCCGACGCCGGCATCGCCCCCATGGAACCCGGTGACGCAACGCCAATCGAACCGGCTGGCGACGAGAACGCGGCAGCGGAACAGGAGAACGCCGCGCCATCCGATGCCCTGTCAGAAAATCCGGCCGACACCGTTTCGGAATCCTCCGACGCTTCCACACCGGAGCAGTCGAAGTCCGTAAGCGCCGGCAAGTTCATGGATTCATAGCTCCCATCGTATCGAGCGGTACGCTCTCGTTCAAAAGTCCCTTTCGGCTAGGCTATCGTTATAGAATCCATACGCATCGCAAACATTCATGCTTGAACGCCTGCAAAAAATCATCGCGCGCGCCGGCCTGGCTTCGCGGCGCCACGCGGAAGAGCTGATCGCCTCCGGCTGCGTCACGGTCAATGGCCGCGTGATCACCGAGCTCGGCACGAAAGCCGATGAATCGCGCGATCACATCAAGGTTTCCGGCAAGCTGCTGCGGCCAGCCGGGCAGCGCGTCTATTTGCTGCTCCACAAGCCGCCGGCGGTCGTCTCGACGATGAGCGACCCCGAAGGCCGCGTCTCGCTCCGCGATCTCCTGCACGGCGTTTCCGAGCGCGTTTTTCCCGTTGGGCGGCTCGAATACCACGCCTCGGGACTTGTTCTCCTCACGAGCGACGGCGAACTCGCCAATCGCATCCTTCGCTCGCACAATCTGCCGCAGACGTATCAGTTGAAGCTTAAATCCCTTCTCACTTTCGCCGAAATCGAAGCCCTTTCGCACTCCACCGGCGCGCGCATCTCGCGCCTTCGCGGCAAGGACTCTCCCTGGTACGAAGCGACCCTTTCCGAAGCCCGCCGCGATGCCTTGCGCAACAGGCTTTTTCAGACGGGCCACCCGGTGGAAAAAATGAAGCGCATCGCCATCGGCACGCTCACGCTCGAATCCCTCCTGCCGGGGCGCTACCGCCTGCTTACGCCTTCGGAGGTGTCCGGGCTTTCTCGCGCGCTGGATAAAGAATCGCGCCCGGCGGCCGCGCGCCGCCAAAAGCCCATCGTAGCTAAGCCGCGCAAATCCAGTGAACAGAGAGGTAAGTCCTAGAAGTCCTAGTACGGGGAGTAACCCTTTATCCGCTTTTTGCCTTGATCCATGCCTTATTTTTTTCCCGGCTTTGGCGTATGATGTCTTGCATTGGGGGTGGCCTCAACCGCACGACCATTATTTTGCGGGCCCGCTGGATTGCATGGCGAATGCCTTGCGTTTCCGTGCTGGTTTGCTGTGCGCCGGAGGGCGATACCTTCAAGCAGTTGCGTGTACACAGGTGCGTTCCTTGGGACGCGCTCAATCGCAACGCACACGAAAGGAACGCGCAAACATACTATGAACAATCCCGCTGAAATCCCTTGTCCCGGCACGAATCCTTCTTTGGAGCCTCCCGCCGGGGATCGCATAACAGAAGCTCTCAAGAACAGCCGCACGATCGCCGTTGTGGGCCTTTCCAGCCGCCGCCACCGCCCGAGCTACGGCGTGGCTGAATACATGCAATCCGCCGGCTACCGCATTATTCCCGTCAATCCAAATGAGACCGAGGTGCTGGGCGAGAAGTGCTACGCGCGTTTGGAAGACGTTCCCGAGCGCATTGACATGGTCAACGTTTTCCGGCGCTCCGAGTTCGTCCCCGATATCGTCGAATCCGCCATTCGTATCGGAGCGCGGGCCGTTTGGATGCAGGAACGCGTCATCCATCACGAAGCGGCCGAGCGCGCCCGCCGCGCCGGGCTTTTCGTCACTATGAACTCCTGCATCTTGAAGGAGCATATCAAGCGCTTTCGCTTGCAGTAGGAAACCGCCGCGGCCCGCGCACACGAAGGAACGGCGCGGCTCATTGCATCGGATACATTTTCAGGACGTTTTTCCCCGGCTCGGTCACCGCCACCGATTCCCCATCTGGTGCGATCGCAAAGGCGTGATAAGACAAGCCGTGCAGCGCGGGTTCAAAGCTCCCGTCGTAGATTCCCACCCATACCAGGTCGCCCGACCGGTCGTCCGGTCCGCGTTTCAGCAGGATGCGCGTCTCGCTTGGCCCCCACGCGATTTGTCCCACACCCGCCGGCACACGAATCGGCCTGGAGGGATCGGCAAGGTCGATGACTTCGAGAATGTCGCCATCGGCAAAATAGGCGATCTTTTTTCCCGAAGGTGACACCGTCAATTCGCCCTGGTAGCTATCCACAGGCGCAATCTCCCTCACGGTTTCATGCACCAGGTCGAGCACCATCAGCGACTGGCGTCCATGGACGCTCAGGTCTTCCGACACGGCAAACGCCTGATTTCTTTCGGCGTCCCAGGCCACGGCTTCGAATGTGTTTCCTTCGAAGAGCGGCCGTGAGCCTCCGCGCGCGGGATTTACGCGCACGATTTGATAAGGCCGTGTGGGGGTTATGTAAACCACGGTGGCGCCATCCGCCAGCCATGTGGCATGGGTGGCATTTTCGATGAAGCGCGCGCTAAATCCCTGCACCTTGATTTCCTCGCCGTCCTCATTGAGCAGCGCCACCGACTTTCCTCCCGTGGCCGGCTCGTCCACCGACGCCGGCGTCTGCATCGTCATGCTCACGGCGATCCGCTGGCCGTCCGGCGACCACTCGAGCGAGTCCACCATATAGCTCGAGGGCGGGGGGACGCGCACGAATTTGTCGGCTTCCACGATCTGCTTATGCCCTCCCTTCGGCGACGCGATCCAGATGTCGTCTCGCTCGATCACAATTTTCTTCATTCTCTTCATGCGCGGAACCGCGTACACGATCCGGTTGTCCGCCGCGATGGCAAATACGCGGCAATCCTCGTCAATGGTCAGGAGCGGGGTTTCCTGCGCGAGCATGGCAAGTGGCACGAGTATCAACCCCATCGCCAGGGCCGCAACCGCCGCAGAATGCGGACGCAGGCGCGGGAGCTTCGCCTCCACTGCCGGCGGAGCAGGGAACGCGATCCTATCTCCCTCCGCTTTACCTCCCTTTTCTTCCATCGTCCGGTCTCGCTTCACTTGGATTCCTCTTTCCCGTCACCCTTTTTCCGCACGCGCCGAATTTCCTCCAGCCTTTGCCGGATTCGCGCTTCGAATCCCTGGTCGGTAGGCCTGTAATAGGCGCGGCCCAGCAGGCTTTCCGGCAGGCAGGTCATGTCCGTCACCTTTTCCGGTGTGTCGTGCGCATACTGATAGCCCTTGCCGTACCCGAGGTGGCCCATCAATCCCGTCACCGCGTTCCTTAAATGCAGCGGCACGGGCTCCGCGATGGTCTCTTGCAGGTCGTCTCGCACGGCGCCGTATCCCGTGTAAAGCGCATTCGATTTCGGAGCGAGCGACAAATACACGGCCGCCTGCGCCAGGGCCAGATGCCCTTCGGGCGCCCCGAGGAAGTCGAAGGCCTCCTTCGCCGCCAGCGTCACGGCCAACGCGCCAGGCTCGGCCAGTCCGATATCTTCGCTGGCCATGCGCACCATTCGCCGCGCGATGTAGAGCGGGTCTTCCCCGGATTCGAGCATGCGCGCGAGCCAGTAGAGCGCCGCATCGGGGTCGGAATTCCTCACCGACTTGTGCAACGCCGAGATGAGATTGTAGTGCTCCTCGCCGGACTTGTCGTAGGGCAACAGCTTTTTCTGCAGCACGTCTTCGAGGCGCGCTTCGGATAGCACGCGCCGCCCGCCTGCGTCCGGCTCCGTGCCGAGCACCAGAGCCTCGAGCGTGTTGTATGCCGCGCGCGCGTCGCCATTTGCCAGGATTGCAATGCGCTCGAGTATTGCGTCGCTCGCCTCGGCGCGTTCGCCGCCCAGTCCGCGCGCCGTATCTTCCAGCGCCCGGCGCAGCAGCCCGACGATCTGGTCCTTGGCGAGCGCGTGCAGCACGTACACCTGCATCCGCGAAATCAGCGGCGCAATCACCTCGAACGACGGATTCTCCGTCGTCGCGCCGATCAGCAGGATATTTCCCGCTTCCACGTGGGGCAGAAAAGCATCCTGCTGCGCGCGATTGAAGCGGTGCACCTCGTCCACGAATACGATGGTCCGCCGCCCGTATCTTCGCGCCCCTTCGGCCTTGGCCATCACTTCCTTGATTTCCTTGATTCCGGTGAGCACGGCGCTGAAGGGGATGAACTCGGAGCGCGTTTGCCGGGCAATGATGCGCGCGAGCGTCGTCTTTCCGCACCCCGGCGAGCCCACAGAAGCATGGAACTCAATTCGTCGCGCTCGATTTGCGTACGCAGCGGTTTGCCCGGTCCCAGCAGCTCCTGCTGCCCGATGAATTCATCGAGCGTCTGTGGACGCATGCGGTCCGCCAGCGGACGCCCCGTCTGCGGCTCTTCTTCCGGCTCTATCGCTCGAAACAGTCCCATGTTATTTGCTATTTTCCTGTCCTACCCGGATACATCCGCCGCTGCTTTTCTTCTTCGCCGTGAAATCTCATAGAGAAGCACCGACGCCGCAACGCCCGCATTCAGCGATTCCACCGGTTCGCTCACCGGGATCGAGATCATGGCGTCCGCCGCGTGCTCCACTTCCGGCGGCAATCCCCGGCCCTCGCTGCCGATAAAGAGCGCCAACCGGTCCTGAACCGCCCAGCCTGGGGAGTCGAATCCATTCTCCGCGCGCACGCTCGCCGCCAGAATCTTCACCTGCTCGATCTTGAGCTGCGCCAGCAGCACCGCCGTGGCCATCCCGCGCATCACGGGCAGCCGCAGCGCGGATCCCGCCGACGCCCGCAGCGCCTTCGGCGACCACGGGTCCGCGGTCCCGCGCGTGGCCACCGCGCCCGTCGCGCCGAATGCTTCGGCCGACCGCACGATTGTCCCCACGTTCCCCGGGTCTTGCACTCCCGCCAGCACCACGATCAGCGGAACGCCGCCGCGCGATGCGCCAGACCCACGGAGCAAGTCCTCGAACCCCCATTCGGGCTTGCGGAATAAAGCCGCCACTCCCTGCGGCGTCTCCGTTTCCGCGACGCTTGCGAAGAGCTTGTCCGTGGTCCGCAGGATGCGCGGCCGCGGGATTCCCGCCTCGCTCGCTGCCGCCGCGCGCAGGATGCCCTCAAGCTCGTGCTCGGCGCCTGTGTCGCTCACCAGCAACGCTTCGGCTTCCAGGCCCGACCGCAGCGCTTCCTCCACCAGCCTGGGCCCCTCGATTCCCAACGGCTCATTGCCAGTGGGTCCCGTGCCGCGCAGCACCGCTCGAAACATTTTCAGCCATTTGTTTTCGCGGCTTGTAATCCTCCCTGAGTCCGGTCCTTCGACCGGCCCGGAGAGAGATGGCCGCGCTCGCGGAGCATGAAATTGCGCCATGCGGCAAGCGTAGCAAACGCCCCTTGCGGCGTAAACTGGTGATGTCGGATGCCTCGCCGCCCGGCCGAGCCTGACCTCTTCCCGGCGGGAGCGCCTTAACCGCAATCACCTCGTCAGTTAACCCATTGCTTCCACACCGTTTGCGCATTGCGAATATCTGTTATAATGTAGCTAGTGTTCTGAGTCGGGAATTCGTTGCACGGTTTTTAGGGGGTCGGAGCTTCAGCTCCAACATTAAGTCTCTTCTTTTTGGAGGGCTTTAGCCCCTGAGGAGCGCTGGGATTAGGCAACGAACTTGCGACTCACCACACGAGTGTCGTGGCGCGCGGTTCCCGCATCCAATACACATGCGGGCATGGAATGCCGCCCGCAACCCTGGAGGGTGAAAAATGGTTCAGCTTACACCTGTGGCAATCGGCAAGGTGAAAGAGATTCTTTCGCAGCAGACTCCCGTGCCGACTGGTCTGCGCATCGCCGTCGTGGGAGGCGGCTGCTCGGGCTTCAGTTATCACATGGCCTTTGAAAATCAGGTGAACGAAACGAGCGACAACGTCTACGAGTTCGACGGACTCAAGGTTCTGGTTGACCAGATGAGCGAGATGTATCTCGAGGGCGTCTCCGTTGACTACATCGAGACTCTCGAAGGCTCCGGCTTCAAATTCAATAACCCGAACGTCAAAAGCACCTGCGGCTGCGGCAGCTCCTTTAGCGTATAGCGGCACGGCCTGCGGTAAGGCCCGCAGGCTGCTGCCCCGCGCCCGCGCATTAAATTCAAGCTGTCCTTTCGTTTCCGTGCCTGCTCGTGTGGACTCCTCCGCGTAACGGAAAAACAAAAAGCCCCACCCTCACACACCGAGGGTAGGGCACCCGCAACTGCGTACTCCAAATTGAAATCGAGAAATGATAACATCCCGCCATGACATCAAGTGATGCCACGGATGCCTCGCAGCGCGAAAGCCTGGCCCATCCGCCTTGGGGTGGCGCTTCCTGAGAGATATGGCGGGAATAGGAGGGTACAGGCCATGCCCATAACAACCGGCGACAAGAGTAGCGGGAGGTTCTTTGCCATAAGGTTCGCTGCAAAGGGGTTCTTAGCGCTCCTCCTCTTTGCTTCATGCGCGGCGGGTCTTCGCGCACAGGCCATCCAGTTCAAGGTTGTAAATGGCAAAACCGGGCGCCCCGTGGCGGACGTCTGTGTGGGTGTAGACATGAAAAATCTCACGCAGCCCGTTTATATTAAAACGGACAAGGACGGTGTTGCTCTGCTGCGCCTTACCCACATCGATAACGAAGTAGATATATCATATAATGTGGAACTATGGTGCGGAGGTACCGGGGCGATCAATCCGGTTTTGAAATACGGCGACTTACTGCAAACCGGCACCGGTGGCGATCATCCGTCATGCGCAGTACCCTCAGAGTATGCCCAACGGGCGCTGGAAGGGAACAGACCCCCTCTCGACGAAGGAGGTGCTTCAGCATGGCGTTGTCTCGGCAAATACTTGCGGCAAGGCCATCGCTTCGCCTCAGCCTGGGGAGGTGATCCTCTTCGTCAGATCCCGAACTTTTCGGGAGAAAGTGTACGATTTTTTTAATAATCTGGATTGACTCACATAAGTTCACGTACTCCTGGCTTGCTATTGCAGATTTCTCGACGGAGGACATACTTCAGCACGGCATTGTGACGGCGAATGCCTGCGGCAAGGCCACCGCATCGCCACAACCCGGGCATCTCGTCCTCTTCGTGAGGTTACCAAGTAACGGGGAATACTGGCGGCAAGCTTGGGATTAGGGTGTGTCTCGCCAAAATTCAAAGCGGATGAGAAAATGGGATCATGCCCGACTGTAGATAATTTTGTAGACGTCAAATTCTGTATCTCGCCGTGATGCAACAGGTTGACGCTAGAATTGGCCTCGTTCGCGCACAAGGGCACTCGAGACGCGAGATCGCCGCGGAAACGGATCTGCCAGCGAAACGCCGTGATTGAAAACCAGCGCCAAGGCCGTTATGCTGTTCGACTCCCATGAAAATTGCCCTGGCCCAATTCAACCCGACCGTTGGCGATTTCGAAGGCAATGCGGCGCGCATTATCGACCTGGCGCGTAAGGCGCAGTCCGGCGGCGCCGACCTCGCCGTCTTTTCCGAGCTTTCCCTTTGCGGTTACCCTCCGCAGGACCTTATCGAGCGGCCTTCCTTCGTCCTACGCAACCAGACCGAGTCTCGACCGTCTGGCGAAGTCCATTCCTCTCCCTTCGGTCGTCGGCTTTGTGGGCAAGGCGCAGGACGACACCGGAAAGCCCGTCGCGAATTCCGCCGCTCTCATCTCCGGAGGAAAAATTCTTTTCGAGCAGCGCAAAATGCTGCTTCCCACCTACGACGTCTTCGACGAATCCCGTTACTTTCAGCCCGCGCACACGCAGTATCCCTTTTCGCTCGGCCCCGAAAATCTGGGCATCACCATCTGTGAAGACAGTTGGAACGACAAAAATTTCTGGGTCGAGCGCCTGTACGACCGCGACCCCGTGGCGGAACTCGTCGGCAAGGGCAGCACTCTGATATTGAACATCTCCTCTTCGCCCTATACCCTGGGCAAGCGCAGCCTGCGCCACGACATGCTCCGAGCCATCGCCCGCAAGCATCATCTCCCGGTCGTTTACGTCAACCAGGTGGGCGGCAACGACAGCCTCATCTTCGATGGATCGAGCGTCGCCTTTCTGCCCGATGGCCGCATCGCCGCGCTCGCCAAATCCTTCGAAGAGGACCTCGTCTTCTTCGATACCTCGGCCGGCACAGGCGACATCCGCCCGCCCCTCGACGACGAAATCGAAGCTGCCTATCGCGCCCTGGTGATGGGCACGCGCGACTACGTCCGCAAATGCGGATTTCGCAAAGCCGTCATCGGCTTGAGCGGGGGCATTGATTCCTCGCTGGTGGCGAGCCATCGCCGCTGATGCGCTCGGCCCGGAAAATGTTCAAGGCGTGGCCATGCCCGGCCCGTACTCTTCCGAAGGCAGCCTTCTCGACGCGCAGCGCCTTGCGGCCAATCTTGGCATCGAGCTGCTCGTCCTGCCTATCAATGGCGCGTTCAAAACCTACCGCGAAACTCTCGACAAAACGTTTGCCGGTCTCTCGGAAGACAAAACCGAAGAAAACCTCCAGGCTCGCATTCGCGGCAATCTCCTGATGGCGCTCTCGAATAAATTCGGCTCCCTGGTGCTCAGCACCGGAAATAAATCGGAGGTCGCCGTGGGATACTGCACGCTCTATGGCGATATGGCGGGCGGCCTGGCCGTGATCTCGGACGTGCCCAAAACCATGGTGTACGAGCTGGCGGATTTCGTGAATCGCGCCGCCGAGCGCATTCCCCACGCCGTGATCGCGAAAGCCCCCTTCGGCTGAACTGCGCCCCAATCAGAAGGACCAGGACACGCTTCCTCCCTATGAGGACCTCGATCGCATCCTGAAGGCCTATGTCGAGGATCTCCGGACGCCCGAGGAAATCGCCGACGAATGCCTCCTCCCCCTCGAAATGGTCCGCGCCGTCACCCGTCAGGTGGACCGCTCGGAGTACAAGCGCAAGCAGGCGCCTCCCGGCCTTAAAATCACTTCGAAGGCCTTCAGCGTTGGCCGCCGCTTTCCCCTGGCCCAGAAATTCTCGCCCTAGAGCCATGCGGGCGAACGAATCGAAGGTGCCGGCTTTTTTCGTTGTTGCCATTGCGCCCGCCGCTGTGGTTGCATGTTTCTCGAACTGGGAGGAATGATCCTATGTTTCGCAGACGATTCGTGCCCATGCTGTTCGCCATGCTTTTCGCGGCCGTCTCATGCGCCGCTCAAATTCAGCCCGCATCGTCGGAGCCGCGCACTTCGTCCCCGTCCGATTCGTCGCCGCTTCTGAAGTCCACGGAAGCCTTCGTCCGCAAGCTCTTTGCCTGGGGCCCCGATTTCAAAGTCAAACTCGGCCCTCTCACCCAGTCCCTGGCTCCCGATTTCTACGTGGTTCCTTTGGAGGTCACCTTCAAGGGGCAGACGGATTCTGGCAACGTGTATGTCAGCAAGGACGGAAAAACTCTTATCCGCGGTGAACTCTTCGACACCTCCGCCGACCCCTTTGCGGCCAATCGCGCCAAGATTCACATCGCCGGCAATCCCTCGATGGGGCCGGCCGACGCCCGCATAACCCTCGTCGAGTTCGCCGACTACCAGTGCCCGCATTGCCGCGAGCTGCACGAGCAGATGAAAACCATTGAAACTCGCTACCCCCAGATACGCATCGTCTACATGGATTTCCCGATTAACCAGATTCATCCCTGGGCGCAGACGGCCGCCATCGGCGCGCGTTGCGCCTATATGCAATCCAACGACGCATTCTGGAAGATGAACGATTCCATCTTCGAAGACCAGGACGCCATCTCCACCGAAAACGTCTGGGACAAGCTCGTCGGCTTCGCTGCACAGGCCGGCTTGGATGCGGACGCGTTCAAGACCTGCATGTCTTCGCCGGAGGCTTTGAAGGCCGTCGAAGCGGACCGCCAGCAGGGCGTGGATCTGAACGTCAACGCCACGCCGACCGTCTTCATCAATGGCCGCCCCCTCCCCGGCGGCGACATCACCACGCTCCAGCAATACATTGATTTCGAACTTGCGGCCCAGCCAAAGTGACCGTCCGGAAGAGCCGCCGCAAGTCAGCCGCAAAACCGCGGCGCAACCCGCGCCCTGCCGCCCGCAGTCTCATTCGCATTTCCAAGCGCGACCGCCTGGCAGGTGAATGGTTTGCCAGGCTTGTCGCGCTTCAGGCGCGCCTGCGCGGCCCCGGCGGCTGCCCCTGGGACCGCGAGCAGACCCACCGGTCGCTCCGCAAGTTCTTGCTCGAGGAAACCTATGAAGTCCTCGACGCCATGGACTCGCCTGACCCGCGCAAATTCTCCGGCGAGCTTGGCGACCTGCTCCTCCAGGTAGTCTTCCATTCGAATATTGCTGCGGACGCGGGCCTCTTCACGATTTCCGACGTAATCGAATCTGTGCACGGGAAAATGGTCCGCAGGCATCCGCATGTCTTCGGCAACGTGGTTGCCTCGACCCCCGCCGAGGTCCTGAAAAATTGGGAGCAGCTGAAGGCCGAGGAACGCGCCGCGGAGCGCGCTGCTCCCCGCCGCGGGGCAGGGAAGAAGCCTGCGACGAATCAATCCGCCGCTGCTGGCGAATCACTCCTCAGCGGCGTTCCCCGCTCGCTTCCCGCCGTGCTTGAGGCGTATCAACTCACGCGGCGTGCCGCGCGCGTCGGCTTCGACTGGGAAAATCTCGAAGGAATTTTCAGCAAACTCGACGAAGAAAAGCAGGAGCTGCAATCGGCCCTCTCCACCGCGGACGTGCCGCCGCGAACCTCCGGTACCGCGCATGCCCCGGGTCCGAACCTCGAAGAGGAAATTGGCGACCTCCTTTTCGTCGCCGTGAATGTCGCGCGCTTTCTGGGCGCGGACCCTGAAATCGCCCTGAAGAAGGCCAACCGCAAGTTCGAGCGCCGCTTCCGCTCGATGGAGAACACCGCCACGCGCGAGGGCCGCCGCTTTGCCGATCTGCCCCGCGAGCGCATGGAAGAGCTGTGGAACCAGTCGAAGGCCCGCGACCACTAGCCGGCTCTTCGAAAATCCAGCTTTCCACGTTCCGCTTGATAGTGGCCGGTTTTGCCTAAAGTGTTTGGGTAGTGCCCTAACTAGGGCGCTATTGATTGTCGTCTGTGTCGTTATAGCGCGTACATTCTTCGGAAATGAGTTCTGGATGGAGGACATATCGGCAGTATGTCGTCCAATGCTTGACTCCAAATATGTCCGAATACTCGATTTTTCCATGGACAACGAGGATGGATTGGCCGCTGAACAACTCGTCTTTCAATGGTCTGGTGAAGATTATGGCTTCTGCTTTATCCTGCCCATGCTTGATGGCTTCAAAACTCTCCGTAATGCTTCCATTGGGGAAGATAGTGCCAGCTTGGACGAAGTAATGGGCGTGCCCAGGGGTGTAGGTGAAATCCAAAGGCTCACCCTTCTTAAAGACGCCTACCACGATATTGCCATGCACGTTCTTGGCCGGAGTCTTTCCGGTGTTTATGAGTTGCGTGGGAACGAGGAAAGATTTTTGAAGAGTGAAGGTTATGCTGCCTTCCATGAATTTAAACCCCATCCAAGCTCGTTCATCGGTTCTGAAATTCCTATCCGCGTTTACAACTCCTCGCCGAGAGATCTCCGTAGCTTTGCGCATCTGGCATAACAAAAGTCCAGTATATACAGTGTAAGTAATGAGGAACGCCAGTCCGACTACTTCTACAGCGAACTTTACATAATCGAGCCAATCTCGGTCGGGTTTATGGGATTTGGGATCGCCATTTGGGCATGGTATAGGATTCGGTTCGGGTCGCGGAGGAGGGACTTGTGGTGGGGCTTGACCGCTATCTTGCGTGGCTGCGCTGCTAACGTCGCGGAGTTCCAGACCTTCGCTGTTAGGTACGTCTCCCGGCATTCCAATACTGTACCATGGCCACTACCCTCCGCTTTTCAGGTGAGCGGCCCGCCGGTTTTTCCCTTATACTTTGCTTTCGCCCGTGACCACTGAGCCAACAGCCGCTCCGGAAATCGAAATCCGCCGCTGCGCCTCCCTCGATGAATTCGAGGAATGCGTTCGCATTCAGCACGTCACCTGGGGAGATGACATTGCGGTTCCGGCGGCGATGTTCGTCGTCGCGCGCCACACCGGCGGCCAGGTGATCGGCGCATTCGCAAAGGACCCTGCCCCGGAGCGCGCCGCCCCGGCGATGGTGGGCTTCACGCTGGCGCTGGCGGGGCTGCGCTCCGGCAGGCCGTTTCTCCATTCGCATATGACCGCCGTTCTCCCCGACTACCAGGACCGCGGCGTGGGCCGCAGCCTGAAGCTTTTTCAGCGCCAGGACGCCTTGAAGCGCGGCATCGCTCTCGTCGAATGGACCTTCGATCCCCTCGAAATCAAGAACGCCCATTTCAATCTTGTGCGGCTGGGGGCCGTGGCCCGCCGCTGTCTCCCCAATTTTTACGGCATCACACGTAGCCCGCTCCACGCCGGCCTTCCCACGGACCGTCTGGTGGCCGAATGGTGGCTCGATTCCGAGCGCGTCAGATCCGTCCTGTCGGATAACCGGCTCCCGGCGGCGGGTCCCGTGGAGCGGATCACCCTCCCCGAAAACATCGCCGAGATCAGAACCAGCGACCCTGCCGCTGCCGCGCGCATCCAGAACGAAGCGCGCGCCCAATTTCTGCGCGCCTTTGCAAAGGGCTACGCGGCCACCGGGCTGGAAACGCGTGGCGCGGGCGCTCACTACGTCCTCGAGCCGGCGTCCGGGATTGCAGGCTTGCGGCTCGGTCCGCGCCACGAGGACTCCTAGGGAAGAATGCGCGTCGGCAAACTCACCCTCCGCGAAATTCATCTGCGCCTGCTTTCGCCCTTCGAAACCAGCTTTGGGAAGACCGAGCTTCGCCGCATCCTTCTCGTCGAAGCGG
>CAWCPO010000007.1:0-61047 GCA_963797345.1 uncultured Acidobacteriota bacterium | reverse complement strand
TCCAGCTCCACCACCATTTATCGCCACGCCCACGCCACGGGCCTGTTCGACCGACGCAGCCGCCGGTTCCGCTTCGCACTTGAGCACATCATCGAACATGCCGACATCACCCGTCCCACGTCCGATGGAATTATCCGCGCCATTCGCGCCTATAGCCTCCTCGACGACGACGGCAAATGGCACGAGCCCCCCTCCCAAGTCGTCTTCTCAACAGAAAGGGCTCCCGTGGCCCCGGTGAGGGGCGCACGGGAGATAGGACCGGCCCCGCCGCGCTCGGAAGCCACCCCGGCCCAGCCCGCCCTCCCGCCGTCTTCCCAGGCCCTCGAAGCCGGCGAAACACTCGACGTCCGTCCATTTCTAATCGGTACAGCCCCAGAAATAGAAAACGCCGCAAGCGAGTGAAAACAAAGGATCGGCCCCAGTCTAATCGGTACAAATTCAGGGGGTCCACAACACTACGCGGCGAGAGCAAGGCGAGGATGCCAATCGGGAGATTGGCGTTCCCAGGTCAGCGGAGGGAGCGGCTGCGCATCAGCAGGCCGCGGAGGCCGAGGAGGGCCAGGCGGGGCTGGCGGAGGCAGACGCGCCAGAGAATCTTCCAGGCTTCATCGCGCGAGTAATCGGCGAGAGATTGTTTCGCGGGATCGTTGAGCAGATCCACCAGGCGGCTGTAGTCGGACTGCCGGAAATCGTGCAGCGACCGGCGGAGCAGAAGATGGAGATCGAGTTCGCGGCGCAAGGCGCGCAATTCGCGGCTCCTGCCGCCGTGGAGAATGGACTCGGCGACTCCGAGGGCGCCGCGAAATCCCGTGACGATGCCGCCGACGGTGCTGACCTTCACCTGCGCAGCCGCGTCGCCCACAAGGTACACCGAGCCACCGCCCACGCGCCGATGCACGGGAACCCAGCGGGTGTATACGGGGATGCGCGCTCCCTGAAATTCGAGCGGGTCGAGCTTGCGCTTTTCGAGGAACTGGTCGAGGCAGCGGCGGGTTTCGGCGGGCGATTCGCCGATGATTCCCAGCGCGCCGCGTGTGGGCGATTCGGGAATGAGCCAATAAAAATAAGGCGTGTCCTGCGGAACGAACCAGACGCGCACGGTGTCCGGGGCCATGTCCTTCGGCAAGGGCACGATGGCCTGGAGAAGCGGGACCGTCTCGAGCGGAGCCCAGCCGGCGGCGCGCGCCACGCTGCTCGATGCGCCGTCGCCGCCGACAATCGTGCGGGCAGGCAATTCCTCGCGGCTGCCGTCGGCGCATCGTTCTACTTCGAGCGTAAGTTCCCCGTCATTCGAGCGCAAGGCATGGAAGCGGCGCCCAAGTTCGAGCTTTGCGCCGGCTCGCTCGGCTTCGTGGGCGAGACCCTGAATCAAGGCGCGGCGCTCGACGATGAGGTCCGGCTGTTTTAGGGCGATGGTGGCGGCGCGGCCATCGGTGAAAAGCTCGAAGCGGCGAATCTCGTTGATGATGCTGCCTTCGGCGGCGGGACCGAGCAAGCCGCGCATCCGCTCGGTAACGATCAGCGTGCGCGCCGCCGGTTCGAGCGTCTCGATGCGCTCAAAGACGCGCACGGAAACGCCGCGCCGCGCCAGCAGCCAGGCCGTAAACAGGCCGGCTGCCGAGCCGCCAATCACCTCCGCGCGCGGGCTGCCCGCGCGAGGCGTGGGATGGAGGTCGTTTTCAGGCTTGCGTTGTTCGAGCACCATCATCCTTTACGAGAGCCGAGATCACACACAGGGATATGGAATTCAGTGTTTGTCCCAAAACGGCCCTTGCAAACCGGGCCGAGAACTGGTCCACGCATTGATTCCGGGAAGGGACCGAACTGGCAGTATATCTTACGAGTGCGGTTCCACCAACGGAGAGGAAGAGGATTTTTGCAACCTCGCCTGGCGCTCGTACGGCGCGCCTTCCAGAATGAGCACGGCGGTGAATCCACAAACGGCGAGAAGGGCCGCGAAGGCATAAGCCGTTGTGGGTGACACACGAGGGACGAGGAGCGCCGTGGCTCCGGAGAGCGCCGCAACACAATAAAGCAAGAGGACAGCGCCGCGATGACCCAATCCGAGATTCGACAGGCGATGAGCCGTGTGGTCCTTTCCGGGTGAAGTGAAAGGGAGGAGCTTGCGGCGCGCTCGGGAGATGGAAACGAGCGACGTGTCGAAGATCGGGATGGCCAGAATCAATATGGGGACGAGCCAGTCGACGGGGAAACGCGCGCCCTCATGCCGGATCTTCAAGCCGAGCGCGGCCATCAGGAAACCGAGAAACATGGCCCCGCCATCGCCCATGAAGATTCTTGCGGGGTTGAAATTCCAGCGCAGGAAGCCGAGCGCGGCGCCCAGGACCGCGGCGGCGAGGGTGCGCACCATGGTCTGCCCGTTCAGACTGGCTGCCAGAGTGAAGAAAAGGGCCGCCACGGCGGCGATGCCCGCGCAAAGGCCATCCATGTGGTCGAGAATGCTGAAAGCGGCCGTGATGCCGACGACCCAGAATATGGTGAAGCAAATGTCCAGAATTTGGCCTGGCGTTCCGGGGACGAACTCGGAGAAGAATTGGGCGCGGATTCCGGAGATAAGGAGAAATAGCGCGGCCGCCGGCATGCCCAGGAAGAGCTTCGCCTGGTGGTGGAACAAGCCGGCATCGTCGAGCAAACCGACGACGGCCAGCAATGTGGCGCCGGCGAGTATGCCGACAATCTGCTGCTGCGGCACCCCATGGAGCGTGAGGAGAATGGCCAGTACGAATGCGAGATAGATGGCGATGCCGCCGAGGAGCGGCACGGGACGGATGTGGACTTTGCGCGGGCCGGGTTGATCCACCATGCCGTATCGCAAGGCAAGATGGCGGACGGGGACCGTGAGGGCGAGCGAGGAAAAAAGAGCGATGGCAAAGGCAATAAGAGCGGAGGAAATGGACATCGCTCCGTGCGCTCCCATCATCGCGCGGTCAGCATCTTATCGAGAGCCTCGCGCGTGTCCTCTTTCCGTTTGGTCGCGAAATACCAATCCATCGTCTTTCGCAGGCCTTCACGGAAAAGCGTCTTGGGTTCCCAGCCAAGGAGGTTGCGGGCCAGCTCATTATCGGCGACGCGATTGACAGGGCCCGTGGGCATGTCGGGGCGGAGGCGGATCTTCGGGCTGTAGCCGGCGTATTCGGTCACCATGCGCACGGCATCCAGGACGCGCACGCGCTCCATCGTCCCGAGGTTCACGGGCGTGCCGTCGGTGATTTTTTCAGCGGCGAGGATGGTGCCGCTCACGATGTCGTCCACGTAGGTCCAATTCCGGATTTGCGCGCCATCGCCCCACACTTCAAAGGGATCCTGGCGGACAAAGGCGCGGGCAATCATGGCGATGACGGCATGATTTTCCACGCCGCGCGGGCCATACACGGTGAAATACCTGCAAGAGGCCGCGCGCAGCTTATGCTCGCGGTGGTAGGCCTGGAGCGTCATTTCAGCCATCAATTTTGCCCAGCCGTACATGTTGTCGGCATCGTGCGGAGGTTTTACGTCCTCTTCGCGGAGATAAATTTCCTTGGTGGCATCGGTCTGCATGTAATTGGGGTAGACGCAGCCGGAGGAGGCGTAGACGACGCGTTCGACGCCGGCGTGCACGGCCTCCCAAAAAACGAGCCCATCGAGAAAAAGATTCGACGCCGGGCCGGCCTGGTGCAGATCCACGTAGCCGCGGCCGCCGTGATCGGCGGCAAGATGGAAGACGACCTCGATTCCCTTCATGGCCGCGCGGGTCACGCCGGGCTCGCGCAAATCGGCTTCGAGGAATGTGACGCGGCCGTCCTTGACGAGCGTCTCGATATTAGCGAGCCGCCCGCTCGTCAGATCATCCACAACATGTACACGGGCGCCGCGCTCGACCAAGGCATCGGCCAAATGCGAACCGATAAAGGATGTGCCTCCCGTGATGAGGACTTTCTTACGATTCCAGATGATCTCCTCCATGGCTTTGGCCGGCGGCGTCTTCGACGATAGCGGTGAAGCGTTCCAGCTCATTTACTCTAGCATATCTTTCCGCGGTGGCCCGCGCTCGCTCGGCCATGTGTGCGAGCCGGGCACGGTTGTCGCGCAGTTCACGTATCGCCGCGGCGATGGCGGCGGGATCGTCTGGATTCGCCGCAACGCCGCACCCGAATTCGACGGCGATGCGCGCGGCGTCGCTTTCCGCGGCCGCCACCGCGAGGACCGGGCGCCCGGCGGCCAGAATCGAATAAAGCTTGCTGGGGACAACCACGCCTTCCAGCCCGCGCCGCACCGTGACCACGTGAAGGTCGCCCGCCAACATCACATACGGCACCTGCTCGGTGGGGCGGAAGGGCAAAAAACGAACGTTGGGCAGGCTTGCGGCGGAGGCCTCGAGCGACGCGCGGTTTGCGCCGCCGCCTACGAACACAAATCCGATGTTTTCGTCGCGCAGAATTTCCGCGGCCTTCAGCAGCGCGCCCCACGCGCCATAAAAGCCCAAATTGCCGGCATGGAGAACGACGAACGAGAAGCCGCAGCGAATTTCCTCGATGATTTTTCGCGTGGCGGAATCGTTTACGTCGGGCATCGAGACCGGAAAAGAAGCACCATCGCGGACGACCACCACCCTTTCGGGCGCTACTCCCTTCGCAAGGATGCGATGGCGCATGTCGTTGCCGAGAACGATCACGCGAGCCGCTTGCTTGAGCGCGCGGCGATGCATCTTTTCCCAGCGCTCAATCCACTTGCCCGGCCGGACGATATCGCCGCCAATGGCCATCTCCGGATAGAGGTCGCGAATATTGTAAACGAACGGCCGGCCCACTCTGCGCGCGATGAAGGCGCCGGCAATTCCCGCGACGGGAGGGTCGGTCATAGCCAGGACGACGTCCGGACGGATCGCAAGAGCACGGGGAACCGCGAGGGCCAGGTACGAAAGATAATTCGAGACGCGGCGGTTCATGCGATGGCGCGGGTAAGCCGTGGAGCCGATGCGCTCGACGGTGACATTGTTGAGCGTGTCGCGGCGGAGAAAGGCATAGGGATAAAACTCGGTGGGATCGTAGGAGGGACGGCCGGCAAGCACCGTCACCTGATGGCGCCGGGCCAGGGCTTCGGCTACCTGTGCGGCCATTTTTGCCGTGGCGGAAGTATCGGGCGGATAGTATTCGTTGAAGAGCAGAATGCGCATACGGTTCTATTTCGCACGGTTTGCAAATTGCTGCCCGGATTCATCGCGCGCGGCGGCGCTGGATTTCCTTTCGAGAATGAGATTCCCCATCACCAGCACGTCCATGCGCGTGCGGCGAAAACAATCGAGCGCTTCTTCGGGGCGGCAGACGATCGGCTCATTGTCGTTGAACGAGGTGTTCAAGACGACAGGAACGCCCGTGAGATCGCCGAACGCGCGCAGAAGCTTCCAGTAGAGCGGGTTCGCCGCGCGGCTCACGGTTTGCAGGCGCGCGGTGCCGTCCACATGCGTGGGCGCGGGAATCACGGCGCGCTTTTCCGGACGCACGGAGAAGGCGAAGGTCATGAAGGGAGATGGATGCGCCCGCTCGAAGAACTCACCGACCGCTTCCTCGGCAATGGAAGGCGCGAAGGGGCGAAAAGTTTCGCGGTGCTTGATGCGCTGGTTCAGGATGTCCTTCATCTCGGGACGGCGCGGATCGGCAAGAATGCTGCGATTGCCGAGCGCGCGCGGACCCCATTCGGTCGCTCCCTGAAACCACCCGACGATTTTTCCGGCGGCGATGTGGCGTGCCGTCGTTTCGAGAAGCGCGTGCTCTTCGAATTCCTCCATTTGCACTCCCTCCCGTGCGGGATCGAACTGGGCGACGGCGCGGCGAATTTCGGCCGGCGAAAACTCCGGCCCCCAGAAGGCGTGATCCATGGCGAATTCGCGCGGGCGGCCCAGGACTTCATGATGCACGGCGAAGGCGGCGCCCACGGAAAGTCCGGCATCGCCCGCCGCGGGCTGGACAAAGACGTGCTCGAAAGGAGTGAGATCAAATATTCTGCCGTTCGCGACGCAATTGAAGGCCACGCCACCGGCAAGGCAGAGCGCCTTTTGCCCGGTCTTCATGGCCAGGGCGTTCCAGTGAGCCACAAGGACCTCTTCGAGCGCGGCCTGCATGCTGGCGGCGAGATTGCGGTGGCGCTGCTCAAGCGGCTCTTCGGCCTTGCGAGCGGGACCGAGGCGCTTTTCGAGATAGGGAGAAAAAAGGCGTCCGAGGACCGGCGTGCTGCCCGCTTCACGCCAGGTCATATCGGGGCCCTGGCTCTGGTGGGTGAAATATTCCAGGCCCAGGCGAAACGAGAGAGGGCCATCGGCTCTTACGATGCGGCGAAATTCATCGAGAAATTCGGGCTGGCCGTAGGCCGCGAGGCCCATCACCTTATATTCGTCGCCGAACTTCCAGAAACCGAGATATTGCGTGAGGGCCGTATAGAACATCCCGAGCGAATGCGGGAACGCGATTTCGCCGAGGATTTTCATGCGGGGGCCATTGCCCGCGGCCCACATCGAGCTTGCAAAATCTCCGAGGCCGTCGGCGGAGAGAACCGCCGCGCTCTCGAAGGGTGAGACAAAATAGGCGCTGGCAAGATGCGCGGAGTGGTGCTCGATGCGATGGAATGTGCCGCGAATGTTCTCGGGAGCAATTTCGAAGGCCGCGGCCAGATCTTCGCGGATACCGGCGAAATGCTTCATCACGCGGACGCGCTCCCAAGCGAAGCGCGGCATGCGCATGGCATAGCGGAGTTTCGTTCCCAGCCGCGCCCAGGGATCACGCGGAATGGCGATGTGGCCGACTTCTGCGAGCTTCACGCCCGCCCGGTCCAGGCAAAACTGAATGGCGCGAGAAGGCAATCCGGCGGCATATTTGACGCGATTGAGGCGCTCTTCTTCCACGGCCGCAATCAGGCGGCCGTCCACTACAATGGCAGCCGAAGCGTTGGCGTGATAGGCGTTAAGCCCGAGAACGATCACCGGCTCTTTTGGCGCTGCTTTCATAGGCGCACAGAAACTTTCTCACGAATTGTCCAGGAGGGGAAAGTGCAATCGGCTCAGGTGTTCACGCGGCGGAAACCGCAGCCGCCTTGCTGGCACGGCCAGCGCCATCCGCAGCGCCGGCGCGGAGATGGCGCTTCGCCCATTCGTTCAAAACGTAGAGACTCCAGGGACGCGACCATGTGGTGCGCCCTGCGAGAAAGTCCTTCCATACAGCGAGCGCGAAGGCTCCGTCTAGATGTGATGCAAGCGCGGGCGACCAATCCTCCAAGCCTGCCGCGACGCGCGGGGCGAGTGCTCCCCGGAGCCATTTGTCCCATGGAAACGTGAACGTGCGTTTCGGTCGGGCGACGATCTCCGGGGGCAGGAGATCGCCCAGGGCTTCGATGAGCAGCGATTTCGGACCTGCCGGGCCGCGCTTTGCGGATTCCGGAAGCGAAAGAACACATTCGACGAGGGGCGAGTCGAGGAAGGGGACGCGAACCTCGAGCGATTGGCGCATGCTCATGGCGTCCGTGTCGCGCAGCAGCGTGTTGACGAGATAGGCGCGCAATTCCAGCCAGGAGACCGCGGTGAAGCGATCCATGGATTGCGCTTCGCGCGCGGTGTCTGAAATCCACCGCCACCAAGACAGGGAGTCCCACGGCGAGGGAATTCCGCGCAGATGGGAAGCGGCTGCCCAGGGAGTGAAGAGCGCGCGCGTGAAAAAGTAAGGATGCGGGAGCGAGGCTGGGGCGAGCCACGCCGCCAGGGCTTTTTGAAAAGCGTCAGGCGATGTCTGAAGGGAGCGGAATTTCCCGAATGGCGCCGCGAGCAAAGCGCGGATGGGCTGAGGCACAAAACGGGCCATGGCGGAAAGATGCGCGACCTGGGAAGTGGTCCGAAAGGATGGATAGCCGCCGAAAAGCTCGTCGCTGCCAAGGCCTGAGAGGGCGACCTTCAAGCCCGCCTGTCGCGCTGCCCAGGAAACAAAATAGGTGTTGATGCCGTCCATGCTGGGCTGATCGAACGCGGAAACGGCTTCCTCGAGGCGAGCGAACATTTCTCGATCGGAGAGGATTAGCTCGCTATGCTCGGTTCCGAGATGCTGAGCTGTACGGCGCGCTTGCTCCGCTTCGCTGAATTCAACGTCGGGAAACGCGACGGTAAACGTATGAACCCCTGCCTGAGCGCGGCTGGCGAGCGCGGCAATGGCGGTCGAGTCCAAGCCGCTGCTCAGGAACACGCCCACGGGGACATCGGCGATAAGATGGCTTTTCACGGCGCTCTTGAGAAGCGCGCGAACCTGGCGGGCAGGCGAGTCGGCAGATTGCTCGGGCGCGCGCTTCGCGCTCCCGTTCCGGCCGGCAACGCGCGCGAAATTCCAGTATGGGCGCGGTTTGGGCAAGCCCACCGGCCGGCCGATAAGGATGGTCATGCAATAGCCCGGCGGGAGTGAAGATACGCCTTCCACCAGAGTCGAAGGTTCGCCCACCGATCCGAATAAAAGATAGGAGGGGAGCGCCTCGGCAGAGAGGCGCGCGGGGACGCAGCCGCCGGCGAGAAGCGCGCGGACCTCGGAAGCGAAAAGCAGCGCGCCATCGGCGAGCGCGTAATAGAGCGGTTTGATGCCGAGGCGGTCTCTGGCAAGGAAGACGCGAACGGCGTGCCCGGCCGGACCCTGCGGCATCTCGGCAATCGCAAAGGCGAACATCCCGAGGAGGCGCCGGGCACAAGCCTCGCCCCAGGCTTCGTACGCATGGACGATGACTTCGGTATCGGAGCGGGTGCGGAAGTGATGGCCGCAAGCCTCAAGTTCTTCACGAAGCTCGCGGAAATTGTAGATCTCGCCGTTGAAGACCACGGCGAGCGTCCCGGCCTCGTTCCAGATGGGCTGGCTGCCGCCGGAGAGATCCACAATGCTGAGGCGCCGCGAACCAAGCGCGAGGAGCGGGGCGAGCAGGGTTCCTTCCTCATCAGGCCCGCGATGAACGATGGCGGCCATCATGCGGCGCACGACGGCCTCGTTCCTATCTTTCGATTCGATTCCGATGGCACCGCAGATTCCGCACATGAAAATCAGCCCGCGGCACCCAGAAAAGCCTGACCGGCGCGCTGCACGCTTCGCAGGAACCGTTTCGGACGGATTCCCAGGCGCGTTTCGGCGTACCAGCGCAGAGACGCGCGCGAAAGGCCCAGGAACATCACCAAAATAATAGAGAGAACCATGGCGGCGAAGGATTCACGCTCGAGGAGAAGACTTGCCATCGGTGAATCTTCCCATCCGGGAACGGAATAGTCGAGGACTTGCCGAAGGGGATGGCCGATAAATTGGAGACGCGACAAGTGAACATGAGCCGTGTGTTCGAAGGTATAGTCGGGATTGTAGCCGGGAATTCTCCCGGTGGCGGCGGAGAAAACGGCGGGATCGGCGAGATCCTCGCGCGAAAGCAGCTTGCCATCGGCGCTCCGCAGAATCGTGCGGTACAGAGGGTCCACGACGATCCATCGGCCTTCGACGAAAACCTCCGCAACCACGTGCTTCGTCGAACGGTGAGGATCGAGCAAGAGCAGCCGCCGGGCTTCAAGTCCCCCGCTATCAGCCAGATTGATGAAGGCATTGGTGGCCGTACCGCAGACGTGCAACAGCGAAGCATAGTTGAGCGTGTCGGTGGGATCGCGTTCGTCCGAAGGAGAAATGGAACCCGTCTGCTGGCGCGTGGGCCCGTGAGCCATCCAGTGCAGAATGGCTTCGATTTTAGCCTCCGGCGATGAGGAGGCCGGAATGACCGCATCGGAAAATCCCTTCAGAATAGATTCGAGTCGAATATTCCCAGGCGATACAGTAAGCGGCCATTAAGACAGCGACAATCAAAAGAGTGTTCAATGCATACCAAGCCGCCATAAAGAAGGTATGGCGATTCACCGGCGAGACCGCATCGCCGGCCGCTTCCGGCGCGATGTAGCAGCCGGCGCCTGCCCGCGGGATTTGTTCAGTGTGTCCCATGGCTGTGTGCGAGCACCTGTTCGTAGCAGCCTTCCATTTGTCCGGCCAGACGGTTCCAATCCAGTTGAGCGACGACCCGCCGGCATCCTTCCTTGAACCGCGCATACAATGCTTTGTCGTGAATCAGCTTGCGAAGGGCTTCGGCCAGCGCCTGCTTCTCGCGGACAATCACCAATCCCGCCTGGCCATCCACGAGCGAACGGATGCCGCAAGTATCCGTGATGATCACCGGGACGCCTGAAGCCATCGCCTCCGCGGCCACATTGGCAAAATTTTCGTAGCGTGAGGGAAGCGCGAAAAGGTCCGCATCGGCCAGCAAAGCTGTTTTGGCGTCGTCGTACACCGGCCCGGTGAAGTGGACTCGTGCCGCGATACCGCAATCTCGGGCGCGCTTTTCGAGGTAGGCGCGGTACCCGGATTCTCCCTCCGGTCCTGCGATTACGAGCCGGCCAGACTCCGGACAGGCCTCCGCAAAGGCTTCGATCAGGATGTCCGCGCCCTTGCGCGGAATCAGCCGGCTGAGGAACAGAATCAGAGGCTCTTCTGGCGGAATGCCCCATTGCGCGCGGAAGGCGCCACGGGCCGGCAGTGTGGCAGAGGAGGGGGCATCCACGCCGTTGTAGCGGAGGAGCAATTTCTCCGCCGGCACGCCCTCTTCCAAAAGCTCCTGATACTCCATTTCGGAAGTGGCGACAATCCGGGCTGCGTTTCTCAAGTACGTTCGCCCCAGGGTGCGATGCCAGATGCGTTTCGAGCGGAAGCCGCGGTCAATCGGGCGGTACATGCCCATCGGCTCGATCACGTAGGGGATTTCCTGGGCCCTGCAGAAGTAACTGACCGAAGGACCAAGCAGGTCGTAGAGGCCGTAAAAATGCACGATGTCAAATCCCCTTAGAGAACTCACGCAAAATCCTAGCACGCTTGGATTTACTGTAAGTGACCTATAACGCCCAGAGGTAGACAGATAGATAACCCCCACACCTTCCTGCTGCGAGCATCGCCCCCACTTGCAGCGTTCAAACTCCGGGCCGGAACAGCCGTGCTTGCGGAGTCCGAGGTCCGCTGTCAGCACGGTCACCTGATGCCCGCGCTGAACGAGGCCATTGGCCAGCGCGCGCACCTTCACCACGGTTCCGCCACGGTCTCGAAAAGGGAAGTAGGACTGGACTACCTTCAGGATGCGCATTCTCTTTGGGATTTCATCGCGCACAAAGAACCCGTTCAGGCCATGGAGCAAGGCGCGGAGATCGGATCGCCGGAATTCGTCACACCAGATGGCATTCTTCGAGGATACTCTCGAAGCGCCGCTTGAAAGCTTCAAATTGATACTGGTTTTCCACGCGGGTGCGTCCCGCGCGCCCGATCGCTTGGCGCATGGACTCATCACGGACGAGCATTTCGATAATCTGTCCCAGGCGCTCTTCATCTCCGTGCTCGACAAGGAAGCCAGTCACGCCATCTTCGATGATATCGGGCGTTCCTCCATGGTTGCCGCCAATCACGGGCTTGCCGTAGGCCATCGCTTCCAGAAACACCATGCCGAACCCCTCTCCCTTGCTCGGGAGCACGAATACATCGCAATGCGCGTAGCAGGCGCGGAGCTCATCGTTCGATGCGTCGAGCTTGCCGGCAAAAAGCACCCGCGCGGCCACACCCGAATCTCGCGCGAGCCTTTCGAGCCGCGCGCGATCATCGCCGTCTCCGACAATCACATACTGCAAATCGGGAGCGCGAGATTGAATCCGTGCCAGGGTGCGAATCATGGTATCCACACCTTTGTAACCCTCCGATGCCGCGAGCCGCGTCACGCTCAGCAGTACGCGTCCCTTGGGAAACCATGCAGGAGGAGGGGGAGACACTCCATTTTCCCCCATGACGCGGAACGATGGATCGAGCGCGAGGGGCAGCAGGTGGATTGCTTCCGGGGCGATTCCTTGCGTATCCGAGAGACGCGCGGCTGTAAATTGCGAGATGGCCAGAAGCGCCTTCGCGGATTGCAGGGCTTTTCGGCGAATCCATGGCAGCGGCTCCCACACTTCGATTCCGTGGCACACGACTGCCATCTTGGCGCCCGAGCATTGCGCCGCCAGCCATCCCACGGGGGCGAGGTTCACGTGCGCGGCAAAAACCAGCCGAGGCTTCCTCGCGCCGGCGGCGAGAGCGGAGAGCACGAATCGGGACTTCGAACGGTGAAATCCGCGAAATTGAAATGGCAATCCGCTTATTTCATCGTTGTGGAGTCCCGCCGGATCATTCAAGCTGAGGAATGTGTAATCGAGGCCCTTTCGGCGCGCCACATCGGCGATGATCGCAGCCATGTGGCGGCCGGCACGCTGAATTCCTCCGAGAGCCTGCAGCTCCGGAAAAAGACCCAGGCACATTAAATCCCTTGTCACAAAGGATCCTAAGTTTGCGTCGCTCCGTCCCGGCTTGCTACGAATCGCTTCTTGCGCTCTCCATCGTGTGCCTTTGCGAAAGGACCAGATCGAGATGCGCTTTCATTTCCTCCGCATGGCGCGCCCAGCCATATTGCCTGGCGGTCTGGGCCGCGCGCTCTCCGGTTCGTTTGCGCAGATCGGGTTCATTGCAAAGACGCTCGATCAGCTTTGCGAGCGTCGCCGAATCCTCGGGGTCCCCGAGGATGAATCCGTCAACGCCCTCGGTGATAATTTCACTGATGCCCGCCTGGCGGCTCACGATCACGGGAAGTCCGCAGGCCATGGCTTCGAGAGGTGGAAGCGCGAACGCATCGAAAAGCGATGGCCCGGCATAGGCGTCCGCCGCCGCATAATGGATTTCCACGTCCGGCCGCACCGGCAAGAAGGTGACCCTCGAAGAGAGCCCGGATCGGCGCAGCGTTTCCTCGTAAGGTTTCATGTCATCGTGGCCTGCAACCAACACGCGGATATCCGGGTTCGAAAGCCTCTCCACTGCGGAGAGCAGACAAGGAAGTCCTTTGTTCTTCCAGTCATTGCCGATGAGTAAAATCGCAAAGGCGCGCTCATCGAGTTTCAAACTCTGCCGGGCGCTGGGGCGCAGGCTGGCGCGCACTTCAGGGCTAAATCGCTCCAGATCGACGCCGTTGTATACCACGGAGAGAACGCCGGTCCGGCCATACCAACGCTTGAGGTCATCCGCCACTTTCCGCGAGACAGGTACGAGCGCCGTCTTATTCCTTTGATACACGACATGCTCCAATCCAATCAGGAGATGATAATACAGCCAGCGGTGGATCAAGCGAGGCCAAGAGCGAAGCGGATTGCGCCGCAACGCCATTTGATGTTTCACCTGCCGGTAGAATTCCGCGAAAACGATATGAACCGCGATGATGTCCGCATTCAGGCAGTTGACCCCGGGAGAGTAAAGAAGATCGCAGCGGCCATTCCGGAAACGCGCGTTCCACCAACGCGAGAGATGATTGGCCACGAACCACCAGGCATACCCAAAAAGCAGAGGCCCGGGCGCGCCGGGAACGCGATGCCACTCGATCCGGGAAAGATCAACCCCTTCGACGCGCGTGCTATAGACCTGGAATTGATAATGGCTTGAGAGGCGTTCCAATTGTTCGGCGACGCAACGCTCCGTTCCATGCAGCTTATCGAGGAATGGCGACACAACGGCGATTCGCTTGTCCCTGTGCATTTATGTGCGGTCGCCAAGCTTCACGAAATCGCTCGTTTTCATCGGAATTGGCTCGAGGACTACCCGCGCGCGAAAGTAGCACAGCAACCCACGAGTGACAAGGGAGCGCCCTCGATGCGGCGCCGCGCCCGCGAAAAATCACCGGGACTCTCTTTTCGCCTCTGCTATAGTGAGTGGGCGAGAACCGCAAGGAGAGGGCCATGACGGAAACCCCGAACAAACAGGTGCAGATCAAGGCGGATGAAAAGGAATTGCTCGGCCATTACGCCAATCTCGTGGTCATCCACCACAATGCCGAGGAGTTCACGCTCAATTTTGTCTATCTCTTCCCCAGCGTGCCGCAAGGCAAGCTCATGGCCAGCCTGATCGTGAGCCCTGCGCACGCCAAGCGGCTCCTGCGCGCGCTGCAGGAGAACGTGGCGAAATATGAATCGCAATTCGGGAAGCTTCCCGAAGGCTCCGGCCCGGCTCCGGAGCCGACTGTCGGATTCATTCAGTAGCCAAGCGCCGGGCGAGAGGCTCGCTCCACGGCGCCCCGCAAGCCATGGCCCGAGTTCGTTTAGGCGGCGGGATACGCGGCCACGACCCAGCTTCCATTCGGCTCGAGAAATTCCAGCCCGACGGCGAATTCGCCCTCGGAGGCCGACTGGCAATAGGTGACGCGCGCGAGCGCTTGAAACGATCCGGTTAGAGTTGAAAGCATCAGGCGATCGTCGGTTTTCCACGGCCGGGTGCTCAATACGCGTGCTCCGTGCGAGCTGACGTTCTCCGTGAACGTGGATTCCGTGCCCGGATGGACGACATGGCCGCTAATATGGACTCCCACTTCCATCGGAACGCGCCTTTCGCGACGCACTTCGGCAGGTGCCTTTGGAACCCCCATTCCAAAACGCATCTTCTGCTTCCCCCTTTTTAGTTACAGACCAGCTGCTACCTTTCGCAGACGGAATCTCTTTTCCCCGCTCCCCTTCCCGCGGTAGAGCGCACGGTCGGCCGCCCCCAGGAGTTTTTCGACAGTCGTTCCATCCTTGGGATAGACGGACAATCCCACGCTCGCGGTGATGCGCGGCATTTGGCCATCGCGCGCGAGCCCCTCGCAAATGCGCCCGGCAACTTCGCCGGCCTCCGAGGCGTCCGATTCCGGCAGAATCAGCGCGAATTCATCGCCGCCGTAGCGCGCCGCCGTATCCATCGCGCGGCTGCCGCCGCGCAGCACGCTTCCCAGGCGCCGGATGGCCCGGCTCCCGGTGAGGTGGCCATGCTTGTCGTTGATCTTTTTCAGGCCGTCGAGATCGAAGAGCAGGACGGCAAAGCTCCGGCCCGTGCGCCGCGAGCGTTCGATTTCGTTTTCGAGCGTCTCGATCATGCGGCGATGGTTCGCAAGCCCGGTGAGCGAATCGGAAGAAGCCAGCTTGCTCACCTGATCGAAAAGCTGGGCGTTATCGAGGAGCGTTCCGCCCAGAATCACCGTATAGCTCGCAACCATCAGGACGTGTGCCAGCTCAAATGGAGCATCGAGCACGCGCTGGGACTGGCTAATGGTGATGTGGCAAATCACGTTCAATCCGGCGGCAAGGAAGAGGGCCCGGTCGAGAGCCGCATTCGCGCGGCGCAGCCGCCAGCCGTAACCCGCAGTCGCCGCCGCGAAAATCGCCGCGGGGAGCAAGTCCCAGGGACGAGGCACCAGCGCGCCGGGATGTATCTTCGGCGCGCTCGGCAGCATGAAGTAGAAGACACTCGTGAGATACGCAATCACGCCCACGATCAGCGTCGCTCCCGCAATCTCCTTTCCCGGATCGCGCGACACCGGAATCCGGCGTTCCACGGCGAGCGCGGCGAGGAGCAGCACTCCCAGAAGCGTCCGGCCGGCGAGCCATCCGATCGAGATTTGATGTCCTCCCGGGGACGTGGACGTGACGAGCATCCCGCGGTAGAACGTCATGCTCGTGCCAGCTTCAATCAATCCCGCCAGGACAAATCCGAAGGCCAGAATCAGCGAAATTCGATCGTGCGTTCCACGGAAACGAACCATGGCGTTGGCGGCGAATGTGAAAGCGATCAGACTGCCCGCCATTTCCAGGTATGCGTCGCCAAGCGGGTCGGCGGAATAGGAGGCGTGGCGAAGAATCCATAGAAGAGCACAAAAAGCCGTTATGGCAATCGCCCCGGGAAGGGCGATGCGAGAATAGCGAAAACGGCCCCCAAGTTTGGCCTGACGGCCCATGCTCCCCCAGACGTAAACACTAGCCCGCAATATCCAACAGCAACTGATGTGCCGTTCTGGATCAAAGTTCTAGTACGAGCTAATAGGTTTTTTTTCAGTGGATTGCGAGAAATAGAAATCTGGCGGGCGCGAAGCGGGACCATCCTCCTCGTTTCTTGCAGGATGAAAATGTTACCGTCTCGCTCCTGGCTTGCCTACCGGAGATTAGGGCTTCGGCGGCGCCGGCGGGAGGTCGTGCGCCTCGATGGCGCTCTGAAAATTGATCCTCTTGTGCGCCCCATCGCAGAACGGCTTCGTCGCCGACTGGCCACAGCGGCAAAGGGAAACCGCGGTTCGGCCGCCCAGGCCGAATGGTTTGCCTGCCTGGTCCACAATTTCGAAATCGCCTTCGACGCGCAAGGAACCATCGTTGCGAACAATAATTTTTGTGGCCGCCATCCGATCCTCCGATCGAATTCAAAAATTTTCGCCGGCTTTCGGCTCGTTCTTGCGCGGGGGAAAATTTCTTAATACTTGGGAACCGACGGGTCCACTTCATCCGCCCACGCGAGGATGCCGCCCTTCAGGTTCCATATTTTCCGGAAGCCGGCCTGGCGCAGGAATTCCACGGCCTCCGCCGAACGCTTGCCGCTGCGGCAATGGGCCACGATTTCACGCGACGAATCGAGCTCCGCAGCGCGGCGCGAAAGCTCGCCGAGGGGAATCAGGCGGCCGCCCAAATTGCAAATCTGATATTCGTGCGGCTCGCGCACGTCCAGAATGAAAATATCGTCGCCGCGATCGAGCCGCGACTTTCAGCTCGCGCGGGGTAATTTCGGGCACGTTGGTCACTGTCGTGGAAACCTCCTCGCTGCGAACACCGCAGAACTCGGCGTAATCCACAAGCCGGGTCACCGTGGGGTGCTCGCCGCAAACGGTACATTCGGGATTCTTCCGCAATTTCAGCTCGCGGAAGTGCATCGCCAGAGCGTCGAAGAGCAGCAGGCGGCCCACCAGAGGCTCGCCTTTGCCCAGAATGAGCTTCAGTGTTTCCGCCGCCTGGATCGTGCCGACGATTCCCGGCAGCACGCCGAGCACTCCTCCCTCCGCGCAAGAGGGCACGAGTCCCGGTGGAGGCGGCTCGGGATAGAGGCAGCGATAGCAAGGCCCGCCCGGATAGCCGAACACGCTGATTTGGCCCTCGAACCGGAAAATCGAGCCGTAGACATTCGGCTTGCCGAGCAGGACGCAGGCGTCGTTCACGAGATAGCGCGTGGGAAAATTATCCGTGCCGTCCACGACAATGTCGTAGTCCTTCAGAATGTCGAGCGCGTTGTCGCTCGTGAGGCGCGTTTCGAAGGCGTCAATCCGGATCTCCGGATTCAAATTTCGCAGGCGCTCCGCGGCCGCCTCGATTTTCGGCCGTCCCACATCGCTTGTGCCGAAAAGAACTTGCCGCTGAAGATTCGTGAAATCCACGGAATCGAAATCCACGAGGCCCAGGCGTCCCACTCCGGCTGCGGCGAGATAAAGCCCCAGCGGCGCGCCGAGTCCGCCCGTGCCGATGCACAGCACCTTGGCCTGCTTGAGCTTGAGCTGACCTTCCATGCCCACTTCGGGCATGATCAGATGGCGGCTGTAGCGCAGCACCTCCTGCTTCGAAAGCGCCGCGGCAGGTTTGCCGGCCATCGGCGCGGATGAAAACCCTATTTTTGCCGCCATGGAACGATTCTCCAAGCCTCAGTCGCCGTGCTCGCGCATGCCCTTCGATGGCGCGCCTCCCGCGATGGAGGGCACGATGCTGATCGTATCTCCCTCGCGCAGGCGCGTCTGGTCCTTCTGCAGGTAGCGGATGTCCTCGTCGTTCACGTAGACATTCACAAAGCTGCGCAAGCGGCCGTCGTCGGCGAAGAGGTGCTTCTTCAGCTCCTGGAAACGGCTCGTCAGCGCCGAAAGCGCCTCGCCCACCGTTGCTGCTTCGAGCTCGATGCTTTCCTGCTTGCCCGCATAAGCGCGCAGGGGCGTGGGAATGATCACCTTCACTGCCATTCGATGTCCTCCTCGTGTGCCTGCCGCGCCAGACGCCCAAAGGCGCTGCGATCACGGCCGCGTTCGTTATTGGATGCGTGCCGAGTGCGCGGTGGTTTCGATTTCCTCGGGATCATACGCGGAGCGGTCGTCGCGCAAGCGCCACGACGTGGTTTCCCGCGGCTCGCCCTCGCGGACGCTCACGATAATATAGCTGTACCACGGCCACGCGTGTTCGCGGTCGTATTCGCTCGGACGCGCCGGAGCATCCGGATGCGAGTGGTACCACCCGACGAGCTCGAGCCGCTTTTCGCGCGCCGTCCTCTCCGCTAAGCGGACATCATCCGGCGTCACCTCGAAGCGGTTCCGCGGCGAATCATCCCGGCGATTGGCGAGCGGCAGAAGCTCGGCCACTTCGCGTGCGCCATCTCCGTCGCGGCCCAGCAGCGCGCCGCAGCATTCGTGCGGATACGCGTCCACGCCGTGCGCGCGAATCCGCCGAACGAGCTCCTCTCGAATTCCGAGCGCCGCGCCGCTCACGATTCGCTCCAGAACCGCTCGCTCAGATACCTTTCACCCGCGTCCGGAAATATGGTCACGATCACGGCGCGCTCGCTTTTTGGCAGCCGGCGCGCAATCTCGAGCGAAGCCCACAACGCCGCACCGGCGCTGACGCCCGCCAGAATTCCTTCCTCACGCGCCAGGCGCTTGGCGGTTTCCTGCGCGTCTTCAGTGCGCACTTCCATGTTCTCATCCGCGAGGTTCGGATCGTAGATGGCCGGCACCATCGCCGTGGGGATGTGTTTCAATCCTTCCAGCCCATGGAAGCCGGAATCGGGCTGCACGCTGACACAGCGGATCCGTGGATTGAGCCCCTTCAGCCGTCGCGTCGTGCCCATGAACGTTCCGCTCGTGCCCAGTCCGGCGACGAAATGCGTGATTCGTCCGCCAGTCTGCTCCCAGATTTCCGGAGCCGTCGTGGCATAGTGCGCCGCCGGGTTGGCCGGATTGTCGTACTGATTGGGGTAAAAGTATTTCTCGGGATCCGCATCGTAAATTTCGCGCACGCGGCGGATGGCGCCGTCGGTGGCCTCGTCCCCGGCGGTGAACACAATCTCCGCGCCATAGGCTTCGAGAACTTGTTTCCTCTCCGGCGAAGCGCTGTCCGGCAGGCAAAGCTTGACGCGATATCCCAGCGCCGCGCCGATCATGGCGTAGGCGATTCCCGTGTTTCCGCTGGTGGCGTCGAGAATCACTTTTCCAGGCCGCAACTGGCCCCGCCGCTCGCCCTCTCGAATCATCGACCACGCCGCGCGGTCCTTCACCGACCCGCCTGGATTGAACCACTCCGCCTTGGCGCAAAGCTCCACATGTGCGAATTCCGCGCCGATGCGCTCGAATCCCACCAGCGGCGTGTTTCCGATGCGCTCAATCAGGTGCTGGCCCAATCGTCCGCGCCCGCCCGAAGGTTCTCCGGGTGTGACCGCCGTCACCAACGATTTGTTCGTTGCCGTCACGTTTTTAGCCCTGAAACCGAACCCGCCTCACCCACCCGCACACGGAAAATCCATTGTATTCACAGCATTCCACTCAGTTTATCAGATTACGAATCGGCTTGGAACGCGGCCGCGGAAATCGGAAGCGGATCGCCAGTTTCCGATTAGCGTTTATCAGGCATGTGGACTACTTCCGAGGGTCACGGCTTAAAATCCGACGGCCAATTGAGCACCACAATCATCGGATTGTTCGCGGTCTCGCCGGCGGGCGTGAGCGTCAGAAACCGCTGGCCGTCCGCCGATACAACGTAGCGATTTCTCCAGCCCAGACCCTGGACGAGTTGAGCTTGAAACAGGGGCTTGGGAACGCCGGCCTGAAGTCGGCCGGAGCTTGTGTTCACCTCGGCCGCCATCATCTTATCCTCAAGACTCAAATAGAAGAGTTCTTTCCCGTCGCGCCGCCACGCCGGTTCAGTGCCGCCGTCTGTCGAAATTTGCCATTTCCCAAGATGGTCCGGGAAAGTCTGGACATAAATTTCACTTCTCCCCGTTTCGGTCGAAGCATACGCGACGTATCGCCCGTCTGGCGAGAATCGCCCCGTGCGCGCGCCAAAACTGCCCTGGACGAATGGGAAGGGCTGGTGTTCGCCGAAGAGCGGAAGAAGCCATAGTTCCGTATCAGCGCCCCCTGCCGTATCGTAGATCACATAGCGGCCATCGGCTGCCAGATCGTCCACGTCCTTGGGTCGGTCCTTCGAAACGAGAATCGACTCCGCGTCGTTCGGTCCGTTTGCCCCCTGCTCGTAAATATCGCGTCCGCCCTCGCGGTTCGACGTGAACATGACCCGATTTCCATCGGGCGACCACACTGGATTGTGATTGTCCTCGGAGCCGGCCGTCAGGCGCGACTCGGTCCCTCGCTTCAGGTCGTATATCCAAATATCGCGAGCGCCACTCTCTCCCATGCCGGAAGCGAGCCTGGTCCCATCGGGCGAGAGGGCCGAGCTCGAGTATGGGCCGGGTTCTCCGACCGTCCCAAGCTTCTCACCGTTGCGGTTGTACCAAGTCATCTGGCTGGTGACGGTGCCGGTAGCGGCCTGGTACGCCATAACCCCGGTCTCGGAGACAGAGAAATATCCGTATCTCGCGCCGGCACTCGACCCGACTCCCGCGCCGACGGGCACGGCCAGGCCGGTGAATTTCAACGCCTTCGCGTCGAAGGCTTGGGCTACGAGCGTCCCTTGGTCCACATAGAATATGTAGCCCGGCGGAGCGTAGAGGGCATTGGAGACGGCATCGAACAAACGCTCGGGCTTCGGGGAGTCGAGTGAGCTCACTCCAATGAAGGACCTGGAAACATATCCGGGTCCCGCGGCAACAAGGAGAAGGAAGTGCTGCCCATCGGGAAGGAACTGCGGGAACCGGTAGAAAATCTCTTGGCTTCCGGTATCCGGCGCCGCAACGAGCGTCGGCGCGCCGCCCGCGTCGGAAACGCGGTAGAGCTTGGAATCACTCGAGAAGAGGATAACGCCGTCGCGGTTCCAGGTCCCGCCATTCGCATCATGGGCATCACACACTGTCTCGGGTGGCCCGCCGGAAACTGGAACCTTCTCCAGTTTGCCATCTTCCGTAAAAAAGCCGATGTACCGGCTATCCGGCGACCAGAAGGGCCAAAGGGCCCGGTCGGTGCCTGGCAGGGGCTCTGGCGCAAGCAAATTGAGAGAACGCAACCAAAGCTCGGTGGATCCCCCCTCCTGCCCCACGGTCACGAACGCAAGGTTACGCCCGTCGGGCGAGAGGCTCAGATAACCGCCCGTGGTATTGAACCTCGTATTCTCAGGCGCCAGGACGGGGAAACGGACCACATCGGCCGCCCTTTTCGGTTGGAGCAGGAAGTAGGCCGCAATCGCGGCGGCGAGGAGCAGGGCCGCGCCGGCGAGCACCCAGGCCATTCTTTCTCGGCTCCGGTGGCGCGCGGCGACGGGCGGGGCAATTTCGTACGGCTCGAGTCTTGTTTCCTCGGCAGTTAACATTATTTATTTTTCCCTGGGGGCTTTCTGCCTCAACTCTTCAGCCAAGTTGAGCGCGAGGTTGATTCCGGTGTCGAGCGGCGCGGCGATTTCGTAAGGCCCAAGTTTTTTCCCACCGCGAGGATCAGCGCCATGTATAGCTGAATTATACACTCATAATATAAACGCTTCTCATTACTTATCCTGGGCGTGTGCTCATCGCGGAAAAATGGATCTCATGTGTCCCTCCGGCCTGTACCGAAACTTTTCATGCTGCCTGCGCGCGGCAGGCCCCGCGATCTCGTTCGGAACGGCGCGAATGGCAAATTCGTTGTGTCGAGGGCGTGGGAAGCGTACGATGCGCGAGACAGAGGTCCAAATCGGAAATCCCGATGTATCATCCCTTCGTTTCCAGTGGCATATTACAATCCGTGCCTGGGTATCAGTGATGAAGGGCCGCCAAAAAATTATTCTCGGCGCTTTGCTCGCGCTCCTGCTCCTCTCCCTGGGAGGGGTTTGGCTTACACACGGCTGGGCGAATTATCGCGATCGGCTGCGCGCCATCCGCTTGGGTTCCAAGAATTCTTCGGATCGTGTGGATACACGCGCGCTCGATTTGGCGCAGCAAGTGGCGGACCTCGCCATTACCCGCACCGAGCAGGAGTATGCCCAGTCCGCCCTGCGTCTCGCCGACCATTCGGTTGACCTCGCGTTCGCGGCCGCTTTGGAGGATGCCGCGGAAAACCCGCCGCCCCTGACGCCTGAAACGCGCCAGATCACCGGGCACATCCAGGCGGCGGAAACGAGCGTCGCGGCGGACCAGGACCGCGTCGCCAAATTGACCGCGCGGCTTGCGAAAGCACGCGGGAGAAGCAAGAGCGCTCTGCAGGGCCAGCTCGATCTCGCGCAGGCGCAGTTGTCGCTTGACCAGGACGAACTCGCCGACGCCCACCAGGATCTCATTCGCGCCGGAGGCGACCGGCGCGCGGTCGTTCAAGCGCAGCTCGACCAGCATGAGGCGTCGATGACGCATGACGAGAGCGTTCGTGCGCTCGCCTCCGCAAACGCCAATGCAGCCACGGCGGCGCCTTCGATTGAGCTGGTCAAATCCGCCAGTCTCTGGCCGCAACTCGAGGCCTGGCTTTCGCTTTGCGCGAAGGAGAAACTCATCCTCCAGGCTCAGCAGAATGCCATCGAGCGCGGAGCAACGCTTTCGGCTTCTCACGACGCGCTGGAAAAGGAATTGGACGAAGAGGAAGCGCAGAAAAAAATCGTTCACGGGAACGCCACGGAGACGGCGGGGCCGTCGAATGCGCCGCCTGCCAATGGCTCGGCTCAACCGGATAGTGGCGTGGCTCTTCTGAACCATCTGGCGAATGGCCGGAAAAATCTCTCCGAACTCAACCAGCAAATCCAGGACGAAAAGGAGCTCAGCGCCGTCTATTCGGACTGGCTCGCCTTCGTGAATGTCCGGAAGCAAGCCTTCGTCCATGGATTGCTCCTTTCCGGATTTTGGATCGTGCTGATCGGTCTGTTTGTATTCCTGGCGAACGAGGGCGTACAGCATCTCTTCGGCGCCCTCACGCCGGAGCGCCAGGAGCTTCACACCATGCGCGCCGTGAGTCTCTTTGGGGTTCAGGCTCTCGGCGTCGTCCTGATTTTGCTTGTGATTTTTGGTGTGCCAAGCAATTTCGCCACCCTCGCAGCGCTCGCCGGCGCGGGCCTCACCATTGCGCTGAAGGATTTTATTGTCGGGTTTTTCGGTTGGTTTATCCTGATGGGCAAGAACGGAATTCGTCCCGGGGATTGGGTGGAAATCAATGGAGTGGGCGGAGAAGTCGTCTCGGTCGGGCCGCTTCATACCGTGCTGCTGGAAACGGGCAGTTGGTCCGACGCCGGCCATCCGACCGGCCGCAAGGTTACCTTCGTCAATAGTTTTGCCATTGAGGGACATTACTTCAATTTTTCCACCTCCGGCCAGTGGCTCTGGGACGAACTGCAAGTGCTGGCCCCGCCGGGCTCTGATCCCTATGTGCTGGCCGAAACCATCCAGAAGATGGCGGCGGACGATTCCGCGGCAAATGCAAAGCTGGCCGAGCAGGAATGGAATCGAGTGACGCCGAACAACGCCCAGCGCGCCTTTTCCGCCACGCCCTCCATGATCGTTCGCCCCACCGAATACGGCATGAGCATCCTCGTGCGTTACATTACGCGGGCCAACGAGCGCCACGATGTCCGCGCGCGCCTCTATCGCGCCATCATCGAGCTTCTGCAGGATTCGCAAGCCGCCACGGAGAAGCCAGCTTCGCCATCCGCTCCCGACCGAACGTAGCCGATAAAAGGTAAGAGGGTTGAAGAGGGAATTATATACTTGACTCCCTCAAGGCTGAAAACAAGCCGCTTTTCTTACTTAGCTAAAGACTAGACGAAATAAATGTTTAATGAGATCAACCACCAATACAGCAAGAATCCAAACCACCACTTGACCCCAAGTAACGGGAGTCTCCCACAACCAAAAAACAAGGTCCCATACAATATCCGTAGGATTCGTTTTCATTTTTCTCTACCCTCGCAGCTTCCAAATCTTGGCGAGAGTGTACAATCCTTTGGATTGGAAATGTAAACGGACAAAGGAGGCATCAAATGCCAGTTACCGGATGGCGCGTTCTAGTTCGCGGTCTCCTTAATATGGCAGTTGTGGCCGCTCTTTTTGGCTACTGGCAACAAAACATTTGGGCCGGGGTGTTTATGATGTCTTTTCTTCTGCTACTGGAAAAAATGGCTCGGTTTCTGTATATCGGAATTACGAGTCTCGGGCAGGAATAACTATTTTTAGCTGATTAGAAGAACCCGCTTCAGTGTTGGCCGGAACCCGTCCGGAATCGAAAAGTAAGAGTTTGAAATCGCCGCGTGCGTTGGATGCTGTTCGCGGCGACCTACGATTAGACCCTGGTCACGACACGCATTCATAGCTTCCGATGCTTCTTTATCTGAAAGATTAGGTACCCTGATTTGGCCCCACCCTATTTCATGCTCATATAGAAGCATAAATTTAACGAGTGCTTTGCCGTTTTCGCCCACATTCGCCAAAAGTTGCTTCAAGTGCTCTGCCTGCACTTTGTCCGGCAGTTCCAGCTTTTCATTAAGGCCCGCTATCGTGCTTTGAGATTGGGCGTCTAAAGCGGCGGGAGCGCGAGTCGCGCTAACGATAAACACAATTCCCCACCCGCTTAGGAAAATAAGGATTCCGAGAATAAAGGCATAAACCATTGCCAACCAGCCCGTCCAACCTTTAACCGCAACCCAAAAAAGGGCCGTAATAATGGGAGAAAAAATGGCCGTGGCAATGCGATAGGAATTCCAAAACCGAAGCGTTTCCGCCTTGGCATAAGACCAAATTCTCGCCCGATATGGCTTTGGTTCTTTCAATGATTCTGGTCATGGATTCTATCTCTTTTTGACTCGGTTTTTGGAGGTTAGGGAGTTAACTATATAATTCCCCTTAAAGACGAGGTTGCACTTCGCGAACGACGCGCCCGCGCGGCACCTGTCGCGCGCTCCATCCCGAATCAAAGTGATTGCATCCGGGCGGAATCTCTGGCAAAAGACCACATGCTTTCAGGCTCTGCGGGCACCTGCTCCTGGCGCGCCACGCTTTTCGCCGTCATCCTGGCGGCGACGGTGGTGGTCGCGCCGATGTTTTTTCTGGGCAACGCCTCGGGACACGACATCGAATTTCACATCGCGTCGTGGATGGACGCGGCGGGCCAGTGGCATGAAGGAATCGCCTATCCGCGCTGGGCCGAATGGGCCAACTGGGGATTCGGCGAGCCGCGCTTCATTTTCTATCCGCCGGGGTCGTGGATGGCCGGGGCGGCGCTTGGTTCCGTCCTGCCCTGGCACGTCGTGCCGGGCGCATTCATCTGGCTGGCGCTCATCGCTGCGGGAATGGCGATGTGGCGGCTGGCGCGCGATTGGATGCCCGGACCGCAAGCCGCCGCAGCGGCGATTTTCTTCGCCGTGAATCCCTACAACCTGGTGATCGTCTATTACCGCAGCGATTATGCCGAACTGGCCGCCGTCGCCCTGCTGCCGCTGGCGATATGGGCGGGGTTACGCACGGCGCGGGAAGGATGGCGGCGCGCGCCCGCGCTGGCCATCCTCTTCGCGGGCATTTGGCTTTTGGACGCGCCCGTAGGCGTGATGGCGTCTTACATGCTCGCGCTGCTCTTCGCCGTCGAGTGCATTTCGCGTCGCAGCCTGCGGCCGCTCGGCGCCGGCGGAGCGGCCATGGCCGCGGGGCTTGGCCTGGCCGCATTCTATATTCTGCCGGCGGCGTGGGAGCAGCGCTGGGTGCAAATCGTTCAAGCCGTCTCGGGCAGTTTCGATCCGCGTCAAAGTTTCCTTTTCACGCGTTCCGACGACCTAGCTTTTATGTCCTTCAACCATAAGGTTTCCTGCGTGGCGGTGGGCATGATGCTGGCTACAGCCATCGCGGCGTATCCTGCGGCGCAGAGGAGGCGCGAGTTCGCTGAAATCTGGCGCGTGCTCGTGGCGCTCGGCGCAGCATGCGGGCTGCTGATGCTTCCCGTGAGCATGCCCCTATGGCGCTATTTGCCGAAATTGCAGTTCCTGCAATTTCCGTGGCGATGGTTGGGGCCGCTCGGCGTGGTCTTCGCGTTTTTCACGGCGGCGGCAATGAATCGCGCGCGGAGAAAGTGGGTGCCTTGGCTGATCCTGACGATCGTCCTCGGAGCCATCGGCGCAACCGGCCGGGCCATGGTTCGCGATGCGTGGTGGGATAGCCAGGACGCCCCGTTTATTGCCCAGGAGATTGCTTCCGGCCGCGGCTATGAGGGCGTGGACGAATATATGCCCCCGGGATGCGACCGCATGCGGCTGCCGGGAAATCCCGACGATGACGAGCGTCCCGACGGCGTCTCCTCCGCGCCGGCGCAGCCCATCGCCGAGTTCGACGCACATTCCGGAAAAGTGGTTCCGGCGCATGGGATCGAGTTGCAGATCGAGCACTGGTCCGCGGAGCGCAAGGCCTTCGCAACCGAATCTTCGTCGCCCGTCACGCTGGCGTTGCGCCTCTTGAATTATCCCGCATGGGAGGTGCGTGTGGATGGAACGCAAGTTCCCGGTAAATCGGCGGACAACACGGCGCAATTATTGGTGCCCGTGCCGGCGGGGCGCCATCGCGTCGAAGTCCGCTTCCGGCGCACATGGGACCGCACCGCCGGGGCGGCGCTTTCGCTGATTTGCGCGGGTGGATTGCTCGCATTCGGCGCGGCCGAGCGGCGGCGAGAGCGCCGCGCCAAAACTAAAGCGGGCGATGCTTGAGGCGCTTTTCGCCTTTGACGTACGGCTCCACGGTCTGGCCGCTGCCATAGAGCTTGAATTTATACGTGGTAAGCCCTTCAGACCCATCGGGCCCCGGGCGTGCAGCTTGCTGGTGCTGATGCCCACCTCGGCGCCGAATCCGTAGCGGAAGCCGTCGGAGAAGCGCGTCGAGGCGTTTTGAAAAACTCCCGCGGCGTCCACTTCGTCCATGAATTTTTTCGCCGCCTCGGCATCCTCGGTGACAATCGCTTCGGTGTGGCGTGACCCGTAGCGATTGATGTGGCTGATGGCCTCGTCCTCGTCCGCCACCACCTTCACCGAAAGAATCAAATCGCAATATTCCGTGGCCCAATCCTTTTCCGTGGCCGGGACGATCGCGGCGCCGGGCACGAGCGCGGCCGTCTTCGCGTCGCCGCGAATCTCCACGCCTGCCTGCGCCAGCTTGGCCACAGCCAGCGGCAAAAATTTGGCCGCAATGGCCTCGTGGACCAGCAGCGTTTCAGCCGCGTTGCAAACGGCCGGATACTGCACCTTTGCGTCATAGATGATTGCCGCGGCTTTGGTGATATCGGCGGCGCGGTCCACGTAGACGTGGCAGATGCCCTCGCCGTGCCCGAGCACCGGGATGCGGCTGTGCTCCATGATGAAGCGCACCAGCTCGTAGGAGCCGCGCGGAATAATCAAGTCCACGTCGTGATCGAGCGCGAGCAGCTCCAGTACGTCCGCGCGCGTTTGCAGCAGGCTTGCCGAGTCGAGCGGAACCGCGGGAAACGATCCCAGGCTCGCGCGCCAGACCGAAACGAGCGCTTCATTCGTGTGCGCGGCCTCGGAGCCGCCCTTCAAAATCACGGCGTTGCCGGACTTGAGCGCGAGCGACGCCACCTGCGGCACCACCTCCGGCCGCGATTCGAAAATCACGGCGATCACGCCCAGCGGACACGATTCCTTGTAGAGCTCGAGGCCCTCATCCAACTCCGTGGCGGCGAGGCGCCGTCCCAGCGGATCGGCCAGCCGCGCGACGTTGCGCACCTGCGCGGCCATTTGAGCCACGCCGCGCTCCGTCACGCGCAGCCGCGCCGCCATCGCGGAGGTCATCGAACCCGCCGCCACGGCGGCTTCCGCCGCGCGCATGTCGAGCCTCGTTCGCCGCGAGAATCGCGCGAGCGTTCTCTTCGATGGCCGCAGCGGCCGCGAGCAACACTTCGTTGCGGCTTTCGCACGAAAGCCTGGCGAGCGTCCGCGAAGCCGCCCGCGCGCGCCGGGCGATCGACGCCACACTCTCCTGTAAGCGCTCTGTTGCCGTCCGGTTCATGGCTTTTCCAATAACACTATATTATCGCGAGTGACGAGAACGCGCGAGCGCGCGCCGTCGCGCCCGCCGCCATGCGAATTCTTCTTGGCTGGCGATTGCGCGGCCTCCGCGCTCGCAATATTGGCGATCCCGCGCGCAAATTCGCGCCCTTCGCCATCCACGATGCTCACCACGTCGAGCGGCGCGAAATGGTTTTCAATGCGCACGATGCCCGACGCGAGCAAGCTGGCCTTGCCCTGCGTGATGGCGCGCTGCGCGCCCGCGTCTACCACCACGCGCCCGCGCACGTCCGCCGCATAGGCGATCCAGCGCCGCTTCCCGCGCATGCGCTTCGACGGCAAAAACGCCGTGCCCACCGTCTCTCCCGCGAAGATGCGCTCGAGCGTCGCTGGGGTCCTGCCGTTTGCGATCACGGCGGCGCCGCCGCAATTCATGGCGATGTCCGCGGCCTCGAGCTTTGTCCTCATTCCGCCGCGCCCGCCGGCGGAGCGTCCGGCGGCGAGCGCCTTGATCTCGGGCGTAATTTCCTCGACCAGCGGAATCACCTCGGCCTGCGCTTCCGTCTGTCGCAGCAGTCCATCCACATTGGTCAGCAGCACCAGCGCATCGCCTTCGAGCCCGCTCATCACCAGCGCGGCCAGGCGGTCGTTGTCGCTGAAAGCGGGCGCTCGCGAGCCTGCCACCACGGATTCGAGTTCAGCGGTTGACACCGTGTCGTTCTCGTTGACGATCGGCAGCACTCCGAATCCCAGCAGCTTCTCCATCGTGCGGCGCAGGTTCGAGTAGCGCCGCCAGTTCGTAAAATCCTCTTCCGTCAGCAGCACCTGCGCAATTTTCACGCCCCATGCCGAAAACAAATTCTTGTACGCGTCCATCAGCAGGCTTTGCCCGATGGCCGCGCATGCCTGCCGCGTAACCAAATCTTCGAGGCGCGACCTATGCAGCCCGAGCCAGCCTCTGCCCAGCCCCACCGCGCCGGAAGAGACCAGCACAATCTGCCGCCCATCCTTCATCAACGCCGCAATCGAGCGCACAATCGGCGCCATGCGTTCGGCGCAAAATTCGCCGTCGTCGCCGGTCACGATCGCCGTGCCGACCTTCACCACGACTTTCCGCGCCGCGCGCAATAACCTCTCGCGCTCGGCTTCCGCTTTGCCTTTTGCCTGCACTCGACGCTCCGCCGCGCCCCCGCTGGTAACCCCGGGCGGGCATGACTCTAGTCTCGATTATCGGCTGATTGCCCTACGATTGTACCGAATTCGCCCGCACCATTGCCCCCGTTTCTTCCTCGCTTGGGGGCATCGCCAAATGGCTAGAAAGGGACAGCGAGGGATGAACCAAGACTCACCTGGTCAGGGCCGCAGGCGTGCTGGCCGCTGCAAGGGGAACTGGTGATGCAACCGGAGCAGAAGATGGGGTAGAGATAGGCGCGTAGGCGCTAAATAGCGGATTGCTATGCAATGAGTTCGGAAGAGTCATCACGTAACTCTCAAGCTGCGGAAGCCAAAAGTGATCGTAATGAAATTGACGCATCTCCGCGACTGCCTCACTCACGGATTCATGCTGGACGGCTATGCGGTACGCCGCAATCATCACTCCTGTGCGATCCGCGCCCCGTTTGCAGTGCACAAAAATCTTTGCCTGCGGATTCGCACGAACCAAGTCCAGAAATTGCACAACCTGAGTGTCGGAAGGCTCGCTCCTCCCGCTCCATGGAATGCTGACGTATTTGATTCCCAGAGATTCGGTTTCGCGCTGCTCAGACGCAATTTCTCCACGCTCATCGCGGAAGTTGACGACAATTCCCACACCCATCTGTTGAAGTGCTTTGAACCCAGCCGATGCGGGCTGGCCCCCGCGGTAGAGCGTATCGGTAATGCGGCCCCAATTCGGAAGGCCCTCTAGCTTGTCACCGACTTGGTTGGATGTTTGAGACCGCGCGGGCTGCGCCGCCGAAAACGCCACAGCGGCGATCAGAATACTGGCGAGAGCCGTCATTCGCGCTTGGGTTCGATTCATTTTCACACCTCAACGAAAATGGAATTCGGGCGCACCAAGCCTTGGGCTCGGCTTTCTGCAGACATCAATTGCTTTGGTACTTCTGCTTTCATACTTCCCCGCCACATACATAGATGCCCCTATTTGTCTGAAAGTTGGCTCGAGCCAAGAGCATTTTGCTCGTGGGCGCCCGTTCCGTACTCGGACCTGTAAATTATCCCGATATGCTTGGCATTCCTAACATGCGGCACAACATCGCTTCTGTCGAACGTAGGGTGGCATATGTTCGCGGAATTTTGGCCGAGTGTTCGCAACGCCTTTCATCACAAACAAGATTAGGTTCGCGGTTGGAACGCGCCACAATCATTCTCAAGGGGTGGACCCTCCCTACATAAAGGCTTCTCTGTATTGTGCAGTTCCGTCCCTTCACTATAGTCATTAAAGAGGATTACAGCGGCTACCGCCGTCGTGAGGAAGGCGGAGTTTTCGAAGCGAATGGGTGTACTGGCTTTTGACATGCTAAGCGATAGTTCAAGCATCACCGAAGTCGGTCATGGTCATGAGATGACTGCATGCAGTCGCGAGGAGTCGGTCAGAGACGATGAACGACAACCCGAGCAAGCTTTCACTATCAGGAAAACTGAAGGCGGCGACCCTCCTCCGTTCTTACTGGAAAGGCCTGACGATTGGGCTCATTGCAGTCTTGGGTGAAACCCTTGCCGACGTCCTGCAGCCGTGGCCCATCAAGATCATTGTCGACAATATTCTCCAGGCAAGGAGGTTGCCCAGGTGGCTCCACGGAGCTATAAGCCTCTTCGGACACGGCAAGCTGGCGGTCCTCTATTTCGCTGTAGCCGCCGTCGCGGTGATCGCCGTCTTTAACGCGCTCAGTTCCTACCTCGACCAATACATGACCATGAGTGTCAGCCAGTGGGTGGCCCACGATCTGCGCCGCACGCTTTACAACCATATCCAGAGGCTTTCTCTCGCGGAACACGATGAAGCGCGCACCGGAGACCTCATATCGCGCGTCACCGACGATATCGATGCCGTGCAGCGTTTCATCAACTCTTCCCTTTTGGGCATTCTGGTCGACGTCTTGACTATCGCCGGCATGATCGGCGTCATGCTCTACGTGAATTGGAGGTTCACTCTCATCGCGCTCTCGGTTGTGCCCGTACTTTTTGGAGTCGTGTATTACATGACCCGCCGCATCAAGCAGGCCTCTCGCGCCGTTCGTAAGAAGGAAAGTGAGCTCACGTCCATCGTGGAAGAGTCTCTCACCTCCGTCCGAGTGGTCAAGGCTTTCGCTCGCGAAGACTACGAAGTGCAGCGGTTTGAAACCGAAAGTTTGGAGAACGTGGAGACCGCGTTACGAGCGCGCAGTCTCAAGGCCAAGCTTTCGCCGCTCGTGGGAATCATCGTGGCGATCGGAACCTGCCTGGTCCTCTGGTACGGCGCGAGATTGGCGCTGGCCGGCCAGATCAGCGCCGGCGTTCTGATTGTGTTCCTTTTGTACCTCGGCAATATGTACAAACCCATCCGCGACATCTCCAAGGAGACGGACACCGTTTCCAACGCCGTCGTGGGTTATGAACGCATTCAGGAAGTGCTGGATATCGAAAGTTGCGTTCGCGACCTCCCGCGCGCCCGGCGCGCCCCGCGCTTCCAGGGCAGGATCGAGTTCGAGCATGTCCACTTCAACTACGACGGCGGCGCGCCGGTCTTGAATGGCGTCAGCTTTCAGATCGAACCCGGACAGGTGGCGGCTCTGGTGGGCCCTTCCGGTATGGGAAAGACAACAATCATCAGCCTCATTCCGCGCTTCTACGATCCGCTATCCGGAATGGTAAAAATCGATGGCCAGGATATCCGCAATTTCAAGCTCCAATCCTTGCGCGAACAGATGAGTTTCGTTCTGCAAGAGACGCTGCTTTTCCGGGCCACCGTGTGGGACAACATCGCCTATGGCAAATCCAACGCCAGCCCGAAAGAGATCCTGCGGGCTGCGCGCTTGGCGAATGCCGACGAATTTATTGAGCGGATGCCCAAGGGATATTCCACCGTGATCGGCGAGCGCGGTGTATCGCTCTCGGGAGGTCAGCGGCAGCGAATCGCCATCGCTCGCGCCATCATCCGCGACACGCCCATCCTGATCCTGGACGAGCCCACTTCGGGCCTCGACTCCGTCGGGGAACAAGCCGTCATAAAAGCATTAAATGGTCTGATGGAGGGGAGGACCGTCGTCGTGGTTGCCCACCATCTGAGCACCATCTCTCGCGCGGATAGGATTTTTGTAATTCAGGACGCGGACATCGTTGAGCAAGGTTCGCACGGCGACCTGCTGGCGGCCAACGGTTTTTATGCGGAGTTGTATAAAACTCAGGCCGAGAGTGTCGGGAAATGAAAACGCAAGGCACGGAAGCGCCGTTTATTCCGGGAATGGATGGAACGAAATGACTGGTACGAGACTGCTGTTGGCGACTGCGACAGTTCTAGCGATGCTGGCTCCCCCAATCCCCATCGGCGCGCAGGAAAAGGCGTCGAAAGAATCCAAACGGGAGACGCGAGCGGAGAAGGCCGCAGGCCTGCCCGAAGTAATCTGGCAAGATTCGGATCCAGCGACTCTTGATCTAATCTATGGCTCCGGCGGAAAGGAGCAGGCGCCGGATCCAGCCGGCCCCTATACTTTTATCTCCGAAGACCTGAAGCAGACTTCACCCAAATTCGACGTCAAGGATGCTCAGGGCACACACTGGAGGGTCAAGCTGGGAGAGGAATCCCAGGCCGAAGTAGCCGCTGCGCGACTCATATGGGCTGCTGGCTATTATGTCGATCGAGACTATTACTTCGACCAATTGAGGGTGGAGAGTCTCCCCAAGCTGCATCGCGGGCAGAAATTTGTTTCGGCGGATGGTGTGGTCCATGGGGCGCGGCTGAAGCTCAAATCAAAGGAATCCAAGAAACTGGGAGACTGGAGCTGGTTCAAAAACCCATTCGTCGGAACAAAGGAACTGAATGGCCTGCGGGTAATGATGGCGCTTGTGAACAATTGGGACTTAACCGCAAATAACAATTCGGTCTATGAGGTCGATGGCCAGCGAGAGTACGTTGTCAGCGATATTGGAGCTAGTTTCGGCAGCACGGGAGATGTGTTTAGTCGCTCAAAGAACAATCTGGGGAATTATGAAAAATCGAAGTTCATTGCAAAAACTTCGCCCGAATACGTGGATTTCGTCATGCACAGCCGTCCATTTTTTCTGACTGTTTTCGACGTTCCGAACTATCAGCAGCGTACTCAAATGGAAAAAATTACCAAACATATCCCGCGAGCCGATGCGAAATGGCTGGGGCAAAGGCTGGCCCTACTCTCGGAGGAGCAGATTCGCGATTGTTTTCGCGCTGCGGGTTATTCCCCCGAGCAGGTTGATGCGTACACCAAGGTAGTTCAGGAAAGGATTGCCGAGCTCAACGCTCTTTGAGCCCGGCAGCTGTCCGGAGCAGCTAACATGAAACTGATCATCGAGCCTGACGATGGAGTGTCGCCTCTGCTTTCGGCGATCAAAAACGCAAAAGAAAGCATCGATCTCACCATCTTTCGTTTTGACTATGGCGAGCTGGATAAGGCGCTTGAGGCTGCCGTCGGTACAGGTGTGAAGGTTAACGCCTTGGTTGCCCGTGTCAATCACGGGGGCGAGAAAAGTCTGCGTAAACTCGAGATGCGTTTCCTCGAAGTCGGCATGACAGTGGCTCGCACCTCCAGCGAGCTGACACGCTATCACAACAAGGTCATCGTTATAGACCGGCGTATATTGTGCGTACTCTCTTTTAATTTCACACACCTGGATATTGATCACAGCCGCGGATTCGGAATCGTCACCGAAGACCCCAAACTTGTCGCCGAAGGAATCAAGCTTCTGGAAGCGGATTCCACGCGAACCCCCTACTCCTGTGAACTGGACTCCTTTGTCGTCAGCCCCTGCAATGCCCGGAAAGTACTCGGCGACTTCCTCGAGCGCGCGCATAAACAACTCCTGATTTACGATCCGAAGATCTCAGACGAGGAGATGATTCGCATCCTGCGCGATCGGGCCAAGGCCGGCGTTGAAATCCGAGTCATCGGCCAAACCGAGGCCGATCTCCCGGTTAGAGTCCTACCCCAGCTTCGCTTGCACACTCGGATGATCGTTCGCGATGGACACCAGGCGTTCATAGGCAGCCAAAGCCTACGCACTGCCGAACTGGATTCCCGTCGCGAGGTCGGTATCATCGTCCATGATGCGAATATCGTTAGCAAACTCATGGAAACGTTCGAATCCGACTGGGCGTCCTCGGGTAGCGGGAAAAACGGAAATGGGAGCGTAAAGAAGTCTGCGGCGCCCAAGGTGGAAACGGAACAGGCGATGAGGGTCCTGATTGAAGAATTGCATCCCGTCGCGACCATGGTCAAAAAGGCCGTCCAAAAGGTGGTTTCGCAAGCCGGCGACGAGGTGCTCGAAGACGGAACCGTGAAAAACACCGTTACGAAAGTAGTCAAGAAAGTAGTGAAGCAAGCGGTTAAAGAAGCCACCAAAGGATAGCGCCGCCGAGGGACATCGACGACAGCATCCTGCCTAAGACTCGCCACGAGGGAACTAGGATGCGGGCGGATTTCGAACCGGCGCGCACGAAGAATAGACGGCGGCAAGGGCCACGACCACGTTGGCCACAATCACGGGCAGGGCGCCAATCAGGCATCCGTAGGCAACCCACAGGAGAGCGGCGAGAGCCTGGACAATGCGAAGCGTCTTCGGCTGCCGGCAGAAATACGAGGCGGCGAATACGGCCGTTGCCACCCAGCCTATGGAATTAATCATTTGGTTGCCCCTCCGATGGTTGAGATTCCGAAGGGTCAGGCCCCACGGGCCTAAGCGTAAGCCAATCGGTTCGAACCTTGTCCCATTCCTGAATCAGAAAACCATGGGACTCGAGAAATGTGCGAATTTGAGAGCGCCCCATGCGCACAAATTTTTCTAAAATCGGCGCCAGAATGCCAAGAGCGCTGGGAGTGACGATGGTCCGCTGCGCGATGTAGGAAACATGCTTCGTTTCCGAGACCGCGATCGTGAAGCCGTCGCGGGCGTTGACGTGGAGCATCACGTGGATGTCCGAGCTGCCGTCGCCCGCATAAATAACGTGATCCGGCCCAATTTTCATCGCGGTTTGGAGTTCGTCCAAAAAGGCGACTTTCCCGTAACCGGCCGTGGCGCGAATGATCGTATCGATTTCACCGGAACTTTTGTATTTGAATTCAGTCCCATGGATGCGATCGATGGGCAGAATTCCCTCCAGCGCCGATTGGATCACTTCCACAGGGGCGGCCGACAGAACATGAAAATCGAAGTGATAGCCCTGGATGCCGTGGTCGAGAATTTCGCTCAGCAGCCCGATATTGTCTTTCAGCCGAATTCGCTTTCCCACCTCGATCAGGTGTTCCTTGCGCACTCGCGAACGGAAGTGAGGATCGTGGAGCAAAAGGTAAGCGAGTTCGGCGCCCTGTTGGACCAGGTTTATTTTGGCCATTCCGGCGGCTTTGCGCTCGAACTCCTCGGGCGGGATTCCCACGACCTCGCTCAGAACGTAGCCGGAATCGTTGAACGTCAAGGTCTGATCGAAATCGCTGACGAATAGATAGGACTTCAGTGCATTGTCGCTCATCGATGTGGTGAACCTCCGGCTTCCGGCTGACCTGAAGGGGCTGAATCGTTCAATTGGGCCCTGGCCCATTCATTATCAGGTTTTTTTCGTGGAAGCAGCCGATGCGTGTCGCTCGATGTGGCTAAAGGAGCATAACTGCAGTGAGGTGAGAGGTACTGAGCAGAAAATCGCTCGTTCCTTTACTGAGCGCGGTCTATCGCATCACGAGCTTCCTGCAACGCATAATTCTTGGCGGCATCCATCGTTGGGAACTCTTTGTCCCCGGCATGAAGCGTTTGAATTCGTCCAGGGTGCTCGATCAACGTGTAGTCGCACTTCCAAAAGCCGTGCATCAATTGATGAAGCTCCATTTCGATTTCTACGCCTTTGTGGACAAATTGAATCATGGGTGGGCACCTCCCTGCGGCGGGCCGTTTTCCTATTCCCAATAACCAATTTCCAGCAATGAAACGATGGCGCGCCCTAGGGGACGATTTCCGAACTCCAGGACTCGTTTCAACCATCTCGGAAATTCCATTGCTGAGCTTCCGAAAGTAGGTTTGAACAGCGGCGTTGCCAGTCCCCGCATCACCTTCACCTTGGAGGTCGACGCGACGGGGCAGTCGGTTGCAGTGTGAATTAAATCCATTCATGGCGCGTGCGCTTAAAGTCCTCGCCGTGAAAGCCAGCCACCTTGCCGCCCGACTGCCCCGTCGCATATGTGTGTTGAAAAATCCCAGGTAATTTTGCTCACGCGCGGTCGGCAAATAGGCAATTCCCACCGTGATTCGCGTTCGGAGAACTCCTTAAGGTCATCGAGACAGGCGCCGCGCGGTATCCGGCTTGTATCCTTGCGATCAACGTATTACCTTTATCCCTCTGTGAAGCCTGATGACTGCTTGTCAACATCCGAAGCAGGGAGGAAAGCATGAGAGTACCCATAAGTGGACGCAGATTTATAGCCTACGCACTGCTTGCCGTCTGGATTGCGTTGACGCTGGACGCGGTTGGCAACAGCGTAACAAGTTACGCGATGACGGAATGGGCTGTGCACGAAGCGCTAACGAAAGGTTTGGATACACCTTCGCCTGACGCGTTCCGTGATATCACCGCGCGAGGCGAGGCAATCTGGGTATGTCTAACCCTACTCGTCAGTGCGTTGCTGGCAGAACGTAAGGGAACCGCCTCAACGCGAGAAACCACCTAAAGATTTCTTCCCAAAGGAAAATCTTCCAACTCCACAGCGCCGCTGCCACTTTCAGAAACCTCGAAGGCATTCACTTCGACTTGTAGGGTGCCGCCAAACCGGTGTGTTTGGACAATGGGATACCCCGAGACGGAGCGACGTTGTCTAGCCCATTGGCCAATCACATCCACCTTAAATGCGAGTATCGAGTCTTCCCCGAGACCGCGTGCGTCCACTAGCATGTCCGCACGTTTGGCTAAACGCGGCAGGACACTAAGCTTGACTACTTCCCAGCCAATCGTGCTCCCACAATCAGCTCTCGTGATAACCTCGCGTGGTGGCGTCCGAAATAGCTTCATGGGTTCGAAGTTGTTGGTCGGACCGCCGTTCCATTCGACATATTTGCGGCCCTTCTTTATGTGTTGCTCCCCGCTGGCGTGATAGGAAGCGTGCGCCTCCTTAGTTCCCAACATCGAGTACTTCACATATACGTCGCCTTCGCCCGAAATACAGACTTCAAGTGCCTTCACGATTGAGTCAGCTAGTTGGACGCCGACAACGCACTTTTCCGCCATTGTGTCTCCGAAGCTAAAACCAGATTGAAGGTTATGAAATCGAATTGGCCAGTAGCAAGATTTTTCTTCTTAGACCACGGCGCGTGAGAATCTCCAAGCTAGCCCAAGAGGTAACGCGAGGGTAAAACCGACCGGCGCTTGGCCGCCGTCATTCTTACAAACCCTCGCTTTATTAGGAAAAGTAGCAGGTACAAGACGCATTCAAGCTCGAATCAGTTTTGAGGTTGAAACTCACTAAAGGAATGAGGCGCGCCGCATATGTAAAAGGCGCGAAAGTCCTCGTTTCTGGCTTGGGCTCGTCGGAAACGTGAGGATGAACATGGGGAGGAGTGTAACAATCGAGGACAGGTGCGAAAAGCATACCTGCCATCATAACTACAGCCAACTTTCGTATCGGCATTTGCTGCGCCTCCTACACCAACGATAACACGGAGCGGACGCCACGGCGAAGCCTAGAGGGATGCCTACGGGGTCGCTCCCACCCCCAGTACGGGCTGCACGCGCGGTCGTCTGCGCCGCGTTCCAAGCTCCAAGAAGGGTTTTCGTAAGGCGCCCCGGCACTATATCTCGCACCTAAATGGAGCGGAGGCGATGACCTCAACCGTGAAAATGTCGCCCAAATCGAATTTTGTTGGTGAGTTTTTCCCGAAAAAACCCCTCTGTATAGATAGGAGAGGTTTTGCTCAATGCACAACCGGAAGCATGGGATTAGCACCATACCCCGCCGAGCAATCCATGCCAGTGAATGCTGCCACGCAGTGACGAACCTAACGAGAACAGGTGACGAATGCAGGAATTACATACTGCACCTTTTTTCTGCATCAAGATCGTCACCCCGCCGCTCCCGAAGTACCTTGCGGCCAAACACCTGCAACCATGCCAACAGCGAAACCTACAAAGGAAAAAACACGGAGGAGGGCGGGAGCGACCCCACTTTGTGCGGCTTTCAGCCGCCCAAAATGTCGTGGGGTCGCTCCCGCCTGCCCCGAGCGGCTCGGGGCCGTGTTTTTTCCACCACCACCAGAAAAGCAAGAATTCTGCCAGACGCCGAGTCTGGCAGTTTGTAAGCGCAAAGGAGAAAACAATTGCCAATTCTGAAAGCACCTCCCAAACAGGCCAAGAATGAGTCCTTGCAACTTCGCGTCTCTACCGAGTTCAAGCTCAAGTTACAAAACTACTCCGAGTTCCTCGGAGCTACACCGTCCTACGTCGTGATTGGAGCCCTTAACCGCCTCTTTGAAAAAGACCGCGATTTCAAAACGTGGCTTGAGCAACACACCGACACCGTTGACGAACCTCAAACCGAAGCACCTTTCTTGACGGAGACAATCAAGAGACCCTAATGCCCCGGCACATCCAATTCGGCGCGCGCAAGGCTTCAGCCTCCCCGCGACGGCTGGTCTTGCGCCTTGTCATGCTCGACCTCACCAATGGTTTCTTCAAGAAGCTGGCTGACTCATTCGACGACCCGCCATTTCAGGAGCAAAGGTCCCGTGCGGTACAGACGTTCGATCTCCCTCTGGCCGAAGAAAAGCAGGAGACCACAGGAGGAGAGAATCTCAATGCCACTGCGCTTTCCTCCTTTCGGAATCTGTTTCTCTTGCTCGATGATTGGGACCGCAACCTCCGTGAAAAGAAGTCAGCGGGAAATGCTTCTCCGAAGCACGATGTACTCGTTGACACAAGAACACAATGAGCGCATGGTGGGCGAAATGATTTCGAGAGGGAGGCAGGCATGAGGCAGGCCGTCATCTACGCCCGAGTTTCCAGCAAGGACCAGGAACGCGAGGGGTACTCCATTCCCGCACAGTTAAAGCTTCTGCGGGAGTATGCCCGGACGCATGAATTCGAGATTGCACACGAGTTCGTGGACGTAGAGACGGCCAAGGCGACGGGCCGCAAGCAATTCGATGAAATGGTCCGATTCTTTCGCGAGAACGTGTCGTGCCGGGTGGCCATTGTTGAGAAGACGGACCGGCTGTACCGCAATTTCCGTGACTGCGTGACGCTGGAAGATTTGGAGATTGAAATCCACCTGCCCAAAGAAGGGCAGGTCATCGGCAAAGACTCGAAGTCCCAAGCCAAGTTGGTCCACGGCATTCAGGTTGTGATTGCGCGGAACTACATCGAGAACTTGCGTGAAGAGGTCCGCAAGGGAATGCGTGAGAAGGCCGAGCAGGGGATTTATCCGAGCCGGCCGCCCCTCGGGTACGGCAACAACAAGCTCGAACACACGATCGAGGTTGATCCCGCCAAGGCTCCGATCGCGCAGCGCATGTTCGCGCTTTACGCTTCAGGTCAGCACTCACTCAATGGCGTGCGGAAGGTTCTGAAAGAGGAGTTTGGCGTCAGGATCGCCAAGGGCTATCTACAACGCCTGCTGATGAATCCCTTCTACAAAGGGCAATTTATCTGGGAAGGCAAGCTCTACAGCGGCACACAGACACCCCTGGTCAGCGCCGAACTGTTCGAGCAGGTGCAAGCTGTCTTTCGCGGACGCAACAAAGCAAAGCACCGGAAGCATGACTTTGCTTTTTCAGGGTTGCTCCGCTGCGCCTATGACAATTGCATGGTAACGGCGGAAATCCAGAAGAACCGCTACACCTACTACCATTGCACCGGGTTTCGGGGTAAGTGCGAACTCCCCTACTTCCGCGAGGAAGAGGTCGCCTCTCGGCTGGGAAAGGTCCTTCAGGACATTCACATCCCCGACGACGTTCTGACGCAGCTCGAAAAGTCCTTGCTCACCGATAAGGGCCGCGACGAAGCGATTAGGAAGCAGCAGGGCGAACGATTGAGACAGAGATTGAGTGCGGTGCGCCACCGGCTCGATCAAGCCTACCTGGACAAGCTGGACGGCAAAATCAGCGAGGAATTCTGGACGCGGAAATCAGCGGAGTGGATTGCCGAGGAACAGCAAATATCATTCGCTATCCAGGGTCTTGCGAACGCAAACCCGGACAGAATCATTGATGCCGTCAGGATTCTCGAACTCGCGAATAAGGCGCATTTTCTGTATGTTAGCCAGCCTGCGCCCGAAAAAGCTAAATTGCTCCGAATGGTGCTTTCGAACTGCGATGTGGACGCTGTAAATATCTATCCCCTGTATAAGAAGCCGTTCGATCTGATCTTTGCCAGAGCGAAAAATGAGGAATGGCGCGCCCGGAGGGATTCGAACCCCCGACCCTCTGCTTAGAAGGCAGACGCTCTTTCCAACTGAGCTACGGGCGCTCTCCCCCTAATTTCTCATATTGCAACCGCTCGCGCTACACCGTGTTCCGCATCGTCCGCGGCGTCAGCGTTTTTGGCTCACCAGTCCCGCCACGGTATCCATCAAATCGAATTTCGTCAGCACTTCCAGCTTGCCGTTTTCCATCTCGACGAACACCGCCGGGCTTTCGCGGGTCAGGATTCCCGTCACTCGCTCCACAGGTGCGTTCGACGGCACCACCGGCATCGCCGGCCCCATCACTTCGCGCACCACCAGCTTCCTCAGATCCTTCCCTTGCAGTGCCAAATTCAGAATCTGATCTTCGAATACCGTCCCCACGGTCTGGTCTTCTTCGAACACCGGGAGCTGCGAAATATCCTGCTGCTGCATGGTCTTCAGCGCGTGAAACACGGTCTGCTTCGGCCCCACCACCACCAGCTCGCGCCCCTTGCCGTTCTGCCGTTTCACGCGAATCACGTCCGCGGCCGTCAGCGTCGATTCCGAGTCCGTGTATCCGTGCTCGCGCATCCAGCCCTCGTTGTAAATCTTGCTCAGGTAGCGGCTGCCGCAATCCGGCGCCACCGCCACCACCACGTCGCCCTTCTTCGCGTCCTTGGCCACGCGCACGGCCGCCGCCACGCATCCCCCGCCCGAGCCTCCCGTGAAAATCCCCTCGCGTTTCGCGAGCCGCCGGGCCCACACGAAGCACTGCTCGTCGTTCACCTGCACCACGTCGTCCAGGATCCGGAAATCCATCGTCCCCGGGAAAATATCCTCGCCGATTCCTTCCACCACGTAGGTGCGCGCCTTCCCGATGTTCCCCGTCTTCCAATACTCGTAGTAGAGCGACCCCACCGGGTCCACGCCGATCACCTTCAGCTCCGGCTTCTGCTCTTTCAGGTAACGCCCCGCTCCGCTCGCCGTCCCGCCCGTTCCCAGCCCGCAGACGAAATGCGTGATTTTCCCTTCGGTGTCCTTCCAGATTTCGGGCCCGGTGGTCGCGTAATGCGCCTCGGGATTCTCCGGGTTTTCGTACTGGTTGGCGTAAAACGCGCCGGGAATTTCGCGCGCCAATTTTTTCGCCACCGAATAGTAGCTGCGCGGATCTTCCGGCTCCACGGCCGTGGGGCACACAATCACCTCCGCGCCAAACGCCTTGAGCAGCTCGATTTTTTCGCGCGACTGCTTGTCCGTGATCGTGAACACGATTTTGTACCCGCGCACCGCCGCCACCAGCGCCAGCGACATTCCCGTGTTCCCCGAAGTCGCTTCCACGATTGTTCCGCCGGGCTTGATCTGCCCTTTGCGCTCCGCGTCGTCCATCATCCGCGCGGCGATGCGGTCCTTCACCGATCCGCCCGGATTCAGGTATTCCGCCTTTACGTACACCTCCGCCGGCGTGTCCTTCGCCACGCGGTTCAGACGCACCAGCGGCGTGTGGCCCATCGCTTCGAGAATGTTGTTGCACTTCATGCCAGCACCCGCTCTCCGGAAATCACCGTCCGGCAACTAAAGCTTAGCAGCTTTTCTTCGCCTTCGCCGGAGTTTACCCGCCTGTAGTCTTGGCGGGTAGCGTCCGCCTCGAATTGCAGGCGGACATCTTGCCTTTGCTTCTCATCTTTCCCGCCGTGCTATCCTCATTGGAAAATATGCCGCCATTCGGAAAACAGACCGAAATGCTCTTCTACGATGGCCACTGCGGCCTGTGCCATCGCGCCGTGAAGTTCGTCCTGCGCCGCGACCCCGACGGCCGCGCCTTCCGTTTCGCTCCCTTGCAGGGCAATACGTTCCAGGCACTGGTCCCGTGGGACCGGCGCGCGGGATTGCCCGATAGCGTCGCCATCCTTACACGCGATGGCGCGCTCCTCGTGCGCTCCGACGCCTTCCTTCACATTTTTCGGGAACTTGGCGGAGGCTGGAAATTCCTGGCGGTGGTTTTGGGCGTGATTCCCCGGCGCGTGCGCGACGCAGTCTACGATTTCATCGCGCGAATTCGTTATCGCGTCTTCGGCCGGCGCGAGGACATGTGCCCCATCCTGCCGCCCGATTTGCGGGCCCGCTTCGACCGCTGATCGCGCAGAGAGGAAATCATGCAACGCGCGGCTATCCCGCCTTCGCGAATACTCGTGGTCTGGTGGCCGGCTTTTGAGGCGGAGAAGGAAGTGGTGCGGCCGGCAACTCAATCACCTGGCAATCGATCAGCGGTAGGGCGCGCCTCTCGGCGAGTGCCTGGCGCAGGAATCCCGTGAATTCTCTGGGCCGCAGCGCAGGCGCCCCCCAGCAGATTTTCCCTTTTTCGACGATCGGTATCCACAGGCAGCCATTCGACGTGGGGTGAAAGGAAAATAGACTCGTGGCAGAACCTTCCACGAGCGGCATCATCCGCAGAACCGAGCCGTCCACCAGCTTCATCTCGCTGATAACCAGCCCAATCGTCTTTTGCACCAGCAGGTCGCGCACTTCTCCGTGGGAAACTGCGAATTGGCACTTGCCGCCCCAGCTCGTCAACCGCTGTTCGAGAAGGGAATATTGGTTCGCGCTTTTCCCTACGAGCAGAACGTTCAGGTTGCCCAAGGCATCGGCCTTCCCACGCGTGGCGTGGAATTCTCCGCTGCCCCCCGATATCAGGTTGCTCGGGAGCGCGGCAAAAACCGTACATTCGCTTCTCGAAGCTTCTGCTCACTCCCGGGGAGGCTTCGCCCTTCAAACCTTTTCAGGCCCCGGCGCCCGCCGCTTGTTATGCCTGTTCGAGCAAAGTTCACGTTCCGCTTGGAGCCAATCCTCCAACTCGCCGCCCCGCGTACCATTCCGGGAGATATGAATCTCGTACGCTCGTTGGCGAATCTGTTCGGGTGTTGGCTCTGTGCGTGAAATCTTTTTTGGCGGTTCCATTGTAGCTGTCGCTCTGCTGCCCCTTGCTTGGCTCACTTTCTTGCTCCTATTCAAGTTGCTCTCACAGTGGGTTCGCCACGTGATTTTTTTTCGATGTTTGGATACCGCGGCGCAATCCTGCCTCCTGGATGCGCCTTTCCCCTGCAAAGCAATCACCTATTCACGCTCTTTCATACCCTTCGATTTCAATCACTTGAAGATTCCTATACCGGTTCCTGCAGATTCAATTCGGAACGTACGTCCCATATCGGCCCGCTTCCTCCATTCCTCACTCGCTCGAATCATTTCCTCCACCATCGCAATTCTTTCGCCCTGCGAAAGAATTGTCCTGGGCGTGCCCGCCGCGGCGACCGCCTCGAATTGCAGGCTGGCCTGCCCACCGTAGCAGAACTACCTGCGAAGGCGGGCCTGCCGGGCCAAAGCCCGCCTTTTGGACTCCGAATGATCCTGCGGAGCGGATTCATCGCGTAGGCTGCCATCCTGCTCTTGCCGTTGAGTTTCCGCTGAACGCGTTACACGCTCATGCTCTTCGAGATTGAAATCCTTCTGTCACAAACGCCTGGGCGCGTCCTGCGGTTTGACGGGTGTCGCCGGAAACGCCCTTCCAAGCCCTCGCCTGAGCTATGCAAATCACATGAAAGATCAGAAACAAAGGCACAAGGAAGGTCGGAATCAAGCTCAATGGGAGTACCGTCATGGCGGTCATTGGAGCGCTGTGTGGACTAAGCAAGCTGACCGTGGTGCCGAGACTGACGGCATTCACTAGATCCGCAATTCCAAGCGCTTGCCAAAGAATGAAGCTGCTGCGATGGCTGCGATTGGCAAACTTCCATGCCACGAAAGAAGCGGTCGCCCCGATGGCAATGTCGCCATATCCCGCGGGCAGCGCAAATATTGCCGGAAGGACGCCACGCGCCTCCAATATCACGAACACGACTCCCATAACTCTCCAGGATTGTATATAAGTCAAAGTGCGCGGGTTCAGAGATAACGCGAACTGTCGAAATCTATCCGAGGTGGCAAACCACAGCGAGAACAGGACAATCGGCGCCAGTGCGGCCGCCCCAACCGCTGCTCCAACACGATTGGATGGATTCTCGAACAAGTGTAGAGCTGACGCGGACAAAACGAACGTGAACCAGGCGGCAATCAACGCCGCCGTGATCTTCCCATAGGTCTTCATAGCGATTCTCCTTGAGCTGTAACCAGCTCCGTAACTTGATTTGTGAGTTGCAGCAGGTTTTTCCATGCTTGGTCGCCTAGTTGCCTGCGCAGGCGCGATTGAACCTTTTCCCAAGCAACCATGGCACGGTTGAGTTGTTTCTGTCCGGCTTCCGAAAGACGCAGCCACCGTTCTCGCTGGTCTTCGCCGCGGTGCTCGGCGATCCAGCCGTGCCGGCGCATGATTCCCAGCGTTCGAGTCAGGGTTGTGGTGTCCATCGCCAGCATTTCGCCTAATTGGCCTTGGGACACCTCTCCGGCACGCGAGAGCACTTGCAGCACGGTAAGTTGCGTAGCCCGCAGCCCAATTGGGCGAAGGGCCTGTTCATAAAACTGCGTGAGCGCCCGGGATGTCCGGCGGAAACTGCCGCACATACAGGGCAGCGCGGGCAAAAGTAAGTGACTCATACCAATATAGATGCATATACATGTAAATAGGATTCACAACAATTCGCTGACCCTGGTGGGGTGGTCGCCTATTCGGAAGCTATCGTGGAGGTGCAGGCTTCGGCGTCGGATCTTACTCACTACTACGATTGTCGGTTTATCCTGAGCGAAGTCGAAGGCCGTCCTTGCCGGCTCTTTTGTGCCTCTCCCCCGCATGTGTCATCCCGACCGGAGTCCCCCGTCTTTGCTTTCCCCCTCGCTTTTTGAGGGGCGGGGGACGCAGCGAGGGATCTGCTTTTGCCTTCGCCCATCACCTCTCGCCGTTGTCGCCCGCCTCACCCCCCCAAAAAAACCATCTCTTCTGGACTCCTATAGAGGTCCTAACCACCAGCCTCCAAAGAACTTGCGGACGGCCCGCGCCAGGACCGACTTGACATCCATGGTATAATGATGCATGATACTTAAGAGGCAATCTAACGTCGCTCTTGGGGGCTTCTCCTCTATCTCCTTCGATCTCCACATTTCTAATCGAAACAAGCTGGGAAATAGAAATCGCCGCAACTCCCCCGATATCAGTGACTTAAATTTTTCTAATCGAAACAAAATAAGGGGGGTCGCCAAGGCGAAAAGCGAAGAATTTACGAATCTCTCTGAGCCTGCCCTTGCTGGACTCTCCAGCATCCAGCCTCTAGTCCTCCCCTGTCCGCCGAAGCCCGCCTTTCCGGGCGAAGGTGGAAGCTTCCAAAATCTAATCGCAACTCAAATAAGTAGAAACCGGCCTAACTCCGCTGATATCAGTGAAACCTATCCTTCTAATCGCAACAAAATTGGGGGGGCGACGGGGGGAAAAACGCGCTTTCTGCGTCCCGGACGCTTCAGCGGGACGAAGAATTTACGAACATCCGGCAGTCTGGCGGGTCTTCAACCCTCGAACCTCGTACCTCATGCCTCTACCCTCCTACCTTGCGCACGCAAATACGATAGAATAGACCGTAGATGGAGAATTTCTACCGCTCCTCGGTGAGGATTACAGGCGGGACGCCTTTTGCGCGCCTCGCCTTTGCATTCCTCTTATTATGCGCGGGCCGCCTTCGGCTGCGCCGTGGGATTGCTCTTCGTTTATTCCAGTGACCTGCCGCAAATTCGAGCGCTCGAAGACTACCACCCGGATGTCGTCACCGAGCTTTATGCCGACGACGGCCAGCCTATCGGCGCCTTCTCTTTACAGCGCAGGATTCTCCTTACATACAGCCAGATCCCCCCGGTCCTCAAGGATGCCATTCTTACCACCGAGGATCAGCATTTCGAGCAGCACTGGGGCGTGGATTTTCCGCGCGTCCTCGAGTCCGCCTGGACCGATGCCGTTCACCATCGCATCGCCGAAGGCGCCAGCACTCTCACGATGCAGCTTGCCGGCGGACTTTTCCTCAACCGCGCCGACCGCAGCTTCCACCGCAAAATCCAGGAGACTATTCTGGCCCTCCAGATCGAGCGCCACTACACCAAAGAGCAGATTCTCACCATGTACTGCAACCAGATCTATCTTGGTTCGGGAAATTACGGCTTCGAGGCCGCCTCTGAATATTATTTCTCGAAGCCGGTGGACCAGTTGACGCTCGCCCAGGCCGCCACGCTCGCCGCCATTATCCGCGGCCCCTCCTATTCGCCGGTCTTGCACCCGGATCGCGCCCTGGCGCGCCGCAATCTGGTCCTCTCCCTGATGCAGCACGACGGCAAAATCACCCGCGCGCAGGCCGATGCCGCCCGGAACGAGCCTCTGGGATTGAGCATCGAATCCTTGCGCAACGATCTCGCTCCCTACTTCGTCGAAGAGATTCGCCAGTATCTCGAGCACACCTACGGCACAGCCGCCGTCCACGAGGAAGGCCTGCGCGTCTATACCTCTCTCAGCGTGGCCATGCAGAAGGCCGCGGACCAGGCCGTTCGCGACGGCCTCCATGCCTACGACCGCCGCCACGGCTGGCGCGGCCATCTTCCCAACATCCTGCGCGACCATCTCGGCACACTCGATACATTTCAGACGGAGCCCTGGAACGGCGTCATCGGAAAGGGCAGTTACGTCACGGCGCTCGTCACATCCGTCGAGCGAAACTCCGCATCCCTCAAAATCGGCCCTTACCGCGCCATCCTCACGCCCGCCGATTTCGCCTGGACTGGCTACAAATCCCCCGCGCAACTGCTGAAGGTGGGCGACCTCGTCGAAGTAAATATCAAGGGAATTTCAGGCGTTTTGGCGGATGTCGAACTCGAGCAGGATCCCGCCGCGCAGGCCGCGCTGCTGGCCATTGATAATTCCACCGGCGAGATCAAGGCCATGGTCGGCGGATACAGCTTCGAGGATTCCAAATTCAACCGCGCCACACAGGCCTTGCGCCAGACGGGCAGCTCGTTCAAGGTTTACGTCTATTCCGAAGCGCTCGAGCAGGGCGCCTCGCCGTTCGACACGATCGTGGATGAGCCGGTCACTTTCTCGAACTCCGGGCAGCCCTATTCTCCCCAGAATTACGATGGAAAATTCGAAGGGCGCATCACCCTGCGCCGCGCCCTCGCCGATTCCCGCAATGTCCCGGCGGTCCGCTTGCTGGACCACGTCGGAATCGAAAACGTAATTAATCTCGTCCGCCAGTTCGGCATCTCGAGCCCCCTGCCTCCCTATCTCCCGCTGGCCCTCGGCGCCGCCGATCTCACGCTCCTCGAGCACACCTCCGGATTCACCGTTTTCCCCGACGACGGCATCCACATCGTGCCGCACTACATCCGCCGCGTCACTTCCTACGACGGCGCCGTTCTGGAAGAAGATTTTCCCCAAGTCAACGACGTGATCCCGCCCGCCGTGGCTCGCACCATGACGGCCATGCTCGAAGATGTCGTCCAATTCGGCACCGCCATCAACGCCAAAGCCATCGGCCGTCCCTCGGCGGGCAAGACCGGCACGACGAATGATTTCACCGACGCCTGGTACATAGGCTTTACTCCCCAAATCACCGCCGGCGTTTGGGTGGGCAACGACGACAAGCGAATTTCTCTCGGCGACAAGGAAACCGGAGCGCGCGCCGCGCTTCCCATTTGGGTTGAATTCATGCAGCAGGCCATGCAGGGTGTGCCGGTGGAAAAGTTCCCGAATGTCGTTCCGCTCGAAAATCTTGCCGGAACGAAACCGGTTCAGGTGGACACCCCTGACACCGCTCCTCCCGCCGACGTCACCGAACAGGGTCTGACGGAAACGAGCGCTCCTCAGCCTTCACCCTCCCAGCCGCAGGACAAAACTCCCGCGCCTGCGCCCACACCCATCCCGCCGCAGCAAAAGCCGCCCGTTCCTTTATGACTGGTATGGCTAGCCGGAGTGATGATGGCTGCTACTGTGATGGTGGCTGCTGTGATGATGACTGCTGCTGTGATGGTGACTCTTGCCCGAAGTCGTCGCGCTCGCCGGACCGGCCACGAAGAAAATTCCCACCAGCGCCAAAAGCGCGGCGTATAGATTGAACCGCAAGGTTCGCATGGTCTCCTCCTGATAACGTTTAGTGGACATAACAGCTGGATAATAGTATCACGGTGAAAAACAACCTGGAAATATATTTTCTCGCGCCGCTGGGGACGGCTACTTCTCGCGGAAGGAATCCCAACCTCGCGGAGGGAGGCGCCGCGCGCACCCGTCGGCGCCCACCAGAGTGATCTGCTTGCCGCGCTCGATTTCACCGATGGCCGCAATCTCTCGGAATCCCGGCGCTCCTCGCAATCGCTTCACCCGCCGCGGCGGGACGGTAAAGAGAAGCTCGTAATCGTCCCCCCCGTTGAGAGCCATCTCGAGCGGATCGGGTTCGAGCTTCCCAATCTGCTTCGCGATTCCGCCGGGAATAGCCACGCAAGTAATCCGCTCCGCCCACAGTCGGGCGCCGACCCCGCTCGCCGCGCACAACCGGGCGATGTCGGTCGAAAGCCCATCCGAAATATCCATCATGGCCGACGCGACTCGCCGCCGCCCCAGCCACGCGCCCAGCGCAACCCGGACTTTCGGGTACAGGTGGGGCTGAACGAGCGCAAATTGGTCCTTCAGGATTCTTTTGAGTGCCCGGGGCCCGCTATTTTTGACCAGCTCCAGGCCCAGTTGTGCCCTGCCCAGTCCCCCGCTGACATATATAATATCCCCCGGCCGTCCCCCCGAGCGTGTTACCGCTTTCCCTGAGATCACCTCTCCCAGCACCGTGATGCTGATCGAGAGCGTGGGGCTTCCGCTTGTGTCTCCGCCAGCCAGGCACATGCCTAACTCGCGAGCTGCCCGCGACATACCTTCTAGAAACCGGTCGAGCCATGCACCGCTTCGCCTCGCGGGAAGGGCCAGAGTCAGGAGGAATAGCCGAGGCCTAGCTCCCATGGCAACCAGGTCGCTTGCCGCCCGCGCGAGCGATTTGTAGCCCACGGAGTCCGCCGGGTGCTTTTCCCCAACAAAGTGCACTCCCTCGATAAATGCATCGCAGCTCACTACCCAGTCCGTGCGACCCCCCGTGGCAATGACGGCTGCGTCGTCACCGATTCCGAGCCGCAATCCGCCCCTGCTCGAAGCCCCACCCCCTCCCCAGCCCACGCTCTTGGAGGGGATCGCCCCCACTATCCTCGTTATTAGTTCAGATTCCCGGTCCATCTCCGTCCCTTCGTACAGTTGCCGCACGCTGATTCTCTAAGGTAAAGTTCCCAGAAAGTTAGTCTCGCGGAATTATAAATTGCCTGGGTTGAATAAGCGAGTTCGGTTGCATCTACGGAAAATGGAAGATTTTGTGGTTGACGGCTGGGAGCGCGGGAATTACAATTCCAGCGGTTTTGGACCAGGGGGCCCGGTTCAGACTTTGGACTTGCGTGGATCCTGGCAGAAGGCAAACCGTGGCACATGGGGTGCATGGTAGCCAGCCAGGGGCGTGGAATTCACTCGGAATCATGAAGCGTCAATCCTATACTTTCTTTATTGCTTCCAGCGGCTCGGGCAAGATGCACCGAGTGCGCGTGCCTTTCTATATCCTTCACTTCCTTGCGGTTCTGGCGATAGTGGGGGGGATAACCGTGGTCGCGGGAATGGGTTCCTACTCACGCATGCTGTGGAAGGCCACGAACTACAACTCCCTCCGCCGCGATCAGGATAACCTCAAACAGCAATACGTCCAGCTTCAAACGGAGGTCAAGGACACCAATCAGCGCCTGAGCTCCCTCCAATCGCTCGCGGGCGAAGTGGCCATGGCTTATGGCATAACTCGACTCCGCCAGACACCCTTCGGATTGACGGATGCGGATGCCGTGGCGGAGCCGGATACGCAATTCCAGCAATCCCTTGATGAATTCAGCTACCTCGAGAAGCATGATGTGAGCGCGGTCATTCTGGGCAATGGAGCGCGGCTGCTTCCCGCGGCGGGGCTAGGAACTTTGGGGGTCGTACCGTCGCTTTGGCCTGTCATCGGGCAGATTACAGGGCGCTTCGGCGAGCGGCTCGACCCGTTCAGCGGGGAAGGTGCGTTTCATTCAGGGCTGGATATCGCGTCGCATATGGGCGACGCAATTCACGCGACGGCTGATGGCATAGTCACCGAGGCGGATACCGATGCGGGTTATGGGCGGCTGGTGGTGATTGACCATGGCTTCGGAATCACCACATGGTACGGCCACCTCTCCGCTTTCAATGTCCAGGCTGGCATGCATGTGAAGGCCGGCGACGTGATCGGCTACGAAGGCCAGAGCGGCAGGTCCACCGGGCCGCATCTGCATTATGAGGTGCGCATCAACAATACGCCCGTAAATCCCTGGCCCTACCTCCGCAACACAATCCCAGTGGCAGCCGCTCCTGCCACGTCCAGCAGCGTCGCCGGCGATTAATTCCGCCGGCGCCCATCCTCTCAAGAAATGCCCTTGGTTATTCTGTATTCGAACGGGTGCGGCACGCCACAGGTCCCATACAATCCTCCTCTGTGAAGTATGAAAGTGGAGCACGGCTCGATGCGCATTTTTATGGGCTGGAATGCGGGGGCAGGATCGGCGTGGAGGGTACGGAAGAACGCGCGCCGAGCATTTCCGGCGTGACGCCGAGGGTGAGGCGTACCCAGCGGTCCTGGTGAGCGATCTTCACGGTGCGGATGACCGCATCGAGAAACGCGGCCTGCTCTCTGTTCATATGGCTGTGCGTTTTGGGATCGGCGAGAGCCAGGGTGCCCATCATTCGGAAGCCGTCAAGAAGCGTGGCAATTTCGAAGGCGCTCTTCATCGTGTCGCACTCCGCGTCGAGCGAAATCTCGATGAGACCGTCTTGGGGCTGGCCCGCCACAGTGACTCCCTGAACGCTGCGCGCAAGAGCCTCGAGTTGCGGCGAGTCGCGGAAATCCGCATAGAAGCTGTCCGGAAGATGATCGGTCCGCGCGAGGGCGAAAATCGGCGCTCCGGCAACGCGATCCATGCGCGCTTGCATGACCGGATCGCGTGGAGCGGAATTCGATGCCAGCGGCAAGGCATCCGTTTCTTTCCCGCTGGCGAGAGCGATCTGCGTGGGCGAGAGAAACTCGAACGAGACCGGAGGGTTGCCCGGAATTTCATAGACCGATTGGGCCCCGTGCACGGCAACCCTCCCGGATCGCAGCGCGTATGCCTCGATCTTCGGCTGGTCGAAGCGTCCCTCGGCGACGACAAAAGTCCGTTCCTCGCTGGGGCCGTGGGAAAGCACGTCTAAACTGGCCGGCCAAAGCGCAATGGCCGTTTTGTCCAGATCGCGCGTATAGTCAAAGCCCGTATCGCGCACGAATCTTTGGTAGTCGCGGTCGCCGCGCGCGCCGCTATCGGTGAGCCCCAGGATGGCTGCGAGAGGCGAGTCCTGCAACTTCCTGAGTGCAGCGACATCTAAATATATGACGGCGGGAGCATCGGGCGGGAGCTCGTTCAGGATGCTGGGAGTTGCACCGGCGCTCACGGCGCTGAGCGGGCGGTGCATTCGATAGAGATAGACTGTGGCACACGCAGCAGCAAGAAAGACTAAGGCTGCGATCGAAATCCAGGCGCGCTTTGTGGAAGATAGAGGCACGGGAAAGCGGAATGCGTCTTGGCTCCCCATCGAGTGTAATGTCTTGAGGCTCGATTGCGTATCAGAAAAGACACCGCCGGCAAAAATGCGGTCGCGACTCGAATGATTAGGTATCCTGCTGGCAAGGGAATTGCCGGTGGGATAAAGTTGCTTGCAATTTGATTGCCCCTGTGATAAGTTTGCTCGGTTTGAGCAGGGCTGGCGTAGCTCAGTGGTAGAGCATCTGATTTGTAATCAGAGGGTCGGGGGTTCAAATCCCTCCGCCAGCTGAGTCTGAGGGACTGGGATTTTTCATCAGGATGCGGACGGATTCCGCGTGAGAAAAGCGACGGGTTGGTGTCTTTGGACACGAGCCCTATCTGCATTGCGATGTGCCCCATACGGTAGTCCTGTTCAGTTCTAGGCGGGTTCGTGGGACACGATTTCTGTGCCCCTGATTTGGAAGGGAATTCGATGCACCGTGCGGGATCGAGGAGCAGGGCTCGAATGAATTTGCGGGACGGGTGGGTGAGTGGCTAAAACCAGCAGACTGTAAATCTGCCGCTCCTTGCGGGCTACGGAGGTTCGAATCCTCCCCCGTCCACCAGCGTCCCACGGAATTCGCGGGGCTGGTCCCAAGGATTGGGTTGCGCTTGTAACGGAACGGCCGAATCGGGCCTGGGTAGCTCAGTTGGTAGAGCGCGTCCTTGGTAAGGACGAGGTCACCGGTTCAATCCCGGTCCCAGGCTCCAGTTGACCCTGAGTTCGCCACGGCGAACGGAGGGGAAATGGCTGTGAGCGGGGGTAACTCAGGGGTAGAGTCTCTGCCTTCCAAGCAGATGGTCGCGGGTTCGAATCCCGTCCCCCGCTCCATCGCTGCGGATTTGAGAAAAGGGTAGTCGGAGACGGGCCAAAGAGAAACGGGCCAGGCAGTGGAAAGCAACGCGGCAGCGGCCGCGAAGTCTTGATGCGAGGGTGAGGGAAGATGGCGAAGGAGAAATTCGAGAGGGTCAAGCCGCACGTAAACGTGGGGACGATTGGGCACATCGACCACGGGAAGACGACATTGACGGCGGCGATCACGAAGGTGCTCAGCAAGAACAATCCGAAGGTGGCGTTCCGGGCGTTCGACACGATCGACAACGCGCCGGAAGAGCGCGAGCGGGGGATCACGATCGCGGTGGCGCACGTGGAGTACGAGACGGCGAACCGCCACTACGCGCACATCGATTGCCCGGGGCACGCGGACTACATCAAGAACATGATCACGGGCGCGGCGCAGATGGATGGAGCGATCCTGGTGGTGGCGGCGACGGACGGTCCGATGCCGCAGACGCGGGAGCACATCTTGCTGGCGCGGCAGGTGGGCGTGCCGTACATCGTGGTGTTTTTGAACAAGTGCGACATGGTGGAAGACCCGGAGCTGCTGGAGCTGGTGGAGCTGGAGGTGCGGGAGCTGCTGAAGATCGTATCAGTTTCCCGGGGACACGGTGCCGGTGATTCGCGGGTCGGCGCTGAAGGCGCTCGAGGGAGATGCGAAGTGGGAGAAGTCGGTGCTGGAATTGATGGACGCGGTGGACAAGAACGTGCCGCTGCCGCCGCGGGACGTGGACAAGCCGTTTGCGATGCCGATCGAGGATATATTTTCGATCTCGGGCCGCGGGACGGTGGTGACGGGAAGAATCGAGCGCGGGAAGGTGAAGGTGGGGGAAGAGATTGAGATTGTGGGCTTTCGTCCGACGATGAAGAAGACGGTGACGGGCGTAGAGATGTTCCGGAAGCTGCTGGACGAAGGGATGGCGGGAGACAACGTGGGGCTGCTGCTGCGCGGGACGGAGAAGGACGAAGTGGAGCGCGGGCAGGTGGTGGCGAAGCCGGGGTCGATCACGCCGCACACGAAGTTCAAGGCGGAGGCGTACGTGCTGACGAAGGAAGAGGGAGGGCGTCACACGCCGTTCTTCACGGGGTACCGTCCGCAGTTCTATTTTCGGACGACGGACGTGACGGGAGACGTGAAGCTGCCGACGGGAGTGGAGATGGTGATGCCGGGGGATAACGTGAGTGCGGAGATCAGCCTGATCACGCCGGTGGCATTGGAGAAGGGGCTGCGGTTCGCGATCCGCGAAGGCGGCCACACGGTAGGGGCCGGAGCCGTCGCCGAGATCATCGAGTAACCCATGCGCGAAATCATCACATTGCAGTGCAACGAGTGCAAAAACCGGAACTACACGACTACCAAGAACAAGAAAAAGCACACGGACCGGCTGGAGACGCAGAAATTCTGCAATACGTGCCGGAAGCACACCGCGCATAAAGAAGTGAAATGAATCCGCTAGGAGCGGATTCACCCTGAGAACCGGCGGTGCCGGATCGAAGGGTAGACACTAGATGGCGGGAAACGAGCAGCTTTGGTTTTGCTACATGCTGGAGTGCAGCGACGGATCATTGTATGTGGGGGTGGCGAAGGATCCGGTGCAGCGAGTCAAGCGGCACAACTGGGGAATTGGATCGAGACACACGGCCTTGCGGCGCCCGGTCAAATTGGTCTGGCAAGAAGAGCACGCGAGTGAGCTTTTGGCGCGCGGCCGTGAAGCGGAGTTGAAGGGCTGGCGGAGAGAGAAGAAGCTGGAACTGGTGGCGGGATTCCAGCGCGAAATTCACCCTTCGCCCTGAGAAGCGGGCTCAGGGTGAAATTTCGGGCCTAAAGGCTCGAAATTTCAGGGGAGTAGGTTCAACGGTAGACCGCCGGTCTCCAAAACCGGATGTGGGGGTTCAAATCCCTCCTCCCCTGCCAGTTTTTGGACGGCGCGGGCGGCGGGCGGTTGAGCGGGAATCGGCGGGCGAGGATACGCAGCGAAATGGCCGACGCAATACGAACAAACCGGGAGGAAGAATCCCACGGCGTAAATCCCTTGGCGCTGCTGGGCCCGGCGCAAAAACTGGGCGGCTATCCGAGGCGCCTGCGGAGTTTTCTGCACGATGTGCGCGTGGAGATGCGGCAGGTGAACTGGCCCTCGCGGCAGGACGTGTGGTCCACAACGATCGTGGTGGCCGTAACGGTGGCATTTTTCGGCTTTTATTTTTTCATTACCGACGGCATCTGCAGTAGAGCCATCGGATGGCTGATCAACTATGTTAAGCACTGAAGGAACCAACGTGGCCAAGCAGTGGTACATCGTGCACACGTACTCGGGCTTTGAACGGAAGGTGAAGGAAAGCCTGGAGGGGCGCGTGGCGGCGTTCGGCCTGACGGACAAGATCGGCCAGATCATCATTCCCACGGAATCGGTGGTCGAGGTGCGCGGGGGCAAGAAAGTGATTTCGCCCCGCATGTGTTATCCCGGCTATGTGCTGGTGGAGATGGATATGGACGACTACACCTGGCACGTGGTGCGCTCGACGCCCAAGGTCACGGGCTTTGTCGGTTCCGGGCAGACGCCTTCGCCACTTTCCGAAGACGAAGTGCAAAATATTTTGAACCGGGCCTCGACCACGGCGGAAAAGCCGAAGCCCAAGCTTTCCTTCGAGCGCGGGGAAAAGGTGCGCATCGGGGAAGGCCCGTTTGCGAATTTCACGGGCGTGGTGGAGGAAGTGAACACCGACCGCAGCACGCTGAAAGTTTCGGTCACGATTTTTGGCCGGTCCACGCCGGTGGAGCTGGATTTCGCGCAGGTCGAAAAAGTCGCGTAAGGGGCCGCGCTCGGGCGGCGTAAGGAAGAGCCATGGCGAAGAAGGTTCAAACAACAGTGAAGCTTCAGTTGCCGGCGGCGAAAGCCACGCCGGCGCCGCCCGTCGGCACGGCTCTGGGCCCTCACGGCGTGAACATCATGGATTTCTGCAAGCAGTTCAATGCCAAGACGGCGAAAGAGCCGGACAGCATGATTATTCCCGTGCTGGTCACGATCTACACCGACCGCACGTTCACGTTTATCCTGAAGACGCCGCCGGCATCGGAACTGCTGAAGCGCGCCGCGGGAATCGTGAAGGGTTCGCCCGAGCCGAACCGCAATAAGGTGGCCAAAATCACGCGCAAACAGGTGGAAGAAATCGCTCGGATGAAGCTGCCCGACCTGAACACATCCAAAATCGAGTCGGCGGTCCGGTCGGTGATGGGCACGGCCCGCAACATGGGCATCGAAGTGACTGAATAAGAGCGGGGGAAAAGCAATGGGCCGCAGCGCAAAAGTGGGAGGGAAGAATATTGATCGCGCCCGGAAGCTCGTGGAGGCGCGGCCGTACAAGCTCGAAGAGGCTGCCGAGCTGCTTCGCAAGGCGCATTTCGCGAAGTTCGATGAGACGGTCGAGCTGGTGCTGAACATGGGCGTGGACCCGAAGCAATCGGATCAGATGATCCGCGGCACGGTGGTGCTGCCGCACGGACTGGGGAAATCGAAGCGCGTGCTGGTGATCGCCAGCGGCGAAAAGGTGCGCGAGGCGCAGGAAGCGGGCGCCGATTTCGTGGGCGGCGAGGACATGGTTCAGAAGATCCAGGAAGGCTGGACGGATTACGAAGCCGTGATCGCCACGCCGGATATGATGAAGTCCGCCGGGCGCCTGGGCAAGGTGCTGGGGCCGCGCGGGCTGATGCCCAATCCGAAGACGGGTACGGTCACTTTCGAAATCGCGCGCGCCGTGAAGGAAATCAAGGCCGGCAAAGTGGAGTTCCGCCTCGACAAGACCGGGCTGATTCACTCCGCGATCGGAAAAATCAGTTTCCCGGCAAAGAGTCTGGCGGAGAACGCGCAGTCGCTGCTCGGCGCCGTGATCAAAGCCAAACCCGCGGCGGCCAAGGGCCACTACATCAAGAAAATCACGCTGACCTCGACGATGGGTCCGGGCATTCCCATTGACCACGCCGAGGCGGACGTGGCTGTAGCCGTGGCGGCGTAACGAGCGCAAGAGAGGGAGAGTTCGGCACATGAAGAAGAGAGCCGAAAAGATAGCGCAGGCCGATGAGCTTCGTACGCAGCTTGCGAACGTCTCGACGGTGATCCTTTCGACCTTCCAGGGCATTACGGTCGAGCAGGATACGCGCCTGCGGCGGGCCGTGGAAGGGGCGGGCGGCCACTATGAAGTGGTGAAGAACAGGGTGGCGGAGCGTGCCGCGACGGGAACGCCCGCGGAAGGGCTCTTGAAGGGCCTCAAGGGGACGAATTCGATCGCGTACACGAAGACCGATCCGGTGACGCTCGCGAAGATTCTGACCAAGGTGGCCAAGGACGTTCCGGCGTTCCAGTTCCGCGCGGGATGGGTGGAAGGGCGCGTGATCTCGATTCAGGAGATCCACCATCTCGCGCAGCTTCCGAGCAAGGAAGAGCTGATCAGCAAGATCATGTTCCTCGCGAATGCTCCGGCGCAGCGCATCGCGATGGCGCTCGCGGCGCTTCCGCGCAATTTGGCGGTGGTCACAAGCGAGGCCGTAAAAGCAAACAAGTTCGCGCCGGGCGGCGCGGCGCCTGAAAATTCTCCGGCGCCTGAAACAGTTTCGTAAAACGGTTTTTTCATCTCCGAGGAGGGTAGAAACGGCAATGGCTAGCAAAGTGGAAACAATCCTGGAAGAAATCAAGGGCCTGACGCTGCTGGAGGCTTCCGATCTGGTGAAGAAGATGGAAGAAGCCTTCGGCGTGTCGGCGGCCGCGGCGGCGCCTGTGATGGTTGCGGGCGGCGCGGCGGGAGCGGGCGCGGCGGGCGGCGCGGCGGAAGAGAAGACGGAATTCGCCGTGGTCCTCACCGAGGTCGGCGCGAACAAAATCAACGTGATCAAGGCCGTGCGCGAAGTCACCAGCCTGGGCTTGAAAGAAGCAAAGGACCTGGTGGACGGCGCGCCGAAGACCGTGAAAGAAGGCATCAACAAGGACGAGGCGGCCACGATCAAGAAGAAGTTCGAAGACGCCGGAGCCAAGGTCGAAATTAAGTAGTGGCGGCCCGCGACGGCCATTGTGCCGGGGCTGCAAAGGGATTCGCGTACGCGCGCACTTCCTTCGCAATATGGAACTCAAAATGCGTCCTTCCCGGAGCGGCGAGTTGGTGTCTTTCGGCAGCCGCGCTTCCGGCGTGATCATAACTAGGGGAGATTCATGAGCAATCGAAATGGCAATCGCGTCGTGCGGGAAAGGGAGCGGCTGGATTTCGCCAAGATCAAGACGGCCGTCCAGATACCGAACCTCATTGACGTGCAAAAGAAATCATACCAGCGATTCCTGCAGATGGATTTGCTGCCGAGCGAGCGGGAGGATTCGGGCCTGCAGTCCGTGTTCACCTCCGTGTTTCCCATCCAGGATTTTCGGGGGCTTTCGCAACTGGACTTCGTGGACTACGCCATCGGCAACTGGGAGTGCAAGTGCGGCCATCTGCGCGGGCTGCACCACCTGCGCGCGACCTGCCGGAATTGCGGAGCCTCGGTGGTCACGAACCCGTACAAGACGGGAGATGTGATCTGCGCGAAGTGCGGCGCATTCAACAAGAACACGCCCACGTTCTGCAACAAGTGCGGTGATCCGGTCACGCTCCAACTGAAATACGACATGAGCGAATGCCAGGAGCGCGGCATGACCTATTCCGCGCCGCTCAAGGTGACCATCCGGCTGACTATTTACGACAAAGATCCCGACACGGGCGCGAAGTCCATTCGCGACATCAAGGAGCAGGAAGTCTTTTTCGGTGATATCCCGCTGATGACCGAGAACGGCACGTTCACGATCAACGGCACGGAACGCGTGATCGTCAGCCAGTTGCACCGCTCCCCGGGCGTCTTTTACGAGACGGCGAACAACCGCAGCTATTTCCTGGGCAAGATCATTCCCTATCGCGGTTCGTGGGTGGAATTCGAATACGACACGAAGAACATCCTCTACGTGCGCATCGACCGCAAGCGCAAATTCCTTGGCTCGATTTTCCTCCGCGCGCTGGGAATGAAGTCGAATGAGGATATTTTGCGCACGTTCTACCAGGTGGAGCGCATCCTGCTGCGCGACGGCGGCCTTTACTGGAATCTCTCGGAAGGCCTGATAGACCGAAAACTCTCGAAGGAAATCCGGCACCCGCGCACGGGCGAAGTGCTGGTGGGCGCGCACAAGCGCATCACCGAGCCGGTGTTCAAGGACCTCGTGAAGACGCACGTCAACCAGGCGGAAGCGTCGGTGGGCGACGTGGAAGGCGCCGTGACCGTCGGCGAACTCGTCAACCGCCAGACCGGCGAAGTGCTGCTCGAAGCGAACAAAGCCCTGACTCCCGAAATGTGGGCCGCCATTGCAGAAGCGGGGATCACCGAAGTGGATGTTTGCTTCCCGGACCGCGATGACGCCGGCATCGTCGTCGCCCGCACTCTCGAAAAGGACACCATTCACACGCCCAAAGAGGCGCTGATCGAAATCTACCGCAAATTGCGCCCGGGCGACCCGCCCACGGTCGAAACGGCCACGGCGCTCTTCAACGGGATGTTCTTCGACCCGCGAAAGTACGATTTCAGCAAAGTCGGGCCGGCTGAAGTTCAATATCAAAATGGGCCTCGAGACGCCACTTGATAAGCGCACGCTCGACCCGGCCGATTTCGTCGCCGCGATCAAATACCTGCTGAAGCTGCGCCGCAATATTGGCGCGGTGGACGACATCGACCATCTCGGCAACCGCCGTGTCCGCGCCGTGGGCGAACTCCTCGAAAACCAGTTCCGCATCGGCCTGGTCCGCATGGAGCGCGCCATCAAGGAAAAGATGTCCGTGTACCAGGAAATGTCCACGGCCATGCCGCACGACCTGGTCAACGCCAAGCCCGTGATGGCCGCCATCCGCGAATTCTTCGGCAGCTCGCAGCTCTCGCAGTTCATGGATCAGACCAATCCACTGAGCGAAATCACGCACAAGCGCCGCCTTTCGGCTCTGGGGCCGGGCGGACTCTCCCGCGAGCGGGCCGGATTCGAAGTGCGCGACGTTCACCCCACGCACTACGGGCGCATCTGCCCGATTGAGACGCCGGAAGGCCCGAACATTGGGCTGATCAGCTCGCTTTCCTGCTACGCGCGCATCAACGAATTCGGCTTCATCGAGTCGCCCTACCGCCAGGTGAAGGGCGGGCGCGTGATTGACTATGTGCAGATCGTCAACGCGGGCGACAGCGAATTCAAGGCCGGCGAAATCGTGGAAAAGGAAAAAGTCGAGGAGACCAACGAAGAGCTGAAGCGGCGGCGCATCGTGGTCGAGCCGTACTGCTTCTATCTCTCGGCGTGGGAAGAGGACCGCTACGTGGTTGCGCAGGCCAATGCCTCGCTCGATGAAAAGCTGAAAATCACCACCGATCTCGTCAACTGCCGCCAGGCGGGCAACTTCGTACTCAAGAGCCGCGACGAGGTGGACTACATTGACGTTTCACCGAAGCAGCTCGTCTCCGTGGCCGCCAGCCTGATTCCGTTCCTCGAGAACGACGACGCCAACCGCGCGCTGATGGGCTCGAACATGCAGCGCCAGGCCGTGCCGCTGATCCGCGGCGAGGCGCCGCTGGTCGGTACGGGCATGGAGCGCGTCACGGCGCGCGATTCCGGCGCGGTGATCGTTTGCCGCCGCGATGGCATCGTGGACCAGGTGGATTCCGAGCGCGTGATCGTGCGCGTGGAATCCGACCAGTCCGGCGTGCTGAGCCGCGAAGTGGTCGGATATCTACCTGCTCACGAAATTCAAGCGCTCGAATCAGAATACGTGCATCAGCCAGAAGCCACTGGTCCGCGCGGGCGACCGCGTGAAGCAGGGCCAGGTGCTGGCGGACGGCCCATGCACCGACCGCGGCGAGCTGGCGCTGGGCCGCAACGTGCTCGTCGCCTTCGTCCCGTGGCGGGGGTACAACT
>CAWCPO010000006.1:0-148768 GCA_963797345.1 uncultured Acidobacteriota bacterium | reverse complement strand
CAACCCGCGCTAACATCCTCACGGGATGATCGCCGTCTCCAACACCACGCCGCTACGTTATCTGATTGCCATTGAGCAGGAACATCTGCTCGGGCAATTATTTGAGAAGGTCTTCGTGCCAACCGCCGTGCACCAGGAATTGACAGACGCGAAAACGCCGGAGAACGTACGGCGCCGCGCATTGTCGCTCCCTGGTTGGTTCGAGATTCGCGCCGCGCCAGAAACAGATGCCGCCACGTTTCCAGCCACCTTACACCTGGGCGAACGACAAGCCATTCTGCTGGCTGAAACGCCCCGGGCGGATGTGCTCTTGTATTGATGAGCAGATCGGACGAACGATTGCCTTGAACCGGAATCTTCCCCTCTCGGGAACACTGGACGTCCTGGAGCGCGCCGACACGATGGGATTCGTGAGTGATTTCCCGGCAGTTCTCCAGCAACTAAAGGCGAGCGGATTTTTTATTGCCCAGCCACTCGAGCAACTACTGTTACAGCGGCGTCTCGCTCGTCGAAGAACCAAATAACAAACACCCCGCACGAATTGACGTTGTCTCCCCATCATATGCACTCATAGAGAGAAATATAGGATTTGGCGGGATTAGAACTTCTGGTGCGGGCCCAGCTCGCGAATCGCCGCTGCGCTTTGCACGCGAATGTACGTGTCGGGATCCTTCGCCATGCGGTCGCGCAGGACGGCGAGCGTGCGGTCATCTGAGGCGACCTGCCCCTTTGCCGCCATATCCCGCAGAGTGTCCACCGCCTCGATGCGCACGCCGGGATTCTGGTCGCTTTCGAGCGCATCGAGCACCGTTTGCAGCACCGCATCCTGATCCTGCGCGTCCGATCCGTTCAGCGCTTCGAGCGCCTTCAATCGCACCGCCGCATCGCGGTCCGTATGAACCGTATGGCACAGCGCCTTGCGAACCTCGGGATCGTTGCTGCGCGCGCGCAGCAGGTCCACCGCATCGAGCCGCGCGCCGGAACAAAACCGCCCATCGTCGTGCAGCATATAAAGCAGCGCCTGCTCCACATCGTCATCGTTCACGTTGCCTTCGAGCGTTACCGGCTCCTGCGACTGGAGCTGCAATCTCACTTGCGGGAGTTCGTCCCCGTCCGGAGGCATCACGCTGATCCCCGCAAGATCGGCAGTGGGAAGGTCGACCGCGCTCAGCACCGAACGAGTGCTTGCCGCGGACGCCTTTCCGCTGGCGCTTCCAACGGAGTTCGTATCGCCGCTCGCGTCACCGTTCGTGCTCCCGCTCAGGTTGTTTCCTGCGTCGGGAGCGGCGTTTCGAGCCGCCGGCGAAACGGGCGTCACAGGATGCCGCAGAAGCCGTGGCCCCAGCACTCCCGCTGAAAATCCGATTGCCAGAAGCAGCGCGGCGCTCCAGGACGTTCCCGCCGCCAGCCAATTCGAACCCCAGGTCGCTTGCCCTGAGCGCAGTCGAAGGGCGGTCACATCCGAACCGAAGACCGCCCGGGCAATCCGCCCGACCCATCCACCCTCTTCTTCCCGGTCGAGCGCGTCTTCCAGGTTCGCGCGGCAAATCGCGAGCAGCGGCGCATCCGGCTCTCTCCGGAATTCCGCGAGTAGCCCCACCAGTTCCTTTTCCTGGTCGAGCGCTGCCGCGCATGCCGCGCACTCCGCCACATGCCTCGCGACGCGCTCCTCCTCCGCGGCGTCAAGCTCCTCGCCCGGTCCGGACGAACAAGTTCGTACGGACCCCGCCGCCACCAGAACGAGCAGCGGCGCCCATTCCTCGCAAGCTTGCTTGTCCTGAGCGCAGTCGAAGGGCACGCCCATCATCCGCCCCATCATCTTTTCGTTCTCATCCCGCCGCATTTTTCCGTCCACTTCCCCTTCCATTCACCTTGTCATCCCGAGCGAGTCCCGATGAATTGAATCGGGACGACGAGGGACCTGCTTTGCCTTTTTCGTTACCGCAGTCCCGCCAGGCTCTCGCGCAATTTTTGCGTCGCCCGGAACAGAGAATTCTTTACCGTTTCTTCCGAAGTGCCCAGCATCTCGCCGATGGCCCGCAGCCGCATTCCTTGATAATGCTTCATCTCGAAGACCACGCGCTCGCGCGGCGTGAGCCGCTTCATCGCCTCGCCGATCTGTTCCCCCACTTCCTTCCCCAGCAGCCGCTTCTCCGGATTTGCCGCTGCGTTCCGCGCAGGCTGCCGGTCGAAGAAGTCGCCCGTTCCGCCATCGGCCGTTCTTTCGGCCCCTTCCGGCGCGGGCGCTTGATCCTCTCGACGGCTAGTCCGGCGGCGCAGATGATCGAGCGCCGTGTTCGTCACAATCCTGTATAGCCATGTATAAAAGTTGCACTCAAACCGGAAACGCCCCAGGTTCCGGTACACGCGCAAAAAACTCTCCTGGTAAATATCCCGCGCGTCCTCCAGACGATGGACGATATTCAGGGCCAGCCGCAGCACCTCGCGGTCGTGCCGCCGCACCAACTCCTCGAAGGCCAGGCGGTCTCCGGCCTGCGCTTTGCGGACCAGCGCGTGCTCCTCCGCGCGCTTCGCCGCCGCCGTCTGGAGCGCAACTCCCTCGAGTGCGACGCTCGTCTCCATCCTGTCTGTCACCGGCCGGGATTCCCGTCCGGAATTGACCCTTTCTGCCCTTTTTTGACGATTTAGACGCCTTTATCGGCCTTTAGTGAGCGTCAATTCACGCTATTTTTCCACATCCCGAAAATGGCCCAACGCATGTCCTTTCTATCAGATGCGAGTCCTCCGGCCCGCGTTGCAACCCACGCGAATCAGCCCGTAAACTCCCCCGCACACGGCGAAATCAACCGCCGTCCCCCAGTCCACTCTCATCCCTTGATGGCGTAGCGCGTTGGGAAGATGAGGAAACAGGGAAAAAAAATAGATCGCGTTGCCCACGAGAATCGCTATCAGGTATTCCAACCACCTGCGGGGAGTTGCTCCAAGAAATTGCCGCGCCATGGCCATCGAGTCAGTCACCCAAATATGCTGCCGGTCGGGACATTTAACCGCACGCCGAATCGCCCGTGAGGAGGCCGAGAGATTCCTATATTATGGCAACGGCCGCGGCATGTAAATGTGCGCCCACGATCGCGGCAAATCAAAGCAACGCTCCCAAAGCGCGCGCTGGGGTTTCCATTTCTTTCTTTGTGCCCCTACTTGAAAACCGGCCCCGCAACGTGCGAGGGTAAAACAGTCGAGACCGCCCGATGCGCATCCTGCTGAACAATCCGGTGAAATATCTGCGAGGCGTGGGCCCGCAGCGCGCGGCGATCCTCGAAGAGCGCGGCATTGCGACCGTCGGCGACCTGCTCAGCTATCTCCCGTTCCGCTACGAAGATCGCATCCGCTTCACGCCCATCGCGGAAATTGTTCCCGGACAAATGCACACCGTTCTCGCGGAAGTCGCCGGTGGCGGCGGGGACAGTCCGCTTCACGCGAGGCCGAGGTCCGGTGTTTCACGCCACGGTGCGCGACGGATCCGGAGTCTTGCACGCGCGCTTTTTTCACGGCGCGTATTTCGAAGGGCGGCTTGAAGGAAGGACAGCGGCTTGTGCTGCACGGCAAGGCGGAGCTGGACCCGTACCGTCCGGGACGCCTCGAAATGGTGAATCCGCAGATCGAGCTTGATGGGAAGCGGCGACACAGCGCCCGCCGATTCCACCGAAGTGGGCCGCATCGTGCCGATCTACGAAGCCATCGGCGGGATCAGCTCGCGGATGCTGCGCCGGATCATTTACGGCGTGCTGGCCGATTTCGACGGCAACGTGCCCGATCCGTTGCCCGGAACTATTCGCGAGCGCTATCGCTTTCCCACGCGGCGCGAAGCCCTGCTCTACGCGCATTTTCCGCCCGAAGAGCGAAAGCCTCGATCTGCTGAACAGTTTTCGCAGCCCCGCGCAGATGCGGCTGATCTTCGAGGAGTTTTTCTATTATCAGTTTGCCCTGGCGCTGCGCCGCCAGCGCGAACATCGCCGGCCGGGGATCGCCATGCGTGTCCGCGAGGACAAAATCCGCGACGCGCTGAAGCGCATTCTTGCCCTTCAAGCCCACGGCGGCGCAGAAGCGCGTGCTCGCGGAAATTGCCGCGGACCTCGAACGGCCCTTCCCCATGCACCGGCTGCTCGAAGGCGACGTGGGCAGCGGCAAAACGATCGTGGCGCTCGAGGCGGCCACGATCGCGATCGAAAACGGCTATCAAGTGGCGCTGATGGCGCCCACGGAAATTCTGGCGGCGCAGCACTATCTTTCCGCGCGGCGCATCTTCGAGCCCGCGGGCTACCGCGTCGAACTGATCGTCAGCGGGCGCAAGAGCGCGGAAAAAGACAGGCGTGCTCGGCGCGTCGACAGCGGCGAAGCGCAATTCGTGGTCGGCACGCACGCGCTGATCGAAGAGCCGGTGCAAGTTCACGCGGCTGGGCCTGGTCATCGTGGACGAGCAGCACCGCTTCGGCGTGCTGCAGCGCAAGCGGCTGATCGAAAAAGGCGCTTCGCCGCACGTGCTGGTGATGACCGCCACGCCCATTCCGCGCACGCTCGCGCTGACGCTCTATGGCGATCTCGATCTTTCGGTGATCGACGAAATGCCGCCCGGGCGCACGCCGATCGAAACGCGCTGGACCTCCGACGCGCAACTGGCCGGCGTTTGGGAATTCCTGCGGCGCGAAATCGCGCGCGGGCGGCAGGCCTACGTGCTCTATCCCGTGATCGAGGAATCGAAGCAGGAACTGAAGGCGGCCACGGCGGAATACGAGCGCCTGGCGAAAACACGTCTTCCCGAAGCTGCGCGTGGGACTTGCTGCACGGACGGCTGAAGAATGAAGAGAAAGGATGCGGTGATGGAACAATTCCGCGGGGCGAGATTGCAGATTCTGGTGGCGACCACGGTGATCGAAGTCGGCGTGGACGTGCCCAACGCGACCGTGATGGTGATCGAGCACGCCGGACCGCTTCGGCCTGGCGCAGCTTCACCAACTTCGCGGGCGCATCGGGCGCGGCAAGGAAAAATCGCACTGCATTCTGGTGGCGCCGAAATCCATCACGGGAGAGGCGCGCGAGCGCATCGAAACGATGGTCGCCACTTCCAACGGATTTGAAATCGCCGAGCGCGACCTGAAGCAGCGCGGCCCGGGCGAATTTTTCGGCACGCGGCAGCACGGCGACGCGGCGTTTTCCTTCGCGCAGCCGCTGCGCGATCACGAACTGCTGGAACTCGCGCGGCGCGAAGCCTTCGCGCTGGCCGAAAATCCCGCGCGCGCGAACGAAGTGGTCGCGCGACTGGAATCGCTCAGCCCGGCGTGGCAGAAGCGCTATCAACTGGCTTCCGTGGGGTAAGACGAATGCGCGTGATTGCAGGCAAATATCGCAGCAGGCGATTGAAGAGGCCCGGGCAAGCTGCCGCTTGCGGCCGACCAGCGACCGCTTGCGCGAAACGCTGTTCAACGTCCTCGGCGCCTCAGTCGAGGATTCGCTCTTCGTGGACCTCTATGCCGGCACCGGCGCCATCGGCATCGAAGCCATCAGCCGGGGCGCGCGCGAGGCGGTTCTCATCGAGGCGCACGCGGCAGCGCGCAGCTGATACGGGAAAATCTGGAGGCGCTTGGAATTCGCGCGGGCGCGGAAGTCATCGCAGGCGGACGCCGCTGCGCGGCCTGGAAAAACTCGCGGCGCGGCGCCTGATGGCCGATTTTATCTTCCTCGATCCGCCCTATGACGATGTCGGCGAACTCCTGCGCATGCTCGAATTTCTCGACGCCTCGCATCTGATCGCCCCGCGCGGCATGGTGATCGCCGAGCACCATCGCAAGAGCGGAACTGCCGGAGCGATTCGACCGGCTCGAACGCACGCGGCTTGTGGAGCAGGGCGATGCCGCCCTGAGTTTTTATCGCCTGGCAGCCGCAGCCTAGGGCCGCGCATCCGATTTCATCGAGTATAATGGACCGTCCCATGCAGCCAGCCGCACCAAGCGCGCGTGAACTCGTGCCGGGCTTGCCCGCCGCGGAACATACGCCAGCACGCTCGCCTGCGCTCGATCTGAGTGTCCGGTGGGAATCGCCCTGGTACGGATTTTGGTCGAGCCTGCGCGATTCGTTCTCGACGCCGCGCATAGCGGAAGACGGCCCTGTGCCGGGCGATGCGGTTCTGCGCGTCGAATGGATGCGTGGGAAACTTCCCGCCAGGGCCTTCGGGGCATCGTGCTTGTGGCATGTTGTCGCGGTCATCATCCTCGTGCTTCCCATATGGGGCTTCCTGCCGGAGCCGAAGACAACCCTTGCGCCCGTGCAAATCGAAGTCGCATGGTATAGCCTCCGCAGGACCTTTCGCGAATCTCCTTGCGCGCTCCCGCGCCGATATCCAAGCCGATAAGCCCGCCGGCTGACGCGAGCAAACCGGTCGAGCAGCAGGGCGCGGACACGTACCATCCGCGGCAAACGATTATTTCCATCCCCGTGCACATCACGCACCCGCGCCAGACTTTGATCCAGCCCGATGCGCCACCCACCCCGCCAAAAATTGTTCCGCAACTTCCCAACATCGTGGAATGGGCCGCGACGGCGCCCGCAAGGCCGCAGTATCAAATTTCTTCTACCTCCGCGGCGCCACGCATCGAGCGGCGCACCGTCCCCGACGTTACCGTGCCCGAAGTCGCGAACGTCGAGAAAACCCCGGGACCTTTTAACATCGCCGCGGCGCCGAGCGTCAATCCGCAGCCGAAAATGCCCGTGCAGCCGATGTCCGCGCCAACGGCCCAAAGGAACCCCGCGCGCACGGATGCCATTGCGGCCCCTGAGGTCGGCTCCGCGGATTCAGCGGGCGACGCCAGTTTGCGCCGACTGATCGCGCTTTCGGCGACGCCCGGGCCCGCAGCGCCCGAGGTTGCCGTCCCGCAGGGAAATCTCGCCGCGCGCATTTCCATGTCTCCCGCAGGAACGAAGCCGGGCGCTGCCGGTGGATCGGAGAATCGCGCCGGCTCCGGAGCCGGCGCGAATTCGACTTCAGCATCCGGAGCGGGGAGCGCCGGTGCCGCGGGCGGCAACGGAAATTTCCCTGCGTCCGTGAGCATCAGCGGAGGAATTGCGCCTGCGGCAAACCGTCCCGTCAGGCTGGACCTGAGGCCGACGTTATCCGCAGCGGACCTGAGCGCCCCGCGAAAGGGCCCCTCCGTCGTGGGCGCCATGGATCCTGATATCTCGCCGGAAAAAATTCTCTCGGGCAAGGAGGTGTACACACTGCACGTCAACATGCCGAACTTCACCAGCGCCGCCGGAAGCTGGATTCTGAATTTTGCTCAACTCGAAGAGGATGATCCGCGCTTTAGACAGAGGGGCCAGCTTGCAACGCCGGTTCCCATTGAGAAAGTGGACCCCCCATATCCGCAGTCGGCGATCCGGGAAAACATAGATGGCGAGGTGATTCTCTACGCGATTATTCGCAAGGATGGCTCAGTGGACAGCATCCAGCTGGTGCACGGAGTTGATCCTCAGCTCGACCACAATGCCATGGAAGCCCTGGCGCGGTGGAAGTTCCGGCCCGCCACGCGCGACGGCAATCCCGTGGACGTCGAAGCCGTTGTCCACATCCCCTTCCGCTTTCGCAGTCCGGTGCCCTAGCGCCTTCAAAAGTGCGCGCGCAATTCGCGGAACGCCGAAAGGATCAGCAGTTTCCCCGTGCCGCTTTCGAGCTCCGCTTTTTCCAGTTCCCAAGTAGCCGCGTGAGGAATGAACACCGCGTTGAGGCCCGCCTGCATGGCCGGGTTGATGTCGCTGCGCGGGCTGTTTCCCACCATCCAGCCCTGCGATTTCACGATTTTGAATTGCTCGATCATCCGGCCGGTACGTATCCGAATCCTTTTCCATAACGATTTCGATGGCCTCGAAATAGGATTGCAAGCCGGAGCGCTCCACCTTGCCCGCCTGCTCGGCGGGCTCTCCCTTGGTCAGCAGGATCAGGCGGTGGTGCTTCGAAAGGTAGGCCAGGGTTTCGGGGACGCCGTCGAGAATGTGCGGCGGCGTGCTTTCCAGCTCCGCGCCGATCTGCTCGATCTCCTTGACGATTTCACGGCGCGCCATGTTTCCCGCGAGCTTCAGGTACGTCTCCTCGAGCGAGCGCAGGAAACTGCGCACGCCATAGCCGTGCTGCCGGATGTTGCGGCGCTCGGTTTCGTTGAGGATGTGGCGGATGTAATCCGGAGTATAGCCGAGGTGCTCGAGCCCCAAAATGAACCGGGCGATGACGCTCTCGAAAAAAATATTGTTTTCCCACAGCGTGTCGTCCGCGTCAATCAGCAATGTATTCCGCGTCATGGCGGATTTCCGGCCTTTGAATCTTGTGTCACGGGATCGGATAATAGAAGGAAATCCCCGCCGAGAAGGAAATTTTCAGGCTCGCGGATGCGTGGAAAGCCGGCCCGATAGGCGGGCGGTGTCACGCGGCGGGAAGAAATTCGTAGCGCTCAATGCGCGCGGCGACGCCGCGACGGCCGTTGTGCGGCTCGACGCGCAGGACCTGCGCGTAGCACCGGATGTTGACGTCGCCGGCAAGCGTAATCTGCTGCGGCAGCGTGAGCACGAATTCGATCGAGTGGCCCGTTTCCAGGCGCGCTTCGATCGTGAAATAGAGGCCGCGAAAGCTGACGTCGCGCGTCTCCGCCTCTTTTTCCACGACGCCGTCTCCGGAAGAATACCGCACCTTCAGGGGAAGCATCATTGAAAAACGCCGGGCGGCTCTGCGTTCCACGTCGTTCCCCATGTGTCCTCACAATTCCTGCAACTGATGCTAAAGTTATCACCCCGCCGCCCCGCGCGCAATGAATTTTCAGCGTTCGCCGGCCGAATCGCTTCGGGCGTTGCCTTTTTTTTCGCCCGGCATCTTTTCGCTCCGTTCCACACGAGTGTTTGACCTGGTCTCCCCCTGCCGCTAGAATGGAATATGTGATCGAGAGCGTCGCGTCGAGTCTCGCGGAGCAGCGGAAGCGCCGGCTGGCGGCGCGACATCTGCCCGTGCGAATCGGCGCCGGAAGAGTCTCTCGTTAAGTTCTCCCGCTCGCGAACTTCATGGCCGAAGTTTTCCATCGCCCAATTTTTCTCGAAGGTCCGGCAGGCCAGCTCGAAGCCATGCTGTGGACCTCACCCCTCCCCGATCCTCTTTTTGTTGCGCTGGTGTGCCACCCGCATCCCCTTTTCGGCGGGATCATGCACAACAAAGTGGTCTATCAGGCCTCGAAGGCGCTCCACCGCCGCGGCATCCCCGTGCTTCGATTCAATTTTCGCGGCGCCGGCTTGAGCGAAGGCCAGCACGACAATGGCCGCGGCGAACAGGATGACGTCCGCGCATCTATTGACTACCTAGCCCGCGAATATCCCGGCAAGCCTGTTCTCCTCGCTGGATTCAGCTTCGGGGCATGGGTGGGACTCCGTGCCGGCTGCGGAGATGCGCGCGTAACGCGACTGATTGGCCTGGGAATACCCGTGGACAATGCCGCTGTGGATATGTCGTATCTCGGAAGCTGCGCGAAGCCCAAACTCATCATTCAGGGCGCGAACGACACATTCGGCACGCGCGCGAGCGTGGAGGCGCTCTTTGCCACGCTGCCCGAGCCGAAGCGCCTGGTAATCATCGAAGGCGTGGACCACTTTTTCTCTGGCAAGCTGGGCGAAGTCGGCGCCGCCCTGGACGCGTGGCTCGATGCGCCATCGGAATTTTGACGCGGCGGGCGGCCATGGAATCCCATCGTGCCGTGCGCAAACTTCTCCCCTCTTCGCGTATACTTATCGCGTCACCGCCGCGAAGTTGGAGCACACGAACTGAGCACACCCACCACCGCCGCGTCCGCAAAGCAGCCTGTCCCGTTCGCTCTCTCCGCTCGCATCCCGGAACTCGACGGCCTGCGCGGGGTCGCCATCGGCATGATCCTGGTAACGCACTATTTCGGGACAACCATTCAGGTGGCCATTCGCACTCCCATGGCCTATGCCCTGGCTCCCTTTCGTCTCCTCTGGTCCGGCGTTGATCTTTTTTTTGTCCTCTCAGGTTTTTTGATCGGCGGAATCCTTCTGGACGCCCGCGATTCCTCGAATTACTTCCGCGTTTTCTACACGCGAAGGTTTTTCCGCATTGTCCCGATTTATGCCGTGTGCCTGGGCGCGTTCTTCATTTTGTATACGCTCGTCCGATCAGGAGCGGCCGTCAAACTCTCTTGGGTAGTGAAGGATGAGCTGCCCTGGGCGCCGTATCTCTTCTTTCTTCAGAATTTTTGGATGATGAAGTGGAATACGCCGGGAGCTCCTGGTATTGCGGTCACATGGTCGCTTGCCATCGAAGAGCAATTTTACCTGACGCTGCCGCTGTTGATCCGGATTCTGAATCCACGGCGGCTCCTCGCTTTCCTCGGCGCAGGCATCCTCATGGCGCCCATTTTTCGCATCGCGTTCCATGTGATGAGGCCCGGCCGTTTTTATCCTGCATTTTGGTATATGATGCCTTGCCGCGCCGACGCGCTTTTGTTCGGCGTTCTTGGCGCCGTTATCGTCCGCGACGCGCGTTGCCGCGCGTGGCTCAGCGGCCATCGGAAGCTTTCCGGGAGCATCCTCGCGCTATTGGCTCTGGGCTTCGTCGTTCTGGACAAGTCCTTCGCGGGCGTTACAAAGCCCGTGATGTACACGATCGGTTTGACGTGGCTCGCGGCGTTCTACCTCGCCGTACTCCTTTACGCCTTGAGCTGGCGCGAGAGTCTCCTGAGCCGCTGCTTACGATGGAGTTGGCTGCGCTGGCTGGGCTCGATTGCCTACGGAGTGTATCTGTTTCATATGTTTTTCCTGTACGTAATTTATGGGTCCGTGTGGGCAGGGCCTCCGAAGATCTCGTCCTTTCAAACGCTGTGCATTGTCCTGGTCGCTCTCGCTGTGACACTCGCCATCTGCCGGGCTTCCTGGATATATTTCGAGAGGCCGCTCGTGCGGATCGGACATCGCGCGAGCTACGAATTTATTACCACCGAACCCGCGGGAACGGCGCCGTCGATTCCGGCAGAAGGAGGATAGAATCGCCGCAAGAGTTCGAGAGCCATGGTCATTCACGCAGAATGGCTTGGTAAGCGCTGCCGGCGCGGAGTTGCCCTTCACGGTATTCAGCCAGCGTTACGAACACGGCTTGACGCTGGTGATTTGCTATCCCTTCTATTTTATCGGCTCAGCTCCCAACGGATTCATCGCTCGCGCGGCAGCCGCCGATTCGCAAAGGCGGATTTGGCGCAGTGTTCGCCGCAAGATTTCCCGGCGGCTTTTTGAGGGTTCCAAATCGTAAAAAATGAGCGATGTCAACGGATTCGAATCGCATCCGAGTGGGCGGCGTCCCTTGCTTTCGCGTTGACCCTCACCGCGGGTTAACTTAGTATCGCTCGCATCATGCCTGCGCCCGGATTGCCGCATGAGTAGTGCATCTGCGTCACCCGCCACAGCCAGCGAGCAGAGGGCGCGAATACCATGGCTGCCGGGAACTCTTCTGCGTCTCGCCTCCTTATTATTGCTGCTGGTGTACTGCGTGGGAGGGGCGGCGCTGGTGATGATTGAAAGCACGAGGATGATCCCTACACAGGATGACATCACCTATCCGGAAGGGGCAAACGCTTATGTGGCTGTTCTAGCGGGACGTACCGGGCAGCTTTATCACTCGTTTTCCTCCCCTCCCTACGTGGTCCAGCCATTTGGGCCGCTCTTTTACGCCATGGATGCTGCGATCGCGCGGGCATCGAATTGGGACGCGGACATCACAGTCCCCCGGGCGCGTCGGCTGACCTTCGCGTGCTTTCTTCTGTGCGGATTCGTAGTCTTTCGAATCTGCAGAAAATTGGAGTTTTCGAATTCCCAATCGGCTTTGGCGGGCATGATGCTCCTGGCGCAACCTGTCTTCTTGAACTGGAATGTCACGATGCGGCCCGACGTTCCAGCTCTATTGGGGATGTTGTTGTCCCTTCTATTCGCCCTCCGCGAGGAGGAATGGGGCCTGCGGGCATGCATTTTTTCGGGCTTTTTCGCGGGAACAGCTTTCTTGCTGAAGCAATCGGCGATGGCCGCGCCGGCAGCGATTGCGGTGGTGTTTCTTCTCAAGAAAAAATACAAGCAAACCTTCGTCCTTGGGCTGAGCGCCGCAGCGCCCGTGGTGATCGCCTTCGGTATTCTCCTGTGGCGCAGGGAGCCGTTCATCGAGCAGTTTACTTCCGTCGGCAAGAGCATTTGGTCAATCGCGGCTGCCGCAGACTGGATGGTGGATCGCAAGTTCGGACTGTGGCCTGTGCTCGGGGTTCCCCTTGCCGTTGGCGGAACAGGTCTTATCTCCGCAATAAGAGGGAATGAGAAGACGAAGATGATTGCCTCGTTTGCTCTGATGAACTTGTGCGCAGGGCTCGCGACGATCCCACAGATAGGGGGTGACGTTAACTATTTCCTGCCGGCTTTGGCTGGTTGCTCCCTCCTCGTGCCTTTTGCAATCCGGGTGGCCGCGAAGGAAATGGGAGGGCGACCAGCGACAGGCATCCTGGTGGTCGCGGTGCTGCTCGCAGGGATATCTGTGGTAGCGGTCAGATATTCCATGCTCCGTTCTCATGCGCCGAGGACGGGCATTTCTTTCGACGTTCTTCGTCCCTTTAAAATCCTCTCCGACGATCCGTATATCGCAATGCACGGGCGTGATCCCGAAATGCTCGATCCCTTCACCGCCCATGTATTCGAGCTGGCCGGGCATTGGAATCCGTCTCCTGTTATTGGAAGCATCCAGCGTGGCGACTACGATCTGGTCGTCCTGGGCAGGGGTCGCCGCATCTTTTCCTATCGCGGCATTTCTCTTTTTGGCAGACCAATCGTGAACTCATTAAACGCGAATTACGAGGTGCTCTGCACCGCTGGCGGCACGCTTGTGTTGAGGCCGCGATCACGAGAAATTACGGCCACGCCCGAGATGCTCAGCTCGGTTTTAGGGCCTTGTGTTCCAAACGAGGTTGACCGCGCTCCGAATTTGCTTCTTAATGCGTCAAGCCGATAACCTCCTGCGCGAATCACGCTTCACATCATGGAAGACGTCAACGCGGTGCTCGCCGCCGCGGGAGTCTAGCGCGGGCGCTCGCCGGCGAGCCGGCTGCGGAAAAACTTCTGCCACGCTTCGTTCCCTCCAAAGGGTTCACTTTTCCTTCGCGACAATCGTGGCGCCGGCCACTCGATCATGAAGAATTGTCCTTACGGCGGGACCGGTCAGGCCGGGATCGCTCGCAGGATTGAAAACGAAATAATCGTATTGGGCGGGGGCAGGGCGTTCGGGGATCGCCAAAAATAGGAGGGATCCTCCACATCGTAGGATTCCATCCACTTTGCGGCGTACCGGCGGCGGTAGAAATTGATTTCCGGCTCGTGCCACTTTTTCTCTGGCAAACTGGGCGAAGTCGGCGCCGCCCTGGATGTCTGGCTCGATACGGCAGCAGGCTCGCGAGAGGGCGGCAACATTGAATGGCGCCCCTCGAATTTGCCTCGGGTAGAATGAGGCTCCAACCCGTGCTTTCATTTCCTGGGGGTGCTTTCTACTTCCACAGCGTCACGGAAGCATTCAGCCAACGATCGGGAATCTCACCTCTCGGGTACCCGTACGAGTGCACGAACGCATATGAGACAACCTGCAGATGTCTGACTAGAGGAAATAACCATTGCGGAACTCGGGGCCGAGGTTCGTAGGAAAGCAGCAGTTCTCTCCCGTTACTGTACGGAGTGGTTTCAGCGGACGAGGCCTCATCATCCGGCAAAATAATCACGAGATCCCCGTGATCAGGCTTGCTGGCCGCGTGGCATATAATCTTTTCATACGGGACACAGGGCCCGTCCTTCGCGGCAGTCGCGCTAATCACCATCAGGTTGTTCAGCCCGGCAGATTCAACGGTGACTCCTTCCACAGGCACGCCACGATAGCTCAGGTAAGCGACAAACTGCATTACTACGTATGGGCTTGCAAACGGAAAGAAAATCCTCCGGGGATTTCCGGCGCTGCTCTGAAATTGCGCCATCACCACGCGAGCTATTTCAACCTTTCCATGAATTACGTTCTTTCGCTCGAATACGCGATAGGCTGAAAACGAGATGTCCTGAAATAGCGCAATGCCGATTAGGAGAACTATGGCCAACCTAGCGCTCGAACTTCTCCGTCCCCAGGACAGAATCGTGAATCGGCCCAGGTATAGCACTGCGATTAGGTCCACCGGCGCCAGGTAGTAGACGGTGAACATGCGGAGATAAATGTAGGAGGTGAAATACGCCACGCCGCCGAAACCCAAACCGTCCCACAAGGGCAACGGTGACGCTCGGCGCCACAGGATGAGACACGTTCTCACTAGCGCGACGGCGACGAAAAGCCACACCAGGATATCCAACTTCAGGGAGGAAATAAGGACGGTTGCCAAGGGGAGCCTGCTTGTATCGGCATATTGCATGTTCAAGTGGCGAAGCATCACTGCCACGTAGTAGACCAAATACAGCACGCTCAACAAAGCGAGGCATAGGTCCAGGCGGCTCGCCTTGTCCCGAAGCCGGTTCCAATTCCAATTGGGCTGTCCCCCATCCCAGCAGCGCAGCAGGAGCCTTCCCAACGCAAAGCCGAGCAGCAGCAGGAATGCAGTCTCCTTGTAATAAATCATGACTTGAGCGGAAATCGCCGCTGCCACCGCCCATGCCGTGGACTGAGTCTGCTCGAAGCGCTTGACAAAGAGCGCCAGGCAGGCAAGACAAAGCACAAGATTCCGCTCATCGTAAACCAGGCCGCCAAAACTAATCACGATGGCCGGAGTAACCAGGACAAGGGCCGCCAAACCTGATCGAGCACTGATGCTCAATTCACCGTCAACCATCAAGAGGATCGAGGACAATATCAGTAACTCAAGAATGGGGAACGCATGATAGCCAGCCATGCTGCCCGCAAAGTGGCGAATCAGGTTGAACTCCTGGTGAGCCAGAGGGAAAAATCGCCCATCTGATGGCCAGATTGGCGGCGCCAAGTTGTGCCCCTTGAGGGTATAGAGTGTGAACATGGAGTCATCACCGTAGGTAAAGTCCTCCCAAATCAATATCAACGCGATGTAGGAGGCCAAGAACAAACCGAGTGACGCGACCGCCGCCATGGCACCGCGCGTCCAACCATTCCGTGACCCAGCTATGACCTGAGCCTTTTCCGCATCGAGGGCCCTTTCCGTAGAGGCATTCCCGACCGCCCACGCCACAGAGACCGCTGCCACAACAGTTGTAGTGGCCCAAATCGGCCAAAAGCACGTGATGCGTGCCCTCCACACTGCCTTGATCAGTTGCAGAAGAAATGGCCTCAACATGGACAGTTGGATGGAATAGGGTTAAGCGTTTGCGAACTCAAAGCGATAATACCATTGACATACGCCGACATCGATTCACGTGAACAGGACATGGTTGCCAGAGTTTAGTAGCGGCACGGGACACAAGGAATCTCTCCCGTGTCGATAGTGGTCATTGGCCGTCTCCAACAAGGCTGTCGTGGTTGGTTGCCAAATTCACCAAGTAGAGGTTGCCGCCTTGTTCTAGCACGAGCGGTATCACAGAATCTCCTTCCTTAACGAACCGGGTAGGCCACCAGTCAAAGGGGGTCTTGTTCGTGGAGTATAGAAGAAAAGTCGGATGCTCTGCCGCAAACGTAGAGAATTCATAAGCTTGAAGGGGGATGTAGTTTCGCAGAACGAGAAACCCTTTATCTACGGAATCGCTTCCACAGTATGTGATGGACGCGGGGACATCGATAAGGGCAAAAAACCGTCTCGCCCATTCCGGCGACGCGTAGTGCGCGATCGGCAGATAGTCAAGGCCGTCAGATATCACAACTGGAAGATTGCCATAGGGAGTCGAATCCACCATCGTTTCCAGGGACGTAGCAGGAGAGACCATTCTGCCAGGATGAGGAAACTGGGAAAGCCAGAAATTTCCGTCTTCAAGCAGTATTCCGCAACCGAGAAAAACCGCGAACAGCACCACAGCTGGATTTCCAAGCCTCTTGAGGATGTAGCTCGCAGAAACCTCGATACCCAGTGCGGCTGGGAGCATGTATCTTTCAGTCATGCCACCATGCCCTATCCACGTTCCAATTAAAATTATAAACGGTAAAGCAAGCAGCGAGAGCACAAGAATATACTCATGGAAGGGCGTCTCCTCCCTGACGCCATGTGCCCCACCCCGATCAGAAGGGAACCTTATGGCGCTTAATATAACCACCACGCACGCGGTTGCAATACCTACGCCCATTTTATATGGAATATGCAGAAACCAACCATAAAACCCCCCAGCAACGAGGAGGGTGGGGTGCGACCAAATATGCGTGCCATAATAATATTTCCTGAAGTTCAACAACTGGGGGCAGAAAGGTATAAACGGTAAAAACCCAAAAATCAGGGCCATCCACACAACCCACCTTATCCGCCGGTTCTGGAGGAAAAACGCGCTTTCGGCAATGCCGAATGGCACCAACATGAATACCGTATAAAAGTAAATAGATTGAGACAGGGCTAGACTGAAGGCCATGCCAAGCGTCCACCGGGTTTCGGGAGCTCGTTGATAACAAACCATAGCCACTGCTATGCATGCGGCACAGAGGAGGGATGGCCTTGCTTCAACCGCGTAAGGATCATGGAAGACTGTTATCAAGGGGATTGCTGCACAACACAAGGCAATAGCGCTCCCACTCCGCCGCCTTACAAAGACGAATAGACATACCAGGATGCAACAGAGACCGATAATGGATGGTAGGCGAAAGGCGATTTCTTGATTAGGTATGATCCGGCTGAACGCCCTCTCAATCAGATAGTATGGCAGTGGGTTTGCGTCCGCAGAATGCCTGAGCGCATTCCAGATTGCGGAAACAGAGGGTTGGCTCGTGATTGCCCAGGTATAGATCTCGTCATGCCAGAATGGCCTGGAGGCCGCCCGAACAATACTCCGCATGAGCGTTAACCCGACTAGAATCAATAAGACGAATACAGCTCTCTTTTCTGTGCCCAACCTGAAAAATGAAGGCGCCCGGCGCGAATTCGCGTCGGTGTTTACAGCAGGCTGAAGAGGTTCCATGGGGCGCTGTTCTAGGTTGGCCCTTTACAGGGATGATGCAAATAGGCATGCGAGCGGAAAAATCGTCCCCTCGCGCAAAAATAACATAACAGAGTCTGGGAGTTTCGTGAAGTCATTAAACAATCTTCGATTCCGAGATTGGGTAATGAATACGAAAGCGCATCAAGCGCGCCGGCTCGCGAGCAGGAAAGCATCCGCCGAAAGTCACCTGACCACGGAGACATGCTCGGGCGCGGGCTGCCGGCGTCGCGGCGCGGCAAACTCGGATGGCAGTGGCGCCGACGTTGCGAGATAGGCCATCACCAGGAAAAGCAGCGCATTCGATGGAATGTGCAAATTGAAGTCGGCGAAGCTGTGAAGCAGGAGCGCGCAGAGGGCGGCGATGGCTCCGGCGTGCAGGGCGCGCGAGAAGTGGCTTTGCTCGGCCTCGAAAATTTTCCGCGCGAGGCGATAGAGCCGCCAGAGGAAGGCGAAGCCGCAGAGACCGCCGAGCAGCCCGGTTTCAGCAAGGGTTTCGATGTAGTCGTCGTGGACATGGTCCACGACCCTGCCGTCGTACTTCGTTTCATACCGCGGATACACGGAGACAGTCGTCCCCAGGCCCGAGCCTATGACCGGATGATCGAGAAAAATATGCGCGGCTCCTTGAAACATGGAGGCGCGCCGGGAAAGCGAAATTCCCATCGAGTTCTGCGGCGAGAATCTCTCGACGACCCCGCTTACCCCCACCCAGGCAATGAGCGCGAGGGCGGCGAGCGCCACCAGTACGACGGCCGCCATGTGCGGCCCGCGCAACTCTTGCCGGCTTCGCACCAGCAGGGCCAAAACCGCCATCGCGAAAACAAAGCTGATGATTCCGGCCCGGGAGCCTGAAAGAATGAGCGCGCTCACGGGAACGATTGTGAGCAACGCAACGAGAGGGAAGAGGTCCCTGCGCACGCCGCGAAAAACCAGGAGCGCCAGACCCACCGGGAGCGTGAGCTCCAGGAATCCCGCGAAATGATTGCGGTTCACATAGGGACCGAAGACATCGGCTCCCGACGCCACCTCCTGGAACCAGTAAATCTTTCCATTCGATGTGAAATGCTGAATGATAGCCAGTAAGGAAACCACAAAGCACAGCACGACCAGAAACCAACCGAGCGCCCACAAATCCGGCCGACTCCGGAAGGCCTGCGCCGTCAGAAAGAAGACGATGAAATATGCCGCGAGCCTGAGCAATTCCTGGCGCGTGAGGAACGGGTAGGCGGTGCGGTGTAGGAGCAATTGGAGAAGCCCGATAGCGAGGAAGCCGAGCAGGGGAGCGTCGAGCGGGCTCCACTGGATTTTTGCGCCTGAATCGCGCGAGACGATGAACGCCCAGGCGACGAGGAGCAGCGCGGCTCCGATTTCGAGAAGCGACATGGACCATGTCTCGACCGCGCCAAACGCCAGCACGCTGAAGGCGAGCAAAAGGCACAATCCGATGCGCACGAGCCTCATGGCAATGGCTGCGCTCCGGCCGCATGGGAAGGAACCAGCGAGACATCGGCAATCCAGGCCGTACCGCTGAGTTTGTTATCGAAGAACTGGCTGGGATTGCGGAACACGCGAACGAGCAGGAAGTGAGTGTCCGCGGACGCGGTCACATCCGCATCCACCGCGGTCCAGGGATGTGTCCCGATGAAATTGTCCGTGAGAAGTGCCGTCTCCGCGGGATGGTTGGGGTCCATGATCGAGAAGCGAATCCCGCTGTCGGTGGAAATTTGATCCGTGCGCATCAGGGCATGGAAATGGAACGCGCTCGCCGGCTCGACCGGAACGTATTGCGAAGGGCCATCGAGCGCTAGATTGGTTCCACCGTTGAAATCGAGCCGCAGGGCGCGCGCGCCGCTCGCGGGAGGCGCGGAATCAAAATCCATCTCCGCGCCGATAGGGGAATCCCACCGCCAGCCGAGGCCGCCATTGGCAAAGTCCATGGCGAAGCCGCCATCCCAGATTAGGGATTGATTGGCAGACTCGTCGTGAGGCAATCCCGCGGCCGCAAGGGCTTGGGACCAGGCGCGGCGGGCATCGTCACCGCGGTCCGCGCGGATCAGTTCCTCGAAGAAGGGAAACGTCTGCGGCAGAGCAAAAGGCTTTCCCATGGCCGCCAGACGCTGCCAGAGCGCAAGGGCCGCGTCGGTCTGCTGAATAGACGCGAGGAAATCGAGGGCCTGCAAATAGGCATCGGGGTTCGCAGGGAGCACCTGGCCGGCGAGCTGATTGACGTCACCGCTCGATCGCCACGCGCGCGAGATGGCAATAGGCAGGAGCGACCCGTCGCGCTCAATGGCCAGCCGGATTTGCGCGTAGGCCTCCGGGTAGTCTTGCTGGCGCAAAAGAAAGTTCCCGTAGTTCCATGCGACCAGCGCGGAAGACGGGTAAGCGCTCCTCGATTGATTGTAGGCGTCCGCGGCACGCGTCAGATCGCCCGTATCTTCATATGCGCTGGCCAAATCCATCCAGTAGTAAGCGGAAAGGGGGTCGTCCTCGATGGCTTTTCGGTAGTCGGCGATGGCGAGGGAAGAATCTGGGTTTGCGAAGTCGAATTGCTCGAAGCGGCCCAGGCGGTCCCAGGCGTCGCCATCGCCCGGCACAAGTGCCGCGCCGCGCTCCATCCTATCGAGGCGCCCGGAATGAATTTGGCGGCTGGCGATCCAGATTTTTGCGGCTGGATAGATGAGCAACGCGGCCGTGGCGAGCGCGGCCACCGGAAGCGCGCGCCGCATTCCCATGCCTTCTAGGGGAAACTCCATACTGGGGTAATCTGCTACGAGGGCTGGCCGCCGTGCAAGAGCAATTTACGGTGGCTCTATCGTGATGGAAACAATTGGGAGATGACATCCAGCTGCGCGACCCCATGAGCGGTGCCTCGGAATGGAAGGACGCTTCTCGGCCGGAGGGAGTTATTTTTCGCCAAAGCGGTACGTAAATCCGATGGCCAGCCGATAGCTGGGTTGTTTATAGGAGCCATTAAACTTCGTGCGCTCGTAATCAATCTCGATCAGGCGAATCCCCCAGTGGCTCCATCGGTTTAGGTCGAAGCCGCCGCCTCCCTCCCAAGCCATGCTGTCATACACGTACGTTGCGGGATGGAATCCGGCGTTGAGTGGATAGTAGGACCGGTAGACTGCGCCGCCGAACAGGAAGTGACCCCAGGGGCTCGAGCTTGCGATGGCGAAGCGGGTAGATGCGAGCACCGGCCATGAGGCCGTATATAGCTATGTCCGCGCCCGGGTTTGGCTGAAACCTATAATCTCCCGAGGCCTGCGCCTCGATTCCCAGCCAGCTATAGTAGTTGTAGTTAACGGAGGCATACCACCCCTGCAAACTGGTCCGAGGGCCGCCGGACACCGTTCTGAAAATCTGGAGTGTGTACCCGGCGGAGAGATCCCATTTGGGTATGCTTGGCGGCGGCGCCGGTGCGGCGGTAGGCACTGCGGTTGGCTCCTGCTGCGGCTCTGGGTTTTCAGGTGTTGTAACTTGCGCCATCGCTGGTGCGGCGAATACCAGCAGCAATGCGTACAATCCCCACAGCCTCAGCATCAATACGGTCCCCCTTCTCGAATTCATGCGCGCAGTCTTTTGCCGGGAAGGCATCATACCCTAGTTGAGGTTGTTTTCCTGTGTGCCTTCTGAGGGCTGGGAGCTTCGCCGGTAGAATTCGCGCCGGCACGCGCTCAGGCATGGTTGGACGCCGATGCTGACGCCACGGGTTGCTTCTCGAACAGTTGGATGCCGTCAAGAATGGTCTGAATCACCGCTTCGTCGCCGATCACTGAGTTGATCATCAAATGGAAGAGGGGCCGGTTGGGCCACTCGAGACCGAAGTATTGCCGGATGTAGGCCGCGCGGTCGCGGTCCACGGTTTCCGCAAGCTGCACCGCCTCCTCCTCGCTCTTTCCCGTTTGCCGCAGCCGGCGCACCTTCTCCTCGAGGGGGGCATAGATAAACACATGAAAGGCGTCCGGCCGTTCCCGCAGATAATACGCCGAGCCGCGTCCCACGATCACGGAGTTGCCGTCCTTGGCCGCCTGCGTCACCACTTTCTCCGCCACCTCCCGGATGCACTCGGCGTCCACCATTTTCAGGCGTGGAGCGTTCAAAGTCCCTTCGAAGCTGCCGCGCATGAACGACTTGAACAGCCGGTAATGCAGCGGGTCCCTTCGTTCCTCGTGCTTCTCCACCGCGCGGCAATCGCACTCCATAAGGCGCGCGATTTCGTTCGTGAGCAGTTGGTCCCAGAGCTTCCATCCCAGGCGCTCGGCGAGCCGCGCGGCGATTTCGGGCGCGCCGGTCCCATATTCGCGGTCCACGGTAATCACTCGGATCATGAAAGCCTTCCTTTCCGCCTAAATCGCGGTTCGTCCGCTCTAGCCGGGCGCGACCTCGCCGCCTCCGCCCGGGTTATTCGATTTCAAAACAAAGGACAATAGGAACATGATCCCCGCGGCCACGCCCAGGATCAGGAACGTATCAATATACGCCAACGTTGTGGCTTGGCCGATCAGCTCCTGGTAAAGCTGGCCATAAGCCCGGTGCATGGCGGTCGTGCTGTCCGTTCCCGCTGCGGCAAAATGGCGCGCGAGCGCGCGAGCCGTCCGGGCAAAGTTTGAATCGCCCGGCGTGGTATGAGCGGCCAAATAGACCTGATGCACCTGCGCGCGCTGCGCCAGCAGTGTGGTCACCATGGATGTTCCCACGCTGCTCCCGATATTGCGCATGAAATTGATGATGCCCGCGATGCTGTTGCTCTTCTCGGGCGGTAATCCGACATATGCGGCCAAAGTGATGGGAACGAACAAAAAGCCCAAGCCCAGTCCTTGAAGCACGCGCAGCCACTGCGCGTAATTGAAGCTGATTCCGGTATTCAGATGCGACACCGTAAAAAACATGCTGAAAGACATTACGGCCCAGCCGATGGAAGTCAGGTATTTTGCCGGTATCATGGTTGTGAGTTTGCCGACGAGCGGTAATTCGAAGAGCAGCACGGCGCCGCTCGCCGAAAGAACCAGCCCGGAGTTCTCCGCCGTATATCCCAGCAGAGTCTGAAGGAACAGCGGCAACATCACCAAACTGCTGAAATAAATCAGGCCGAGGAAAAACATCATCCCGTTCGCGGCCATAAAATTGAAATTCCGGAAAAGCCGCACTTCGATAATTGGATCCTTCTGAAACCACTCCCACAACGCCAGCGATACCAGGCACACGAACGCCACGATGGCCAGCGTCAGAATGAAGTGCGAGCCGAACCAGTCGTCCTCCTGGCCCTTGTCCAGCATAATCTGCAATGCGCCGATCCCAAGCGTGAGCAGGCCGATGCCAATATAGTCGATCCTCACTCCCGCCCGAGTCGCGCGATTCAGGTAAGGCGGATCCTGGACCAGGGAATAAATCAGATACAGCGCCAGGATGCCCACGGGCAGGTTGATGAAGAAAATCCAGCGCCAGGTGTAGTTGTCCGTGATCCATCCGCCCAGCGTAGGGCCAATGGTGGGCGCCAATACGGCCGTGATGCCGTAGAGTCCGAATGCCAGGCCGCGCTTTTCGGGAGGGAAAGTGTCCGCCAGGATGGCCTGCGCCATAGGCTGAAGTCCGCCCCCTCCCGCGCCTTGCATGACGCGAAATAGGATCAGCATGGGGAGGGTTGGCGCGATTCCGCATAACAGTGAACTCAGAGTGAAAAATACGATACACATCATGAAGAAGCGCTTACGTCCCACGGCGCCGGCAATCCAGCCGCTGATGGGCAATACAATGGCGTTCGAAACCAGGTAGGAAGTCAGAACCCAGGTGCTCTCGTCATTTGTGACGCCCAGGTTGCCGGCAATATGGGGCAGCGCTACGTTGGCGATGCTGGTGTCCAATACCTCCATGAATGCCGCCATGGCCACCACCACGGCGATCAACCACGGATTGGTAGCAGGCCGCGAGGCGGCTGGTCCGAGCGGCATAGCTTCTGCGGAAGCGCCCATCACACCCTCACATCCGGAATTGGTGTAACCGCAGCCTCGAATGAGCCGTCCGAGTAGCTTGAGGAGCCCGGCTCGCTCTTTCTCACTCTTTCGCGGCCAAGAATATCATCCGTTTGGATGATTCTGCCGGGCCAAATGACGCAACGGGATGCAGCCGGGGTCGCTCGATGGCGGGATGCTCAGGTTTATGACTGGCGCTATTTGGTGGTATGGTTATCGCCGGTGGTGGTGCATGGCATGATGTCCAGGTATGTCCCCGGCGCTCTATTCGTTTGCCGACTCGATCTCTCAATTGCGATGCGCGCGATTCTCTGCTCGCGCTCCCCGGCCCATCTGCTCCCCTAGAAGGAGGAACGTAAATGGGATCTCGAATTCCACGACGTGAGTTCCTCGCAAGCGTCGGCGCGCTGGCAGCTGCGGCAGCGGCTTCCTCGCTTCCGGCGAAGTCCCTGCTAGCTTCTGAAAAGCTCTATCCGCCGGCGGATTTGTCGTACTTCGATACGCCCATTTCGTCCGCGGCGGCCAGGATCCATATCGGATATGCGGCCATCACCTGGAACGGAAACGACCGCCAGGCGATCGAGGATATTGCTGCCCTGGGCTATCCCGGCATTCAGTTGCGCTCGAACTGCATCGAGGAGTTCCACAGCCCTCGAGAAGTGCGCGATCTGCTCGAAAAGCACAAGCTCCGGATGGTCGCGCTCTCGAGCGGGGGGGTAAACATTGACCCAGCCGTCGAGGCGGACCAAATTGCCACATGCATCGCGCACGCGCAATTCACACGCGACGCTGGCGGCCTTTATCTCCAGGTGACCGACCAGCGTCCGAAAGGCCGCGCCATCACCCCAGCGGACTACCAGCGGCTGGGCCAACTGCTCACGAAAATCGGAAAGCGCACCGCCGATCTGGGAATTTCGCTGGGCTATCACAACCACATGGGCTCGCTCGGCGAGCGTCCCGAGGAAGTGGACCAAATACTCGAAGCGTGCGACCCGCGCTACGCCAAGCTCGAGCTGGATATTGCGCACTATTTCCAGGGCGGCGGCGACCCGGCCAAGGCCATCGAAAAATACCACGATCGCCTGCTTTTCCTGCATATCAAGGACGTCGAAGAGCTGCCCGAGAGCACCGATCCAAAGCACAATTACCGCTGGGTGGAACTGGGCCGTGGGAAAGTGGACGTTCCTGCGGTGTTCGCCGCGCTCGAAGACGTGAAATTCCGCGGCTGGGCCGTTGTCGAGCTGGATAGCGTGCCGGATCCGGCGCGCACACCCAAGGAGTGCGCCGCCATCAGCAAGCAATATCTGGAGGAAAGGATCGGGATAAAGATATGAAGTCCCCGTTTCGATTGGGCGTCATCAACGACGAGATCACCCAGGATTTCGACCGCGCCTGCGCCATCGCCTCGCGCGAATTCGGCATGGACTGGATCGAGCTCCGCGGCATGTGGAACAAAAACGTGATGAACCTCGATTCGAAGGAAGTGGACCAAGCGCGTCGCATACTCGAAAAGTACAAACTGCGCGTCACCGATATTTGCAGCCCGCTTTTCAAGGTGGATTGGCCGGGCGCGCCGGTATCGAAATTCAGCCCCAAGCACGATGAGTTCGGCGCCGGCTTTACCTACGATCAGCAAAATGAAGTGCTTGAGCGCACAATCGAGCTGGCCAAAGCCTTCCGCACCGATCGCGTGCGCTTCTTCGATTTCTGGCGGCTCGACGACCCGGCTCCTTACCGCGCGGCCATCAACGAAAAGCTGCTGGAGGCGGCCGCCACGGCGGGAAAGCAAGGCGTGATTCTGCTCCTTGAGAACGAATTCGCCTGCAATACGGCCACCGCAGCCGAAGCGGCCCAGACGCTCGCCGCGGTGCAGTCTCCCTATCTCATGCTGAATTGGGACGCCGCAAACGCAGCGTCGCGCGGCGAGGATGTTTTTCCACATGGTTACAGCCTCTTGCCCAAAGACCGCATCGGGCACTGCCACTGCAAGGATGTAGTGAAGAAGGCCGACGGAACCTACGATTGGGCGGCCGTGGGAACCGGCATCATTGATTGGGTGGGCCAGTTCAAGGCGCTCAAGCGCGACGGCTATCACTACGCCGTGAGTCTCGAAACCCACTGGCGCGGCGCCGGCACGCCGGAGGAGTCCACGCGCAAAAGCTGGGCGGGAGAGAAAAAGGACTTGCAGGAGGCGGGAGCGCTCGAAGCGGCATCTTTTCTGCCTCTTCGATCGTACTTCGGATCAAGCGCCTAGCGTCGTCGCCGTGAATCGCTCTGGTGCGCACGCGCTCGCTCGGATGCGAGAGAACATCCCATAGGAGGGCATCGATGGCCAGGAACACGAGGCGTGAATTCATCAAGCAAGCTGCACTGGGGACGGCGGCCTTTTTAGCGTATCCGAGCTCGCGGGTGCTCGGCGCCAACGATCGCATCCGCATCGGCTTGATCGGAGCGGGCGACCGCGGCCACATGGACCTCCGTGACGTGCTGGCCTTGCCCAACGTGGAATGCGCGGCCTTCGCGGACATTTTCACGGGCCGGCAGCAGCAAGCCCGCGAAATGTTTCCGAAAGCCTATATCTTTGGAGATCACGAGGACCTGCTGGCGAGGGACGACATTGACGCCGTCATCGTGGCGAGTCCTCTGCACATCCACGCGCGCCATTTTCTGGACACGCTCGCCGCCGGCAAGGACCTTTATTCCGAGAAGACCATGACCTGGTCCATCCCCGAAGCGGAGCAGTGCCTGGCTGCGGCGAAGAAATCCGATCGCGTGGTGCAAATCGGTTTGCAGCATGAAAGCTCCGGCGCGCTTGCGGATACGCGCGCGTGGGTCAAGCAAGGAATTGTCGGCAAGGTCACCCAGGTCGAGTCCTGGATGAGCCGCAACACGCCCCACGGCCACGGTCAATGGGTGCGTCCCATACCCGCCGATTGCAAAGCGCAAAATGTCCGTTGGGATGCATTCCTCAACGGCCGTCCGGACCAACCCTTCGACGCCAACAAATTCATCAACTGGCGGTTGTTCTGGGAATTTTCCGGCGGAAATGTGACCGAAAACATGGTCCATCAGATTGCCTGGATCATGACCGCGCTCGATCTGCCTCTGCCCACGGCCGCGTACCAATCCGGAGGGGTCTTCTCGGAAAAGGATGGCCGCGAAGTGCCCGATACGATTGTCGTCACGCTCGATTTTCCGAATGATCTGGTGGTCACCTGGCAATCCACTTTCAGCAACAATCACTATGGATTGTGCGAACGCTTGCTCGGAAGCGACGGCACCGTCGAGCATGTTTGGGGAACCAACGACATGGTGACCGGCAAGTCTGCCGAAGCCACGCATTACTATCCCGAGACAGTCAATCGGCCGGCCGGCGCGGCGCTCGTTGGCACGACCCCCAATCAGAACCACATGGCCAACTGGTTGGATTGCATTCGCACGCGCAAGACGCCGAATGCGCCGGTGGATATCGGCTACCGTTCCGCGGTCGCCGGACACATGGCCAACATGGCGTACCGCCAGAAGCAGCGCGTCACGCTGGAGATGGCCATGGCCGCCAAGCCGGAATATTAGAAGTTATTCCCGCCGGGAACGCCTCTCTCCCGATTGGCGTCCTCATCGGCCCGTCCTTGCCGTTAAGGTTTAAATGTAGCGCCGCAGCCTTCAGCGCGGCATCTTGCCTTTGCCGTTTCCGGGACCGCCACCTCTACCTCATCACGCGGGGTGGGCGGGATGAATCTCCTGATTGGCGCCGTTGCCGTCAGGCACGCGCATTCGAGGACCCGCACCCGCATAGGCGGCGCATGAGAGATTGAGCACGCCCGCCGCCCCTTTCCGTGTGACCCTTCCGATTCTTGCTATAGTGGTTTTCCGTTCGATTCTTGGGTCCCGCTGCATCCAGTGGCGGGGCAGCGGCCATCATGGCAATCGCGAGGAGGCAGAATGGGTGGGGAACGCAAGCCTGAATTCTTTGCGGGGAAGGACGTCAAAATCGGAATCATCGGCTGCGGCTATGTGGGCCTGCCGCTGGCGCTGCGCTTCTGCGACGTCGGCCAGCGCGTCACCGGCTTTGACGTGGACAAGTCCAAAATAGACAAATTGAACGCCGGCGAATCCTACATCCAGCACATCCCCGCCGAAAAAATCCGCGCGCACGTCGAGGCCAAGCGATTCGATGCCACCACGGACTTCGCCCGCCTCCGCGCCATGGACGCCGTCCTGATCTGCGTTCCCACCCCCCTCGACGAGCGGCGCGAGCCGGACCTGAGCTACGTCGAGAAGACGGCGCACTCGATCGCCCCGAATCTCCAGCCGAACCAGCTCATCATCCTCGAGAGCACCACCTACCCGGGCACCACCGAGGAGCTCGTCCTCCCGATTCTCGAAAAGGGCGGTTTGCGCTGCCCCATCGCCCCGGGCTCGGGCGCGAGCGCGGAAGACATCGCCACAGATTTTTATCTCGCCTTTTCGCCCGAGCGCGAAGACCCCGGCAACAAGCAGTACGGCCTGGCGCAGATTCCCAAGGTGGTGGGAGGCGTCAACCCGCCCAGCGGACGCGCCGCCGCCGCGCTCTATGCCCAGATTGTCTCCCGGGTAGTACCCGTGAGCTGCACACGCGCGGCCGAAATGGTGAAGCTGCTCGAAAACATCTTCCGCTGCGTCAATATCGCGCTGGTGAACGAACTCAAGCAGCTCTGCCTGCGCATGGGACTCGACATCTGGGAAATCATTGACGGCGCCGCCACCAAGCCGTTCGGCTTCATGCCCTTCTATCCTGGGCCGGGGCTCGGCGGGCACTGCATCCCCGTGGACCCGTATTACCTCTCCTGGAAAGCGCGCGAATACGATTTTGCCGCCCGGTTCATCGAGCTGGCCGGCGAAGTCAATACGGCCATGCCCTACCATGTGACCGAGGCGGTGGCCACGGCCCTGAACGAGCGCCAGAAGAGCATCAAGGGCTCGAAGGTGCTACTGCTCGGCGTGGCCTATAAGAAGGACGTGGACGATCTGCGCGAATCGCCCTCCCTCAAGCTGCTCGAGCTCCTCGCCCATCGCGGCGCGGCACTCGATTACAACGATCCCTATTTCCCGGCGCTTCACAAGATGCGCCACTACGACTTCTCGAATCTGCGCTCGGTCGAGCTTTCACCGGACCGCCTGGCAAGCTACGACTGCGTGCTCATCGCCACGGACCATACCAGCTACGACTATGAAGCCATCGTCCGCCATTCCAAGCTGGTCGTGGATTCGCGCAATGCCACGCGCCACGTCAAGCAGCACCGCGAAAAAATCGTGCCCTGCTAAACAGGCGCGCGCAGTTTGCCTGCCCTGAGCGTAGTCGAAGGGGAATGCCCTGTTTACTCAAAAACACAGGCTGGCCGCTCGTACTATTGTCCCTGCCTTTGGGAAACGCTAGTTTATCGGGGGGAGTCATCCATGGCTATCGCGAAGGCAAAGGAAAAGCAGCACGCGTGGACACCCGACACTGCCAGGCGCAGGAGCATGCGCGTGCTCTTGAGCGTGCCCGTGAACGTCATCGGCAAGACGGCGAAGGGCCAGGATTTCGCGGAAGAGACGCGCACGCTCGTCGTGAACGCTCATGGGGCGCTGGTTTCGCTCTCGGCGGAGATACCCATGCGCCAGAAGGTCACCGTGACGAACCTGGCCACGAATGAGGGCCTCGAGTGCGTCGTGAGCCATATCGGAACCGCGCAGGCCGGCAAGACGCAGTTCGGCCTTGAATTTGTCGCGCCCGCGCCCCTGTTCTGGAAAATCGATTTCCCGCCCGATGATTGGGTCGTCCCCGAAGATTAGTCCGTTCGCCGAAACTCGAAATCCGGCATTCGCAATTTCTTCGCTTTTCTACTCGGCGACCCCCCTGATTTTGTTTCGATTAGAAAAAATTAAGTCGTTGATAGGACAGGAGATGCGGCGATTTCTATTTCCCGGCGTGTTGCGAGTAGAATTCTGGATCCGCCTACGCCTGCCGCAGCAGGCTTCGGAGGACGGGGAGCTTCTTCCCCCGCCTGCCGCGATGTTTCGAGCATCCGAGCGCGTCGTCAAGGACACAGAAATCCCCCTCCCGCCACGGCGGGCAAGCTCCTCGCTGCATGGCATTTCAATAAGTTGCGCCGGCCTCACCCTTCGCCACGTCACTCAGGGCAGGACGAGGCTAGCGCAACAAAAGCGACCCAACATAGCATAGAATCCTTACGTTGTCAATAGGGTAAATATAAGAATCGCGTAAATAAATGCAAATGCAGGAGTAAGGCGGCCATCCGAGGACGCCTCCAAATTGGGTGCTACTCGATCAGGCCGCGTGTTGATACAGATACTTCTGAAACCCGGCGAACACCCTTCCAATCTCTTCCGGCCTGCCGAGATCGGCGGTGGCATCCGCGATGGAGTCGTGATATTTCAACCGCAGCAGCGGCGTCAGCTTCTCCTGGTCGAGTTCCTGCACGCCTTCCTTCACATAGTGCGAGAGCACGAAATCAAGAAATGCCTGCTGCCTTGAATTGAAATGGCTATTGATCCCCACCTTGGCATGGACCGCCCGCTCCTCGCGAGTCAATGTCGGCAAGGCGTAGGCGACGTGCGCCAGCACGTCAAAAAGGTCGCTCTTCTCCGCGTTGATAATCTTCTGCATCTCGGCCATCTGCTCCGCACCGAAGCCCTTCTCGGCTAAGCCTCGCAGGAGCTTCGACCGCGTGTCGGGGGCGCTCCATAGCCCGCGCAGTTCGGCCTCGCTCTTGAAGAAATCGGGCAGCTTGCCGAAAAGCATCTCCATGAACTGCTGCGCGGACATTGGCGTGCCGTCCGGGTGCCAGAAGCTCGTCACCATCATGTGCTGAATCGTGCGGGCCTTGCCGTCCGCCAGCTTCACTTTGATCTTCTGTGGGCGCCCGACAGGTTCGGGCCTCGGTTCCGGCACAACGGGCGGACCCTTGGGCCGGGGCTCCTGCTTCGGCTCCGGCTCAAGCGGTTCGCCGTCCCACTCCGGATCGCTGAAGTGATGGTGCGCCTTCACGAAGTCATAGATTGTGAAGTAGTCCTTTCCGTCATAGAGCCGCGTGCCGCGCCCAATAATCTGCTTGAACTCAATCATGGTGTTGATGTTGCGCATCAGCACGATGTTGCGGATATTGCGTGCGTCAACTCCAGTCGAAAGCTTTTGCGATGTGGTGAGGATCGTGGGGATGCTTTTCTCGTTGTCCTGAAAGTCGCGCAGATGCTGGTCGCCCAGCGCGCCTTCGTCCGCCGTAACGCGCTGGCAATAGTTCGGGTCCTTGCTCGTTTTCATCTGACTCACCAGGTCGCGCACGGCCAGCGCGTGATCCTGTGTGGCGCAGAAGACCAGCGTCTTCTCGTTCTGGACAATCTGCTCCATGAAGAGCTTCACGCGATGCGCCTCGCGTTCCTTGATCTCGATGATCTTGTTGAAGTCCGGCTCCGTGTAGAGTTTCCCGGTTTCAATTTCGCCCTCGATCAGTTTGTCGTCCGGCGTGTAGACGTACTCGTCCAGCGTCGTGGAAATCTGCTTCACCTTGAACGGCGTGAGGAAGCCGTCGTTGATGCCCTCTTTGAGCGAGTAGACAAACACCGGATCGCCGAAGTAAGCGTAAGTATCCACGTTATCCTTGCGCTTCGGCGTCGCGGTGAGGCCAAGCTGCACGGCAGGCGCGAAATAGTCGAGGATGCCGCGCCAGTTGCTTTCGTCGTTCGCGCCGCCGCGATGGCATTCGTCAATTACGATGAAGTCGAAGAAGTCCGGCGGAGTACTCGCCGAAATAGGGCGAGGGTTTGCCGTCCTTCGGCGGCCCGCTCATGAACGTCTGGAAAATCGTGAAGAACAGGCTGGCGTTTTTTGGGACCTTGCCCTTTTTGCGGATGTCCTCGGGCGCGATGCGCACCATCGCATCCTCGGGGAATGGGGAGAAAGCGTTGTACGCCTGATCCGCGAGGATATTGCGATCGGCGAGGAATAGAATGCGCGGGCGGCGCGACGGCTCGCGGCTCAGATTCCACCGGCTGTAAAAAAGTTTCCATGCAATCTGAAACGCAATGAACGTCTTGCCAGTGCCGGTCGCGAGTGTCAGCAGGATGCGCGATTCCCCGGCGGCGATGGCCTCCATCACGCGCTCAATTGCTAGGTCCTGATAGTAGCGTCCTTGGAAGTAGCCGCCCTTATCCTCAAAGGGCACAGCGGCGAAGCGATCGCGCCAGGCGTTCTCCTTGGCAAATGTTTTCTTCCAGAGCTCTTCCGGCGAAGGGTAGCAGGAAACAATCCCTTCCTTGGCGGTTTCCATGTCCACGCCATAGACGCCCTGGCCGTTGGTTGAATAGGCGTAGCGGATGGCCAGTTTTTCAGCGTAGTTCTTCGCCTGTCCCAAACCTTCGGTGAGGGATTCTCCCCAGACCTTGGCTTCGACGACGGCGAGCTTGGTGTTGCGATAAACCAGGACATAATCCGCGATGAGCGGTTTGGCGCGGCGCCCGTAGCCTTCAATGCGGCCCAGCGTGATCGGATACTCCCGCAGGATGCGACTGCCGTCCACGACGCCCCAGCCTGCCGCCTTCAGGGCGGGATCAATGTGCTCGGCTCTGGTTTCCGCTTCGTTCATGGTTGTTCCCTGGGAACGCCAATCTCCCGAATGGCCGTCTCATACGCGCTACTCCAACCCCAATCCTCAGCCCTGGCAACCAGCCCCGCCTTCACAGGATTCTGGTGGATGTACTCAACCGCTTTGTCGAAGTGCCGCTGGTCGCGGATATAGCGATCCCAATACTCGCGGTGCCAGATGGGACCAGATTTAAAAACGCCAATCGGGAGATTGGCGTTCCCAGGGACGGCGTTCCCGGGGGCGTCGCAAATCTTTCGGGCCGTGAACTTCTTCCACGAAGCCACGATCTTCGCGACTGTCCATCCATTCATTGGTTGGAAAAGGACGTGCACGTGATTCGGCATCACGACCCACTCCAGCAGCCGGTAACGCTGCGAATCAAAAGCCAGCAACGATTCCTGCACCATGCTGGCGATGCCTGGGTTCCGCAGGATGCATGAGCCATGACCAGCGTCCATCCATGCGTCCAAACGCTTGCGGCGTTCGGCATCCCGCTTCTCGGCGGGAAGATCCTTCAACTCGTGTTCCAATCGCAACAGCACCTCCCGAGGGAGACTGTCCGCCAGGTGAAAGATCACATGCTGCACGACGTCGGCGCTCTCAAAGTGAGGCAGATATCCGCGGCTGTGCCACACCCTGGGGGCGTCCGTAGGGAAGCTCCTGGGAGCGCCAATCTCCTGATTGGCGGGTTGGTTGTTCCTGGGAGCGCCATTCTCCTGAATGGCGCCTTGTACCCCGCCAATGGGGACATTGGCGTTCCCAGGGCTAGAGCCGGCCATTGAACGCCTCGTGCAGTAGCGATTTTTTCAATTCTTCCAGCGCGGCAAGCTTTTGCTGATAGACTGTTTCGAGGCGGTGAGTTTCAGCTGCGAGCGAGTCGAGCTCGGCGACGATTAATCGTTGCTCATCCAGTGATTCGGGAAGGTGAATCCCTATTTCTTTTATGTCGGTAATCACGAGGTTCTTGTTGGCCATGCCTCGCGTTCTCTTTCGGGCCTGCTCTCTTGCGTACGGCGCGTTAAGAAAATGCTCGAGATAGCGATTGAAGATAATTTCGTGCTTAATTTTTAGCAACGCCACACTGACGAAGATACTGAACTCCTCGTCAACATCGATGACTTTGGCGACTCCTGTCGTACCGACCTTCGTATAGAGAATGTCATCTCTAACTGGCTTGCAATGTCTTGTCAGGAATTGGTGCTCCCTGATGGAGATGAAGCGCGTGTCCGAAAAGTCGATGAAACCCTTCGTTAAATTCTTCACAGATAGAAACGGAATCCCCTCCCTCGTATAGGCCGGTGTGACATGAGTATCGTCCGTAATCTTGCGGCAAAGATCGCCCAATTTTGTGTCCACCCATCCCTTGCCTCGCTGGGTGAAGACGGAATTTGCAGGTGGCTTTCAAAGAGGGCACGGGCGTTTTGGAGGTTCTTTTCGGCGTTGGCTTTGGCGGTGGCGATGCCGTCAAACGCTTCGTCCAGGATGCCGACGATTCGCTGCTGTTCGCGGAGCAGCGGGAAGGAGATTGGGACTTCCTTGCAACTTTAGCCGAAAGCTCTTTGAAGGTGGCCCCTGTTCCAAGAGAGTTCAAAAAATCTACAATACTGCGTTAGATAGTAATAGAGAAATTTCGATTGAAGATGGCCCGCAGGAACCAGGCCCTTGCAGCCCTGATTTGTAGCCATCGGCTCAGTGTTTATGACCAGGTGGCCAATCGGCGCCCGCGACGAAAGGATGACCGAGTTCGGCGGCAGGATCGTCGCCGAGCTATTCTGTAACCCCAAGTCTGTGATCCTGCGTTCTGTCTCGTGCACGTATGGATCAAGGCGTTTCCCCATTTCCGCCGGAGTGATCCAAAGGTGCGCGTCGCCCCAATATCCGGCGACGCCAGTCCTCGGCGTACCGCCGTTCACGATTTCACATACCTCGCCCAAGGTTCCAGTCTGCCAGCCATTTCTCACAGTAGCCCCTTGATGGTTTGCAGCACTTCGGCGCTTTCGGTGTCGAGGGCGGCGATTTCGTCCATGATGGCTTGCGGGGTGCGGTGGGCCACGGCCTCGCCGCCGTTGGGATTTTTCACGGAGAGGTCGAACGTCCTCGGGTCGATGGTTTTGGCGTCCACGCTCCAGGATTTGGGCGAATCGGCGAATGTCTTTTGCAGTTTGACGAACTCGGCGAGGTCGGCGTCATTGAGCGGGTTGGTTTTGCCGAGATTGCGGCCGGGGTCGAGCTGATAGAACCAAATCTTGCGGGTCTTTGTGCCCTTTTCAAAGAAGAGCACCACGGTCTTCACGCCCGCGCCCTGAAAGGTGCCGCCGGGACAATCGAGCACGGTGTGCAGATTGCAGCTTTCAAGTAGCATCTTCCGCAGGCTCATTGAAGCGTTGTCCGTATTGGAGAGGAAAGTGTTCTTGATGACCACGCCGCCGCGCCCGCCGGCCTTGAGGATTTTGATGAAGTGCTGGAGGAAGAGGAACGCCGTCTCGCCGGTGCGGATGGGGAAGTTCTGCTGTACTTCTTTGCGCTCCTGGCCGCCGAAGGGCGGATTGGCCATCACCACGTCGTAGCGGTCCCTCTCCTGAATGTCCGCAAGGTTTTCGGTGAGCGTGTTCGTATGGATGATGTTCGGCGCTTCGATGCCGTGCAGGATCATGTTCATGATGGCGATTACATAGGCGAGCGATTTCTTTTCCTTGCCGTAGAAGGTGCGCTCCTGCAGCGTCTTGAAATCTTTGGTGCTGAGTCTGGGAGCGCCATTTTTTGAAGCGCCAATCGGGAGATTGGCGTTCCCAGGGGCGTTCCCGGGGGATTTCAGGTAATCGAATGATTCGCATAGGAAGCCTGCGGAACCGCAGGCGCCGTCGTAAATGCGCTCGCCGATTTTGGGCTGGACCACCCGGACGATGGCGCGAATCAGCGGGCGCGGCGTGTAATACTCGCCGCCATTGCGCCCCGCGTTGCCCATATTCCTGATTTTGGCTTCGTAGAGATGGCTTAGCTCGTGCTTTTCGGTTTGCGAGCGGAAGCGCAGTTCGTCAATGTGGTCAATGATCTCGCGCAGGTTATAGCCGCTCGATATTTTGTTTTTTATCTCGCCGAAGATTTCGCCGATTTTGTATTCGATGGTGTTCGGTCCGCTGGCCTTCTGCTTGAAACCGTGGAGATAGGGGAAGAGCTTTCCGGTGACGAATTCGCTCAGGTCGTCGCCGGTCTTCGCTTTGTTGTGGTCAATCTGGCCGTCCTTGTCCTTGGGCGCGGCCCATTCCTCCCAGCGGTAGGGCTTTTCGAGGATGAAGGCGTATTTCTTCCCGTGAAGCGCGGCTTCGTCCGCTTTGTCTTGCTCAAGCGCGTCGAGGTATTTCAGGAAGAGCAGCCACGAAGTCTGCTCGGTGTAGTCGAGCTCCGTGGTGCAGCCCGCTTCCTTCCGCAGGATGTCGTCGATGTTTTTGAAGGCCTGCTCAAACATGATCAGACCCTTTCAGATTACACAGAGTGGTGGACGGGTGACCTCAGAAATTATAGGACAAGTGACTACATGTCAACGCGCGAAGGGTTGCCGGGCGGCGGCCCACGGGGAGGACGAGGATAATCAGGTGGGTCAGCGTTGGCGGACGCCCCTGGGAACGCCGTTCTCCTGAACGGCGCTTTGTCCCCCGCCAATCGGGAGATTGGCGCTCCCAGGGCCTTGTTTCGCGCCAATTGGGAGATTCATCCCGCTCACCCCGCGTGATGAAGCAGAGGTGGGGTTCCCGGCGACTCGTTTCGGGCCAATCGGGAGATTGGCGCTCCCAGGAAAGGGGGCTCCAGGGAAGGCGTTTCCGGGGAATGCACTGCTCCAAGGCCATGTCTCGGCGGTGACGACCAAGCCCGCCTTTACCGGATTCTGGTGGATGTACTCAACCGTTCGCTCGAAATGTCTCTGGTCACGGATGTACCGGTCCCAATATTCCCGGTGCCAGACGGGGCCACCGCTAAAGACGCCAATCGGGAGATTGGCGGTCCCAGGAAAGGCGTTCCCGGCGCTTCGCAGTTCATCACAAATCTTTCGGGCCGTGAACTTCTTCCAGGAAGCGACGATCTTCAGCGACTGTCCATCCGTTCATGGACTGGAAAAGGACATGCACGTGATTCGGCATTACGGCCCACGCGAGGAGGCGGTAACGCTGCGAATCAAAAGCCAGCAACGATTCCTGCACCGTGCCGGCGATGCCTGGGTTCCGCAGGACGCACGACCCATGACCAGCATCCATCCACGCGTCCACCCGCTTGCGCCGCTCGGCGTCTCGCTTCTCAGCGGGGAGAGTCTTTAGCTCGGCTTCCCATCGCACCAGTACAGCTTGCGGGAGGCCATCAGCCAAGTGAAAGGTCACGTGCTGCGTCGCCTCGGAGCTTTCAAAATGCGGCAGATATCCGCGGCTGTGCCACACCCTGGGAACGCCGTTCTCCTGAACGGCGCTTTGTCCCCCGCCAATCGGGAGATTGGCGCTCCCAGGAAAGGGGATCCCAGGGAAGGCGTTTCCGGGGAATGCACTGCTCCAAGGCCATGTCTCGGCGGTGACGACCAAGCCCGCCTTTACCGGATTCTGGTGGATGTACTCAACCGTTCGCTCGAAATGTCTCTGGTCACGGATGTACCGGTCCCAATATTCCCGGTGCCAGACGGGGCCACCGCTAAAGACGCCAATCGGGAGATTGGCGGTCCCAGGGGGACTACGTGTCAACGCGGGAAGGCCTGCCGGCTATTGCGTGGCGCGGGTGAGTTGGACGCGGAGGGTGCCGAGGGGCAGCTGGGCCTGCATCTTGACGGGAGTGCGCGCGGGGTTGTCGGCGAGCCAGAGGTCAAAGCGGTTTCCGGGCAGTTCCTGGCCGCGCTGATAGAGGTAAATCGAGACGTGCGTCGCTGTGAAGGTGCCTGCGTCGACGGCAACGCTTTCGCCGCTCGCTTCGATCTTCGCGGCCATCTCATACACGTCGCGGCCGTCGCACACGGGGACGCGGAATTCCTGCGTGCGCCGCCAATCCACGCCGCGCAGCGCGTAGAGCGCCCCGAGCGGGTCGTATGTGCCCGCGGGAACCATCACGACGGGGCCCGGCGCACGCGACGGTTGCCCCGCCGAAGCGAAGTGCAGGATTTCGTCCTGCTTGCGCCCCAATTCGTTCAAATGAATTTCATACTGGCGGCTTTCGAGCGTGGCGACGTCGCTATAGGAATCGGACTGGTCGTCGATGGTGAAGAGCGAGCGGACGGTGTTCAGCGTGTGCCCCGTGGCGCGCAGATGCCACGTCTCCCGGCCAAAGAGATTGCGGCGCTCGGGCACGCTCAATTCCAGCGCGGCGGCGCTGGAAAAGGCGGCCCACGCGACGCGGTATTCGAGCGTCTCCCCCGCGCGAAACGGCACGGGCAATTCCCCGGCAGGCGGCGCCGCGGGAAGGAGCACGGGAAGAATTGTCGCAAGCGGCGCGAGGATGGCCGCGAGAAGAATGGCGCGCTTCAATTTTCCGTGGACTGTGGTCATCGCTCCCAGTGAGATTCGATTGTGCGCGAAAGTGTTGCGCGAAAAGAACCGCGCGTGGTCATCTTTGTTGCCGCGCCGCAAACGGCCAAGCTATAGTCAAGCGTACCTAAAGGCGCGGTGCAAATCATTACATGACGGGGCCCCAGGCGGAAGCGCGCGATTCGCGCGCCAGGGGCCGTCCTTACCAGGAGGGAATTCCGAAAATGCGCTATCTGGTGACCGGCGGCGCCGGCTTCATCGGCTCCAACATGGTGGACGAGCTCGTTCGCCGCGGCCACAGCGTGACCGTGCTCGACGATCTTTCCGCGGGCAAGGAGTCGAATCTCGCCGACGTCCGCGCGCGAATCGATTTTCAGCAGGGAAGCATCACGGACCTGCCCACCGTGGAAGCGGCCTGCCGGGGTGTGGACTGCGTGATCCATCTCGCCGCGCGCACGTCGGTTCCTAGGTCCGTCGCGGACCCGCTCGAGACGAACCGCATCAATATAGACGGGACGCTGAACGTGCTGGTGGCGGCGCGCATGGCCAAGGTGCGGCGGTTCGTGTACGCCGCATCGTCCTCCGCCTACGGCGAAACGCCCACGCTGCCGAAGGTCGAGACGATGAAGCCCGAGCCGATTTCGCCCTATGGCGTGACGAAATATGCGGGCGAGCTTTACGCGCAGGCGTTCGGGCACTCCTATGGGCTGGAAAATGCGTGCGTGCGGTACTTCAATGTCTTCGGGCCGCGCCAGGATCCCACGTCGCCATATTCCGGCGTGCTCTCGCGCTTCATGCTGGCGGTGATCGAAGGGCAGCAGCCGGTCGTCTTTGGAGACGGCGAGCAATCGCGGGATTTCACCTATGTCGAAAACGTGGTGGATGAAACGCTGCGGGCCTGCGAAGCCCCGGGCGCTTCCGGAAAAATGTTCAATGGCGGCACGGGCGCGCGCATCACGCTGAACGAAGTGCTGAAACTGCTCGGAAAGATTACCGGGAAAAAGATAGAGGCGAAATACGTCCCGCCGCGCACGGGCGATATCCGCGATTCGCAGGCCGATATATCGCTTGCGCGCAAGGTGCTTGGCTACGAGCCTCGCGTGCTTTTCGAGGAAGGCTTGCAGCGCACCTGGGCGTGGTACAAGTCCGCCTACGGCAAAAAATAATTTGAAGAGGCGGCGCTCCTTCTTAACCGCCGCGCTGATTGAGATGCGCAGGAAGATCGGCGAGGCTTGCGAGCATCAGGTCCGGCGGATGAGCGCGCAGGCCCTCCGAGCCCAGACCGTAACTCACGCCGCAGGCCCACACGCCGGCGTTGCGCGCCGTGCGCACATCCACATCGGAATCTCCCACCATCATGGCTTCGCCCGGCTCCGCCGCCAAATCGCGCAGCAAGACTTCCACGCCCATGGGGTCGGGCTTCTTCGTTGGGAAACTGTTCCCGCCATACACAAACCGGAAATAGCGCGCCAGGCCCATGCGTTCGAGTATTTCGCGGCTGAAGACGACCGGCTTGTTCGTGAGGACCGCCATGGCGTGGGCTCGCAGCAGTTCCAGGCCCTCGCGCACGCCGGGATAGGCCGTGGTGTTGTCGAGCATGTGCGCATGATAGTAGGAAAGGAAATGCGCTAGGCCATCATCGACTTCCGCGTCCGTGGCCCCTTCGCCGAGCGCCCGCCGGACGAGCTGCGGAGCGCCATTGCCGACGTAGCTGTAAATGGTCTCGTGCGCGAGCGGCGAGCGGCGCATGTGCTCGAGCATGGCGTTGACGGAAAGCGCCAGATCGAGCTTGGAATCAATCAGCGTGCCATCGAGATCGAAGATGAGCACGCGAACGCGCGAAAATTGGTTGTGGTTTTGAGACATCCGTCGTGGCGCCCGAGCGCGAACATTTATTTTAAGCGCGGCGCGCGGCATTGTCACTCGGCGATGCGGGCTGGTTTCGAAGTCTCGGTTTCCCAAGGCCACGGCGGCCACCTTCCCCGGCATCTCGCATGGCAAGACGCTTTGGCCAGCGTCAGTAAGTCGTCGAAGTTCGGCGCAGGATTCCTGCAACCACGATCAAACGTTCGTCGAAATAGAGGTCGTAGACGATCCGATAATTCCCGACGCGGCGCCTCCAGGCAGTGGGTTGCTCCTTGAGCCGCTTGATATCGCCTTGGAACGGATCTTGTTCCATGGCGAGGAGCGCTGCCTTAACGCGCGCCTGATCTTTTGGAGGAAGTTTTCGAAACTCCTTTTGGGCGGGGTCGGTGAGCTGGAGGCTCCAAGTCATGGAGGAATTGGTTCAATGATACAGCTTCTCCCCGGCGAAAGGCAGCGCGGCCGCGCCGGAGGGCAGCGAGTTCCGCCTTCGTGGCCGGCACTGCCGGATACCGGCTCTCAAAATAGGCGCGCAGGGCTTCGCGGACAAGCTCGGAGCGCGTGCGAGATTCCGCCTTCCGAACCTGCTCGAATCGCCGCACCATCGCGGGCGGCAGAGAAATCGTCATCGTTTGTGTCGTTCTCATGGATTGCCTTGAGTGTTATCCAGTAACACCTGTTCTTATCCTAGCGGGTCCAGGAACCACCGTCAAGGCCTGCTCATCGCTCCTCGCCCGGCGGATAGCCCTTTGCCGAATGGGAAACCGGCTCGAATCTTTTCCCCTCGTAAGGCAGGCAGATCGCTATTGTTGGGGCACAGGCTGAAGCGGGCCAGTCACTTGGGAGACGGCCGTGAGCCGCATCTGGGAAGCGATAAAACAAGCAGAACGACAGAGGTCTTGCTCGCGCGTCGCCGGCCGCGCGGTAAAGCCCGTGCCGCTCGTCCCCGACCGGCGGAAAATTCTGCGCCACAGATATTCCGTGCAGGTGCTGGTCTATGGGTCGGACGTGGAGAAGCAGCCCTTTCACGAGCAAGCCGAAACCGTGGACGCCAATAAAGATGGCTGCCTTCTGGCCCTCGAAAGCATTGTGGCGCGCGGCCAACGCCTGTTCCTGATCAACATGCGCAATCAAGCTGAACAGGAATGCCGCGTGGCGCACGTCGGCGAGCGCACCCAGGGACGGGCGCGCGTGGGCATCGAATTTGTTCATCCCGCATCGTATTTCTGGCGTACGCGGTAAACCTGCCGCCCCGCCGCGAATCGTCGCTACTCGTCTTGAGCCAGCCCGGCTTGTTCCCTTCATGCGTTTCAAAACATCCAATGCACTTGTAGATTGCGCCCCGCGCTTTCTGCCGGGTGCGATGTAAGTCCGCCAGGACGGCGGCCGATTGCCGCCCGCTGGTCCGGGGAGTATGATGGGGTTCCCAGGCGGACCCGTACGGCGCGTCTCTCTCAAGAAACTCTCCGCGGAGGCTGGCTAAAATGAAAAAGTCCTTGGTTAAAAAGGCCCTGATAATCGTCGGCGCTGTGATCGTCGTGTTGATCGTGATCGTCATCGCTCTCCCGCTTTTCGTTGACGTGAACAAGTACAAGCCCACGCTCGAGACCGACCTCTCAACCGCTCTGGGCCGCCAAGTGGAAATTGGAAACATCCATCTCTCCATACTTTCCGGCGGCGTCTCGATGGACGAAGTCTCCATCGCCGATGATCCCGCATTCAGCCACACGCCGTTTTTGCAAGCCAAGCAACTGACCGCGGGCGTGGCTATCCTCCCGCTGATATTTTCGAAGAAGATCGAGGTTAGCTCCTTCACCGTGACGGATCCGCAGGTATCGCTCCTGCGTTCGCCTTCGGGGAAGTGGAATTACTCCAGCCTGGGAAGCGGGGCGTCGAAGCCGCAATCGGAAAGCTCCAATTCGGCCGCGAACATATCCGTGGAAAAGCTGGACATTTCAAACGGCACGATTGTCGTGGGCACCGCTGGCGGCAGAGGCAAAACGCACACCTACCAGGGCGTGAATCTGGAAGCCTCCGATCTTTCCTACACAACGCAGTTTCCCTTCAAGCTCACGGCCAATACACCGGGTGGCGGCACGATAAAACTGGAGGGGAAGGCAGGCCCCATCAACAGCACGGATGCCTCGCTCACGCCCATTGATGCCACCATCGATGTCGCGGGTCTCGATATTGCCGCCACCGGATTCGTCGATCCCTCCTCCGGTCTTGCCGGCTTGGTTGATTTCACGGGCAACGTTACGTCCGATGGACACGAGATGAATTCGCAGGGCACGCTCAAGGCGGATAAAATCAAGCTGGTTCCTGCCGGAGCGCCTTCGAGCGTGCCCGTAAATATCGACTACCAAACGAACCTCGATTTGGCGCGCCAAACGGGCGTCTTGCAAAAAGGCGACGTGCACATCGGCAGCGCGCTGGCCGTCCTGACCGGGACCTACGACATGGCCGGAACGGTGACCACGATTCAAATGAAAATGGCCGGGCAGGGAATGTCCGCTCCAGACCTTGAAGGCGTGCTGCCGGCCGTGGGAGTGACGCTTCCCTCCGGAGCGTCGCTCAAGAGCGGAACGCTCAGCGTGAACCTCACGCTGAGCGGGCCCGTGGACAGACTTACGGTCATCGGTCCGGTAAATCTCTCAAATGGCACGATGGCGGGCTTCAGTCTCAGTAGCAAGCTGGGGGCGCTCGGGTCTTTCGCGGGACTCGGGAAGGGCGGCGGGTCGGATACGGAGATCCAGACGTTTAGCGCGAATGTCCGCCAGGATCCCACGGGAACGCAGGCGAACAACGTGAATCTCGTCATCCCGTCCATCGGAACGATCACCGGCACCGCAAATGTCAGCTCGGCCGGCAAACTCGATTGCAAAATGTCCGCGAAGATGGCAGGAGGTATCGGTTCGATGACTTCGGGGCTTTCATCCTTCACGGGAGGAGGGAAGTCTCAATCGGGCGGCGGCATCCCCTTCAAGATTACGGGCACCACTTCGGACCCGATTTTCCTGCCGGACATCGGCGGGATGGCCAGCGGGATGGCCGGCGGTCTGCTTAAGGGCGGAGCAGGAAGCGCCGGCGGTGCCGCCAGCGCCTTGGGTGGGCTCTTCGGCAAGAAGAAAAATTAGTAGGCGCGCGCTCCCTGCGTTACAGCATCTGGCGGAGGACGTACGGTAGAATGCCGCCGTTCCGGTAATAGGCGGCCTCGAAGGGCGTATCCACGCGCGCGATGGCGGTAAAAGTCTTTTCCTTGCCGTCTGCGCCGCGCGCGCGCACGTCGATTTTCTTGCGCGGCTGGAAATCCCAGGCGAGGCCTTCGAGAGCGAACACCTCCAGTCCCGTGAGTCCCAGCGATTCCGCATTTTCGCCTGGCATAAATTCGAGCGGCAGAACGCCCATGCCAGCGAGGTTGCTCCTGTGGATGCGCTCGAAGCTTTCCGCCAGCACAGCGCGCACGCCGAGAAGAATCGTTCCCTTCGCCGCCCAGTCGCGCGACGACCCCGAGCCGTATTCCTTGCCCGCGATCACGATGAGCGGCACGCCTTCGGCGCGGTATTTCATGGCCGCGTCGTAGATCGTCATTTTTTCGCCGCCCGGCTGATGGATCGTCCAGCCGCCTTCCGTGCCCGGAGCGAGGCGGTTGCGCAAGCGGATATTGGCGAAGGTCCCGCGCATCATCACTTCATGGTTGCCGCGCCGCGCGCCATACGAATTGAAATCCTTCGGCTCGACGCCCAGTGAAATCAGGTATTTCCCAGCGGGACTATCCGCGGGAATCGAGCCGGCGGGAGAAATGTGGTCGGTGGTGATGCTGTCGCCGAGCACGGCGAGCGCACGGAGATTGTACAAATCCTTGAGCTCCGCGGGCGAGACCGGCATGTTCTCGAAGAAGGGCGGATTCTTGATGTATGTGGATTTCGCGTCCCAGGAGTACAGATCGCCTTCGGGAACGGGCAGGGCGCGCCAGTGCTCGTCGCCCGTGAAAACGGCGGCATATTCCTTGCGGAACATGTCGCTCGAAACGGAACTGCGCATCGCCGATTCCACTTCGCCGGGCGCCGGCCAGATGTCGCGAAGAAATACGCCCTGCCCGGATGAATCCGTGCCCAGGGGCTCCGTGGCCATGTCGAAATCCATCCGCCCGGCCAGCGCGTAAGCCACCACCAGCGGCGGCGAAGCCAGATAGTTCGCGCGGCACAGCGGATTGATGCGCCCCTCGAAATTGCGGTTCCCGCTGAGCACCGACACAGCGACAAGATTATTATCCCTGATCGCCTTACCAATGGATTCCGGAAGCGGGCCGCTATTGCCGATGCACGTGGTGCAGCCGTAGCCCACCAGATGAAAGCGCAGCGATTCGAGGTAGGGCATCAGGCCGGACTTTTCCAGGTAATCGCTCACCACCTTCGAGCCCGGCGCGAAACTGGTCTTCACCCAGGGCTTCGAGCGAAGCCCGCGCTCGACGGCCTTCTTCGCCAGCAGGCCCGCGCCGAGCATCAGCGAAGGATTCGAGGTGTTCGTGCAGCTCGTGATGGCGGCGATCACCACGGAGCCATCGCTCAGGTCGAACTGGTCTCCGTTGTTTCGCACGCGGACGTGCTTGGGAGCGGCCGTGAGCGATTTCTCGAACGCCTCCTTCGCTTGCGTGAGCGGCACGCTATCCTGCGGGCGCTTGGGGCCGGCCATCGTGGGCACCACGGCCGCGAGGTCGAGCTCGATGCGGCTCGAGAATATCGGGTCGGCGGTTTGATCCGTGCGGAAGAGTCCTTGCTCCTTCGTGTACGCTTCGACGAGCCGCACGCGGTCTTCACCGCGCCCCGTGAAACGCAGATACGCGAGCGTTTCCGCGTCCACGGGGAAAAAACCCATCGTGGCGCCGTATTCGGGCGCCATATTGGCGATCGTGGCGCGGTCGGGGATGGTGAGACTCGTAAGCCCCGTGCCGTAAAATTCCACGAATTTCCCGACCACGCCCTTCCTGCGCAGCATCTGCGTGACGGTCAAGACGAGGTCCGTGGCCGTGGCGCCTTCGGGCAGCCGGCCGTGCAGCTTGAAGCCGACCACATCCGGAATCAGCATCGAGAGGGGCTGGCCGAGCATCGCCGCTTCCGCCTCGATCCCGCCCACGCCCCAGCCGAATACGCCCAGGCCGTTGACCATCGTCGTATGCGAATCGGTGCCCACGAGCGAATCGGGGAACGCGACCCACGCGCCGTCCTGCTGCTCGCTGAAGACGACGCGCGAAAGATATTCCAGGTTTACCTGGTGGCAGATGCCCGTATCCGGCGGGACGACCTTGAAATTCTCGAAACCTTTCTGGCCCCAGCGGAGAAAGGCGTATCGCTCGATATTGCGCTGCATTTCGAGCTCGGCGTTGAAGGCGAAAGCGCCGGTTGTGCCGAACCGATCCACCTGCACGGAGTGGTCAATCACCAGCTCCGCGGGAAGCAGCGGATTGATTTTTTTGGGATCGCCGCCCAGGTCGCGCATGGCGTCTCGCATCGCGGCGAGGTCCACTACGGCCGGAACGCCGGTAAAATCCTGGAGCAGGACGCGCGCGGGCATAAAGGAGACTTCCTTTTCCGTGGCGCCTGCAGCCCTCGAGGGGTCCCAGGCCGCCAGCGCGCGAATGTCCGCGGGATGCACGAAATGGTTGTCCTCGTGCCGCAGAAGGCCTTCGAGCAGAACTTTCAGCGAGAATGGAAGGCGCTCGACGTTGCCGACTCCCGCGCGCGCGAGAGCGTCCAGACGGTAGATATTGAACGAATCGCCGCCCACGCGCAGCGTGGCACGACTCGCGAACGAATTTTTCGAGGCAGTTGTCATGTCGAGATGCACTCTCCCGCGCGGCGTTGACTCCGACTGTGACGCCCAACTTCGATTAAAAAGTCCATGATCTATCTTAGTACGGAAGGATTGAATTGCAAGGCCGCGCGCAGCTGCCGCTCTACGATCCGTGCCGCGTTTAGCGCCGTGCGATTCGGATGAGCGTTGGCTTGCGCGTATACTGCGCCCACCATGAGTACCCCTAACCCGGAGACGGAGCGGCAGAGGCTGGCTCAAGCCTACGCGGAGATGAGCGAAGGCGAGCTCGAAAAGCTCGCGAATGAAGCGTGGTCGCTTACGGATCTGGCGCGGGAGGCGTTGAAAAAGGAGATCTCGCGACGAAAGCTGGGAATCACGCTGCGTGATTCAGCCCCGAAGAAGGAAGAACCATCTAAGATCGTGATCCTCCGTCGGTACACGAGCGCTCCCGAGGCTCTGGTGGCCAAGAGTGTCCTCGATTCAGCGGGTATCGAGTGCTTTCTCGGCGACGAGAACATGATCCGGATGGATTGGTTCTGGTCGAATGCGCTGGGAGGCGTCAAGCTTTGCGTCCTAGAGGAGGATGCTGAGGCGGCAGCGGCTTTGCTGGAACAGGGCCACCCGGAAACCTACCATGAGGAATGAGCGGAGAAGTACAAACAATCGCAGCGGTCAAACTCCTAACCGTTCGACATTTTGTGAGACGGTTTGTTACCGCCAAGACAACTTCTAATGCTTCGGCGGGACGTAGCCTTCGGGAGGTTTGGCGCCAATGCCGAAAAAATATGATTCCATCTGCTCTTCCATCACCTTCAGCGAGTTGGGATCGAGCGGATTGAGGCGGAATTCGTTCATAAGCATCTTCGAGTGTTCCACCCACGCCTTCCAGGCTTCCTTCGAGACGTTGTCATAGACGCGCTTGCCGATTTCGCCTTTCCAGGGAATCCGGTCGAGGCCGGGCAACTCGCGGCCGAGTTTCACGCACTTCACCATACGGACTGTTTGCGCGCCCGCCGCAGCGGAGTCCGGTTGTTTCTCTTCGGCCATGGAAATGCCTCCCGTGAACTTTTCCAGGAATGAAGATACTGCAAGCACGGAGCAAATTCCAGCGTCATGGCGCGAAGATTGGGAGGAAAAGAAAAAATCAAGGCTGGGGCTTGGCAGGCTGCGGCTGGGGTTGCGCTTGCGCATCCGGGACACTCTTCTGCAATTGGTCGCGGCTTTTGCGAACCGCGTCCGTCTGCGGCCCGGGCGGCGCGATTTTGAGATAGCCATCGAGGTCTTGCAGTTCGGCGGCGTTGTTGTTGAGCTGAATGTGGATATTGGCGAGGAGCAAAAAGGCCCTGGGATTCGCCGGATTCAGATCGCGCGCCCGGATCGCGTTCGGTTCCGCTTCTTGCGGCCGATTGAGCGCTGAAAGAGCGTGCCCCAGCTCGAAGTATCCCTGCCAGGCCGTAGCGTCAAGGGCGATTGCCTGCCGCGCCATGGTCTCGGCTTCCGGAAACCGCGCGGATTTATTGAGAATCGCCGCCAGCAGGAAGATAGCCTCTGGATATTTGCCGGAGCTAAGCTCAATGGACTTCCGCACGGCCTGCTCGGCGGACGGCTCATCTCCGAGCGCCATGTAGGAGACTCCTTCGACGGCGTAGGCCTCGTAGTAATCCGGGAAAATCGCGATGGCGCGCTGGAACTGAGCAATCGCAGCCTTGTAGTCTGGATTTGAACGCATCAGGCCGATGCCCTTGTTATAGGCGTCGCGGGCTTTCGGCGGGACGCTCAACTCATGCGCGGACATGGCGGCGCCGCCCGATCCCGCGGGAGAGCCGCCGGGCCGCCTCCTGAGATCTATGGAGACGCCATCCGCCGGCGCCTCCGTGATATCCACCTCTTGCTCGGCCGTCTCGTAGCCGTCCGCTTGCACTTCGACGACATATTCTCCGCTAGGCGTGGAATTGAATTGGAAGCCGCCATTGTTTGTTGTAACCGTGCTTCCCACAGTTATCCCTTCGCGCTTCAAGTCCACGCGGACGCCATTGACCGCCTGCCCTGTGGCATTATCACGGACATTGCCGCTGATCGAGTACTCCATGGTCCCCATGGACCCCATGGATCCGTTGCCCGATCCATTCATGCTAGGGTCCATACCCTGGGTATGGCAGCGGGATGCGCTTCCGAGGAGGAGAACCAGGAGAGCCAGCAGATTGCGAAACTTCATGCATCCTCCCTTGCCGGGAGATCATCGAAATCCTAACACGTTCCGGATCCCGCGGCGCAGAAAATAAGATGTGGGAGGGGGTCGTCCGGGACAGATGCCCTGGTATCCTTGTACAATTAATGAGTTAGGTTCTTGCGGTGCAGGCGCAATTCTGAGATAAAGGCAGGCCCGTTTTGGGACTTTTGTGCGAAAAGGGAAGATTCGGATAAGGGATAGATAAGGGAGAGATGACCAGCCGTCCGACCGATGTCGCTGCGATGCCCCAGGGGGACCCGTATTACTGTGAGGTTCCGCGCGACCCCTGCGTGATTGTGATGTTCGGCGCCTCGGGCGATTTGGCGCATCGCAAGCTATTGCCGGCTCTTTTCGACCTGGCGCGGCACGATTGTCTCGCTCCGCGGTTCCGTCTTTTGGGGTTTGCGCGCACGCACATGAGCGACGATGACTTCCGCCGCGGCGCCGGAGAAGACTTGCCGAAGGACGAAGGAGCAGGGGCGCAGGGCGCCCGCCGGGAGAATTTCCTGAAGCAGTTGGATTATTTTACGGGGAATTACGACGATCCGGAATCGTACCGGCGTCTGGCGAAGCGCCTCGAAGAACTCGATAGCGAAGCGCAGCTTGCCGGGAATCGTCTCTTTTATCTCGCCACTCCGCCGGACGTCTATCCGCACATCATCGAGCAGCTCGGGAAGGCGGGCCTGGCGCAGCCCAAGACGGAAAAATCGTGGACTCGCATCATTATCGAAAAGCCGTTCGGCCACGACCGGGCCTCCGCGCAGGATTTGAACGAGAGGGTGCTGGATGTCTTCGAGGAATCGCAGGTTTATCGCATTGACCATTATCTCGGGAAGCAGACAGTACAGAATCTGCTCGTGTTCCGTTTCGGCAACGGCATCTTCGAGCCGCTCTGGAACCGCAATTACATTGATAATGTGCAGATTACCGCGGCGGAATCGCTGGGAGTGGAACGCCGCGCGGCGTTCTATGAATCCACGGGAGCGATGCGCGACATGATCCAGAGCCACGTGCTGCAGCTCACGTCGCTCGTGGCGCTCGAAGCGCCCGCGGCCTTCGATGCCACCTCCGTTCGCAATGAAAAGATCAAAGTGCTGCAATCCATCCGGCCGTTTGCCGGGGAGATGCTCGGGAAATGGGTCGTGCGCGGCCAGTACGGCCCCGGAACTGTCGACGGTGCGCCCGTGCCCGGATACCGCCAGGAGCCCGGCGTGAGTTCCACCTCTTCGACCGAGACGTTCGTGGCTTTGAAGCTCCTCGTCGACAACTGGCGTTGGAGCGGCGTGCCCTTCTACCTGCGCACCGGCAAGCGCTTGGCGCGGCCCGTGACGGAAGTGGCCATCCAGTTCAAGGAGGCGCCTCACCTGGTGTTCCAAGGCGAGAATCTCCAGCCGAATATGCTGGTGCTGAATATTCAGCCGGACGAAGGAATCTCCCTTTCCTTCGGCACCAAATCGCCCGGCGCGCAGATGCACATCCGCCCGGTGACCATGGATTTTCGCTACCGGGAAGCCTTCGGCGGGGCTCCCAGCGACGCCTATAGCACCCTCATCAACGATTGCTTGCGCGGTGATGCCACGCTCTTTGACCGTGCCGACAGTGTGGAGGCCGCCTGGGGGCTGGTGGACCCCATTCTCGATGCGTGGCAAAAAGCTCTGCCGCCGCCCTTCCCCAATTATCCGGCGGGGAGCGCGGGGCCGCGGGCTGCCGATGATTTGACCGCGTCCGACGGCCGCCACTGGCGCGTGCTTTGAAGTGACTATCCTGGCGTAACTTTTTGCTTCGTTTTTAATCCTAGACTCTGGAGGAATGGATGATTCTTGCGGGTGACATCGGGGGGACAAAGACGAATCTCGGTCTGTTCGAAGAGCAGCAGGGAAAGCTGGTCCGCCTGGCCCACAAGCGTTACATCAGCTTGGACCAGCCCGGCCTGCTGGAAATGGTCAAGGATTTTCTGCATGAGAACCCCGCAAAAATCGCCTCCGCGGCGTTCGGAATCGCAGGGCCCGTCATTAACAACGCCGTCCACGCCACCAACCTGCCCTGGGTCGTGGATGGGGCGGTGCTATCGAAACATCTGTCCCTCGAGCGCGTATGGCTCTTGAACGATCTCGAGGCGGACGCCTACGGCATCGGCCTCATGGGACCCGACGACCTGCAGACCATCAATCCCGGCGTCTCCGCTCCCCACGCCCCGCGAGCCGTGATCGCCGCCGGAACAGGCCTGGGCGAAGCCATCCTTTTTTGGGATGGCGAGCGCCACCTGGCCCTGGCGACCGAGGCCGGCCACGCTGATTTCGCCCCCAGCACGGAACAGCAGGGCGCATTGTGGAAATTCCTGAAGGCGCGCCTTCCGTTCGTCAGCGTGGAAACCGTCCTCGCGGGCAGCGGATTTCAGCGGGTCCACGAATTCCTCAATCCCGATCTCCGCCATCCGGATTTTGACACGCCGGGCGCCGACTCAGGCCCGGGAATCACCGAGCGGGGACTTTCGGGGGAATGTCCCATCTGTGCCTCCACGCTTAACATGTGGATAGAGATGTACGGTTCGGAGGCGGGGAACCTGGCGGTGCGCACCGTGGCGCGCGGCGGAATCTACATTGCCGGGGGCATCGCGGCCAAAATCCTGCCGAGGCTGAAGGATGAGCGATTCGTATCCGCCGCCACACGCAAGGAAAAAATGCAGGCTTTTATCGCCCAGATTCCCTTCCACGTTGTGCTCAACGAGGACTGTCCTCTGATGGGCGCGGCGTACATCGCCTCGCAACGGCGGAGCTAGACTCCTCGGGAGGAAGCGCGCGGCTTTCTCCGCAGGACTTCGATCAGCTCCTGCGCGGCGGCGGCGAGCGGCCGGTCTTGCCGGTAGATCAAGTAAAGCCGCCGGTGGATGCGCATCTGCCGCAGGCTCAATTCGCGCAGGTCGCCCCGCTCGATTTCGCCCTTCACGCACATCCGCGGCACGATGGCCACTCCCTTCTTCATCTCCACAAACCTCTTGATGCTCTCGATTGTCGGCAGCTCGATATCCATCCGGCAGGGAACGCGGTAGCGCGCGAACATCTGCAGCACTTTTTGGCGGTAGGGCGATTCGACGATGTGCGCCACGAACGCCTCTTCCCCCAGCTCGCTGATATCCACTTCCCGCTTCTTCCCCAGCCGGTGCCCGGGCCATACCACCAGCGCGAGCGAATCCCGGTAGAATTCCGTGGCGGCCAGCTCGCGCTCCTCCGGCAGGTAGGAAATCACGCCGAGATCGAGATGGTGATTCAGCACTTCGCGCGGCACGTCGCGTGAAAACACCCGCTGCACGCGGATGTGAATCCCGGGATGCAGCTCGCGGTAACGCCCCAGCGCCGGCAGCAGCGCATGGATCGAGCTTTCGTTCACGCCCACGGACACCTGCCCGCGCTCGAGGCCCTGCAGCTCCTTGATCTCTTTGCGGATTTCCTCGCGCATATTCAACATGCGCTCGGCGTATTCCAGCACCAGCGCGCCCGCGTCGGTCAGCATCCCGGCTCCCGAGCCGCGCACGAAAAGCGGCTGGCCCACCCACTCCTCGAGTTTGCGCACTGAAATGCTCACCGCGGGCTGCGTGCGATAGAGCTTTTCGGCCGCGCGCGAAAAGCTCTTCTCGCGCGCCACGGTCTGAAACACCAAAAGCGATGCCAAATCCATGCGGGCGGCCCTCCCGGGACCGTCCCTCCCTTTATAAGCGCGATTTATTCACTCTGCAACAATTATAAATTGGACTCCATGCCTCCTTCGCGCTCTACTGGAAGCGCTCCGAGGAGCGTCCATGGACATCGTCCAAATCTTCGACACCACCCTGCGCGACGGCGAGCAATCCCCCGGCTTTTCCATGAATCGCGAGGAAAAGCTCCGCCTGGCCCGCGAGATCGAAGAGCTGGGCGTGGACGTGCTCGAAGCCGGCTTCCCCATCGCCTCTCCCGGCGATCTCGAAGCCACGCGAGCCGTAGCAAGCGAAATCAAGCATTGCCGCGTAGCCGCCCTGGCCCGCGCGCGCCGGGACGATATCGAAGCCGCCCTGCGCGGCATCGAGCCGGCCGCCAAGCCCCGCCTGCACCTCTTCCTTGCCACTTCGGACCTGCACCTGAAATACAAGCTGCACACCACGCGCGAAGAAGCCCTCGCACGCATCGCCGAAATGGTGGCCTTCGCGCACCGCCACTGCGAGGAAGTCGAATTTTCCGCCGAGGATGCCAGCCGCACGGAAATGGATTATCTTTCGCGTGCGGTACTCGCCGCCGTCGAATCCGGCGCGACGATTATCAACTTGCCAGACACCGTCGGCTATTCCACGCCCGACGAATACGCCGAAATGTTCCGCGGAATCCGCGCGCGCCTCGCCGCCCATCCCGAAGTTGTGCTCAGCGCCCACTGCCACGACGACCTCGGTCTGGCCGTCGCCAACTCCCTCGCCGCCATCGAGGCCGGCGTGCGCCAGATCGAATGCACCATCAACGGCATCGGCGAGCGCGCCGGCAACGCCTCGCTCGAAGAGCTGGCCGTGGCGCTGCACGTCCGCCAGAACCACTACGCCGTAGCCACCCATCTCCGCCTGGAAAAGCTCTATCCGGTCAGCCGCATGCTTACCACCATAACCGGCGTGCCCGTCGTGCCGAACAAAGCGGTCGTAGGCGCGAATGCATTCGCGCACGAAGCCGGCATCCATCAGGACGGCATCCTGAAAAATCCGCTCACCTACGAAATCATCAATCCGGAAAAGGTCGGCGTGCCCGCGCGCCGCCTGGTGCTCGGAAAGCATTCCGGGCGCAACGCATTTCGCGCGCGCCTGGCCGACCTGGGCTACGAAGTCACGGACGCGGAGCTTGCCGAGTGCTATCCACTCATCATCGCCCGCGCCGACGCGGAAAAGGAAATCACCGACCGCGATCTGCTCTCGATTTATCACCAGGTGCGCCGCTCGCTCGCGCACGAGCCTGCCGGCGCGGGCCCGAAAACCTCTACTGTGCGCTGAAAACCCAGGGAAACCATTCATGGCCGGACTGCGAAAGACAATCGCCGTGTTGCCGGGAGATGGCATCGGCCCCGAAGTCACCCGCGCCGCCGTCCAACTGCTTGAGGATTGCGCCGCCGCCTTTGGCCATCGCTTCGAATTTCGAGAGCTTGCCTTCGGTGGCGCGGCCATCGAGCGCTCCGGCGTGCCCTTGCCCGAGGAAACGCTCGCCGGCTGCCGCTCCGCCGACGCCATATTGCTCGGCGCGGTCGGAGGCCCGCGGTGGGATTTGCTCCCGCTCGCCAAGCGCCCGGAATCGGGCTTGCTCGGCTTGCGCAAGGCTCTCGACCTTTACATCAATCTCCGCCCCATCCGCCTGCGGCCCGCGCTCGTGGGGATTTCGCCGCTGCGCCCGGAGCGCATCCGGGATTGCGATTTTGAAATTGTTCGCGAACTTGCTGGTGACATCTATTTCGGCGCGCACGAATTCCACGGCGAAAAAGGCGCCGCCCGCGCCCTGGACACCGCCGAATACTCCGCCATGGAAATCGAGCGCGTGGCCCGCTACGCCTTCGCCCGCGCCGCCGCGCACAATCGCCCTCTGGCTAGTGTAGACAAGGCCAACGTGCTGGCCACCTCAGCGCTCTGGCGGCAGACCGTCACGACTCTCGCGCCCGAATATCCCGGCGTGGCTCTCGAGCACCTCTATGTGGATAACGCCGCCATGCAGATTCTGCTGCGGCCCGCGCAGTTTGGCGTGATTCTCACTTCCAATCTTTTCGGCGATATTTTGAGCGACGAAGCCGCGGCACTCGCCGGCTCGATTGGCCTGATCCCCTCGATGAGCCGCGGCGGCGAGGGCCAGCCAGCACTCTATGAGCCGATTCACGGCTCGGCTCCGTCACTCGCGGGGAAGGACGTTGCCTCGCCACTCGGCGCCATCCTTTCGGCCTCGCTCCTGCTGCGCGAATCCTTCGGCCTCGCCGCCGAATCCCAGGCCATCGAATCCGCCGTGGACCGCGCCCTCGCTCGCGGCTTTCGCACCGCGGACATCGCCGAGCCGGGTGCGACCCCCGTCGCCGCCTCCGAGCCTCACCGCCCAAATCCGCGCCGAATTCCACTCGCAAGCGCAGGCACTCTAAGGTTGATTTTTGTGGCACAACCACTCCTGGCTGTGCAGGCGCAGGCGAGCAGAATAATGACATTTTATCGGCGCAATCTGCCGCACTGGCAGCCGGAAGGGAGGTCCATTTTCCTAACTCGGCGGCTGTTTGGTTCCTTGCCACGCAAGCCGCGCGATCAGGAGCCGCCGGGCTACTCGCGAAGCGCACGTGCGGAGAATTCCAGCAGCACGGACTGGGGCAGAAAATTCATCGCTCTGGACCGATCACTGGACATAGCTCGCTCGGGACCACTCTGGCTGGCAGACCCGAAGATCGCCGATTGCGTGGAATGCGCGATCCTCCGGGGCGCCGACCTCAAGCATTATGAGCTCCATGCGTTTACGATCATGCCGAATCACGTCCACATCCTGCTCGAACCGCGTCTGGCCTTAGCGCGGATCACAAATTCGATCAAAGGCGCGGCCGCGCGGGATGCAAATGCAGTGCTCGGCAGGACCGGGAAGCCTTTCTGGCAGGACGAATCGTTCGACCATTGGGTTAGGGGCGCGGCGGAGTTCGAGCGTATTCGGCGGTATATAGAATGGAATCCGGTAAGGGCAAAATTGGCTGCAAGGCCCGAGGATTGGAAATGGTCAAGTGCGCACCCTGGGTTTGGGAAACTAGCTGAAAAGCGCACAGGCAGGAGTGTGTTCAGTCTCATGACATCCTTTACAGAGCGTTATCAGGACATCCTTTACACTCGGCGGAACGAGTGATCGAGGGATGAGGGGATGACGCGCCCTCGAGAGGGGGCGAGGATGGCGTGGTCAACCGTGAACGTAGACGATCAGAGAGTGCGGTTTGTGGTGAGCGCGACGCGCGGCGACAAGACGATGCGCGCGTTGTGCGCGGAGTTTGAGATCTCGCGGCCGACGGGTTACGAGTGGCTGCGGCGTTACACGGCGGGCGGAATCGCCGGCGTAGTGGAGAAGAGTCGGCGCCCCCGGAGCAGTCCGAGGCAGACGCCGACGGAGGTCGAAGAGCGCGTCGTCGCGCTCCGAGAGCAGCGGCCGGATTGGGGCGCGCGCAAGTTGCAGGTGCTGCTCGCGCGGGAAGAGATCCACCTGCCGGTGATCACGGTGCATCGGATTCTGTTGCGGCGCGGATGGGTGCGACCGCAGGACCGGTTTCGCGCGGCGGTGGGACGCTTCGAGCGCGGCGCGCCGAACCAGTTGTGGCAGATGGATTTTAAGAGCCCGGTGGGGTGGGACGCGCCGGTGGGCCCGTTGTCGGTGCTGGACGATCACAGCCGCTACGCGATCGCGCTTCACGGAACCTGGTCGACGCAAGCCCCGCCAGTAAAACAGCGGCTGATCGAAGCGTTCGAGAGTTGCGGCGTGCCGGATGGGATGCTGATGGATCACGGCACGCCGTGGTGGAACATGAAAGCGGTGGCGGGCTGGACGTGGCTGACCGTGTGGATCATGCGGCAAGGAATCCAGTTGCACTTCAGCGGGTATCGGCATCCGCAGACGCAAGGAAAAGTGGAACGCTTTCCTGGAGCGTTGGGGGCAGCGATGAAGCGTCGAGCCATGCCGGCGTGCAGCGAGCGGCAAGGGTGGCTCGATGAATTTCGTCACGAATACAACCACGTGCGGCCGCACGAAGCGCTGGGGATGAAAACACCAGCGGCGGTGTGGAGCAAAGGTTCCCGGCGCTACGTTGCCGATCCACCCCCCTGGGAGTACGAAGTGGGAGCGGAAGTGCACCAGTTGTCGACGCAGGGCCAGTTGCAACTGACGCGGCGGCGTTGGGACATCAGCCGGGCACTCGCTGGCCAATGGGTACAGGTCGTGCGTGTCGACGGGCGCGCCCTGGTGTATTACTGCCGCAGTCTGGTGCGCGAACTCGATCTCGTCACCCAGCGGTCCACCGCGGTGGACCGCTGGGTGAGCTGACACCCCAAAGTGTAAAGGATGTCGTGATAACGATGTGTAAAGGATGTCCTGGAACTTGACACAGGAGTGGCTGTGCCACTGAAGATGAAGCCTAGCAGTCGCGCATTGCCGTTCCAGCCTAAGTTTTCTTGAGGACCAGGCAGCTCGCGATCATGTCATGCAGCGCCTGCTTCTTCTCCGTGAATCCCGCCATGATGTAACCGATGCCGAGCGGAACCATTCCGGTGATCATCTTGGCGAAGAAGCGGCCGCTGGCCCGCCCGAAGGTGATTCGCCGGCCTGCGGTGTCCGTGACGGTCAGCCCGAGCGCCATCTTTCCGAGCGTTCCCTGATGGGACGAACTTTCCATGAAGGCGTAGTACAGCCACGTCGCCGCGAAAAGCGCGACGAACACCGCAAAAAACGCGAGGATCAGCGCGGGAGGAAAAGCTGGGTTCGGACCGTTGAGTCCCGCCGCCACGCCTTGAAGGTAGCTGACGCCCCCCAATAGCAGGACGAAGGCCAAAACGACTGCACCGAACGGTATAGACATCACCGCGCCATCAATCAAATACGCCGCGAGGCGCAGCCAGAAGCCCGCATAGGGAAACGCGAGCGGCGCTGCCACTGCGACTGCCGGAGCGGGCGTCACTTGCACGGGAGGTGCCGGCGTGGTCACGGGCGGCGCTGCCGCAGGCGCGGCCGTTGGCGGCGGTGCAGGCGCGGCGACACCAACCGCGCCAACGGCCTGGCCGCACGCCCCGCAAAACGCTGCGTCCTGCTCCAAGAGATTTCCGCATTTCATGCAATACATTTTGCACCCCCCTCCTGCTGCGCCGCTGGTTCGCGCTCGCGCTGCGCCCTCGCTAGTCTTTGCGGATCACCAGGCAGCTCGCGATCATATCGTGCAGCGCCTGCTTTTTCGCCGTGAAGGCCGCCATAATGTAGCCGGCCATCAGAAGGAACCCGGAAATTGCCTTGCCGAAGAATCGCCCCGAGGCGCGGGCGAAAGTGATCCGGCGGCCTTGGAGATCGGTGACGATAATTCCCAGCGCCCTCTTGCCGGGCGTGGCCTGCAACGCGGAGCTTTCGAGCAAAGCCCAATAAAGCCACGCAGCCATCACGACCAGAAGTCGGCGTGCGATGCCTTGCCGGCTCGTGTCCATATAAAGCGCCCAAAAGTTGTCCGGGGAGATTCCGCCCGCCGCGCTTTGCCTGAGAAGAGGCATGAAGATGAAAACTCCCACCACGATGCCGAGCAGGATCGAGTCAATGAGGTAGGCCGCAAGCCGCAGCCAGAAGCCCGCATAGGCCACGGGCTTGCGCGCCGTTACAGCGGCTGCGCCGGTGTCGAAAGAGACGCCTCCTGATTCGCGGGAAGGATCATCATCGGCGGATTGCCTGCGCGCGCCGTAAAACCCGGCGCCGTCCGCCGCCACCGCCCTGCATTTTGCACCGTCCATTTGTTCCTCGCGCTCCTCGGGCGCTCGCGCGCTACTCTTTTCGGATTACCAGCGTCCCGGCAATCATGTCGTGCAGCGCCTGTTTCTTCTCGGTGAAGCCCGCCATCATGAACCCGATCCACAGAATGATCGCGGAAATAATTTTGGCGAAGAATCTCCCCGACGCTCGCGCAAAGCTGATCCCGTGGCCTTCGAGATCCGTCACCATAAGCCCCAGCGCCTTCTTGCCAAGTGTTGCCTGCCATGCGGAGCTTTCCAGCAACGCAAAGTAGAGCCACTTCACAACAGACATAATCGCGATGACCCAGAAAAGCGTCCCTAGGATCGCCAGGACTTCTCCCGGCCCCATGGGAGCCATGGGCCAAGGGTGCATAAATGCCATTCGCATGCCTAGAACGCCGAGGAAAGGAAGCAGCAAGATCCTTGCTGCCGCGCCGATCGCAATCGAGTCAATAATAATCGCCACAAAGCGCAGCCAGAACCCGGCGTAGGCCACGGGTTTGCGCGCGCTCGCAATCACCGGCGGGCCTTCCACATGCGCGCTGCTCTGCCCGCCGGAAACTACCGTAACCGGCTGGCCGCACGCTGCGCAGAAGGCCACTCCTTCGGCCACAGTGCTCCCGCATTTCGAGCAGAACATTTTGTCCTCCCTCGCTTTTCTCCACGAAGCCGGCTGTGACGCACCGGCGCACCCGAATGCAGCCCCAATGCTGGGAAGCGAACCTGGTTGCGCATCCTACGTCATGCCCACGCCAAAGGCAAGGAAGCGCCAGATGTGGCAAGCGCAAACCCGGCTGCGACAAATCACCGCGAATCCAGGCGCCAGGCAACCAGTATCTCCCCGGACACAACTGTACCATTTTGGGTTTGGCTTCGTTTCCGCGCGGCACTAGATTGATAGCCCCGGTCCATATCACTATGATGATGTTGGTTCCGGCGCAGTCGGGCCTAAGGAGGATCAATGTGGGGAGACAAAAAGCAGGACGCTCCCGCTAGGACGCCGCTCCCGCAGCAGCCTAGAACGAACGCAGCGACTGCATCACCAATCTCTGGGGAGGCAAAGAAAATGGCACCATTAGATTCGACATATCCCGCGACGTCAGGATCGGGCGGCACAGCCCGCTTGGGGGCAAGCCTGCACGTCAAAGGCGAAATCACCGGCAATGAGGACCTGTCCATAGATGGAAGCGTCGAGGGGCTGGTTCATTTGGAAGATCGCAAGCTAACCATCGGCGCAAGCGCCCGCGTCACGGCGGACGTGATTGCACGCGAAGTTGTCGTCTTTGGGAACGTGAAGGGGAACCTGCGCGCGCGCGACCGTATCGAGATCAAGAAGGACGGCTCGGTGGTGGGCGATTTGACCACCGCTCGCATCATGATTGAGGACGGCGCATACTTCAAAGGTTCCATCGAAATTGACAAAGCCGGCGAAGCAAAAAGCGGCGACACCGATCTCGAGAAGCCTGCCTATGCTCGAGTATCTCGAACCACGGCCGCAGCAAGTTCTTCGGCATCGGACTAGCGCATTTCCAGCGTAATGAAGCGTCAGAGCACGGCCCGCGCATCCCGTGGAACGTGCTCTGAGGACTTCTGCGCCGCGAGTTTGGACCGCCGCTATTGGAACTCCCCGAGTTCGTTCCGCAGGTTCGTGTTGAGGCTTCGTTGACGCCAGCCCTGGTGGACACATATAATAGGATCGTTCGATGGAGCGGGAGGCAGAATGTACGCGGTAATTCGCAGTGGAGGCAAGCAGTATCGTGTCGCGCCCGGCGAAACGATCCAGATTGAGCGGATCGAAGGGAAAGTCGGCGGGAAGGTGACGTTCGAAGACGTTCTCGCCGTCCATGACGACGGCAAGAAGCTCGCCATGGGCGCCCACGCGGCCAAGGCCAAGGTGACGGGGAAAATCACGAAGCATCTCCGCGGCGCGAAGGTCAAAGTTCTCAAGTTTAAGACGGGCGGGCAATACAAAATTCAGCGCGGCCACCGGCAGGGCTACACGGCCGTCGAAGTGGGCGAAATCCAGCTCGCATAAAGGTTCCCCAAAATGGCACACAAAAAGGGCGGCGGGTCATCCACAAACGGACGGGACTCGCACGGACAGCGGCTCGGAATCAAGCGATTCGGCGGCCAACTGGTTACCGGCGGGAGCATCCTGGTCCGCCAGCGTGGCACGCACTATAAGGCGGGGAAGAACGTCCTGCGCGCCAAGGACGATTCTCTCTTCGCGCGCATTGACGGCGTCGTGCTCTTCGAAGATAAAGGCGCGAAGGGACGCTTCATCAGCGTTCTCCCGCCCGCGGATGCTGCGTCCAGCGGCGAGAAAAACGTTTCTGCGCCCGCTGCCGATTGAGACTTTCACATCCATGACGCCCCTTTCGGGCCTCGCCCGTTTCCGCTTTTCCCCGCAGCCGTGGCGCAGCTTCTTTCATTCCATCGTCCTCGCGAATCGAGCGGCACGTGTTTGTTGACGAAGCCAAAATCCTGGTGAAGGCCGGCGACGGCGGAAACGGCTGCATGGCCTTCCGCAGGGAGAAGTATGTTCCGCGGGGCGGTCCAGCGGGCGGCGATGGCGGGAACGGCGGCGACATTTACATCGAGTCGAACCCGCACGACAACACGCTCCTGCGCTACCGCTACAACCGCGAGTTTCGCGCCGAGCGCGGGGGGCACGGGGAAGGGTCCAATTGCCACGGGCGCTCCGGAGGCGATATGGTGCTCGCCGTGCCCGCCGGCACAATCGTATTCGACGCGGATTCGGGCGAGCAGCTCTTCGATTTCACCGAACCCGGCCAGCGCTATCTGGCGGCCCGTGGCGGCCATGGCGGACGCGGAAATTCGCACTTCGCGAAGCCGTGGCACCAGGCTCCGCGCGAACACGAGGACGGGCGGCCAGGCCAGGAGCGCCGTCTGCGTCTCGAACTGAAATTGCTCGCGGACGTGGGGCTCGTCGGCTTCCCGAACGCCGGAAAATCCACGCTGATCTCGCGCATTTCCGCCGCGCGGCCCAAGATTGCCGCCTATCCGTTCACCACCCTCGAGCCGCACCTGGGCGTGGTTTCCGCCGATCCAGGCGCCGCTCCGGGCGCGGGGCGCATTTTCGTGGTGGCAGACGTTCCCGGACTCATCGAAGGAGCGCATGAAGGCGTCGGCCTCGGAACCAGATTTCTCAAGCACATCGAGCGGACGCGGCTGATCGCGCATCTCGTTGATACGAGCGACGCGAATGATCGCGACCCGGTCCGCGACTTTGAGATCCTCGAGCACGAGCTTGCGGCATTCAGTCCCGCGCTGGCGCAGAAGCCCGTAATCGTGGTCGCCACGAAACTGGACGCCACCACCAATCAAGACCACCTGGAACAACTGCGAGCCTTCGCCGCCAAGCGCGGCCTGGAATTTCATGCCGTCTCTTCCGCCACGGGGCAGGGAATCGCCGAGCTGGTGCGCGCCATGGCGGACGCGCTCGACCGCATCCCCAAACCCGGCGCGCCAGCCGAAGCGTCCGCGGAGCCGCCGGGCGCGGGCGCGAATCATCCGGAAGAATCACCCGCGCAGCCATCCGCCGAACACGCGGCCACGCCTCTTCGGGGGGAGCATTGACATCGCACGCCGCTCATAAAACCTCCGGCGGGGAGCATCGCCGCTCTGTGGCGCTTTTCGGGGGAACGTTCGATCCCATCCACGCGGGCCACATCGCCGTGGCCGAGGCGGCCCAGCGGCGGTTTCACCTGGACGCCATCTATTTCATTCCCTCCGTGCGTCCGCCGCACAAAACGCGGCCGCGCCTCGCGCGCTTTTTCCACCGCTATGCCATGGTTGCGCTCGCCTGCGCGGAACATCCCAAATTTCTGCCGTCGCTGGCCGAGGCGCCCGTGGACGGCGCGCCGCCGCGCGTCTGCTATACGATTGACACGGTCCGGAAATTTCATCACGAGCATCCTGGCGATCACCTCTTTTTCATTCTCGGCGCGGACCAGTTCCTCGAAATCCCCGCGTGGAAGAGCTACGACTCGCTGCTCGACTCCTGCGATTTTATCGTCGCCAGCCGCCCGGGCTTCCGCCTGGATGCCTTGCGCCTCGTTGTGCCCCCGGAAAAGTTGGGTGGCGCCGAGACGCACGACCCGCACAAGATCGTGCTGCGAAAGTCCGTGGTCCATCTGCTGGCAACCGTGGCAAGCCACGTTTCCTCCACGGAAGTCCGCGAACGCGTCGAAGGGCGGCAAAGCATTCGCGGGCTTGTGCCCGTGCGCGTGGAAGAATACATTCTCGGGCAGGCTCTCTACCGGTGACGCTCACGCATCTTCACCCCGAAATCGGCTGGGCCGTGGAAGCGGCTCAGGATAAACAGGCCGTGGACATCACCGTGCTCAAGCTCACCGGCGCCTTCGCCGAATATTTTCTGATCTGTTCCGGGCGCAGCCAGCCGCAAATCCACGCCATCGGCGAAGCCATTAAGGAGCGGCTCGAAAGTCACGGCGTGCATCTGGCCCATCGCGAGGGGAAGGCCAGCGCGGATTGGGCGCTACTGGATTACGGCGGATTTGTGGCGCATATTTTCAGCGAGCGCGCGCGGGAATTTTACGATCTCGAGCGGCTGTGGCGCGCGGCCGAGCGCATGGATTTCCCCGCGGTCGGAAAACCGCCGGAGCCGCGCGAGGAATCCGAAAGCGGCGCGGCACAATCATGAGCGCGGCAAACATCCTATGGGTGGCGGCCGATCCGGCTTCGTGCGCCGTTTTAGAGGTTGCCGAAAAGCTGGCGGCCACGGCCACCACGCTGCTGATCACCGGCGAAAGCGGCACGGGCAAGGACCAGCTCGCGCGCTGGATTCATCAGAGCGGCTCGCGGCGCGATGCCCCGTTCCTGAAAATTGATTGCGCCAGCCTGCCCTCGGAACTCATCGAATCCGAACTCTTCGGCCACGAGCGCGGCGCCTTCACGGGCGCCGTGGCCCGCAAGCCGGGCCGGCTCGAGATGGCGCAGGGCGGAAGCATCGTGCTCGACGAAGTGGCCGCGCTCACGCCGGCCATGCAGGCGAAGCTCCTCCGCGTGCTCGAGGAGCGCACGTTTGAACGCCTGGGCGGGACGGAAGTTCTCCACATGGACGCGCGGCTGATGGCGCTGACGAATACCGACTTGACGAGCGCCGTCTCCTCCGGCCGCTTTCGCGAGGACCTTTTCTTTCGCTTGAACGTGCTCGGGATTTTCGTCCCGCCGCTGCGCGAACGCCCGGCGGATATCGCGCCGCTCGCGGCGCACTTTCTCGCGCGGCTCGGGCTTGTGCATGGCCGGCCGGATGCGGCGCTCGATCCGGCGGCGCTCGCGCTGCTCGAATCGTACGCCTGGCCGGGAAATGCGCGCGAACTCAAAAACGCGGTCGAACATGCGCTCGTGTTTGCGAAGGACTCGGTATTGCGCGCGGAAAACTTCCCCGAAATCCTGCGCGCCGTGAAAAAAGGGCCCGGCGCGGCGGGCGCGCTGCGGTCGCTCGAGGATATCGAGCGCGAAGCCATCCAGGCCACGCTCGAAGCCACGCGCTTCAAAATCGGCCGCGCCGCAGAGGTTCTGGGCATCAGCCGCAAAACGCTCCTCGAGAAGCGCAAGAAATACGGGCTGCTTTAGGCGCCTGCAATTGTTGGTTTTGATTTTGCCCTTGTAGCGGCCACCTTTCGCGCCTTTCGCGCCCCGACGCTTTGTGTCGGGAAGGTGGGCGTTTTTGACTTTGCTGTAAACGTCGGCACCCCGCAACCATGAAAATTCGCCTGGTGATGCTCGGCAAGACGCGGCGCGACGAAATCCGCGCCCTCCTCGATGACTACGCCGCCCGCATCCGGCATTACGCCGGGATCGAAATCGCGGAGCTCCGCGATTCCACGCCCGCCGCGCTGCGCAAATTGAAAATCGAGCCGGGCGCGACTGTCGTGCTGCTCGACGCCGCCGGCAAGCAATTCACCTCTGAGCAATTCGCACGCTGGCTCGGCGGTCTGCGCGACCGCGGGACGCGCGAGCTTCTGTTTCTCTGCGGCGATGCCGCGGGCTTTCCTCCCGACATCCGCGCGAGCGCAAAGCACAAAATCTCCCTCTCGACGCTCACCATGCCGCACGAATTCGCCCGCGTCGTCCTGGCCGAGCAAATTTATCGCGCCTTTGCCATCCTCGCGGGGCATCCCTATCCGAAGTAACATCTGCCACGGAGACAGAGAGGCATCTCGCGAAATATGAATCTTGTGGGGCTAAGAAGATTATTTGGAAGCCGAGTTGTCGCGATCCACGATGTGTATGGTCGCGGTCGCCTGGGCTGTCGCGTAGGTCGCCGGGGTCGGATCGGGGCGCACTCCTTGGGATGGGGGTTCATTGTTCGAGTCGTCCCATGTGGTCCAGGTCACGACGACGGTGTATGTGCCGGGCTCATTCGGGAGCCATCCGTCCCCCCACAGGGTTCGTTCCAACGGAACCAATTTCCCCTTGGGGTAACGCATGCTCGAACCCTGCCCAAGGTAATTAAAAGAATAGAGAAATCTCTCTGAAATCGGTACGGACTGCCCTCCAGCATTGCGAACTTTGATTTCGACGACGTTATGCTTCGTGGGGGTGACGCCGAAGACTGGAACTTCAGCGTCGAAATTCTCAATCGCAATGTGCAGCGGCACGTCTTCGCCCACTCGGAATGTGTCTTTATCCAGGGTTACATCAGCAGCGATGCCTTTTACTCTCGGACCCCATTTGCGCGCGATGGTGGATGGATCGGCGATTTCAATGTGCACAATATTTGAACTAGCGGGGCGCAGTCGGCCTTTCTCCGAGGAATCGCCTACTTGGGAAATCTCGAACGTATATTCTCCAGGAACTCCCCATCTGGTCGCGGCTGAATACAGTCTGAACCCGGACAGCCAATCGGCGGGTTGCATCGCAGCGTCCACTCCCAGGATGAAATTAAGGTTCGTGCGGCCTCCCCCTGTGACCATGTTTCCGGTCACCGTGGTTGTCTTGGAGCCCTTGGCCTCGACCGTCACCGTATAGTTGCCCACGGGCAGATCATCAGCCACGTAGTAGCCGCTGCTATCCGTCGTGACAGGGGGGCGCGAAACGCCGGTCGCTTCATTCGTGATCGTAACCTGCGCGCCCGGAATTATCGCGTAATGCGCGTCCTGGACGGTACCAGAAAGACGGCCCACGACATCCTGTGCGTTCCCGCCACCTGCGGGAGGACATCCCCATCCAAAAGGAATTGTCTTCTCAACACGGGTACCGCCGCCGGGCAACGTTTCCCGCAGATAAAATATTGTGCAGATACCCATCCTCCAAAGTGTCTGAGCGCCGGGCTGCGCATGGGACAAGTGTAGATACAAATCCTCGCCCTCATAATACGTACTCTTGTCCGCCGTCAGTTTGAACATCTTCGTTTGCCCCGCTACCTGGCCAGCCAATGGGCTCGCAGGTGCAGTTTCCTGTGCATAGTTCGGCGAGGACAGGAAAAACAGGCAGCAAATTGCCAGGAGGCCGGCAGCACAAATTGAATGAAACGACCCTATCCGAATCATACGGGCACCCTTACGTTCCGAAAAAAGACTCCGCTCGACCCGCACCGCCTCTTCAGCCGGATTATCGCACATTTGGCGTGTATGCACGGTTACCTCTGCGACCGGCCAAGCGCCACTCTTGACCTTTTGCAGGGGTGCAGCCACTATTAGAAATTGTCCTCACGGGGCGCGGAAGAATGCCGGAAGGAAAGGGACTCCTGATCGTTTACACGGGGCCGGGCAAGGGCAAGACGACTTGCGCGCTCGGCACTGCCTTTCGCGCCGTGGGACAGGGGCTGCGCGTGCTGATGGTGCAGTTCATCAAAGGCTCGTGGCACTATGGCGAGCTCGACGCGGCGAAAATGCTTGGCGACGACAAATTTGAAATCCGGCCCATGGGCCGCGGCTTCGTCAAGGTGGGCGGCGCGGACACGGACCCGGAAGACGTGCGGCTGTGCGAACAGGCGTGGGAATACGGCCGCGAGCAGATTTACAGCGAGAGGTACGATCTGGTGGTGCTCGACGAAATCAACTACGTGATCAGCTATAAAATGCTCGATCCCGAGCGCGTGGTGGCCGCGCTCGAAAGCCGCCCCGAGCGCGTCCACGTGATTTGCACTGGGCGTAACGCGCATCCCCGGCTAGTCGAAGCCGCCGACATGGTCACGGAGATGCGCGAAGTGAAGCATCCGTATACGAAGGGAATTCTGGCGCAGCGCGGAATAGATTATTAAGAAGAGAGGCCCAAGTTTCAGGTTGCGGCAAATCGAGCTTCGCAAATGACCTGGTTCAAAAGAGAAAAAGCGCCGATTGAAAATCCCACGCCGGTGGACGAGCGCCGCGTCCGCACGGAGGGTCTTTGGACCATGTGCAGCGCTTGCCGCGCCACCATCTGGAAAAAAGATCTGGAAGCCAATTGGGAAGTGTGCCCGAAATGCGAGCATCACTTCCGGCTGAACGCGCGCCGCCGCCTCGAATTGCTTCTCGACGACGCCCAATGGACCGAGCACGACGCCGAACTCGCCTCAAGCGATCCGCTCCATTTCACGGACACCAAGCCTTACGCCCAGCGCCTGAAAGACGCGCAAGACACGCTCGGCATGAACGACGCCATCCTCACGGTCCAGGGGCGCCTCAACGGCCGGCCGGTAGTCTGCTGCTCGATGGAATTTGCGTTCATCGGTGGTTCGATGGGCGCCGTGGTGGGCGAAAAGGTGGCGCGCGCGATCGAGCGGTCGCTGGCCGAGCGCCAGCCGCTGATTATCGTCTCTTGTTCCGGAGGCGCGCGCATGATGGAAGGCACCGTCAGCCTGATGCAGCTCGCCAAGGTTTCGGCGGCGCTCGGGCGGCTCGACGAAGCGCGCGTGCCCTTCATCTCCGTGCTCACCGATCCCACCACGGGAGGCGTCACCGCCAGCTACGCCATGCTCGGCGATTTGAACATCGCCGAACCCGGCGCGCGCATCGGCTTTGCCGGGCCTCGCGTGATCGAGCAGACCATCCGCCAGAAGCTGCCCGAAGGCTTTCAGACCTCCGAATTCCTCCTCGATCACGGTTTTCTCGACGCCGTCGTTCCTCGCAAGAAGTTGAAACCATATCTGTCCCGCGCCTTCGACTTCTTTCTCGAATCCGCATGAACTACGAAGAATCCGTCCGCGCGCTCATGGCGCTGGGGCACGAATTGGGCGCGCCGCGCCAGGCGCGCACGGAAAAATTCGGCCTTGAGAACATCACGATTCTTGCCGAAGCGCTCGGCAATCCGCAGCGAGCCGTTCCCTGCGCTCACATCGCGGGCACCAACGGCAAGGGTTCCACGGCGGCCATGCTCGAATCCATTCTGCGCGCCGCCGGCCTGCGCACCGGCCTCTACACTTCGCCGCACCTCGAACGCATCAACGAGCGCATCCGCACCCAAGGTGAGCCCGTGTCGGACGAGGATTTTGCCTCGGCGTGGACGCGCGTGCACGGCGCCATCGAGCCGCTGCTGGCCGCGGGAAAATTGGCAGCGCATCCGACGTTCTTCGAATGCGTCACGGCCATCGCGTTTTCGGTTTTCGCCGAGCGCGGCCTAGACTTCGCCATCTACGAAGTGGGGATGGGAGGGCGTCTCGACGCGACCAACATCGTCAAGCCGCAAGTCGCCGTCATCACCTCCATTGATTTCGATCACGAGAATTACCTCGGTCATTCCATCGAGGAAATCGCGGCGGAAAAGGCGGGCATCATCAAGCGCGGCGCGGACGTGTTGAGCGCCGTCGAGCGCCCGGAAGCGCGCACCGTGATCGCGCGGCGATGCGCGGAGCTGGGCGCGCGCCTCGTGGAAGTGGATTCGGCCTGGCGCCTGGAAGAGACGCACGCGGCGGGCGGATTCTATCGCGCCGTCGCTGCGGCGCCCGATTCCGGAAAAAAACTCGTGCTCGCGCCGTCGCTCGCCGGCCGCTTTCAAATTCGCAACGCCCTTGCTGCTGCTACCGCCGCGCGGCTTCTCGCCGAGCGCGGATTCCAGATTGGCGATGATGCCATTGCCTATGGCATTGCCACCACGCGCTGGCCCGGACGCCTCGAACGGCTCGCCGCTCGCCCCGCCGTCTATCTCGACGGCGCGCACAATCCCGAGGCAGCCAGGGAGTTGAAAAAATTCTGGGATGAAAATTTCGAGGGCCGCCGTATTCTGCTCGTCTACGGTGCGATGCGCGATAAAGCCGTGGACGAAATCGCGGGCCAGCTCTTCCCGCGCGCCGCCGCCGTGATTCTCACCGAGCCGCGCCAGCCGCGCGCCATCTCCGCCGCGCGCCTCGCGGAGCTGACCGCCCATTTTACCCGCGCCGCCATTGTCGTGCGCGATCCTGCTGCGGCGCTCGAACGCGCGCTGGAAATGGCGTCGCCCGAAGATGCCGTGTTCGCTGCCGGCTCGCTTTACCTTGTCGGTGATCTGCGCGGTTATTGGGCCGGGCGCGAAGCCTCGAGAGCCGCCTCCGCGCCCACCGGCGGGCGAGTTGCCGGGGCCAAGCGGCGATGATAGGATGGGCAAGTTATGAGTGCCGGGGAAAACCACAAACCGCGCGTCGGTCTCCCGTATCGTACACGAAAAGAAGAACTTACTGGCGCGTCCAGCAAGATCGAGCCTTACCTCCAGGCCGTTCGCTCGGGTGGCGGCGAGCCGGTCGCAATTTCGCTCGCGCTTTCGCCCCAGGCGCTCGAAAGCCTCGCGCAAACCCTCGACGCGCTCGTGCTGCCGGGCAGTCCTGCGGATGTTGATCCCTCACTTTTTCACCAGCTGCGGCATCCAGAATGCGCCGACGCGGATCCCGACCGCGAACGGACCGATTTCTTCCTGCTCGATCATGCCTTCAGGCGAAAGAAGCCGGTTCTGGCGATTTGCTTCGGCATACAGAGCCTCAACGTGTTTCTGGGAGGCAGTTTGGTTCAGGACATTCCGAGCGAACTCCACTCTCCGATTGAGCATGATTGGGAACGCGAGCAGGGCGCGCCCGAGCCGTTCCATGGTGCGTGCATCGAGCCTGGCTCGCGTCTCGCGGAGATGGCCGCTGGCGCCGGCGAGGCGCGCGTGAATAGCTCTCATCATCAGGCGATTCTCGATCCCGGACGCAATCTGCGAGTCGTGGCGCGCGCGCCCGATGGCGTGATCGAAGCCGTCGAAGCCACCGGCGATTCCGCCTGGGTGATGGGCGTGCAATGGCATCCCGAGCGCATGGCGGCGACGGATTCGCTGGCGCACACGCTCTTCCGCGAACTCGTGGCGGCGGCGCGCCAAGCGCCGGCGCGCGCCTGAGCCGCCAGTCTTGGTCGTAGGCCGTTCGGGAATTTTCGACGCGAAACTTCGATTTTTTGCGGGGTCCATATGATTTCGCTGGCAGGCAAGGCGGCTCTCGTCACAGGCGGCTCGCGGGGCATCGGCGCCGCGACAGTGAAACTTTTCGCGCAGGCAGGCGCGGACGTCGTATTTGGCTATCACCGCGACCGCGACGCCGCGGAGCAGGTCCAGCAGGAAGCGCGCAAGCACGGCACGCGCATCGAATCTTTCAAGGCCGATCTCGGGAAGACGCCGGAAGCCCAGAAGCTCGTGGACTTCGCGCATGAGAGGCTCGGCCGCCTCGATATTCTGGTCGCCAACGCCGGGATTTGGAACGCCACACCCGCGCCCATCGAAAAGCTCACCGAGCGCGAATGGGACCAGATGCTCCGCGTGAATCTGAAAAGCGTCTATGCCGTGGTTCATGATTGCGTCCCGCACATGATCGCGCAGCGCGGCGGGCGCATCGTCGCCGTCAGTTCCGTGGCCGCGCAATTTGGCCCCGCATTTCATTCGCACTATGCCGCCAGCAAGGGCGCGATCATCAGTTTCGTGAAAAGCCTCGCCGCGGAACTCGGGCCGCACGATATTTTGGTCAATTGCGTGGCGCCCGGCTGGGTGGAAACGGATATGTCGGCCCCGCGGCTGAAGGCGCCGAAGGCCATGAAGCTCGCGGCGGAGGCCAGTCCCTTGCGGCGCATCGCCAAGCCGGAGGAAATCGCCGGGCCGATTCTCTTTGCCGTTTCCGATCTGGCAACCTTCATCACCGGGGCGGTCATCAGCGTAAATGGAGGCTCGTTCCGATGCGGATAGCCGCGCGGCTGGCCCTCGGCGCGATTGTTATCTCCGGCGCGCATCTCGCGGTCGTCCGGCATGTGCGGGCGCAGGACGCGCAAGTCTTGATGCCGGACCAGAGTGAGGCCAAAGCGAAGCAGCTCGTCCAGCAGGCCATTGATGCGCTCGGCGGCAGCGCCTATCTGGATGTCCACGACGTCACCAACGACGAGCAGGTCAGCCAGTTCGACCATGCGGGCGGTCTGACCGGCTACATGCAGGTCAACGATTTCCGCTACCTTCCCGACAAGGCCCGCATCGAGTACATCGCCAAGGGGCACCACAACATTCTTCAGTATGTGGTTGGCATCGAGGGCCTGGATTTTTCCCACGGCGGGGTCGTGATAACCCTATACAACGGCAATCACGGCTGGAGCTACGACCGGAGCGGCGTCAACGAACTCCCGGCGGATTCCGTGACTGCATTCCAGGAAACCGAAAAGGAAAGCATCGGCAATATTCTGCGCCAACGGATTCACGAGCCTGGGATGGTCATGCGGTATGGCGGGATGGACATCGTGGACTTGAAGGAAGTGGACTGGGTCGAGTTGACGGATAGCGACGACCGCACATTCCGGATCGCCATCGCGCGCTCCACTCATTTGCCCATCCAGAAGATTACCGAAACGCGCGATCCCGATACGCGCACGACGACCGAGGAGATCGAGGATTATTCCGATTACCAGCTCATTCAGGGCATCCAGACGCCCTTTCAAATCACGCGCTTTCGCAACCAGACGAAGGTTTACCAGGCTTTCTTTACGGGCTGCGAATACAACACGAATCTTGGCGCCTCCCTCTTCACCGAGCAATCCCTCAAAGACCGCTGGGACCAGTCCGACGGCAAGCACAAAAAGTAGAAAGACGAAAGCTAGCAGCCTAATTCAGCTGGCGCCTAGAATCCTTCTTCGATCAACTGCTCGACCGTCAGCCGCGAAGACGCAGGTGTCTTGCGCGCTCCCAGCAAACTCTCCACGTATTTTGCCAGAATGTCGCATTCCAAATTCACGAGGTCGCCCATGGCCAAGGCCTGCACATTTGTATGCGCGTACGTGAACGGGATAATCGCCATGTCGGCTACGCCGTTCTCCCAGCGCGCCACCGTCAGACTGATCCCATCGATTGCAATCGAGCCTTTCTCGGCCACGTAGCGCCGTAGCTCCTCCGGCACGCGCACTCCCAGCCACCAGCTTTCTCCCTCGGCCGCCATCCGCGTCACGCGCCCCGTGCCGTCCACGTGCCCTTGGACGAAATGGCCGCCGAGCCGCGCGCCCGCCGCGAGCGGCCGTTCGAGGTTCACCAAATCGCCCGGCTTTTTCGCGCCGAAAGATGTCCGCCGTAGCGTCTCTCCCGACAAATCCGCCGAGAAATAGTTTTGCCGGAAATCGGCGACCGTCAGGCAGCAGCCGTTCACGGAAATACTGTCGCCGGGCTTCATTTTCGCGGCGATAGCCGGCGCGTCCGCCAGATTCACGCGCAGCCGCGCGCCATCCTGGCCGCGCTTGAACGAATCAATTTTTCCCGCGGCTTCCGTGATCCCCGTAAACATCGTGAAAATATCCTTCCACGGCAAAATCGGGCCCGTAGCGAGTCACCCTCAGATTCGTGAGCGCTGGCGCGCTGGAAAACGATCGCGCCGCTCCAATTCGCGCGAGCGGAACTCCGCCCGTTCCCATCACCTTCGGAGCATAGAGGAGAACCATCTTGTCCACAATCCCGGCCTCGAGAGCGGCGCCATTCAATTCCGCTCCGGCTTCGAGCAGCACATTCAGCATCTCCCGCTTGCCCTAATTCCCGAAGCACGCTGCGCAAATTCACGTCGCCCGCCTCGCCCACCCGCGCGGAAGATTTCCACTCCCGCCCTCTTGAGCGCGCGCGCCTTCGGCGAATCGCCCGATTGCGCCGTGAACACGATCACATCGCCCTTTGCCGATTTCACGAGCCTCGACCGCAAGGGCATTCGCAATCGCGAATCGAGCACCACGCGCAGAAGCCGCCGTCTCCGCGGCTCGCCCGTGCGATCCGTCAGCAGCGGATCATCGGCGAGCACCGTGCCGATTCCGGTGAGCAGGGCGTCCGCGGCGTGGCGCAGGCGCTGCACATATTCGCGCGATGGCCCGCTTATGATCCGCGTGGCGCTGCCCGCGCGCTCGGCGATTTTGCCGTCGAGCGTCAGCGCGGCCTTGAGCGTGACGAAGGGGAGTCCCGTGTGAATCCATTTCGCAAAATCCTCGTTCATCTCCCTGGCGTATTCTTCCGAGATTCCCGCATGCACGTCCAGGCCCGCGCGTTTCAACTCCGCAAATCCGCGTCCCGCAACCGCTGGATTCGGATCTTTCATCGCTGCGTATACCCGCTTCACGCCCGCCGAAATGACCGCCCGCGTGCATGGCCCCGTCCGGCCCGTCGTCGAGCACGGCTCCAAATTGACGTAGAGCGCCGCGCCGCGCGCCTTTGCCCCAGCCTGCTTCAGCGCCACGATTTCCGCGTGATGCAAACGATCATACGCATGGAATCCGCGGCCCACGATGCGGCCATCTTTCACCACAATGGCCCCCACCCGCGGGTTGGGATGCGCCAACGCCATCCCCTCCCGAGCCAGTTCGATGGCTTCGGCGATCCAGTGGATATGGCTCGGAGGCAATTCAGTTGAAGAGCGAGTTGACATAGGTTTGCGCATCGAAGGGCACGAGGTCGTCCATCTGTTCGCCCGTTCCGACGAACCGGATGGGCAGATTCAGTTCGCGGGCGATGGCCACAACGATTCCCCCCTTCGCCGTCCCGTCAAGTTTCGTGAGCACAATCCCCGTCACTCCAGCGTGGCTCCAGAATTCGCGCGCCTGGGTCAGCCCATTTTGCCCCGTGGTGGCATCGAGCACCAGCAGCACGTCGTGCGGCGCTCCGGGAACGATTTTCGCCGCCGTGCGCTTCATCTTTTCGAGCTCGGCCATCAAGTTCGATTTCGTGTGCAGCCGGCCCGCCGTATCCACGATCACAACGTCCGCGCCCCGCGCGCGCGCCGCCGTGAGCGCGTCGAAAATCACGGCCGATGGGTCCGCGCCCGATTTCTGCTTGATCACTTCCACGCCCGCGCGCCGGCCCCAGACTTCGAGTTGCTCGATGGCGGCCGCGCGAAACGTGTCCGCGGCGCACAGCACCACGCTCGCGCCCTCTTCCTTCAGACGGTGCGCCAGCTTCCCGATCGTCGTTGTCTTGCCGGTGCCGTTCACGCCCACCATGAAGAGCACGCGCGGCGCGGTATCCGCCACCCCGGCGTCTCCGCCTTCGGCTCCCACCCCCGGCGCAGCCAAGATTTTCAGAATCTGATTTTTCAGCTCCTGCTTCAGCGCGGCGGCGCCTTCCCACTTGTGCTCATTCACCTGTTCCCGCAGCGCGGCGAGCACTTCCTTGGTCGTTCGAACGCCGATGTCCGCCCGCAGCAATGCCGATTCCAGTTGCTTCAGCAGCTCGGGATCCACGGGACGGTCGCCCGTGAGCAATTGCTCGATCTGCGCGGCGAGTTCCGAACGCGTCTTGCCGACGGACTCCTTCAGCCGTTCCAGCAGCGTGGGTTCCCGTTTTCCGAAGAGTGAGATCATGCGGCTCGACGCGCGGGTTCGAACGTCTCATTCTAGCAGAGGAATCGCAGCGGGAGAAAAAGCGGCTTGCCTACACTTCCACGAGCACGGCGGAGAGGCGCAATCGCCCGGACTGAACCGCGGACTCGAGCGCGTCCACGATCTCCGGATCGAATCGCGAGACGGCCAGCGAGCGGATGCGCTTCACCGCCCAGTCCAGGTCCATCGCCGATTGATAGGGACGGTTCGTGGTGATGGCGTCGAGCGTGTCCGCCACGGCGATGATGCGCGCCATCAGGGGAATCTTGTCGCCCTCCAGGCCGTAGGGATACCCTTGGCCGTCCATGCGCTCATGGTGAAGCTCGATCCCGGGCAACACATCCTTCAACTGCGCGACCGGGCGCATGATATTTGCTCCCTTGATGGTGTGCTGCTTCATCAGGTCGAACTCTTCGTCCGTCAGCTTTCCCGGCTTCTTGAGCACGCGGTCGTCCACGCCGATTTTGCCCACGTCGTGGAGCAGCGCCGAAATGCGCAGGCGGTCCAGATGCTCCGCGCTCATGTGCAGCGTCTCCCCGATAATCAGCGAGTACTTCGCCACGCGCCCGGAATGGCCTCGCGTATAGGGATCCTTCTCGTCGATGGCCGCGGCGAGCATGCGGATCGAGCCCAGGAAGAGCTCGTGGTTTTCTTCCGCCGCCTGCTTCAGCCGTTCGACGTACTCCTCGATGTCCCCGGCCATTTTATTGAATGTCTCGGCAAGCTCGCTGATCTCCGCCGCGCCGCGCACCTCCGCCCGTTCATGGAATTCCGCCCGGCTGATCGCGCGCGTGGATTCCACCAGGCCCTGGATCGGATGCGTGATGCCCAGCGCGAAGAAATATCCCAGGATCAGCGCCGCTGCCGTGACGGCCAGGACGAAATTCAAGGCCTGTGTCGTCAGTTCATTCACTCCCGCGTCGATGCGCGCGTCATCCAGGCTGCGCTGCGCGATCACCGCCCAGCTCAGTTCCGGGATCGTGCTGTACGTCCCGATCATCTCCACCGGCTTGTTCTTGTTCTTTCCGGACAATGTGAAATGCATGGTCTCCGTGGTCCGCAGATCCCGAGGCAGGTCTTTGAACTGTCTCACCAGCGGAGAGACCGAACTGAAATCCTGCCCGGGAACGAACTCGTGCGTATTCGGGTAGGCCACGATGTGGCCGTGCGTATCCACGATGTAAACCGTGCGGTCGCGCACGCTCGCGTCGCGCATGCGCCCCACCAGGCGGTCAATCGAAATCACCGAGGCGAACATCCCCGCGAAATGGCCGTCCGCCAGCAGCGGCACGGACATCACCAGCGCCGGACGCCCATCCTGCCCCAGCGCAAACGGCTCGCTGATGAAATTGAGTCCCTGGATGCTCATCGTAAACGCCCGCTGCAGCGCCGCACTCACAAAGGGATCCTCAGTGGCCGGAAAGCTGCCCGCCGATTGCCCCTTGGCCTGCTGGTTTACGGCCGTGACGTACATAATATCCGTGTCGTTCTCGACGAAGTTCTGCAGCAGCCGCGAAATCTGCGGCCCGTGGGACGTATCGTCCACATTCTGTATCCACCCGGTCAGCGCCAGCACCTGCCGCTGGCTTTGGAGCTGTTCGTGGATGCCCTGCTCGAATTCCAGCGTTTCGTTCGCCAGTGACCTGGTAATTTCGCTTTGCTGCAAGCGCTCCGTGTCCTGCAGTTTGTCTTCGCTCAGCCCCAGCACTTGCCGGTGATAGAGCCACAGGGGAGTCACGCTGACGAGCAGAAGGGCGCCCATCACAATCCACAGAATGCGCATCCTGCGCGTGGACAAGTTCTTGAGGGCTTCAAAGGGCATGGGTTTCCACCCTAAAATGCTAGCGAGTCTAACCGGAAGGCACAACTGGCCGAAGGTACTGGCGTTAGCGGGTAAGTAACATGCCCATGGGCGCATGCCTGCCGGCTGCCTGCTAGCTCCGGGGAGGAATTAGCCGCTCCTCCTTGCCCGCGGCCAGCCGCTCGAGATTTGCGCGATGTTTTGCAAGCACCAGCAGGGAAATCACGACCACCCCCCAGGTAACGCACGAGGGTGGGGCGTGCCGCGGAACATACAGAAAATAAACGAGTACCGGCATGGCCGCCGCCATCACGATGGACCCGAGCGACGCGTATCCCCAGAACCCTACCACCAATAGCCATAGCGCGGCCCCGGCACCCACCGCCTGGGGACAGATGGGAAGAAGCGCGCCCAGGCCCGTGGCCACTCCTTTTCCGCCCTTGAACCGCAACCATACTGGAAACACGTGCCCGGCGACCACCAGAATCGCCGCCGCCATCATCCAGCGGATGTTGCCCCCCGTCCAGCGGCTCGCAATCCACACGGCGAGCCAGCCTTTTGCCGAATCGAGCAGCAGGGTCAGCGCACCGGCCACGAACCCAGCGTTGCGAGTCACATTGGCAGCCCCAATATTGCCGCTGCCGGACTTGCGTATGTCGTTGCCTCCGCGCATCTTCACGATCAGCAGCCCGAAGGGAATGGACCCGAGCGCGTACGCGATCACGCTGACGAGCCAGTGCCAGTAACCGCTCATGGCGCCGCTTCCACGAATGGATAGGTTTTCATTCGCCTGTATTCCGCGCCCGATGGCCGCAGGATGCTCTCGAACAGATGAAATTCCGTCGCGCGCGTCGTCCCGAAATCGCGCGTCCCAAATTCCGCGGCCGCCCGCACCAGCGCTTCCGCGCCTTCCTCGGACTTCAGCCGGGCGAGCGTCAGGTGCGGAATAAACTCCCGTGCTCCAGCGGGCACGCCCAGCGGAACGAGCACGCGCTCAATTTCCGTCGCCAACTTTCCAATGTGCGGGGAAGTCTCCACTTCGCTCGCCAGGACCCGAGGAAAGCGCTCGCTCGGGAAAAATCGCGCCCCGCGAAAGCGCATCTCGATGGCGCCGTGCCACTCGACCCTTCCGAGCGCCTCTCGAATCGGCGCGACGCTTTCTGTCTCCACGTGCCCGATGAATTTCACCGTCACGTGCATTCCTTCCGGCCGCACCCACTTGACCCCGCGGCACTTCGCCTCGAGATGCGCAATCAGCTTGCCGAGCGCCTCGCGCACATCCTCCGGCACATCCAGCGCCACGAAAAGCCTCATCGCTTAGCACTCATCCCAAATCCCCCGTACTTCGCCCCTCACGCCTCATCCCTCACCCCTCGCCAGCGGCGGAAAAAGAAAATAGCGCCGCACCATGTCGAGCGCCGCTTGCGTAGCTCGCTGCCGGATCTGATCGCGGTCGCCCAGAAAACGAAAAGCCTTTTCGCGCGCGCCGCGCTCATCGGCAATCCCGATGTAGACCAGTCCCACGGGCTTTTCCGGCGTGCCCCCGCCGGGGCCGGCGATGCCCGTTACGCCCACACCCAGCGTCGCGCCCGTCCGTTTCCGGATGCCATCGGCAAGCGCGAGCGCCACTTCGCTGCTCACCGCGCCCTTCGATTCAATCAGCTCCGGCGCGACGCCCGCGAAGCTCGTCTTCATCTCGTTGCTGTAGCAGACCACGCCGCCGACGAAATAGGCCGAGCTACCCGGCACGTTTGTCAGCCGCTCGGCCACCATGCCTCCGGTGCAGCTTTCCGCCGCGGCAATCGTGGCGTGATTCTCGGTGAGCGTGCGCGCCACGACCTCTTCGAGCGTCTCGCCGCGCGCCGAGTAGAGATACTCGCCGAGCGCGAGCGCCATCCGCTCGCTCATTTCGTCGAGAACTTTTTCCGCTTTGGCGGCGTCGCTGGACCACAGGCGCGGGTGAAGCTGTATTCCCGTGGGCGCCGCAAGGATGGTCGTCTCCGTCTCGGGATACACGGCATAAAGCGGCGAGACGCGCTGCTCGACTTCCGATTCAGCAAGCCCCGTCACGCGCAGATCGCGCGAGAAGAGCCGCTCGCTCGTTCCCAGCCGCGCGAGCCGCGGCTTCACTTCCGCGTCGAACATGGCGCGAAGCTCGCTGGGCACGCCGGGAAGCAAAATCAAAATGTGTCCGCTCGCTTCGAGCCAAAGCCCCGGCGCCGTGCCGCGCGGATTGGGCAAAATCGTGGCGCCCTCCGGGACCATGGCCTGGCGGACGTTGATCTCCGCCATCACGCGCCCGGAGCGGCGAAATCGCTCCTGGATGTGGCGCAGGAGCGCGTCGTCGCGCCGCAGCTTGCGCCCGAGCAGCTCCGCGACGGTTTCGCGCGTGCGGTCGTCGTCCGTCGGGCCCAGGCCTCCGGAGGAGACAACCACATCCGCGCGGTCGAGCGCATGCCGGAAGGACGATCGCATCTCTTCCGGCGCATCGCCGACCACCGCCTTGTGGATCACGCGAATCCCCAGCCGGTTCAGCTCGCGCGTCAAAAAAAGCGAATTGGTATCCACGCGGTCCGGCGTCAGCAGCTCCGACCCCACCGCAATGATCTCCGCTTTCATGCAGTAAGAGTTTTACTCGATGACGCCAAGCCAGCGCAATAGACGCGCGCGGCAGAAACCGGAGACGCGAACAGCGCGCTTTATCTTCGAAAAATGGGGCTGATTTTCAGTCGGAGACCCCCCTGATTTTGTTTCGATTAGAAAAAATTATGTCATTGATAGCAGGAGGGTTAAGGCGATTTCTGTTTGCCGATGTGTTTCGATTAGAAATTCGATCTCGCGATGATTTCGGGCCGGCGACCCCCCCTGTTTTGTTGCGAGTAGAAAAAATTAAGTCATTGGTATCAGGGGAGATAGGGCGATTTCTACTTCCCGGCGTGTTGCGAGTAGAATTCTGGAAGCTTCCACTTTCGCCCGGCCTACGCGATGAATCCGCTTCGGCGGGCAGGCCCGGCACGGTGGGCAGACCGATGAGAAGCGGAGCGGGCTCCGCAAGAACTTCCGGAGCGCAAGAGGCGCGCTTCGGCGGACACGGGAGGCTTCCTCCTTCTTCTGACAGGATGTTTCGAGCCTGCAGGTGCGCCTTCACGGACACAATTCCTTTCTTCCCGTTACATGGCAATTCCAGAGTTGAGGGCGCCACCCTTCGCCATGTCACTCCCTTCGTGCCTCAGGGCAAGCAGGGCGAGGCAGGTCTGGCGCGCCCAACAAAAGCAACCCATTATAGCATAGAGATACCTATTTTGTCAATACCATAATAAGGGACGGTAGTGGGCTGATTGTGAAGGCGATACGTTCATGGGTTGTGCCGCGCCTGCGGCGCTCAGGCAAATCTTCGAGGCGTACTTTATCGAGCTCCGAAGTGAGAAAAAGGGAATTGGCGTCCAAACGGTCCGGCGTCAGCAGCTCCGACCCCACCGCAATGATCTTCGCGAGCATGGCAGATGTTGTAACCGATTGGGTCTGGCAGCCGCAAGTGCCCGAGCCGCCTTGCGACCCCAGGGGTTTCGGCGCCCCTTGCGTCCCGACACTTTGTGTCGGGAAATCCCTGAGGCGGGTACCCATTCTTACGTGCTGTTAAGTAACAGGTATGCGAACTTGATGACGGAGGACTTGCGGAGGGTGCATCAGAGGGAGTAGCTGCTTTCCACCTGGGCTATTTGACCGGCCTGCCCAATTTCAGGTCTTTCTTGATAAGACCGAGCAGGTCCTCTGTCCAATCGTTCGTGAGTGGAAACGAGATGTCCTCAAGGGTAGCCAACAGGGCTTTCTGGGCTGCTGGTCGATACTTCTTGGATGTGGTTCGCTTCAGGTCCTTATTCTTCTTGAATGCGAATCTCCATTCACCAGCGAAAGGCTGCAAGCTGACACCGAGCACGTCGTACTCTCCCACCAAGTAGCAAGTCGTGATCACGGTGGAACCATTGGGCAACTTTATTCTCCGCGCGTCCGAGGCATCGTTCTGCACCTTGGCCGTGAAGTGCCCGGGTTTTACTTCCCGAATGGAATTCGTCTGGACACTTTTCAGTTGGATCGCGTACTGCCGGCCGCCTAGGTTGAGAGTGCGGTCGGATTTCGTCTTCTTGTGGTCGCCCGGTTTGAAGTGCTCCTTGATCCCGAGTTTTTCAACGAACGTCACGAAGGCTGCCTCGGCAACGTAGCCGTAGGTCATGCCGCGCAGACTCGGATTTTCCTTGAGAAGCTGCATCAATACTTCGTTCTCAATCCAGTGGTGTGGGTCACAGATGTTATCGCGGACACCCTCGAGAGTGAGCGCCACGACCGGCTGCGCGGGCTTTATCGGAACCTTTGGCAATTTCGGGTCGTCTTTAGACACCTTTCGCCTCATCAACAAGCGAAGCTGGCGACACGCCCAATCCTCGTGCTACCTTATGGATGTTCGTGAGAGTGATGTTCGTCTCGCCACGCTCAATGCGCCCCATGTATGTGCGATGCACACCGCACCGGTCAGCCAACTCTTCCTGGGAGATCCCCTTCTTCGCGCGGAGCATCCGCACTCGCTGGCCAAACACACGTGCGATGGAATTCGCCATTGCTATGAGGCTACGAGGCATGCTACTAATACGTCTACACTCTAAACGTAGCGCAATGAGGAGACGTTCTTGAACCGTCAGCCCCGACTTTTTGAACTACCCGAAGAACCGCTATTCGAGAAGCGGACACAAGGCGGTGAAGCATCCTCCGACGTGCTTGTCTCCGCCCATGTCGGTGGGAACGCAGAAGTCTTTCCTCGTATCCTTGAGCTGCATGTCCCCAAGGGTTCGAAGGTCGCCGATATAACGTGGGGTCAAGGCGTCTTCTGGAAGAGAGTTCCTGCCGGGGATTACGAGGTAGTTAGATCAGATTTGAAGAGCGGCGTGGACTGCCGAAAGTTGCCGTATAAGGATGAGGAGTTCGACTGCGTGGTGTTTGATCCGCCATACATGGAAGGTTTCTTTAGGAGATCAGAGGGTCATTTGGGCGGGTCCGGAACGCACTCCGCTTTCAGGAAGGCCTATTCAAACGGTGAGACGACAAACGGGGATGGTCCAAAGTGGCACGCTGCTGTCGTGGATTTGTACATCAAGGGCGGCAGGGAAACTGCGAGGGTTCTCAAAAAGAATGGCATCTTCATCGTCAAATGCCAAGACGAAGTGAGCGCCAATCGTCAGTGGCTCACCCACGTCGAGATAATCACGGCTTATGAAAAATTGGGCTTCTACGCTCGTGACTTGTTTGTTGTCGTTCGCCCAAACCAGCCGGGTGTGAGCAGGCTCATTAAGCAGGTGCACGCCCGGAAAAACCATTCATACTTTCTCGTCTTCCAAAAAGCCAAATCCGCCAAAAAAACGCCACCTGCATCGCTCTAACCATAGGTACGGGTGCCACGGGCCGCACTCTTCTTTTTCTCGGGCCTCAGACTGTTGTGTTTGACCAGAGAATCTGCGATCGATTGTTGCAGGAGATCCTTCTTCCCTTCGTCTGACACATCGTGAGTCGGGAACTTATCTTCCAGTTCCTTTTTGATTTCGTTGAACCTCTTGACAGCCTTTGCGCTGGACGACGAACGGAAGATTTCGGTTCCTTGAAGCGTCACCTTGAATTGACCCTCTGGGTCAGTGTCGAGATGAAGGTCAGCCGGTACGAAAGAAAGTTTCACGGCCTAAGTTTACCCCGTCATGAAGCGATAAGACCAGCCACCGACGCTCGCCAGGGCGGTCCTCGCCATCAAATCGAATTCCTCGCGATGGGCCAATGACGAAGGCCACAAATTCGCGTGGCAACAGGGCTATGCGGCGTTCAGCGTGAGCTCTTCTCTTATTCCCGCGGCCGTTCGATACATACAAACGCAGGAGGCGCATCACAGGAAAATGACGTTCGACGCGGAACTGCTCGCCCTATTGAAAAAACACGGCGTGGAATTTGATCCTAAGTTCGTATTCGGATAGGTGTCGCACCTACGGCGCTTGCGCTCTCTCTTCCACGTTTTCCCAGCCCTCCCGGGCTGGGCTAACTTCTGCCGCGCCTCCGGCGCTCCCGTCCGTTTTTCGGATTTAGCCGTTGAAGGAGAGGCCCTGGACGTCCCAATCGAGGGTGAAGGCAGCGGCACCACCGTCCGTGTTTCCTCCGAAAGGAGTAAAATGTCTGCCACCGGCGATTTGACGTAATGAGGGAGGTAACCATGAAACGAGTCATTCCGGTCGTCGCCATGTGGGTAGTAGTTGCAGTGTGCGTTACCTTCGTTGGGACAAATGCCCAGGCCCCAGCAGCTAAAAGCGCCCAATCTCCGCCAACAAGGTTCCAGCAGGCGGGTTGGGCACCTGCAGATCTAATATTCAACCAAGCCTCGGGCATGTTCGTGCTGGACGCCTCGGGTGGAGTGTCCAGGCTGGTGGCCGATAGTCAAGGAACGCCCCGGATTGAAAAGCTATTTCAAGTGGAAGCCGGTTACAGCGCCCAATCCGCCGCAGCGAGCAGTGACTCAGTGTATGTAACGTCGAACTCCAAGCTCGGTTGTACTATTCACAGATATTTTTTTACGACCAAGGCCGTGAGCAAGCGGCTGGCGGTGGCAAACGCAAGGTGCGCCGGAATCGCAACGAATGAAAGCGCCTTTTATGTGGCGCTGCCAGATCGCGGAGAGATTAGGTATTGGGATAGCTGGGATGCGCCCTCGGCAAAGATCTGGCCTCTGCCCGGAATCAATTCACCGGGGGCCTTGGTGTTCGATGTTACCGGCCAACGGCTGATCGTCGCGGACGGCTCCGGAAAAGCTTACGCGGTATCGGTTGCGGACGGTAAGGCGCAATTATTGGCGTCAAACCTGGGAATGGTTCAATCCATTGCGACTTCCAGGTTTCAGACTATTGTGGCGTCCGGCAAGAAGATACTGTTCATAGGCCGCGTTGACAATCGCAGGGAGAAACCTCCGGCTGTGCTGGGACCGCTTACGGGTGGACACATCGCCGGTGTTGTCGTCGACGGTGACGACGAGCTGTGGTTCGCCGATTACGACAAGAAGCTTGTCGAGGGACCCTTCCCGCTAGGCTAGCAGCCCGAGCAAAGGCAAAGGCAAAGGCAAAGGCAAAGGCAAGATGCCGCGCTGAAGGCCGCGGCGCTACGTTTAAACCTTAACGGCAAAGGCTGCAAAACCCGAGGGCACACAGCCAAGTCAGTTCATGCGGTCTTGCAAATCGCCGAACGGTGTAGAATGAAGGCGGTGGCCAAGAAAGCGATCTCGGCAGGCGCGGTACACAGCGTACCAGCGGATTTACGAAAGGCTCTCATTTCTGACCCGGCGGCGCGGGCGAAGTGGGAGGACATTACGCCACTGGCACGCAATGAGTGGATCTGCTGGGTTATCTCCGTCAAGAAACCGGAAACCAGAAGGCAGCACGTCGAGCGGGTGTGCACGGAGCTGAAAGAAGGAATGCGGCGCCCTTGTTGCTGGCCGGGCTGTCCCCACCGCTGAAAGAGCGGCGGCTAGCCGTTGAGGGGCAGGCCCTCGACGTCCCAGTCGAGCGTGTAGAGGGCGTTGGTGGTAGCGATCATGGCGCGATGCGTCGGGAGGAGGGCCATTCCGGCGATGTTGGTTCCTCCGAGGACGAGTTCGGGCTGGGCCTCGGGCGTGAGGCGCACGATGCCGCGCGTCCCGCCAAGCGACCCCGACACGTAGAGATTGCCCGCGCGATCGAACGCCAATCCTTGCGGGCGCCCCATCCCGCGGAAAAATACGCTCACCTCCCCGCCGGAAGAAATCCGATAGACGCGGTCGAAGCTGGAAGTGGTCGGGCCGGTGACGAAAAGCTCGTCCGCCGGGCTGAACGCCAGATGGTAGGCGGAAAGCGAAGGCTCGAGCGTGGCGAAGACGAAAATTTCCCGCTCCGGGCTGATCTTGAAAATGGTTCCGCTGCGGTCGCCCACGTAGAGGTTTCCCGCGCGGTCGAACGCGATGCCCGTGGCGATGCCCATGCCCTCGACCCATTGCATGGAGCGGCCGTCAGGCGAAACGCGGTGGATGGTGCCATCGTTGCGGCAAGAAACGAAGAGATAGCCATTGCGGTCCACGGCCAGGCCGGTGGGATTCACGAGTTCGGTGAGGAACGGCTTCACGGTGTGATTTGCGGTGATTTTATAGAGCGAGACAGGCACTTTCTGGCCGCGCTGCCCGCTGAACGTGACGTAGACATTCCCGGCCGAATCCACTGCGGGGTTACCCACGGCGTGCAGGTTGTCCGCGATTTGCACGCCCAGCGCCATCGGGAAAGGCGCGCTCTCGACGCTGCCCATCCGCACGCGCACCGCTCCGCCCTCCGCGCCTTCCGGCACGCGCGCGATCAGCAGATTTTCCGCGGCCATCACCAGGCTCGCTTCCGCCGAGCCGAACTGCACCTCGGGCCGCGCGTGATTGCGCACGCCGAAGCCGCTGCCTCGAATGGAAATTTCGCCGCCCGGAAGGGCCGCGCCGGGTTTCACGCTTTCAATCCTCGGAATGCCGTTCGTTTTCACAAGCTGCCCTATCTTAGTGTGCTGAGTTGCAAATTCGTTGCCCAATCCCAGCGTTCCTCAGGGGCTAAAGCCCACTAAAGAGAGAGGGCTTAATGTCGGAGCTGAAGCTCCGACCCCCTAGAAACCGTGCAACCGCTCTTCAGGGGCTAAAGCCCAATCGATAATGCATGCGTTACGCCGGGGCTGAAGCCCCGGCCTCCTAAAGAGAAATGCATCGAACATACAGGACACTGGCGTCGTCCTGTCACAGCCCCGCGGCCCGCGCGATCCACAATCCCAGCGCGGCGTAAATTCCGGCGACCCAGTCGTCCGCCATGATACCCCAGCCGCCCGGCAACCGCTCCGCCTGACGCGCCGGAAACGGCTTCCAAATATCGAACACCCGAAAAAGTATAAAACCCACGAGCAAATATTTCCAGCTAAGCGCCGAGTGCAAGGTGATGAGACCGAATCCTGCGTCCGTAACGGGCTGCGCCACTTTCCACCAAATGGGCATGACGCAGCCGAGGAGCAGGGTGAGGTGTTGCCCGATACTTCGTCAATTACGACGCGCTGCGGGTCCTTCGCCCGCCAGAACTCTGCGGCGCGATTCGCACTCCAAACGCCGACAGCCCCGGTAAGAATGGCGAGCGCTATCTGAGCCGGAAAGAGCGGGTCGATGGGTCGAGGAAGATGAATATCGACGATCAAAGAAGTCCCAAAAAGGGTCCACCAAGGAACCAGGGCCAGCGCAAGACCGGCGAGCGAGCCCCAGGTGCCGGGAGCAATGGGAATGTAGCCGAGGCCGCAAACGGTGGCAATGAAAAGAGCGAAGCGCGGCTTGCGCTGAACGGGCGCGGACGGTGCGGCGGGCGGAGGCGCGTCAGTCTTCGCGTTCATCCGCGTCTCGACTGGGAGTTTCGGGAACGGATTCGTCCATCACGGGCTCGGTGATTTTATATTTCTCGCTCGCCCAGTTGCCGAGATCGAGCAGACGGCAGCGCTCGCTGCAAAACGGGAAGTCGGCGTCCGTCTGGGAATCCACAGGCTTCCGGCATATCGGGCACGCCCATTTCATGGCAGTGGAACTAAGACTAACACGAATGGTTTTGTTGCGGCGCGCTCCCCTTCATGGAAGACGCCCACGGTTGACGCTCGCGTTCGCGGCGGTTAAGCTTGCCGTGTGTGCCCGGCAATCTTTGCGGGCGTGGCCAAGGAGAAGCCGATTACGCACCCTGCGCCGAATTCGGGTCCCGCAGTATCGCATCTGGAAGCTCTGCGATGCGACGTCCGCGATGAAATCAAACTCAGGATCAAACAACGAGACCGCTATTCGATCCAGCTCACGCTGGCTGTAGGGGCCATTGTCGCGTTCGCATTTTCCGCGGATGGATTTCGGATGGCCTTGGTGGCAGCGCCGCTGGTGTCAATCTACTTCACAGTCTTGATTCTTTACAGCTACCGAGTTCACAGCGTTCTTGCCGATTATCTGAGGGAGCAGGTTGAGCCCTTAACGGCTAATGCCGCCGGCACGCCCCCAGAGGTCGAATTCGAGACCTGGTACCGGACACGAGCCACGCCCGGCATTCGCAGATGGTTCTTCATCGGTACGCTCTGGGTGCTTACGACCCTTACCATGACGTGCCTTTTATATGCAGAGCGAATCAACCACATCCATGAGGTGGTATTGTGGTGGTTGACGGCTATATACGCTGTGGCCGTCATCGTGATCTCTTGCTACTTTTCGGAGTAACGACCATTAGGGAATGGCCCGACAAAATCGTGAGGCGTTATCCCGTCGCAGTCTTCTTGGACCGCGACGGGACGATCAACGTGGATTCCCACTACGCACACGATCCATCCGCACTTGAATTGATTCCGCGCGCTGCCAAGGGATTGAGACTTCTATCGCAGCTACCAGCGCATATCATTGTCGCCACAAACCAGGCGGGCATTGCGCTGGGATATTTTAAAGAAAGCGATATGATGGCTTTTCACGAAGCTCTGCGGGCACGTGTGCGCGAACTCGGTGCGAGAATCGATGCTTTCTACTACTGTCCGCACTTCGAATTGGTGAACTTGCCCCCGGGTGTTCCACCGTGCGCATGCTCGAAGCCCGCGCCGGGCATGTTGATCGAGGCTGCAACGGATTTCGGCTTGAGCCTCAGCGGAAGCTTCATGATCGGTGACAAGACGTCTGACATTGGGGCGGGCCGGGCCGCGGCGTGCACGACGGTGCTTCTCAAGACGGGAAAGGCAGGCGAGGAGCATCCGCCAACGCCCGTTGAGCCCGATTACGTGTGCGAGGATTTGGAAGAGGCGGCGCGCTTAGTTGGGCAATTCATGCCTTCCATGTCCGACAGGCGCTTCGCGCAGCAGAGCGAGAGCCAGTAGAGAGCTCTGCGGCGCGCCCTGCTGGTTTCTCTCTGCCAACGCACCGAGAGAATAGGGAGTAGGGCTTTCGCGAGACGGAACGGGGGTGATTGCGCGGCGAGAAAGGAAGCCGCGTCAATCGTGCTGGGGCTGGCCGGAGAGCATTCCCCGAATCTCGTTGGCTTGGCTGTAGTTCGGGCTGATTTGGAGTGTCGCCTCAAACTGCTTCTTTGCCAGTGGGAAGTTGTTGGCCTTCTCGTAGGTCATGCCGAGGTGATAGTGGTAGGTAGGGTCCTTCGGGTCTGCGTTGACGGCTTGCTGCAGCGCGTCAATGGCGGCGTCGTAGGCGCCCTGGTGGTAGTAGGCCCAGCCGAGCGTGTCGGCAGAGGCCGGCAGGTTGGGCAAGCCGCGGCGGCCCGTCTGCGCGAGGGACAACGCGACGTTGACGTCGCCACCGTGATCGAGCATCAAATAGGCCAGATTATTCGCGGCCAGGGCATAATTCGGCTGGATTTGCAGCGCCTTTTTATAAAGGTCTTCCGCCGCTTGCCACTGATCGCGTGTTTCGAAAAGGCCCGCCAAAACGACGTAAAGGCGCAGATCGCCCGGATTGGCGGCGAGGGCGCTCTGGTAGGTGGCGATGGCCTGGCCCACCGAGCCGCGCGAAACGAGCACATTCCCGAGGAGAAGGACCGCGTCCACATTGTTCTTGTCCAGATCGATCGCTTTCTGAAACGCCTCTTCCGCCTTCGGCGCATCCTGATTGGCGAGTTCCACCTGACCGAGCAGAAGGTAGAAGCTGCTGTCGCCGGGCACGCGGGTGATCTGGTCCTGCACAAGGCGTAGCGCCTGCGCCGGCATTTTGCGGCCGAGATCGATGTTGATGAGGCCGGCGAGCGCGTCGGACGCGGAGGGATTCAGAAGGAGTGCCTGGGCGTAGAATTTTTCGGCTTCGTCCGGCTTTTTCTGCGCGATTCGCAATTCAGCCATGCGCGCGAAGGGAGCCGCATCTTGCGGCGCGACGGCCATCGCTTTCCTTAGATCGGCTTCCGCTCCGGGCTGGTCGCCCTTTGCGAATAACGCTTTTGCGTGGAAGATGTAGCCTTCGGCTGCAAGCGGCTCAATTTTGATCAATTGGGCGCTGCTATCCGCCAGAAGATTTGTATTGCCGTTCCGCGAAGCGAGTGTCGCCAGAGCACGCTCCGGCTCGGCCATGCCGGGATTGAGCTGGGCTGCGTGCAGCCATTCCGCTTGAGCCTGGCTGAGATTCGACGTGCCCGCGTAGGCCACACCCAGATAATAGTGAGCCAAGGGATTATCGGGAGCGGCTTTCGCGGCGGACTCAAGAATCGGAACCGCGTCGCTCGCCTTGCCCTCGCGTGTGAGAATCTCTCCACGAAGAATCAGGGAATCGGGGTCCGTTGGAGAACCTTTCAGGACTGCATCATTGAGCTTTGCCGCCTGGTCCAGATTATTCTGGAAAATTAGAAGCTGGATATAGGTCTTCGTAACCGCGAGGTCCTTGGGATGTTCGGCCTGGAGCGAAGCGAACTCGACTGCGGCTTTGTCCAATTCCCCCTGATTCAAATAAAATTCACCGAGCATGCGGTAGCCGGCCGGATTATCTTTCAGAGCGGCTTTGGCATCCCGCAGGACTTGTTCGGCCATATCTTTATGGCCTTCGTTGACATAGAGGTTGGCGAGCGAGGCACGCGGCAATGGACTTGCCGGGTCGAGCGCGATGGCCGCTTGGAATTGCTTTTCAGCGTCCGGCCAGCGTTTCTGAGATTGATAGAAACCGCCGAGAGCCAGAGTGGCGGCGGTTGATTTCGGGTCGAGAGCCAGCGCCTTCTGGAAACTCTGCTCCGCCGCGGGGGCGTCCTGGTTTTTCTCCTGGAGCAGGGCGAGGTTCAAGTAGGAGGCCGAACGATTCGGGTCCATCTGGACGGCGATCTGAGCTTCCGCGATAGCCTTCGATAGATCGCCCTCCTCCGCATCCGCGCTGGCCACCAGGATTTGCGCTTCCGCGTTCCGCGGATCGCTCTTCAGCACGGTTTCGGCGTGGTCGCGTGCATCGGGAAATTTTCTAGCAGCGAGCAGGAAACGCGAGAAGTCGAGCTGTGCACCCAGATTTCCGGGTGCGATTTCGAGGGTACGGGAGTACTCCTGATAGGCGCCGCTCCAGTTGCCCTGTCTTACGTAGCATTGTGCAAGCCGGTAGTGCGCCTGGGCAAAATTCGGATCAACTTGAATGGCATTCTCATACTCAATGGCCGCTTCGGCGTATTTGCCCTTGGCGAAGTACGCAGTTCCCTTGTCGAGGTACTCGCGCTTGAGGACTCGTGGGTCGTGGGAACAGCCAGCTAGGAGGAAAATGCCAAAGACGAGCGCTAGGAAGGACATCGCTCGGGCGATGGATGATGGCTTTCGAGTGGCTGATGTCATATGGCTGGCAGTAACCGTCCGATTGCGCAGCTCTAGGGAGATTATAAACTTATTCGCAGATGGGAATCTGCAATCCATTTACCAGGTTCTAGTACAGCCATGGGAAAGGCCAAATGCATGTAAGGTACACATATTGCGCTTGTTAGCGTTTCGCAGGCTGCCCCCATGGGAATTTCTAGGGAGATCGGATTCTAACAACGAGCGCAAAAGTGGAAAAGGTTTGCCCCGATGTGGTTCTTGGCTGACCTCAGATGCCCATGGGCGGGTCTGTTCACGGATGGCCGTCGCTATTGATATTGTGGAGCGAAGACCGTGGGGTCAGAGGCTGAGGCTGAAACCGAAAAGCCCCAAGCGAATAAGCTCCGCTTGGGGCAGACGACTATCTCATTGAAACATCACTCCAAATAAATCCAAACTCTATTCCTCGTCCTATTTTTGCTTCCCTAGGAGAGAACCGGGCCGCTTGTAGTCTCAGAATTCCGACGCCGGCTCATTCCGACCAAGCCCAGCAATCCAATGCTGAGAAGGAGCAGGCTCCCGGGCTCGGGAGTAGAAGTCGCCGCTTCTTCACTGATGTTCTCTTGGTAGCGAGGATCGCCCACCACCTCGTCGAGGAACGTATCGATTGCATAGTAGCCCGGGTTCAGATCGCCGCTGAACAGCACAAATTCACTGGTGGGACCACTCTGATTGGGCATATCAAGTTCCGACCCAACCTTGGTACCCGACGTGCTGCTCGCTCCAGCCAAGGAATACAATTGCACGTCGACATTGGCGTCGGTTCCATTGTTCCCAAGCTCGTCTTTGATGGTCACTGCCCCGCCCGTCGTCAACTGGAATTCGTAAATCGAAGGGTTGTCGGCGCTATTGACAAGCGCATTGCCTTGACCTGGATCGGAGAGGTTCCCGATCTGACAGGTGCCCGAAACCGTGCCCACGTAAGTGCCGGGGAAGGTCGTCGTGCCGTTTGCGGAATCGAACGTTGTGCACGCCGTGTCTGCTCGTGCTGTTGCCACGCCTGTAATCGCGACAAGGCTCAGTACCGCTACGGCGATCAAGATGCTTTTTGCTTTCATGATTCTTCCTCCGTACCCATGTAGGATCCCGAATTTACCAAGCCCCTATAAACATCTATAGGTAGCTGGGCGACACGCCCCCCGCTAAACGACAGAACTCCCGTACTATTGTCTGCAACTACGGTACCAGTTTCTCTGTATTGAGAATAAAAGGGTTATCGATTGCAGTGCGCCCCAGAAAGCCAAAGTTTTGCATACAATCTGCACACATTTGCAGACCTTTGGTACCTTCATTGTTTATTCCCCTGTCAAGGTGCTGCGGTTAGACTGCTCTCAGTGGGCGGGGGAGAAGCGCTCCGCAGAATTATCTCCCGTTTAGGGAGTCCGAAATGCGGGCCAGAGCGCAAAAGGCGCCGAATTCGGCACGGATTCGGGCCGTGAGTTCGGAGGCGCAGACGGGTGGCGAGCCTGTCTCGGTAATGTACACAGTGCAAAGGCCCGATCGAAAGCTGCGGCCCACCGAGGCTGAAACCGAAAAGCCCCAAGCGAAGAAAATTCGCTTGGGGCAGACAGCTATCTTGCTGAAACATCAGTCCGAGTAAATCCAAACTATGCTGCCGTTGGCAGCTTGGCCTTAAAAGCTCCCGCCAGACCGAGGGCCAATAGACCCACGCCTAGAAGGAGCATGCCCGACGGCTCAGGAGTATTCACCAGCTTCGCGTCATCGAATTGGATGTCATACTGGGATTGGTCCCGATTGGATCCGCCGGCCTGTAGAGCACTATTTGGACTACCGGAAAGGCCACCGCTTCCGACGACCAGGACAATATTATCGGTAAGCGACGCAGTTGTACAATCTGTAGCGTTCTCACATTCCCCGGCATTCTTTGGGAATCCTCCGGCTCCCGTTTGGTTAGAGAAAAGGTAAACCTTGCCCGCTACGGGACTACCGAGAGTCGAACAATTATAGCCACCGCTACTGCACGTTGATGGGCCATAGTCAGGCGTAGCTATTGCTCCCGGCCCATTGGCTCCAGCGTAGCAATCATTCGCGGCGGTAAACTCAAGCGTATCAGTTACTCCCGTCGTGATTGCTAGGGTGCCGGTAGAGCCCACATCCAAAGCGCACCCAGTCCCGGCTGGTCCCCCCACCCCCGTGATATTCACGGTGTAGGCCACGGTTGATGCACTGGCGGAAACGACCGCTCCAAAGCACAAAACGGCCAGCACTATCCCGAGTTTAAGCAACAGCCCCGACTTTAGTGGAGATTCCCGCATATTCCCCTCTCTCTGGCCGCATTCAAAACGAGGCCCTGATAAACCCCTGTAAGCAGCTGGGTACGACGTCCCTCAGTTAGGATGATGGATTGCATTTTCGGTACCAGTTATCTGTACTGAAAATAAAGGGGTTATAGATTGCAGAGCGCCTCTGAGGGCCAAAGTTTTGCACAACCTGCTACAAATGTAGGTGTTTCAGTACAGGATTGCCGGATTTGGGGCGTATCTACGGCGCGTTGGCGGCCATTCCGCTATCGCGCCGAGAGAATGGGGAACAGATTTTTCGCGCGCGGCGGAATGGGGATTCCCGCGCGGCGGGATTCAAATTCGACGACGCGGCCGATGAGGTCGTAATCCTTGGCGTCCGTGATCTCGATGGTGGCGAGTGTCCCCGGCGGCGGCAATTCGGCTGCATCGGTCACGCCCTCGAATTCCGTGACATACACCTTGCCGTCAATTTCGGGGGCCATGCCTTCGTGTCGGGCTTCCCAGATCAGATCGGTGTCTTTGGACGGGCCTTCGAGCATCACTTCAAGGCGCGTGCCGATGCGCCGGCGCAATTTGCGCGCGGATATCTTTTTCTGGATGGCCATGAGGGTATCGCGGCGGCGCTTGATCGTCTTTGTATCTACTTTGTCCGCGCAGGCGAAACTTTTGGCCGCGTCCTCATCCGAGTAGGAAAAAACGCCCATCCAATCGAATTCGGCGGCGCGAACGAACTCGCACAGCTCGCGAAAATCGTTTTCGGTTTCGCCGGGGAAACCGACGATGAAGGAAGTGCGGATCGAGACGCCGGGAATCGTTCTGCGTATTTTCTCGAGCATTTTGAGGAAGGCGTCGGCGTGCGAGCCGCGCTTCATCCGCGCGAGGACGCTGCGGCTCGCGTGCTGGAGCGGAATATCGAGGTATTTCGCGAGGCGCGGATGGGCGGCGATGGTCTCGAGAAGTTTTTCCGTGATCCGGTTGGGATAGCAATAGAGGAACCGAATCCAGCGGAGGTCCTCGATTTGAGCCAGGCGTTCGAGCAGTAGCGGAAGGCCGTTGCGCAGGCCGAGGTCTTCGCCGTAGTAGGTAGTGTCCTGGCCGATGAGAGAAATTTCGCGCGCGCCCGCCGCTGCCAGATTTTCCGCCTCGCGCACGACCGATTCGAAGCGGCGGCTGCGAAACCTTCCGCGAAGCTGCGGGATCACGCAGAACGTGCAGGGATGGTCGCAGCCTTCGTTGATTTTGATGTAGGCGGTGTGGCGCGGCGTGGAGAGAATGCGCGGCGTGAGGTCGTGGTAGAGATAGGCGGGCGGCTCGGTGGCATAGGTTTCGGTGGCAAGTTCGCCTTTGCAGACGGCGAGGATGTCTTCGACTTCGCCGGTGCCGATCACAGCGTCCACTTCGGGAATTTGCTCGCGGATTTCGTGGCGATAGCGCTCGGCCAGGCACCCGGCGACGACCAACTTTTGGGCGCGGCCGAATTTCTTGTATTCGGCCATTTCCAGAATGGCGTCAATGGACTCCTGCTGCGCCGGGGCGATGAAGCTGCACGTGTTTACGACGAGGACGTCCGCATCGCCCGGGCGCGGCGTGATTTCGTATCCCCCGCGCGCGAGAATGCCCATCATCACCTCGCTATCCACGAGGTTCTTCGGGCATCCCAGGCTGACGAATCCGACTTTGGGCATTCGAGCGCGATCCCTTGTCACGACTGAAAATGTGGCCTGATTGGAAACGCACAATTCTATCATGTCCTCTGGACGGCTATATACATTATATTGTATATTTGACTCTGGCTTTGCTGTTATAGTCGCTCCCGTGAGCGGCCAAGCCGAAAGGCCCCAATACGCGACCATCGCTTGGGAGGGCGACTCCAGGGAGATTCTTCAGGCTTTCTCGGAGGGCGTCAGGCATAACCTGGGATTTCAGCTCTGGCGGTTGCAGCAGGGCGAAAGGCCAAGTGATTACAGACCGTTGCCTTCGATTGGGACGAGCGTCTTTGAGCTGCGAGATCAGGATGAGAGAGGCTGGTATCGCGTCGTTTACCTGTCGCGAATCAATGACGTGATTCACGTTCTTCACTGTTTCGAGAAGAAAAGCCGGGAGATGCCAAGAAAAGATTTTGAGAAGGCGAAGCAGCGGCTCAAAGGAGTGAGGGCGCGTTTGGCAGAGGAGAAGAAACATGAAAAGCACGGCTAACAAGCCCACACATGTGACGCATGGGAACGTGCTCGACGACCTTGGTTTTTCGCCGGAGCATGCCACGGCGCTAAAGTTCAAGGCCCAGTTGTATCAGGCAATCCTGAAGTGCGCCAAGAAGTATTCGCAAAAGGAACTGCAAATCATCCTCGGAGAGCCTCAGCCACGTGTGAGCGAACTGCTCAATGGGAAGATCGCTAACAAAACCGTGGACAAGCTGCTTCACTACGCTGGACGGCTGGGCATCGAAGCAAAGACGAAATTCGCGCAGACGCACAAAGAAGTGGTTGAGAAAGAACTTGCGCTGGCCGAGTAGCGCCAGGCAAACTCCCGAAACTTTGCGCGGCGACTGGCAAGAGGACGACGCACGGCTTTCACCCTACTTTCGTCCTGACAATAAGTAGTGATCGAAGCGTCATGCAGTTATTGGACTACGCAGTCGGAGTATGCGAAGAATCCAGTATGCCGAAAAGGCTGCGGCGAGGTGCTTGAGGGTGTGGCCGCTCACGATTCCGCCCCGGCGGAAAATCGGGCGGTCGGCTGCCTCCAGGAGTTTGGCGGCGGCATAGAAGGCGAGCGCGAGGATGAAGTCCGCAGTGCGCGTGTAGCGCGGTGGAAAAAGCGCGATGAGCAGCAGCAAGACGAGCAGCGAGCCAAACTGGGAGAGGCCATACATCCGCAGATCGCCGTGACCGCGGGCCTGAGTGGTCTCCCAATAGACCACACTGCCTGCCCCGGCGAGGACGAGCGGCGCGAGGAGCCGTAGGCCGGCCTTTACGCTCACGCGTTCGGCGACGACGGCGGCGACGAGGGACATAAAACCGGCCGCCATGGGGAGGCGGTCCCAGAGCAGAGTGCGGTCGTTCGGATTCAAGTGATACCAGGAGGATCCAAACGCCGTGGCCCCTACCGAGAGAAAAAATATGAGATACGGCCAGCGCTCCGCGCGATCGAGGAATGGCGCAGGGGCTTCATGGCCTGCGCGCGTGACAAATCGGATTCCCAGGAGGCCGACAATAAGGAAGAAAACATTCGAGACTACGTTCAGACAATTCGGAATGCCCGCGAAGGGCCGCTGGTCGGCGAAATTGTGATACGCCTCGTTCTGAGGAATCGCCGGGAAAAGGAAGACAACAATCAGAACGGCCACGAGGGCCGCAAGCAAAACAAAATAACGCCAGTTCATCGGACAGTGGGTTTTCCGGCGCGGAGCAATTTGCGGATGGAGCGGAGGAGGGAAGACATCTGGTCGATGCGGGCAGGGTGGGCACCGAAGCGCGCGGCCTGGTAGAGCTCGGTCAATTGGGCGACGGGAGCGGACACTTCGGGTGCGGGAATGGCTGCGGCGAATTCGAGCGGCGTCTGCGGCGGAGCCTTCTTCCAGCCGTGCCGTTCGAGGAGACGAAGCATCTCGCGGTATTCGAGCGAGGCGAGCGGCGCGGTGAGATTTCCGCCGCGGCGTGCGCGCAATGCCCAGCGGGCGGCGGCGTAGCGAACGAGGGGACCTCCGCGCATGTAAAAAAGCAGCGCGACAAGAAAAACGAGCACGCCCGGAAGAAAATAGGGCGAGGCTTCGGTTCTGCGGTCGAGCGCGAGGAGAGCGCTCATAGCCTGCTGCTGTTTGCGGTAATAAATATCGCGGGCGCGGCTGGACCAATCGCGCGAAGCTTTTTGCAAATTTTGTCCCAGGCTGATCTGGTGGGAGAAGTCGTAGTTGACGATCCACTCGCTCCAGGTGAACTGAAACCAGTCCCAATAAAGGCCGAGCCGGCTGAAAAGTCCGCCACGCTCCTCGTTTCCGGGGGGAGTGGGATCGAAAGTGATCCAGCCATAGCGGGAAAAGTAGACTTCCACCCATGTGTGCGCGTCGCTTTCGCGCACGATATAGTCGCCTCCCACGTCGTTGTACTCGCCGGGAAGAAATCCGGCGGCGTAACGCGCCGGGATTCCAATGGCGCGGAGCATCACCGCCATCGCGGCGGCGAAGTATTCGCAATGTCCGGCGCGGCGGACGAAGAGGAAATTAGCCAGCGGATCCTTCACGGGAGGACCAGAGAGATCGAGTGTGTATGCATAGTGCGATTTCAGGTACAGCTCGATACGGGCGGCGCTATCGTATTCATTCCGCGAGTCAGCGGTAATTTTCTGGGCCAGGTCCACGATGCGCGGATCGAGCGGCGGCAACTGCAGATAGACGCCGCGAATGGCGTCCGGATAATCAGCGGGAGAAAGGCGCAACTCCGCGGGAGGCACGGCCGGGAGATTGGACGTCCCTTGATAGCGGGTCTTCGTCTCGTTGTGAGCGGGATTGAAGAGCGAGCCGGCCGAATCGAGAAACAGGAAGCTGCCACGGGCCGGCGCGGCGGAAGCGCTCGAGTCGTTCATGAGCCGGCCGTGCAGGGATTCGAGCCGCGGTGCGATGAAGATGGCGTCAGTCGCGAGCGGCTCCATCAGGACGGTGTAATGCAAGGGATGGGAATCGCCTGGCGGTAGTCCGGAAGGACCAAGCCGATATTCTCCAGAGGCATCCGGGATGAGCAGGTACTGATTGCGCGCGGGAGTGAACCAGCGGCGGCCGTTGAAATTGGTATAGATGATGCCGCGCCAGTGCACGTCCTGGGCGTGGGCGGGGTCGCCATCCACGCGGATACGCATCACGACGGCGGGATTCTTCATAATCTTTCCGATTTCGCCCAGGGTAACGCTGTCGGTGAAACCGGTCATCAGGCCGGGCTGGAGATCGAGCGCGCTCAGATATCCCGTGGTGAAGCGTGGAATCAGGAAGAAAAGGACGCCGCCGAGGGCGAGCGTGCCCGCAGCCACGAGCGCCGACGTGATCCCTAGGGCGCGATTCAGCCGATGGGCCAGCGGCGAGCCGGAATCGAGCGGCGGGGAAACGGCTCCGGTGGCGCTGCGCCGGATTTCCAGGGCCACGAAGGTCGAGACAGACAGCACGAGAAAAATACCGAGCGCCGCGAGAAAGCCCGTGCCGGCCGTGAGAATCGCCGCGGCCAGCATGGATGTGACCGCCAGAACGGCGAGGAAGGCATAATCGCGATTCGTGCGCGCGGAAAAAAGGCGCACGAGCGTGGCGAACAGCACCAAGTGGACGGTGGCCAGCAGCGCTGCATAGAGCGCCGGGTTGGGCGCGCCAGCGGCGAGATTGCGGGAGAGCGTCCAGACATCCACGGGGTAAAACAGGAAGTAGGCGAGGACAAGCCAGGTGGCCACGCGCGCGGAAATTTCCGGTCCTTTGCCGCGCCAGACGCGGGTGGCTTTATAAACCAGCGCGAGCGGCGGAAGAAACGTGGAGAAAGGGTCGAGCTTGCCCATGGAGACGATGGCGAGCGTGCCCGTGGAAACGAGCAGGAAGAGCGAAACCTCGAAATATCTTTGCAGCGCCGGCAAAGCTTCGCCTTCCGCGGCGGATTCCGCGCGCAGTGCTGGCACGCCCGAACGTATGGTGTAAGCCATGTGCGTCTTATTATGCTAACACCGGCGGGCAGAGCGCATGTGGTGGCGACGCGAATCGGCTAACGGCAGAGGGGCTCTTGGGATCAGAGGGAGGAAGGTTACGCAGTTACAGAAAGCTTGAACTGGGCGGTTTCCTTCTCAACCGGAATCGGCTCTTTTGCTTTCTTGAGGCCCTCGATGTAGCAGCGAATGGCATCCCGCGCCATATCCCTGGCATCTTCCAAATTCTTCCCCTCGGTGACGAGTCCGGGCAAAGAGGGCACGGTGACCGTGTAGCCCCCGCGTTCGTTGGCTTCTAAGAACGCGGTGTATTCGTAAATCCGGGTCTTGCCGTTTCTCATGCCTGAATTATAGCCCGCAGGACAGCCTCGTACCAACATTCAGGGCGGCGGCGATTTTGCGCGTGGCGCTCGAGGTGGGAACATCGCGCGGGCGCTCACTCCTCAGTGGACGGAGAATTTCAACGCCGTCGCCTCGTGATACGTCTGGCCCGGCCGCAGGACCACGGACGGGAAATTCGGATGGTTGATCGAGTCCGGGTAGTGCTGTGCTTCGAGACAAAACGCGGCGTACTGGTGGTAGCGAACGCCGCGTTTTCCGGTCAATCTGCCATCGAGATAATTGCCCGTGTAGAATTGAATTCCGGGTTGCGTCGTCCAGACCTCCATCGCGCGGCCTGAATGGGGGTCGATGGCTCTAGCCGCGAGCCGCATCGTGCCGGGTGTTTGGTTGACGACATAATTGTAGTCGTATCCGTTGTGCTTTTGAATCTTTAGGTCGGTGAAGCGCGAGCCGATGGCCATGGGTTTCGTGAAATCGAAGGGCGTGCCCCCCACAGGCAGGATTTCGCCGGTGGGAATCATGTGGTCGTTCACCGGGGCGTAGAAATCCGCGTTCAACATCAGAATTTGCCTCAGGATGTCTCCGCCGTCAGCGCCGGCCAGATTGAAATAGCTGTGGTTGGAGAGGTTCACGATCGTCGCCTTGTCCGTTGTGGCCGTGTATTCCAGCTTCAACTCGTTGTCGTCGGTCAGCGTGTAGTGCACGGTGGCGTCCAGATTGCCGGGATAATTTTCCTCGCCGTCGGGGCTGCGATAGCGAAATCCCACCGAAGCCGCGTGCGGCACCTCGACCGGCTCCGCTTTCCAAACTTTTCGGTCGAAGCCGCTCGCTCCGCCGTGGATGGAATTGGGGGGATTGTTGATCGCGAGCCGGTACTGCTTGCCATCGAGCGTGAACTGACCGTTCGCGATGCGGTTTGCGCAGCGTCCGACGATAGCCCCGAAGTAAGGCTGTTCGCCCAGGTAACCATCAAGGCTGTCGAAGCCCAGCACGATATCGTGCTTGCGCCCCTCGCGATCCGGAACCCACAGCTCCGTCAGCGTGGCGCCGAAGGTGATCACCTTGGCGACCGCGCCCTTGGCGTTGGTTAGCGTGAACCTCTGGATCGTCGTGCCATCCAGGAGCTTTCCGTACTCGTTCGTCTCCACCATCGCTTCCCCCGTCACTTTCACTTTCCTCGTTGCGTGCGGCGCCTCGGCGCCGACGCATGTGAGCGAAAGGGGAGAATCATCCTCACAACCGCTGCTCATGCTTTCATCGCTCGCACTTCAGGGAGGTCTTGCGCGCCAGAATCGCGATGGTTCTGCATAGTTTGTATTATACGCGCGAACGGGGCGCGAATCGGCTAATAGACCTGTGCAGAGGCCGCGGCGGCGGCGATTTTGCGCGTGGCGCTCGAGACGGGAAGATCGCGGAGGCGGGCGAGTGGGAGGATGCGCGCGCGGGCGCTCTTTGGCAGGCGCGCGACGCGTGCGAGAAACGGCAGAAGCGTGATATTGCGGAAGGTAACGCCGTGGCGCGCGGCAGGCAGCGGTTCCAGCGCCACGGAAGCGATTTTCAGCGCCGAACGCAGATGCTCGGCGAGTTCCAGTGCCGCGTCGCGGGCGACTTCCACGGCGGGGAATTGCCACAGGCGCGAGAAGAGCGCGCCGCATTGCGCGCCCGCCTTCGCAGAAATACCTGCTTCGGCGGGTGAACCGGGGTCGCGCACGAGCAGGGTGCGTCCGCCCGGATCCCGCAGAATCGCGGCGGCGATGCGGACGTGGACGGCGTCGCATTTGTGACGCGGCGCGGGAATTTTGCCGGTGATTCCTCGCGCGTAAGCGCGGCACCAGCGCGCGACAGGGCACTCCGCGCAACGCGGGGCTTGCGGCGTGCAGACCGTCTCGCCCAGCTCCATCAGCGCCTGGTTCCAATCGCCGGGCGTGCGGAGGACGAGCAGATCTTGGGCGGTCTCACCGAGCTGGCGCCAGCGGCCGGGCGCGCGCAGATCGCCGCGAACCGCGCCGAGCCGGGCGAGTACGCGCGCGACATTGCCGTCAAGTACAGCCAGCGGCGCGCCATAGGCGATGCTCAGGATGGCTGCGGCGGTGTAGCGGCCGACGCCGGGAAGATCGAGCGCGGCTTCGAGCGCGTGCGGAAATTTTGCGTCGTGTGCCGCGACGATGCGCTTCGCCGCGCGGTGCAGGTTTCTCGCGCGGCTATAGTAGCCAAGCCCGGACCACTGCCGCAGAACTTCCTCCTGGGGCGCGCGCGCGAGAGTTTTGACGGACGGAAATTTGTTTAGGAAGCGATGGTAATAGGGGAGCACGGCGGCGATGCGCGTCTGCTGCAACATCACTTCCGCCACCCAGATGCGGTAGGAATCGCGGCTCCGGCGCCAGGGGAGATCGCGGCGATGGGCGCGGAACCAGGCGAGAAGGGCGCGTTGAAAAGGCGCGAGGGATCGAGTGGCTGGTGGCGAGTGGCCAGTGGCGAGTGATTCGGCGGGTTTCATCTGAGCGATATTTTCGCAGAAAAGCGGCGGATCGGGGCTGGTAAAATGAAGTACACACAAATCGGATGGACGGCATACGGAATGTCCTCAGGGGCTAAAGCCCCCGGTTTTGCGGGCGGTTTGTGTCGGAGCTGAAGCTCCGACCCCCTAAAGAACCATTCAATAAGACATCTCCTAGAGGGCGTCGATGAAGATGAAATAGGAGGAGGACCACAGCGCCGTGGGAATGTTTTTTTGCGAGTGGGAGGTGAGTATGATCTTGAAAATCTCGCGCTCGGATGCCAATTCATCGAGGAACGCGCCGCCCGCGGAGGAGGCGTCCGGCTGAATAAGGGCCAGCTCGCGCAGCGCGTCGTAGATGATCTCGCCCGCGGGGGCCATGGGAGTGGAAACGCGGGGCGTGCGAAACTGCATCGCGGAATCGAGTTCGTAGAAATGCCAGGCGATGGACGCAGCCAGGGAGACGGCGCGCTCGAAGCGCCCGGCATGTTCCGCTTCGGCGGATAAACCGATAAACGGATCGAGGACGAGCATCACGCGGCGTTCGTCCTCGCGCGTGAATTCGCGGACCATCAGGCGCTGCGATTTCGCCGTCACCTTCCAATCTACGGAGCGGGCGCTATCCGTGGACACGTATTCGCGCAGGGAATGAAGCTCGTGGCCGCGGCCGCGGAAGAAGCTGGCCATTTCGCCGCTCAGCAGCGGCAGAACATCATAAATCTGCGCGGCCGGCAGCACGCGCGGATACACCACGATCTCGATCTCGGAACCCACCCGGCGCGTTTTTTCGAAGAAGCCGAAGGGAAAGCGCGTGTGGATCGCGAAAGCGTCCTGGCGGTAGACGCCGCGCCGGGGGAAATTCAGCTCCACTTTCTGGCGCGCCGCGCTCTTTCGCGGAATGTAGGGAAAGAAAACTGGCCGCGTAAGAATCTGCGCGGGGGCTTTTGGGGCGTCGCCCGCCACGCGCAGCGAAAACGAGGGCCACAGCGGCTTCTCATTGCGCAGCTCGAGTTCGGCCAGCACGGGTTGGCCGACAAAGATGTGCTCGGGCAAATCGAACTTCAGTTCGACTCCCGTGAGCACGGCGCGCGAGAGCACTCCGGAAATCAGCATCCCGGCCAGCATGCAGGCCAGAATCAGGAAGAGCAGGTTATTGCCGGTGTTGAGCGCGGCGAGCACCAGCACGAGCACGGCGCCAAGATAGATGATGCCGTCGCGCGTCAGGCGGTAATCCACCTGGTAGGCAAGCCAATGCAGGCTGGTTCGCCGCGCGAGGGCCGGGACGATCGTCACCGCCACCCATCCGGCCAATCCCAGGGAGAGCGCGGCGGTGATGGCCACGAGGGCCGTGCGGCCTGCTTGCGCCAGGGCGGCGGAGAATAGGGCCAGCACGAGCGCCAATCCGAGAGCCAGCATGGCGATGCCGAAGTTGCGCCAGCCCGCCTTCGCGCTATTGCGCGCTTCGGCGGGCAGGCCGGGCTGGTTGCGCTTTTGCCACCAGCGAATGACGATGGGTTGATTCGTCGAGGACATTTGCAGCCGGCTTATAAGGGCACGCGCACGGTTTCGAGGATTTCGCGGAGGATCGCTTCGGCCTGCTCGGATTTTTTCTGGATGGAGACGTAGCGCGAGCTGACCACCACGCGGTGCGCGAAAACGGGCAGGATGAGGCGCTTGAAATCGTCGGGGAGGCAGAAGTCGCGCCCTTCGAGAAAGGCGCGCGCCTGAGCCGCGCGATGGAGCATCACGGCGCCGCGCGGGCTTACGCCCAGGCTCAATTGCTCGCTTTGGCGCGTGCGCTCGACGAATTCGAGGGCGTAGTCGAGCAGGCTTTCGTCCACCTTCACCTGCGCGACGGCTTCCTGCAGCGCGAGGACGTCCGCGGCATCCATCAGCGGCTCGGTCTGCTCCGCGCCGGCGTGGCTGGAATGATTGCGAAGGATTTCCTTTTCGGCGGCGCGCGCGGGATAGCCCATGCGGATGCGCATCAGGAAGCGGTCGAGCTGCGATTCGGGAAGAGGATAGGTGCCGTGGTGCTCGATGGGGTTCTGCGTGGCGAGGACCAGAAACGGCTTGGGCAGCGGGTGCGTGTGGCTGTCTATGGTGATCTGCGATTCGTTCATGGCTTCGAGCAGCGCCGATTGCGTCTTCGGCGTGGTGCGGTTGATTTCATCGGCCAGGATGATATTGGCGAAGAGCGGGCCGGGCTTGAACTCGAACGTCTGCGCGCCGGGATTATAGACGCTGATGCCGATCACGTCGGAGGGAAGCATGTCCGAGGTGAATTGAATGCGCTGGAACGAGCAGTGGAAGGAACGCGCGAGCGCCTGCGCCAGAGTGGTCTTGCCCACGCCGGGCACGTCTTCGATCAACAGATGGCCGCGCGCAAGCAGTGTGGTGAGCGAGAGCTGGATGACGTCTTCCTTGCCCTTCACTACGCGCGCGATTCCGCGCTGAAGGTCCGCGAGGCGGCTCGCTGGCGGCGGTGGCAGTGGTCGTGGCGGTCATCGTGGTTTGCAATTCGCGCGGCCTTCTGCTACAAAAAGCAAGATGCTCGGAACGAGTTGCGCGGGCGACTAGCTCAGTTGGTTAGAGCGCTCCCCTCACACGGGAGAGGTCCAAGGTTCAAGTCCTTGGTCGCCCACCATGCCCCCTATGATTCTCCCATTAAGTGCTTAGCTGCCTGAACTGTGATTTGGGCGCGTGTGCTCAACAAGTGGCCGGACCCCAGATTTCGGAGTCATGGCCTGCTGCGGGAATCTGAAATTAACTTGTTTTTCATCGGCGGGAATCATACGCTGCGGGGGTGGATGCAGCACGCTGCCGCGATCGTGGGTCTGACAGGCCGTGAGTAGTCCCTACACTTTTCAGATCACACAGGTAGCGGTGCCCGCTTTAGTGGCGTTGGCAGTCGTCGGATTGACTCATCTGTTTTCCACCTTCCGTGACCGTGAAAACAAACGCCGTGAACAACGTATTGGATACTTGGTGAGTGTGTTTCGCGCTTTTGCAAAAACAAATCACCATCCGCGTCTTTACGAAGTTGCGGATGAACTTGAGCAGGCCGTGGCTGACCTTCAGCTCTTTGGGACTCCCAAGCAGGTAGATTTAGCACGAAGGTTTGCGACAGAATTAGGAACCACTCAGGAAGCCAATCTAGATGACATACTGAACGAGCTTGGTGACAGCTTGCGAAAGGAACTTGGTCGGGAGCCTGTTACGGGGAATATGGTGTGGCTGAAAGTTGGCAGGAAGAAGGAATGAGGAACAACGGCCTGGCCGCTAGGCAGGTGCGCTCTTGGAAGCGGCACCTCGCGCAAGCTATGCTGCCGTTACGAGGATTCGCGCGGTCTTGCGCGAACGTGGTTTCCGCCGGATCACGATCTCGATGTCGCGGTCCAGCGCATTGAGAAAATTCATCAGTCTTTCCACGGAGAAGCCGTCGAGGCGATAATTCGATAGGGCTGAAATCTTCGGTTGATTTACTTCCAGCCGTTTTGCTGCCGCCGCCTGCGAAAGCTGTTGGCTTTGGACGATCTGATTGATGGCTACGGCGAGGCGCACCTTCGTCTGTTTTTCTTCCGCATTGCTCAGACCCAGGTCGGCAAAAACGTTGCCGGAGCTTGGAACCACGTCCGGGTTATGTTTTCTGCGTGCCATATCGCGCCTCGTAATCTTTTCTGGCTAGGTTCAGCCGCTGGCCGATCAGATCAACATCCGCTTTGGCTGTCTTTATATCGGTCGGCGATTTCTTCTGGAATGTATGGAGCACGTAAACGGCGCGTTCAAACCGAACCACGTACACCGCCCGATACGCGTCCCCATGATGGTTTTCGACCACCTCGAAAATTCCAGCGCCCTCGCCTTTCCAGGGCTTTGCTTTCGGGTGCTTCCCTCCAAACTGAGCGACGCTCAGGGCGACGCCGAGTTCGTCCTTTACCGGCTCCGGAAACGCCAGCAAATCCCGTTTCGCAGACCCAACCCAGAGCAAAGGTTTTTCGCCGGGAGCGCGCGTTGCTCTAGTCACGTTATTATCCTAGTTCTGGGATATAGCTGTCAAGATAGAATAAAAATCCAGAGGCAAGAATACCCCTGCCGCACCCGCAGGAGGGTGCCCTTGCACCTCGCGATTCGCTTGTTGCCGGGGCCGAAAGCTTAAGCCAGCTTGGCGACCATGCGGTGCGCGGCCATGGAAAGCATCAGCCGCGTGAATCCGCTGAAGAGCATGCTGATGCCCACCAGAGTGCCGATCACCCATTCGGTGCTCGATGGCCACGTCTTCCATATCAACACGGCGAGGATCAGGGTGATGATTCCGTCGAATGTCAGCCAGCCCGAGCCGGGCAGCGGGCGAAGCTGGAACGACAGGATAAGTTCCAGGACACCTTCGATCAAAAGGTAGATCGCCAGCGCCAGAGTGAGTGTCGCCAGGCCAGCCACGGGATGTCTCAATAGGTAGACGCCAATGGCGCCATACAAAATACCCAACAGCAGCTCCCAGAAAACTCCGCCGGTCGTGCGCGTATGCCAGGCAAACACCAGATGCGCCACGCCGCTGAAAAGCAGCAGCCAGGCGACTAATAGATTTACCGTGATTCCAGCCACCTGAGGCAACGCGATAGCCAGAAGGCCAGCCACGATCATTAGGACGCTTAGCCCAATGGACCACCCCACCGACTTCTTCACGATTGTGCCCACGGATGTATCGCTCATGACGCTTTCCTCCTTACTTAGAATCGGAATTCCCAAGTTGGCACCTCATCTTGGGGGCATCGTACCCCTCTCCTGCCCTATAGACAACAATTTTGCCGTCGGGGCAGGCCCCGACGAGATCAAGGGTATTCCGATGGATTTTTGCGGCTTTTGAGGTCCGGTAACGGCTACTTGATCGTGCGTTTCTTTGCGGGACGGGGCTTGGTGATTTTGCGGGCGGATTTGCCGGCGTGCTCGACGGCGCGCCACATGTACCAGCTCGCGACGGTGCGCCAAGGCCTCCACCGCTCGCCGAACGCGGCCAGTTCGCGCGGCTTGGGGATGCTCTTTTTGCCGTAGGTGAGCGCGAAGCCCTTCTGCACGCCGTAGTCGTGGATGGGCAGAACGTCGGGGCGGCCGAGCCGGAAAATCAGGAACATCTCGACGGTCCACGCGCCGATGCCGCGCACCGAAATCAGCCGGTCAATAAGCTCCTGGTCGGACATCTTCTCCGCGTCTTCGAGCGAGGGCACGACGCCCTCGATCGTCTTCCGCGCGAGGTCCCGCACGGCGGCGATTTTCGCGAAGGACAATCCGATTTTCCGCAGCTTCGTCTTGCGCACGCGAAGCAATTCTTCGGGCGTGGGGGAGCGGCCATTCGCGCCGAGCGCCTGGATGCGCGCGAAAATCACCCGCGCGGCCTTGCCCGCGATGCTCTGGTAGGTGATGGCCTGGAGAAGCGACTCGTAGGGAGTTTGCGCGCCGTCAATTTCGAGCCGGAACTCGATGGATTTGCCGATCAGGCGCGCCAGAAGGCGGTCGGCCTTCGAAAGATGTTCGATGGCGGCCTTGGGATCGAAGGGGCAGGGCAGCTTTTCAGGCGTCTTTTCAGGCATGCGCGAGCGGACAGGATACCGCTCGTGGCCGTCGCGCACAATCCTGCGCGCGCGGTATGCTAGTATCGACACGCTTATGCAAACGGGAATTATCGGCCTGCCGCAGGTGGGCAAGACGAGCCTGTTTCGCATCCTCACGCGCGCGCGCGTGGATGCGCGCATGGCTCCGAATCAGGCGCACGTGGGAATGGCGCGCGTGCCGGACGCGCGCGTCGCCAAGCTTTCCGAAGCGTTCAAACCCAAGAAAATCACGTATGCCGCGATCGAGTACGTGGACATCGGCGGCCTTCAAAAAGACCGCGAGAAAAATTCGGCTTCGCTCGTGCCGCTGCGCGAAGCCGACGCGCTGGCGCACGTCGTGCGGCTATTCGAAAATCCCGCCGTGCCGCACGAAGCCGGGCCGGTCGACGCCATTCGCGACATCGTGAACGTGGATATCGAGCTGATCCTGAACGATCTCGAGCAGGCTGCGAAGCGGATCGAGCGCCTCGAAAAGGATTTGAAGAAAAAAAAGGAGCCGCTGCTCGAGGCCGAATTGCAGCTTCTCGCGCGCTGCCGGCAGGCGCTCGAAGCCGAAACGCCGCTGCGCGAGCTGGAGTTCAAGCCCGAGGAGCAGAAGATGCTCACCGGGTTCATGTTTCTCACGCGCAAGCCGATGGTCTATGTCTTGAACCTCGGCGATGAGGAAGCGTCCGAAATCGGCCGCGCCATTGAGAAGCATCACCTGGAAAAGCTGGCGGATAAGCCGCGCACTGCCATCGTCCCTTTTTGCGGCAAGATCGAAGCGGAACTCGCCGAACTCGACGATGCCGAAGCCGCCGAAATGATGCGGGCCTATGGGCTTCCCGAATCGGGGCGCGACCGCCTGATCCAGGCGAGCTACCATCTGTTGGGATTGATTTCATTTCTCACCTGCGGCGAGCCGGAATGCCGCGCATGGACGATCGAGCGCGGCATGACGGCGCAGAAAGCCGCGGGCGCGATTCATAGCGACATCGAGAAAAACTTCATCAAGGCGGAAGTGGTGAACTGGCAAAACTTGCTCGCGGCGGGCAGCTTTCCGGCGGCGCGCGAACGCGGGCAGGCGCGGCTCGAAGGCAAGGAGTATATTGTGCAGGATGGCGACGTGATTCTCTTCCGGCACTCGGGCTGACCTTCCTTTCTACATCGCGGTCGCCGAATTCCCCGCCGCAGCCGCTGGTCTAACACTTCTGGAATCAGCAACTTTTCTGAGTAGCGCGTGTTTGTGAGAGGTTTACGGAGGGATTCGCTTCTGGAACGGTCCGCAGCCCGCAACTTTATGACTCCTCATGTGTTAGATACAATGTGGAGGCCATGACCAGGTCCGACGTCCAACTGATGCTGGACGTGAAGGCAGGGGACAGTGCGTCCTTTGACTTCCTGCTGCGGAAGTATCGCTCGCCGCTCGTCAATTTCCTCTATCGGATGGTGAGAGACACAGCCACGGCGGAAGATCTGGCGCAGGAAGTATTTCTGCGCGTGTATCGGGCGCGGAAGCAGTACGTTCCGAGCGCGAAGTTCACGACCTGGCTTTTCCGCATCGCCACGAACCTGGCGCTGAATTCGGTGCGCGACAATCGCTATCGCAAAATGGAAGTAGCGCTCGACGCGCCGGCCGAAGAGGAAGAAGCGCCGCGGGAATTGCCCGCGCGCGAGATGCGCATCGACGAGCATATGATCGAGCGCAGCCGCACGGAATTCATCCGGCGGGCCGTGGCCGCGCTGCCGGAAAAGCAACGCGCCGCGGTTTTGCTGCATAAGTATGAAGAGATGGAATACGGAGAGATCGCGAAAATTCTGGATTGCTCGGAAAGCGCCCTGAAATCGCTGCTGTTCCGGGCGTACGAAAATCTGCGCGTGCAACTTGCTCCGCTTGTGGGCGAGCCGGTGGCGCATCGCGCGGGAGAAGGAAGGCCGTCATGAAGTGCGAAGATGTTTCCAAAGAACTGATCGCATACCTGGACCGGCGGGCGAATTCGGCCGAGCGGCGCGGGGTGGAAGAGCACCTGGGCGCCTGCGCGGCGTGCCGCGCGCGGGCCGAGGATTTCCGCAAGCTGTGGGGCGTTCTCGATGAGATGCCGGTGATCGAGCCGTCCGTGGGCTTCGATGCGCGTGTGCGCGCGCGGGCCGAGGCCGAGCCGCAGCCGCGATGGTTCGGATGGCTTGTCCCCCAGCCGCGCCTGGCCTTTTCGATGGCCCTGCTCGTGGCGCTCGGCGTATGGATGGCGAGGCTGCCCGTGAATCCGGCGCCGCAGGGGACAATGGCGCAGGCAGAGCAGGCGGAGCAGGAAGATTTCAACGCCATCAAGGATCTCGGCGTGCTCGAGAATTACGACGTGCTGACGAAATTCGACGCCTTGTCGGAACTGCCGCCGCTCGCCGCGCCGCAGCCGGCACGGCCGCGACGGAACGATCCTGTGACAAATGACTAAGGGAGGAATTTAGGTGCGGCACGGCAGGCTTGTTTTCGCCCTTTCTCTCGCGCTCCTCGCGGCGTTTGCAGCTCGGGACGCCATGGCGCAGCGCCCGTGGGGCGAACCACCCCGTCTGCGCTTGATGCGCGGACCCAGACAAAGGCTGGGGGCCAACGGGATGCCGAATGCGAATGGCGCCGGGCGCGGCATGGCCGGATTGCCTCCGAAGTGGGTCGATAATTTGCGGGATATGTCGCCGGAGGAGCAGGAACGCTTCCTTGACAACAATCGGCAGTTCCAGAATCTGCCGCCGGAGCGTCAGGCGCAAATCCGCAGCAACCTTCAGAAGTGGAACCAGCTCTCTCCCACGGAGCGCAACGCCATCCGTGACCGCGAATACATGTGGGAGCACATGTCTCCCGAACAACGGCAGTATGTCCAAAACGTGCTCTTGCCCCGGTGGCAGCAGATGCCGCCCGAACGGCGCCAACTGATCAATGGCCGCTTGCACACGCTGCAAGGCATGACCCCCGCCGAGCGCGAAGCAGACGCTCGACGACCCGCGGTTCATGCAAGGGCTGAGTCCCGACGAGCAATCCATGCTGCGCGATCTGAACTCGCTGCGGAACCCGCCGAATCAATAGACGCCTGACTGGCTTCCAGAGCTTTTCCCGTTCTGAAACAGATCCCTGGCGGAAGAATCCGGGCCGGGATGTTAACCGTTACAATACAATTCCGAGCGCGGCGTCAACCGCGCGACCTAGGGGCCGCGGAAGAAAGCGCGCGCTTCCACTAGGGATTGTGCTTTCGAGGGGGTGCGGGACCGGCGCACATGCGGGCCTTCCCGAAAATATTTTCACTTTTGAGACGAATTCCTCTTGACAACGCATGGAAAGGAACTAGAATCGCGGCACAAGTGGGAGAAAGTAGTAGAAAGTGGCAAGAAGTGTTTTGCAGTGGGGGGTAAAGAAGCGATTCATGGCCAGGGCGGACAGGCCGGTCGGACTTCGAAGGGGTTCTCATGCTGCGGGGCAACTATCCAGCGACGGTAGACGAGAAGGGCCGGGTGAAAATTCCGGCGGACTTTCTGGCCGAGCTGCACAAGGCAGGCAAGAAGTTCTACGTCACCAGCGCAAACGGGGAGCACGCCCGCGTCTATCCCATGAAGGTGTGGGAAGAGATCGAAAAGAAGCTCGCCAAGCGCTCCTCCTACAATCCGGTCAAACAAAAGTTTCTGGCGCGCACGAATTATTACGGTCAGGTCGTCGAGGTGGATGGGCAGGGGCGCATTTTAATTCCACCGGTGTTGCGGGAAGCCGCGGAGATGAAGGGTGAAGTGGACGTGCAGGGAAACCTCACGTACCTCCAAATCTGGAATCACGCGCGATTTCTCGAGCAATTGAACCGTAACCAGATGACGGCGGAAGACGAAAAGGCATTGGACGAACTGGGCATCTAGCTGCCGTTCCAACTCGCGAAGCCCATGGGCCGCATGAGAGGCCCAGCATTCCAGGCTTCCCCGTGAGGATGGAGCTTGACAGCCGCAGAGAGTTGGAACGGCGCTAGATATTGAACGTTTTGCATACGCCGGTTCTGGCCGGAGAAACGATCGAATGGCTCCGCATTCGGCCCGAGGGGACCTATGTGGACGCCACGGGGGGTACGGGGAGCCTGGCGCTTGAAATTGCGCGGCGGCTCACGACGGGCCGGTTGGCGGTGCTGGATCGCGATCCACAGGCGCTGGAAATAGCGCGGGAGCGATTGAAGGCGTACGAAGACAAGGTGACTCTGGTGCACACGGATTTTTCAATGATCGGCGAAGTGGCGGGGAATTTGAAGCTGCCCCCGCTCGATGGCGTGGTCGCCGATCTGGGGATTTCCAGCCTCGAGCTGGAAAGCGCCGAGCGCGGATTTTCGTTCCGCCACGCGGGACCGCTCGACATGCGCATGAACCCGGAAGCGCCGCTCACGGCGGCAGAGATTGTGAACCACTGGCCGGAGAAGGATCTGGCCGATCTCCTCTATCAAAAGGCGGAGGAGAGGAACTCACGCAGAATCGCCAGGGCCATTGTTCGGGCGCGGCCTATTCGCGACACCGGACACCTGGCAACGGTTGTGGCAGGGGGACGAAAAGCAAGGGGAAGGCAGAAACTGCATCCCGCGACAAAAACGTTTCTGGCGCTGCGGATAGCGGTGAATCGAGAAGAGGAGGAACTCGGGCAGTTTCTTTCGCGGACCCCTGCCACTTTATCTTTCGGAGGACGGTGGGTGATTCTCAGCTATCACTCACTCGAAGACCGCGTCGTGAAGCGCGCGTTTCTGCGCCTGGCGCAGGAGGGAACCTTCCGGATATTGACCCGGAAGGTGATCCAGCCCAGCGCGGAGGAGATCCAAAATAATCCGCGCGCGCGGAGCGCGAAGATGCGCGTGGCCGAAAAAATCGAGCCGGTGGAAGTCCGCCGGGCGGAGAGCTGGCAATGACGGAATATTACACGGTGAAACGGATTGATAATTCACGGCTGCTTCGGCCGGCGCCCGCGGCGGGGCTGAAGGATTTCTGGCGGCGCGCTGCAACCGGGTCGGCGCTGGCGGCCTGCCTGCTGTTCTATGCCTTGCAGCACTTCGAGTGCATCCAGAAGCGCTACCAGATCGAACAGCTCCAGTCCGAACGCGCCCAGGCGGCGGAATTGAATCAGCAACTGCAGCTCGAGATCGCGACGCTCGATTCGCCCATGCGCGTGGATGCCATCGCGCGGAACCAGCTTGGTCTGACGGTTCCGGTGCCTGGGCAAGCGCCGTCGGCGGAAGGTTCCGGCAACGCTGTGCTGGCTGAGGCGCCGGTGGCGGTTTCGACGGCCCGGCCCTGAAATCATTGCCTATAAATTAGCGGCCTGCGGTGGCGGGCCATATCCGGCGGCGGGAGAGATGATCGGCGCCGGCGCACGTTTCCGAATGGGGCAAGCCGAGGTCCATGGGGCAGCGCAACCCGCGTCTCCGCTGGCTGGTCGTCTGGGCGCTGGCGGCGGTTTGGATGGGGGTGGTGCTGGCCCGCCTCAGTTACCTGCAGCTCTTCTGCTATAGCGAATACCTCGCCAAGGCCCAGCATCAACAGCAGCGGTTGTTCGAAATCAGCCCCAATCGCGGAACGATTTACGACCGCAAGGGGCGGGAACTCGCCGTGAGCATTCCCATGGATTCTCTTTTCGCCGATCCCACGGAGATCAGCGACGTGGAAATGGTGGCGCGGCTGCTTTCGGGAGTTCTTCCCGCATCCGCCGAAGATCTGGAAACAAAAATTCATGAAGCCCGCACGCCCGTGCGGCTGGCGCGCAAACTCTCTCCCGAAACCGTCGAGCGCATCGGGGAGATGGACCTGCGCGGAATCTTCTTCCAAAAGGAAAACCGGCGCGTCTATCCGCAGCGGGAGCTGGCGGCCTCTGTACTGGGTTACGTGGACGTGGATGAGAAGGGCATCGGAGGAATCGAGTATTCGCTCGACCAGGCGATCCGCGGCCGGCCGGGCAAGATGATGGTGATGGCCGACGGGCTCCGCCGCTGGTACGACCGCAGCGAAAATGCGGCCGATCCCGGCGACAGTGTCACTCTAACCATCGACGAAACCATCCAATACATCGCCGAGAAGGAATTGGCGCGCGCGATTTCGGAGACGCACGCGAAGGCCGGCACGGTCGTGGTGCAGGATCCGAATTCGGGCGAATTGCTCGCGGTGGCGAATTGGCCGGTGTTCGATGCAAACAACGCCGGAGCCTATCCCGATGGCGTGCGCACGGACCGCGCCGTCAGCACGGCCTATGAGCCCGGCTCGACGTTCAAGGTCATCACGCTCACAGGCGCGATCGAAAATGGCGTCACGAACCCGGATGAGGTCATCGATTGCCAGATGGGCCAGATTGTCATCGGCCGGCGCGTGATCCACGACCATGAGCCGTTCGGCCTGCTGACCGTGCGAGGAATCCTGGCCGATTCGAGCGACGTGGGAGCGATCAAGATCGCGCTGCGGCTGGGCCCGCGGAAATTTTACGATACGATCGTGTCCTTCGGGATCGGCCAGCCGACCGGGATCGAATTGCCGGGTGAAAATCGGGGGCTGCTGCGGCCGGTGGAGGATTGGTCCGCAAATTCCATCGGTTCCCTCGCCATGGGACAGGAAGTGAACGTGACGCCCATCCAGATTATCTCCGCCATTTCGGCCGTGGCCAACGGCGGAACGCTCTACCGGCCGCGCATCGTGCACGAGATTCAAGGCGATCAGCCGGCTCCGGATCCCGCGGGTGGGGAGCCGCGCCAGGTGACCGATGCAAAGACGGCGGCAACCATGCGCGAGATGATGGAAGATGTCATGATCGAAGGCACGGGTAAAAAATCACAGCTTGATGGATACACCTCGGGCGGGAAATCCGGCACGGCGCAGATGATCGATACGGCCACGGGCCGCTATTCGGCGACTCAGTACAACGCATCGTTCGTAGGCTTTGCCCCCGTCAATAATCCCGCGGTCACGGTTCTGGTCGTGCTTGATTCGCCTGTCGGGCAGCACATGGGAGCGGAAGTGAGCGCCCCGGTGTTCAAGCGCGTCATCGAGCAGGTGCTGGCCTACCTGAATGTGCTGCGCGATGTGCCCGCGCCCGCGGATACGGAAACGGCAAAGAATCCCGTCGATGGCCAGCGGCGTGATTCCGCGCCTGCTCCGGGCGAGGTCGCTGCTCAGGCAACTTTCGAGGCTGCCGTGGCGAAGAAGAATCCGGTCGCCGCGCCCACGATCGCAATGGGAGACCCGGATGCGGTCGCCGTGCCCGACCTTGCGGGGCAAACGGTTCGAGCGGTGACGGAGGCGTGCTCGCGGCTGGGGTTTGTGCCGTCCCTGATTGGCGGCGGCGTTGCTCTGGAACAATTTCCGGCAGCCGGAACAGAAGCGCCACGGGGCAGCCGGTTGACTGTACGGTTCGGCCGCCCCGGGGAGCTATTGCCGGTATCGGCTCGGGGGGATGAAAATTGAGATTCGCCGTGCATGGCATGCAAGCGGCTGCTTCCGATGGAAGCAACCGCACGCGGACAAGACCGGGCATGGACTTAGGAGACGTAATCGAGGGCGCCGAGGTGGTCCGCGTCAGTGGACGCCCGGACGCGAGGATTGTTGCCGTCGCGTATGACAGCCGTCGAGTGACGCCCGGAGCGCTTTTCTTCGCGCTGCCCGGGGAAAAAGAAAACGGGATTCGCTTTGTCGCGGATACCCTCGCGCGCGGCGCCGTGGCGGTTGCCAGCCCCGAGCCGCGCCCTGCGGAGATTCCGCCAGGCGTGGCATGGGTCGAGCTCACGCCCGGCAAGGAGCGGCAGGGATTGGCGCGGGCAGCCGCGAACTTCTACGAGCACCCGGCGAGCGCGCTCGAGCTGATTGCCGTGACGGGAACGAACGGCAAAACGACCACGGCCTTTCTCGTCGATTCGATCTTGCAGGCAGCGGGGCGGACGTCCGCATTGATTGCCACCACGGGCTACCGCACGCCGATGGGCAGCCGCACCGGAGCGAACACCACGCCCGAGTCGCTCGATCTCCAGCAGATGTTCGCAGAAGTACGCGATGCGGGCGGGAGGCACGCGGTGCTGGAAGCGAGTTCGCATGCGCTCGCGATGGACCGTTTGTGGGGCTGCCATTTTGCGGTGGCGGTTTTCACGAACTTGACGCGCGATCATCTCGATTACCACAAAACCTTCGAGGCCTATTTTTCCGCCAAACGCCTCCTCTTCGAGGGCACCGGCGCGGGAGCGCCTGATGTGGCCGTGTTGAATGCCGATGATGATTACGTGTCACGACTCGAAGACCTGTCCCCGCGCACGCTGACGTACGGCCTGGCGGCGACGGCTGACCTTACGGTGAAAAAATTCGCGCTCGGTTTCGACGGGCTGGAATTCACGGCGCACACGCCCCCGGGAAACATCCAGGTGCGTTCGCGGCTGGTGGGCCGGATGAACGTGTACAACATTTTGGCGGCCGTGGGAGTGGGAGTTGGCCTGAATATTCCGACCGCGAAAATCGAGCAGGGCATTGCCAATCTGGAACTCGTTCCGGGGCGTTTCGAGCGCGTGGACGAGGGACAGCCGTTTCATGTGTTTGTGGACTACGCCCATACCGACGACGCGCTGCGAAATTTGATTTCGACGGCGCGCGAGCTGGGTTCGGGCGGCCGCATCATCACCGTGTTCGGAGCGGGTGGCGAGCGCGACCGCACGAAGCGTCCCCTGATGGGCGAGGCCGCCGGCTCGCTGAGCGATCTCGTCGTGCTCACAAGCGACAACCCGAGGAGTGAAGACCCGCTGCGCATCATCAACGACGTGGTTGTGGGCTTGCAGAAGATAAACGCGAAATACCAGGTCGAGCCGGACCGGGAGCGTGCGCTGGCCATTGCTTTGGGAGAAGCGCAGCCGGGCGACATCGTGCTTTTGGCCGGCAAGGGCCATGAGACATATCAGGTTCTGGGGGATGGTGTCGTGGAGTTCGATGATCGCGAAAAGGCGAGGGCGATCCTGCGCGGCAAAGGGTTATCAAAGCGGGGCTCGTAGGCTTCTTTGGCGATAGAACTGTACCACTTCGAGAGTGCAGGGTGCGGAGTGACGCCCAGCCCAATGGAGAAGGCATGCGGTGGACGGTGGTTCAAGTTGCTGAAGCGATGGGTGTTGCGCCTCCCTCGGGCCTCGACCCCCTGGCCGAGCTGGCCGGTGTCTCGATTGATTCTCGTACTATCGAGCGGGGCGAACTGTTCATCGCTATACGCGGTCCGCGTCACGATGGACACGGTTTCGTTGCCGGCGCACTGGGTCGTGGGGCTGCCGCAGGGGTGGTGGCGCGCGAGCGCCTCCGGGAATACCCCGAAGAGATGCGGGAGAAGCTCTTCGCGGTGGACGACACGCTCGAGGGGCTGCACCAACTGGCCCGGCGTGCATGCGAAATCTGGCGGAAGGGAAGGCCGGACCGCCGGATCGCAGCCGTGGCCGGGTCCGTCGGCAAAACCACAACGAAGGAAATTCTGGCGGCGCTCGTGGGCGCGCGGTTCCGCGTGCTGAAGACGCAAGGGAACCTGAACAACGAATATGGTTTGCCGCTGACGCTGCTGAAACTTGGCGATGAGTATGAAGCGGCGGTGGTGGAGATGGGAATGTCGCACCGCGGCGAACTCGCGCGTCTGGCGCAGATGGCATCGCCCGAAGTGGGATTGATTACGCGCGTGGCGGTCGAGCACCTGGAGTTTTTTTCCTCCGTCGAGGAAATTGCCCTGGCCGAGCGCGAATTGATTGAAAACCTGGCCTGGCCAGCCGCGACCGCGGTGCTGAATGTGGATGACGAGCGCGTGGCGCGATTTGCGGAAGTTGCGCGCGGGCGCGTGATCCGGTTTGGCGCGGCGCCGCCGGCCGAATTTCGCGCCGAGGCTATCGAAGAGCGCGGGCTCGAAGGTTCGGCGTTCGACTTCGTCTCGCCGGATGGAAGCGCGCGGCTGGATTTGCCGCTGATCGGACGGCACAACGTGATGAACGCGCTCGCAGCGCTGGCAGCAGCGAGTGTGTGGGGTATCGGCGCGCAGGAGGCGAGGCGCGTGTTTCCGTCGCTCGCCCCGGCGGATAAGCGCGGAGAAGTGGCTCGATTCGCAGCGGGATTTGCGGTGATTAACGACTCCTATAATTCGAGCCCCATGGCTCTCGGCGCGGCGATGGAACTTCTCGTGGCGACTCCGGGATATCGGCGGAGGATTCTTGCCGCGGGCGAAATGCTCGAGCTGGGGAAGGCGTCCGGCGGACTGCACCGCGAGTGCGGCCGGGCGGCCGCCGGGTTGCGAAAGATCGACTGGATATTCGGGGTGCAGGGTCATGCCGCGGAGCTGGTTCACGCGGCGATCGAGGCGGGGCATCCGAAGGAGCAGGCGCAATTCTTCGAGAATTCCGGTGAGGCGGCGAAGTTCCTCGAGAAATTCGCGTCGTCCGGCGATTTGCTTCTCGTCAAGGGCTCGCGTGGCGTGAAGATGGAAAAAATTCTCGAAGCCCTGGACGCACAGCACAAGCGCTCCGGTTCCCGCGCGCCGAGGGAAGCGCTGGAAGCGGGCGGGAAGGGCTGCGGCTGAAATGCTTTACTACCTTTTCTACTATGTGCTGCGCCCGCACTTCAGCCCGCTCAACGTGTTTCGTTACATTACGGTGCGAACGGCGGTGGCGAGCCTGACGGCGCTGCTGCTTTCGCTCGCCTTCGGGCCATGGATGATCGAGCGGCTGCGTGAATTGCAGGTGAAGCAGTACATTCGCGAGGAAGGCCCCAAGCGCCATCATGCCAAGGCGGGAACGCCGACGATGGGCGGCGTGCTGATCGTGGCGGCGATCGCCATTCCCACGCTGCTTGTGGGCGGACCTCCGCAATCCCTATGTCCTGCTGGCGCTGGGCGCCACGCTCGGCTTCGGCGCGATCGGATTCGCGGACGATTACAGCAAAGTGGTGCGGCGGCGGAATCAGGGTCTGACGGCGGCGGAGAAATTTCTGCTGCAAGTGCTGGTCTGCTTGATCGTGGGCGTGGCGCTGCTGGTGTTGCAGGCCGAGGGCAAATATTCGACGCAATTGAGCGTGCCGTTCTTCAAGCGGCTGCATCCGAATCTGGTGATCCATTCGCTGCGCGGGCACCCGTACCTCTGGCTGCTGGCGTACGTGCCGTTTATCGTCTTTCTCGTGCTGGTGATCGCCGGACTATCGAATGGCGTGAACTTGACGGACGGCCTCGACGGCCTGGCCATCGGCTGCGTGCTGGTTTGCTCGGCCGCGCTGACCGTGCTGACCTATCTTTCGAGCAACGCGCGCTTGGCCGACTATCTCGAAATCCAAAAAATCCCCGATGCCGCCGAGCTGACGATTTTTTGCGGTTCCGTGGCCGGCGCATCGCTGGGCTTTCTCTGGTACAACGCGCATCCCGCCGAAATGTTCATGGGAGACGTCGGCTCGCTGGCGCTGGGCGGCGCGATCGGCGTGGTGGCCGTGATCCTGAAGCAGGAAATCCTGCTCGTTTCGATCGGCGGCATCTTCGTTCTCGAATTGCTTTCGGTGATCATGCAGGTGGGATCGTTCAAGCTGACGGGCAAGCGCGTGTTCCGCATGGCGCCGCTGCACCACCATTTCGAGCTGATGGGATGGAGCGAATCGAAAATCATCGTGCGGTTCTGGATCATGGCGCTGGTGTTTGCGCTGTTTTCGCTGACGACTTTGAAACTGAGGTGAAGGCGAGTGAGACCGGGATTCGATCTGGCGGGCAAGCGCGTGCTGGTCGTCGGACTGGCGCGCACGGGCGTGGCCGCGTCGCTATTCAGCGCGGGCTATGGCGCCACGGTCACGGCCACGGATGATAAGCCCGAAGCGGAGCTTGCCGAAACAGCCGCGCGGCTGCGCGCGGCGGGCGTGAAACTCGAACTCGGCGGGCACGCGCCAGAGATGTTTCTCGAACAGGATTTGATCGTCGTGAGCCCCGGCGTCCCGGCGAAACTTTCGCCGCTCGAACGCGCGCGGGCGCGCGGCATTCCCGTGTGGAGCGAAATCGAACTGGCCTGGCGGTTCCTGCGCGGGAAGCTCGTAGCCATCACCGGGTCGAACGGAAAGACCACGACCACTTCGCTGGTGGCGCACATCCTGAAGACGGCGGGCATTCCGACGCTCATCGGCGGGAACATCGGCGTGCCGCTGCTTTCGCTGGTCGAATCCTCGACGGATTCGACGGTGACGGTCGCGGAAATCAGCAGTTTTCAGCTCGAGACGATCGAAAGCTTCCGGCCCGAAATCGGCGTCCTGCTCAATCTGACGCCCGATCACCTCGACCGGCACGAATCGTTCGACGATTACGCGCGCGCGAAGATGCGCCTGTTCGAAAACCAACTCGACCGTGACGCCGCGGTGCTGAATGCGGACGATCCGGAAGTCACGCGGCGCATGCCTTCGCGCCCGCGCATCTTCTGGTTCAGCCGCCAGAAGCGCGTGGCGGAAGGCGCGTTCCTGCGCGGCGGCGAAATCATTTTTCGAAGCGACGGCGCGGAAGTTGCGGTGGCGCGGCGCGACGAAATCCAGCTGCGCGGCGAGCACAACCTCGAAAATGTGCTGGCTGCCTGCGCCGCCGCCCACCTGGCCGGCGCTATGCCGGGCGCCATTGCGAGCGGAGTGAAAACCTTCCGCGGCGTCGAGCACCGGCTGGAGTTCGTGGCCGAAATCGGCGGCGTTACTTTTTACAACGATTCGAAAGCAACGAATGTGGACGCGGCGCTCAAGGCCGTGGAAGCATTTCCCGGCCCGCTAATCGTGATCCTGGGCGGCAAGGACAAAGGCAGCCCGTACACCGCGTTGCGCGAGCCGCTGCGGCAGCGCGCGCGCGCGGCGATTCTGATCGGCGCCGCCGCGGAAAAAATCGCCGCCGAACTCGGCGCCGCCGTCCCTCTCGAGCACGCCGGGACGCTCGACCGCGCCGTGGAACTGGCCATGAAGCGCGCGAAGCCCGGCGACGTGGTCCTGCTCGCGCCGGCGTGTTCAAGCTTCGATCAATTCGAGAACTACGAACATCGCGGGCGCATTTTCAAGGACCTTGTGGCGCAGCTCGAAACGCGGTCTGCCGCAAGCGCGTCCGCGAGGAAAGGGTGAAAGGGTAAAAAATGCCGCGCAGCCTGCAACCCGATCGGCAGCTTTTCGGAGCCACGCTGGCGCTTTGCCTGATCGGCGCGGTGATGGTCTTCAGCGCTTCGGCCATGACGGCGCGCGAGGAATACGGCAGCGCCTGGACATTTCTCATCCGCCAGCTTCTCTGGATTGCTCTGGGAATCGCCGGAATGTTTCTGCTGATGAACACGGACTATCGCAAGCTGCGCCAGCCGCGCGTGATTTTCACGGGCCTCTCCGTGACGCTCGTCCTGCTGATCGCCGTGTTCTTCCTGGACCGCTCGCACGAGACGCATCGCTGGGTTCGTCTCGGGCCGCTGAGCTTCCAGCCCTCGGAGTTGGCCAAGCTCGCCGTGATTTTCTATCTGGCCTGGTTCCTTGCCAGTCGCCCCGCCAAGCCGCGGCGGGCGCTTTGGGGGTGAACGACCCGTTGCGGACGCTTCTTCCCGCGTGCGGCACGGTGCTTCTGGTGGCTGGCTTGGTCTACAAGGAGCCGGATATGGGCACGGCTTGCATGGTCGTATTCATTGCGGCTGTGATGCTGTTCATCGCCGGCCTCTCGATGCGCTATGTCCTGGGCGCGGTCCTCGCGCTCTTGCCGGCGATTTATATCGCCATGGTGAGCGTGCCGTACCGCATGCAGCGCCTGCAAGCCTTCCTCTCGCCCGGCTCGGACCCGCAGGGCCACGGCTTCCAGTTGCTGCAATCGCTGATTGCGGTCGGCTCGGGGGGATTCCGCGGCGTGGGGCTGATGGAGAGCCGCCAAAAACTGTTCTTCCTCCCCGAAGCGCACACGGATTTTATTTTTTCGATAATTTGCGAGGAGCTGGGCTTCCTCGGCGCCGTAATCGTGCTCGCGCTCTTCGCCGTGTATGGATGGCGCGGGTTTGTGGCCGCCATGAAGGCGCCCGATGAATTCGGCCGGCTGCTGGGCATCGGAATCACGGCGATGGTTGTCGGACAGGCGCTCGTGAACTTGAGCGTCGTGCTGGGTCTCGCTCCCACGAAGGGCATTCCGCTGCCGTTCATAAGCTACGGCGGATCGAGCCTGCTCGGAATGCTGCTGGCGACCGGCGTGCTATTGAACATCAGCCAGCACGCGGACGACGCGTGAAGACGGATGCCAAAAGCTTGTTGATTGCCGGAGGGGGCACGGGCGGACACGTCTTTCCCGCGCTGGCCGTTGCCGGGGAATGGCTCCGGCGGGGAAGGGATGTGGCTTCGGCGGGAGCGGGGAAGGGAGAAAGAAGCGTCGTGTTTGTGGGAACCGAGCGCGGGCTGGAAGCAAGGCTGGTGCCGCAGGCAGGCCTGCCGCTCGAGTTGATTCGCGTCACCGGATTGAAAGGCATCGGGGGAATCAAATTTCTGCGCAATGCGGCCATGCTCCCTGCGGGCTTGTGGGATTCGGAACGGGTGCTCAGGCGCCATCGCTTCGATGTGGCGTTCGGCGTGGGCGGGTACGCTTCCGGTCCGATGATGCTTGTGGCCATGGCGCACGCGATTTCGAGCGTGGTCTTCGAGCCCAACGTGGAACCGGGCTTCACGAATCGCGTGCTGGCAAGGATGGCGACGCGCGTCGCGGTGGCCCATCGCGACACTGCCGCCCGGCTCGGAAGCAAAGCGGTCGTCACCGGCTGCCCGGTGCGAAAGGAGTTTTTCAGCGTGCCGCCGAAGGAGCATCGCGCACCCTTCACCCTGCTCATTACGGGCGGAAGCCGGGGGGCGCTGCCTGTGAACCGCGCGGTGGTGGATTCGCTCGATCGCCTGGCCGCGAGAAAAAGCCAGCTTTTCATCGTGCATCAGACCGGGGAACGCGATTATAATGCCGTACGAGTGGCTTATGCGCGCCGCGAATTCCAAGCGGAGGTGGTTCCTTTCATCGAAAATATGGCGGAGAGGTTTGCCCAGGCTGATCTGATTGTTTGCCGCTCGGGCGCAATCACTGTCGCGGAAGTATCTGCCGCCGGGCGCGCCGCCATCTTCATCCCCTTCGGAGCCGCCACCGATGCCCACCAGACGCGCAATGCCGCAGCCATGCAAAGGGCGGGCGCGGCCAGCCTATTGCCGCAGGATGAGCTGACGCCCGAGCGCCTGACGACCGAAATCTTTTCCCTCCTGGACCAGCCCCGGAGAATCGTGGAGATGGAACAGCGCGCGCGGGAACTCGCGCGTCCGCGCGCCGTTGAGGATATTGTGGATCTTCTGGAAGGGGTCGCCAGGTCATGAGCGCATTCAGCAATTTCCAGCGCACACATCTCATCGGCATCGGCGGAAGCGGCATGAGCGGGATCGCCGAAGTGCTGCTTTCGAGCGGCTACGCCGTTTCCGGCTCGGATTCGAAATCTTCCCCGGTCACCGAGCGCCTGCGAAACCTGGGCGCGACGGTCCACGAGGGCCATCAGGCGGAAAACGTGCATGGCGCGCACGTCGTCGTTGTTTCCTCCGCTGTCCCCGCGGACAACGTCGAAGTCATCGAGTCCCTGCGGCTGAAAATTCCGGTGATTCCGCGAGCCGAAATGCTCGCCGAATTGATGCGCCTGAAATACGGCATCGCCGTCGCGGGCGCGCACGGGAAAACCACCACCACTTCGATGACCGCTTCCGTGCTCGCCGCCGCCGGCCTCGATCCCACATTCGTCGTGGGCGGGCGCGTGAACCAGGCCGGCGCCAACGCGCGGGTCGGCCGGGGCCAATACTTTGTCGTCGAAGCGGACGAAAGCGACCGCTCCTTCCTTCTGCTCGCCCCGGTGATCGCCGTGGTGACCACGATTGACCGCGAGCATCTCGATCAGTACGCCTCACTCGAGGAAATTCAGGAAACGTTTCTGCAGTTCGTAAACCGCGTGCCCTTTTACGGCTCGGTCATCCTGTGCCTCGACGAACCCAACGTGCAGGCCATCCTTCCGCGCGTGAAGAGGCCGGTGATCACCTATGGCTGCGGCGCGCCGGGCCAGGCCGACCTGGTAATCAGCGACGTGAAACTCAACGGGCTTTCGAGCGAGTTCCGCTTGAAGTATCGCGGCGACGATTTGGGAGTTTTCCATCTGCCGTCGCCGCCGGGTATCCACAACGTCCGCAACGCGGCCGCTGCGGCAGCCGTCGGACTCGCGCTGAATGTTCCGGAGGACCTGATCCGCGCGGGCCTCGCCAAATTCGGCGGCGTGGGCCGGCGGTTCGAAGTCAAGGGAACGCACGCCGGGGTCACGCTAATTGACGATTATGGCCATCATCCCGCTGAAATCCGCGCCACGCTCGAGGCGGCCCGCGGCTGCGGGCACAAGCGCCTTCTCGTGCTCTTCCAGCCGCATCGCTACACGCGCACGCAATATCTCTGGGAGGACTTCCGGCGCTCGTTCAATCAGGCCGATATCCTCGTAACCACGGAAATCTATGCGGCGGGCGAACCGCCGGTCGAGGGGATCACGGGCGAGAAGCTGGCGGAGGCCATCAGCTCCGCGGGCCACAAGAACGTCGTCTACTCCAGCACCATGCAGGCGGGCCTGGAATATATGCTGCGCGAAGCGCGCCCCGGCGATGCCGTGCTCACCATCGGCGCGGGCAGTGTGGGCCGCGTGCTCGACCAGCTTGCCATGCTGCTCGAATCGAGGATTTCGACTTCCCATGCGCATTAACGGCACAGTCGCGGCGCGGTTGAATGATCTCGGGGCGGAATTGCGCCCAGGCGTCTCGCTGGCGGAGCACACTTCGCTCGGCATCGGCGGCGCCACGGACGAAATCGTGCTCCGGCGCTACGACACGATTCCGCAAATCATGCGGCTGCTCGTGGACGAAAACATCCCGCACCGCTTTCTCGGCGGCGGCACAAACGTCCTCATCGCCGATGGCGAGCTTCCCTGGGTCGTCCTGCACCTTCCCTCCGTGCGTCCCGGGATGCGCATCGAAGGGAATGCGGCGGTCGTCGAGGCCTCCGCCGACCTCGGCGGCATGGTCACCTTCTGCGCCAAGCACGATCTCGGCGGTATGGAGGGACTGATCGGCGTGCCCGGAAGCGTGGGCGGCGCGCTGCGAATGAACGCGGGCGCCTATGGGACGCAGATCGGCTCCTACGTCCGCGAGGTGGAGCTTTACCGCGCGGCCTCGGGCGAGATCGAAACTCTGCGCGGGAACGACATTCGCTTTGACTATCGCCACACGTCGTTCGCGCCCGAAGACGTGATGCTGCGCGTGAAACTGGAATTGCCCTCGAAGCCCTACAAGGAAATCCTGGCCGGCATCCGCGTGTGCAATGAAAAGCGCCGCGCCAGCCAGCCCCTCAACCAGAAGAGCGCTGGCTGCATTTTCAAAAACCCTCCGGGCGGGTCGGTGGGACGCATGATCGACGAGCTGGGCCTCAAGGGCCAGCGCGTGGGCGACGCCATGGTGAGCGAACGCCACGCCAATTTTTTTGTCAACGCGGGGAGCGCGAGCTGCGCGGACATGCGCGGACTCATGGATCGCGTGCGCGAACAGGTGCGCGCCGCCTATGGGATCGAGCTCGAACACGAGGTGATCGTCTGGCAAAACTGAGGGCCATGGACGCGGACCCCTATCCCCAGGAAATCCTGGGAGACGAAGAGCCGAAGTATCTCCGCCGGCAGAAGCCGCTCGAAATCAAGCGGCGCAAGTTCGGCCGGAAGGCCTGGAAGACGTATCTGCAAGCGGCCCTATGGACCGCCGTGGGGCTTGCAGGCGCGTGGGCCGCGTATCAGGTTGGGCGCTCTCTGCTGTTCTCACCGCGGATGGCCCTGCTCCATCCCGAGCAGGTCGCGCTTGCCGGGAACCACTTCGTTTCGCGCGACCAGGTGCTCGAAATCTTCGCCGCCGATCGCGGCAAGAGCGTCCTGCGAGTCCCACTCGACGAACGCCGCCTCCAGATCGAAGCCATCCCCTGGGTCGAGCGCGCCACCGTGCGCCGCGCCCTTCCGAACAGAATCGAAGTGGAAATCGCCGAACGCATCCCCATCGCGTTTCTGCGCGAGCCGGACGATATGGCCCTGGTGGACGCCTACGGTGTCATCCTCGATCGCCCGCTACAGGGGGATTTTCATTTTCCCGTGGTCACCGGAATCGGCGCCGATATGCCGCAAGACGACCGCGCCAGGCGCATGCAGCTTTTTGCGGGCTTCCTCGAGCAAGTGGAATCGGCGCGCGCAGGGGCCGCGGACCAAGTGAGCGAAGTGGATCTCTCCGACGAGCACGATTTGCGCGCCACGTTTACGGGCCTCGAGACGGGCGCGCCGGCGAATGCCTCCGCCGCTGCGGGAGCCGCTTCGGCACCGTCCTCGGACGCATCCCCGCAGCCATCGGACCAGGCGCCAGGCCAAACAGATGCCCCGGTGCTCGTTCATTTCGGCGATAGCGATTTTCGCGCCAAGTTTGAGACGCTCGTCGAAAATATCGGCGGGTGGCGCGCCGCCGCCGGGCGGGTCGAGTCGGTGGACCTGCGTTTCAGCCGCGAGGCCGTGGTGAACACGGACCGAACGGCGGGCTTGCAACAGGTTGCACAGGGCGCGGCGCGGCAGGCGTCGGCGCAGAAGCGCGCGGAGAAGGATTCGAGATAGTAGTTCCCGGATGGTGCTGAAGGAAGTTTGCGAGGAGCAAAAGTTTGACAAAAAAAGAACGGCAAATCATCGCGCTGGATATCGGCAGCACGAAGACCTGCGCGCTCGTCGGCGAGCAGGAAGACGACGGAGCGGTTAAGTTCGCGGCGCTGGGAGCCGCGGAGTCGAAGGGCTGGCGCAAGGGCCAGATTGTCAACCTGGATCTCGCGGTCAGCTCGATTCGCCGCGCCGTCGAGGAAGCGGAGGCCATCACCGGCGTGCCCGTCGAATCGGCGATGATCGGCGTGGCCGGAAGCCACGTGCGTGGAGTGAACAGCCGCGGCGGCATTACCCTTGGCACTAGGCCCCGCGATGTCCAGCGGGAAGACGTGCGCCGCGCCATCGAAGCGGCGCGCGGAGTCACGCTGCCGGAGGATCGCGAAGTGCTGCACGTCCTGCCGCAGGAGTTTTTTCTCGATGGGCAGGATAATATCCGCGACGCCACCGGAATGGCGGGACAGCGCCTCGAGGCCAATGTCCACATCGTCACCGCGTCCGGCACGGCCACGCAGAATATCGTGACGGCCGTGAACCGCGCGGGCGTGCGCGTGGAAGATACCGTGCTCGAGCCTTTCGCTTCGGCGGAGGCCTGCTTGACGCAGGACGAGCGCGAACTCGGCTCCTGCCTGCTCGATATCGGCGGCGGCACCACCGAGCTGATCGTTTATGGCGGCGGCGTGGTGCGTCACACGGCGGCCCTTCCCGTCGGCGGAGATCATTTTACGAACGACCTCGCCGTGGGGCTGCGCACGCCCATCCCCGAGGCCGAAAAGATTAAGCGCGAGCATGCCTGCGCATTCCGCGAATTGGTCACCGAAGACTTCGCCATCGAGATTGCCAGCGTCGGAGATCGTCCCCCGCGCACGGTCTTCGCCCGCATGCTTTCGGACATTGCCGGGCCGCGCGCGCAGGAATTGCTAATGCTGATCCGCGACGATCTGCGCCACGCCGGCCTCGAATCGCAGATTCCCGCCGGAATCGTATTGACCGGCGGCGGAGCGCATCTCCGCGGGCTGACGGAGCTGGCCGAAAAGATTTTCAATCTGCCCGCGCGCGTGGCCTCGCCTCGCGGACTCGCGGGAATGAGCGAAACGGTTTCCCAGCCCGAATACTCGACCGCCGTTGGATTGGTGCTCTACCGGGCGCGCACGCGGCGCCTCGCCGGAGCGCATCCCACGGGTTGGGTAGGCAAGTTGAAGAGCATGTTTGCGGGGGCATGAACGGAAATTGAAGAAGAATCCGAAGCATACATCACGGGGAGGCTACATGGCGCCAAAGGAATCGAGCATTCGTGTTTCATTTGCTGAAGAAGCGCAGAACGGCGCGAAGATCAAAGTCATCGGCGTGGGCGGCGGCGGCTCCAATGCCGTCAACCGCATGATCCGCGCTAAGGTTGAGGGCGTGGAGTTCATCGCCGCCAATACCGATTTGCAGGCATTGAAACTTTCGCAGGCGCCCGTGAAGCTGCAACTCGGCGCCAAACTCACCAAGGGGCTGGGAGCGGGCGCCAACCCCGAGATCGGCCGCAAGGCGGCGCTCGAAGACACGGAAAAAATCCTCGAAGCGCTCGACGGCGCCGACATGGTCTTCATTACCTCCGGCCTTGGCGGCGGCACGGGCAGCGGCGCGGCGCCCGTCGTAGCCAATCTCGCCACCGAACTCGGCGCCCTCACCGTCGCCGTGGTCACCAAGCCCTTCGCATTCGAGGGCAAGCGGCGCATGCAGCAGAGCGAGCAGGCCCTCGCCGAGCTGGTCGGCTGCGTGGACACCGTCATCGTCATTCCAAACGAACGCCTGATGGATTGCGTCGAGCAGGGCACCAGCTTTTTCGAGGCCTTCCGCATCGCGGACGATATTCTCCGTCAGGCCGTGCAGGGCATCTCCGACATCATCACGATTCCCGGAATCATCAATCGCGATTTTGCGGACGTGAAGACCATCATGGCGGGCCAGGGCTACGCCGTCATGGGCACCGCCGTCGCTTCCGGCCCGAACCGCGCCGTGGACGCCGCGAATCGCGCCATCAATAGCCCGCTCCTCGAGGACAATTGCATCAACGGCGCGCAGGGTATTTTGATCAACGTCACCGGCTCGTCGAGCCTCTCGCTCCAGGAGGTCCACGAGGCTTCCTCCATCATTCAAAAAGCCGCGCACGAAAATGCCAACATCATCTTCGGCGCGGTGATGGAAGACTCGATGAAGGAATCGGTGAAGATTACGGTGATCGCCGCCGGCTTCCGCGAAGTCGCGGGCAAAAAGCCGCACGCGCGCCCATCCTATCTGCCCAAGACGTGGAAGGCCGGGCGCGAAGCGAACGTGGCTCCGGAGCAGACGAACGTCGTGCAGCAGGTCGCGCGGAACATCGGCGAAAATATTCACGAGATTCCCGCCGACGACCTCGACGTCCCCACGTTCCTCCGCCGCCAGGCCCAAAAGGCCTAGCCATTCGAGTCAACTTTATGGACGGGGCGCGGCGGGCCCTGTCCTTGAAATCTAGGCATGTCGAAACACGAAATCATTCCGTTCGTTTTCGCCTTCGTTGCCGGTTTCGGCGGGCTCGTCGAGTGCGTAGCGAATCTCGACATGAGGGAGGCGCTCAATCGTTTACGTTCCCCCCATGACCAGATTCCCGTTTACATCACAAGTTGGAAGAGTTGGCGCTGGTGGTTCGAACGGGGCTTTTTCCCGCATAGAGGCCTCTGGAAGGAGTTCCGCCAGCATTTTCCGGAGAGCCGGACCTACTGGTGGCACCTCGTAGGCCTCACGTGGATGCTCTTCTTCTTCGGGGTAGCTGCGATTCTCCTAATGCTTTCATGACGTCTTCGTTGGCAATACCCGCAAACCTTCTGACTCGGCTGACGAGCATTGCGCTTGCGAATCCAAAAGCAGAATGTTGCGGCCTGCTGGCCGGGCGCGAGGGCGCGATTACACGGATCTTTCCGGCGACGAATGTCGCGGCGAGTCCGGCCACTTCCTATGAAATCGCGCCCGAAGAATTATTCCGGCTGATGCGTGAAATTCGTGCTGCATCTCTCGAACTGCTCGGCATCTATCATTCCCATCCCAACGGCAAAAATGAGCCTTCCCCGCGCGACCTCGACTGCACCTTCTATCCCGACGCAGCCTATTTTATCGTTTCGCCGCTTCCTGATGTGCCGCAGCCCGTCCGCGCGTTTTCGATCCGTGATGGCCGTGCCACCGAACTCGAAATCGAAGTTTCGTAGCGTGGATGCCCCGCCGGAAAGTTGCCCGTGTTACGACTGAACCTTGAGGACCACTGCCGTGATGTCGTCGTGCTGGCTGCCGCTTTCGGAAAATTGCTTGGCCCCCTCGAAGAGAAGATCGAGAGACTCCCCGGCGGATTTCGACCGGCACTCCCTCCAGATTTCGCCCATCTTGTCCCAGCTGAAATCCTGGTCGTGAGAATCGCGAAGCTCGTGGAGACCATCGGTGGCGAAAAGAACCGCATCACCCGCTTCCATTTGGACGGTATGCAGATCGTACGTGGCGCCCGGAAGAAGCCCCGAGGGAAATCCTCCGCTCCCCAGCAGCGTGCAGCCGGATTCGGAAACGAGCAAGGGATGCGGCAGCCCCGCGTTTGAAAATGTCAATTGGCGCGTCATCGGATTGAAGAGTGCGTAGAGCGTGGCAGAATAGCGCCCCGCCACGGGACGCACGAGCAGCCGCTTGTTCAGCAATGCCAGCGCCGTGGCCGTGTTTTCGCCGGTCTTGTGGATGCTGCGCAGCACACCCATCACCAGAGCCGCATACATGGCCGCCGGCAGCCCTTTGCCGACCACATCCCCCACGTAAAGGCCCGCGCATCCATTGGGCAAGGTAAAGAAATCGGCGAAGTCTCCTCCCACGTCGTAGAAAGGAGAAAATCTGTAGGAGATTTCAAACGTAGCGCCTTTGAGTGGCCCCGCGGGCAACAAAGATTGCTGGATTTCCCGGGCTTCGTCGCGTTCCGCCTCTGCGACGTCCCGAACTGGTGCTTCGGTGTCTGTGCGCAGGCCCATTTCAGAAGTCCTCGCGGGGGGAAACCTCATAAGTCAGGCTATCACGTCCGTGGAGCAAGACCGTTGCCACGGCGCGGGAATCGGGCGAGATGATACACAGATGAAAAGTAGCTGTGGCCGATCTCTTCAGTAGTTTGTGTCAGGGCACGGCTTTAGCCGTGCCGAAAAGCTCCTGCTATTAAGGGGTTTTAACCCCTGAGGTCGGGAGGCCGTGCGGTCGGACCATCTATCAAATGGCTTGCAGCGAGGATTCGAGGATCATGAGAAATCAGCCGCCCGTGCCGGCGCCCTGGAGAGCGGCCGCCGCATCCGCAGCTTCGAGCCGCCGGGCATAGAGAGGAAATTTCGCCGTGAGCGCCGCCACCTGCGCGCGCACGCGCTGTTCGGTCGCCGCATCGCCCAAATGGGCGAGCACTTCGGCGATCCATTCCGCGATTTTCTCCATCTCCGGCTCGCGCATCCCGCGCGTGGTCACGGCGGGAGTGCCCACGCGGATACCGCCGGCTTTCATGGGCGGCAGCGGATCGAAGGGGATGGCATTTTTATTGATGGTGATGCCGGCGCGGTCGAAGGCGGGCTGTGCATCGCTTCCGGCAATCCCGCGCGAATGGACGTCCACGAGAAAAAGATGATTGTCCGTGCCGCCGCTGACGATGCGGAATCCGCGCCGCGCCACTCCGGCCGCCAACGCCTTGGCATTGGCGACCACGCGCTTCTGGTACTCGCGGAATTCCGGCTCCATGGCTTCCTTCAGGCACACCGCTTTCGCCGCGATAATGTGCATCAGCGGCCCGCCCTGCACGCCGGGGAACAACGTCCTGTCCAGCTCCTTGGCGTATTTTTCCTTGCAGAAAATCATTCCCCCGCGCGGGCCGCGCAGCGTCTTGTGCGTCGTGGTGGAAACAAAATCAGCGTGCGGCACGGGGCTGGGATGCACTCCCGCGGCCACAAGTCCGGCGATGTGCGCCATGTCCACGAAGAGCATCGCGCCGATGGACCGCGCAATCTCGCCCATGCGCGCAAAATCAATGATGCGCGAATAGGCGCTCGCGCCCACCACCACCATCTTCGGCTTGTGCTCCTGCGCCAGGCGCGCGAGCTCATCGTAGTCAATCGTTTCCGTTTCTTTCGTGACGCCGTAGGCCACGAATTTGTACATTTTCCCGGAAAAATTCAGCGGATGCCCGTGCGTCAAATGGCCGCCGTGCGCGAGGCTCATGCCGAGGACCGTGTTGCCCGGCTGGAGCGTGGCCAAATAAACGGCCATATTTGCCTGCGCGCCGGAATGCGGCTGCACATTCGCGTGTTCCGCGCCAAAGAGCGCCTTCGCGCGCTCGATCGCGAGCTGCTCGGCCTGGTTTACGAATTCGCAGCCGCCGTAGTAGCGCCTGTTTCCGTAGCCTTCGGCGTATTTGTTGGCCATCACCGAGCCCATCGCTTCGAGGACCGCTTCGGAGACGAAATTCTCCGAGGGGATCAACTCGATGCTCGTGGCCTGCCGGCGCACTTCCTCGCGCAGCGCCTCCGCGGTTTCCGGGTCCACTTCGGCGAGCGGGCGGTTCATTCTTCGCGATTCGGGCGTCTCGTTTGTCATCGGAGTATTCATTTTAGCAAAACATGTCACGACTGGCGAGCGTGGGCACAAAATTCAACTCCCGCTTCTCAGCCTTCCCAACATTCCTAGTACAATATGCATCTCAGTATTCCATGACCCAAAGGAATCATCCGCGCTTGGTGCGTCGGGGGGCAGCGCTTGCAGCCTCTCTTTTCGTCGTGATTGCGCTCGTCCTGCCGGCACATCCCCAGGCGCTGTCCCAGGCGGTGAAAAATCCTGCTGCAGCGCCGGCCGGAACCCAAGCCGCGCCTGCCCCCACTGTGAAGCCCGACGCGAAGAAAGCGAAGCAAGCATATGAGGAAGGTCTCCAGGCCGAAAAAAAGGAGGATTGGGCAGCCGCCTACGAAGACTACTCCGATGCGGTCAGCTGGGCGCCCGAGAGCCACAACTATCTGGTGCGCCGCGAAATCACCAGAAGCCAGCTCGTGCAAATGAAAATGGATGCCGCGGAGCGCGATGCTATCTTCGGGAAGTTTCAGGATGCGGAAAGGGAACTCGCCTCGGCCCACTCTCTCGATCCCACGAATGATGTGGTCAGCGACCGCTTCGCGGAAATATCGGCCATCGAACACACCGAGGCGCCGCAAACTCCGGCTGAGATCCCCCTTGCGGAAGGAATTCACCTGGCCTACCAGCCAGGAAAGCGGAACTTCGATTATCGCGGCGACACCCGAGGTGTATACCAGGAAGTCGCGCGCCAATTCGGTGTGGAAGTGGCATTCGACGAAGAGTTGGGGTCGCGTACGGTTCACTTTCGCATCGACGACGTGGACTTTCCCGAGGCCATGCGCCTCGTCGGCGAATTGACCGGCACGTTCTGGCAGCCCCTGACCAAGCGTCTGTTTTTTGTCGCGGAGGATACCCCGGCGAAGCGCAGCGCTTACGAGATGTCCGTGATACGGACCATGCTGCTGCCCGCTTCCGACACGCCCGACGAGATGACCCAAATTTCGCGCGTGGTTCGCGACATCGCCGGGATCACACGTTCGGAACTGAATACCTCCAGCCACAGCCTCACGCTGCGCGCTTCGCCGCACGCCATGGCCATCGCCTCCGACTTGATTGACGACCTCGACCAGCCTGCGAGCGAGCTGGTGCTCGAGATCGAAGTTCTCGAGGTGGACCGGAATTACGCGCACGATATCGGCATCACACCGCCGCAGACCGCCCAGGTTTACTCGATCAACTCCCAGCAGGTGGCGTTGGCGCAGCAGTCGGCGAGCGGTCTGCTGACCGTACTCGAACAAATTTTCGGCACGCCATCGGCGATTGCCGGCTTGACGGCCGCTCAAATCCAGGCGGAGCTTGCCTCGGGGCAGCTCACCCTGCCTTCCTCGTTCCCATTCATCGTGTTCGGGGGAGGGTACACCACGTATCTGGCGCGCCTTCCAGGAGCCGCTGGGACTTTGTCGCAAATGCTCTCGCTCGTGCAACACGGCAGGCGCATCCTGCTGCGCGCCGAGGATGGCCAGGAGGTCACCTTCTTTGTGGGTGAGCGTTACCCCATTGCGCTGGGAGCCTATTCTCCCAATTTGACGAACAGCGTGGCGTCCGTGATTAGCTCCCAGTTCCCGATCACGGATTACCCCACGGGCAAGGGTCCTTCGTTCGTCGCCACCGCCAGCCTGCGCAACAACGGCATCAACGATTTGATCGTCGCCAACTCCACGGACAATAATCTTTCGGTCTTTCTCGGCAACGCCAGTGCCACCAGCAGCAGCATCGGGGACGGCACGTTCGTACAACCCTTGGCGCCTACCGCACTTCCTTCAGGCGACACGGACCCCGTCTGGATTGCGACAGGAACCTTCAATACCACCAACTCGATTGTTGATCTTGCGGTCGCCAATAAAACGTCGAACACGGTCTCGGTTTTGCTCGGCGACGGCCTCGGCAATTTCCCGACCGGAAGCGACCTCAGCACCGGGCCTGGGACCGCGCCCGTCGCCGTGGTTGCCGCGCCTTTTAATACCAATAACAATACCTATACGGACCTCGCCGTCGTGAACAGCGGCAATAACACGGTTTCGATTTTCCTAGGCAATAACGACGGCACGTTCACTCCGGTCGCGCAGACAGTTCCGACCGGCCCCAATCCCTCCGCCATCGCTGTGGGCGATTTCAATGGTGATGGGAAAATGGACTTCGCCGTCACGAACGCAGGCAACAACACCGTCTCGGTTTTTCTCGGCAATGGCAATGGCACGTTCAGTCAGGCGCTAAATTCGCCATACGTGGTGGGGAATAACCCCGTTTTTGTGTCCGCGGCCGAATTCACCACCAGCGGGCACTTGGATCTTGCCGTGGCGAACAACGGGGTGCCGACAACCACCCTTTCCGGCAACTCCGTTTCCATTCTTCTGGGAAATGGAGACGGCACGTTCAATACCGCCGTGAATTATGCCGCCGGGAACGGGCCCACATCCATCGCCGTCGCCCAAATCGCTTTGTCCGGCTCTAACGATCTCGCCGTCACGGATCAGACGGACAATGCCGTTTCCATCCTTATCAACACAGGCTCCGGGGTGTTCGCTCCCAATCAGGAATTGTCCCTAAGCCCCGATACCAATCCGCTCTCGATTGTCTCGGCTGATTTCAATGGCGACACGCGTCCCGACATGGCGGTGGCGGAGAATGGGACGAATGAACTCTCGGTGATCATCAATGAGCTGAACTTTTCAAATGCCGTGAGTAACTTGGGGGCTCTTCCTGCTTCCAGCACATTTCCCTCCATCCAGTACATGGACATCGGCTTAAAGATAAAGGCCACGCCTCGCGTTCACCCGGATGGCGACGTAACTTTGAAACTGGACATGGAAATAAGCAGCCTCACGAACCTGAGCAACAATGGGAATCCTGTGATTAACAACGATTCCGTAGAACAGACGGTGCGCGTGAAGCAAAATGAAACCGCCACTCTCGCCGGGATTCTCGAGCCGCAGGTGACCAGCGCCATCAACGGCACGCCGGGACTCGCGGACCTCCCCGTAATCGGCTGGCTCGGCAAGAACCAGAGCACTCAGAATCAAGACACCGAGTTGCTCATCATGATCACGCCGCGAATCATCGAGCTTACGCCTCGCAAGGACCACACCATCTATGCCGGCCAGGGCTCTCCGGAAGGCTCCGAAGGTGGTGGCTCCCCAGTGCCGGAACCCCAGAATGGTTCATCACCCAACGGGGGCGAGAGCCAGGGCGGGCGGGGGGCCACCCAGGGTTCGCCCCCGTCCGAAGGGCCTCGATATACGCCACCCCAGTAGCCTTAGTCATAGATCCGCTGAGGGCGCCGCCTACGTCGCCGTTTCCAGCACGACCACCGGCTGGTAGGTGCGCGGAACCACCGGCTCGGCGATGGCGATCAACTTCCCCTGCTGATTGAAGACGCGAAGGCGCGCCGGCTTCCAATCGCCGGAGTCGAGCTGGGCGGGGGTGTTCTGCGCCGCCGTCGCCTGGCCCGGGTGTATCTGCGCCAGGGGAAGATTGAACTTCGCGCCATGCCGTATGCGCTTTTCGATGATGGGAAGGACGGTCGCGCGCGGCAGTTCGGGCAGCAGATTTTCGAGCGGGATCACGCGCGCGGCGATCTTTCCGGTCTGGGCGTCCTCGTGGAGTTCCGCGAGCGGCACGGCGTGATCGAGCGTGAATTCGCCCACGGCTGTCCGCGTGATTTCCACCAGGTGCGCACCCGCGCCGTGCTGGATGCCCAGGTCGTGCGCCAGCGAGCGGATATAAGTCCCCGGGCCGCATTCCACCGTGAACCGCGCGACCGCGCCTTCGATGCCCGTCAGGCGGAACTCGTACACTTCCACTTCCACCGCGGCGAGCTCCACGGGCCTGTGCTTCCGCGCGAGTTCGTGCGCCGGGCGGCCGTGAATTTTCTTGGCTGAAAATGGCGGCGGCGCCTGCTCGATTTTTCCCGTGAATCGCGCCGCGAGCGTTTGCAACTGGTCGGCATCGAGAGCGGGAGCCGCATCCGGACCCGAGACCTCGCCATCGGCGTCGTATGTGTCGGTCGCAAACCCGAATCGCACCGCGCAGTTGTAGCGCTTCCGGCGTCCGGCGTAAAAGCGCGCCAGGCGCGTGGCGCGGCCCAGCGCGAGCACTAGAACGCCCGTGGCCAGCGGATCGAGCGTGCCGAAATGGCCGATCTGCCGAAAGCCAACCAGGCGGCGCACGGCCTCGACTACATCGTGCGAGGTCTTCCCGCCGGGCTTGTCCACGACAAGGATTCCGTCGAAGGCGGGCGGCTGTGGAGTGCGGGGCATCGGTTTCGTCGAGCCGGCATCGCGCCGGCGGAGCCAGGCGGCTACGATTCTTCCGCGCCGCGCACCTTTCGCAGCAGGTCGTCAATATGCTGCCCGTACTCCTCCGAATCATCGGCCATGAAAAGCACTTCGGGCGCGCGCCGCATCTGCAGCCGTTCGACGAGTTCGTGGCGCACGTAGCCGGCCGCAGCCGTCAATCCTTTCAGTGCGGCCGCACGCTCCGCGCCATTCCCTTCCAGGCGCACGAAGACGCGCACCGTGCGCATGCCCGCGCCCATGCGCACCTCGGTGACGCTGACGGGAAGGGCCAGCCGGGGATCTTTCAATTCGCCCGCGAGCATCAGGCTGATTTCATTTCGAATTTCTTCCGCCACGCGCTCCGCGCGGTGTCCTGCGAAGGTCATTCCCCATCCTCGAAATATTCGATTTCCTGCGAGACCAAGCTGCGGCCCAGCACATTCTCGGATTCTTCGGCGATGGTTTGCAGGGACTCCTCCAGGTGCTTGCCGTCGCCGGAAATGCTCACGATGCCTATGCGCGCCCGCTGCCATAGCTCCTGGTGGTCGAGTTCGGCGACGGCAACGTTGAATCGCGCGCGCAGCCGGTCCTTCAGGCTGCGCAGAACCTGCCGCTTGTCTTTGAGGGACTGCGCATCGGGAATGTGAATTTCTAGTGTGAGCAGGCCGATCGGCATTTCCGCCCTCATGAAGTAGAGGGGAACAAGCCAGCTAGAAACTGGCGTCAATTGACCTTGGCTTCAGCCGTACCTTGCACGTGCGCGCGCCCGGTAATATGCGCTTCCAAGGGCGCGGTTTTCTCCACCTTGAAACATTCGAGCACGTCCGCCACCTTCACGTCGTTGAAATTCGAGATGCCCACGCCGCACTCGAATCCCGCGCGCACTTCGTTCACGTCTTCCTTGAAGCGGCGGAGGGAAATGATCTTTCCCGTGTAAATTACGATGTTGTCGCGCAGCACGCGCACTTCCGCATCCCGCTTCAAAATGCCGTCCTGCACCGAACAGCCGGCGATCATCCCCGCGCCCTTCACGCGGAACGTGTTGCGGACTTCCGCGCGCCCGAGGTAGGCCTCCTTGATCACAGGCGCGAGCAGTCCGGCCACGGCCTTCTTCAGTTCGTCGAGCAATTCGTAGATGATCGTGTGCAGGCGGATGTCCACGCCTTCGCGCTGGGCCAGGTCGGCGGCCTTGCGCTCCGGCCGAACATTGAAGGCCACGATGATGGCATTGGCAGCCGATGCCAGAAGGACGTCGGTTTCGGTCACCGCGCCCACGCTCGCCTGAATCACCTTCAATTTCACCTCGTCGTTCGAAATCTTGGGCAGCATTTCGCTGAGCACTTCCACCGAGCCTTGCACGTCCGCCTTCACCACCACCGGCAGCTCTTTCAACTCGCCGGCCCGAAGCTGTTCGTGCAATTGGTCGAGCGTCAACCGGCCCGAGGACGCCGTCTTCGCGAGCGAAGCCTCGCGCTGCTTCCCCTGCCTGTATTCCACGATATGGCGCGCCTTCGCTTCCTCCGCCACCTGAAATTGATCGCCCGCTTCGGGCACTCCCTGCAAGCCGAGCACTTCCACCGGCGTCGAAGGGGCCGCGTCCTTGATCGGTTGTCCGCGGTCGTCGAACATCGCGCGCACCTTGCCGTACACGGCGCCGACAATGAACACGTCGCCCACGTGCAGCGTGCCGTTCTGCACCAGCACCGTGGCCATCGGCCCGCGGCCTTTGTCCATGCGCGATTCGAGCACCGTGCCGCTGGCCGGAGCATCGGGGTCGGCCTTGAGCTCGCGCAAATCGCCCACGAGCAGAATCATTTCAAGCAGGCGCGGCAAATTTTGTTTCGTCTTAGCCGAAACCTCCACCATCACCGTGTCGCCGCCCCACTCTTCGGGCATCAGCCCGCGGTCGGAGAGCTGGCGCTTGACGCGCTCGGCCTGTGCCCCGGGCTTGTCGACCTTGTTCACGGCCACAACGATCGGCACTCCAGCCGACTTGGCGTGCGCAATAGCTTCTTCGGTTTGCGGCATCACGCCGTCATCCGCCGCTACCACCAGCACCACGATGTCCGTCACCTTCGCGCCGCGCGCGCGCATGCGCGTGAACGCCTCATGGCCCGGCGTATCAATGAAGACGATTCTGCGCTCGCCCGCGTGCGCTTCGTACGCGCCGATGTGCTGCGTGATGCCTCCCGCTTCTCCGGCGGCGACTTCCGTTACCCGAATGGCGTCGAGCAGACTCGTCTTGCCGTGGTCCACGTGGCCCATCACCGTCACCACCGGCGCGCGCGGCAGGAGATTACCCGTGCGCTCTTCCCGGATTTTTTCTTCGTGGATCACCTGCTGCTCAAATGTGACCACTTGCACGATCCCGCTGAAGGATTCGGCCAGGCTTGTGGCCGTGGGCACATCGAGCGCCTGATTGATGCTGGCAAACATTCCGCGGTCGAGCAGATTTTTCAGCAAATCTTTCGCGCGCACGTCGAGCTTCTCCGCGAGTTCCCTCACGGTGATTCCTTCGGTGACCGTAACAGGCCGCGGCTCGCGCTGAACGGGCGCCACCGGCTCGGCCTGCGCCGCGCGGCCCTGCCCCACGCCCGCCCTGGTCCGCACCGGGTGAAGTTTCCGCTCTCCCTCGGCGTACCTTTTTTCGATCAGCGGGCGTCCGCGCGTCGCGGGAGGCTTTCGTGCGTACAGAGGTTTTCCAGGCTCCGCCTTGGGGATTCCTGCGCCTCCCGTAGCGCCCGCCCTCTGGCTGCCCAAAGGCGCTTGCCCGGGACGTCCTCCGCCCCCAGGCCGCTGGGGGAATCTCGATGGAGGTCCGCTGGGCCTCGGTGAACTGCCCGGCCGCGCCTGTCCCGTCGCACCCACAGGGCGTCCCTCTGCGGAGAAGGGAGCGCCCGGCCGAGTTTGCCCAGGGGTGGGCTGGCCCGGTCGCACAGGAAATCTCGGGCGTGCAGGCGCACCGACTCCCGGTCTGGATGGAGCGGGCGCTGCCGCTGCGGGACGTTGCGCGGGAGGCGCTCCGGGCTGCGCGGGAATCGCACCTGGGCCAGCAGGGCGCACAACGGAAGCGGGAATCTTGGGAGCTGACGGCGCTGCGGCAGATCTTGCCGCCGCAGGAATTGTCGAAGCTTCCGCAGCAGGTGCCGCCCCAGGTCTCGCCATCGTCGGAGGCGCTTGTCCAGAAGCCGGAGAAACAGGAAATGCCCCCGGCCGCGTGGGCACAACCGCAGGGCGCGCAGTGCCGGGAGGGACAGTTCCCGATGCTGGCGTTCCATGCAGAGGCTGAGGCGCGGGTCCAGTCGGCTTCGCCGACACAGAAGGAGCCGCGGCAGGGCGGGCGGGTTTTGCCTTGGCGGCGGAGGCGGCCTTCTCGGCGTCTTCGGCGGCTTTGGCGAGGGCGCGGAAGTGCTTGCGCGCGAGTTCGGCGTGCTCGATATCGACCGAACTCGAATGGGTCTTCTTTTCGGTGACGCCGATCTCGGGGAGATACTCGATCAGGACCTTGGCCTTGACCTCAAGTTCCCGGGCCAGTTCATTGATGCGAATTTGGATGGGCTCTGACATCTATCCTTTCTTCTCTTCGACGTTTTCATCCGGGGCCGGGGTTTCGGCTGCCTCGGCGGCGGGCGGCGCGGCTTCGGTCCCTGTAGTCTCGGCCTCGGTGGCCTCGGTTGCCTCGAGTTCGGCCGTTGGTTCCGGCTCGATCTCGGCAGGCGCTTCTTCCGTGGCCACCTCCTCGACGGCCGCTTCCGCGATGGCCCCTTCCGCAACGGGCGCATCTTCCGTGATCGGCGCTTCGGCGGGGGGTGCGGTGGCTTGCGCTTCGAGCGCCTCGAAATAAGCGGCGACGGACTGGTGAATTTTCTCGACCATTTTTTCGCCGATGCCGGGAATTTCGACGAGCTGTTCCGGAGTCATGTCGGCCAGCTTCTCGATGGAGGTGATACCGGCGGACTCGAGCTTTTCGATGGTCTTGGGTCCCACGCCCGAGAGTTCGGAAAGAGACGTGCCGGGCGCGGTGAGCGCGGCCATCTGCGCTTCGATTTCGCGGCGCTTTTCTTCCTCGCTCTTGATGTCGATGTTCCAGCCGATCAGTTTGCTGGCGAGCCGGACATTCTGGCCCTTTTTCCCGATGGCGAGCGAAAGCTGCGTATCCTCGACGATCACTTCGAGCCGCTTTTCTTCCGGGTCGACGATCTGAACGCGCGTGACCTTCGCCGGGCTGAGGGCCTTTTGCGCGAACGCGACGGTCTCTTCGTTGTAGGGAATAATGTCGATCTTTTCGCCGCGCAGCTCGCGGATGATGGATTGCACGCGCATGCCCTTCATTCCGACGCAAGCGCCCACGGGGTCCACGTCCTTGTCGCGGCTTTCGACGGCGATTTTGGTGCGCTCGCCCGCTTCGCGGGCGACGGCGCGAATCTGGACGGTGCCGTCGTAAATTTCGGGGACTTCCATTTCGAACAGGCGCTGCACCAGGGCGGGATCGGCGCGTGAAACGACCACTTGCGGACCCTTGGCGGCGCGCTCGACGGCGCGGATGGTGACGCGCAGGCGGTCGCCCACGTTGTAGGCTTCGAGGCGCGATTGTTCGCGCTTCGGAAGGCGCGCTTCGGTGCGGCCCAGGTCCACGATCAGGTCCGGGCCTTCGGTGCGCTTCACGACGCTATTGATCAGCTCGCCGACGCGCGTGTGAAATTCATTGTAGATGGTGTCGCGCTCGGCCTCGCGGACCTTTTGGAGGATCACCTGCTTGGCGGTCTGCGCCGCGATTCTGCCAAGCACGTCGGTGGGCTTTCCCTCGGTGATTTCGCCGCCCACTTCGATCGCTGGGTTCTGCTTGCGCGCATCAGCGAGCGAGATTTCACGCAGCGGGTCGGCCACTTCCTCGACGACGGTGTGCACCGAATACACTTCGATCTGGCCGGTTTCGGGATTGAATTTCGAGCGCAGCTCTTCCTCGGTGCGGTAATATTTCCGCGCCGCGACCACCATCGCGTCCTCGATGGCCGCGACGATGATCTCCGGTTCGATGTGCTTTTCCCGGCTGATCTGCTCGATTGTCTGGTACAGCAGACTCGCCACCATCCTCGGTATTCTCCCCTGTACACGTTACAGCTCAACCACCAGATTCGCCTTGCGAATTCCGGCATAAGGGCACGGCAAGCTCGCGATCCTTTACAGCCAGCTTCACGATGCCGTCCGAATATCCCGCCAAACGCCCCTCGATATACTTCTGATTCTCGACAGGCTCTTCGAGCCAAATGCGCGCGAGCCGGCCGGCAAAGCGCTCGTAGTCCGCCGGCTTGATCAGCTTTCGATCCAGGCCCGGCGAACTCACTTCCAGTGTGTAGCCCGGCCCGGGCACCAGGTCTTCGACATCCAAAATAACGCTCAACTGCTCGCTGACACGCTGGCAATCGTTGTGCGTCACGCCCAGGCCCTGCGGATTCGCAGGCCCCGGCAAGCGGTCAATATAGACGCGCAGCAAGCGCTGCTTGCCCACTTTCCATTCGACGTCGAAAATTTCGAGGCCCTCCGAGCGGGCCACTCGTTCCGCCGCCGCGCGAATGCTTTCGAGGTCCATTCCATTGTGCCGGCGGGCTTTAATCCCGCTGGAGCCGCTGCGCCCCCGGCTGCCCGTCGCCTCCAACAAAAAAGTGGGCTCGCGCCCACTGGAACGTGCGACCTTTCTCGAAGCAACTCATTATAGTTTCGTCACCCCGGAAACGCAAGTTAACTCCGTGGGGGGAGGGAAGGCGGTTTTGAAAAATTCGCTCGAATTCGAGCAGGACGCAATCAAAGCGCGCTGTGCGCGTCCAGATTTCTCACGCCTCGATTCTCTCCTCTGCATTTCCTGCAGCGCCGCCGTAACAACGCCACTCTGGCTTCCCTCCCTGTCCTGCACGGACGGAAACTTCGCTTGGCGGTGTAACCGCTCCGTAGCGGAACATCTGTACTCTTGCGCCCACTGCCTCCCATTTAACAGATGCTCTGTTCCGACGTGGTTTCCCGGTACGCCTCGGGGAAAGTAACCCCATCGCAAGGACTTACGGCATGACATCAATCCTGGATGATGCGGCTCGTGATTGGCGGCCCACATGCTTTTTCCTTTGATGGTCGGCATGACGTCCAACTCCAGCCGGCCAATTTGGATGCATCACACCTTGAAAGGGTGGAGGGGGAGCAATGGGTAGCAACGGGGGAGAGATTCAAAAGAGTTCGGCACAGGAAATCACCGAAGAAGTCATTTCAGAGCGCCGGTTATGGACGGCCGTGATGGTGACGGCTGTCGAGGATTGGCGTTCCGGCACGCTGCGCGCCCGGCGCAACGCCCAGAAATTTCTCTTTGAAGATGAGCGTGATTTCAACGACGTGTGCGCCGGCGCGGGCCTGGACCCGGCCAGCTTGCGCTCCAAGCTGCTGAAGATCGGACGCCGGATCAATATGCACGGCCCCATGGGACAATCGCAACCCCTGTTCCGTCCGGCCGCGTTCTCCGGCGACGTCCCTGACCGGGAGGCCTTCGCGGGTTCCTCCGCGAATTTGGCGGCTTTCGACGCGGCACACAGCGCTGCGCCCGGCCAGCGCCAGGAAAACCAACTCGCCGCTGCGTAGTCCGCGCCGCTGGTGGCGCGGTCTGTTGCTTTTGCATTTCCGTGTCCGCGGTGCCTGCGTCGCGACCCGGTTTTCGATCCCGGCTGGCCGGGACCACCGGACTCCTGGCATCGGAGACGACTCTGCGGGACCCCCACCATCGATTTCCGGCCGTTCCTCGCCTCCAATAAAAAAGTGGGCTCGCTCCCCACTGGATCGTGCGACCAATCTGGAAGCAACTCGTTGTCGTTTCGTCAACCGCGGAACGCAAGTTCTGTCGGGAGGCTGGCGGAGGGCGTTGCTGGAAGATGCTCGAATTCGAGCGAATGAGTAGCTTCGAATTCGAGCGAAAATTTAGATGAATGTTCGAGTAATTTAAGGCCTTAAACGGGCCTTAAAGTGACAATTTTGCACGATTTTGCACGTTCGGGCGCGATTAGTGGGAAGGGAATAGGGATGAGGGGCGAGGGGCGAGGGGCGAGGGGCGAGGGGGAAGCATATCCCTTGTCGTCCGTCCCGCAGGAGGCGCGGGACGGACTCTGTCGGGTCCGATTTCAGGACTCCGGTGGAGTCCATCGGACTCCCGAAACCGGAGATGACATCCGCGAGCGGGGGGTGGCAGCCATGATTGGCCGACGTGCATGAGCCGTCCCCCCGCCACCCGTCCTCCGAAGCGCGCCCTTTGTGCGCCTTGTGCATCCCGGATGTCTTTGCGGGACGCTCCGGACGGTTCTGCGGAGCCACCCTCTTTTCCGCGCATTTTGCGTCCCGGCGCATTGCGTCGGGAAGGCGGGCGAAGGAGGAAACCCCACAAAAATCGCACCTTTCATCTATCTTTTACCGCCCCCAACGCCCGCTTTCCAAAGGGTTTGCAGCCCCCGCCACAACCACCCGACTTGACAGCCATGGTATAATATGGTATGATACTTAAAAGACAATCTAACCCCATTCCCGGCAGTCTCTTGTCCGCGTCCCCTAACTCCTTTACTTCCCCTGGCTCATCCGCGCTCGCCGAATCGCGCATTTCTAATCGAAACAAGCTGGGAAATAGAATTGCCCGTAATCCTCATTTTATCAATGACTTAAATTTTTCTAATCGAAACAAAATCAGGGGGGTCGACGGTCAGAAAAGCGCGCTTTCTGCGTCCCGGACGCTTCTGCGGGACGAGGAATTTGCGAACCTTTGCCCAGAGAATCCGGCGCGGTTTGCGGTGGAAATGACGAGCGCGGAGGAGGATTGAGGTTGGTGAAACACGGGGCGCGGATCGTGTGTCTAATAATTGAGAGGCCGCACCGGGCAATTGCGAAAAAGTGCGGCGCTCACCCGGGGGGTCGGGCGATGCAACTCGATTTCCCGGGAATCCTATTCCAGACAAAGGAGTAATTGAAAATGCGTTTCCATGGCAAGCAGTATCTCGGTGTTTTCGCGGGGCTAATCCTTGCGCTGCCCGTTTGGGCTCGCGCGAATTCGGCCACTTTGATCGTTAGCCACCCCGCTCAAATCGGGAGCGAACAACTACAGTCCGGCACCTACACACTCAGGGTGGAGGAGGGACAAAACGAACTCCAAGTTCTGGATGGAGACGGCAGCCTCGTGGCCAAGGTTCCATGCCAGTGGATTCAACTTCCGGCAAAGGCCGCGAACACGGATGTCGTCATCAATAGCGACCGGGTCGTCGAGGTTGACTTCGGCGGGAAAACCGAAGCGGTTCAGATCAAAAGCTAATCTCTTACGCGTAACAATTCGCGGGGGCGGGCCATGGCCCGCCCTCTTTTTTGCGAGTCGCGGGAATTACTGCAAATACTGGGCGAGCCAATCGAGAAAAGTTTTGTACCAGAGCTGGCTATTCTGGGGCTTGAGAATCCAGTGGCCCTCGTCGGGAAAGAGGACGAGCTTCGAGGGAACGCCCTGGCGCTGGAGCGCGGTGAAGAATTGCAGGTCCTGGGTGTAGGGCACGCGGTCATCGAGTTCGCCGGCGGTGATGAGCGTAGGCGTCTTGTGTTTCTCGAGCGCAGCAGCAAACGTGCTGGGCGACCATTTCTGGTAGATGTCCGGGTAGGCCCAGGGCGGCCCGCTGAACTCCCATTCCATGAACCAGAGTTCCTCCGTCTCGCCGTACATGCTGGTCTCGTCGTAAGGCCCGGCATGGCTGATGAGGCATTTGAAGCGGCCGGTGTGCGTGGCGATCCAGTCCACCATATAGCCGCCGAAGGAGCCGCCGGCGGCGGCCATGCGCGAGGAGTCAAGCCAGGAATATTTTGCGAGCGCGGCGTCCACGCCCTTCATCAGGTCTTCGTAAACTTTTCCGCCCCAATCGCGGGTGATTCCATAGGTGAAATCCTCGCCGTAGCCGAACGAGCCGCGCGGATTGATCATCAGCACGGCGTAACCCGGCGCGGACATTACTTGCGGGTTCCAGCGATAGCTCCATGCGTCGTCCCATTCTCCCTCCGGCCCGCCGTGAATGAGCAGAAGCAGGGGGCATTTTTTCGCGGGATCGACATTCGACGGGGCCAGGAGGAGCCCTTCGACCTGCGTATTTCCGGCGCCGGCGAACCAGAAAGGCACCGGGGCGGGCAGATCGAGCTGCGAGAGAAGAGCGGTGTTGTGATGGGTCAATTGGCGGAGGCTTGAGCCATCGGAATTCGCGGCAAAGATTTCAGCGGGCATCGTCAGGCTGGTGCGAGTGAAAATCAGCGAGCGGCCGTCCGCGCTGAGCACGAATTCGGCGTTGAAACTATCGCCGAGCACGACGCGGGGAGAACTTCCGGGAGTCGCCGCGATGGAATAGACCGGCATCTCGAATTTATCTTCCGCCTGGAAGTAGATTGTTTTGCTATCGGGCGACCAGACGACGGATTCGACGTTGCGGTCGAAGGCCTCGGTGAGATTTACGGGCGCGCCGGTCGAGCGATCGTAGAGCATGAGGCGCCAGCGATCGCTTTCATAGCCGGGCTGCATCTGGGCGCGATAGGCGATGTATTTCCCGTCGGGGGAATAGGCAGGTCCCCAATTGTCACCCGGTTTGGAGATGATGGGCTTGGGCGGGGCCGCGCCGGTGAGCGGGACGGTGAAGATTTCCCCATTGGTGCTGAGAGCTTCGTCTTTATCGGGGTTGGCGGTGAAGGCGAGTTCGGCGCTATCGGGAGAGAAGGCGATGGACTCCGGCTCGCCGAGGTTGAACGGCGGAACGTCGTAAACCGCGCCGGGCGTGAGGTCGCGCGGAGCGCCTCCGTGAGGAGGAATGACGAAGAGATGGCTGCGCTTGCCGTCCCACCAGGTGTTCCAATGGCGGAAGAGGAGCTTATCGTAGATGCGCGCCTGCACCTGGCTCGATGCTTTTTCGGCGTCGCGCTGGGAATTGCAGGCGTCATCGGCGCAATCGGAATAGACGCGCGAGACGAAGGCGAGCCATTTGCCGTCGGGCGACCAGAGCTCGTTATCCGCGCCCGCGGAAAGAGATGTGATGCGAGTAGGCTCGCCGCCGTCGAACGGCATGGCGTAAATCTGGGGCGCGCCGTCGCGTGAGGAAAGGAACGCGAGCGTCTTGCTATCGGGCGACCAGCGAGGGCGTTCGTCGCTGCCCGTGTGCGTCAATTGGCGTGGGTCGCCGCCGCGAGCGGGAACAATCCAGATATTTTTCGACATGCGATTGGCTGCGAGGTCGGGCGTTGCGACGGTGTAGGCAACCCACTGGCCGTCGGGCGAAATTTGGGGATCGCTCACGCGATGGATCGAGATCAGGTCCTGGAACGTGATGGGGCGGCGAGCATTGGCCGCGATGGCGCTGCTTTGCGGCGCCGGGGTCTGCGCGCCTGCCGCGAGAGCAAAGAAGAGCAGTGCCGCGGCGGTTGCGATCGTTTGCGTGGTACGATTCATGTGGGCTCCTGCGCGAGTGTGAATATCAAAAGCGCGCGATGGAATCAAGGTGATGATGACACCTCCGGGCGCGGTTTCCAAGAGGGGCGAGGGACGAGGCGCGAGGGATGAGGGCAAAAGCAGATCCCTCTCTACATCCCCCGCCCCTCAAAAGGCGCGGGGAAAAGCGAAGACGGGGCCTGCGCTCCCTTCCCTTCGTGCCTCAGGGCAAGCCTGCGTCAGGGCAAGCAGAATGACCGGTGCTATGTTTCGTCGGGGATGGAGTCGGGGAGCGCGGGGAGTTCGCCGCGCGTGACGCCTCGGAGTTCGGCGCGGATGATATCGGCGGAGAAGCCGGCGCGAAGAAGGGTGCGGTAGAGCGAGGCGAGCTTGCGCTGATCAAGCGAGCCGCGCACGTGCGCCAAGCGGCGCTTGAGGCGCGCGCGGACGAGCGTGGCTTCGTCCGTCTCGGCGAAGACGGCGTCGAGCGCGGCTTCGATGTGGCGGTCGGGAACGCCGCGAGCGCGCAGCTCGCGCGCGATGCGAAAGCGTCCCTGGCGGCGGGACTGCGCGTGCTGGCGGGCGTAATCGAGGGCGTAGCGGGCGTCGTCGAGGTAGTTGTGCTCGCGCAGACGGGCGACAACAGGAGAAACGAGTTCGAGGTCTTCGGCGCGGCGATTGAGGTAATCGCGCATTTCATGGATGGAGTGCGCGCGGCGCATCAGCGCGCGCAGGGCGGAGGCGTAAAGCTCCTGCTCGGTCGTGAGTTTGCGCGGGGATGAGCGGGAAGGCACGGGCGAAGCATAAAGGCAAGGAGGCAGGGAGGCAAGGAGGGAGATGAGGTAGAGGAGGTAGAGGAAAAGCAAAAGCGAGGGCTCGAGTGCTTCCTTGCTGTTAGCGCTTGCCGGTGCGGTCGAATTCGGTCATGGCGCGCTCCATGTCCTCGCGGGCGGCGTCGGCGGAGGAGCGGATGCCCTGGACGCGGAGGCGGAAGTCGTCCGGATTGGAGGCGCGGCCGATGGCCTCTTCGAGAGTGATGAGGTTGCGGGAATAGAGATCGAAGAGGGATTGATCGAAGGTTTGCATGCCGTACTGGCTGGTGCCGGCGGCGATGGCGTCGCGGATCATGCGCGTCTTATCGGGATTGATGATGCAATCGCGGATGTAGCCGGTGGAGATCATCACTTCGCAGGCGGGGACGCGGCCCTGGCCATCGCTTTTGCGGACGAGGCGCTGGCTGATGACGGCCTTGAGAGTTCCGGCGAGCTGAAGGCGAATCTGCTTCTGCTCGGGCGGAGGGAACACGGCGATGATGCGCTGGATCGTTTCCGTGGCGTCGAGCGTGTGCAAGGTGGAAAGCACCAGGTGGCCGGTTTCCGCGGCGAGCAGGGCGGTGGAAATGGTTTCGAGGTCGCGCATTTCGCCGACGAGGACGACGTCGGGATCCTGGCGGAGCGCGGCGCGCAAGGCGGTGGAAAACGAGGAGGTATCCACTTCGACTTCGCGCTGGTTGATGAAGCCCTTTTTATCGCGGTGGAGATATTCGATGGGGTCCTCGATGGTGATGATGTGCTCGGGGCGCAAGGAGTTGATGCGGTCAATCATGGCCGCGAGCGTGGTGGACTTACCGGACCCGGTGGTGCCGGTGCAGAGAATCAATCCGCGCTGCTCTTCGCAAATCTGGGTGAGGATGCGCGGCAGCTCAAGCTCCTCGATGGTGCGAATTTTGGTGGGAATCACGCGAAGAACCATGCCGACATTGCCGCGCTGCTGAAACACGTTGACGCGGAAGCGGCCCAGGCCCGGGACGCCGTAAGCCATGTCCAGCTCGGCGGTCTCCTTGAACTTCTGCTTTTGGCGATTGGTCATCATGCTGAAGGCCATGGAGAGCATCTCTTCGGGCGTGATGCGCGGGACGTCGCCCAGGGGATTGAGAAGGCCGTCCACGCGAAGATAGGGATGATTGCCGACTTTCAGGTGCAGGTCGGAGGCCTTGGTTTCGACGGCGCGGCGCAAGAGATCGTCAATGACAATGGGCATGGCGAAAAGTCCCCGACTCGGAGCTTTCAACCGAAGCTAACATGCGCCCCGGAGCGAGGCAAGGATGGCACGGCGGATGATTTCTAGGCAGGCAATGGCCTTTGGGACAGGTGCCAGAGCGAAGGGCGAGGGGGAAAGCGAAGACGGGAGACTCCGCTCGGGATGACAGGCGCTGTGAATTGTGCGGTGGGGTTGGGGCCGGATGGAAATGCGAAAGAGCCGGCTGAAGCCTTTCCTTCGTTAGGGTAAACCGGCGCTACAAAATGAAGGACCGCGGCGCGGCGGGGCTATGCGGTTGGCTGATCGCGCAGGAAGAGGCGGTCGTAAATCACGGCGGCGAGGATTCCGCCGAAGAGCGGACCGAGCCAGTATACGCCGTGATTCTGCCAGTGGCGAGCGGCGAGAGCCGGTCCGAAAACGCGCGCCGGATTCATGGCCGCGCCCGTGAAGGGGCCGCCGAGAAGGATGTCCACGGTGAGCGTGAGGCCGATGGCAAAGCCGGCGATTTTGTTGAAGGCGCCGCGGGCGTCCACGGCGGTGGCGAAGACGGTGAAGACGAGGAAGAACGTCATCACCGCTTCGAGCAGCATGCCGTGCATGCGCGTGAAGTCCTGCGCGAGGTCCGGCGTGCCCAGAGACACGGGACGCCAAACGGATTCCGGAAGGATGGCCGCCAGCAGGAAGGCGGCGGCTATGGAGCCAAGAAGCTGGGCGATGCAATAGAAAAGAGCCTCGAAGGTGCCCATGCGTTTCGTCACCCAGAAGCCGGCGGTGACGGCGGGATTCAAGTGGCCTCCGGAAATGTGGCCGACGGCGGTGACGAGAATGGCCATGGCCAGGCCGTGCGCCACGGCGATGCCGAGCAAGCCGATGCCGGTCGAGGCGCCGGCGCGGAGGAATTGGTCCGCGCAGATCGAGCCGGCGCCGATGAAGACGAACGCGAAGACGCCGATAAATTCGGCGGCAAGCTTTTGCCAAAGGCGATACAAGGTCTTCTCCTCGAGCCAACCGACGGAGCTGCGGCTGGAAAAACCGCCGGTCCGACCGCGCGCATAGTACTGAATTGGACGGTGCGAGTCAAAAAATAGTGTGAGCCGCTCACTGGCTGGTTTCAGATTTCCAATTGGCCCTGTTGATATGGTTGGTTTTCGCAAGGCTCGGAATGATGGAGTGGCGGGCAAAAGAAAAAGAAAAAGAAAAAGAAAAAGCAGATTCCTCCCTGCGTCCCCCGCCCCTCAAAAGACGAGGGCGGAAAGCGAAGACGGGGGACCACGCTCGGGATGACAGCTCTGTGAATTGTGCAGCGTGGTTGGGGCTGGCGGGAAAGGCGAAAGAGCCGGCAAAATGAAGAGCCGCGGGGCGGAGGGACGGCGGAATACGACGAGGGCGCGGTCAGCGGACGGTGGCGCCGGTGGAAACGCCGACGGGCGAGAGCCAGCCATGGCGGTCGGGCTTTGAGCCGCTGGTGATGGCGAAAAATTCGTCCTGGATGCGCTTGGTGAGGGGTCCGCGCGCGCCCGCACCGATCTGCACGCGGTCAATCGAGCGAATCGGCGTGACCTCGGCGGCGGTGCCAGTAAAGAACACCTCATCGGCGATGTAGAGCAGCTCGCGCGGCATGGCCTGCTCCGAAACCGGTATCCGCAGGTCGGCGCAAAGCGCCAACACGGAATCGCGCGTGATGCCGGAGAGTCCGGCGTGGGCTAGCGGCGGAGTAATCACGACGCCATCGCGAACGGCAAAAATGTTTTCGCCGGAACCTTCGGCGACGTAGCCGTTCACGTCGAGCCCGATGCCTTCCGTGTAGCCGTTGGTTTTCGCTTCCATCTTGATGAGCTGCGAATTCATGTAATTCGCGGCGGATTTGGACATTTGCGGCAGCGTATTGGGCGCGGGGCGGTGCCAGGAGCTGACGCAGACGTCGATGCCGTTGGAGAGCCCTTCTTCGCCCAGATATTTTCCCCATTCCCAGCAGGCCATGTACACATCGATGGGGCAGCCGCGCGGATCCACGCCCATTTCGCCGTAGCCGCGCAGAACAATCGGGCGAATGTAGCACGCGCCCATTTTGTTGACGCGCACGAGCTCCATGGCGGCGGCGGCGAGTTCCTCGGGCGAAAACGGCGAATCCATGCGGTAGATATGGCCCGAATTCACGAGGCGCTGCATGTGTTCGCGCAGGCGGAAGATGGCAGGGCCCTGCCGGGTGTCGTAGCAGCGGATGCCTTCGAAGACGGCGGAGCCATAGTTGACGACATGCGAGAGGACGTGGATGGTCGCGTCGTCCCAGGCGACCCATTTGCCGTTGTGCCAGATCTTTTCGGTTTTCGGGAAACTCATGGCGATTCTCCGGCCCGCGCGGGGAAGCGATGCACACCCCGCAGTACGGATTATAGCATGACGAATTTGGCGTTTTTAGAAATGCTCCGGCCCATGTGCCGGGCGGGCGTGGCTGGGAGTGGATTATGGAGTCTTTGGGAACTACAAAATCGGAACTTCAGGGGTCGAGGCCCGCGGATGTCCCAGCGGCTAAAGCCGACATATATAAGGCTCGGGCGGTATGACTGCCCATCGCTATGCTCAGGGTAAAAAGTCATACCCTGACACGTACGTACCCTACCAGGAAGACCTACAAAGACTCTCGAGTTCTCACGAACGTTCTTCTGACAGACGGGCGCTTATTTCGGCGCGGTCTGCTGCAAATCCGTGAGATCGGCGAGGAGCTGTTCGCTGTGCGTCATCGGATTCACCTTCTCATATACCTTCACGATCACGCCTTGCGGATTGATCAGGAACGTGTTTCGCAGGGCCATCGTGCCCGATGGATTGAGCGAACCATAGAGCGACACAGCCGTGTGGCTGGGGTCGGCGAGCAGCTTGAAAGTCAATCCGTCCTTGGTGCAGAACTCCTTGTGGGAATCGACGGTGTCCGCGCTCACGCCCAGGATGACGGCGTTCTTCTGCTCGTACTGCGCCAGGTCGCGCTGGAAATTGTGCGCTTCGATGGTGCAGCCGGTGGTCATGTCCTTGGGATAAAAATAGAGGACCACCCACTTGCCGCGGAAATCGGTCAGGCTGACGGGTGTGCCCTCCTGCGAATTCAGCGTGAAATTGGGGGCGGTGCTGCCGACGGCGGGAAGCTGCTGGTCCGCGGCGCGGAGCATGGGATAGGCGACGACGAGCACGGCCAGGGCGAGCAGGAGATAACGGACGGTGCGGCCGGCGGTTTTTCGAATGTTCATTTCGAGATCCTCCTTGATGGGCACTCGCAACTATACTCCCTTGGATGCTTGAAGGGACAGGATGGGTACGGGAAGAGAGTGGCTAGTGGTTAGTGGCGAGTGGCTAGAGGCGAGCGGTTTGGATTTCGTGGGTCAGTCTGCTAACCTGTCGCAAGGACGACCCCGTAGCCCAATTGGATAAGGCGCTTGGCTACGAACCAAGAGATTGGGGGTTCAACTCCCTCCGGGGTCGCCACTTTTTTCGTGTTCTTCGTTGATGTTCTCGGAAATGCCCACTCAAAATGCTAGTGCCTCCGTGGTTGGCGCGGCTACAACTCGGGACATGAAAAGGCGATTACCACTCCCGGATTTTGGAATGTACTTTCACACGAATGACCCGAGCCCCATTGATTTCACGTGCCGGTATGGTCCCAATCTCCATCACGATCTTATATTTCTGGGGAGCTATATTC
>CAWCPO010000005.1:0-21637 GCA_963797345.1 uncultured Acidobacteriota bacterium | reverse complement strand
GAATTGTGCATTACGTCTGCGTCATGGAGCCCGGTGAAAAGATATCCCGCTCCGCCCATGTCTGCGGCAAGCTGATAAACTTCATCAAATCGACGATCCAAGACCTCACGAACTACGGACTGATCCCGAAGGTCACCCTCAAGAAAATCGTCGGCGCCAGTTTCCGAAAATTCCGGAAATTTCAGGTCCACGCCCCGGACCCAATAGCCCTCACGCTTGAGGCGTTTGACCAGATGGCTCCCGATGAACCCTCCAGCTCCGCATACAAGCGCTGATTTCATGACGATAATTCCCAAATTGGCCCACACGGCTTCTAACGGATCACAAGTCGGGTAGGCCCTGGATCTTGGATGCAGCGGCGCTCAGATGGTTTGTCGCTGTAGTTTTTATCTGGCAGTTTAGCCGGCGTTCTCAGATAGCCGCCGACTAAGCCTATTCTTACTATTCTTACTATTCTTACCCCGGTTTGTCTTTCCGGGCAATCCTGCCGGTTTGTCTTTCCGGGCAATCCTGAACGTGGCCACAAGTAATGGGCAGGTAATAGTCGAGGTATCCGAGCGTGCCAATAGTGGACTCTGACTGCACTTTCGCGCAGCCGCCGCAGTCCGGCTTGCCGTGGCTCCGTTTCCCCGTCCCCGCTCATCGAACGCAGCGTGCGGCTTTCCCGCACTACGCTCTCCGACTGGCTTCACCTATGGATATGGCGTAGCCGAAGCACGCCGAGCTTTCCGAACACGCCTTGGGCGGGAAAGCGCACTTATGACGCCGAATAAGGAAGTGCCGGACCTCTTGTAGACGTAGGTGTCGGGGGCCCGATAGGCGATCAGGCGTGTGCCGTAGCAGAAGTAGATGCACCAACCCCGCAGCAGACTTGTCGAGCGGTCGTGCGTCGGGCCATGGTGCTTGATGACGGGGACCAAGATTTCTCCAACCTTGGTCTTGAGCCGTTGGACGCTCACTTCGTCGATGGGCTCGCGCCCGACTTTTGCGACGCGTTGCGGATCGAGGTCTTCGCCTCGTTGAGCGCCAGTCCAAGCCGGGTCATCACTGGCCGCGTCCACGCCAGCGCCTCGGTCGCGTGTCCGCGACTGAGGATGACGAAGTCATCGGCATAGACAATGACATGAGCTTGGTAAGCCTCTCCGCACCCGCTCGCCCGCCAGTGCTTCAGAAAACGGTTCATGTACAGCGTGGAAAGCGTGGGGCTGATCACCCCACCCTGCGGGGTGCCGCAGGTACCATGCTTGCCACCGGTCAGGCGCCGCTTTCTTCCATTCTCATCCCGTTCCTCGACCGGTGCCTTGAGCCACATCTTGATGAGGTGTAAGACATTGCGGTCGACGATGCGTCGGGCCACTGACTGGAGCAAGGCCCGATGCGGAATCGAATCGAAATACTTGGCGAGATCGGCATCTACCGCGTCGGTATAGCCGTCGCAGAGTTGTTAGGACTTCTCGGATTGCATCCGCTAGACGATATAAAGGTGCCTCTCCCGCCATCGCCGACATCAGATATCTAGTCATGGAAAAAAATGCTCGCGCCCGGAATTGATAAGGGAGTTCCGGCGAAAATTATATTTGCAAGCGGGATTTTGCGCTTACTATATAGGGAATTTTGAGTGAATTGGCTGTTTTGCAGATTGGATCCAGCCAGTCTGATCGTCTGATTTGACATCGAGGCTTTCTCGGACGAAGTTCCGAGTGGCTGTGGTTGAAAGAGAATCCTTCAGACGCAAAGATATCGAGGACATCAACGCGGTTTCAGGCACAGCAATCGCACTGTGCGCACAGCCCTTCGCGATGGGACCCACGCATCCCTGAATACTTGATCCACGGTCTCTCGACGCACAGGTAAAAGAAGCCTGTGGCAAGGACGATCAGAGCGATGACCGCCGGCCAGTAGAGCAGCCAATACCGCTGCCGGAGCACGGAGACGGCGCTTCGTGCGACATGGATCCGCGAGCGGATGCACGAGATAAGTCGAGTACGAGGCAATCGCCACTGTCGTCCATGGGACGACGCCAGCGTTGCTTAAAGCGCGATCCGCTGATTCTTCACGCGAAACGCCTACTACGACAAGCGCCGCACAGAGCAGAGCAATCACCAATGTCCACAGAATGGATCACCGGAAGCCTCCCGTCCAATCAAGAGCCACAAGTCCCACAACGCACGCCGGTATAATGGGCAAACACCATCTGGCAAGCCGCTTGAAGAGCAACCGGCGCGAAGACAGCGATATGGCTTAGCCCAAACCCCAGAACGAGCCCGTCGAGCCTCAAATGGGTGGCTGTCTCGCTGTAACCGAACTCGCCACTGGGAGTGGGACTCACTCCGAACCACCGAAATACGGCGAGACGGCCATCAGGAAGGCCCAAGGCAACCAGAGAGTTTTGCGTGGCGTGACGACAATCAGCATTCCCGCAGCGATCGGAGCCGCCAGATAGAAATGTTCCTCGATGCAAAGGGACCAACTTACTAGAAAGAAAGGAATGCGTTCGTAGTAGTTCTGCAGAAAAACGAGATAACGCCAATCGAATGGTTCGGCCCTCGCCGCCGAGACGGCGAGCCAGGAGAGGAGGAGCGCAGCGAAATAGGGAGGCAATGTACGCATCCAACGGCGCACCCAGAACCTCAGGACGCCGACGCCACTGAAGGCCTTCATCTCCCGCCAGTAGAGCCCACCAATTAACCAGCCGCTCAAGACGAAAAAGAGATCGACGCCATGCTGGCCATACAATGTGATGCGGGCGATTCCGGCAACGGAGCAGACCGCCGTTTTCTCCGGCGGCGGTCATTGGCAGGTGGGTGCTGCGCGAGGCATGCCGGCAAGCCCGGGCTTGGCAGGAAGCGGGATTACCGCCGCTGCCCGTGGCCGTCAACATTTCCGCGGTCGAGTTTCAGGACCGGCACTTTCTTGAAAGCGTTCACGCCATCTTGGAAGAAACCCGCCTGGAGCCGCACTATCTCGAGCTGGAACTGACCGAAAGCGTGGTCATGCAGCACGCCGAAGCTACCGACGCTGTTCTGCAGGCGCTGAAAGCGATGGGGGTGCGGCTTGCGCTCGACGACTTCGGCACGGGCTATTCCAGCTTGAGCTATCTGAAGCGTTTTCCGATTGATGCCTTGAAGATTGACCGGTCGTTCGTGCGCGAGATTACGTCCAATCCGGACGATGCCACAATCGTCAGCGCGGTGATCCACATGGGCCGAAGCCTCAAGCACCGTGTGATCGCGGAGGGTGTGGAGACGGAGGAGCAACTCGCGTTCCTTCGGAGCCAGGACTGTGACGAAAGTCAGGGCTATTACTTCAGCCCGCCGGTGCCCGCCGAACAGTTTGCCAGATTGCTCGAAATCGGCATGAAAAAGAAGCCCTCGGTTCAAGCCCTTGTAAATGTGGCTCGGTCCAAATCCGCTTGACGTTCAGGAAACTTGCCCACTACGCTCTGATGTAAAGCGATTTTCCGTTAACGAGTGCCGTTCCAACTTATGTTGTAGGCAGTTTAGGTAGCGGATTATGCCGTGGCGGCGTCTTCCTCCTCGCCACCGTGGGGTTTGTGCGCGGCGATCACCTTCTCGGCGATTTCCGAGGGGACGAAATCGTAGTGCGAGAACTCCATGGTGTAGCTGCCGCGGCCTTGAGTCATGGAGATCAATTCGTTGGCGTAGCTCAGCATTTCCGAAAAAGGCGCCTGGGCCTTGATGACCACGCTTCCGGCGCGCACTTCGCTGCCGCTGATGCGTCCGCGGCGCGAGCTCAAGTTGCCCATCAGGTCGCCCGAATACTGATCGGGAGCGGAGACCTCGACGTGCATGATGGGCTCGAGCAGCGCGGGCCGCGCCTGCTTCATGGCTTCCTTGAATGCGAGCGAGCCCGCGATCTTGAAGGCCATGTCGCTCGAATCCACGTCGTGATATTTGCCGTCATAGAGGCTCACGCGGAAATCCACCACCGGAAAACCGGCCAGGAAGCCGCGCTCGGCCGCGTCGCGCACTCCCTTTTCCACCGAAGGAATCCAGTTCTTGGGTATCGCCCCGCCGAAGACATCATCCACGAACTCGACACCCGCGCCCCGCGGCAGCGGCTCCATCTTGATGCGGCAGACGCCGAACTGCCCGTGGCCGCCGGTCTGCTTCTTGTGCTTGCCTTCGGCGTCCGCTTTGCCGCGGATGGTCTCGCGATAGGGAACCTTGGGAGGCTTGAGAGTCATTTCCACGTGATAGCGCTTGCGCAGCTTGGCGACGACCACTTCGATATGCTGCTGGCCCGCGCCGCTGAGCAGAAATTCCTTGGTCTGCGGGTCGCGAGAGAAGCGCAGGGCGAGATCTTCCTCGAGAATTTTGTGGATGGCCTGGCCGATGCGGTCTTCGTCCGCGCGGGTTTTCGGCTCCACGGCGAAGGTGATGGAGGGCTCCGGGATGCGCGCGGGTGGATAAAAAATCGGGCGCGTTCTTGTCGCCAAGCGTATCGCCCGTGATGGTGTCCTTCAATTTTGCGACGGCGCCGATATCGCCCGCATGGAGCTCGCGCGACGGTCCGTGGCCGTCTTTCCCTGCATCACCTGGACGTGCTGAAAGCGCTCCTGCGAGCCGCGGTTGAAGTTGGCAAGCGTCGCGTCGTTCTTCACCACGCCGGACATCATTTTGAAATACGTGATGCGGCCCGCGAACGGATCGGCGACCGTCTTGAAGGCGAACAGGGAAACCGGCTCGGAGGCGGCGATCTTTCGTTCCATCGTTTCGCCCGTATGATCAGGTGCTTTATGACCCGCAGCGTTTCCGCGGGACGCTGGCGAGGGAAAATCTCGACGAGGAAGCTCAGGATGGCGTCGCTGCCGATGTTGTGCATCGCGGAACTGAGCAGCACGGGGAAGATGCGCTTGGCAAGCACCGCCTCGCGGAGGCCTTTCTTCAAATCCTCCACCGGCAGCGTGCCTTTGTCGAAAAATTCCTGCATCAATTCGTCGTCGCCCTCGGCGACCATTTCCACCAGCGCCTCGTGCGCGGCCTTCGCTTGTTCGGCGAGATCGGCGGGAATTTCCTCGATCTTCGCCTTGCCGTCGCCATCGGGCGTATACATGAGCGCCTTCATGGCGACCAGGTCCACCACGCCGCGAAATGATTTCTCCGCCCCGATGGGCAATTGAACGGGCACGACGCCTCGGCCGAAGACGCGCTGGAGCGAGCCGAGCGCGCGCTCGAAGCTGGCCAGCTCGCGGTCCATCCAGTTCAGCACGAAGGCGCGCGGCTGATCGTATTCGGTGGCGTAGTCCCACACCTTCTCGGTGACCACCTGCACGCCCGCGGCCGCGTCCACCACGATCAGGGAAGCATCGGCGGCGATCAGAGAAGATTTCGTTTCATTGATGAATGTGGAATAGCCGGGCGTATCCAGCAGATTGATTTTCGTTTTCTCCGGCTGGCCGGAGGCGGCCCATTCGGCGTATGCCAGCCCGGTGTTGATGGAAATTTTGCGCGCGATTTCTTCTTCGTCCCAGTCGGTGGTGGCAGAACCGTCGGTCACTTTGCCCAGCCGCGGCGTCATCCCCGCGGTGAACAGCAACGACGACACGAGCTGGGTTTTCCCCGTGTCGCCGTGGCCGACAATGCCCACGTTGCGTATCCATTCGGTTGTATAGGATTTCATTTGTCACCCCCCAAAGGAATGAAATGCGAAAATCGAAATTGGAAAATCGATCGGGCGATAGCTGCAATTCGCAGCCGGGCGCGTTCACTTTACCGGCTGGATGAGAACAGGCATCTCGCGTGGGGACAGTGCAAGCCGCAAAACTCGTGCTGTAAGATGGGATCAGCATCACGATCTCGCCCCCCGGCGGATACGCGCGATGAGCCCTGCAACCCTTCGTCCGCGGGGAGCGGACCAAGGGCAATAAAGCCGGATGCTAGCACAGGCCTTGGCGGCGCTTCAAGCTCAGGCGCCCCAGCCGGAAGAGCTAGGCCAATCCTTCGTCAGCGGATGGACCATAAATCGAGGGCACAGGCACGTCGTTGAGCCGCAGGTAGACGCCCAACTGCGCGCGATGATGAACTGTGTGGCTCAGAACAGCGGTGCGCAGGACGCCGGCTCGCGGCATACTGAAGATAGTCTTTTCGCCGGCGTGAAGCCTCCAGGTTTTCCCCAGGTGCTCGTCGCTTGCGCCGGCGATGGCCGAGCGAGCTGCGGCAACGTTCTTATCGAACGCTTCGAGCAGTTGCTTGCGCGAAGTCATTACGGTTGGCTGGCGGCCTCCTCCTCCTGGCGGGGCAACGTCGAAGGAATCGCTTTGAATTAGCTTGACGGCGAAGCCGGGGAGATCGGCGAGATGCCCCGCCAGCCGTGACATGGTCATGGATTTCTCGTGCGGCTTCCAATCGGGCTTGCCCTCCGGAACGCGTTCGAGCGTTTTCCGCGTGAGCGCCATTTCGTGGTCGAATTCAGGAAGGAATGTATCGCTTATAGCCATGGGTTCTTCTCCGTAGTGAAAAATCTATCCGAGAATATTCTAACTCCCCAGCGCAAATGTTTCGCAGCCGCTGAGTCAGCTCGGGCCGCGGCCCGCGGAGCGCGTCAAAAAATGCGGGGTGCCGGAGTGTCCAGGCGAAGATCCCGTGCCGGCGGAAGCGTGCGCCGCGTCGGGAGCGGGCGGATGGGCGGAGGGGGAGTCCAAGCCGCTTTCGGTCTGCTTCCAAGTGTCCAAAATGCGGTGAATCACGGTGAGATTCGTGCCGATCGCAAGAATCCAGAGCACCACCTCCATCCGGTTCGTGAGGGCGCCCAGGATCATCAGTACGAGGCGCTCCGGCCTCTCCCAAAATCCGATCCCCGATTCAGGAACGAGCGAAGCGGCGCGTGCCTTGGCATAGCTGACCATCACGGCGCCGGCCATCGCCGCGCCGGCGAGAATGACGTAACGGAAGCGATTCACATGGACGTAATAAACGAGGAGCCCGAGGAAGACGATCAGGTCGGCGTAGCGGTCGAGAATGGAATCGAGGAATTCGCCGAATAGGGAAACGCGCCCCTCGAGCCGCGCCACACGGCCATCGAGCAGATCGCACAGGCCCGCGAAGATCATCATCCCGCCGGCTGCGGCGAATCTTCCGGCCGCGAAGAGAATTCCGCCCCAGAGATTTACCACCAGAGCCGACCAGGTGATGACGTTAGGGGGGATGCCGGTGGCCGCGAGAAGGGCTGCAAGACGCTCAATGGGCCAGGCCATGCGCCGGACGACGTTGCGTGCCTGCTTCGAAAGGGTGTCACCCCGCAATTTGTCTATTCCTCGTCATGGATGGTGGTCAGGCGGATAACTTCGTACTCCTTCACGCCGGCCGGGGTCGTCACTTGCACTTCGTCGCCGGCCTTTTTTCCCAATAGCGCGCGGCCGATGGGCGAAGTGGTCGAGATCAATCCTTTGGCGGCGTCAGCTTCTTCGACAGTAACGAGTTTGTACTCGATTTTGGAGTCCTTGGCAACATCCAGGACGACGATGCGCGAGCCGTAGGCGGCGCGATCCTTCGGCAGGTTATTCAGGTTCATCATGGAGATGTCCGCCATGCGCTGATGGAGCTGGCCAAGACGCGCGGAGACAAAGGATTGGCGCTCCTTGGCATACTTGTACTCGGCATTTTCGGATAGATCGCCGTGCGCGCGAGCGACTTTGATTTCCTTGGGAAGCTCGTCGTGCAGTTCGTGTTCGAGGGCGGCGATCTCGTCCTTCAGCTTTTTCTTAATTTTCTCGGCAAGGTCGGTCATAGCTGCTTCGGCCGCAACCTGTGAAAGGGCCGGGGCTGGCGCACTCCGGTTCGAGGTTGCGCGTACAGCCGGATTATAGAGGATTTGCGCCGCTGGCCGCAATCGCGGCGCGTGGCGGCGCTTACACTCGGGTAGCGGGGCGCGCGCGGACCGGAAGCTACGCATCCACCGGCTGGTCGCCGACGGAAAAATAGGTGCAATCGGGGTGGTGAAACGCAAGCGCGCTCACGCTCGCTTCCGGATCCATCATCATCCCTTCCGTGAGGTGCACGCCGATTTCTTCCGGTCGCAGGAGCATCCAGATGCCGGCCTGATCCTCGAGATTCGGGCAGGCGGGATAGCCGAAGCTGTAGCGCTTGCCGCGGTAGCGCGAGGTGAAGCGCTCGGGCATCGTCAAGGAGGGCGGGTCGGGAAAGCCCCAGTCCTCGCGGATGCGGTGGTGCAGCCATTCGGCGGCGGCCTCCGCTGATTCGAGCGCCAGTGCCTGCAGGCCATGAGAATAGAGATAGCGCCCGGCGGCCTTGGCCTCTTCGGATTTTTCCCGGATGCCGGCGCCGGCGGTAACCACAAACAGCGCCAGATGGTCGCGCCGTGCGTCGCGCGCCGGCAGGATATAGTCGCTCAGGCAAAGTTTTTCACCCACGCGCTGCCGCTGGAAATGAAATGTGTGCAGGGGCGAACTTGCGCCCGGCGCGAAGAGCGCAATCGAGTTTCCGCGCCGCTCGGCCTCGAAGAACTGCCAGACGGCGGAAATCTTCATGAAGTTCGCGGCCTCGCGCTTGATTTCTTCCATCACATTCGAGAGTTCGAGGGCGCGAGGGTCGCGCTCGGCAAGGGCCTTTTCGAAGTTGCCTCGAAAGCCGAGGTGCCGGCCGAAGAGCATATACGGGTTGACGTAGCTCCAGATTTCGAAAATATCCGGGACGGCGCGCGCCTTGCGGTCGAGATACGCGGGGGCCGGAATGGGCAGGTCCGCGCGGATTTTGGGCGAGCGGGCGTCGCCCGCGGGTTCGAGCGGGCGCGGCGCGACTTCCTCGATCACCGCCGTGGCCGTATGCGTGTGGGCGTCGAGAACGGTTTCGCGGCGCGCCGGATCGCTCAATTCGTTCATCAGGCGAAGCCCGGTCATGGCGTCCTTGGCATAGCAGACAGCATTCGAGTACTGCGGCGCGATTTTCGAGCGCGTGAATTTTTCCGAAAGCGCGGCGCCTCCCACCAGCAACGGGACGCGGATTCCGGCCTCGCGCAGGTCGGCGGCCGTCGTGACCATCTGCTGCGCGCTCTTCACCAGCAGCCCGGAAAGCCCGATGGCGTCGGGGTGGTGGTCGCGGTGCGCGCGGATCAAGTCTTCGGGCGGCACCTTGATACCCAGGTTGATCACGTCGTAGCCGTTGTTCTTCAAAATGATTTCGACAAGATTTTTCCCGATATCGTGGACGTCGCCCTTGACGGTGGCGAGGAGCACGCGCGCGCGCTTCTCCACGTCCGCCTTTTCCATGAATTGCTCGAGATGCCCCACGGCCGTCTTCATAGCTTCCGCCGATTGCAGCACTTCGGCGACGATCAGTTCGTTGTTGTTGAAAAGACGGCCGACCTCGCCCATGCCGGCCATCAGCGGGCCGTTGATAACCTCGAGTGGCGCAACGCCCTCGGCGAGCTTGCGGTCCAAATCGCCAATCAAGCCGTCCTTCGAGCCTTCGAGGATGTAGTTCGCCAGACGCTGGTCGAGCGGTAAGTCTTCCGGCCGCGCTTTCTTCCGCGCGCCCGCGGCGCGAAAATGAGCCGAAATCGCCGCAATGTGAAACTGGTTTATGGCTGCCTTCTGTTCGCGGGTCTGCTCCCGCCAATCGGGCGGCGCGCCGCGAAGAAGCGTGGCCTGCGGGTGGTTTTCCGGTATCTCCGCCGGGGGATGATTGAACAAAAGATTCTCAGCCAGCGTGCGTTCGCCTTCGGGGATGGAGGGAAAGCGCTCGATGCGTTCCGCGTTGACAATGGCGAGATCGAGTCCGGCCTTCGTGCAGTAATAGAGAAAGACGGAGTTGACCACCTCGCGCGCGCCGGCCGGCAGCCCAAAGGAGACATTGGAAATCCCCAGCACCGTGCGCACGTGCGGGATACGCTGTTTGATCAGACGAATGCCCTCAATGGTTTCCACCGCGCCGCCGATATAGTTTTCATCGCCCGTGGCGCAGGGGAAAACCAGTGGATCGAAGACGATATTTTTGGCGGGGATTCCATATTTCTCCGTGAGGAGTTTCCATGAGCGTTCGCCGATTTCGAGCTTGCGCTCGCGCGTGAAGGCCTGCGCCTGCTGCGGGTCTTCGTCAATGCAACCGACGACGAGGGCCGCGCCGTAGGAGCGCGCGAGCGGACACACGCGTTCGAATTTCTCCTCGCCGTCCTCGAGGTTGATCGAATTGATGATGCTTTTGCCCTGGCAATAGGTGAGCGCCAGCTCGATCGAGCGCGCGTCGGTGGTGTCAATCATCATGGGAACTTTAATCTTGCGGATGAGTTTGTCGAAGAAAGGCGGAATGTCCTTGATCTCATCGCGGTCGGTGCTCTGAAGGCAGACGTCCACGATGTGCGCGCCGCTTTTCACCTGGCGCCGCGCGATCTCCGTGGCTTCTTCCCATTGCTCCGCGGCCACAAGCTTCTTGAATTCGCGCGAGCCGATCACATTCGTGCGCTCGCCCACGATCAGGGGGCGCGTGCTCTCTTCGGCTTCGATAATCTCGATGCCGGAGTAGACCGCGCGGTGGTTCGGCCCCGGCGCACGCCGCGGCGCCTTTCCTTCGGCCATCTGCGCGATGGCGCGGATGTGCTTTTCCGTGGTCCCGCAGCAACCCCCAGCGATATTCAGCCAGCCCCGACCGACGAAGCGCCCGAGTTGTTCGGCAAGCGATGTGGGGGTCTCGCCGTAGCACCCTTCTTCGTTGGGCAGGCCGGCGTTCGGATAGCAGGAAACGAAGCGGCTCGTCAGCGACTGCAATGTCCGAATATGGTCGGTCATGAATTCAGGACCAGTTGCGCAGTTGAGGCCGAGAGAAAGAAGATCCACATGATCGAGCGAAGCCCACAGCGCTTCAATTCCCTGGCCCGCGAGCATCGTGCCCATGGCTTCGATGGTCACGGAGATCATCAGCGGAATCGGCTGGCCAAGCTCGCGGGCCAGTTCCTCGATCGCGAGCGCACCGGCCTTGATGTTGCGGGTGTCCTGGCAAGTTTCGAGTAAAAGAATGTCCGCGCCGCCTTCGATCAACCCGCGCGCCTGCTCCAGGAAATTCCCGCGAAGCTCGTCGAACGTGACGCCTCCCGTGACGCTGATGGCTTTCGTCGTGGGGCCCATCGAGCCGGCGACGAAGCGCGGCTTCGCCGGCCTGGAAAACTCGTCTGCGGCCTGCCGTGCCAGCTCCGCCGCGCGGCGGTTGATTTCGCGCGCGCGGTCGCCCAGCCCATACTCCGCGAGCACCAGGGGGGTGCTCCCAAAGGAATTCGTTTCGATAATGTCCGCGCCGGCATCGAGATACTTGCGGTGAATTCCCAGCACCACGTCGGGGCGCGTTATCACCAGATTCTCGTTGCAGCCCTCCAGATGTGGCCCGCCGAAATCGGCCGCCGTGAGGTTGGCCTGTTGCAGCATGGTGCCCATCGCGCCATCCAGGATGAGGATGCGCTCGCGGAGGAGTTCGCGGAGGGCCAAGCCCTGTTGGAGTAGGTTTCTCATCTGTTCAGGATTATCCCGTGAAAATTCCCGCGAGGGGAAGCTGCAACGCACCAATATAGGCTTGTTCGATACGAGGAGCCGGCTGCGACAGTGGACGAAATGTCAAAGACGATGCATATTGTGAAAGCGTTTCACCTGCCAGGAACCCCTATTATACCGCAAATGGGCCGCGGACGCAGCCCTGTTCGTCAACCCTCCTTTTCCTCACATCGTTTCGTTCCGCTTGCCCGCAACCTCCTCAGACGTACCGAGCGCTCCCCGACGAAGTGCTCGCTCCTTCATCAACGCAAAGAATACCGGCACAAGAATCAGCACATGAATCGTTGATGTGATCATGCCGCCCACAATTGGGGCAGCGATGGGTTTCATAACATCCGAACCCACGCCTGTTTCCCATAGAATTGGGATCAGGCTGGCGAGAACCACGCAGACAGTCATCAATTTCGGTCGGAGCCGGTGGACCGCGCCTTCAATTGCCGCTGCCTCGATGTCCTCTTTCCGCAGCGTGACACCCGACTTAAGCCGGTGGTCCAATGCTTCGTGCAGGTACACGACCATGACCACTCCCGTTTCCACAGCTATGCCGAACAGAGCGATGTAACCGACCCACACGGCCACGCTGAAGTTGTAGCCAAGCAGCCGCTGAAGAATGAGGCCACCTGTCAGCGCGTAGATCGTGGGGAAAATGAGGACCGCCGCCTCGGTCACCGAATGAAAGATCATATAGAGGAGCATGAAGATCACGAAAAACACTATGGGCAGGATCAATTCCAGCCGCTGTTTCGCGCGCAACTCGAATTCATATTCGCCGGACCATTTGTAGGTAAAGCCGGGCGGCAAAATGAGTTTCTGTTTGAGGAGATTGCTCGCCTGTGCGACAAACCCGCCGTAGTCGCTCGTGCTCAGGTCGATGTACACGTAGCCGGTCAGCGCGCCGTCTTCATCGCGCACCATCGAAGGCCCCCGCGAGAACGAGAGCTTCGCGACTTCGGAGATGGGAATCTGCGCGCCATTGGGCGTGCTGATCAGGACGCCCTGCAAAGCCTCGACGTTGTCCCGAAAGTCCCGGCCATAGCGGACGTTCACCGGATACCGTTCGCGGCCCTCGACATTCTCGGTGACCATTTCGCCGCCGATCCCTGAAGTGACCGCCTGCTGAACGTCAGCAATCGTCAGACCGTACCGAGCAGCCTCGGCCCGGTTTACTTCGATGTTGAGGTAGAAACCCTGCGATACCCGCTCCGCAAAGATGGATCGCATTTCGGGAATTACCGCGAGAATCTGTTGCACCTGCGCCCCCAGCTGTTGGATGCCCTCTAAGTTTGGTCCCTGAATCTTTAGACCGAGCGGCGTCTTGATTCCCGTCAATTCCATGTCGAGACGGTTTTCGACCGGCATTGTCCAGGTGTTGGACAGTCCGGGAAATTGGAGCTTGGCGTCCATTTCCTGAACCAACTTTTCGTATGTCATTCCAGCCCGCCACTGATCGCGCGGCTTGAGCATGATGGTGGTGTCATACATGTCGAGTGGAGCGTTATCTGTCGCGCTGTCCGACCGGCCGACCGAACCGAAAACAGTCTCGACCTCTGGAAAGGTTCGGATGATTTTGTCTTGTTCCTGGAGCAGCTGGGACGCCTGAGTAATGGAGATGCCAGGCAGCGCGGTAGGCATGTAAAGAGAAGATCCCTCGAAGAGGGGCGGCATGAACTGGCTGCCGATGTGAAACGCGATGGGTAGGGTAATCACCAAGAACAACAAATTGAGCAGCAACGTGGTTTTTCGAAAACGGAGGCACAGTCGCAGAACGGGCAAGTAAATGGCCTGAGTGATTCTGGAAATCGGATTCCGCGATTCAGGTGTCAACCGCCCACGGATAAATAGGACCATCAGCACCGGCACAAGCGTAATCGCCAGAATCGAGGAAAAGCCGACGGCCAGCGTTTTCGTCCACGCGAGGGGACGAAACATGCGCCCTTCCTGTGCTTCCAGTAAGAATACGGGCAGGAAGGAAACCACGATGATCACCAGCGAAAAGAAAATCGCGGGACCGACTTGTTTAGCTGAATCCAGCAGGACTCTCTGTCTCTGCGTCTCGGGAAGCGGTGCGGATTCGGCGGCTTGGCGCTCGGAAAGCTGCCGATACCCATTTTCGACCATGACGATAGCAGCGTCCACAAGGACGCCAATCGCTAAGGCCAAACCGCCGAGCGACATAATGTTTGAAGTAACATGAAGGTAGTACATCGGAATGAAGGATGCGAGCACCGCGATGGGCAAAGTCAGGATCGGAATCAGCGCGGAACGGAAGTGGAATAAGAAGATAATGATCACGATGCTGACGATGGCCGCCTCTTCGAGCAAATCGCGTTGCAGCGTTGCGATGGATTCATGAATCAATCCTGAACGGTCGTATCCTGTGACCACTTCGACGTCCGGTGGCAGGGAAGGTTTGATTTCCACAAGTTTCTGCTTGATGCCATTGATGACGTTGAGGGCGTTCATCCCATCGCGCATCACGACGATCCCGCCAACGGTTTCCCCATCGCCTTGCCATTCGGCGACACCCTCGCGGATGTCGGGTCCGAACGTAACTGTCCCCAAATCTCGGACGAGGACCGGGGTGCCGTTCTTAGTTGCTACAGGAACCGTCTCCAGGTCGCTCAGCGAGCGCAGATAGCCGAGTCCGCGAATCATGTATTCAGCCCCGCCCATTTCAAGCAGGCTTCCGCCAACTTCGTTGGTACTTGCGCGAACTCTGTCAATAACGGTCGAAAGTGGAATGCCGTAGGCGCGAAGTTTCTCGGGGTCGAGATTGACTTGGTACTGGCGCACGAATCCGCCAATAGTGGCTACTTCCGCCACTCCCGGAACAGTTTCGAGCTGGTAACGCAAATACCAGTCCTGAAGACTGCGCAAATCGGCCAGGCTGCGTTGATGGCTGCGGTCCACCAGGGCGTATTCATAGACCCACCCTGCTCCCGTCGCGTCCGGTCCGATCACGGGATGCACGCCTTCCGGCAGACGCCCGGTGATCTGTTGCATGTACTCCAAGACGCGCGACCGCGCCCAATACAGGTCTGTCGTATCCTCAAAGACGACGAAAACGTAGGAGTCACCGAACATCGTCTCTGCCCGGACAGCCTTGACATGCGGTGCCGCGAGCAGGGTCGTGACGATGGGGTAGGTGACTTGATCTTCGATAATGCTCGGGGGCTGGCCCGCCCAAGGGGTGTGGATGATCACTTCCACGTCGGAAATGTCCGGCAAGGCGTCGAGCGGGATTTGACCCAAAGCCCAGATTCCGGCGAGCACCAGCAGCAACGTTCCCGTGAAAACGAGGAAGCGATTTCGTGCGCACCAATCAATCCATCGGGAGATCACGTCACATCCCTCCCGTGGCGTTAACGCTCAGTTGCTTGCTGGCGATGACCTGACCGTTCTTCTTGGCTACGATTGTGGTCTGCCAAGTGCCGCCGCTTTCGAGTTGGCCCGAACCTTCATAAAGCCCGTTGCCCTTGTCGGCGAGCGCGACGGACGTGCGCATGGCCGCCATGCCCATGTCTGGCATCGCGGCCATAAAGAAAGTCACGTTGACATCCGCCCCTGAAACGGGCGAGCCACTTGCGTCTGTTAGTTTCACGCGAAAGACGTTGCCGCCCTTGCGCGGAGGAGTCGGGTCCGAACTCAGGTCGGCACTCACTTGGGGAGCATTCATCGCCGATGCAGCGCCGGCGCCGGGCGGAGGCGGAACGAATGAACCGAGAGCAGCCTGAAGCTGGCTTTCAGAGTCGATTAGAAAGTTTGCGGACGTGACAACCTCTTCGCCTGGCTGCAACCCTTTCAGAACGATAAAATCGTCGCCAACACGCGCGCCTAATTGCATCTCGCGCGGTTCGATGTAGCCATCGCTGCGGCTCACAAACGCAATCTGCCGAGTACCGGACTGCAAAATGCCTGTAGCCGGAATGACGAGTTGCTGTCCCATCGGCACTTTCAGCATGACATTCACAAACATACCGGGTTTGAGCTGGAGTCCAGGGTTGGAAAAAACGACGCGCACATTGGCGGTTCGCGTGTCCATATCTACACGCGGATAGATGAAATCCACACGGCCGCTGAAAATTCGTCCGGGAAATGTATCCACGGTAAGGGCCGCCGGATCGCCGACCTTGATACGTCCGAGGTCTTCCTGGAAGACCGCCGCCTGAACCCAGACCGTCGAGAGGTCCGCGATGGTATACAGGCGCATATCTGGCTGGACGGCAACACTTGGAAGAGCATTGCGTTCGGTGATGTAGCCGGAGGCCGGAGAATCTACTTCCAATCCTTGCTGTACTTGGCCGGTCGCGTCGAGTCTCGCAATTTCCTTTTCCGGAACTCCCCATTGCTTGAGTCGCCCCGCGGCTGCGTCGAGCAGCGAGGCTGCGCTCGACGCGACTCCCGGAACCGGACTCTGCTCAACCTGCTGCTGATTCTGTTTTGCCACGAGGTATTCACGTTCAGTTGCCACTAGATCAGGGCTGTAGATTGTGCACAGCGGCTGTCCTTTGCGGACGTACCTGTAAGTGGCATCAACGAAGACCTTCTCTATGTAGCCGGAAAATCGCACCTGGACGTAAGCAAGCCGGGTTTCATCCACAGCGACATTGCCCGTAGCGCGAATCTCATCCTCGACTGACTTGCGTTCGACCACGCCGGTCTTCACTCCGATGCTCTGCAATCGCTGGGGAGAGATTTGTGTGGGCACGAGCGGCGCTTCGAGCGCGGCGGGCGCTGCGGCCATCGGACTTTCCGTCGAATCTTGCGCCTTGGAAGTCGCCATCGGCTGTGGGGCTTGGTAGTGCCACCAGATTCCCGCTACAATGGCGACGAGCGCAAGGTTTCCTGCTACTGCCACGAAGAAACCTGTTCGATAGGTCTTCATCTTTTCGCCCCTTCCTCTCGCAAAGACAACCCGGTTAGTTGCTCGATCTGAGCCAACGCAGTCTCACGGTCCGCGATGCTCTGCCAGTACTCCTCGTCCAAATGGAGAACATCTAGGAACGACGCCAGCAGCGCCTGAAAATCCTGCCGGTTGTTTTGGTAGGCAGCCAGCCCCACCTGGAACTCGGCGCGGGCTTGTGGAAGCAAGCCGTCGTGATAGATCGTGAGGAGTTCGTCGGTTTTCTCGGCTGTGTCGAATGCAGTCCGAAGCTCAAAGGCGACTTGTTGCGTTTGCGATTCCTCCTCGCTGTGGGCGCGATTGAGGTCCGCCTCCGCCTCGGCGAGTTCAGGCCGCTGTTTCCGGCTCCGATAAATGGGTACCTGGACGCCGACGCTGAACATGTAGTAGGCGCGGAATTGAGTCGGGTCGGTGCGCTGCCACATGTATTGGACATTGAAATCCGGGTAGAAATCCTTGTGCGCCAGATCAACTTGGTCCTTCTGCTTCTCGACTATTTCCCGCGCCCCGGAAATGTCCGGGTTCTGAACCGTGGTGGCAGCAAGAAGTTCATCGAACGTATATGGCAGCGGCGTTTCCGGCAGGTCAGCAGGTTCTATGTCCGGCGAAGATTGCGAGCGGTTGAGCAGTTGCTTGAGCTGCGCCTGTGCCTTCGCCACTTCCAGATGGTGCATGGTGATTTCGCTCAGCAATTTGGTCTGTTCAACCTGTGCCTGGAGAAGGTCCTGTTGGTTTCCCATGCCGGAGCGGTATCGCGCATCCGCAGCTTTCTCCACCTGCTCGAGGAGTTGTCCGTCGCTTTCAAGAATTCCCAGAGTCTTCGAAAGATAGGCAAGCTGGAAGTACGCGGATTTGACTCCGGCGAGGACAGAGCGGCGCTCGGACTCGTATTGTTGCTGCATCACATTCGCGTCTCGTTTTGCGATCTCGCCTTTCAGTCGCAGTTTGCCTGGATAAGGAATGTCTTGAGAAATCCCGATACCTATGTAAGCGAAGTCGCTGTTCGTATACCCCGCAAAGGGTCTTGGACTCCCGACATTGAGTTGTTGCAGCGTGAATTGCGGATCGGGGAGCGTGGAGACCTGGGAGGGAATCTCCTTAGCGGCCTGCCAGCCCTGTCGCGCCGCCTCAATCTGTGGATTGTTCCGTTCCGCTTCGGCCAACAAATCCTGCAGCGACGTGACTCCTTCGGAGTGCGCATGTTCCTGCGCGGATGGCGTAACTTCGACAGGTCCTTTTGGTGGTTCTTGGCCGAAGGCTTCGGCTGTGTTCACGAAAAGGAAGAGAAGCAAGGCAAACCAGAGAGAGCGTTCTCGAAGCAACTGACGCTCTATTCTTTTGCGGCGTGATGCCAACATTTTATCGCCTCCTGAGAAGGCCTAAGAATTCCGGTGATTGGGATTTTTGAACTGTGCTGCCAGGGTCAACCCATGGACAGAACACAATAAAGGACAGAAATAGAGAAGGGGTGTGCGGCACGCACACCGATGCGAGGGTCTAGATGAGGAAGGAAGCGTGCAGTGTGTAGAGTTCGGGAGGCGAATGTTGCTGAGCGTCAACTATTGCTGGTGGTGTTGGAGTCGAGCGAACAATTTCAAGCCTCTGCGAGCATTCAACTCTCGCGACGATTGGCGCTTGCAACACAACATGTCGCGCGGGCAGCATGTTTGGCGTCTGGGCCGAAGCCATGTTCTTGCAGCAGCCGTGGCTATGATTTGCCGGCGTGCAAGGCATCGAAGCGCAGCATTGCATACTGTCTTGGTCTGGTGTCATCGCGGACGTGCAAGCTCCGAACTGGAGGAGCAACAACGCTCCTGCCGCGAGGACCAAGAACAATTTCTTCTCAATCATGCTATCTAGACTCTAGAAGTGTTCCAAGTGGGAGTCAAGAGCTGGGTCGCCCTGATTGTCAGGCGGCGGCAGCTTCGGAGAGAAATTCAACCTCGAAGGGCTGCGGGACCAACCCAGCCGCCGTTCCGCGCGCGAATAGCTCGCGCACCGCCCGGCGCCCCTCCTCGCCATAATCGAGCGTCCAGCGGTTCACGTACATCCCGATAAACTTATCGGCGAGCGCCGGGTCCATATCGCGGGCGAACTGCATGGCATAGTTAAGCGCGGCCTCGCGATGGTCGAGCGCATAGCTGATGCTTTCGCGGATCACGCGGGCCACCTGGCGGCCCATCTGCGCGCCCAGGCGCCGGCGGACGGCATTGGCGCCCAGAGGGAGGGGAAGGCCTGTGACTTCCTGCCACCATTGCCCGAGGTCCACCACGCGGTGCAAGCCCACTTGCGAGAAGACCAATTGGCCTTCGTGAATGAGCAGTCCCGCCTCGACTTCCTTGGCCTGCACCGCGCTCAGAATCTTATCGAAGGGCATGGCGACGATTTCGGCCTTGGGCTCGAAAAGCTTCAGAGCGAGGTAGGAGGTTGTCAGCGTGCCCGGCACGGCGATTTTGCGCCCGGCCAGATCCCCCTTCTGAATGGGATGGGAGGCGACGACCACCGGGCCGTATCCTTCGCCGAAGCTCGCGCCGCAATCGAGCAGAATATACTTATCCGCCACGAAGGCGTAGCCGTAAAAGCTCACCGCGGTGATGTCGTACGTTTCCTGTTGCGCCGCCTGGTTGAGCGTTTCGATGTCCGAAAGGATATGGGTGAACTTCACTCCCGGAAGCCGCACCTTCCCCGTGGCCAGGGCGTAGAACATGAAGGCGTCATCGCTATCGGGCGAATGCGCCAGGCGCAGAGTAGTGGTTTTGGGCGAAGCCGCCGCTGTGGACATCTCTCGATCCGTTCTGGCGCTCACGGAAACCGCTCATGCGCCGCGAGGCCTGGAAGATGCTGGTGCGACAACTGTCTTGCCCGCTGCGGTGCCCTGAGGCGAAAAGTTACGTTCGGTGAGTACGTTTTCCAGCGCGCCTGCCGCTCAAACCATCTGAAGGATACCACACCGCGCCGCCGCGCACACAGGGCGTCTGTGGAAAACCGTCGACCCGCTCCGCGAGCCTGATTTCTCGCGGCGCATTGCGGCCGCGCCGCCGCGCGCACTGCTCCCATTATTGAACGGTCGAGCGGGAGGAGACCGGGAGAGGCGAAGCGTGATGGGCGGCAAGGAGCCAGCGGTCCTCGCGAAGGATGAAAATGTTGGTGGCTTGCACGATGGCATCGTCGAAGCTGTCCGCGGACGCCGTCGTGACGTGCGCCGTGCAGCCCACCCAGCCGACGCTGCCCTCCACGCGAATCCATATGCCGCTCAGGGCCACACGCACCCGCTTGGTATTGGCAAAGATGCGCGTCCAGCGCTCGCGGACTTCCTCCCAGCCCAGGAGAATGCTCCAGCCCGGATGCACGCATTGCACGGCGTCGTCGTGCGCCCATACCGCTTCCATCTGGGCCATGTCGAGCGACTCGAACGCCGCGTAAAAGCGCTGATTCGCCAGGCGAAGGGCCTCCTGGGTCGTTTGCTTTTGGGGTGCGGTTTGTGTGGACATGGGCGGATCCGAAAAATCGGAACGCGAGATGAGCGTGGCGGCAGCCTCTATGAAATTATCGAGTGGGTATTATACCCGAGCCCCGGCGCCCTACGGAGTCTTTTCGGCGGTGACGATGGGCGCATCGGCCGTGGCGGCCGCGCCATGGCTGTCCGCGCCGTGAATTTTTCCCGCCCCGTCCAGAAGGAACGAGCGCCGGCCCGACTTTCCGTAATCTTCGGGCGTGGCCGCGATCTCGAAGGTTACGCTCGAGCCATCCGGAGCGGGAACCGTGCGGTAGCGGAACTGATAGCCGCCCTCGCTTCCGGCGGCGAGCTGCGCGTCCACGAGAGACGCCTGGTCGGGCGAAATTCCATTCGGGGGCGCAGGACCGAGCTGCGCGAGCGATTCCGGCAATTTGCCGAACGCGCGGCGGTACGATTCGACGGCCTCGTCCAGGCCGTCGAGCGCGGCGATGGCCGCGTCTTCGCGCGCGGCGAGGTCCTGCTCGGCCCATTGCTTCGCAAGCTGTGGGATGTCGAGAAGCACAAGCCCGAGCGAAAGAAGTTTCCAACCGCCGCCTTCGCGGACCATTCCAAAATCCGTCTGCTGGCTCGCGACGACGGCGACCGTAATGAAGGAAAGATTTTCCCGGGTGCGCGCGGCGCCCAGGCGGAATTCGGCCGTTTGCTCTGGCGTCTCGCAGCGCAGGATGGTGTGGCCTTGGGCGTCGGAGGAAATCAAAGGCTTGCCGGGGACATCGGAAAGCGAGAAGCGCTTGAGGAATGCTGTCCTCTGATCCTGCGGCAAGGCGTGGAACGCAGCGGCGTTGGTGGCCGTGAGATAGCCGGCAAACTGCGCCTCATCCGCGCGGCATGCGGCGCTGAGCGCCCCAGAGAGCGCCGCAACGGGATCGGGTTCGGCGCTTTCCTGCGCGCACGCAGGCCGCGCCACGAAAGACGCAAAAAAAAGTAGAGCGGCCGGCGCGAGGAGCATGGTCCGGAAATAGGCGCGCGATTTCATCAGCACTCCGATTTCGCCCGCGCCAGGATGGTTGCCAGGTCGCGCGTGAATTTCGAGCGTGGCATCACCTCGCGGCAGCCCGCCGCGCGGGCGCGTTCCGCAAGCTCCTGTTGGACGTGCGAGAGGAACGCCACCATCGGAATCGGGCTGGGCATTTCCTGCAAGCGTTCGATAGCCGCGAGCGGGTGGTCGCGCGCGTTCAGGTCCACCACCACGAGCCTCGCGGCGCCCTTGGAGACCTCGGCCACCAGCGCATCCGCCGTCGAGCACGCGGAGAATTCGATCCCCAATTGCTTCGCGGTTTCGGCCAGCTTGGCTTGAAAGAATAAATCGTCCACGAGCGCCACGACTTGCGCCATTCTCGATTCCTCCCCGTTAACCCTGTACCACGCCCGCCGCCCCGAGACAAGGCATTGCCTTCATTCCAGCGAAACGCACCCTGGTCATTCTGAGCGGAGTCCCGCGTTCTTGGTTTTTTCCGCCGCTTTTTGGCGGGCGCGGGACGCAGTCGAAGAATCCCTCTTCGTGTCCTAATGACCCGGGACCTTTCATATGTTGGGCATTATCCGAAACAACCGGCCTTCGACAAATTCTCCGGCGTGAGGTATAACAAGGGCCATTCCGTCCTTTCTGGGAGGGTTTTCATGGCCGCCGTACCGAGTCCCCTGGCTCTGCCGGGACTGCCTCTACTTGAGCAGACGCCTATCCTCATCGAGAAGATGCTCT
>CAWCPO010000004.1:0-25924 GCA_963797345.1 uncultured Acidobacteriota bacterium | reverse complement strand
CGGACTGTGGGCTCTGAAGCCAGCGCGTATGAAGCTCCTCGACGTACCCCGCGTTGATGCCGAACTCGTCGAACATGTGTCTCCGTTGCTCAGGCGCCAAGTTAGGCATTCTATGCCGCGGTCGCCGCCTTCGAGTGCACTTCCCCGGACAAGACGTAGCGCCACGTGGCGCACACTTCCACCGCGAAGGCGAATATGACGCGACGCTCACGCCGGCGGTGCCGTGTGGACATAAGTGTGTGCCGCGAAGTCTCGTGGTCGCGGAAGAGCCAGCGCAAGGGGCGGGGCCGCCCACGCACCCCCCTCGCGTGGCGCGTGGCGCGTGGCGGGCCCGGGCGGCGCAGGCTAGTCCGGACGACGTGCCGCGGCCGGTCGACCTCGCCGAGCTGCGCCCCGCGCGGCTCGAGCGAACCTGGTTCGCGCGCGACGCCCTCGTGGTCGCCCGCGCGCTCGTCGGCTGCTACGTCGTGCGCGAGCGCGGACCGCGAGGCGGTGACCGGTGCGTCTCTCGCATCGTCGAGACCGAAGCGTACCGCGGCCCCAAGGAATCTGGCGTCGCACGCGAGGGCAGGGCTCACGCGCCGGACACGCGCTCTGTTCGGGCCTGAGGGACACGCGTACGTGTTCTTCGTCTACGGGATGCACGAGTGCTTCAACGTGACCTGCGCGGGCGCGGGACGTGGACACGCGGTGCTCGTGAGGGCGGGCGAGCCGACCCTGGGCCTCGACGAGCACGCGCGCCTCGACGGCCCAGGCCGATTCGCGCGCGCGATGGGCCTCTCGCGCGTGCACGACGGGCACAATCTCACCGAGCCTCCGATCTTCCTTTTTTGCGGCCGAACGAGCCGTCCGCGCATCGCCGTGACGCCTCGGGTAGGCGTCGGATACGCGGGAGCGTCGGGCCGATCGTCCATGGCGATTCTTCGATCCGTCCAGCCGGCATGTGTCGAAGCCCCCGCTCAAAGCGATCGGGCGAGGCCGCTGAAAGCGCAATGCCGTTCGGTCATGCCATGTTCCCGGACGACGATCGCCCTGACTGAACAGCACTGCCGCTAGCGAATCCGCGGGAGCGGATTCGCGGGTTCGGGGCGAAGCCCCAGAGGAAAGAACGACGTGCCGCCTCGGCGAAGCCGACGGCGTAGCGGCGCCCGCAGTCCGGCAGGACTTCGGGCGGGCGGCACTAGTCGGCGGCTACGGAGAGGCCCACGCGATCCGGCGGATACGGCCGCCGCTGCCTTCGGCGGTCGCGCTGACCGTGTCGCTCTTGCGAACGCACACCGGACCGCGCTCGCCGAGCACGCCCGCCGTTGCGGCGGTGTGCATCTCGTAAAGCACGGTCCCCTCGGAGTCGACCAGCCTCGCCAGTACGGGTGCGGCCGCCTCGAAGGCCACGCGCATCGATCACCTCGGGCTGCTGGCGGCAGTCAAGACGAAGGCTGTTTTCGCCAAGGATGTCCGCCAGGTGCTGACGTACGTGGAGACGGGGAACGCCGATGCGGGCATTGTCTATCTGACCGATGCGCGAATTTCTTCCAAGGTTCGTGTGGTCGCCACGGCGCCCGCGGATTCGCACGAGCCGATCGTTTATCCCGCGGCCATCCTAAAAAGCCGAAGAACCTGGCCTCCGCGCGAGCGTTTCTCGATTTCGTTGCCGGGCCCGATGCGCGCGCGGTCTTTGTGAAGTTCGGGTTCGGCGCACCGGAAAAATAAGCCGGAAAGCGCTGATCCGGGTACAATTCTGTCCCCATGTCCCCGATGGATTGGTCTCCGCTGTGGATATCGCTCGCGACGAGCGCCGTCGCGACGGTTTTTACGCTGGTCGCGGGACTCGCGGCGGCGGCGTGGCGCGAGCGGCGCACGGGCCCGCGATGGCGCTGGTGGATGGAATTTTTCTCCTGCCGCTGGTTCTGCCGCCGACCGTGGTTGGATTTTTTCTCCTGCTGTTTTTCGGACGCAACGGCCCGCTGGGGAAGCTGCTGCTTCATTTCGGCGCAACCGTGGTTTTTTCCTGGCCCGCCACGGTGATCGCGGCGGCGGTAGTGGCCTTTCCGCTGATGTACCTCACGGCGCGCGCCGCGCTCGAACAGGTGGACCCGCATTTCCTGCAAGCGGCGCGGACGCTGGGCGCATCGGAATGGCGCGTGTTTCGAGAAGTGGCGCTGCCGCTGGCATGGCCCGGAGTGCTGGCGGGAACGATCCTTTCGTTTGCGCGCGCACTGGGCGAATTTGGGGCCACGCTGATGCTCGCCGGGAACATCCCCGGAAAGACGGCGACGATTCCGATCGCCATTTATTTCGCCGTGGAAGCGGACGATATTCCGCGCGCGCTGGCGTGGTGCTTGCTGGATGTGGCTATTTCGCTGGCGCTGCTCGGCGGGCTTTATTATTGGACGCGCGCGATGAGCGCCGGACGCGCGCGCTGGGCGCAGCGCTGACGTGCCTCTCGAAGTCCAAATCGTCAAGAAGCTTCGCGATTTTGCGCTGGATGTCTCCTTCAGCGCGGGCGATGCCCCGCTGAGCATTCTGGGCCCTTCGGGCGCGGGAAAGACGATGCTGCTTCGATGCATCGCGGGACTCGAGCGGCCCGACCGGGGCCGCGATCGCGCTCAACGGCGCGCGTGCTCTTTGATGCCGAGCAGCACATTCGACATTCCGCCGCGCGCGACCGCCGCGTCGGGAATGCTCTTCCAGCACTACGCGCTGTTCCCGCACCGCACGGTTGCCGAAAACATCGCCTTCGGCCTGCACGATTTGCCGCGCGAGGAACAGGCGCAGACGCGTGGCGGCGCTGGCCGGGCGCACGCACGTCACCGGGCTCGAGCAGCGCTATCCGCAAGAACTTTCCGGCGGGGAACAGCAGCGCGTGGCGCTCGCTCGCGCACTGGCCATCGAGCCGGAAGCGCTGCTGCTCGATGAGCCGCTTTCGGCGCTCGACACGCACCTGCGCAGCCAGATGGAAGCGCAGCTGCAGGAAACATTTGCGGCTTACCGGCGGCCGGCGCTGCTCGTCACGCACAACATCGAGGAAGCCTACCGGCTGGGCGGGGAGTTGCTGGTGCTCTCGCGCGGGCGCATCGCCGCATTCGGAGCGAAGGAGGAAATATTTCGCCGTCCGCCCAGCGTGGAAGTCGCGCGGCTCACGGGCTGCAAAAATTTTTCGCGCGCGCGCGCGATTTCGCCGAGCACGGTCGAGGCGCTCGACTGGGGCTGCCGCCTGCGCGTTGCACAGGACATGGCGCAGCCATCCGCGTATGCCGGAATCCGCGCGCACCATATTGATTTTGTGGAATCTTCGAGCGATGCGGGCGGCGAAGAAAATGTTTTCCCCTGCTGGCTTGTGCGCTCTTCCGAGACGCCCTTCCGCATTACGCTCTATTTGCGGCTGCACCGGCCTCCCGATGCATCAGCGGAGTACCATCTGCAAGCTGAGGTCTTCAAGGAGAAGTGGCAGCGTTTTCGCGACCGTCCCTTCCCGTGGCATGTGCGGCTCTCTCCCGGTTCGATCTTGCTGCTGCCGGAGTGAGTGATTTGGCCTTTGGGAACTACCGATTAGAAATCGAGTTTTTATTGATAGGACAGGAGTTAGGGGAATTTCTAATCGGCAGACGTACCGATTATAAATACAGGGGACCCGCCTACGCGATGAGGCTGCTGCGGCGCGCCAAGCCGGGGGTTTGTGCCGATTAGAAATGGAGCTTTTGTTGATGAGAAAGGACTTAATGTCATTTCTAATCGTCCGTTTGACGATTAGAAATCGAGGCGTTCCGGCCGGGGGGTTGACACGATTAGAAAAGATTAAGTGGCTGGAAATAAGAGGGTTAGGACAATTCCTAATAATTCGAGACACGATTAGAAATCGATGAGTTCCAGGCGTGGACGGGCCCCTTTGTGAGGCGACTGCCTCGGCGAGTCGAGCGGTATAGCGCGCCATCGCCTTTCTCTAAGAGCACAAACCTCCCCTCTAGTCCGTTAAGCGTATTTCAAGAGTTGGTCGCGCCAAACGGTGAGGCGCGAGCAACAAAAGCGGTTCACGTTACCATAATCCGAAGTATTTGTCAATGGGTAAATAAGTGGTTTACAATCAGCGGGCTCGAGGCGTTGGACGGTTCGCTTTCCGACTCCAAGCTCGGCTTGCAACTGTGCAAGTGTCCGCCCGCCGCGGCTAGAGAGCAGCCGGACTAACATCCACTGTCGCGTAAGCTGATCGCCCCGAGGCATCCTCGTCCACCAGCGTCTTTTTACAGGCTTTCACCTGCGGCCGAATATCGACTATCCTGCGAAAAGGCCGCTAATCGCTGCCGTGATTTTTGGAAGATCCTCATCGAGGAACTCCTGCCACGCACTGGTGATTCGCTTGAAAACCAAGTCGCGATCCAATTCGGTGAGCTGTTCTTCCGTTAGCAACGTTCGTCCCCACAAGTATGTCCACTTCGGCTGCGGCTTATCATCTGTCTTAGTTGCCGGGGACGATCGGGGCACGCCGTTTGCGAGGGCGCTCATTATTTTCCTCACCTCCTCGGGCTTGGCGCTGGGTACCGAGCCGAGATAGACGTTTAGCTGTCTTTCATGATCGTGATCGCTTTCCCAAGACGAGCACTCAAGCCAGAATATCAGCAGACGGTCATCCGCCTGTTTATCAGCGGGTGCGGTTCCAGCCCGCCGTAGTTGGGGAATTTGTTCCCATTCGTGCGGGACGAACCATATTTCCAACTCCTTGGTTTTAGAAGCGCTATAAACCATCTCGACGCCGGTGTGGTCTCTCTTGACCAAGCTCTGTAGGTGCTCAGACACTTGCCAGAGGGGTTTGACTTCGTCGCGCGAAAGGTAGCTAGCGGCATATGGATACTTTCGAAAAATGCGCCATGCGAGTTTCTTTTTCTCGGGGTCTTCCACAAACCACCTCCTGATTGTCGATGCGTACTGCGTTGCGAGCATCATATTGGGCTGGGGTGCGCGACGCTCGGCACAGGCCTGCAGCAGTTCTGCGAATTCGGCGTAACGGAGAGGCGCGTAAGGGTAACCAGCAGCGGTTGTAGGCGCCCGACCTTCTGGAGTGAGAAAGAACCCCCCGATCGCGAATCCTGGGAACTCGCGTTCTGCGTCCTGCCAATACCTGGCTAGCTGACGTTTGCCCTCCGCGCTTACAGTCTTATTTTCGATGATGAGCACGAACTCCCGCCTGCGATTCGCAAGTCTCAGGTCGGCTCGCCCTTGTTCGGTAACGGCTTCCCGCCTAACTTCCGTGTCACGAAAATCAGTCTCACCAGCGAGTACATCGACCGGCGTTTGCTGCCGAAAAAAATGCGCCATCTTCAAAACGGCCGCTAGAAAGGAATCAGACAGTCCATGTCTCGCCTCGCGCGGGTTGAGAAAGAATTCCAAGGATCGTGAATGCAACTGCTCATCGTTTTTGTCTATGCGACGGAATTCCTCCAGAATCTCGAAGATGGTTGGTTCCGAAGACTGAGCGAACAACCCCGATAATTTAGTTAGTTCTAAGCTGTTTTCCAAAGCCTGAAGATTAGTGCGCGCGGCATTCCGCTCCTGCCCCAGGATCGATTCCAGAGCTAGCAATTCGTCGCTGGAAATGACGCTCTCGAGGTCTGGCAAGATTTCCGGCTTCACCGCTTACCCCCGGTTTAATCGTTTGTGGCTCCTACAGCATGTACCGACGCATCTAGCGCTCTCGTAGAGAGAATTACCCTTCTATGCTCGCGCGGTGCGAAATCCGGTCAATGAAACGCTGGCGCAGGACAGATCGGCGCTTGTGCCGCGCATTTTCGCGAGCGCGCTTAACAGGTCGTCGCCGTGGACCGAATCTCCGCGCTCGAAGGCGATCTGTGCGGCGAGTATATAACCCTCCCGCAACTGCGCGTAGGAAAAGCCTTCAGACTCCGTCGCCGCGATAACCAGCGCGGCGGAATCGAGGAAGCCGGCCAGTTCCGCAGCGAAGCCCTGACGGCACCAAAGGCGGTTGCCGGGTGGCGGCTGAGCCGCCGAAAGAGTGAAAGGCCCGGCCCTTCGGTTTTCCTCAGGGCAAGAAGGCGCTATCATCGAAACATCGCGGACGTCCCGATCCAAGTCATCGGGATGCAAAAGGCGCAGAAGAAGCGCATGAATCACGAGCAATACGAAAAATACTCGCGCCAGATTCTTTTTTCGGGCATCGGCGAAGCCGGCCAGGAAAAACTTCTCGAGTCGAGCGCCGTGCTTGTGGGCTGCGGCGCGCTCGGGACCGTGGCCGCGAATCTGCTTGTCCGCGCGGGCGTGGGCCGGCTGCGGATTATTGACCGCGATTTCGTCGAGCCCTCCAATTTGCAGCGCCAGACGCTCTTCGAGGAAGCCGACGCGCGCGAGGCCATGCCGAAGGCCGCCGCCGCCGAGCGGCGTTTGCGGGCCATCAATTCCGGAGTCCGTGTGGAAGGGATCGTCGCCGATCTCACGCCGGAAAATGCCGCCGAGCTGATTTCGGGATTCGGCGTCATCCTCGATGGAACGGATAATTTCGAGACGCGGCTCCTTCTGAATGACGCGGCACTCTCGCTGGGCATCCCATGGATTTACGCCGCGGCCGTCGGCAGCTATGGCGTGACCATGACGATCCTTCCCGGTCGAACGCCGTGCCTGGCCTGCCTGGCCGGAGAGGATGAAACATCTACTCGGATGGGTGCGCGCATGAGCGGCGAAGCCACCTGCGACACGGCGGGCGTGCTCAACGCCGCGGCGGGCGTCGTGGCCTCGATCGAAGCAGCGGAAGCCATGAAACTCCTCGCGGGAAAACCGGAGGCGCTGCACGGGCGATTGATCTCCTGCGACGTCTGGAGCGGAAAATTTCAGTCCATCCGCGTGGCGCGCAATTCCGATTGCCGCGCCTGCGCTCGCCGCGACTTCACCTTTCTTCGAGGCCAGGCGCAGCCGCACATCACGATGTGCGGGCGCGATTCGGTGCAGATTCACGAGCGCGGCAGGAGACTCGATCTGGGCGAGCTTAGCCGCCGCCTGGCCACAGCCGCCGCCGAAGTGCGCAACAACGAGTTTCTCCTTCGCTTCCGCGTTCCCCCATATGAAATCACAGTCTTCGCCGACGGCCGCGCCATCGTGAAGGGCACGCAGGACCCCGCCGTCGCTCGCTCGCTCTATGCCCGCTTCATCAGCGCATGAATCGAAGAGAGCCTTTTTTCTTCAGGTGAAATGGCGAATCGGGAGAGGCGCTAGCCGGCGAAGCGGCGGAGAGAGGACTGCCTCATGGCGGCGCGATCCATGTTTTCGCGGCAATTCATAAGCGTCAGCAGCGTGCTTAGGACGCGCGCCTTGATTTCATCGGTCATCGGAAACCCGCTGGTAGCCACATGGACCAGAGCTTCCCCGCGGGCGGCAATTCTCAGAATGAATTCCAACTGGCGATCATGGTTGGCCTTGCCGAGCGCCGTTTCGCGGTGTACCTCCGCGCATTCCTGCTCGATGAAAAGAGTGAAGTGCAGTAGGCATAGGCGTTCGGCAGCGAGCCGCGCCGGCACGGTGGTCTTGCATCCCTTTGCGCTGCACGCGTCTGCCACAGGCACACTCGGAAGAGCCTCTGATTTGTAGCATCATCCACCGCGAATTTCCAGATGCCCCGGGCGTTATGCGTCCAATCAAATAGCACCCGGCATTAGTGCCCTTGTTCGGAGGCGTGCTCACCGGTGCGAAAGGGTGTCCACGGCCCCGCATTCATATCGCGCAGAATGGGCGATTGCCAGGAAAATTCCGGATGGTCGGCGAGGAATTTCGCCGCGTCGAAATTCGTCCCGCAGGGATGGCCGATGCGCGCGACGAAGCTCATGGCCGCGGCCATGCCGCTATCCATCGCTTTCCCCTGTACGGCGCCGGAAGGGTCATACGGCTTCACGTCCGCGCTGGGTATGCCTTCGCTCGATGCGTCTCCGTGGCCGCAGAGCGTGCGCAGGTTCGCGCCCTCCTTCTTGGTATAGGTATCGTAATGATCGGCAAGAAAAACCTGCGCCAGCGCCGTATCAATCTTCCCCTTGTTTGCCTGCATCAGCTGATCCCAGCGGACATGGCGGGCGTTCGCGGAATTCGCCGGGTCGGCGGGATCGAATGTTGTTTCGTCCCGGATGAGAGCGGGGTCGCTCGGGAAATTGGAACCGGCAAAATAGCCATCGGTCGCGCGCCAGACCTTCGTGTGTTTCAAGCCCAGCTCGAATCGCGCGATCTCGCCTGTCTTGCGGTCGCCCAGGAGCCAATCGTTGGCGTAGCCGCCGTTATTGCCGTCCAGCATGATTTTCACGTAGTCGTCAATCGAGTGGGCGTATTGCATGGCTTTGCGCGCGCGCACGAATTCCGGCTTCCCGTTGGGGTTCCAGCCGTGGAAATTCGCGATGGTTGTCTCCGTCACCATAATCCCGGCGGAATTGACGCCGAAATCATCGTCGCTCGCGATCACGCCGGGAAAGCCGTCCATGAGAATGCGGTACCCTTGCTGCGGCACGATGTCGAAAACGATGTTCCAGCGCACGCCCTCGGCATACGTCGTCCAGTTATTGTGCGCCATCACGATCTGGTGGTCCTTCGTCCAGCTTCCCGTGGCGACGAACGCGCTGCAATGGCCGTATCGGGGAGTGCCCTCGGAAATAGCGGACGCGTTCGTGGGATTCGTCTGGCTCTTGAGCCACGGCACGTAGTAGTCGGGCAGCTCCGCGAAAGCATTCATGGCCACAACGTCCCACAGATCGAGCTTTACGCCGTGGTCTTGCAAGCCATCGGTGATCCCTTGCAGTTCGGCTTGATATTCCGGATCAATTTTCGGCCAGAGCATCTCGCGGGCGGCGCGGCGGAAAAAATCCCACTCATACCCGCTCGAATGCGTCGCTTCCAGCCGCACCACCTGGAAGGCATCCGCAATTTCCGGTGATAGCAGGTAACCGTGCTGGACTCCAATATCGTGCGGCGAGCCTTCGAGGTGGACGTAAATCCATCCGCCGCGCTCGAAGCGGTAGCCACGGCCTAGCGTAGTTTCATAGACGCTGTCCTGCCTCGCAGCCGCGGGGCTTGCCACTTCCGTCGCCGGCCGCCCCACCCTCGCGAAAAACCGCGCCGCGAAAAGTGTGCATCCCAGCACAATCACAAAAACACAGACGAGCGGTTTCCTCTGCGATGGCATCAATGGCTTTCTCCCCTCGCCGTGGCGCTTCTTCCCCTGCGAAGATGCGTGGCGAAGCCCTTGTTTCGAACCCGGTGGGATCGCCGCAGATGTTTTGAACAGCACGAGCGATGTTAGGCGCGCCCCGAATTCGTGTCAACGCATTGCGCTCGTGGCCGACGAACGGCGTATAATCAAGGCGTACATGGGACCACGCGCTCTCAAGCCCCGCTCCTTCTTCCGGCCGGAACCTGCATGAAGACTGCGCAGCATTTGGACAATCGCGAACGGGTGCTTCTTGTGGGCGTGAGTATAAAGAAGCCCGCGCGTGCCCAGGCGGGAGTCCTTGCGGCCGCGGGTCGCGATTCGCTCGCGGAGCTGGAAGAGCTGGCCCAGAGCGCCGGCGCGAAGATTGCCGGCAGCCTCCTGCAAGTGCGCGATTCGATTGACCCCGCGACCCTCGTGGGGCGCGGCAAGCTCGAAGAGATTCGGGCTGAGACGGAGTCCCGGCGCGTGCCGCTCGTGATCGTGGACCATAACCTGACGCCCGTGCAGCTCCGCAACATGGAAAAAGGCACGGGCTGCCGCGTGATTGACCGCACGCAGCTCATCCTCGACATCTTCGCCACCCACGCCCACAGCCGCGAGGGCCAGCTTCAGGTGGAACTCGCGCAGTTGAATTATTTGCTCCCGCGATTGACCGGGCGCGGCGAAGAACTTTCGCGGCTCGGCGGTGGCATCGGCACGCGCGGTCCCGGCGAGCAGAAGCTCGAAACTGACCGCCGCAGAATCCGCGACCGCGTCCGCAAAATCCGCGACGCCATTGAAACCGTCCGCACGCAGCGGGCCACGCGGCGCCGCGCGCGCCAGGCCGTGCCGCTGGGAATGATGGCGCTCGTCGGATACACCAACGCCGGGAAATCGGCGCTCTTCAACGCCCTGACCGACTCGGATGTTTTGACCTCCTCGAAGATGTTTGCCACGCTCGACCCCACGATCCGTGCGGTCCGTTTGCCCTCGCGACGCCGCGTCCTGCTGTCGGATACCGTCGGATTTCTGCGCGACCTGCCTCCGGACCTGATTGCCGCCTTTCGCGCCACGCTCGAGGAGGTCCAGGAAGCGGCGCTCATCCTTCACGTGACCGATATTTCGAATCCGCACCACGCCGAACACGATTCCGAGGTCCTGAAGGTTCTCCGCGACCTCGGCGTCGAGGACCGTCCGCGGCTGCACATCCTCAATAAGATTGACCGGCTCAGTAGTGAGGAGGCTCGAGTCTCTTCAAAAGCCGAACTCCAATGGCCAGCAGCGAATCTTCACTTCGGCGACGACGGGGGCGGGAATCGAGTATTTGCTCGCGCGCGTGGACACAATGATGCCCGTGGATCCGCTGGTGCATTTGCGTTTGCGCATACCCCTTTCCGATGGACGCCATCTTTCGCTGGTACGGGCGGGAGGGCATGTGCTTCATTCCGAGGTGGTTGGCGAGTATCTGCATATCGAAGCCGAATTGCCCGAGTCGCTTGCGCGCCAACTGGAGAAATTCGTCCTGGAGTCGCCTCCCAACGCGCGGGAGCCGAAACGAGACCTTCGGGCATGGCCGGAATGAAGAACCGCCTGGGTTTACTATTTTAAAAAAATGAATCGAAATGGCCAATTTGGACTTCCTCGGTGGAAATCTCTGTGGAAAAGTGCCCCCAATTGTGACCGAAGACCTGTCCAAGCCTGATTTTTCCTGCGGATTCGATTCCCGCAAGATTCGCGCAAGTCATTTTGTATCAGCACTTTAATCCTATAGGTTGCTTTTCTTGCTATCCCCCGGCTTCCATTTTAGTTACTTCCAGTTGCACATTAAATTTGCACAGATTTGCAGCATGGTTTGAGCTAAGAGTTACTAGGACATGGGTTTAATGGTTTCCGCGCCCCGCTCCGCTAGCTGGTGCATTTTCGACTCGCCGAGCCGCGCGGGGATGAATTTTGTTGATTTTCAGGGCCACCGAAGGTAAACTCAAAAATCCCAGTTGTAACTGGGTTACAACTGGGTCTGCCATGCTTTCTGCTCTCCTGATCGCTCTCCGAGAAGGCGTCGAGGCGGCTCTTGTCGTCGGCATCGTGCTGGTGTATTTGAGCCGCACGGGGCGGCGCGCCCTCACGCCCTACGTCTGGGCGGGAGTGGGCCTGGCCTGCGCGGCCAGCGTGGCCGCCGCGATTCTCCTCCAGCGCTTCGCGATCAGCGAGGATGGATTCGAAGGGCTGCTCATGCTGCTGGCAGCCGTCTTCGTGGTGACCATGATCGTGTGGATGAACCGCGTGGCGCGCCATTTGAAGAAGGATATCGAGCAGCGCGTGGAATCGTACGCACAGAAATCCGCCCGCGCCGCGGGCTGGGGGATTGGTGCATTCGTTTTCCTGATGGTGGTGCGCGAGGGAGCGGAGCTGGTGCTGATCCTGCGCGCCGTGGAGCTTTCGAGCGCGGGCATGCAGGTCTGGATCGGGACGGGGCTGGGCATCGGCATCGCCGTGGCCGTAGGGCTTTTCTTCTTCCAGGGAACGCTGCGAATTCCTCTGCGCCATTTCTTTTCCGCCACCAGCCTGATCTTGACCGTGGTGGCGTTCCAACTGGCGCTGACGGGCGTGCATGAACTGAGCGAGGCCATGTGGATCTGGTCGAGCAAGCGGGAAATGTCCACGGTGGGACCGATCGTGCGCAACGAAGTTTTCTTTTTTGTTGTGATTCTGGGAACGGCGGCGCTGGCCGTGCTGCGGGAATGGTGGGCCGCCAAGCGGCCGGCCGCGGACGCTCAACTGAATCCGGCCGAGCGCCGCATGCGCGAATGGGAATTCCGGCGGCAGCGCCGGTGGAGCCTGGGAGCGGCGGCCTTGTGCCTGCTCGTGGTGCTTTCCCTCACCGCCGATTTCGTTTACGCGCGCACGCAGGCCGCGCCAGCGCCGGCAAAAATGCTCGTCGCGCGGAATAGTCAGGTCCGCATCCCGCTCTCCGAACTGAACGACACGTATCTGCACTTTTATAGCGCCGATGTGAACAACACCGTGATCCGCTTTTTCGTGATTCACAAGAGCAATGGGGATTACGCCACGGCGCTCGACGCCTGCCAGATTTGCGGCTGGGCAGGATATCGCCAGGAAGGGCAGAACGTGATTTGCCGCAACTGCGGAGCGGCCATCTATATTCCATCCATCGGCGAAAAGGGCGGCTGCAATCCCGTGGCCTTCCCCTCGCGCGTGGAGGGGGGAGAAGTGATCGTGGATCTTTCGACGCTGGCGAGCGCCGCCTCGAAGATCCCCTCCTGAAAACGAATGTTCACACGCCTAGTGGGAGAATCCTTCCGGCGCAACCCGCGCCGCAAAGTGCTGGCCGCTGCCGCCCTCGTGGTGGGCATGGCCGTAGCTACGTCCACGCTCTCCGTGGCGCTCGAAGTGGGCGACCGCTTGGCGCGCGAATTCCGCAGTCTCGGCGCGAATTTGCTCGTCACTCCGCAATCGGACACGCTCCCGCTCGAAATCGGCGGCGTGGATTACCGCCCCGTGGACGAAGGGGCGTACCTTGAGGAAGCGGACCTCGGCAAGCTCAAGACAATTTTCTGGCGCCACAATATTATCGGCTTCACGCCCTTCCTCGACGTGCCCGCCCGTCTTGGCGCGGGCCAGCCGGAATCCGCCGCCGCTGTGATTCTGATCGGCACATGGTATGAGCACGAAGTCCCTCTGCCCGACGGAAAGAAGTTCACGACCGGCCTGAGCATCACGCATCCCTGGTGGAAGATCGAGGGCCGATGGTTCGGCGACGGCGCCAAGGAATGCGTCGTCGGTGCCAATCTCGCCGCCAAGCATCCCGAAATATTCGCAGTCGGTAAGACCATCGACATCGCCGGAGACAAAATCGCAAACACGGCTTCTCCGCTGGTGATAACCGGCATCGTCTCCACCGGCGGCGCGGAGGATAATGCCGTGCTCGTTCCTCTCTCCGTGGCGCAGAGCCTCTCCAACCATCCCGGCCAGTACCGCCAGCTTTTCGTGAGCGCGCTCACGAAGCCCGCCGACGCGCTCGCAGCCAAGGATCCGGCGACCATGACGCCGGACGAGATTGAGCGCTGGTCGTGCTCGCCCTATATTTCGTCCATCAGCGCCGAAATCGAGGAGGCGCTTCCGGGCACCGACGTGCGCGTGGTCCGCCGCGTGGCCGAAACCGAAGGGAAAATCTTGACGCACATCAGCGTGCTGCTCTGGATCGTGACGCTTGCGGCGCTGGTGGCGGCGGGGCTGGCCGTCGCGGCCACGTCGGCGGCAGCCGTGCTCGAGCGCCGGGACGAGATCGGCATCATGAAAGCCATCGGCGCCACGAACACACTGATTGCCGGCATCTTTCTTGCCGAGCAATTGATGCTGGCGCTTGTGGGCGGCGCGATCGGATTCCTTGTCGGCGCGGGTCTGGCGCGAGTTCTGGGCGCGAGCGTATTCGGCACGCCCGCTCCCCTGCGGGTGGTTCTTTTGCCGGTCGTGCTGGGGCTTGCCGTGCTGGTAGCCATCGCGGGCAGCCTGGTTCCCCTTCGGCGGGCGGCGCATCTCGATCCCGTGCCGATACTGAGAGGCGAGTGATGTTCGGCCGGCTGCTCTGGCAAATGGTTCGAGGAAACCGCGGACGGCTGGCTGTGGCGCTCGTCGCGGTGGTGAGCGGCGCGGCCGTGATTTCCGCGCTGCTGAATCTCGATCTGGATCTGGAGCGCAAACTGACGCAGGAATTCCGGATGCTGGGCGCCAACCTGGTGATTTCTTCGCGTCGAGCGGCGCCCATGGCGGACGCCGGAGCAGGCTCGCCCGTGCTGCTGGACGAAAATATAGCGGAAGCGGCGCTCGCGGAAAATCAAAATTCAAGTGTCGCGGCGGCCGCGCCCTATCTTTACATCGCCGCGCGCGCGATGAATTCCCTCACGGACACGCCCGTGATCGTTGCGGGCACATGGCTCGACCAGGCGCGCAAACTCTCGCCCACGTGGAAGCTCGAGGGAGACTGGGTCGCATCGCGCGAGGATGAAACGCGCTGCCTCGTGGGCCGCAGCGTCGCGCGACAATTCCAGCTTGCGCCGGGCGGGCAGTTGGAATTGACGTACATGGGGCGAACGGCGCACGTGACGGTCTCCGGAGTGGTGGATGCCGGGGGCACGGAAGACAACCAGATTTTCGTGAATCTTCCCGTGGCGCAGCGGCTCGCCGGCCTCGCGGGAAAAATCGAGCTGGTGCAGTTGAGCGTGAGCGGCACGCCCGCGGGCATCGCGGGATACGCCGCGCAACTGGCCCGCGCGCTTCCCGAATACGATGTGCGTCCCATCCGGCAAGTGACCGAAGCGGAAGGGCAGCTACTCGACCGCACGCGGCTGCTGATCGTCTCGATGGTGGTGCTGATTCTGGTGCTCACGGCGCTGTGCGTTCTTGCTACCATGGCGGCGCTGGCCATGGAGCGGCGCGAAGACGTGGGCCTGATGAAGGCGCTGGGCGGCTCGATTTCGCGGATTGTGGGATTATTTTTGGCCGAGGTGGGCGTCCTGGGCGCCGCCGGCGGGTTGATCGGGTGCATCGCGGGCGTGGCTCTTTCGCGCTGGATGGGCGAGCGGGTTTTCGGCGCGTCCATTGCGCCGCGCTGGGAGACGTTTCCGCTGACCATTGCGCTGATGACGGCCGTGGCGCTGGCGGGGGCGCTGCCGCTGCGTCTGCTGGGACGCGTGAAGCCCGCGGTGATTCTGCGAGGGGAATGATGGCGGCCATGGTCGAAATCGAAAACCTGCGAAAAGAGTTCGCGAGCGTGCGCGCGCTCGATGGCGTGTCGTTCCGCGTGGAAGAGGGCGAATGGATCGCCATCATGGGGCCTTCGGGCTCGGGCAAGACGACGCTCATCAATATTCTCGGCGGCCTGGACACGCCCACATCGGGCCGCGCCATTGTGGACGGCATGGACGTGGGCCGGCTCGACGAAGCGGGGCTTACGCGATACCGCGCCGAGAAAATCGGATTCATTTTTCAGCAGTTCCACCTGGTGCCCTATCTCACGGCGCTCGAAAACGTGATGCTGGCGCAGTATTTTCACAGCACCACGGATGAGTCGGAGGCGCGCGCGGCGCTTGAGCGGGCGGGCCTGGGCGACCGCCTGGACCATGTTCCGGGAAAATTATCCGGAGGGGAGCAGCAGCGCGTGGCCGTGGCGCGCGCGCTGATCAACCATCCCAAGCTGATTCTGGCGGACGAGCCTACGGGGAATCTGGACGAAGCGAATGAGGGAATCGTGCTCGGCCTGCTGCGCGAATTGCATGCCGAGGGGCGCACGATATTGATGGTCACGCACGCCCCCTCCATTGGACGCCTGGCCGACCGCCGCATCGAACTGGCGCACGGCCGCCTGGCGCAAATCACCGAACTTTCCGAGGAGGAGGAAATTCGCCTCGACCACGTGCTCGAACAGGTGTGGCTCACCGGCGAGGAAGGAACGGCGCACGAGGTCGCGGGCATGCGCGAGGGCGGCGTGAAAGATACGGCGGGATTGATCGCGCGGCTGAAGGACCTGGGGCTGCTCGAAGTCCGCGATAGCGAAGTGGCCCTCACCGCGCGCGGTGAAAATCGCGCGCGCGACATCATCCGGCGGCGCCGCCTGGCCGAACGCCTGCTGACCGACACATTTTTGGTGGCCGATTCCGAGGCCGACTCGCACGCCTGCAAGTTCGAGCACATCATCAGCCCCGAACTTGACCGTCGCATCTGCACCTTCCTCGGCCATCCCAAGACATGTCCGCACGGCAATCCCATCCCCCCCGGCGGCTGCTGCCCACAGCGTTAGCCGCGCGGGGCGTTCGCAAAATCTTCGTCCCGCAGAAACGTCTCCGGTCCCGGTTTCACCGGGATCCTCGGGAACCGGGATATCAGGAGTCCGGTGGACTCCACCGGAGTCCGAAAACCGGACCGGGACGCAGAAAGCGCGCTTTTCTCCCCGTCGACCCCCCCTGTTTTGTTTCGATTAGAAAAATTTAAGTCATTGGTAACAAGGGCGTTACGGCGATTTCTATTTCCCGACTTGTTTCGATTAGAAATGCGGGATTCAGGGAGGCAGGGAGGGTGGACGAAGCAGAGGGCGTGGAGAAGAGACTGCCAAGAATAGGGTTAGGTTGCCTTTTAAGTATCATGCAACATTATACCATGGCTGTCAAGTCGGCCTTGGCGGGGGCGTTCCGCAAGTCCTTTGGGGACTGGTGGTTGGAACCTTTACGCGGATGCGGCGAGGATGCGATTTTTGCGGGGTTTGGCGGCGGATTGTCCTTGCTGCTAAGGTTTAAATGTAGCGCTGCGGTCTTCAGCGCGGCATCTCCGGACATGAAGGCTCAAAAATGTTACGCCGAGGCCAAAGATGCTAGCTTAGGGGGCGCGGCCTTCGCCCGCGACTTGCGTCCATTCGGTCGCTGAGGCATTGCGTCCCAAATCCTGCCGTCAAGAACCCGCCCTGTCACATCTTTCCTCGGGCCACCCCACTGCTTGAAAAAAAAGGCGACTTCGGCCTTTCTGCACTGTTCTCGGATTTCACGGACCCATTCGGGTTTCATCGGCCGGCACCCGGGCCCGACTCACCGCCGACAACCACCCAGGAGATCCCCTCTAGCGGCAGGGACGACATGGATGAAAGGAGCGGTTCGAGAGAGAGGAATCTGACGGATGTAGGAATTGCTCTGAGCGATTCGATTCGCGGATAAAACCGCGGGGTTTCGACCGAAACTCCCAACCAAACGTTTCGGAGGGGCCATCCATCCGGCAATTGGTCACATATACGCTCGGGTCTTTTCGTCAGAATCTGGTAGGTGTGGTGGGGGGTCTCTCGAATGACCTCCCATGCCTCGGCTCGCCATTGGTCAGCCTCCGGCACGAAGAAATCAGACCATGAGCAAGTGAAAATTATTTTCGGGTCCTTCCATCTCTGAGGGGCGTCAAAGAAAGTCTTGCTCCGAACAACAACGGACGGGTTTTGGCCGTATCGCTGCTTATCGCGGTACATGTAGCAATGTGCACAGCCGGGCGAGACCTTGAGGCACCCATGCCAAGGATTCCAAGTCGCCTCAGTCCATTCGATCGCGGAACTTTCACCCATGGCTGCTCCTCCTTGTTCTTCAAATACCGAGTGACATCTGCGACGTCCCGTATTTCAGGACATCGCCCCAATACTTGTAAGCAAGCTTATTTCGCGAAAACAGAGCCAGGTGGTAGAGCGGGAGGTTCTTCACATCAGAACGAATTGCCTTCATTTGATGGAAGGCGACCGGAAGGTAGTTCAGCGAGGCCATTTGCTCACCATAAGTCTGCGCCAAGAACTGCGGAAATGAAACCCTGCGATTGAGAACCTGTTCCGTCCATCTCTCGCGCCAATCTGGCAGACCCAAGAATTCGTCGATTTTCTGATTCGCACTGTCGAGGTAATGTTGCACGTTTCTGTTCGCATCCATACCAAGGGCGAGGAGCGTCAAAAAATCCACAAATCTGTCAGCAATCTTCCGGATTGTCGAGAACTTCACCGAGAGGTCGTGTGGGTCAACGAAACAGAACGACAAGACATTGCAGTCACGCGAGGACGCAGGAATGTTGCGACAGATTTCCGCTGCCATGTTGTTGCAGTCGCCAGAGATATAACTGACGTTGGCCTTGGGGAAGAGTCTCCCCACCCTCGATTTGAGCGCATCCATCGCAACGTCATAGCTCTCGCAAAAAATGTACCTATCGAATGGGTCCTTTACCTGAAGGGCGAGCATGGGTGAACCCCAAAGGAATTTGCCTGTCCCTCGCACCCGAACCATGCCCGGCCCCGAATAGAGATCGATGTATACGCGCATCTTCCATTTTTCGTTTCATCCCGGTTGAAAAAAGGGTCTCGTACAACGATACAAGGCGGTGTTTGTCCTCGACCCAAGGTCCCACACCATCCTCGTAATAGAGGCCGTCGTCCTGAGCATCTAGCGAGATTTCCATCGTCACGAGTTAATCTTGAGTCCGCCTGCAACTCCGCCCGGCAGCCAATAATGTAGCCCTCATCTTACCTGAGTGGTCCCTCTTAGGGTATCCTTCCCTGTTATGCCACCCATCAATATTGAGTTCTATCAACCTACGGTCGAGGCGGGGCTCCCCGATGTTTCTTTACTGGGATGCCCCTGAGGCCCGAAAAGTTCTTCGGTGAATTCCTGATTGGCCACACTAGAATAGGAAGGCGATGCCGATACCAATGGATGCGCGGAAGAAGCCCGCGAGCGTGAAGGTGCATGTTACGACGGGCGAGGGGGTGGAGATCACGTGGTCGGACGGCCATGTGAGCCGCTACGATTTTCCGTACTTGCGCGAGCAGTGTCCCTGCGCGACGTGCAACGACGAGCGCGAGAAGAAGGCCGCGCAAAAAACCCAGGGCGGAGTGGTGCTGCCGATGTTCAAGCCGCGCGTGACGGCGAAATCGGCGGCGGCGGTGGGCAACTACGCGATTCAGATTCAATTCTCCGATGGGCATGCCACGGGAATCTACAGCTTCGAGCATCTGCGGGAGATTTGTCCCTGCGAGGAGTGCGGGAGGGAGTTTCGGTAGATGAGGGCAAGGGGTGAGGCGTGAGGGGCGAGGGGTGAGGCGTGAGGGGCGAGGGGCGAGGGGTGAGGGATGAGGGTGAGGCCCGAGGGCGAGGGTGAGGGGGGCAAAAGAGTCAAAAGAGCCGGCGGGACGCCGGCGCTACAACGTGGGCAAAGGCAAAAGCAAAGGCAAGATGCCGCTCAGGAGAGCGGCGCTCCCAGGGGGAAACCGGCTCGATTCAAGAAAGCGATGCGACGCATTCGCAATATAAGGGGTGAGCGGACTTTCCTTCGCGGGCGTTTCGACGTATAGTTCCGTTCCGCACCTTTATAAAACCTTTATGTCGTCAAACCCCACGGGTTCTCCGTCCACGCAAGGCATTGCGCGGCCCGTCGTCAAAGTCCTCGTAGCCACGACGGCCATGCTGGCGTTCATTTCCTTCTGGCGGGCGGCAGCCGTGGTCCTGAACGATCTGGGTTCGTCCGCATTCTACGCGGGCGCGATCGCCGAGCACTTCATCGGGAAAACCGCTCCGTGGTTCATTCTTGCCATCATGCTGTTTGCCTTCGCGGTGCAGACGCTCTACTTCGAGAGCTGCAGCATGTTCGTGCGCGGGGGCGTCTATCGCGTGGTGAAGGAGGGGATGGGCTCGACGCTGGCCAAGTTTTCGGTTTCCGCGCTGATGTTCGACTACATCCTGACGGGACCCATCAGCGGCGTGTCGGCGGGCCTGTATTTAGTGGGTCTTTTGAACGAACTGCTGCGCTATGCGCACGCGAGTTTCATACTCCCCATGAACGCGACGGCCGCCACGTTCGCCGTGCTGGTGACGATTTACTTCTGGTGGGAAAACGTCAAAGGCCTTCCCGAATCGAGCGAAAAGGCGCTGCGCATCATGTACGTGACCACCATCATGGTGGTGATGATGATCGTGTGGTGCGCCTATACGATGTGGGTGCGCGGCGCGCATCTTCCTCCCCTGCCGCGGCTCTCGAATCTCACCTATTCGAAGGATGCGATGGGATGGCTGCGGTACACGTCGCTGCCGTACACCGTGACCCTGGTCGGCATTTTCATCGGGCTGGGCCACTCCGTGCTGGCCATGAGCGGCGAGGAGACGATGGCGCAGGTTTACCGGGAGATCGAGCATCCCAAACTGCGGAACCTGGAAAAAGCGGGACTTCGTGATTTTCATCTACAGCCTGATTTTCACGGCGGGCGTGGCGTTTTTCGCGGTCATGATCATTCCCGACGCGGTGCGCAAGAATTTCTTCGACAACCCCATCAGCGGGCTTTCGATGTACCTGGTGGGCCCGCTGGAATTGCGCTTGGTGTTCCGGATTTTCGTCGTGGTGGTGGGCGTGATGATGCTGGCCGGAGCGGTCAATACCGCGATCGTGGGGTCGAACGGAGTGTTGAACCGCGTTTCCGAGGACGGGATTCTTCCCGACTGGTTTCGCCACCCGCACCGCCGCTTCGGGACGTCGCATCGCATCCTGAACCTGGTGGTGGGTCTGCAGATTTTCACGATTCTTCTGAGCCGGGGAAACATTTTTGTTCTCGGCGAGGCCTACGCCTTCGGCGTGATGTGGAGCTTCGCGATGAAGGGGCTGGCGGTGCTGGTGCTTCGATACAAGATGCCGGGCGGACGGGAATTTCGCGTGCCTCTCAATCTGAAGATTGGAAACGTGGAGATTCCCGTGGGCGTAGGCCTCATCACGCTCGCTTTATTCGCGCTGTGCATCATCAATCTCTTCACCAAGGAAGTGGCCACGATTTCCGGAGTGATTTTTACGATTGCCTTCTTCGCCGTTTTCACACTCTCGGAGAGAATGACGAAAAAGGGCGTCGCGGGGCACGTGGAGCTCGATCAGTTCAACCTCGCGCAGGCGGGCGATCTGACGCCGGAAAACGTGGGCGTGAAGCCGGGGAATATTCTGGTCCCGGTGAGCACGTATTACTCGCTCTATCATTTGCAAGCGGCGCTCGAGCGGGCCAAACGCAGGGAGGCGGGAATCGTGGTCCTGCACGTCCGCATGCTGCGGCGGGCCGCTTCGGGCGAATACGACCTCGCGGCCGATCAGCTCTTCAGCACGATCGAGCAGTTGCTCTTCACCAAAGTGCTTTCGCTTGCGGAAAAGGAGGGCAAGCCCGTGCGGCTGGCCGTCGCCGCGGCGAACGATCTGTGGGAAGGCATCCTGCGCGCCGCGGCCAATCTGCAATCGAGCACGATCGTGGCCGGAAGTTCGTCGAAGACCAGCATCACGGACCAGGCGCGCGAGATCGGTCTCGCTTGGGAGCGGATGGGGGAACCCCACCCGCGCGTGACGCTCGAAATCTTCACGCCGGCCGGCCAGGAGGAGGTTTTCTACCTGGGGCCGCATGCTCCCCGGCTGACGCCCAAGGAGATTGACGTGCTGCACAAGATATGGCTCGAATTCAGCGATCAGCTCCCGGGCCAGGAGATCCACCACCACGACATCATTCACTTCGCCCTGGCGGAGGTCCAGCGGGAGATCACCGATGGACAGCAGGACGAGGTTTTGAAGCGGCTGCGCGAACACCTACGGGAAATCGAGGGCCGCCGCCTCAAGACCTGATTCTAGCCCCCGCGAATTTCCGAGGTGCAATTGGGGCAGCGCGTGGCCGGCAGCGGGATCGCGGTGAAGCAATAGGGACAATCCTTCGTTGTAGGCGCCGGGGCGGGCTTGCTCCACCGGTTTATCTGGCGGACCAGCACGAAGATCGCGAAAGCAACGATCACAAAATCGATCACGGTACCGAGGAACAGCCCGTAGTTGATCGTCGCCGCGCCCGCCGCTTTCGCCGCCGCAAGCGTGGGATAGGTTTTTCCTGAAATGTTCACGAAGAGATTCGAGAAATCGACTCCCCCCAGCAATCGCCCGATGGGCGGCATCAGGATGTCGTTCACAAGCGACGTGATGATCCGGCCGAAGGCGGCGCCGATGACGATGCCCACCGCCAAATCCACCACGTTTCCGCGCATCGCAAATTCCTTGAATTGCTTCAGCATGGCTGGCCTCCTCGAATCGCCCGGAGCCTCTCGCGCACGAGATTAGCCAGAACGGGCGAGGGCTGGCAAGCCGAAAGCGAGAAAGAGAGCCGGCGGATGGCGTCAGGCGAGCGGAATGTTACAATAGGCGCATTTTGGGGGTGCATCGCAGCGGCGCCAGCAGTCATCGAATGACCGGGGTGAACCAGTGCACAAGATGATTATCATCGGCAGCGGATGCGCGGGGCTGACCGCCGCAATTTACGCGGCGCGGGCGGATTTGCAGCCGCTCGTGCTGGACGGCCATGAGCCGGGCGGGCAGCTTGCGCTCACGACCATGGTTGAAAATTTCCCCGGCTTCCCGGGGGGAATTCTCGGCCCCGCGCTGATCGAAAATACGCGCAAGCAGGCGCAGCGGTTCGGCGCGGAGTTCCATTCCGGCGCGGTCACGTCGGTGGAGCTGGGGCGGCGGCCGTTCCGGATCACGGCGGGGAAGGAAACCTACGAGAGTGAATCGCTGATCGTTGCGGCGGGGGCTTCGGCGCGAATGCTGGGCATCGAATCGGAACGCCATCTGCTTGGTTTTGGCGTTTCCACCTGCGCGACGTGCGACGGCTACTTTTTCCGCGACAAGGAGATCCTGGTGGTCGGCGGCGGGGATACGGCGATGGAAGAAGCCACCTTCCTTACCAAGTTCGCGAAGCGCGTCACCATCCTGCACCGGCGGAACGAGTTCCGCGCCACGAAGATCATGCTCGACCGCGCGCGTGCCAACGAGAAAATCGATTTCCTGACGCCCTACGTGGTGGATGAGGTTCACGACGTGGATAAGAAATCCGTCGAGCGGGTCTCGGTCCGCAATACGGAGACGCAGGAGCTGCGCACGATCGAGACCGAGGGCATCTTCGTGGCCATTGGGCACGACCCGAATACGGCCGTTTTTCGCGGCCAGCTTCAAATGGATGACGCGGGCTACATCGTCACGCACGATGGCTCGCAGACGAGCGTCCCGGGCATCTTCGCCGCGGGCGACGTGCAGGACCACCACTACCGCCAGGCGGTCACGGCGGCAGGCTCCGGTTGCATGGCCGCCATGGACGCCGAAAAATTCCTCGCCGCCCACAAGGCCTGAGCCGGCAAGAGACGGAGCCGAGTACCCCGCCGAAGTTGAGAAGAGCCGCGTTCCGCCGTACAATATTTTGTACCAGCCGGCGGGCCCCGTTGCGACTACACTTCACGAACGTATCGAGGGAGACTATGCGAAATCGCTTGATGGTTCGATTCATCGCCGCGGGCATCCTGCTTGTGCTTGCGGGATGCAGCAAGACATCCACACCCACACCGCCGCCCCCGCCGCCAGCGGTAATTGACGATGGCACGGTGCTGACTGTCACGCTCGACCAGACCGTAAGCACCCAGACAAACACGAGCGGAGATCGCTTCGCGGCTTCGCTGGCTGCGCCTATCACCGTCAACGGCAGCGAAGTGCTGCCTGTGGGAACTCACGCCACGGGAACCGTGGTTGCGGCGAAGGCAGCCGGGCATTTGAAAGGCGGGTCGCTGCTCGAGCTGACGCTCGATTCCCTCATGGTGAATGGACAATCCTATCCGATCCAGACCAGTGAATTCGAAGAGGCCGGCAAGGGACGCGGTGAGAGAACGGCGATCGGCGCTGGAGGCGGCGCCGCATTTGGCGCCATTATCGGCGCGCTTGCGGGCGGCGGAAAGGGCGCTGCGATTGGCGCTGTGGCGGGGGGCGGCGCTGGAACCGCGGGTGCCGCGTACACCGGCAAAAGGGATATCACACTTCCGGCGGAAACGAGACTTCATTTCCGGCTGAAAGCGCCGCTCACCATCCAGCCATAGCAGAATCGGCGTTGCAGGCGTCCGACCCCTATGCCTTGCGGCAGACGGCCACGCCATCGCGCAGCGGAACGATGACGGGGAAAAGCTCCTTCGAGGAATAGATCATGCGATTGAATTGCATGATGCCGCGCGTGTCGGCGTCTTTCGCGCGCCTCGCCACTTTGCCGGACCAGAGCACGTTGTCCGCGAGGAGCAATCCCCCGCTGCGCAGGCGTGGAAGCGCCTTGCGGAGCGCCGCGGGATACTGATGCTTGTTCACGTCAATGAAAATCAGGTCGAACGAGCCGGGAACACCGTCCATCAGCTCGATGGCGTCGCCGGTAAGGATTTGAACGCGGCGCTCCACTCCCGCGCGGCGGAAATATTGGAGGGCGCGCGCGGCGTTCGCGGAATCGCCATCGGTGTAATAGACCGCGGCGGAGGGCCCGGCGGCGCGGGCCAGCCAGATCGTGGAATAGCCGATGGCCGAGCCCATTTCGAAAATTCGCCGCGCGCCGGAAATCTGCGCTAGCATGTAAATCATCCGGCCCACGGCCGGACCGATGATGGGCACATCGTGGCGCTGGGCGTAGCGCTCCATATCCGCCAGCACGGCGTCGCGCTTGGGCAGAATCGCGTACAAATATTTTTCGACTTTGCGATTTGTAATATTGAACATTTCCGCTAGCCTAGCGATTCGCCCGGCTTCAGTGCATGGATTTCGAGCCCGGCGACGTCCCGCGTAAGCTCGCGAAGCTTTTCCGGCGTGCCGGTAAGGATGGGGAAGGTCCCGTAATGCATGGGGACCACGTGGTGCACGCCGAGCAGCCGGATGGCCATGGCCGCTTCGCGCGGGCCCATGGTGTAGTGATCGCCGATGGGCAGCAGGGCCAGATCGGGCGCGTGGAGTTCGCCGATAAGCGTCATGTCGCCGAAAACGTCCGTATCCCCCGCGTAATAAATCGTCAATTCCCCCGGCAGGCGAATCACGAGGCCCGCTGCCTCTCCGCCGTATATCATCTGGCCGCCGTCCTGAATTCCGCTGGAGTGCAGCGCGTGGACCATGGTGACTTCGATTTCCCCGGCTTTTTGCGTGCCCCCTTTGTTCATTCCGTGCGTGTTGGCGACGCCTTTCGATTCGAGCCACATGCAGGTTTCCACCATGGCGATCACCTGCGGCTTGAATTGCTTGGCGAACGGAATGGCATCGCCGACGTGGTCGGAGTGTCCATGCGTGATCAGCAGCGTGTCGATGCGGTCGAACTTTTTTAGCGATGCGGGACACGCGGGATTCGATTCCACCCACGGGTCCACAAGGATCACCTGCCCGCCGGGCGTGACGATGCGGAAGGCCGCGTGACCGAGCCAGGTGAGTTTATTTCCGTGCATTTCGAGCATGATGGCCGGCCTCCCGATGAATGATTGCCGATGCGGGAACGCGCGGCGCAATCGAGCGCCGCATTCCATTTCCGGCGACGGACATTCTATCGGTTTCACGGGCGGCGCGCCAATCGCCTTCGCCAGCCAATCGGGAGATTGGCGCTCCCAGGAAGAGCAAAGACAAAAGCAAAAGCAGATCCCTCACGTCCATCCGGTCGGCTGCCTCGGGGCTGTGTTCGGGATGACACCGTTTTTTAATTGGCGGCGGTTAGCTGAAAATGAGGCCGTAGAGGAGGATGGCGAGGACGGCGAGAGTGATTTTGACATAGAGCCAGTCGCGTTCGCCGGCAAAACCGAGCACCGAGAATGCGACGCGGGCAACAGGCGTGGCGATCAGGATGAGGACCCCAATTGAATTAATCCGCGCGAATGCAGTCCCAGGGCAAAGTGGACGATGCTGGAAATATGGCGCAGCGCATCAGGCTCGCCGGTGAAGACGCGCAGTCGCTCCGCCGTGGCGCTCCGGTACTCGACCACATAGCGCACGCCGCCGCCGAGAACAACCGCAGCCGAAAGGGTCACGCCGATGCGCAGAAGCTGGCCGATGAGAGTTTCAAAGTGCCGGGCGGTCCATCCACGCTGCTCTTCTTCCATTGTTAGAGGCCGCCTTTCACGCCATAAAGAATCATTTCCACGGCCAGGGCCGCAATCACAAGGCTGAAAATAAGGCGGAGGCTCTTGACGCGTGCGCCGGGAAGGACCCGCGCGCCAATCAGTGCGCCCGCCAGAACGCCCAGCATCACCGGCATTGCCAGGCCGGGGTCAATGTACCCCTTGTGGAGATAGATTCCGGCGCTGGAAGCAGCCGTGACGCCGATCATGAATTGCTGGTGGTCGTCGAGATTTTGAAGGGAATGTGCATGGCCTGATCCATGGCCATGGCGTACGCCGTCCA
>CAWCPO010000003.1:0-69835 GCA_963797345.1 uncultured Acidobacteriota bacterium | reverse complement strand
GCCCGCAATCCGGGCGTCGCCGTCGAACTCGCGGTCACCAACCGCAACCGACTCTCGGCGGCGGCGACGCGGACATTGCGGTGCGCATGGTGCGCCCGACCCAGAGCGGGCTCGTCGCGCGCCGCATTGGCTCGACGCGCATCCGGCTTTGCGCGCATCGCGACTATCTCGCGCGGTTTGGCGAACCGCGCTCATTCGCCGATCTTAAGCATCATTGCCTGATCGGCTTCGACCGCGACAATCAGTCGTTTCGGTCCGCGGGCGCGTTCGCGGAATCGCTCACGCGCGAGGACTTCGGCTTTCGCTGCGACAGCGACGTCGCTCAGCTCGCGGCTCTGCGCGCGGGTGTCGGCGTCGGCGGCTGCCAGGACGCCATCGCGCGGCGCACGCCCGAGCTCCTCCCCGTGCTGCCGAACGCCTTCCAGACGACGCTAGAGATTTGGCTGGTCATGCACCGCGATTTGAAGACCGCTCCGCGGGTGCGGCTTCTTTACAACTCGCTGGCGGCCGGGCTTACGGATTACGTCAAGGGACGACCAACCAGCGCCGAAGCCGTCAACAAGCGATAACCGCCGTCGTTACGCCGGCCGCGCGATTTCAAGCACCAGGTCGGCGAGGCGTTCGGCGGCGTCCGGGACGCCGACCGACTTCGCCGCCGCCGCGCCGCCTCGAGCCTCGCCGGCGCGGCGAGAGCGCCCCGCAAGATCTCGGCCAGCCGCTCGGGCGTGAATTCGTTTTGCGGCACGACGATCGCGCCGCCGGACTTGGCGAGCGCCGCCGCGTTCGCCGCCTGTCCTGATCGAGCGCATGCGGAAACGGCACGAGGACGGACGCCCGCCCGACAACCGCGAGCTCCGAGACGGTCGAAGCGCCAGCGCGGCCGATGATGAGATGGGCGGCTGCGATCCGCGCCATTAAATCGGGAAAAACATCTGCGATCTCGACCGGGAAGCTCGTCCGCGCGCAAGCGCGCGATTGCGCGGAAGATCGGGCAAAAGAGGCTCAGGGAAACTTTCCTGGGCATCTACGGCCCGCTCTCGCTTCTTTTTCTGCTCGTTTTCTGGGCCACGCTCCTCGTGCTCGGTTTTAGCCTTCTCCTTCTGAACGCATCCGCGCGGGACGCCTCGCCTATGCATTTCCCCACGTGCCTCTACCTGAGCGGAACCACATTCGTCACCCTCGGGCTTGGAGACATCGTCCCCCAATCGCCCGTCGAGCGGTTTCTGGTGGTCATCGAATGCGGAATCGGGCTCGGCTTTCTGGCCCTGATCCTCAGCTATCTGCCGGTGATTTATCAGGCCTTCTCGCGCCGCGAGGTGAATATCGTTTTGCTCGATGCCCGCGCGGGCTCTCCGCCCACCGCCGCGGAACTTCTCCGCCGCCATAGCGGGCCGCGCGGATTGGACGCCCTCCAGCAGCTTCTCCACGACTGGGAACGCTCGGCGGCCGACATCCTCGAAAGCCACATCTCTTACCCCGCCGTCTGCTATTTCCGCTCGCAGCACGCCAATGAATCCTGGCTGGGAGTCTCACCGCCATTTTGGATACGTGCGCCTTGACCCTCGTGGGTGTTGAAAACTCCCCCTGCGCCCGCCAGGCCAAGCTCACCTTCGCCATGTGCCGCCACGCCGTGGTGGACCTTTCCCAGGTCTTCAACGTCGCGCCGCGCCGCACCGCGCACGACCGGCTCCCTCCCGCCGATTTCGAGCGCCTGCGCGCCGTCCTTACCGAAGCCGGCTTCTCGTTTGTCGATACGGCCGCGGCCAACGCCAAACTTACCAAGGCCCGCGAAATGTACGAGCCGTACTTGCAGGCCCTCGCCGCATTCTTTTTCGTCCAGCTTCCTCCCTGGATTCTGGCGCAGGAGGCGATGGACAACTGGCGCACCAGCGCCTGGGGCCGCATTCGCGGCTTCGGCGAACCCGATCCCTCTCCCGCCGGACCCCAGCTCGACGACCACGCCGATTAGCGGCCGGTCTCATAAATGTTCTGTGATGTGGCGAAGCGCGGTGTCCTGCGGGTTACTCCGATGCCTCGGGGGAAGACATGATGACCATAGCTTCCATCTCGATCAATAGCTCAGGCCGGCAGAGAATGGCCTGGATACCCGTGGATGCCGGCAAGGGATCGAGCCCCTGCTGGTCGAAGAACTCTGTCCGGATTTCGTTGAAAACCGCGTAGTCGCGCTCGATGTCCCGCAGATAACACGTCGTGCGGACCACGTCCTTCCAGCTGGCGCCTTCGGACTCCAGCAGAGCCGTAATGTTGCGATACGTTCGCCAAGTCTGCGCCCTGAAATCGCCGGCGTGAAGGGTCAACCCGTTCTCGTCAATGCTGGCGGTACCCGAAATGACGAGAATGGTGATGCCCTTGATGTCCAATCGCAGACCTCGCGAAAACGACGAGGGACGGGCATAGCGGTAGGCTTCATTCAAAACTTCCGGCGCGGTTATGGCGCGTTTCCTGACGGGCTCATCTTCGCCAGGCTGCCGTACCATGGTTTCCGTTGTCAGCCGCGGCGTGCTCATAGGTACAACCTCCGTTTCAGCAACACACCAACCATATCGTGCCGGTTCCAATCGTCTTCAGGCCGTGATACGAAAACCATCCGGGTCCTTGCCGCGAACACGCCGCCACCAAACTTGAAAACTCGGCACATTCACGGTAACAATGAAAAGCCTTCGCAGCTCGCCTTGCGGACACTGTAACGGCCGCACGCCGTGCCAGGAATGTGGCGTGCGCTGGAAAAACAGGCTGCCGTTCCCCAGCGGTTCCAGCGCGGCGGCAACGCGCAAGTCACCGAAGCTCGGAGCGGAATGCGTTTTGAATCGCCGCTCGCTGTCGAGGATCAGAATCTGGCCTCCCCAGCCAGGGTCCCAATCTCTCTCCGTATTGAAATAGAAAATATGCGTTGCCAGCTTGCGGGCTGCATCGCAATGCGGCGATACGGCACAACCCTGCCAGGCGTAATACCATTCGAGTGTGGGGATGAACGTTCTCGGGCCCAGCATCTGGCGAAGGAAAGACTGGTACACTTCACCCTGAAGTTCCGCGATGAATTCCTTCCAGGGCCGCGCCAAGTCCAAGCCCGGGTGGTAGTGCAGCAGGTAGCGCTCGTGCGGAGCCTGCCCGTACGCGCGTTTCATGCCCACTTGCCGGTCGAACAATGAGACGTCGGGCAGTGTTTGGCGCAGGCTTTCGTAGCCTTCTGGTGTTAATGACCCCTCGATGTTGATCCATGGATAGGGCTGCTGCGTCTGGAAAGCGCCCGCGGAAATTGCCTCAAGGCGCTCGCGGTTCAAATATTCCATGAAATGGCCCACCCCTCCGCCGAGCTATCCGCACATCCGTCAGTTCCCCGGATCACACCACTAGGTCCTTTGCAGACACATTTGCCCGTTAGCCAGTCTTGCTCCGCCTCGGCAACCAGCGCAGTGACGCCCATCACTGCCCTGCGTGACGTCGCGAAGCGTGCCCCGCCCTCCCGGACCCTCCCTCGACGACCACTCGGATTAGCACTATCATTAGGAGAACCGCTATGCCGCCTGCTGCCATTCATCCAGGTAAACACCTGGCCGAGGAACTGAAAGCGCTCGATATGAGCGCGGCTGAGCTGGCCCGAAAGACCGGCGTGCCGACGAATCGCGTCGCGCAAATCTTGCATGCGACGCGCGCCATTACGGGCGACACCGCCCTGCGCCTCGCTCATTTCTTTGGCACCAGCGCGCAATTCTGGCTCAATCTCCAAATCCTCTATGATCTGCGGCATGCTCAGGAGAAAGCCGGGAAATCCGACCGGGGAAGAATTCGCCCTTGACCGATCCTAGGCTAACAAACGACCTTAGTCTCGTCGAGTCCTTGTCGAAGCTTTTCGCGATTGCCCTCGGTGTTCTATATCTCTTGGGCTTTCTCGTGGTTGCATCTTATCTTTCCCGTTATGGGGTCTCCAGCTTTTCCGTATTACAACTTCAGTACCTGATTGCGGGAATCTGGGTTCTTGGACCACCTGTGGTTTACGCCTCCATTCTGTACACATCGCGCAGATTTGACGAAAGGGCAGCACCCGATGTCGCAGGAAAATTCAATTGGCGTCGCTTCGCCATTTCCTCTTTATTTACAGGAATACCTTCTGCGCTATTTATGGCGCTGCTAGTTACCATTCCTAATGTTTTGGACAGTATGACCTGGGGAACGGGCATTCGCCTCTTTTTATTCTATGCGGCCATGCTGAACTGCGCTCAGTTTTTTCGGGCGTCCTGGCAAGTTGACGCTGAGAGAGAAACTTGGTTGATCAATCGCAGCCATGCAGCGCCCTTCTACCTAGCATTGTTGCTCATGATAGTGGTGACCTACGCTGTGTGGTTCTCTGTCCGCATATACCCTTTAATTCCGTTCTCCTTAGGCGGTGGGAGACCGTTGACGGTGGTATTTTTCGAGGGCGAGAAAAAATGCCGGATGAAATCCAGAAGCCCGACGAATCCGCCAAGAGGTCCGTTCCCTATAAGTTGCTCCTCGCAACAGACAAGTCCTACGTGGTTGTGTCGCCATCTGATAAGGAACGGAGTGTGGAGATCAGCCGAGATTCCGTTGCGGGAATGGTTGTGCTGCAGTAAGGCGTAGAGCCCGTCATGCGGCAATCGGGGCCCGATTTCGACGCCAGAATTCCCTTCAGTGGAGTCTGCGGCCAACTCCTGGTAAGCCGGGTTGTCGGAGACCGACCGATTGCGTCTCTATTTACCCTCTTGACAACGTAAAGAATCTATGCTATCATGCGTCGTTTTTTGTTGGCCGCGCCAGCCCCGCTGGACGCGTTCAACCATTTCAGAATCGCCATGCAGCGGGAAGAAAGGACGTGTGTATCCCTGATGACGCACTCGGAGGCTCGACAGATCGTGGCAGGCACCTCACATGGACCTTCCAACATCCAACGTCTAACTTCAGACCTCCGCAGTTTTCTAATCGCAACTCGCGCAAATAGAAACGACCTTAACTCCTCTAATATCAATGAAACATATCGTTCTAATCGCAACAAAATGAGGGGAGTATTCGCGGTTGTGGACGGGCGAGGGATCTCCCTCCATCACAGCTTAATAATTTCTAATCGACAGTGCTTTCCGATTAGAAATGCGCCTAACTCCTTTAGCATCAATGAAAATTTCATTTCTAATCGACAGTGGGGTCTGGACAAATCACTGATTCGAGGCTACTTAGAAATTCTAGTTTTTTACGGGGCCGGTTCGAGGATGCCCGCCTGGAAGGCGAGGCGGCCTCTACATGGGCAACGACAAAGGCGAGATGCCGGCCTACGCGATGAATCCGCTTCGGCCCGGCAGGCCGGGCTTAAGGCCCCCCTTCCTTCGTCAGGGCGTGCCGGCGCTACATTTAAACCTGACGGCAAGAGAAAGGCGCCCACCTAACCCCTCCCTTCCTGCGTCAGGGCAAGCCTTCGTCAGGGCAAGAAGGTGGCCGCCACATAGGCAGCGGCAAAGGCGCGGAAACCGCTCCTTGACACTTTCGGAGGCTTGCTGCCAGTTCGCGCGGCGAATGCCCGGAAAAGCGTGCTCGCCCGAGGCGGTCTTGACATCCAGCAGCACCTTTGCGTAAATGTTGATACAATGTAGATACAAACTGGAGGATTCACTCCCATGAGGGCTGCCGTCAAAAAGTGGGGCAACAGCGCGTCGGTGCGTATTCCTTCGACCATGCTCAAGGCGGCGCATTTGAACGTGGATGACCTGGTTGACGTCCGCGAAGAATCCGGCCGCATCGTGATCGCGCCGATCAAACGAAAGGAATACAGACTCGCCGAACTCGTGAAGGGCATCTCGCGCCGCAATAGGCACCGCGAGACCGATTTTGGCGCGCCCGCCGGCAAAGAGGCCTGGTAATGCCGCGGAAGTATGTACCAGATGCTGGCGACGTTGTGTGGCTCAATTTCCATCCACAAGCGGGACACGAACAAGCCGGATACCGGCCTGCTGCTGTCCTGAGCCCCGCCGCTTATAACGCGGCCGCGGGACTGATGGTGTGCTGCCCCATGACTACGAAGATCAAGGGGTATCCCTTTGAGGTGCTGGTTGCGGGACCCATTCCGAGCGCCGTTTTAGCGGATCAGGTGAAGAGCCTCGATTGGCGGAAGAGAAGGGCCAGAAGAAAAGGCTCGCTTTCTCCCGGCGAATTAGCAGAGGTTCGAGCTAGGCTTCGCGCGCTCATCGGTTAGGGACGTTCCTCGTCAAAGCGCGCACGCGCGAGACAGCTCCTTGACACTTTCGGAGGCTTGCTGCTAGGTTGCTGCCGGATGCTGCAAAAGTCGAAAAAATACATTCTGCTTGTTCTCGCCGTTCTGGCCGCAGCGTATTTCGTTTACAAATTTCGGAACGCCATTTCGCTCCAGGGATTCCGATGGGGCATGGTCGCCGAATCGCTGCGCGGGGCGCGGATTTCGCTGCTCCTCGTGGCATTTGCGGCCATCTATGCTTGTTACGCGATTCGCTCGCTTCGCTGGATGCGATTTTGCCGCGCGTTGGGCGCCACTCATTTCGGCAACGTCTATTCCGCCACGCTCATGGGCTTTACGTGCGTGTTTCTCCTGGGACGCCCCGCGGAGCCGATTCGTCCCGTGCTCATCGCGCGGAAGGACTCGCTATCGGTGGCGAGGATGTTCGGCGTGTACGTTCTCGAGCGCGTCTTCGACATGGCGGCCACGGCCGTTCTCGCCGGGTATGCCCTGCTGATGTTCGAGCGCGGAGGGATTGCCGGCGCGGAAGGGGAAAATGGCCCGCTAATGAAGGTGGCGCGGCCGGCGGGCGTCGCGCTCCTCGCCGGGCTTGTGGTGGCCGTGGCATTCCTCGTTTACTTCCGCCACCACGGCGCGGGCTGGCTCGCGCGCAAGCTCGAACACGAATCCTGGCGGCACGGCTGGCGGAAGAAATTCGCCGCACTTCTCGAAGGCTTCAGCGAGGGCTTGCAGGGCATCCGCACGTGGCGCGATCTGGCGGCGCTTGTCGCCTATAGCGTCGCGCACTGGGCGCTGGTGATATTCGTTTACGTGTGGGTGCTCGACGCCTTCGGAGGGCAACTCGCGCGCACGACTTTTGCCGCGGCGACCCTCGTGGCCGCTTTTACGCTGGTGGGTTCGGCGGCGCAGGCGCCGGCCATCGGCGGCGGCTCGCAGGCCGCTACTTTTCTTGTGCTCACGCTTATTTTTGGAGTAGAAAAGGAGCCGGCGGCGGTCGCCTCCATCGTGCTGTGGCTCGTGTCGTTCGCCGGCTGCTGCGTGGCGGGCGTGCCGTTGCTTCTGCGCGAGGGATGGTCCGTGGGAGAACTGCGGCGGATGGCGCGAGCGGAAGAAAAAGCGGGCGAAGCCGAGCTTCTGGCCGAAGCGGAGCACGCCGCGGATTCCCAAGCGAGGCTGCGGTGAAGTGTCCCTTTTGCGCGCACCTGGACGATAGGGTGGTGGATTCGCGCGAGGCGCGCACGGGCGACCTGATCCGGCGGCGCCGCGAGTGCCTGAAGTGCAAGCGGCGCTTCACCACCTACGAGCGCATCGACGAAATTCCCTACATGGTCATCAAGAAGGACGGCCGCCGCGAAAAATTCGAGCGGCAGAAACTTCTGCAGGGCCTGCTGAAGGCGTGCGAGAAGCGTCCCGTGCCGGTGGGCAAGCTCGAGACCATCGTGGACGAGGCCGAGGCGTTCGTCAGCGAGGCGCCCGAACGCGAGCGCACCACCACCGAAATCGGCGAGCACATGATGGCGCGCTTGAAGAAACTCGACAAGGTCGCCTACGTGCGCTTTGCTTCCGTGTATCTCGATTTCAAGGATGTGAAGGAATTCATGGACGAGCTGAAAGGCCTGCTCAAAGATCGCGCCAAGAAGTGAGGGATGAGGGCGAGGGATGAGGGTGAGGGATGAGGGTGAGGGAAAAAGCAAAAGTCGGAGCCTCAGGGGTTAAAACCCTTGATGAAAATGCGAGTCTGATGTCGGAGCTAAAGCTCCGACCCCCTAAACTGCGGAATTTTTCTGTAGCCTGTTAGGCCTGCCAGACACCCGCGGCAAACTTCTTCACGGTGGTAAATCCGAGGTGCTCATATAGCTCCACGGCGCGCTTGTTCACGGACGTGACCGTCAGCGACAGCGATTCGTAGCTCAGGCGGCGCAACGCCAGGATCGAGTGCTCCATCAATTGGCGTCCGATGCTGTGGCCCTGATGGCCGGGCAGGACGCAAATCTGCGTGGTGTGGCCCACGCCTTCCGCCACGCGGGATGCAAGCACCATGGCCGTCAGCCCGTCGCCCGTCGCCGAGCGCACCAGGAACGACGCCTCGGGCAGAAACTGGCCGCAGCCCGGAAGCAGCACGATATTGCGAAGAAACTTCAGGCCGCCGGCCTCGCTGCGGTATTGGTCGTTGATCTGGCCGTCCACATGGTCGGCGTAGGCAAGATGGATCAGCCGCGCCGCGGAATCGAGGGCGCGGTCGGTCCAAGGCTCGATGCGAAGGCCGGGCGAGAGCGGCTTGCCGCTGAGCTTCGCTTCCGCGAGCGGCAGAAGCATGAACTGGCGCGTGTGCAAACGGAAGTGCTGCGAGAGAAAAGCGGGATCGAGTTCGGTGCCGAAGGGCATCAACTGCGCTTCGATGCGTTGGAGGTGGGGCGTGGACTGGAGCGTGGCCAGCATTTCGGTCAAGAGCCGCTCGGTGACCGAGGCCTGGGGGTAGCGGGAAGAAGCAAAAAGGCCTCCGATCAGCCCTTTGTGGTCCTCGAGGACGTAGAAACCGTAACCGGCCGGCTGCCCTCCCTCGAATGCGGCATAGCCGGCCAGCGCGCGCGAATCAATGAATTTGCTGATCAGGTCAATCGAGGGGCGATAGTCCCAGAAAAGCTCCTCGCGCCAGCGCAGGATTTCCTCCTGGAACAGCGTCGCGAGGCGCCGCGAATTTAACTGGCGGAGATCGGCGATTTCCATGGGAGGCGCTATTCTCCGTCCCATTATAACTGCCCGCGGCCAGAGAACCCAAACGGCACGATATGCTAGCGGCGCAATTCGCTCGCACCTTGCGCGGGAGATGCGCGGGGGTTTCGCCGCGGAACTATGCTAAGATTCGACTCGCTGAGGCGAGAATTTCGAGCGCCCGCGCACAACGGATGGAAGTCATTTCAGAGCTGCGCGACCCCACGTCGCGCCTTGCCAAGGTTTTGTCCGGACTGCTGGCGCTGCTTCTGTTCTGTTTTGTCACGGTTTCCACGGTTTCGGGATTTCTCCTCTACCAGATTCTCCGCCCGACAGGGACGCCCGTGGCGACCGATTTGAGCGTGATGATGGGCCATCCCACGACGTTTTCGTTCCCGGTGAGCGGAGCAACGCGCGAAGGCTGGTTTTTCCCGGGCTTGCGCGGAGGTCCCACGGTGGTCGTCTGCCATGGATACCACTCGCAGCGCGCCGAGGTGCTGACGCTTGTCTCGGCACTGCAGGATCATGGATTTAATGTTCTCACGTTCGATTTCGCCGGCCATGGAGTCAGTCCGGGCATTACGACGCTCGGCTATCGGGAGACGGGGGAAGTTCGCGCGGCGGTCGATGCGCTCGCCAAGCGCGACGATGTGGACCCGCGGCATTTCGGATTGTGGGGCGTGGACATGGGGGGATACGCCGCGATGGAAGTGGCCGAGTCCGACCCGAGGATTGCGGCCTTCGCCGTGGACGACGTTTACGCGGACCCGCGCGACATGGTGCAGATCCAGGTGAAGCATTCCGGCCTCGCGGTTTTGCCTTTGATCAGCCGCTTTTCCGATCTCGGGTTCCGGCTGCTGAATTATAGTTTCCGCAATCAACCCCCCTTGCCCGAGCGGCTCTGGAAGACGGCTGGCATTCCCAAGCTGCTTATCGAGTCCGAGGACCGTCCCGAGCTGGCGGACGATACTCTCGGAATATCCTACGCGGCCCCCGACCCGAAGCAGATGGCAAGCAATAGCTTGAGCTATTCCGATATGTCCGACGACGATCGCAGGAACTACGAAAGTCTGATCGTAAATTTCTTCCTGAAGAATATTCCACCGGTTTCGGCGCCCTAGCGAGGCGCGCGCACTAGCGTCCGCTGAGGAGCCTCTAGCATAATGGCACGCGATGAGGGAATGGCTTGAATACGCTGTGGCGTGGGCCGGGCTGAAATCACTGGGACTCTTGCCCAGGCCGGCGGCGCGGTTCGCGGGAGCAGCCGTCGCGGCGGCTGCGTACGTGGTTCGTAGGCCGTTGCGCCGCGCCGCGATGTTCAACCTGGAGCGGGCGTTTCCGAACGAGAGCGCCCGGCAGCGCCAGCGATGGATCCGCGGCATGGTCCGGCAGATTGGCTGGATGGCCGGGGAGTTTTCGCAGTTTCCGAAATACACTCGCGAGGGGATCGAACGAATCGTCGTGCTGGACGGATTCGAGAACTTCGATCGGGCGCGGCGCCGGGGAAAGGGCGTGCTGTTTCTGACCGGGCACATGAGCGCGTGGGAACTGGCCTCCTTCGCGCAGGCGCTCTATGGACACCCTCTGCACTTCCTGGTGCGGCCCATCGCGAACCGCCGCGTGGATGCGCTCATCAACCAGTATCGCTGCCTTTCCGGAAATCAGCCCATCGAAAAGAACCGGTCGGCGCGCGCGATTTTGAAGGTGCTCGGCGAAGGCGGGACCGTGGGAATCCTCGCCGACCATAATGCGACGCTCGAAGAAGGAGTGTTCGTGCCCTTCTTCGGCACCCTGGCCTCGACCAGCGCGGGGCTGGCACGGATCGCATTGCGTACGGAGGCGGCGGTCGTCCCCGGCTTTCTTTCGTGGGACGGCGGCCGGCGGAAATACCGCTTGCGATTCGAGCCTGCCATCGAACTCGCGAGCACCGGGAATGAAGAGGCGGACGTCCGTGAAAATACGGCGCGTTTCATGCGGTCGATTGAAGAATACGTGCGCGCGCACCCCGATCAGTGGCTTTGGGTTCACAAGCGGTGGAAAACGCGCCCGCCGGGCGAGCCACCGATTTATCCGTTTTAATTCAGGCGCTGTGTATTTTCATCTCGAGAAACGCATGACGGAGAGGCGGCCATGACTCTTACAGCCGGTGAACTTGCACAATCTTTGGGAGCCAGACTCGAAGGAGATGCGCGGGCACCTGTTTCAGGCATGGCAAGTCCTGAAAGCGCACGCGCGGAGGACCTGATCTATGCCGATTCGGCGCGCCACATGGGACGCGCGGCAGAATCGGCGGCCCGGTGTGTGCTTGCGCCGCCCGGCACGCGGCTTAGAGGTAAGACGATCCTCGAAGTGAAGGACCCCAAGCTGGCTTTTGCCAAGGCGGCGGAATGGCTTCTGCCGTGTCCGGCTGCGCGGGCGGGTGTCCATGCCACAACCGTCGTGGCCGCAAGCGCCCGGCTCGCGCCGGATGTTTCCGCCGGGCCTTATGCCGTGATCGAAGAGGACGTGGAAATCGGCGCGGGAACGGTGATTGAGGCGTTCTGTTTCGTAGGCCGGGGGCTCGCGTGGGGGAAAATTGCCGGCTGCACCCGCGCGTGACTTTGTACCCGGGTTCGCGGCTGGGAAATCGCGTGGAAGTGCATTCGGGCACGGTCATTGGCGGCGACGGGTTTGGCTACGTCTTCGACGAGGGACGCTATTTGAAGTTTCCGCAAATCGGCGCCATGGAAGTGGGCGATGACGTCGAAATCGGCTGCAATACCACCATTGACCGCGGCTCGCTGGGAACCACGCGAATCGGCGCGGGAGTGAAAATAGATAACCTCGTCCAGATCGCGCATAACGTGACCATTGGCGACCATTCCGCAATCGCCTCGCAGGCGGGCATTTCGGGAAGCTGCACACTGGGCGAGCATGTGCTCGTCGGTGGACAAGCGGGAATGGGTAACCGTTGCACAATCGAGGATGGAGCGATCATTGGAGGACAGGCGGGAATCCTGCCTGGCAAGCTCATCCGCAGAGGAGAAACGGTGTGGGGTACACCCGCGCGGCGGCTCACCAAATTTAAGGAGCAATACGCATGGTTCGCGCGTCTTGCCGAGCTGGCTGGGCGGGTTCGCAGGCTCGAAGAGGCGCGAGCGGGTATGCCCCAGCAGGAGCGGCCATCGAACAGCGAGTGACGGAACGGCAAGGTCCCGCATCCGGCCAACGGTTGCTCCGGGCGCCATCCATGTGCCATTTTTTGGCAGGCAGCATTGCCGCGGGTCGCTGCATCCCACCTATAACCCGTTGTGATGGCAATGGCCGCGGATTTTTAGTTGACCGCACATTGCATACGAAAGATAATGTTACGCGGGGCTGTAAGTATCTGTAAGTCAGGCAGATTGGGCGATTTCTTCTGGCCGGAGAGGGTCGCCCGACACAAACCAGCGGCGCAGGGCGTTCGAGTTGCGGGTGCGGGATTTCGCCGTGCCGAATAGCAATCCAGCCCAGGCAGAAGAGTGGCAAGATACGGCGCGTGATCCAGAATAGGCTCTCGGTGAGAGCGAGGGCATTTGGTGTATGAGAGTGTGTTCGAGGTACCTGGAAAATTATATCTGAGGGTTTGATGACACCAGAAGTGAGACTTCGCACGCCAACCACAGCCGAGGGCACCTCACAGGGCACCGCGTCTATCGCCTCACGCGATATGGAATCGCAGGTCGGGGAGGCAGTGGGCCGGAGCGTGAACTGGCTGCTTTCGGCGCAGGCTCAAGAGGGCTACTGGTGGGCCGAACTTGAGGCCGATACGACTCTCGAATCGGACTATATTCTCTACCTCCATGTTCTCGGCCAGTTGAAGTCGGAAAAAGCCAGAAAACTTGCCAAGTATATCCGCGAAAAGCAGCTTCCCGATGGCGGCTGGAATATTTTTCACGGGGGCCCGTCGGAACTGAATCCCACGGTGAAGGCCTACGTGGCGCTGCGATTGGCCGGCGATCCCGCCACGGCCGCGCACCTGGAAAGCGCGAAGAGAAAAATCCACGAGCTGGGAGGCTTGGAAGCCACGAATTCGTACGTGCGTTTTTATCTCGCCATGGTTGGCGCCGTGGGTTGGAATTTAGTTCCGGCAATTCCGCCAGAGCTGATGCTGCTGCCGAACTGGTTTCCCCTGAATATTTACGAGATGTCTTCGTGGACGCGGGGAATCGTGATTCCTCTCTCCATCGTGTACGCCCACAAGCCCGCCTGGCGCCTGCCCAAGGGCGTGACCGTGGACGAGCTTTTCAAGGTTCCTGCCGGGAAGCCGCACTCATTTGTCTGGGACCGGCGCGTGGTTTCCTGGCGAAACTGTTTTTTGGCGCTGAACCGCGGCCTGATGCTTTACGAGCAGCTGCCTTGGAAACCGTTGCGCAAGACCGCGCTCGGGCGCGCAAGAAAATGGATGCTCCAGCGCATCGAGCGCAGCGACGGCCTGGCAACGATTTTACCCGCCATGATGAACTCGATTTATGCCTTGCTCGCCTCTGGCAGCGATACGACCGATCCCCTGGTGGCCAGGGAAATGCAATTTCTCGAGCGCTACAAGATAGAGGAAAAGGGCAAGATTCGCATGCAGCCTTGCATCTCGCCGGTCTGGGATACGGCCATTGCCATGGTTTCGCTCGAAGAGGCCGGACTCGATCCCGCGCATCCATCCCTGGTGGCTGCGGAACGCTGGCTGCTCGATAAGCAGATTCTCGGCTCCGGCGATTGGCAGGTGAAGAACCGAAAGGCCGAACCCGGCGGATGGGCTTTTGAATTTCGCAACGACCACTATCCCGACGTGGACGACACGGCCTTCGTGCTGATGGCTCTGGGACGCGTGGCGGACCCCGAACCCGCCCGGCAGCGCGGGGCGATTCGCCGCGGGCTGGCGTGGCTCATGAGCATGCAGAATAGCGACGGCGGCTGGGGCGCCTTCGACCACGAAAACAACTTGCAGTTCCTGAATCACATTCCCTTCGCCGATCACAACGCAATGCTCGATCCTTCCACGGCGGACGTCACCGCGCGCGCGGTCGAATGCCTAGGGCAAATGGGATGGTCCGCGTCGCATCCGGTGATCGAGCGAGCGAGCGCGTACCTGCGGAGCGATCAGACATCGAGCGGCGCGTGGTTCGGACGCTGGGGCGTCAACTACATTTACGGCACGAGCGGTGTCCTGCGCGCGCTCGAAACTCTCGCGCTGGCCTCGCAACCCGAATACCAGCGCGCCGCGGACTGGCTGCGCTCCGTGCAGAATGCCGACGGCGGCTTCGGGGAGTCCGCGCTCTCGTATTTCGATCCCGCGTTGAAAGGCCAGGGTCCGAGCACCGCGTCGCAAACGGCCTGGGGACTTATCGGCCTGCTGGCGGCGGCCGGGCCGGACGACCCGGCGGCCGAGCGCGCCGTGGCGTGGCTCGTTGCGCGCCAGAACGCCGACGGAACCTGGAATGAAGATGAATTTACGGGCACGGGTTTTCCGTGCGTTTTCTATCTGAAATATCATTTCTACAGAATTTCTTTCCCGCTCTATGCGCTGGCGCGCTACGACAATCTGCGCAAAGGCCGGAGAAAAAATCCGGGCATACAGATCCATGCCGAAGAGATCGAGCATCTAAATGGACATTGGGGGTAATGAATGAGAGTTCCTTTAAGTTTGACGACGAGCATGGCCGGCTACCTGACCCGCAAGGGCCTGAGCGGCGACAAGAAGTACCCGCTCGTGATGATGCTCGAACCGCTCCACGCGTGTAATCTCACGTGCACGGGCTGCGGCCGCATTCGCGAATACAAATCCACGATCAATGAGATGCTCACGGTGGAGGAGTGCCTGAGCGCGGTGGACGACTGCGGCGCTCCCATCGTTTCCATCTGCGGCGGCGAACCCTTGATCTATCCGGAGATCGGCCGGCTGGCGGGGGAAATCCTGGCGCGCAAGAAGCACATCTATCTTTGCACCAACGGAATGTTCATCCGCAAGCGCCTGCGCGATTTCAAGCCGACTTCGCGCCTTTTCTTCAACGTGCACCTCGACGGCCTCGAGAAAACCCACGACATCTGCGTGGAACGCGACGGCGTGTTCCGCGAAGCCATCGAAGGCATCAAGGCCGCGAAGGCGGCGGGCTTTCTTGTGACGTCGAACACCACGGTCTACAAGGAAACCGACATCGAGGAAATCGCCGAACTCCTCGCCTACTTGCAGACGCTGGGCGTGGATGGCCACATGATTTCGCCCGCCTATTCCTACGCCGCCGTGATGACCAAGGAAATCTTCATGTCGCGCGACGAAATCCGGGAAAAATTCCGCCGCGCCAGCCAGTTGCTGGAACGCTTCAACATTGTCACTTCGCCCATCTACATGGAGTTTCTGCGCGGCGAGCGCGACTTGATGTGTACCGCGTGGGGCAATCCGACTTACAACCCGCGCGGCTGGAAGGGCCCGTGCTATCTGATGACGGATGCCCACCACGAAACTTTCAAGGACTTGATCGACAACACACCGTGGGAAAAGTACGGCCACGGACGCGACCCGCGCTGCCAGGATTGCATGGTGCACGCGGGATACGAAGCCTCCGCTGTGATCGGCGGCAACAAAAAGCTAAGCGACACCTGGAAAATGTTCACCTGGACCATCTCCGGGCGCATGGGCGGCCTGAAGGGCGGCAAGCGCGCCAAGACCGGCAACGGAAATGGATACTCGAACGGCAATGGACATTCGAATGGGTCTTCCGGCGAGCGAGCGGCGAGCACGAAAAAAGACCAAGCGCCGTCCCACGCGGGAGTTGTGGCGCAAGAGAAGCAAGAGAACGAGGTTTTCCGCATTTTATGACCACGCTTGTCACCGGCGCCACGGGATTCGTAGGAAGTCACGTCGCCCGGCAACTGATCAACGCAGGGCATTCGGTTCGGGTTCTTGTCCGTCCGGCCAGCAATTTGCGTTCGCTCGAAGGATTGCAGGTGGAGCGCGCAGAAGGTGATCTGCGGGACTTCGTATCGCTCGGATGCGCCATGAAGGGTGTCCGCCGCGTCTTTCATGTGGCGGCGGATTACCGCCTGTGGACGCGCAACCCGCAAGAGATTTACGAGAGCAACGTGGAAGGCACGCGGCTCGTATTCGAGGCGGCGCGAAGCGCGGGCGTCGAGCGCGTGGTGTACACCAGCACCGTGGCGACGATCGCCGTCACGCACGCTCCGGGCGCGCTACCGAACGAAGAGACGCACGCGACTCTTAGCCAGATGATTGGCCACTATAAGCGCTCGAAATTTCTCGCCGAGCTCGAAGCCATCAAAGCGGCTGCCGCGGGCTTGCCCGTGGTGATCGTGAATCCCACGGCGCCCGTCGGCCCGGGCGACTGGAAACCAACGCCCACGGGACGCATCATCGTGGATTTTTTGAATGGCAGGATGCCCGCGTATGTGGACACGGGATTGAACGTGGTGGCGGTCGAAGACGTTGCCGCCGGGCACTTGCTTGCCGCGGAAAAGGGACGCATCGGCGAACGGTACATCCTGGGCGCGCGCAATATGACGCTCAAGCAGATTCTGGACGCGCTCTCAACGATTACGGGCCGGCCCGCGCCGCGCGTGCGCTTGCCGCACGCCGCCGCGCTCGCCGCAGGATACGCGGATGAGTGGTTCTCGCGCCTCACGCGCCGCGAGCCGAGGATTCCGGTGGAGGGCGTGAAGATGTCGCGCCACCGGATGTTCGTCGAAAGCGATAAGGCCGCCCGCGAACTCGGCTACAAGCCGGGACCTGTGGAAGCGGCGCTCGAACGCGCCGTGCGCTGGTATGAAGAGCATGGATACGTTCCCAGCGGCGCCGCGCGCAAGCCGGCCGTTCGCGCGCAGGCCGCATAATTTACTTCGGCCATTGTTTCTAAATCGTCCAACTGAGCGGTGTGAGGAATTTCTTTTATCGGCATAGCTTCGAACATGAGGATACTGGTTGCATTCGCGCTCGAAAATGAATTCGCTCCCTGGCGAGCAAGGCACGAGTTTCGTTCCGGCAAATCCGGCGCTGCGGAGACATACTGCGCTCGAATCGGCAGTTCCGAAGTGGAAGTGCTCTTAACGGGCGTCGGCCCGGCGCGAGCGGGCGCGGCAACCAGGGAATTGATGCGCGGCGACCCCGGCGCTTTTAATTTCTGCGTCAGTTCCGGATTGGCAGGCGCATTGCGTCCCGCCTATCGTGTCGGACAGGTGCTGGCGGCCCAAAGCGTGTTCTCGGAAACCCCGCGCGCCGAAATGGTGGATCGAATATTGCGGAGCAGCGAGGCGCTCATTTCGTTTGCCACCGAATGTGGCGCGACGCTCGTGGACCAATTTTATAGCGCCGGGCATGTGGTTGCCAGGGCGGAAGAAAAGCGCCACCTCGGCGAAACCGCGGACGCCGTGGAGATGGAAAGCTTCGACATCTTGTACGAAGCCCATGCGAATGGCATTCCGGCAATCGCCATAAGGGCCGTCAGCGACTCCGTGGATGAGGACTTGCCTTTGGACATGGGCGGAATGTTCAATAGCGAGGGCCAGCTGAGCGTGCCGCGCGTCCTGGGCCAAGTGGCTCTCCATCCTGAGGCGATTCCCAGTCTCATGCGGCTCGGGCGCCAAAGCAAAGCGGCGGCGGAATCGCTCGCGGGCTTCCTCGACTGTTATATTGCCGCCATTGCCGGGCGAGCGGAACTCCTGGACAAAGCGACAGCCACAACCTGACGAGAGCGATGAGCCACACGGCCACACAAATCGGAGCGCACGGCGGCGGAGCGAAGCACGGCGGCCAGATGCGCGCGGGCGTGTATCGCGGGCAGGGGCGCGTGGTGGTCGAGTCGGTGCCCATTCCCGAGATTGGCGAAGGCGAAGTGCTCTTCCGCGTGGCCGCGTGCGGCGTGTGCGGCACGGACATCAAAAAGATTCACCACGGCTTCATCAAGCCGCCGCAAATTCTGGGCCACGAGCTCGCCGGCACAGTGGTGGAGACGGGGCGCGGTGTGACGAAATTCAAGCCCGGCGACCGCGTGGTCAGTTTTCATCACGTGCCATGCGGCGGCTGCTTTTACTGCAAAAAGAAACTTTTCTCGCAGTGCGCGGGTTACAAGAAGGTGGGTCTTACGGCGGGTTTTGACCCGAACGGCGGCGGCTTCGCGGAATATGTCCGCGCGATGCCCTGGATCGTCGAGCGCGGAATGATCGCGCTCCCCTCCGATGTGAGCTTCGAGGAAGCCACGTTCGTCGAGCCGGTGAACACCTGCCTGAAAGCGGTCCACAAGGCGCGCGTTGCGCCGGGCGAGACGATTGTCGTGCTCGGGCAGGGACCCGTGGGAATGCTTTTGACCGCGCTCGCGAAGTTCGAAGGCGGTATCGTGTATACGAGCGATCCCATCGCCGGACGCCGCGAGGCCAGCTTGCGCTTCGGCGCGTCGGAATCCTTCAACCCGGCGGACGGAAAACTCCTCGAAGAGATTCGCCGCCGCACCGACGGACGCGGGGCGGACGCGGTCCTCGTGGCCGTGCCCAATCCATCATCGGTCCCGGAGGCCTTGGCTCTCGCGCGGCCCGGCGGACGCGTGCTACTGTTTGCCCATAACGACCCGGCCTTGCAGCTCGAATTTCCCGCCGCGGCCGTGGGGATCGAGGAGAAGGAAATTCTCGGCAGCTATAGCGCTTCGGTGGACGAGCAAGAGGAATCGGCGGCGCTTGTTTTCGAGCGGCGCATTCCGGTTCGCGAAATGATTTCGCACCGGTTTCCGCTCGAGCGCATCGCGGATGCCTTGGAATTGGCGGGCCGCCCGAAGGGTGATACGCTGAAAGTGGTGATCACTCACGCATGAAAGCGATGGAAAGAAACGGACACATGAATGCGGCCGTTCTGTACGGCCGTGAGGATGTGAAGATCGAACGCGTGGATATTCCCACGCTTGCCGAGGACGAGATTCTTGTCCGCGTCGCGGTGGCCCTCACGTGCGGCACGGATTTGAAGGTCTGGAAGCAGGGCTTCCATGCGCGCATGATCCAGCCTCCCTCCCTGTTCGGCCACGAATTGGCCGGCGTCGTCGAAGAAAAAGGCTCCGCCGTGAATGGCGCCATGCGCCGCGGCATGCGAGTGGTGCCGGCGAATTCCGCGCCCTGCGGCGTCTGCTTTTTCTGCCACAAGGGCCAGCCGAACCTCTGCGAGGATCTGCTCTTCAACAACGGCGCCTACGCGGAATACATCCGCATTCCGGGAAGAATCGTCCGCCAGAACGTGGTGGAAATCCCCGATCACGTATCGTTCCAGGACGCGGCCATGGCCGAGCCGCTCGCCTGCGTCCTGCGCGGCATCCACGAGACGCAAATCCAGCCGGGCGAAACGGTGGTGGTCATCGGCTGCGGGCCGATCGGACTGAAGTTCATCCGCGTGCTTTCGGGCCGCAAGGTCCGCGTGATCGCGGTGGGCAAGCGCAAGAGCCAGATCGCCGCCGCCGAGCGGCTGGGCGCTGTGGCCGCGTTCGACGTCGAGAAAATCGAGAACCCGGTGGAGAAGGTCCGCGAGCTGACCGAAGGCGGACGCGGCGCCGATGCCGTGATCGAAGCGGTCGGCACGCCCGCGACGTGGCAATGGGCGCTCGAAATGGTGCGCAAGGGAGGGACCGTGAATCTCTTCGGTGGATGCCCGCAAGGCTCCGAGATGCGCATCGATCCGGCGGCGCTCCACTATTCCGAAATCACCATCATGTCGACGTTTCACCATACGCCGCGCTTCATCCGCGAGGCCATGGATGCCATCGCGCGCGGCGAAATCCGGGCGAGCGACTTCATCAACGGCGAGGTCCCGCTCTCCGAATTGCCGCGCGTCTTCGAAAAAATGAAAAATCGGAATGGCGAAATGAAGACCGCCGTCATTCCCTGACCCGTGCGGTTTCCGCGGAAGGATTGGGGAGCCGGCCTGATGCGTTGAATGAAGGTTCGCTCGAATCGCTGCAATTTCCATGTTGCCTACGCCGGAACTCGATCTCGCCCGCAACCTTCCACCGGAAGGCTGCAGCATGCAGCAAGCCGAGCGCTACACGCGCTGGCTCGCCACGCACCACTACGAAAATTTCAACGTCGTCTCGTGGCTGCTGCCGCGCCACCTGCACCAGCATTTTTACAACGTATATGCGTATTGCCGCTGGTCGGACGACCTCGGCGATGAAGTAGCGGATCCCGCGCGTGCGCTCGAGCTGCTCGACGCCTGGGAAGACGAGCTAGGCCTCCTCTACGAACGTGGACATGGCCCTTTGCACCCAGTGCTGATCGCTCTGGGCGAGACGATTCGCGCGAAGCAGATTCCCGCGCAGCCCTTCCGCGATCTTCTCCGTGCGTTTCGCCAGGATCAGAGGGTCCATCGCTACGCCACGTGGGACGGCGTTCTCGATTACTGCGTCTATTCGGCCAATCCCGTGGGGCGTCTGGTCCTCTATTTGTGCGATTACCGCGACGAGGAGCGGCAGCGCCTTTCCGATTACACATGCACGGCGCTGCAGCTTGCGAATTTCTGGCAGGATGTCGCGCGCGATCTCGAGAAGGGCCGCATCTATATCCCGCTCGACGCGCTGGCCGCTTATGGACTCGGCGAGGCGGATATTGTCGCGGGGCGCTTCGATGCGCGCTACGCCGCGCTGATGAAGTCGCTGATTTCCCGCACGCGGGAGCTTTTCGCCGCAGGGCTGCCTCTGGCGGCGTCCGTCGAGCCGTTCCTGCGCGTGGACATTGATATGTTCAGCCGCGGCGGGCTCGCCGTCCTCAAGGCCATCGAATCCTCGGGCTATAACACGCTCGAACGCCGCCCCGCAATTTCGAAGCGCGCGCAGCTTGCCCTTCTCGGCCGCGCGCTCGTCTCGCGCGCGTTTGCCGGCGCCGGCCCGGCGCGGGAGGGCGCCGCTTCCCTGCCCGAGCCGCCGTCCGAGTCAAGCCAGGCGCGCACTGAGCGTACTTTTGGCGCGGCGAACGAAACGGAGAATGTTCGCATCTCTTATGCGGAATGCCAGCGCGTCGCGCGCGCCGCGCACAGCAGCTTCTATCTGGCGTTCTACGGCCTGCGCAAGGAGAAGCGCAACGCGCTCTGCGCGCTCTACGCCTTCATGCGGCTGGTGGACAACGTGTCGGACGAGAGCGCCACGCTGGAATCGAAGCGCCGCGGCCTGGCCCGCTGGCGCGCCATGCTCGACGAAGCGATTGCCGGGAACACGGAAGGCCACGCCATTCTTCCCGCGCTTGCGAACACGATCGAACGCTTCGAGATCCCCACGCGCTATTTCCACGATCTGATTTTGGGCGCGGAAATGGATTTGACCGTCGCATCGTACGCCACCTTCGATCGCCTCTCCGAATATTGCTATCGCGTGGCCGGCACCGTGGGACTCACCTGCCTCCACGTATTCGGCTTCCGCGATCCGCGCGCGCCGGACCTGGCGGAGCGCCTGGGACTCGCGTTTCAACTGACGAACATCCTCCGCGACGTGCGCACCGATTTCGAAATGGGCCGCGTGTATATTCCGGCGGAAGACCTCGAGCGCTTCGGCGTGCGCGTCGAGGACCTGCGCGGGCCGCTCACTCCGGCGCTCCGCAATCTTCTGGAATTCGAAGCCGAGCGTGCCTGGCGCTTCTATGAGGAAGGCGCGCCGCTGGTTCAGCAAGTGGATCCGGACAGCCGCGCAACGCTGGGAGCTTTGATCCGGACGTATAGCAGCCTGCTCGCGCGGATCGAAGAGCGCGGCTTCGATGTGTTCGGCTCGCGCGTGTCGCTTTCCAAAGCAGAAAAAGTTCAGTATCTCCTCGCGGCGGGAATTGCCGGCTGGTGGAAGAAGGATGTCCTCGCAAAGCGTAGTGGTGATCGGCGGCGGTCTGGCGGGCCTGGCCTCCGCCGTCGCGCTGGCTGAAGCGGGCTTCCGCGTCCGCCTGTTCGAGAAGCGTCCACGCCTGGGCGGGCGCGCCACTTCCTATACACTGCCTGACGGCAGCGAAGTGGACAATTGCCAGCACGTGACGCTCGGTTGCTGCACGAACCTGGCGGATTTTTATCGCCGCGCCGGTGCGGACGGCAAAATCCGGTTCTACGACCGGCTGTACTTCATGGACGCGCAGGGCCGCAGGTCGGTGATGCGAGCATCGGCCTTGCCTCCGCCGCTGCATCTGGCGCCGTCGTTCCTTTTTTTTCGCTCGCTCACTTGGGCGGACAAGCGAGCCATCGCCCAGGCGCTCGTTGCCATTGCGCGAGCGGGCGGCGAGCCGCCGGAAATCGCCGGAATTTCCATGCTGGAGTGGCTGCACCGGATGCGGCAGATGCCGGGCGCCATCGAGCGATTCTGGCGCGTCGTGCTGGTGAGCGCGCTCGACGAGAAACTGGCCCGCACCGACGCGCGCTACGGAATCGAAGTTTTCTGGAAGGCTTTCCTCGCGAACCGTGGTGGATACCGGGTGGGTATTCCGCGCGTGCCGCTCGGCGAACTCTACGAAGGCTGCCGTGATGCGGTTGTTCGCGCGGGAGGGGAAGTCCGGCTGCGATCGGGAGTCCGCGAGATTCGCGTGCGGGAAAATGCCTTTGCGGGCATGGTCCTCGAGGATGGTTCGGAGATAGCGGCGGACGCGTGCATCGCCTGCGTGCCGCACGATGCGCTGCTCGGCCTCGTGCCCGCGGAGATGAGCGAAGCAGCGGCGCCCCTCGGCGGCCTCCGGCGCATCAAAACTTCTCCGATCACGGGAGTGCATTTCTGGTTCGACCGCGCCGTGATGGAAGAGCCGTATTTGGCGCTGCTGGACCACACGACGCAGTGGATATTCAATAGGTCGGCGCTCCTTGCGGCGGAGGATGGCGGCAGCGCGAATTTGGATTCCGCGGCCGCGCGTGCCCCGGGCGCCGGCGGACAGTACCTGCAGCTGGTGATTAGCGCGTCGTATGATTTGGTGCCGCGCTCGCGGCAGGAAATTATTGATTTATGCCGCAGGGAGTTGGAGGACGTTCTTCCAGCCGCGCGAAAGGCGCAAATGCTGAAAGCCACGGTGATCAAGGAAGTGAACGCAACGTTTTCTCCGGAGCCGGGCGTGGACCGCTGGCGTCCCGGACAGGAAATCGGTGTGAGGAATTTTTTCCTGGCCGGCGATTGGACGCGCACAGGCTGGCCCGCCACGATGGAGGGAGCGGTTCGCAGCGGCTATCTGGCCGCCGAAGCGGTTTTGGCCTGCTTCCCGCGAACGGATGGACGGCCGCACAAATTTCTGCAACCGGATTTGCCGCTCGAGGGTCTATCGAAAGTCTGGGCGCGGCGAAAGGAGGCGCTCCGCAAATGAGCCCACTCAAGATTCGGTGGAAGGACTCGGGCCACATGCTTGACCGACGTCCGATTACGATTCGACGGCCCAAATGAAGTAGACGGCCTGCGCGCGGCGTTTCGGAGTATGATGGGTTATCCCCCCAGGAGGAGTTCATGGAGCGGAAGTATAAACAGAGGGGCTATCGCGACAGCGATGCCGACGAGAAGAAGCGCGAACGCACCGACCGGCCGCCGAGCGAGCCGCGTCCCAAGCAGGAATTGCTGGGGCCGCGCACGCCCCGAATGGTGGGAACGGTGATGAGGGCGCGCTGCACAAGTTGCGGCGCGGTGCTGGCGCCCGGCTTCGATGCGAACACCGCATGCCCGCGCTGCCACGCCGAATTGCACAGCTGCAAGCAGTGCGTCCATTTCGATACGGGCAAGCAGTTCGAGTGCAATCAGCCCATCCCGGAGCGGATCGCGAAGAAGGACGCGAAAAACGACTGCACGTTTTTCGAATTTCGGATGACCGTGGAAAAGGACACTTCGCCGGTCACCTACGCCACGAACGCCCCGGCCGCGGCCCCCGCCTCACGCCCCAACGACGCGCGCAGAGCCTTCGAAGACCTTTTCAAAAAATAATCCGTTATGACAATTTGGGACACTGCTCCAATTGGGTGTTGCTTCTCATTGTATTCTCCCCCCGAGATGGTTTTGAGGAGGCCGGACCTTCAGGTCCGGCGAAAAAGCTGCAAAAGAGGGGGCTGTAGCCCCTGAAGCCACGCCCTTCATGAGCAGGCTACTCTTAGGATTGGCTCCGAGCGGCACCGCAGAAGTCAAACTGAGTCACCACCGAATTTCGAGGCGGGTTGCAAGCCGCCGCCCCGCGCGTTATTCTGGATTCGCATCCGTGCGGATGCTCTTCGGATTTTCCACGGACGGAAGGCGGGGGCATGAAAATCACATACAGAAACGTCGACGCCGAGCATCGCAAGGCCGTGGAGGAAGATTTCGGGCGGCACGTGGAAAAGCTGAATCGCCTGCTCAAGAAATATGCTCCCGACCTGGTCGAGCTTCACAGTTCGATCGAGAAGACGCCGCGGAAATCCGAACTGGGCTTTTCCCTGCGTCTCACGCTGCCCACCGGAACGCTATACGCCACGGGCCTGGGATCCGACGTGCGCGCGAGCGCGAAGGCCGCGTTCGCCGAACTCGAGGCGCAGGTGAAAAAGCATCAGCAAAAGCTGCGCAAGGATTACGTCTGGAAACGCAAGCGCGCACGCCGCGCCCTGGACGCAAGCGAAGTTCCCTCCGCGGATTGACGCCCAGAATGCGCGTTGCCGGTTCCGCGCGCGCACGTTAGAATCGAGGGATGTCTCCCGCAGGGGCGTAGCTCAGTGGTAGAGCAGCGGCCTTTTAAGCCGAAGGTCGTGGGTCCGATCCCCACCGCCCCTACTAACATCTGTTTTGCTGGCAAGGACTTGCAATCCCCGAGGGATTAACCAGGGAAGTTCCATTGCACCCTATACTGCCTTCGTCGCGGGAAGGGCCATAAGGACATTCGCCTTAGCATTGCCATACTTGATGGCCACCTCCGCCTTGAACCGCCGGTGTAAAAAGCCGTCCGTTTACGCGCCGCAGATCAAATGGTTTCTATTGCCGAATCGCCCAACTCTGCCGACATGCTCTCCTCCGTGAGACGGCAAACACGTGCATCCATACACGCTGTACGCCAGGATTATCGGATAATGGGGCAATTCTTGGTTATGGCATCGAGCTCCCTTATCGCCAATTTGTCTTTCAGACGGTCGGTAGCGAGCTTTGCGCGAATTAATGAATTGAGTCCAAGAATTCTGCACCGAACTCCCGCGAAATCCATGGCGACTGAATTCGCTACGTTGGCGGCGTAATCGCCCACGCCACAGACTTCAGTCAGGACATCCAGCGGTCCGGCGTCGGTCGTGAAATGTAAATCCGGAAGGCCGTCGAAACATTCATTTCTTATTGAAGCAAAAAGAGTCGGATATCTTCCCTTTGCGGCATTTGAGTTGAGCACCGAGGCGGCCCGATAAAGTTTCGCCGAGTTTGTACTGTCCAACAACGCGCAAATGTCCAGGTCAAACGTGATACGCGGCGACCCGTGAGCGACGGCGGCAACACCCCCAATGACCACAAAATCAACGCCCCATTCATTGAGACATCGAAATACATCCAAGGTTGATTTTACGCCTTCGATTTTCATCAAAGTCCGCCAGACAGACAAGGCAAACATCCGCGTTTGATCGTGCCGTTCGAGCCGATCCGCGGGGGAAAGCGCACAAGTAAATCGGAGAAGCGCCCCATCCAGTTGGCTCGGACCAACGCCGTCGGTCCCGGCATCAGTTGAAATGGGAAACATCATCGGGGCACATTCCGGATGTCAATCTCCAAGAATTGCGTCCGCCAAATCCGTGAGACGGCAGTATTGGGAGACGTTAGGCATCTCTCGTTCGGCTTGCATCGCAATCAGCGCGCAGCGCATCCCCGCACGGGTTCCGCCGACCATATCAGAATCGATATTGTCTCCTACCATCAGGGTTTTTTGGGGAATGCAACCTAGAATCTCCATACAACGCTCGAACGGTGCGGGATGCGGTTTCCGATACCCCACATCGCGGCAGCACACGAAAGGAACACGATCCGCAATCGCACCCAGATGGCGGCGGAACTCGCTCTTCCACAGGACTTCCGATGTGCCCCAGGGCAAATTGGAAACTATGCCTACCGACAAGCCGCGCGCTTTTAATTTTTCAACCGTCGTCCAACTGTCGGGAAATGCCTGTCCTTGAACAAAGATCCTGCGGCACAGGTATTCTTCAACCATCTCTGACTCCGTCATGGAAATGCCGGGCAATACGGACCGCAGTCTCGACGTGAAATGCGTGACCTTAAGATCACTCCGCTCCGAATTCAGTGTCGCGATCACGCCAGGCAATATCCGTTGGGGGATGGGATCACATCCGCAGTCATCAAGAGCTTGCTCAAGCGTGCTCCCAAGGAACTCGATTTGAGCCGCTGAATTCGCCAACGGATAATCGACAAGGGTATTACCCCAATCGAAGACGACGGCGCTTAGTTGCGCACCAACGAGAGAAAATCGAGCCCATTGTTTCACGATTGTTTCAGCATCCTTGCCCTTTCGCCACAGATCCTTGTCCAAATCTTCGCCAAGCGATTTGACGCGCATGCAATCGGGAGATACTTCGCCATAAATCGTGTCGCCCGCTTCCGTAATCATGAAACAGATATCCAGAAGCTCCAGCCGACGTTCCGCCATAAAAGCCACCAGCAGCGCGAAGGCTTTTAACGCGGTAGCTTCAGCTTTTTTCACGTCAATGAACTGATCCGCCAGCCAACTGGGCATACACTCATCCCGCATGGGCAGCGGATTCCGCCAGTCAAACCTGACATAGGGCTCATGAATCGCTCCAGGCTCCAGCCGCCCCCCCCGGCGGGTTTTTCGCTCCGATATACCATGATAAATGTGCTTTGGCGTGCCAAGCTGGCAGGCCTTGACAATGATTTCGATAGGTGGCGGATTGACGTACTCGGTTAAGTAGCTTCGCTCGCTGACCGCCCGAATCGTCGTTTGAATGCCTCCGCGAGAAAGTATCCGCCACAGAATCTCGCTAATCCGAAGACGGAGGATATCGGTTCCTTCCACGACTCCGGCACGGTTAGCGGTAATGGAATATAGGGTTGGTTTTAAGCGTACGATAGCAAGCCCGGGCGCAGCGCTACGCATCACCTTTGACTCACCTTCAATTAGCAAAGGAAGCCGATCGAACCGCTCGTCAGCCCAAGCGAGCAATCTCGTCATGTCCTCCGCTACAGAATTATTCTGACGCAATTGAGTCAACATGCAGTTATGACTTCCCTGCTACACTTTGATTGCCGGAGATTTAACAATCGATCCAGGCCCTACTAGTTCCACTTGCAGTTGGGCGATTCCGGTTTCCATTGCATTTCCGAGGGAGGCATAGGGCGCCGTGGCCAGGCGCAATGTAAGCTGTTCCTTCAACTGCGTGCGACGACCTGGGAATGCGTCCGGGTTGAACCGAAGTTGTGCCACAATTCTGCATTTCGTACACGAGGGACTTTGAGTCGTTCCGACAAGCTCGAAGATCGGCATGGAACCGATCAGTCGGTCCCGAACACTCGTCACATTCGAAAAAAAATCGTAGCAGAATATCTCCGGCCAGGATGTCAGCATATCGTAGACCTGAGCAGAGGAGACCAGCAGGCGATACGACCCGTTCTGGACATCGCTGATGCAGTTCCCGACTTTTCCCAAAAAGGCATATGCCGGGAACCCGGTACTTTCAAGTGCCGTTTGATACACAAGATCGCCGGTCGCATAGCGAATCAGCGGTTGCATCTGAACAAACGGGTACAGCGTTGTCACGACCAGTTCACCGACGCCAGGGCCTTCAACGAGTGCTCCGGTATTAGGGTCAACCACTTCGACCAGAATATGCGGATCGAATACAAACAGCCCTGTCGAATGATCTCGTGTGGCACCGCCGATCAACTCGGTCATTGACCAACGGTCAATTAACGGACAATTCCACGCTCGCTGCAAAAATTCGGTCCAGTGAGGTGAAATCTGGCCTCCCGTTACGGAGACGCCCGATAATTTCAGATTGGCGACATCGATGCCTTTCTCCAGAAGATAATTCGTAAAGAAAATGACATGATGCGATAACCCGCTGATGAATTGCACCCGTTCAGAACACCCTGGAATGTTATGTTGACGCAAGAGAATCTTCGCCGCATCCTGAATCAGCGTGTCGTCCGTCACGCCGCTAATAAGTGGCATGCCGATGGAAGGCAAAGGAAGCGCGCTCCCGTGATAAAAGTTTGGGAAGCTCAATGTCAGCGGCTTGGGACCAAGTTCCCGGCGGAGCGGTTCAAGTAATTGGTTGTAGTAACGCTGCACAAATCTAACTTCCGGCGATGACCTATTGATGGAAATCGGAGTTCCTGTGCTGCCAGACGTATGGCATACAAGTTCTACGTCGGCGTGGTCCGCTAGGAGTCCAACGGCATTTGTTTTCAAATCGTTCCGGCGCAGCAGTGGTAGCTGCGCAAAGGAGGGCACGGGGAGCGGCCCACATCGGCGAGCCACTTCTTGATAGACTGCCGCTCGCTCGCGGTAGTACGGCACGCGCTCAACCGCATGCGCAATCGTGCGAGAAAGCAACCAGTTGCGAATCGTTTGCTGGAGGACGATTTGCAATGGACCGCCCTGCATCGAAAGGCGGAACAATTCCGCCAAGTCGTTGGGGTCAATGTGGACTTCGCGCGTTAGTTTTTCATATAACGACTCAGCAAATACTGTTGGTCGAATGTCATTTGTCTGGGTAAGAGACACCGCCGAATTCCCCTTGAATGTGAATAACGCACGTGTACCCACGCAGCCTTTACGCTGGACCGATTAGACCCCCCGGCGGAAGGTCAGCAATGACGCGATCGAAGAGGTAAACGGGAACGCTAGCCTTTCGGGCTGGCTGCAAGGGTTCCCGAGATGGCTTCCGCGGCGGTTTCGCCGGCTACTTCTGCCGCCACCTCCGCAGTCACTTCAGCGGTGAGAAGCGACGCAAGCACCTGAATTTTGTCAGGAGCCATTCCAGTGGCATTGCGGGTCAACTGTTCTGAAACGAAATTAATAATAGGTTGCATTGAAACCTCCCAGTAGAAACTGCGCCGACTAATTTCCTGATGCTACATTAGTTCGCGATGCATAGCAAGCGATTGGTGAGTCCTTTAGTGGATTGCATTCTCTCGCACAATTTCTACGAGACTGCATAGTCGGCTTGCCATCCGCACCGTTAGATTTTGAGGCCGAAGCCAGCAAGCCCATGAGAGAAACTCGCACACGAGACGAGGGAACAATCAGGGACAAATATCTCTCTCGCGCCTACTTTTCTTAACTCTGCATTCCCCGTCGTTTCCTGTAACTCCCTGGAAATACTCTTCCTACGTAGTTTCGATCCGCACCGCCCCTACCAACCATCCTTTTCTCCGACAACGACATAGCGAAGTCGCTAGGCGACAAAGGGCGGGAATAAGAACAGGGCCTCCGGGTGGACCCATGGCTTTGAGAGATCGGATCGAGAGGATTGTCCTCTGCTTACCTGCTCCTCGAGGCGCTATTTCACGCCCAAATCGCTGAGGATTTTTGGATTGTTTTCCTCCATTGCAAGCATCGTGTGGCACGTGTCGCAGTCATTGGGTATGGTGCGGCCGTCGGCGCTCGTATGGCTTCCGTCATGGCAGCGGAAGCAGCCGGGATAGTCCGTGTGGCCGAGGTTATTGGGATACGTGCCCCAGGTGACGTTCATTGCCGGAAACACGTTGCGGAGATAAATCGCCTGCACCTGGCTGATGGATGTTTCCAGCAGCGCGTGCTGATCGCGGTACACGTCCGGATAGGAGGTGCGATAAAAGTCGTCCAAGCCGGCGGCGATTTGCCTTTGAGCGGTGTCGCTGTCCGGATATTTCACCTGGAGGAGCGCGACCGCTTCTTTCTTGATATAGGGTAATTCCGGGCTGACGCGGCCTTGCGCCATGGCGTCGTCCAAAGCGCGGTCGGGCATCTGGAAAATGTGCGTGGGCCGATTGTGGCAGTCGATGCAATCCATCGTTCGGTGCTCGCCCGCGGCAAGTTGCGCGGGCGTGGGATTCGCGTCCGTGGATGTATATACGACTTGCTTCCCGGTCTCATCCGCGTGAACAACCTGAACGATATTTTGCCGCTGGCGATCGGTTGAGATGTATTCGACCGGCGAATTCGTGTCCAGGTGCATGCCGTGGATTCCCACCGCGCCGTCCCAGGTGTGGCCGCCGATTTTCAACAGCAGCACAGTCGTCAGCTCCGTGTTCTTTTCGTCTTCGGAGAATTTCCTGATCACAATCAACTTATTGCCCGTGAACATCTGCGGCCAGTGGCACTCCTCGCACGTTTGCCGCGCCGGACGCAACTGCTGCACCGGCGAAGGAATCGGGCGGTCGTAGGTATGAAACGTGACCGCATAAACCTGGCGCAAACCCGAAAGCTTGGAACGCACGAACCAGGATGCTCCGGGACCAATATGGCATTGCACGCAGGCGACGCGCTGGTGCGGAGAATTTTGGTAGGCCGTGAACTCAGGTTGCATGACCGTGTGGCAGGTTGCCCCGCAGAACTTTGCGGAGTCCATATACTCGACGCCCCGGTAAGATGCCGTGCTCAATATGATGACGTTCGCCGCGGTGAGTGCGGCTATCCAGCCCAGGACATGGCGTACCGTGGGCATGGACAAATCGACTTTCGGATATTTCGCGGGAAGTTCCCCCGATTTGGCGAGAGCGAACCGGCGCCACAGTGCGCCCGCAGGCATCAACAACAGCCCGATTACGAATATCCCCGGAAGAACGAGAAAGAAGATGAGGCCGACATACGGGTGAATCGTGCCACCGATCACTATATCGAACAGCCAGAAGGCGATCAGCGTGAGGGCCGAACTTGTTGTAAGAACGGCTCCCGCCAGCGTCACCGGATTCCGGCCCAGGTAAGCCGCGGGACGAAACCACAAGCCGACTCGGTGAAGGAAACTCATATGGGTAGAGGAAAATCCTTCTGCCCGCGAGTGGGAAGGAATTGCAAACTGCCTCCTGCTTTGGAAACGCCCAGACGCCAGGTGCGCTGACGTTCTGCCATTCGTCCGGGGCGTTCCCAGCGCGACGAGCGTATTACATCAACGTTGATTCGTCTACCATGATAAACATCACGGCTCTTTGCGACGGGAATCACAGGCTTAGGGCAGTAAGAGCCGCGGACAGGCCAGCTATCGTTACGAACCGATGAGGTTTTCGAGTGCGGATTTGTCGCGGATAATGAGCGTGGAACCCTTGATCTGCAAGAACTGCTTCTTCTTGAAGTCGGCGAAAAGCCGCGTGACCGTCTCGCGCGATGCGCCGATCATTTGCGCGATTTCCTCGTGAGTCAGCGTCAATTGCGCGCGGATCTCGCCTTTCCCGTTCCCGCGGCTGGCGCACCAATCGAGCAAAAACCTCGCCAGTTTTTCTCCGGCGGAACGCGAGAGTCCGATGGACCTCATTTCAGCCACGGCGGCATGGTACGTCTCGCCCAGTTGTTGGGCGACGCGCAGGGAAGCCTCGCCGTGGTCCCGAAGAAACGACAGAAAATCCGCCCGAGAGATGAAGTTCGCCTGCGTGGGCTCGATCACATCGGCTGTGAGTTCATACGCTTTTCCTGTGACCGTGGCCGGCAGTCCCAGAACCTCTCCCGGGTCCGCAATCCGCACAATCAGCGTCTTCCCATCCGTCGAAGACGTGGAGAGCTTCACGCGCCCATTGCACAGGATGAAGACCCCGCGCGCCGCCTGCCCTTCCACAAAGAGCGTGGCCCCCTTCGGATACGAAGAAGCGGAGGTAATCTTCGAGAGACGCTCGACCGCCGCCGGCGGAAGATCGCAAAAGATGCGATCCTCCCGGTGCGGACATGTGACACAATTCTCGATTATTGCAAGCCCATAGGGAGCGCGCATACTTTCACCGCGGCTTATTGTACTCCCCTTCCCACGTGGAACGATTCGGAAGCTGCTGGTTATTATCTTAAACTGCGTGTCCGGTCGTTCGCCTCCCCTATAGGCCTGTTCCAAGATCTCTCGAGAAGCTCGAAATTCCCTCGCCCTCAACAGCGCGGGGCGCTAGTTAGCTGCGGACGGTGAGGACCGGGCAGGCGGCATGAGCCACGACGTTGTGCGCCGTATTCCGTTCGAGATGGGTCGCCGCCCCGAGGCGGCCTGCGGCATCTCGGACACCGAGCACGATCAGGTCCGCGTCGCGCTCTTCGGCGACTTCGACGATCCGCTTTCCAGGATTTCCGTGCTCGACCGAAACTTCCGCGGGGCACGCGAACTCCACATCCCGGGGCACGACTTCATAGAGATGGTGAATCGCTTCGGCGACGGAGAATTCATAGAGCCGGTCGTCGCGATCACGATCGCGCAGGCGAACGACATGTACCAAGAACAAGTGCGCTTGATTTTCCTGAGCCAGCGAAAGCGCATAGGGAGCTGCCGCCATCGACTGTGAACTGAAATCGGTCGCGAAGAGGATACGGCGGAAGCGCCCGCCATTGTGAACTCCCCTGCGAACCCGCGGACCGATCGTCAGCACCGGAATGGGGGATCGGCGAAACACTTCTTCGGCAACGGAACCGAGCAGGAATTTCTGCGCACCCGTGCGGCCGTGCGTGCCCAGGACAATCATATCCGCGGCGGTGGCCTTGATCGTGTTTTCGAGGACGCCCCAAAGAGAGGGGCCGCGTTCGGTGATTGTTTCGTGCGGCACGCCGTTGAGCCGGGCATCAAGGCGCTGCATGTCGGCTTCAGCGGTTTCTTCTTCGACTCTAATCGAGTCGGCGATCGTCTCAGGCGCCGCGAAAAAGTATCCCCCCAGCAGCACAACGTGCAGGGCATGAATCCTCGCGCCATATTTGCGGGCAATCGCGGTGGCGAACGGAAGCGCCGCCTCGGAGGGCTCGGAGAAATCCGTCAAATACAGGAGATTCTTGATCTCGATCTGGACTCCGGAGGTCACGGTCGTCATGGTCCACCTCTCACCTGTAAAATTTGCACTCGAACCCGGCAAAGCACAGTAGCCAGGGTCACCTATGCGCGTGACGGCTGTCACGCAGTGACTCCGACGGGGAGCGCGCGCGCCTGAATATCCGGCTGGGCACGGCAGCCGATGCGCGCGGCCACCGTCAGAGGATGATGCGTTGTGGGCGCGGTGTGACCGCCGTCACTCCCCTCCGTGACTTGCGTCATTGGATTGCCCCGCCAATTCGGATGGAATGTGTGTGTACAATCCGAAAAAGGATACGAACAGTTGAGGACAGGCGAACGGGCCTATCGAAGCCGGTTTGTCGCCTTCCGTAAATGGAATCCCAGGAGGGGCAAGATGATTTCCGCAAAAATCAGACTGACGAATCCATGGAAGGCCGGCCGGCAGTTCGTGGCGGAAACCGGGAGCACCCATCACATGCTGCTGGACGACGCGGAGGGAGCGACCGGAGCAAAGCCCATCGAGCTCGTCGCTGTAGCGCTGGGTGGTTGCACGGCCTTCGACGTCATCACCATCCTGCGCCAGAAGCATCACCAGCGGATTACCGGCTATGAAGTGCGCGTCGACGCGGATCAAGCGGACCGTCCGCCACAGGTTTTCACCGCGGTGCGAATCCATCATGTGCTGACAGGTTTCGGGATTGACCCGTTGGCTGTCGAGCAAGCGATTCATCTTTCCGAAGACAAATACTGTTCCGTGGGCGCGATGCTGAAGGAGACGGCATCCATCGAGACCACCTATGAAATCGCCGAGGACGAGACCGAATGGATTCAGGTGGAGCCGCAAATCGAGAAAGTTCACTCATAAGGGGGGCACTCGAATAATGGGGGGCGGATTCCGCGCGGCACGAAACTCAAACCGATGGGTCGGTTGCGCCCCAATCTTCGCCCCTCATTCGAGTGCGATGGGGATCACACGCCGGTGTGGGGTTCTTCCGAAAAACCTGCCTGAAGTTTGCTGCCGTTCGATCTTCTGATGCCGGTTTGCCAGTCGCTACGCCGAGCGAATTCGTCTGACCGCTTCGGGAACCGCAAGGGCAGCCGGTCCCGATAGCTCTTCCGAGAGCTCGAAGCGGGATCCAGAGATAGTCACGAGGAAAGCGCGCTCGGGAGCCTTACCGCATAGGGCGCGCGCCAGCCATAGGAGCGTCGCGGGACGAACGGAGTGAGTCAGGCACGCCGACATTCCCGGCATCTCGCGCAACGGTTCGACTCTTACAGAGCCTGGATTTTCGGATTCGGCTGCATCCACAAAAAACACCGTCTGCGCCTGGCTGACGTCTTCCGCAAGCTCGGGGGTCAACTGGTGGACGGTTTTGATCCGAACCGTGGAATCCTCGATAGCCTCTTCGAGCGCTTCGGCGACGCGCCAGCCAACTCCATCGTCCGCTCGAAGCGGATTCCCGCAGGCGATAATAAGGGTGCGAATCATCCGTCTCGCCGGGCTTCATCGAGCAAAGAGCCTTCAACCGACATGAGACGAATGATGAGAGGCATCTGGCCGACCGCATGAGTCGAACAGCTCAAGCAAGGATCGAACGTGCGGATCACGGCTTCCACTCGATTCAGCATCCCTTCGGTGAGTTTTTCGCCCCGCACAAAGCGGCGGGCCACCTGGAGAATGCCGCGGTTCATGGCCAGATTATTGTGGCCCGTGGCAATGATGAGGTTCGCCCAGGTGATCAGCCCGTTTTCATCCACACGATAATGGTGGAACAGAGTGCCGCGCGGAGCCTCCGACACCCCCACGCCTTCCGAGTTGTTCAGAGAGGCCGTGGCGCGGACGTGGGTGCTCAGGATTTCGGGGTCTTCGAGGTAATTCTGAATGTGCTCGATGGAATGAAGAATTTCGATAAGGCGCGCGTAGTGGTAGTGGAAGGAACTGAGCACGGCGCCGCGTTCGAGAGAGCGAAACTCGATCCATTCCTGATCGGCCAGCGGCGTGCCGGCGCGGTCCACAATGTTCAGGCGGGCCAGCGGCCCGACGCGATAGATCCCGCCCGGATAGCCGAGAGGCTTGTAATAGGGGAATTTCATGTAGCTGAAAGGCTCCACCGCTTCTCCGATGAAGTCGCTGTAATGTGCGGGGTCCAATTGATCCGCGACGATATTTCCGGCGGCATCGGTGAATCGTATCTTGCCCTCGTAATATGCCGGGCGATCGTCCGGAGTCACCAGGCCCATGAATAAGCTGGGAAAATTCGCAAACGATCGAATCTCCTCGCGAAACGATTCAAAACTCCTCTTGAACCACGTGAGAGTTTTTTGCGTTGTGGCCAGAGCTTCTGGAATCATGGCCAGGATTTTTTCGCGCTTTTCCGCGGACAACGGCTCATTCACGCCGCCGGGCACGACCCAGCCGGGATGAATTCTTTTGCCGCAGAGCAACTCGATAATTTGCTGGCCGAACTGCCGCAGACGGACGCCGCCGCGGCCGAGTTCGGGATTCGCGCGCATCACGCCGAAAAGGTTGCGGTCGGCAGGACTTGCATCCATACCCAACAGCAGATCCGGCGAGGAAAGATAGAAAAAGCTGAGCGCGTGGGACTGAATAATCTGTGCAAGATTCAGCATGCGGCGAAGCTTTCCGGCGGTCGGAGGGATGCGTACCGCCAAAATAGCGTCGCAGGCTTTGGCCGAGGCAAGGAGGTGACTTACTGGGCAGATTCCGCAGATGCGCGCCATCAGGTTGGGCATCTCGTAATACGGGCGGCCCTCGCAGAATTTTTCGAATCCGCGGAGCTGCGTGATGTGAAATAATGCCGCGTCGACTTCGCCTCGCGCGTCCAGTTGCAAAGTGATTTTGGCATGCCCTTCGAGGCGGGTTACGGGGTCGATGATAATCGTGCGTCCCATATTCAATTGTCCTTAGGCGCCAAAATGCGTAGCTCCCGCCAGATTCGGGATGCGGCCCGCGAGCAATTCATAAAGCAACTGGTAGATCATGTCCGCCGAGGGCGGGCACCCCGGAACAAAAACGTCCACGGGCACAAATTCGTGCACGGGCCGCGCGCGCGGCAATAGTTTCGGCAAAGCCTCGCAGGGCCTTTGCTGCTGGAGAGACGCGTTCTCTTCGTATACGCGCTTGAGAATGGAATCCACCGAGAAGGCATTGCGCATGGAAGGCACGTTTCCCGTGACGGCGCAATCGCCCAAGGATATGAGCGTCTTCGTCCGTTGGCGGATCATTTGAATCTTGTGCTCGTCTTCCTCGCTGCTCACCGATCCTTCCACCAGACTGATGTCCACCCCCTCGGGAAAAACCTTGTAATCGACCAGCGGGCTATAGACAAGGTCAAATTGTCCACTCAACTCGATCAGCCGCTCATCCATGTCCAGGATGGACATGTGGCAGCCGGAACAGCCATCCAGCCAAACCGTTGCCACCTTGGGTTTGCTCATGGGCGGCCCTCCCGCATGTCGTTGAGGTAGGAAAGGAAATTCGGGTTCTTCTCTGATTTCTCTCCTACCTTGTTTTTCTCGAAGAGTGCGCCGGTGGGACATACCTGGACGCACTTGCCGCAGTTCGTGCACGTGTCCGACGTTCCCCATGGCTGGTCCAAATCCGTGATGACGCGAGCTTCCACCCCGCGGCCCATCAGTCCCCAGGTATGCGCGCCTTCGATCTCGCCGCAAACGCGGACACAGCGCGTACAAAGGATGCAGCGGTTGTGATCCATGGTGAAGCGTTCGTGCGACGCGTCCACGGGCAGCCGCGGATAGCGATACGGGAACTCAATGTGAGTAAGCCCTTGCGATTGCGCCAGATCCTGCAATTCGCAGGCTCCGTTCGATACGCAAATCGAGCAGATGTGATTTCGCTCGGCGAAGAATAGTTCCAGAATCATGCGGCGGTACTTCGAGAGCCGGTCCGATTGCGTGGTGACTTCCATGCGCTCTTCGACTCGCGTCACGCATGCGGGAAGCAAGCGGCCGCTGCCTTTTATCTCAACAAGGCAGAGCCGGCAGGCGCCGACTTCCGACAGCCCATCGAGGTGACAAAGCGTGGGAATCGAAATACCTGCTTCGCGAGCGGCTTCCAGAACTGTCTGCTCTGCCCGCGCACTCACATCCATTCCGTTGATGGTTAACGTCTTGACGCCGTCGGCTGGGCTCATGGGCGGACCTCTGCTACGGAATTCATCTCGCAGACTCCGGCGCGGCAGCGCTTCTTGTCAATATGTTCGAGATACTCGTCCTTGAAATAGCGCAGCGTGCTGAGAACCGGATTGGGGGCGGTCTGCCCGAGGCCGCAGAGGCTCGTATTGCTCACCAGGTCACATAGGTCGGTGAGCATCTCGAGATCGTGGTGCGTCGCGACGCCGGTGGTCATGCGCGTCAGCAAGTTGAACATTTGCGCCGTGCCTGCGCGGCATGGAACGCATTTCCCGCACGACTCCGTCATGCAAAACTCCATGAAAAAGCGGGCCACATTCACCATGCAGGAGCTGTCGTCCATCACGATCATTCCGCCCGATCCCATAATCGAACCAACCTCCCGGAGCGATTCGTAATCCACCGGGCGGTCGAGGAACTGTTCGGGAATGCAGCCGCCGGAAGGGCCGCCGGTCTGAACCGCTTTGAAGCTGCGTCCTTCCGGGACTCCCCCTCCGATATCGAAAATGATTTCGCGTATGGTCATACCCATGGGGACTTCGATGAGGCCGGTATTCTTTACCCTTCCCGTCAGCGCGAATACCTTCGTCCCCCTGCTCTTTTCCGTTCCCATGGATGCATACCAATCGCCGCCCCGGCGAATGATCGGCGGCACATTAGCATAAGTTTCGACGTTGTTGATCAGCGTGGGCATATCCCACAGTCCGGATTGGGCAGGATAGGGCGGGCGCGGCCTCGGTGTGCCCCTCCCTCCTTCGATGGAGGCGATCAGCGCCGTTTCTTCTCCGCACACGAAGGCTCCGCCACCGATGCGCAGTTCGATATCGAAATTAAACGTCGTTCCACAAATCGCGCTGCCCAGAAATCCCTGGTGGCGCGCTTCGCGCAGGGCAATCCCGAGACGCTTCACAGCCAGCGGATATTCAGCGCGAACGTAAATGTACCCGTGGTTCGCGCCCACGGCATAGGCCGCGATGATCATTCCTTCCAGGACCCGGTGCGGATCGCTTTCAAGGACGCTGCGGTCCATGAAAGCGCCCGGATCGCCTTCATCCGCATTGCAGATCACATATTTCGATTTGCCGGAACTCTTGGCCACGGTTCCCCACTTCAGTCCCGTGGGATAGCCGGCTCCCCCGCGCCCTCGCAGACCGCTTCGAGAAACCTCCTGGACGATGTCGGCCGGCGTCATATCCGTGAGAGCCCGGATCAATGCGCGGTAACCATCGGCGGCAATGTACTCCCGGATCTTTTCCGGATCGAGCTTGCCGGAGTTCTCGAGAACGATGTTTGTTTGGCGGCTGAAGAACGCTTGCCGGCGCGAATGCAAGAGATGGCGTAAAGGTTCCGCGCCGAGACTCCGGACGATGGCTCCTGCGTCTTCCGGCTTCACGTTTCCATAAAGCAGGCCACCCGGTTCCACGGAGACGAGCGGGCCTGCCGAGCACAGTCCCATGCAGCCGGTGCCGCGGACGCGGCAGGGCTTGCCACTAGCCTCTTTTTCAAGCGCCTGCCGCAAATGGTCACTGTGAAGCGAGAGGCATCCGGCGGCGACGCACACGTTGATATGGTGCGAGGATTTTTGCCCCTCTTCGTTCACACTGGCTGCGATTTGGTCCAGCTCCTCAGGTGTCATGAGTCGTCCACTCCGAAAGTCGGTGCTGCACTTTACCTGCATCTACATTGCCCGAAGCAGCTCCCCGTCGAACACCACCACGGGCGCAATGCTGCACGAGCCGAGGCATCGCGCCGTCAAGAGCGAGACCTGTGCGTCCGGCGTCGTCTCGCCGGATTTGACCCCAAGCTCTTTTTCGGCATGAGCAATGAGCTGCGCGGCCCCTTGGATATAGCAGGCCGTTCCAAGACAGACGAGGCAAGTGTGTTTGCCGGGCGGCTTGAGGGTGAAGTAGTGATAAAAAGTAGCCACGCCATAGGTCTGGCTCAGCGGAACCCGGAGTGAGTCCGCGACGAATTTCAGTGAGTTCTTATCGAGAAAGCCGAAGGACTCTTGAACGGTGTGCAGAGTTTCGATCAAGGCGTCGCGCGCGTAACCATGGCGGCGCATCGTGCCGTTCACAATTCGCCATCGTTTGTCGTCCGATGGCAGAGGCGGTTTGATTGCGGAGAGCGCCACTTTAGTCCCTCTATCTTTCTTTGTGTTCCCTTTGCCGCTTACAATTCCATGTTTCCACAGCCGGCCCGGCTCAAGATGTGAGCGAAGTCACAGACTCTTGTGACTTGCAACCATCGCCTGGCCGAGGCTCAGCCCTCCATCGCCCGAAGGAACCTCCGAGTGAGTAAAGACCTGAAACCCAGCCGATTCCAATCGCGCTTGCAGATTTTCCAGCAGAAAGGAATTTTGAAACGTCCCGCCCGAAAGGCAAACTCGCTCCAGCTGCGTCTCTTTGCGAAGCTGCTTGGCAACGCGCGCAAAAACGTCCACAAGCCCACGATGAAATCGGGCGCTGATCTCCGGCGAAGGAATGCGGCGCTCGAGGTCTGCAACGATCGCGTCGAACAATGGCCGCGTCTCTATAATCCAGCCATCCCCTTCGCGCCGTAGGTCGAACGGGTAGGAACCACCCTCGAGCGAATTCTCCATATTTATTTCCAGCTCGATAGCGGCCTGGCCTTCATAGGTAACTTCATCGCGAACGCCGGTTAGAGCGGCAACGGCGTCGAAAAGCCGGCCGCAACTGGAAGTGCGCGGACAATTCACTTCCCTTTCCATCATGCGGAGAAGCGGTTCGATTTCGCGTCCCTTCAGGTTCTGAACAAACGGAATAGGGAGATTCAAGAATTCACGGCCAAAGTGATGCGCGAGATAGGCGGCGGCCATGCGCCACGGCTGCTCGATGGCCTTCGCTCCGCCCGGCATGGGAATGTAGTCAAAGTGCGCGGCGCGCGTGAAGTCCCCATAAGTCGCCAGAAGCACCTCGCCGCCCCAGACGTGGCCATCCGTGCCGAAACCTGTGCCATCCAGGGCAAAGCCGATGACGGAGCCTTCGAGATAATTCTCCGCCATGCAACTGGCGATATGCGCGTGGTGGTGCTGAACCGGCACCACTTCCCTCCCCTTTTGATTGAGCGCCCATTTCGTCGAAAGATAATCGGGATGAAGGTCGCAGGCGATGATTTGCGGGTCAATTTCGAGGATGCGTTCGAGATGCTCAATCACATCTTCAAAAAAACGATAGGTTTCGAGATTCTCCAAGTCGCCGATGTGCTGGCTTAAAAATGCTTCGCGGCCGTTGGTGAGGCAGATCGTGTTTTTCAGTTCTCCTCCGACAGCCAAAATCGGCGGAGCGGCCTTTCGAAGAAGGATAGGAACAGGAACGTAGCCGCGCGCGCGGCGTACCTGCCGGACTCCTGAGCGCGCCGGCTTGGCTACAGAATCATCGCAGCGCCAAAGGATGTCCCGGTCGTGAACCAGGAAGCTGTCCGCGACTCCCTGGAGGCGTTCGACGGCCTCGTCGTTCGAGATTACGATCGGCTCCTCCGATAGATTTCCACTCGTCATTACCAACGCCCGGAAATGGCCCGCTCGAAAAAGCAGGTGGTGCAACGGCGTGTAGGGCAAAAAAAGTCCCAGGTCACGGTACGATGGGGCCACCTGCTCGGCGATTTCCTCCGGCTGCCGCTTGCGAAGCAGCACAATCGGCCGCTGGGGGCTTTCGAGCGCGCGCGCGGCGGCGCCATCCACGATGCAGAAATCCTTCGCCGCGCTCAAGTCGGGAACCATCACGGCGAAAGGTTTTTCGAAGCGCTGCTTGCGCGAGCGCAGGAGTTCGACAGCGGCGGAATTCGTGGCGTCCACGGCGAGGTGAAACCCGCCGAGACCTTTGATAGCGGCAATTTGTCCGCGGCGCAGGCGATTCGCTGTCTCCGCGATGGGGTCCTCGCACGCGACGCGCTTGCCGTTACCGTCCAGAAGTTTAAGTCGCGGCCCGCATTCCCAGCACGCAATCGGCTGTGCGTGAAATCGGCGGTCGCGAGGATCGTTGTAGTCGCGCTCACACGTCGGGCACATCTCGAATCCAGCCATGGATGTGTAGGGCCGGTCATACGGAATATTCCGCACGATGGTGAAGCGCGGCCCGCAGTTCGTGCAGTTGATGAACGGATACAGGTACCTGCGGTTGCAAGGATCGAATAGCTCGCGCAAACAGTCATCACACAGAGAGACGTCCGGTGAAATAAAGGCTCTCGCACGTTCGGTGCGGTCGCTTTCAAGGATCGAGAATTCGCGCTCGCCCGCGCAGGGCAGCTCGCTCTGATGGAGATCCATGATGCGAGCCAGCGCCGGAGCGTGCTCGGAAAGCTCGGCCACAAATTCCTCGACGGACTTATCCGGGCCCTCGAGTTCAATCGTGACGCCAGCCGGAGTATTGCGAACGTTGCCGGCGAGAGCGCGGGCCTTCGCAAGACGGTAGACATAGGGACGGAACCCAACGCCCTGGACAATTCCCGAGACGTCAATGCGCCTGCGGATCTCCACTACTTGCTCCCCATCTTGCCGGCAACTTCCTGGCGGCCTAGCTCGGCAACTTTGCCTCGCAGCCATCCTTGCCACTCCGCCATGCCTTCGCCCGAAAGGCAGGACAACTTGATGATTTCAATTTCTGGATTTATGCGGCGCGCGTTATTTTCAGCGGCTGCAAGATCAAACGGCACGTGCGGAAGCAGGTCCATCTTGGTGATAACCATCAACCGGGACTTGAAAAAGATGCCCGGATACTTCAGCGGTTTGTCTTCGCCTTCGGTGACGCTGAGCAAGACGACTTTGGCCGCCTCGCCGAGATCGTAGCTCGCCGGACAGACAAGATTGCCAACGTTCTCGACGAGCAGCAGGCCGATTTTCTCGAGCGGCCAATCCTCCAGCGCGCGGGCGATCATGCTGGCGTTGAGGTGGCAGGTTCCCCCGGTGGTGATTTGCTTCACGGGAAACCCATAGCGCGCGAGCCTTGCGGCGTCGTTGTCCGTTTGAATGTCGCCGGTCAATACGGCGACACGGTCGTCCGCATGGAACCCTTCGAGGGTGTGCTCGAGCAGCGACGTCTTTCCGGAGCCGGGCGAGCTGATGAAATTGAGGCAAACAGTGCCGGACGCATAGAACCTCTCGCGGAGGCCGCTGGCAATGCGGTCGTTTTCATTAAGCACTTTGCGTTCGAGCGGCAAGCGGCTCATCTTCCACCTCCAGGTAAGCAAGCTCGAGTTCGTCTCCACCGGCGCACCGGGACTCCAACGCACTGCAGAGTGGACATTCCAGCACGCCGTCGTTCACCTCAAAGACATACCCACACGCACCGCAGCGGCGACGATGCGGGCAAATTTCGATCTTCAGTGAAAGATTTTCCAGGTCCGTTCCCCGAGTAATCACCTCGAACGCAAACCGCAGCGCCTCCGGGTCTACGGCGGCAAACTCCCCGATTCGCACGCCGACCGAGACGGGAGCCAAGCCGCCCACGCGCACGGATTCCGCGTGAACCGCGTCTACAATGGCCGTCGCGATGCCGATTTCATGCATGGTTCGCTCAACAGATTCGCGGCAATTGATCGCCGGCAAGCATGTCCACAATTCGCTTCGTACCTAGCACGGTCTTCATGGCCACCATTCCCGGGTTCGCGTCCGTTACCGTCCCAACGATCTGCGATTGTTTTCCGAGCGGATGCTGCCGCATCGCTTCGAGCACTTCTTCCGCGAAGGATGCCTCGACAATGGCAATCAACTTTCCCTCGTTCGCGACGTACAGCGGATCGAGGCCGAGCAGCTCGCAAGCGCCTCTTACTTCCTCGCGAATGGGAATGGCGGTTTCATCGAGCACGATGCCGACTCGCGATTGAGCCGCGATTTCATTGAGCGCGCTCGAGAGGCCGCCGCGCGTGGGATCGCGGAAGCAGCGAAAGACAGCATTCGTATCGAGCATGGCTGCCGCCAGGGTATGCAGTGGCGCGGAATCACTCTCGATGGTGGTCTCGAATGCGATTCCCTCGCGCTGGGCTAAAATCGCAATTCCGTGCTCGCCGATCGACCCATTCAGCAGAATCTTGTCGCCTGGCCGCGCGTGGTTCGAAGAAAGTTCCACGCCTGTTCGAACGATTCCGATTCCAGAGGTATTGATGAACAACCCGTCGGCGCTGCCCTTTTCCACCACCTTCGTGTCTCCGGTAACGACGGAAACTCCGGCGCTCTCGGCGGCTCTCTGCAGAGACTCCGCCAGGCCACGAAGGGTTTCGAGCGGCAATCCTTCTTCGATGATGAAGGCGGCGCTCAAAAAGAGTGGTTTGGCGCCTCCCATGGCGAGATCGTTGATCGTGCCGTGGACCGCAAGCGAAGCAATGTCTCCGCCCGGGAAAAACAGGGGCTTGACGACGTAGGAATCGGTCGTGAATGCCAATCGGCAGCCGTTGATTTGAATCGTAGCCTGATCGTCGAGACGCGCGAGAATCGGGTTATGGAATGCCGGAAGAAAAATGTCGCGCAGCAATTCCGCGCTGAGCTTGCCGCCGCTCCCGTGACCCAGCAGCACTGTTTTTCCGGAGGCCTGCGGAACAGGGCACGTAATCCCATCCATCGTCTTGGCGTATTCAGTCATGACCTGACCCCGCACTCGCAGCCGCATGCCGGCGATAGTGGTAATACGCGGCGCACGCGCCCTCCGCCGAAACCATCGGCGCGCCCAGCGGATTTTCCGGCGTGCACCGCTTTGCAAAGGCGCTGCAATCAGTCGGTTTCTTGAGTCCTTGCAGGATCAGAGCGCTGATGCACTCGGGCGATTCGCTCGCGGTAACCGAGTCGAGTTCGTATATCCGATCGGCATCGTAGTCAGCAAACTCTTCCCTAAGCCGCAACCCGCTCTGGGGGATGAGACCGATGCCTCTCCACTTCTGATCGCCGATTTCGAACACGCGCTCCATGATTTTCTGCGCCGCGAGATTTCCGTCGTGATTCACGGACCGTCGATACTGGTTCTCGACCTCCGCTCGACCTTCTTCCAATTGCGCAACCAACATCGAGATGGCCTCGAGCAGATCCACCGGTTCAAAACCGCCAATCACGATGGGCAGATGGAATTCCTCGCTGAGTTTCTCGTACTCGCCGTAACCCATGACCGTGCAGACATGGCCGGGACCGATCAGGCCCTGCACGCGGTTCAGCGGCGATTTCAGAAGCAACCGCATGGCCGGCGGAACGAGCACGTGCGAGGCAAGCATGGAAAAGTTCTCGAGCCCTTCTTGTTTCGCTTGCCAGACGGCCATGGCATTTGCCGGTGCGGTCGTCTCAAAGCCGATGCCGAAGAAAACGACGCGGCGCCGCGGGTGTGCCCGGGCAATTTTCAGCGCCTCCAGAGGCGAGTAGACGATGCGCACGTCGCCACCCGCGGCCTTCACGCAAAACAGGTCCGTCGTCGAACCCGGGACGCGAAGCATGTCGCCATAGGACACGAGAGTCACGTCGGGCCGGGAGGCAATCGAAATGGCCTTGTCTATCATCTCGAGCGGCGTAACGCAGACCGGGCAACCCGGCCCGTGGACCAGCTCGACGGAATTTGGCATCAAGTCATCAATGCCATACCGCATCAGCGTGTGCGTCTGCCCTCCGCAGACCTCCATCAGAACCCAGGGCCGGGTGGTCCGGCGGGCGATCTCTTTCGCCAGGCCCATGGCAATCTTCCGATCCCGGTATTCGTCTATATATTTCATGCGATCCGTCCCACACATGGGGAGCCGGCATCCGCGCCAAGCGGCTCTTGAGATGATTCCGTGCCAAGCTCTCCTTCGAGCATGCCCATTTCCTGCAAGAGCTGGAAGGTGCGCTTGGCCTCTTCCTCATCTACGCGGGTGAGGGCAAACCCCACGTGGACGAGCACATAGTCCCCGACCGATGCTTCCGGCACGAAGTCGAGGCAAACCTCACGGACAATTCCGCCAAAATTCACGCGGCCGTAGCGGATGCCATTTTGATCGGTGGTGTCCAGTAGCCTTCCAGGAATTGCCAAACACATGAGGTTGTCTCCATCGCGGCCATCCGCTTTTCCCAGAACAGTATAGGACTCGGGTCATTTTGGAAACTGTGACGCTTGTCACAAGACGGTGTGATACCACCCATACGCCCATCGTGTTTCGATTAGAACTCGCGCCGGGACTTTAATTTCAATAACTTATAGCTTTTGCTATTCCCGCTTGTGTTGTGATTAGAGTGCCCTTCGCCTGTGCCACGATCCGGTGTCAAGCCCCTGGAGCCCATACTGCTTGTTTGCCGCCGGTCTGCCCGCTATTCGGCTGCGAAATTGCTTCCGCGCACACATTCAGGGGCAGCATCCAGCAGTGACGCACATGCAGTTGAGGGGCCAGATTTCAAACGGGTACTCGTGCAAGGGGCGAAGGGCAGGCTGCAATAATCGCCCGGGCGGCATGATGCTACCCTTTTGTTTGCTGGTCACGTCTTTTCGTGACGCAAGTCACAGTAAGTCCCTCCTCACTTTGCGACACTGCATATGGGAACCTCCGCCATGCGCGAACACGCAAAGGGAAGAAGCACCGGAATTCAGGCTGGAGATCACTTCATCACGCTGATTGGAAGGAACTTATACAACGTAGCTGTGCGTAAATTTGACGAGTTCGAGGGGGCCCAGAAATGAAAGCATCCACAGCCATTCTGGATGGGAACGAGGCGGCGGCTTCCGTTGCCTTCCGCCTCAATGAAGTGATCGCCATCTATCCAATTACACCCTCCTCACCGATGGGAGAGTGGGCCGACCAGTGGAGCGAAGAGGGCCGCAAGAACATATGGGGTGTGGTGCCGAAAGTGGTGGAAATGCAGAGTGAGGGTGGGGCAGCGGGGCCCTGCACGGAGCGTTACAAGCTGGGGCGTTGGGAACGACGTTCACCGCATCGCAGGGCCTCCTTCTGATGATACCGAACATGTACAAAATCGCGGGAGAACTGACTCCCGCGGTCATTCACGTCGCCGCGCGAACGATTGCCACGCACGCACTCTCGATTTTCGGCGATCACAGCGACGTGATGGGCACGCGCGCAACGGGGTTTGCAATGCTCGCTTCCAATTCCGTTCAGGAAGCTTCCGATTTTGCTCTCATCGCGCAGGCGGCCACCCTGGAATCGCGAATTCCCTTTCTGCACTTCTTCGATGGATTCCGCACGTCGCACGAAGTGAATAAAATCACGACGCTCAGCGACGAGGACCTGCGAGCGATGATCGATGAAAAATACGTGCTCGCCCATCGGGGACGCGGCCTGTCGCCCGATCGTCCGGCGCTTCGCGGAAGCGCACAGAACCCGGACGTGTTTTTCCAGGCTCGCGAGGCCATCAACCCCTTCTATCGCGCCTGCCCGACCATTGTGCAGGACGTGATGAACCGCTTTGCCGCCCGAACGGGCAGAAGCTACAAACTGTTCGATTACGTGGGCGCGCCGGACGCCGAGCGCGTGATCGTGATGATGGGTTCCGGCGCGGGCGCCGCGGAGGAAACAATCGAGCGACTACTGCTTGAAGGCGAGAAGGTCGGATTGCTCAAAGTTCGCCTCTTCCTTCCGTTCGACGCGGGCGCGTTTGCCGCCGCCCTTCCGAAAACAACAGCCGCAATCGCGGTGCTCGACCGCACCAAGGAACCGGGCAGCCTGGGAGAACCTCTCTATCTCAACGTCCTGACAGCTCTCAACGAATCGAGGCCTGCGGAGCGACAGCGCACGCCGCGCGTGATCGGCGGACGTTATGGCCTATCGTCAAAGGAATTTACCCCCGCAATGGCCAAGGCCGTGTTTGACGAGATGAAGAAGGCCGCGCCCAAGAACCATTTCACAATCGGAATTCACGACGACGTCACGCACACCAGCCTGGCGTATGACCCCGAGTTTTCCACCGAAGATCCCCGGACCGTCCGGGCGCTTTTCTATGGTCTTGGTTCGGACGGCACCGTCGGCGCGAACAAGAATTCGATCAAGATCATCGGGAAGAATACCGATAACTACGCGCAGGGTTATTTCGTCTACGACTCGAAGAAATCCGGCTCGGTAACCGTTTCCCATCTCCGCTTTGGGCCGCGGCCGATCCGGTCATCGTACCTGATCACCAGGGCCAACTTTGTGGCCTGCCACCAGTTTCAGTTTCTCGAGCGCATGGACGTTCTCGCCGCGGCGGAGCCTGGTGCAACATTCCTGCTCAACTCTCCCTTTGGTCCGGACGACGTGTGGAACCACCTGCCGCGCGCCGTTCAACAGGCGATCATCGGGAAGCGTTTAAAGTTCTACGTCATCGACGGTTTTGCGGTCGCACGCGATACCGGAATGGGCAATCGGCTCAACACGATCATGCAAACCTGCTTTTTTGCCATCAGCGGCGTACTTCCGCGCGACCAGGCCATCGAAGCGATCAAGAAGTCGATTCGCGAAACGTACGGCAAGCGCGGGGATGCCGTTGTGGAGAAGAACTTCGCGGCTGTGGATCATACGCTCGCGCATCTGCATCCCGTCGCGGTGCCGGACCGGGCCACCAGCGGATTCGACATCCTTCCGGCTGTGCCGCATAGCGCTCCTGCTTTCGTCCGAGACGTTCTCGGCACGATCATCGCGGGACACGGGGACGATTTGCCCGTCAGCGCGCTGCCCCTGGACGGTACATTCCCAACAGGAACTTCCCAGTGGGAAAAGCGCAATATCGCGCAAGAGATTCCGGTGTGGGATGAAGAGCTGTGCATCCAGTGTGGAAAATGCGTACTCGTGTGCCCCCATGCCGTCATCCGGGCGAAGGTTTACGATTCCACGCTGCTTTCGAACGCGCCTCCGACTTTCAAATCGGCGAAGCCCCGATGGCGCGAGTTCGAGAGCATGCGATATACGCTTCAGGTCTCGCCCGAAGATTGCACCGGATGTCGGCTATGCGTCGAAGCATGCCCGGCGAAGAGCAAGAGCGAGTCGAAACACAAGGCCATCAATATGGAACCCCAGCCGCCCCTGCGAGAGGCCGAGAGCATCCATTGGAAGTTTTTTCAGGGGCTGCCCGAGTTCGACCGGGAACGCCTATCGCACGGCCAGGTGAAGGATAGCCAACTGCTGCAACCTCTGTTTGAGTTTTCAGGCGCATGTTCCGGTTGCGGCGAAACGCCGTACATCAAGCTTCTTACCCAGCTTTTCGGGGACCGGCTTCTCGTTGCCAACGCCACGGGATGCTCCTCAATTTACGGCGGGAACCTGCCGACGACTCCGTACACGGTGAATCCTCAGGGGAGGGGCCCGGCATGGTCGAACTCGCTATTTGAAGACAACGCTGAATTCGGACTGGGCCTGCGGCTCGCCGTGGACAAACAGGGCGAGTACGCGCGCGAGCTGGTTCATCAATTGGCCCCGCAGTTGGGAGACGCGCTTGCCGTCGGTCTGCTCGTCCCAAATCTAACCACGGAGAAAGAAATTGAAGAGCAGCGCGGGCGCGTGGCCGAGCTCAAGAGAAAGCTTGCGGGCATCGGGTCACCCCAGGCACGCGACCTGCTGGCCGTTGCGGATGCTCTGGTGCGAAAGAGTGTATGGTTGATCGGAGGCGATGGGTGGGCGTACGACATCGGCTTCGGCGGACTGGACCATGTTTTGAGCACCGGGGCCAACGTCAATGTTCTGGTGCTCGATACCGAGGTTTACTCGAACACCGGCGGACAGATGTCCAAAGCCACTCCTCGAGGCGCGGTTGCAAAGTTCGCGGCGGGGGGAAAGAGGACTTCGAAGAAAGACCTGGCGATGGAGGCCATCAGCTACGGATCTGTTTACGTCGCGCGCGTGGCCATGGGTGGCAGCGACACGCACACCGTGAAGGCGTTCCTTGAAGCGGAAGCGTATGAGGGACCTTCGCTGATCATCGCCTACAGCCATTGCATCGCCCATGGATACGATATGATGCATGGGCTGGAACAGCAGAAGGCGGCCGTCAATTCGGGCTACTGGCCTTTGATACGGTATAACCCGGCGCTGCGCCTGGAAGGAAAGAATCCGTTCCAGCTGGATTCGAAGCCTCCCAGCATCCCGCTGCAGCAATACACCAACCAGGAAGCGCGCTACACGATGCTCGCGCGAAGCAATCCGGAAGCCGCGAAGGAACTCTTGAAAGTGGCGCAGGACGATGTGAACCGGCAATGGCGTGTTTACGCGAATCGGGCGGCCATGACCGGGAGCGCGGGAACACCTGCGGAAGCGGCGGCGAAGGCGCAACCGGACCTTGTCGCAGCCTCCAAGGAGGAAGCCACAAAATGATAGACATCAGCACACGATATCTCGGCTTGACCCTGAAGTCGCCGCTCGTGGCATCCTCTTCGCCTTTGTGCGAATCGGTGGACAATCTGCGAAGGATGGAGGATGCGGGGATCGCAGCCGTCGTTCTGCCCTCGCTTTTCGAGGAGCAATTGCGGCTGGAGAGCCAGACGCTCGATTCGGATCTCTGGCGCGGCGGCGAAAGCTTCGCGGAGTCTCTGAATTATTTTCCGGACCTGAAAACGTACAATTTAGGACCTGAGGGCTACCTGGATCTGATCCGCCGAGCGAAGCAAAGTCTTTCGATTCCCGTCATAGCCAGCTTGAATGGCGTCTCGGTGGGTGGATGGGTTCGCTACGCCGCACTGATGCAGGAGGCCGGTGCGGACGCCATCGAGTTGAACCTCTACGCCGTGGTCACGGATCCGACGCTCGCGAGTTCCCAGGTGGAGCAGGAATACTGCGAACTGGTGAGGCGCTTGAAGTCGAGCGTCAAGATACCGGTGGCGGTGAAACTCTCGCAATTCTTCACGGCCATTCCACATTTTGCGCAGCGCTTGGGCGAAGCCGGTGCGGACGCGCTGGTCCTGTTCAACCGGTTCTACCAGCCGGAATTCGATTTGGAATCATTCGAGGTTGTGCCAAGTCTGGCTCTGAGCACTTCGCAGGAACTGTTGATGCGCCTCCACTGGGTCGCGGTTCTCTATGGCCGGCACAGGGCCAATCTGGCCATCACGGGCGGAGTGCACACTGCCGAAGACGTCCTGAAGGCGATCATGGCCGGCGCGAATGTCGCGATGATGACTTCGGCGCTGCTGCGGCACGGAATCGAGCACGCGGAACTTGTACTGAGCCAGGTCACGCGCTGGATGGGGGAGCACGAGTACGAATCCATCCGTCAGATGCTTGGCAGTATGAGCTACCTGTCCGCGGCCCGTCCGGACGTCTTTGAGCGTGTCAATTACATGAAGGTGCTGAGCTCATATGCGTTGCGCTAACACGGAAGAAGAGGGGGCCCGATGCTGAAAACAACTCCACCGGATTTGAGTCCAGGACCTTCACAACAGGAGCCGAAAGACATGGCTGGCAATGAGGCCGCCCGGAGCGCGCGGACCGCCATGGAATCCAACCGTCGGCGGCGCTCGGTTTTCGAGTGCATGTTCAGGCCGCAATCGGTGGCGGTGATTGGGGCCACCGATCGTGACGGCAGCGCGGCGCGAACGGTGATTCTGAACCTTCTCAATCCCGCGTTCCAAGGCAAGATCTACGCTGTGAATCCCAAGCGCGACCAGGTTCTCGGGTTGCGCTGTTACAGCAGCATCGCGGACGTAGGCGAGATCGCGGATCTGGCAGTGATTGCTACACCGGCGGCCACGGTGCCGGGGGTGGTCGGGGAATGCATGGATGCGGGAGTTCGCTCCGCCGTCGTGATTTCAGCCGGGTTTAAGGAACGCGGGGCCGAAGGAACGAAGCTCGAACAGCAAATACGGGAGCAATTGGCGCGCGGGAAGATGCGGCTGATTGGACCGAACTGCCTGGGCATCATGAACCCGCTCACGGGGCTCAACGCGACGTTCGCGCACGATATGTCTCTCCCTGGCAACGTTGCGCTGCTCAGCCAGAGCGGAGCGCTGGAGACGGCTATTCTGGATTGGAGCTTGAAGGAGCAAGTGGGATTCAGCGCGATTGTTTCCACGGGATCGATGCTGGACGTGGGCTGGGGGGATCTGATCGATTACTTCGGCGATGACCCGAATACGCACAGTATTTTGCTCTACATGGAATCCGTGGGCGATGCGCGTTCGTTCCTTTCGGCGGCGCGGGCCGTGGCGTTGAAAAAGCCCATCATCATCATCAAGGCGGGGCGTTCGGAGGCAGCCTCGCGCGCCGCCTCGTCCCATACGGGAGCGCTTACGGGCAGCGACGAAGTTTTCGATGCGGCATTGCGCCGAAGTGGTGTCCTGCGCGTGCAGAATATCGGCGATCTGTTCTCCATGGCCAAGACTCTAGCGCACCAGCCCCGCCCGCAAGGGCCGCGCCTGACGATTGTGACCAATGCGGGCGGACCGGGCGTTCTCGCAACCGATGCCCTGATCGCCAGCGGCGGAGAGCTGGCGCCCATTTCCGAGGAGACAATTCAATCGCTCAACGAATTTCTTTCCCCGCATTGGAGCCATGCAAATCCGATCGACGTTCTCGGCGATGCGGGGCCGAAAGAGTTTGCGCGCGCGCTGGAAATCGCTATGCGCGACCCACAGAGCGATGGACTTCTTGCCGTGCTCACTCCCCAAGGCATGACGGATCCAACACGAATTGCCGAAAGCCTGAAACCTTTCGCACAGGGATACGGCAAGCCCATTCTGGCAAGCTGGATGGGCGGCAAGCTGGTGGCGGGAGGCATTGCCATTTTGAATGAAGCCGGAATTCCCACCTTCGCCTATCCCGACACGGCTGCGCGGGCTTTCGATTATATGTGGCGCTACAGCTATAACCTGCGGGGGCTGTATGAGGTCCCCAGCCTCGCGGAGGAAGTTGACGCGGGAGACAAATCCTCGGAGCACGTTCGCGCCATCCTCGATCGAGCGCGGCACGCTGGGCGCACCGTGCTCACCGAAGTGGAATCGAAGCAGGTGCTGGCCGCCTACGGCATCCCCACCGTGGATACACGGATCGCAACCTCGAGCGCGGAAGCCGTGGCCGTGGCAAGGGCCATCGGTTTTCCCGTGGTGCTCAAGGTGTATTCGGAAACGATCACGCACAAGACCGATGTCGGCGGCGTCAAATTGAACCTGATCAATGAAGATGCCGTGGCGAAAGCATACGGCGAAATCGAATCGGTGGTTGTCGAGAAAGCCGACGCATCGCAGTTTCAGGGCGTGACGGTGCAGCCGATGGTGCGGCTGGATGGTTACGAATTGATTCTCGGCAGTAGCGTAGATCCGCAGTTCGGCCCCGTCGTACTCTTCGGCTCCGGCGGGCAGCTCGTCGAGGTGTATCGCGATCGCGCGCTCGCTTTGCCGCCCTTGAATGCCACGCTGGCTCGAAGGTTGATGGAACAAACGAAGGTTTACAAAGCGCTCCAGGGTGTGCGCGGGCGCGCCCCTGTGGATTTGGCCGCGCTTGAGCGAATCCTGATTCGCTTCAGCCGCCTGGCCGTCGAGCAGCCCTGGATCAAGGAAATTGATATCAATCCGCTGCTCGTGTCGCCGGAACGATTGCTGGCCCTCGATGCGCGCGTGATCGTGCATGGCGCCGAGGTGGATATCGAGAAGCTGCCGAAGCCGGCCATCCGGCCCTATCCCAGCCAGTATGTTGCGCGATGGAAGACGAAGGATGGCTCAACCGTGCAGCTTCGCCCGATTCGCCCGGAAGACGAGCCGCTCATGGTGAAGTTCCACAAGGCGCTCTCACCGCAAACTATCTATTTGCGCTATTTTCACATGGAGAATTTGAGTGCGCGCGTGGCGCATGAGAGATTGCTTCAAAAGTGCTTCATTGACTACGACCGCGAAATGGCGCTCGTAGCGGATCTTCAGGACTCGCGGACCGGCGAACACGATATCCTCGCGGTGGGGCGGCTGACAAAAGCGCCGCATGGTTCCGAAGGGGAAGTCGCCATCCTGGTGGCCGACCGCTGGCAGAACCAGGGCCTGGGCACGGAACTCGTCCGGCGCTTGATTGAGATAAGCCGCGACGAAAAACTTTTGGGCGTTGAGGTCAACATCATGCCCGAAAACCGGTCCATGCGATCCCTTGCGGAGCGATTGGGGTTCGAATTTCGTTCGACGGACGACCCCAGCATGCTGACAGCTGTCTTGAAACTCTAACATCGCCATCGTAGAGAGAAGAAGAAGCAATCGAGACAACGTAGGATTTCTTGCGGCCGCTCGCCTCCGCCTCTTTCTATTGCCGCCACGGCCTCACGACCGCTCTCCCGGGAAATTTCCGCAAGAATGTTTCGGTCATGTGACAATTCCAGCAAACCGGCATGCAATCGGAAAAAGCTTCCGGCAGTTGCTCGGCCGGCAGATTCCTCCACTCGACGGTCTTTCCGTCCGCGAGGTTCAGCAGAGCCGGTGCGTGATCGAGATGGCTCAAGGGTTCGATGAGCTTTTTGCAATAGGCGCATCTCTCTCCGGCAAACCGTTGGGATGCGATGTTCCAGACGCGATGATCCTCGGGGTGCCGTTCGATCTGGCACAGGCAACCCTGATCGCAGTTGCGGCGTTCCGGCCACCGCGAGCAGGCGCCCAATCTCACCTGGCCAATATTGAAGAACTCATTGAGCGCGGCGCGGAAGGTTGCCACGCGCGCCGCCGCGTGCTCTTGATTCTCGGGACACGTAACCAGCATCTGACCCTGGTATTTCCAGGTGCGGATTACGGCCTGGAGCGAGCGATACAAAATGGCGGCGCCAATCACCCAGAGCGCGAAAAAAACGAGATACTGATCGTTTGTCATGATGTGCCCTCCGGAGTACATTCGGCCTGGCTGTACCCTATTCCCGGAGCTTACCCTGCGCTGTGACGTACGGCCTGTCCGTGTGTGACGCCGGTCACAAAGCGCGCCCGAATATGCGGGAATTTACGCTGAGGAGGGACGCCAGGGGAGACTGCGGCGCGCGGAGTCTGACGAAGCCTGAACCCAATTGCGGCGTTCGATGAACGTGGGGGGTTCGTAGGTTTGTCCTCGCGCCAGCCGCTTTTCCTCCCGGCGCGTGAACCACAATAGGATCGGACCCAGCCACGCGGCTGTGAGGCGGGCGATGAACGGGAATTCTGTCTGGACTTCGCCGCGCAGGCTGTGAATCTGCTCACTCACGGTCCGATTTACTTTCCTGAACTCCCGCTCCATCACCCAAAGCGCCGCATTGTAACCGCCGATGAGCTTCTTTACTTGCCGCGTAAACCGTTCACGGACGCGCGGATCGGGGCTGTTCTTGTAGCGTTGCCAGCCCTGGAGCATGGTCTGGCACATGCGGTAAAGACTCGGGCCATTCCGCTCGAAGTCGCGCCAAAACGCCCAATCCAGAAACTTTTTTGAATCGTCGCGGGAGATGGCGGCGTGCCGGAAGTTGAATTTGAACTGTCCATGGATATCGGCGAGGTCCACGTCCTTCAGCAGACGGCCCTGATCGGACATTTCCTGATACAGCGGCGTGCCGGGAACAGGCGTGTAGAGCATGAACTGGTGGAAGTCCGTCTGGTAGCCGGCCGCCGATTCGATTTCGTCGGCGATGTTGTCCGGAGTGTGGTGCTCGAGTCCGATGATCGTCGAGCCCTGCACGCGTATGCCGTGCTCGCGAAGCTCCCGCGTCAGATGTCCGATGTCCGTCCCTTGAAGTTTGCTGTAGCTGGGACTTCGGAGATTCCAGGCCCATCCATATCCAGGAAACGCCGAGTTCCACGAGTTCGAGCATGGTGTATTTTCGAACGGCATTGGCGGAAGAGAAGACGGAAAGCTCCCAGCTTTTCCCCGCCTTCTTCATGCGCTCCAGCAAGCGCATGGCGCGCGCACGATAAAGCAGGAAATTCTCGTCCATGACAAAAAAGAGTCGATACCTTCAGTTTGGCTTCGATCTCGCACATCACCTCGAACAGTTCGTCGCCGGTCTCGTAAAAGTTGACAAACTTTCCCTTGCCGCCGAAAAAAGCGGACGTCGTGCAGAAATTGCACCCCATGGGACAGCCCACCGACGGAATGATCGTTGCCGCCGTCCCGCCCGTGCGCTGGGGGAGGCGCAGTCCCATGATCCGTGTCTTCAAGCCGGAAACAATGGCGGGATGATGGATGGGCGCGTGCTCATCTTCTCCCAAATAGCGGCGCATCCAGGCGATGCCTTCGCCGCGCACGATCTGATCGGCATCTATCATGGCCTCGAGGCCGGGAATTGCCGCCACGTGCCCGCCGACTACGATTGTCGAATTCGGCGATAGCTCCCGCACCATGCGGCACATCTCCCGGACTTTGCCCAGGTTGACGATGATGCCGGAGATGCCCACGATGTCGTACCGGTTCTTGGCCAATTCTCGGGCAAAGGCTTCCCGCGTGGGAAAATCCAGCACCGTGCAGGGCGCCGAAATGTTCGCCTGAATCAGCATGATGCCCCACGAGCGATGGAACATGCGCAGCGAGAAACTGCCTTGCGCGCGTGTCACCTGATTGTGATACAGCTCCATGGGATTGATGGAGCGGCTGCCGAATTCGTCGTCTTGCGCATACGGCCCGAAGACCGAACTCAGCAGGACACGAGCGCGATTTCCCTTGGGGTGCGTTTCCATAGGATTCCTCTCTATAGCGTACCCTCTGAAAGAGTCCTGGAATGTGACGGCGGACACACATTACAAATCTATTACATATGTCTGCAACAGGCCGTGGCGAATTGCGATCCGCATTCCTTCCAATGCCCTTAATGCGAACGAGGCCGATGGGACTGTGCTCATATGGAACAGCTCCCAGCGCATCGCCGCGTTGCGGCACGCTACGAAAACGAGATGCTGCTTGACGTTGCGTGGGGTGTGCCATACATTGGGGCCACATTATGTCGAATCCCTCAGGGACATGGCCCAACGATAGGAGGCGCGAGCCGCGCCATTCCTTCATCGCTACCGTTGAGCTGCTCGAAGCCCACGTGCAGGCGCGGATTCGTGCGCGAACGGGAGACCTGAGCGTGAACGGCTGTTATGTGGACTCCCTGAACCCTTTTCCTGTGGGATCAAGAGTGAAAGTGACGGTCGCTCATAACGAAGCAACATTCACCGCGGTGGGCACCGTCGTGCATGCCGAGCCGAACATGGGGATGGGAATCTCATTCACCAAGATGGAGCCGGACCAGAAGGAAATCCTGCTGAAGTGGCTCGTGGCGGCAACAGGCAGTTGAAAGAAGGAGTGGTCTCGGTGCTGCCACCGGCAGCTTCGAGGGAGATCGTCGCGGGCAGGTCTTCACTCGCCTTACCAGGTTAGCTGGCTTGAGCGTTCTCGAGAGCCTCGATCTCCGGCACCAAGTCCCGCCACACAAGGGACTTGGAGATAAAACCGGAGGCTCCTTCGTCGGCCGCAATGCGCGCCAGATCGAGCGAATAGTGCATGGTGAGAATCAGAACCTTCGAGGCGGGGGCTTTTTGCCGAATGAGCGGGAGGGCGCTGAGGCCGTCGAGACGGGGCATGAATATATCAAGCAAAATCATATCGGGTTTAAGGTCCGCGGCCTTATCAATCGCGTCGCACCCGTCCTCGGCTTGGCCGCATACCGTCCACCCTTCATGCAGTTCGATCAGCATCTTTAGTCCGGAGCGGACCAAAGCGTTGTCGTCCACGATCAAGATTCGCAAGGCACCCATGGCGCTACTCCGAATCGAAAGTGACCAATGGGCGGGTGACTTAATCTAAATAAACTTCGTCGCCTTTTCTATCGGGTAATAACCTTAGTCCGCAATCTTTTCGGCGGGAGGCTCGAATCGTCGGTGGGAAATGCGGCGCGGCGGCCAAACCCTTGCGATAGCGACGCCCTTTTAGCCAGTTTCGGGAAAAGCGCCTAACTCCTTTATTTCCTTAGTCCCTTATTATGGTATTGACAATATAGTATCTCTATGCTACAATGCCTTGTTTTTTGTTGCTCGCGCCCCATCCGCCTTGCCCTGCCTGCCCTGAGGCACGAAGGGAGTGGCGTAGCGAAGGGTGGCGCGTTCAACCTTTTTAATTGGCATGCAGCGGGACAGGAGGATTTCTGTGCCCATGATGACGCACTTTGACGTTCGACACATCGAGGCAGGCGCCTCACGCGGACCCTCCAGCATCCACCCTCTAGCTTCGAGCCTCCAGAATTCTAATCGAAACAAGTCGGGAAATAGAATTCGCCATAACCACCTCGTTATCAGCGGCTTAATTTTTTCTAATCGAAACAAAATAGGGGGGGTCGCCACCAACAAAAGCGAAGAATTGGCAAACGCCACGCCAGTCCTTGCTTCTCCTGACGCTTGCCCGCCCGCCGTTGCGAGCGAAGGAGGACGGCTTTCCTCTACCTTCTTCACTCACGGCCTTTCCAGCCTCAAGCCTCCAACTTCTAGCCTCCAGAATCTAATCGCAACTCCAGCAAATAGAAACGCCCTTAACTCCCTTGATATCAATAAAACATGCCGTCCTAATCGCAACAAAAGGAAGGGCTCCCGTGGCCCCGGCGAGGGGCGCACGGGAGAAATGAGGGGGGTCTCCGACCGGAATTCAGCCCGATTTATCGAATGTAAGGCGAAAATGCGAATGAGGACGACTCCGTTCGTGAAGATTTTCACGAATCACGAATCACGAGTCACGAGTCACTGAATCCTTCCGCCCTCCCAGCGGGGGCCACATCGCTCTTTGACAACTGAATCGACGAACCGATGAGGTTCGCCGTCCCCGAACCCGGCCGTGTTTTGGACGGTGTGAGGGAACTGCTTTTAGCACTCCTGGCAACACCTAGGGCTGGGCGTGGACGAGCGGCTGGAGGCATGCGGCCGACGAGCTGGTCGAGTTCGGTCGGCCGGTGAGGCGGCGGTGAACGATGCGTTTAGGCGGCCTGTTGGAGGCGCTGGGCGAAGCGCTTCCGCGTTACCAGCAGGAGGCCGATTCCGGCGAGCAGGAGGGCGGCTGTGCCAGGCTCCGGCGACGCCACTGCGGGGGTCACAACCTCGTACTCGGTATCAGGACCCACATCTATGTTCGCATTATACGTTACTTCCCAAGTGTAGGTTCCCACCACAGTGGGGGTATAGCCCGTCAACGCGCTATAAATCCCATTCCCGATGACGCCGGGTGCGATTGTATTGAAAACAGGCACGCTTGAGGGGTCCAACAAATCGAAGAAGAGAGCACCCGGAAAGTCGCCTACGCCACCGGCTAGTGTGCCCGAGTCAGTCAATTGGACGCCGCTGCCCAGGACCACCGTGCCCCCTGTCGTTGTGGAGAGGGTCGGCGCGATGATCTCGCTCGCATGGGCGTTGGGCGCGCCAATGGCCGCGAATAGCAATAGTGCGGGAACCATGCACAATGCTTTACGGATGTTCATAAGGCCTCCACACCCCCCGAGTGTCGACAGAACTCCGGTTCGGTAGTAGCAATCTACAGGCCAGATTGGCTTAGGATGCTTTTCATGGGGCGTCAGGAGCCATGCGGTTCATTTTGTGATAGGTACCGGAGTCCTAGAACTACTCTCAGGCTGCGCGGATTTTTCAGCAGTGGGAACTTCCTTGCGCAAAAAGGGCAGGTCGCATCGTTTTTTGTACGGATGCAAAAGAGTCAGGAATGAAAGCACGTCAGGTCAGTGTCCTATTTCGAGCGAAACGTATTGTGCGGTCATTCTGAGCGGAGTCCCGCGTTCTTGGTTTTCCCGCCGCCTTTTGGCGGGCGCGGGACGTAGTCGAAGAATCCCTCTTCCTGCCCTAAACACCGGGGAATTTTTCAAATAAGGACACTACCCGCCTCCGCCCTTCTCGACTGTGAGGCCGCGAGAGGGGTTCTCACGAATCACGAGTCACGAATCACGAGTCACTGGGTACGGCGGCTGAGGAGGTAGGCGCGGATGAAGGGATCGAGGTCGCCGTCGAGGACCTTTTGGACGTCGCCGCGCTCGAGCTTAGTGCGATGGTCCTTTATAAGCTGGTAGGGCTGCATCACGTAGGAGCGAATCTGGCTGCCAAAGCTGATGTCGGATTTTGTGGCATCGAGCTTGGCCACGTCGCCGCGGCGCTTTTCGAGTTCGAGTTCATAGAGGCGCGAGCGCAAAACCTTCATGGCAATTTCGCGGTTTTTGTGCTGGCTGCGCTCGTTCTGGCACTGGACGACGATGCCCGTGGGCAGGTGCGTGAAGCGCACGGCCGATTCGACCTTGTTGACGTTCTGGCCGCCGTGGCCCCCGGCGCGGAACGTGTCTATGCGAAGGTCTTCAGGGCGGACGACGATTTCGATGCGGTCGTCAATTTCCGGGATGACGAAAACGGAGGCGAACGACGTGTGGCGGCGCGCGGCCTGGTCGAAAGGCGAGATGCGCACCAGGCGATGCACGCCGCTTTCGCCCGCCAGCAAGCCATAGGCGTTTTCGCCTTCGATCTGGATCGTGGCGGATTTGATGCCCGCTTCCTCGCCGGGAGTGGAGTCGAGCACCGTGGCGCGAAAGTTTTTTTGCTCCGCCCAGCGGAGATACATGCGCAGGAGCATCTCGGCCCAGTCCTGGGATTCCGTTCCGCCCGCGCCGGGCTTGATGGTGACGATGGCGTTGAGGCGGTCGCTTTCGCCGGCGAGAAGGGTTTTGGTTTCGAGCTCGGCGACGAATTTATCGGCGGCGTCGAGTTCGGTGAAAATGTCGTCGAGGAGCGAATCGCGCTGGGCGTCGTTGGCCTCTTCCTGCGCGAGGTGAAAATAGGTTTCGAGGTCGCTCGTCTTGGTTTCGAGCGTATCGAGGGCGCCGACGCGATCCTCGAGCTGCTTGCGCTCCTGGAGCGTGGCCTGGGCCTTCTCCTGGTCCTGCCAGAAATTGGGGCCGCTGGTTATTTCCTCGAGCGAGGCGAGCTGTTTGCGGGCGGAGGCGCCGTCAAAGATAGCTCCGCACAAGCTCGATGCGTTTCCGGAGGCTCGGCGTAGCGGTTTTGCAGGTCTTCGATATGTTGCGTTGGCGGCATGCTTTGATTTTACACACGAAACGCGAAATTCGAAATTGGAAAATGGAAGATAGAAATTCGGGAAGGCTGCTTCTGGGCGTCTGGTAGAATCCGCAGTACGGAGGAAAAATGACCGAGACAATCTCTCGCGCTAAGAGCTTCTGGTGGTTTCTAACCGGAAGCCTACTCATGTTTGCGGCTCTCTTGATTATCGCAGTTTTCTCGACTCACCTCGTCGCAGCAACCGCGGAAGGGCAGCAAAAGACCCCCACTGTGGAGCAGTGTCGGGCTGATCTTGGCTCTTGGGCCAAGGATGAGAAGCCCGATAGCCTTTCCGCGGCCGAAATGGAAAACCGTTCCGGAGAGATGTTGAAGTGCTATAGCATAGATAGCCCCGAAAACCATGAGGCGAACGACGCTTACTCTACTATGGCAAAACACTATGGATTTTGGCTTGAGGTTCGTATGGCAGATTTTATAGTTAGACACAATATGTGGAAGCAGTTCCACGACGAGGATGCCCAAGGGCTGCGGTAACTTATCAGATGATGTCTCGCAAGCGCGCCATGATTGCTGGCATGACGGACTACACGGGGGTGGGCATGAAAGACATCCTCGCGCATCTCCACGACTGGCAAGCGATGACTGAGAAAACAATTGTCGCGCTCCGGCTGCTTAGGAAGGATGTTGAGAGCAGGCTCGAAGTGTTTGAAGACCCTACAGGCGTTCTGGATTATATCGACGATTTCTGCGACCTATTCGAACGATATGCCTCGGACTTCCGCCGTCTTGTCGAGGAATTACCCGACGGGGTCCGAGAATCACACGTCGAAACCGTTTCTCAGCTCTATCGTAGGAGCCGACTTGAGGACGAGGAGTGTGTTAAATTCAAACGCGAGTTCATCCAACACGGCCTTCGGAACGAGCAAGCCCGCCCAATACTGGATGCGATATACGCCGAGGCCCGCGACACCATAGCTGATTATAGGGACCTATCGAATCTAGAGGTGCGACTCCGGGCGTTCTCAACGTCCTCACCTCAACGCGCTCAAATAGTGCAACTGCGGCCGGGCATCTGGGGCATGAACATCGACTTGAAATCAGCGTGGAAACGGCTCAGGACTTGGTGGCGTGGGAGGAGTTTGACCTAATGGATGCCATTGCCAGCAGCGCGATGGAGGCGAGGACGCAGAGCCAGGGGAACCAATCGCCGAAGCGGGCGTAGGGCGTGAGGCCGGCGCGGAAATCGTAGGGGGCGTCGAGCTGGCCGCGAACGTCCGGCGCGAGCCGCGCCACCACGCGCCCATATGGATCGACGGACACTGTAAAACCGTTGTTCGTGTCGCGGAGGAGCCAGCGGCGATTTTCGACGGCTCGGACGCGGGCCATCATCAAATGCTGGGCCGGAGCGCCGGAGCGTCCAAACCAGCCGTCGTTCGAGATGTTGATAAGCAGCTCGGCGCCATTGCGCGTGAAGCGGCGGACTTCATCGGGGAATACGGCCTCGTAGCAGATGAAAACGGCAAATTTCTGGTCGCCGGAGGAATCAGTGGCGAGGCTGCCGACCGTGTAAGCCGAACCGGGAGTGAAATCGCCGATATCGGCGGTGAGTTTTCCGGCGAAGGTGAGCCAGCGGCGCAAAGGCACATATTCGCCGAAGGGCACGAGGTGAATTTTGTCGTATGTAAAGATGCGCTGGCCGGAGGGGTCGAGAAGCACTGCGCTATTGGACGCGCCCCATTTGCCGGATGCGTCCTTTTTCCAGTCCACCACGCCGACGAGGAAATTATTTCCGGAATCGTGCGCGATTTGCGTGGCGCGGTTGCGAAAGGCAGGCTCGAACAGGGTGAACGGCGCGGGGACTTCGGGCCAGATGATGGGGCCCGGCTGTTTTTGCGCGGCGTCTACGCTGATGCGGCCGAGTTCGTCCATTTCGGCGGCGTGGATAGCGAGCCAGTTCGGGGGATACTCCTCGGACTGCGGGAAATTGGTCTGCACAAGATGCGCGACGAAGCGCGGCTCAGCGGAGGGCACAAAATATTTTCCGCCGATGGCGATGAAGAGAAAGACGGCCGTGGCGACGAGGAGCGTCTTCCAGGCGCGCTGCGTGCCCGCGAGGATGGCGAAGGCGAGGAGCGCGGCGTAGGCGACGACGACAAAACTGAGGCCATAGATGCCCGTGAGCGCCGCGAGCTGGACGAGCGGCAGATTTCCGCTGGTGGCGTAGCCGGTGAGGTTCCACGGGAAGGCAATAATGGGCAGATGCGCGCGCGCGAATTCGAGCGTCACCCAGAGGAAGGGCGCGAGCGCGCAGGCGAGCATTTTTCCTTTTCGTGAGGCCAGCGCGATGCCCCAGGAGAAAAGCGCGGCGATCACTCCCCCGGCAAAGGCCAGCAGGGCGAGAATGCCCGCGGCCGTCCAGGGATCCACGTTGCCATACTGCTGCATTACGGTATCAATCCAGGGCACGGACAAGGGATAGAAGAAGATGCCGTGGAGAAAGCCGTAGAGCGGCGACCAGGCGAGCCGCGCGCGGTAGGAAGCCAGAATGAGCATGGCCGGGGCAACCCACGCCAGGAGCGAGAGGTTGAAATTGGGAAACGCAAGCGCCAGGGCGGCGCCGCTCGCCACGGCGAGCAGCACGCGCGTTTGCCAGGAGAGGGTCATCAGCGAGTGCAGTTTACATCAGAAAAAGAGGAGTGTCCTCAGGGGTTAAAACCCCTGATGAAAAAGGCGAGTCTTATGTCGGAGCTAAAGCTCCGACCCCCTAAAAACCCTTTTTTAGGCCAGGATTAGCGTTTGATGATGGCCTTGAAGCCGTCATGCTCGAGGGCGGATTGGGCGGTTTCGGCTGCATGCTCGTTCGGATACGGACCGACCTGCACGCGGTAGAAGGAGTCCGAGACCGGCGTGACGACGAAGGACGGGAAATTTTTGCGCTGCAGGACGTCCGCCATGGCCAGGGCGTCGCTTTCATGAGTGAGAGCAGCGATCTGCAGGACGATGGCTCCCTTCATGGACTTGGGCGGAGTAAAGCGCGCGGGAGGATTTTCAATGGCGGCTGTGGGCTTCAAGGCCGCGGCAGGAGCGGCGCCTGGCTTCTTCGAGGAAGCGACCGGCGCGGAAACCGGAATGGCAGCCGGAGCCGCGTCCGTTGCGACAGGCGCGAGATGCGTATCATCTTTCTTCGTGTAGAAGTCCCATTCGCCGGGAGCGGGGGCGGCGGGATTTCCCGAATCCTTGGGCTTGGCGGCGGGGGCCAGCGGCAGGGGCGCGCCGTGGTCGAGCGAAGTGGCGGCGTGGACGGGGCCACCGAACTGCGTGCGTCCCATGACGTAGCCGAGGGTGAAAAAAACGGCGCACAAAAGTACCACGCCGAGAAACAGTCCCACCAGATGCCGGCTTTCGAGCACCCGGTCGCCGCCGCCGCGTCTTCCGTTTCCAGCCATGGATCCTATTTCTTCTCCACGAACGCCTTCACCCACTGCGAAATGATGTCCACGGGCAACGGAAACACCACCGTGGTGTTTTTCTCGACGCCGATTTCCGTCAGCGTCTGCAAATACCGGAGCTGGATGGCAGCCGGCTGCTTTTCGAGAACTTCGGCGGCATCCGCCAGCTTCGTCGAGGCCTCGAATTCACCCTCGGCGTGAATAATCTTTGCGCGGCGTTCGCGCTCGGCCTCCGCCTGCTTGGCGATGGCGCGCTGCATATTCTCCGGAATATCAACTTGCTTGACCTCAACCTTCGTAACCTTGATACCCCAAGGCTCGGTATCCTGGTCAAGGATTAGTTGCAACTTGGAGTTTACCTTTTCGCGCTCCGAGAGGATGGAGTCCAATTCGAACTGGCCGACGAGGCTGCGGAGGGTGGTCTGCGCGAGCTGCGAGGTGGCGTAGAGATAATTTTGCACCTGCGAAAGAGCGAGGTTGGCGTCCACGACGCGGAAGTAGCAGACGGCGTTTACTTTCACGGAGACGTTGTCGCGGGTGATGACGTCCTGCGGAGGCACGTCGAGCGTTTCGATGCGCAGCGAGATGCGCGTGAGCTTATCAATGGGGAAGAAGACCAAGCGCAGCCCCGCGCCCTTGGCCTCCGGGAGCATGCGGCCGAGGCGAAGCACGACGCCGCGCTCCCACTCCTTGATGACGTAGACCGAGTTGAAAAACCAGATGAGAAAAATGACCACGCCGATCCCGAACGCCACGGTCGTAAAATCCATGCTGCCTCCTTCGGTGCGACTCTTGCGATGCTTACGAAGACGCCGATGGCGGCGGCTTCACTGCTTCCACTTCCAGCATAAGACCTTGCACTTTTTTAACACGCGCGCGCGCGCCCATGGGAATGCCCGCGCCCGCCGGGGCCACGGCTTGCCACAGCTCACCGTGAACGCGCACCATGCCCGGCGCGCCACCCGGCGCGAGGGCCGCAGTGACTTCGCCGACTTCGCCGATCAGCTCTTCCTTGCCGGTGGCCTGCTTCCATCCGCGCGAGCGCATGACGAGCCGCATGAGGAGGATGACGATGACAGCGAACGGAATGGCCACGCCGAACGCAACGCTCAAGCTCACGCCCATGCCCGTGAGCGGCGAGCGAACGAGCAGCAGCGCGCCCAGAATCATGGCGACGACGCCTCCCACGCCCAGCACGCCGTGGGTGGGGAATTTGGCCTCCAGAACAAACAGAGTGAGCGCGAGGAGTATCAGGAGCAGCCCGGCCATATTCACGGGCAGCAGGTGCATGGCAAAGAGCGCGAGGACGAGGGCGATGCCGCCAATCACGCCGGGCGCGAAAAGGCCGGGATGCGTCCATTCGGTATAAAGCCCCAGGACGCCGAGAATCAACAAAATGAAGAAGGCGTCCGGCTGGACGATGCGCGAGAGGAATTTTTCGCGCGCGGACATCCCCTGCTGGGCAAGAATCGGGTGCGAGAGGCCGAGCACGACGGTGGTTCCGTCGAAGCGCGTGATGGTGCGGCCATTGAGCTGGGCCAGGAGGTCTCCAGGCGACGTGGCGACGAAATCAATCAGCTTGCCGTCGAGGGCTTCCTTGTCGGTGAAGGCCTTGGCGTCGGTGACGGCAGTGGCGGCGAGGTCCGGATTGCGGCCGCGCTTGCTCGCATAGCTGCGCAAGAAGGCGGTGGCGTCGTTCATGATCTTCTTTTCGAGCGTCGCGTCCATTTGGACGGGCGATCCGGCGATTTCGATCAGCGGCGAAGCGGCGCCGGTTTCCGTGCCGGGCGACATCGCGTCCACGTCCGCCGAGAGAAGAATGAAAAATCCCGCCGAAGCGGCGCGCGACCCGGTGGGAGAAACGTAGGTGACCACGGGAACCGGCGACGCGAGAATGGCCTGAATGATCGAGCGCATGGAAGTGTCCAGGCCGCCGGGCGTGTTGATGGTGATCAGGATGAGCGCGGCGTGCTGGCTTGCGGCGTCGTGGATGCCGCGCGCGAGATATTCGGCCAGGATGGGCTCGATTTCATCGTCAATTCCAAGCTCGACGACCAGGGATCCGGGCGAAGCGGCAGGGGGCGCGGCGGGCGCTTCCGCACGCGCCGCGAAGGTCAGCGACATCGCGGCGATCGTGCACACGGCGAGAAGCAGAAGTCGGTTGGACCGTGGAACCATCCCAGGCGTGCATTATAGCAAGAGAATCGCCGCGCGCCGCGCCTCTCTTCTTGCGGGAACGAATTCCGCCATGCGCCGAGAGCTACAGGGAGCTCGACGTCTTGGGCTCCGGGGCATAGGAAGGCGGAAGGTTCAGAATGTCCCGCACACGCGGATCGCCGATTACACGGGCAAAATCGGGGTCCGTGACGGCGGAGCGGAATTTTCCGTAGCCATCGTCGCGGGCGACCTTCAGGTAATGAGCAGTGCGCTCCGCGTCTCCTTTTTTCGCGTAGGTTTTCGCAATCATGAAGAAGAAGAGGCCGAGATCCTGCGCCGATCGTTCCTCGACGACGGAGCCGCCCTCGCCCCCAGGCTCGAAAGCGTGCGGGTCGAGCGCCAGCGCCTTCGCGAAGGAATCCATCGCCTGGGGATATTTCTCGCTCGAGAAATAGGCGGAGCCGAGATTCAAGTACAACGAGGACGATTTGCCACCGATGTGAATCGCTTTCTCAAAGTAACTGATTGCTTTGCCGTAGTTCTTCTTCTCGAACTCGACGGTGCCGAGATTGTTCACGGGGTTCCAATACGTCTTGTCGGCATGCATGGCCATTTTGTAGAAATGTTCGGCGCCATTGAGGTCCCCCAGCTCCTGATTGGCAATGCCGGCCTCATTGAGCACCTTGGCGTTCTTGGGATCTTGAAGGAGGATTTTCCGGTAGATATCGAGAGCGCCCTCATCATCCTTCTGCGCCATCAGGATTTGGGCGCGAATTTCAGCCTGCTGGAGGGGCGTCTTCTGCGGAGGCGCGGCGACAGCGGCGGTGGCGCTGTTGGGGGCTGGATTGGGGACTTGGTGAACGTCGGCGGTCCCCATGGCAGTGAAAATCAGGGGAACTGCGAATAGGGTCCAAAGTGTCATGGCCCTGCTCCTTTGTAAACCAAGGCGCCAGGAGGGCCCTGGCCTACTGCTGCGGCTTGGAGTTGTCCGCAGGCTTCTTGCTGCCTCCAAATATACCAAATACACGGTCGAGGAAACCTTTTTTCTGCTCGGGAGGTTGCGCAGTTTGTCCCGGGTCCCCCGCAGGAGGCGCAGGGGCGGCCGGAGGACCTGAAGGCGGCGGAGGGGCCGGTGAATGCGATGCGCCACCAAACAGGTGGCTCAGCCACGAACCGGATGGGGATCCGGCTAGCTGACCGCAGTATTCAGTAGGCTCGGTCCCGGAGATGAAGTATTCATTTGTGGTCTGGGGACACGAAGGCGAGGCGAGCTCTCCCGACTGCGGATCTATGGCCACTTGCACAACGCCTGCCGGGGGCGCAAAGGGCTGCGCATCGGCGTACGTGGGCAAGGCGATCGCGCGCTTCATGAATTCGCCCCAGATGGGAGCGGCGGCCTGGCCGCCGGACAATCCCAAGTCGCGGTTATCGTCGAACCCAATCCAGACGACGCAAAGCAGATTCGAAGTGTAGCCGGCGAACCATCCATCGCGCGATGTGCCGGTCTTCCCTGCCGCCGGCGCCGTGAATCCCATGGCCCGGACGGGATAACCGGTGCCGTGATCGATTACGCCCTCCATCAAGTCGGTGACGAGAAAGGCGACGCGCGGATCGAGCACGGCATGCGTTTCGGGCGCGCCCGATTCCTCGACATCGCCATCGGCGGAAACAACGCTGCGGATGAAGAGCGGCTCGGCGCGAACACCATTATCGGCGAACGCCGTATATCCCGCGGCGACGTCGAGGGGCGTCATCTCGTATGCGCCCAGCGCGACCGCCGGAGTGGGCTCGATATTCGACCCCAGGCCCATTTGCCGGGCGACGGCCACCACGCGCTGGTAGCCGATCATCTCCGCCACTTTCACGGTGGCGACGTTGAGCGAATGGATTAAAGCATCGCGGACGGTGACAGGTCCGTAGTATTGCTCGCCGTAATTATTGGGCGTGTACTCCTTGCCATCGAACTGAAAGGTGGTGGGCTCGTCGTCCACGGTGGTCACCGGAGTTACGACAGGCTGCATTCCCTCGGCGGCATTGTCGAACGCCGCGGCATAGACGAAGGGCTTGAAGACGGAGCCCGGCTGGCGGCGCGCGAGGGCGTGATTGAGCTGGCTTTCGCCGTAGTCGCGCCCGCCCACGAGCGCGCGAATCTCGCCTGTGCGCGGGTCAATCGCCACGAGCGCCACCTGCGCTTCGGGCGCCGGCTCGCCGCGCTTCTTCCAAACGGCCGTGCGCCGCGCGAGCAGCTTATCCACCTGGACGATCCCGATTTGCACGGCCTGTTCGGCCGCGCGCTGCAAGTCCGGATCGAGAGTGGAATAGATGCGGTAACTCTGCGTTTCGAGATCGCTTTCGGAAAGCCGTTCGAGCAGGTGGTCCTTCACCATGTCCACAAAATAAGGCGCCGAACTGCTTCCCATGCCGCCGTTGACGAATCGCAGGCCGGCTCGCTTGGCCGCGGCTTCCTGGGCAGCCGTAATTTTGCCGTCCTCGACCATCTGCGCGAGCACACGGTCGCGCGCTTCGATGGCCCGGTCCATGTGGTTCTCGGCGGAGGAATAACGGTTGGGTGCACGGATAATCCCGGCCAGGAAGGCCGACTCGCCCAGGCTGAGGTCGCGCACGTCCTTGCCGAAATATGCTTCGGCGGCCTCGCCAAAGCCGCGAATCACGAAGCTGCCGCGATTGCCGAGATAAATGTCGTTGGCATACAGCTCGAGGATCTGCTGCTTCGAGAAGCGCTTGTCAATCTCGGCGGCCATCAAGATCTCTTTCAACTTGCGGGTCCATTCACGCTTGGTGGTGAAGAAGAAGGTGCGCGCCACCTGCATGTCAATCGTGCTGGCGCCCTGCGCTTTGCGCACGCGGGTCACGTCGTAAAAGGCCGCGCCGAAGACGCGGACCATATCGAGCGGCCCGTGATCGAAGAAGCGCTTGTCCTCGGCGGCCAGCACGGCATTTATGAGGAGGGGCGGAAGATCTTCGAAGCGCACCACGCGGCGCTTCACGCGGGTGGTGTCAAAGAGATTGGTGACGAGGTCCGGCTCGATTTCCGCGCCATCGCGCGGGGTCCCGTCGGAAAGCTGGGTGATGCCTGAAATGGAGCCCGCGGAGAAATCCACGCGAAGCCCGTTGCCGCCGCGGAAATAGGAATCGGCCGAGGGTTGGATCTCGACCGTGGAGCCCCTGACGCGAAGCTCCCCCGGCGCTCCCTGCGCGGCGCCTTCCTGGTAGCCGTCGCTGCGGAGGTAATTTTCCAGGTCCTTGGGACGAAGCAATTCCCCGACATAGATACGCCGGGGGGTGGAATACACGGAGGAAGTGTTCTCGAAGATTTGGCCGGTGAGCCTCTGGTCAATCATCCGGCCAAATTGCACGTAGTAATAGGCAAATACGACCGTGCCTGCCAGCATGGCCGTCAGCACCGTGCACAGCAGCGCGATTCCCAAGCGAGAAGTCCAAAAGCCTCGGACAATCCGGATGCGCAATAGGTTTCTCCGCTACACCTTGCCGGCAGAAGGGATGAGAAAACCGCGGCTGGGGGAGCGCGGCGCCGCCGGGCTTAGAGCTCGCCCGGCCCTCCTATGCGTGCACCTTCTATTCTAAATCGAATGGTTGTCCGCGTGGTTATGAAAATCGTGATTCCACTGGGTGACTACCAGATCGATGGCTACGCTGTAATTGAGGGTGATATCCACGTTTTGGGGGGACATGCTCACGACGATATCGTCTTCTTTCGCGGGAATCCCCAATTCCTGTACCTTGCCCCAGATAGCGGCGCGGACCATGTCTTCGGTCCTTTTTGGGTAAGCGGCAGCGGCAAACTGGGCCTCGGTCTTCATGGAGTCTTCAATCTGATAATTGGCAAAGTAGGCCGGGAAAATCCTGACGCCTACGAAGACCATGGAGCCCAGGACCAGCAGCGTCAGCACGAGTTTGATTTTCGCGCCGCCGCGTTCCTTCGTGTGGCTTCCGCAAACCATGGGAATATCCGTATCCTCCGGGGAAAGGCCGATGGGCCGCTGGCCCACTGTGGTTTCAGGCTAGCATGGCGGCAGGCGCGGCGCGCAAGCGTCCAGCGTGTGTTGTTCGCGATGAGTAAACGAGGGGTGAGGCACGAGGGATGGCGCGCTGGGGGCCCTACGCTCGCCATCCAAACTAATACGCGCGGGCGAAGATGGCCTTTTCCTGGGCGGCAGCGCCGCAATAGATGCACTTGCCTGCCTGGCCTGCGCCTGTCCCGGACGGATGCAAGGTTATGCCGTGCGGGTCGACGGGAATGCAGCGCATGGTGGCCTTGGTTTCTTCCTTGATTTTCTCTTCGCAGGCGCTC
>CAWCPO010000002.1:0-11394 GCA_963797345.1 uncultured Acidobacteriota bacterium | reverse complement strand
AAATATTTAGACACCGCCCACGCACACAAGTTCCTCGTGTCGCGCCCCGCCGCTAAAATAAGGGACGCCATCGGCCTCGCTACTTCACGTCCGCCAGGATGTCATGGTTGTCGTTCAGTGACAGCCCGTCCGGCTGCATGGGGAGAGTCACGGCGAAGGGTGTTTCCCCCTTTGTCCCGATTCCAATCCAGCCCAGGCGAAACGTCTTGCCGCCCGTGTGAATGTATATGGGCAGAACATCCTTCCATCCATCCGGGCCTGCCGTGCGGGTTACGGTTCCGCTGACGTTCCATTTGCCGGGGCCACCGTTTTGCACGGAGTATGCAAGCTTATATTGAGCGATCTCCGTGCCGTAAACGTACTGGTTGAAAAACCAGTCGAGGCGTTGGTTGCCGTCCATGTCCATTTGCGGTGTCATATGCTTTTCCGCGATCGCCTTGAAGTCTTCCGTGGATGCGGCCTTGTTGTCGAAGGTCTGGCAAAAATCCTGCATCATGGCCTTGAAACGCGCGTCGGGATCCTGGCCGTGCGGATCGTAGAGCATCATGCGAAGCATGTTCAGCACGAAAGCGCCCTTGTTGTACACAACGACATTGTAAGCATCCGGTGAATCGGATGATGCCAGGCGTGTGCCCATCCAGATGGGGCCGCTCGATTCCAGCGTACGGCCGTGGCTATCATTAGCAAAGAGGGCCTCCTTGTTCGATTGCAATTCCGCCTGGTAGGCCTTCCAGTTTTCACGGTACTGCACGTAAAGGTTTCCTGAAAAGTCTGCAAATCCCTCGGAGAGCCACTGATCGTGATAGCTCTTCCAGCCCACACGATGGGCCCACCATTGATGGGAAACTTCATGGCCGCGAAACTGATCCGTCAATTCCACTTGGTTTTCGACGCCCAAGGTGTTCAGCTGCGCTGAATCAAGAAAAGAAGCCTCGGAGAGGTATATAAGCATGGGCCAGCCCTGCCCATAGTCACCCGAAATATTGGTCACGGCCAAACGAGAGTAGGGGTCGGGACCAAAATAATTTTGAAAGACCCGCAGGGCATTTGCCACCTCCTCCCCAATGTGTTTACCCATGGCCGATGGCGAGAACGAACCCAGCGGCATGGAGAGGTTCTCGCTCGCCCCTTCCACGGGGGTTATGTACGCGTTCTGAAGGGCCGCCATCACGTCATCCGGATTCCGGTTCGCATACACCTCCACGCTCACGTCGCCGGCCTTGTCCGTGAAGAGCTGGTAGTCGCCAAAAGCGAAGCCCGCGACGGCGAGCGGCTTGTCGCTCTTCCATTTTGTTACGAGCCAATCGCCGTCCTTCGCTTCGCTGACTTTCGTGCCTGTAGCCACAAAGAGATATTGCTTCGGGCTGTGAAACGTCATTTCAAAGCCGGCTCGATTGTTAAAGCCGTTGTCGTTGCCTTCTGGATACCAGAGGCTGCTTTCGCAAAAATAATTTCCGCTGCCCATCTTGCGAATGGCTTTCTTCCCCGCATAATGAAATTCGAGCGTCTGGTCGCGTCCGGCCTTCGTTACCTGGGGAAGGGCTACCGCGACATAATATCCATAGGAATTGTTGCGGTCCTTTTGTTCCCGCGCCTGGAAGAAGGGAAGGCTTGCCCCCGATTCGTCCTTCACGCTGTCCACACGAAGGTTCGAGTCCAGCCAGAACCGAAGGATGCGTTCCCCAGTCGCATGCTGCAACAAGTGCACGCGGGTCGTCGCGCTGAATTCCGTGTCTGCCGCAACGGTCGCGTCAATTTGATAGTCTTGGATATCGTAATCGGCAAGCTCCAGCGGATCGCGAAAGACGTCGCTTGCGCTGCGGTCGCCGGCGGGAAAGTGCAGCCAGGTGTCGAAGCTCTTGTAACCGGGCGAGGCGATCCAGCGGCCCACCTGAATTGTCTCGGGATCGAGGGCATCGAACGTCACCTCCACCCATCCCTTATCAGCCGTTTTGAAGTCGGCGAAGAAGTACGCCGTCCGCTCATGATTCGCGGAGAGCACGCCCTGAAACAGACGCGGAACGATTTCGTCCCCTACGTCCTCGCGGTCGTGCTGCCTTGAGAGGTAAAGCCCGCCAAGATCATCGCCGGAGGGAGGCGTCCAATGAAGCTGGGGAGAAAGCTCCGCGAATGTTCCGTCCGCGAAGCTGAAGGTGGCGGATGAAAACTGCATGTCGAGCGTGTCCTTGCCGATGAACCGTTTGAGCTGTTGGGCTTCGAGCGCGTTCGGCGGCTCGATCTGCACGCGGCCTTGACCCTCGAAGGCTGCGGCGAAGACCTCGCCGCTCGCGGGTTGCGCGAATTGAATCGTCCCGCTCGTAAGCGTGATATGAATGCGGTCGCGTGCGATTTGAATTCCATTCACGGCCGCGAATTTGCTCGCGTCAAACGCCGGTTGTGACACGGCGTTCCACACGGCCGTCGCGTCTTGCGCCGAGGCCGTATTTGCAATGGCAAGCAGCGATAGGAGCACAATCCAGGGAAGGCGTTTCATGGTTTGAGCACCCCTTTCTCTTTGAGGTTAGTGGCGGAGTCTATAACAAAAGACTCTCAAATGAGAAATCCTTCTTGGCAGCGCCGCACGCCTCTCGTCCCCGCTCCATCATGATAAGCCGGGGGCACAGGGTATAATCCTCCGGACGATGCCTGAGGCAATCGAACGCGCGAATCGCGAGAAGCGCCTGGCGGCGCTTGGCTCGGTAGGCTCGGCGGTGCTGCTCGTATTTCTGAAGGTTTTTCTGGCGGCGGTGACGGGCAGCCTGGGCATCCTTTCCGAAGCGCTGCACTCGATTTTGGATCTGGTCGCGGCGGTCATCACGTACCTTTCGGTTCGCGTCGCCGAAAAGCCTGCGGACGCGGAGCACCTATACGGCCATGAGAAGGTTGAAAGCTTTTCCGCGTTCGTCGAGACGGGCCTGCTGCTTTTGACCGCGCTCTACATCATTTGGGAAGCGTTTCAACGGCTGCTCTTCCACAGCGTGCACATTCGCCCGAGCCTCACGGCGATTTTGATTCTGGCACTGTGCATGGGAGTGGACTTCGTCCGCGCGCGCGCGCTGAAGCGCGTGTCGAAAAAATATCCCAGCGAGGCGCTCGAGGCCGACGCGCTGCACTTTTCGACCGACGTCTGGAGCACGCTCGTGGTGATCCTCGGCATCACGGGCGCGTGGCTGGGAATGAAATTCGGAATCCCCGCGCTGGGCATGCTCGACGCCGTGGCGGCGCTAGGCGTGGCGGGGGTGATCATCTGGATCGGTTCGCGGCTCGGCAAGCGCACGGCGGACGCGTTAATGGATGTCGCCCCGCACGGTCTCCGCGAGCGCATCGCCAGCGCCGTGGGGGAGACTGAGGGCGTGCTCCAGACCGAGCGCGTGCGCGTGCGCCGGGCGGGGCAGCGCTACTTCGTGGACGTCACCATCAGCGTGCCGCGCACGGCAAGCCTCGAACAGGCCCACGCGGCGAGCGACGCGGTCGAGCGCAGCATCGGAAAAATCGTTCCCGCGGACGTGGTGGTTCACGTCGAGCCGCGCGCGCGCAGCAATGAGCCTCTTTTCGAAACTATTCGCGCTGTCGCGCAACACCGCGGATTCGCCGTTCACGAGCTATCGGCGCACCATCTGGACGACCGGCTGTTCGTCGAGCTGCACCTGGAAGTGGACGAGCGGGCCACGCTGCGCGAGGCGCACCGCCAGGCCACGCAACTCGAGGACGACATTCACGCGGCCACGGACGCGGGAGCGGTGGTGAATATTCACATCGAGCCGCTGGGCGCGCACATTCCCGGCGCGGAGGAGATGAAGGAACTGGCGCGCGCGGTGCAGGAATTTTTGAATTCGCTTCAGCCGGAATACCGCGAACTGGTGGATTGCCACGAGGTGAGCGTCCGCAGCGTGGAGCACAAAATTCTCGTCTCGTGCCACTGCACCATGGATGGGAACTTGCCCATTACGGAAGTCCACGACCTGACCGCCGCGCTGGAAAACCGCGCCAAGGAACGCTTCCCGGAGATTTACCGCCTGACGGTTCATCCCGAGCCGGTGGAAGAAAGCTGACGCCCGCTCGATGCAAATACCTGCGCGGCAAGAGCGATCACGGCGGGGAAACATTCCAGCACGTAGCGCGGCTCGGGCGTGTCCACAAAAGCGGCGAAAAATAGCGTGCGCACCAAAATGAAAACGATCAATAAAGCGCAGCCCGGCTGCCGCCGCGCGAGCCACGCCCCCGCGAGCGCCAGCCCCACGTAGAGACAATTCACACCGGCGAGGCCGAGCGACACCAGAAGATCCTCGCGGTCGTAATCCCATTCATCGCCCAGCGGGAAAATCTGGCCGGAGTAGGGCAGCAGCTCGACGCGCGGCGTGAACCAGAGCGCGAGCGAACGCAACATTGGTATTTCGACGTAGGTGCGCAAGGGATGGCGCGCCGTGCGCTCGCGGGCGATCTCTCGAAACGAATTGTCGAGAGAGGGATCAATCGTCAGCGTGTCGTTGTACTGGGCGAGCAGGCGCGCGACGCGGGCGCGTTCCGCGGGCGAATCGAAGGCCGAAGGAGGCAAGTCGTCCACGGAAATTTGCTCGTCCTCGAGTTTCCAGGGGACGAGGTAGACATCGCGGAAGCGCCAGAGCCACGTTCTGGTCCACGCGTTGACGCCGGAGGGAGCGTATTCTCCGGGCAGGAGGGCATCGCGCGGCGCCAGGAATTGCACTTCATGGAGGGTGCGCGCATTGCGCGCGGCCCAGGGCAGGAGCGGCAGCAGGAGGCCCGCGCCCATCAGCAGGCCCGCGCGCAGGAGTTTCGCCCAATCGAGCGGCCTCCACCACCTCGCGAGGAGCACCAGCCCGGCGGCAAGAAGCACGAGCGGCGTTTCCGGGCGCACCAGTGCTCCAAAGCCCGCGACCATGCCGGCGAGAAACCAGGGGCTCAAAATCGAGCCGGGAATAGGGGGCGCGCCGCCAGGAACGTCCGCCGCGCGCGCGCCCGTTTCGACCAGGACAAGAATGGCGAGCGCCGTGAAAAATGTGGCCAGCGTCTCGGTGAGGACGACGGCCGAATAGTTCGCGGTGAACGGGCAGAGCGCCGCGAGCCACAATGCGGCCAGGGCCACGCGCGGGCGCGAACGCTCCGGCGCCAGACGCGCGGCGATCAGCGCGATCAAGAAGCAGGTGGCGAGGTCCACGAAAGCCTGCGCGAACATCACGGCCCGCGGGGAGTTACCCGCGAAGGTGAAGACCGCGGCGAGAAACGCCGGGTAGCCGGGGGCGCGGATGTCCGCCGGGGTGAGATGTCCGTTAACCGAAAGGCCATACACGCCGTACTTGAGCCAGTTCCAGGCCAGCTCGATGTAGAATGGACCATCGCCCGAGACCGTCATGGGGAATTTGAGGACGAAGAACAGCCGAAGGCTCAGCCCCGTGAAGGCAGCGAAAGCCGCGTTGGCGCGCATCTTAGAGGTATCGGTCATGAGGCGGTTTTCGATCGAGGGTTCGCGCCGTTCCGGGCATCTCCCATTGCCGGTTGCGATAGGGAGGCAGAGCCTTGCGGGCGCGCGCCACGGATGCGCGGCGGAAACGAAAAGATGTGCATAGGGTCGGCGCCATGGGGCGGCCCTAGCTTGGAATGTCCGAATGTCTGAAAGCAAGCCTATTTTCTACGACGAAGAGCGGCGGCGCTGGCGGCGAACGCGTCTGATTCTGGAAATCACCGGCGGCTTTTTCACGCTGGTGCTGCTGATTTTCCTGCTCAACGTGGGCCGCAACCCGGAGCTGCCGGAGATTTTGCGGCCGGACACGCACGGCGGCGTGCATGCCATCCCCTTCCGCGCGAAGGCGAAGCCCGCGGTGCGGGGCCGCAAGCCCAAAGTGGCCGCGCTCGGCAAGGTGCCGCAAAATTACGATCCGCTGCGCGCGGCGTTTTACTCGAGCGACGATTACACGAGCCTTGCTTCGTTGCAGTTGCACTACCGCGATATTGACCTGCTGATTCCCGATGCGCTGCACGCCGTTTCCGCCGATGGACGCCTGGATGCGGAGCCGGACCCGAAGCTGACGGGATTTTTGCAGTCCCTGCAGGCGCGTAACGTGGATTTGCCGGTGATGTCCATGATCAACAACTACGACGCCAAGACGAACGTCTGGGGCCCGCCGGAAATGCTGGCGATGTTGGCGAACCCGGCGGCACGGCGGCATCTGGCGACGCAGATCGAGGAGTTCGCCGACGCGGAGCGCGAACCCGGGATCGTGGTGGACTTCGAATCGTTGCCCGAATCCAGCATGGAGAATTTTCAGGATTTCATCCACGATTTGGGGGCGGGGCTGCATGCCAAGAACCTGAAGCTGATGGTCGCGCTGCCGGCGGCGGACTGGAGCTACGACTACAAATATTTCGCCTCACAGGCCGACGCCATCATTTTGATGAGCTACGATTTTCACTGGGGCACTTCACCGCCCGGGCCCATCGCGCCGCAGGATTGGTTTGTCCAAACGATTGACAACATATTGAAAATCGTGCCGGCGGATAAGATCGTGATGGGCATCGGGAATTACGGATACGACTGGCCGGCAAAAACGAGGCGCGTACCACATCCCGTGGCGCAGAACGTGACGTTCCAGCAGGCGATCGTCACGGTCGCGGAATCCGAAGCGTACATCGATTTCGACACCGCCTCGCTCAATCCGCACTATTCGTATGAAGACGATAACAACCAGGTTCACAACGTATGGATGCTGGACGGCGTTACGGCCTACAACCAGCTCCGCGCGGCCGAGCGCGCGGGCGTGCGCGGCACGGCGCTCTGGCGGCTGGGGATGGAGGATCCCTCGATATGGGACATCTGGGACGCCACGCACGCCGACGACGCGACGCGCGCGGAGCTTGAGGAAGTCCCGCCCGGCTACGACCTGATCTTCGAAGGCGAGGGAGACATCCTAAAAATCACGGCGACGCCGAAAAGCGGGCGGCGGACATTCGACTACGATTCTTCGTCGGATGTATTCGACGATGAGGAGTTCCAGAGCTATCCGCTTTCGTGGCGCGTTCAGCAGATGGGCGCGGCGCCGCACAAAGTGGCGATCACGTTCGACGACGGGCCCGATCCGCAGTGGACCCCGAAATTGCTCGACGTGCTCCAGCAAAAAGGGGCGGTCGCCACATTTTTCGTGATCGGCGAGTCCGCGAATCTGGAAACGGGGATCCTGAAGCGCGAGTTTCGGCTCGGCAACGAGGTGGGCAATCACACCTTCACGCATCCGGATTTCGAAATTATTTCCAAGGAGGAGATTCAACTTCAATTGAATGTCACCGAGCTGCTGCTCGAGAGCAGCCTGGGCGTGAAGACGCTGCTCTTCCGCCCGCCCTACGGAGTCGACACACAGCCGGAAACGGCGAGCGAGATTCAAAATCTTCCGGTTCCGCAGGATATGGGCTACATCATCATCGGTTCGCGGATCGATCCGCACGACTGGGGCGAACTGAACGGAGGCCCTCCTCCTCCCCCGGCGACGATCGTCGAGCGGGTGGTCGCGCAAGTGAAGGCCGGGGTGGGAAACATCATTTTGCTGCATGACGGCGGCGGAGACCGCAGCCACACGGTGGCCGCGCTACCGGGAATCATTGACGGGCTGCGCGCGGCAGGCTATCAGATTGTCCCGGTATCCGAGCTGCTGGGAGAGACGCCCGCGCAGGTGATGGTGCCGCTGAGCCACCGGGAATGGCTTCTGGCGCGCGCGGACGCCTTCATCTTCGACGCGTTCCGATGGTTCCGGACGGGCATCACATTCATCTTCGTGGCGGGGATTTTGCTGGTGGGCGGGCGCGCGCTGATCATCGGTTTGCTGGCGCTCGCCGAAAAGTTGCGCCCCGCGCCGGCGGACCATCCGGATTACAAGCCGGAGGTGACCGTGCTGATCCCCGCCTACAATGAAGAAGCGGTGATCGCGGAGACGGTGCGCGCGGCGCTCTCTTCGGATTATCCGAAGCTGGAAGTGATCATAGTGGACGACGGCTCGGTGGACCGCACGGCGGAAATTGTGCAGACAAGGTTCGGGCGTGACCCGCGCGTCCGTCTGCTCATGCAGTCGAATCAAGGGAAACCTTCGGCGCTGAATCACGGGCTATCCGAGACCAAGGGCGACATCGTGGTTTCGATTGACGCCGATACGGTTGTGGACCCCGAAACGATTACGCGGCTGGTGCGGCACTTCGCCGATCCGCACGTCGCCGCCGTCGCTGGCAATGTGAAAGTGATGAATCGGAATCGCTGGATCACGCGCTGGCAGGCGCTCGAATACATCACCAGCCAGAATCTCGAGAAGCGCGCCTTCGATTTGCTGAATTGCATTCCGGTGGTGCCGGGAGCCGCGGGGGCCTGGCGCGCGAACGTGCTGCGAAGCAACGGGGGATTTTCGGGCGATACCGTGGCGGAAGATACGGACCTGACTCTGACCATCCGCCGGAACGGCTGGAAGATTCTCTACGACGAGGATGCCATCGGCCGCACCGAAGTTCCCGAAACGGTTGACGCCCTGATCCGCCAGCGGTTCCGCTGGACGTTCGGCACGCTTCAGGCCGTGTGGAAGCACCGCGACACGGTCGGCAAGCCGCGCTACGGAACGCTGGGGTGGGTGGCCATCCCCAATATCTTTCTCTTCCAGATTGTTCTTCCGATGGTGTCGCCCCTGATTGACCTTCTGTTTTTGCTGACGCTGGCGTTGTGGGCGCTGGCCCAGTTGCAGATCGCGCGGCTGCCGCAGCTGTGGACCTCGCAGGACGTGGAGCGCTCGCTGATATTTTTCGCGCTGTTCATGCTGATTGACCTCTTCACGTGCGTGGTGGCATTCGCGCTCGAGAAACACGAAGATTGGACGCTGCTTGCTCCCTTGATCCTCCAGCGCTTTTACTACCGCCAGATGATGTACGTCGTGCTGTTCCGCGCGCTCAAGGAAGCCGTGCAGGGACGGCCGGTCGGCTGGCGCGGCGTCGAGCCGCAAATACGCGAGCCGCATCCAGCGACCGCCGCTCCAGTTCAGAGTGTAGCCTAAGTCACAAGTCAAGACCCACATCAGTGTCAGACCATAACCTATCTTTACTCGCCTGTTTGTCAGCTCGACAATGGGAGATGTGCAGCGTACTATCCCGCCCTGATAGGATGGCAGTAGTGTTTTGGGCTGCATCCCGAAGCCTGGGAGCGGCACCGGAGGAAACCATGAGTGTTGCGCCCCGCGCGGGCAACGGCAAAGTAACCGTGCCCAGCATTCAATCCCGCAAATCGAATTCGCCCAGCGGTCCATTTGAAACAAAACCGAAGATTACATGCCTCACGGCGTACGACTATCCCACGGCGCGTTTGCTCGATGAAGCTTGCGTGGACATCGTGCTCGTGGGCGATTCGCTGGGCATGGTCGTGCTTGGCTACGACACCACGCTGCCGGTGACTCTCGATGAAATGGTGCATCATGTGCGCGCCGTCCGCCGCGGCACGCGCCGCGCGCTGCTGGTGGCGGACATGCCCTACGGCAGCTTCCATGTTTCACTCGAAGAATCGGTCCGCAACGCGCTGCGGCTGGTGAAGGAAGGCGGCGCGGAAGCGGTGAAAGTGCCACACCGCGAAGTTGTAGAGGCTCTTGACGAAGCCACGCATGGCAGCGACGAGGCCTTCGCGAACCTCATCTGCCCGTGCAGGATCTTTCACGCCGCCTTCGCGGCCTTCAATCTCCTTCAGTTCATTCGTAAGCTTTGACAAATTGTCAAAACCCGTAGGACCAGAGTTTTCCATCATTTCCCCCTTGGATTCGGACCGCCTTTCCTGGTCATGCCGGCTTGGCTTGCCCGAGCACGGCGGCCTGTATGGAAGGGATCGTAGAAGCAATGAAAGTTAAAATCGATCGCTACGAACGCGGAAATAATGACTGGAGCGTGATGGAAAGATTTTTCCGCGAGCCCGCCGCGGCGGACTCTCCCGTCCTCGCATATCTGAAGTCTGACAAGTTTTGAGAATTGGATGTGCGGCTGGGCTGATCGGTGCGAGCAGCGATACTGATCCCCCTTGCCGCGCGCTCGCGACTTACAGTAGTGCAGCGGACCAGCATCCAGTCCGTATGTACCCTGCGGGTGCCGCACATGGGAGTGACTGCGGATTGATCGCGCCTGCGGGTCACTCAGCTTAATATCCCGGCCCCTCCTGCCAAGCAGCTTGAGCGCGTCACCTTGATCGAACTCGTTGCCCCGATCGTCGCAACGGAGCGGTACTTCGGCGTGGTTCGCCGGCGCGAAGGAGTGTCCCCCTTCTGCGCTGTCGTCCACCCCTACCGGACGGCACATTTGTACGCGGCCGCATTCCCGGTGCTGCTGCCGCTGCTGCTGGCGGAGGTGTGCCACGACCAGACGATGTCGGAGGTTACCTGGGTCGACATCGCGTACACGAGTCCTGACGGCGCTCGACCTCAGCTACTGGTCCGCACCGCGCGCCTCGACAGCGCCGAAGCCGAGGTCGCCTGGCGAGACCGCGACCAGGGCTACGCGCGGTCCTGGGAGACTCGGGTGAGGCCGATCATGCACCTGCTCGACCTCATCAACCCTGACCGGCCAACGCTGGGCACACCGAACGCGGACGGCCCTGATGACTTCTCTGCGGCGGCGGCTACTGTAGAAGAGAGCCCCGATGGTCGATAGAGGAAACATGAACTCGGGAGGCCGTTCGGCGAAAGACGGACGGCCCAGTAATCTAGCGTTCTACCGGCAGTACTGGCGCCCGGCGGCAAACATCCTTCCACTGGATGGTGCCGTGGTGAACTGCGCCGAATGGTTCCAACTTTACGGCGGCTACATCTTTCGGACGTTCAGCACCGGCGAGCCGACCGACCTGTTCGACATTCCGGAGACGATGCGCATCTACATCAATGGTCGTTTGGTTCAGATCGCAACCAAGCCCGATGAACCAGAGCAACCTGAAAAATCCGAAGAGACAGCGGGCGCAACGGGCAAGAAGCTGGACACTTCGCCCAGGGCCCAGTTAGCCCGCTGGTTCGAAGCGCCCGTAAACCCGAGTCTGAAGCTCGCCCTACCTGGCACGGGTGCGCCCGGATGCGGTCATGTGCAGCATGAAGCAGCAAACACGAAGCGTTGTTTGGTTCGATTTCAAAGACATAGAACGCGCAAATTTCTCCAGTGCGGGGAAGGGGCTTGATGTTCCTTCGGCTACTTTTCCCTCCTGTACTCCATCTGTCCGAGGAACCCCGGCGCTGAGATCGTACCGGCTTTTTGGTCATAGGTAAGGTCGGTAGTTCCGAGGAAGCCTTTGACCTCAAGCATTCCCTTCTCATAGGTTGCACCGACCTTGTTGCCTTTGCTCAAGATCAGATACTGATCGCCGTTGCGGACGATCTCAAAAGAGTCGTTCGG
>CAWCPO010000001.1:0-17094 GCA_963797345.1 uncultured Acidobacteriota bacterium | reverse complement strand
CCGAATGGCGCGGGTTCGTCAAGCCAATCCCCGAACGGTCAAGCGCGAAGGGCGCGCGCCGCCAATTTGTGCGCGGCGCGCGGCATTGCTACACTCAGCCCCGATATGCCGCGACAGCGGATGGGACAACATTTTCTCGGCAATCCGGCCTGGCAACGGCGAATTATGGAAACGCTGCCGCGCGGCGCGGGCGGTGTCTGGCTCGAGATCGGGGCGGGCCACGGCGAGATGACGCAACTGCTCGCCGGCGGCGGCCGGCGCGTGGTGGCGATCGAGGGCGATGCGCGGCTGGCCGCGGGTTTGCGCGTGCGCGTGCGCGCCCATCCGGAGGCATGGTCCGGAGTGGAGGTGGCCGCGGGAGACGCTCTCGAGCTCGATTGGGGGAAATTGGCCGGAGAGAATTTTTGCGTGTATGGAAATCTTCCCTACTACATCACGTCGCCGATTCTCCACCGCATGTTCAGTTTTGCCGGCCAGATCAGCTCGGCGCACATTGTGATTCAACTCGAAGTGGCGGCCAGGATCGCGGCGCGGCCCGGCCGCCGGGAATATGGCTACCTTTCAGCGGCCTGCCAGTTTTACGCCAAGCCCGAAATCGTTTTGCGAATTCCGCCGGGGGCGTTCCGTCCGCCTCCGCGCGTGGAGTCCGCGCTCGTGCGCATGACGCTGCCGGGCGAGCGAGCGTCTCTTCGCATTTCCGAGGAAGCACGCTTCCTCGAATTTGTGCAGGCTTGCTTCGGGCAGAAGCGCAAGACCCTCGGGAATAATCTGCGCGCGATGGGGATGAAGGAACACATCGGCGAAGCGCTCGCGGCGTGCGGCCTGCGCCCCGACGCCCGCGCGGAGCAGCTCTCGCTCGCGGAATTCGCCGCGCTCTTCGCGCGGCTCACGTAAGAGCCGCACCCGGCGGGCATCTCGACGAGTGATGCTTTTCCGCAGTGGCGCTACGGTTCGAGAATGGCGCGGAGGCGGTCGGGGAAATCGGTCATGATGCCGTCCACGCCGACGGCGATGAGCGAGCGCATTTCCTCGGGCTTGTTGGCGGTCCAGGCGGCAATGCACAGGTCCGAGCGATGCGCTTCGGCCACAAGTTCGGGAGTGACCAGCGCCGCACAGGGACACAGTTGCCGCGCGCCCACTTCGAGCGACGTCTTGACGGCGTCCGCGGCGCCTTCCTCGCACAGCAGGCCAGTCATCACCGAGGGATCGAGCCGGCGAAGAGCCTCCAGCACCGATGGATCGAAGGAAAGCACGACCGTGCGGGCCGCATTTTGTGAGTCTCGCAGCGCGCCCACAAGCGAGTGGTGCATTCCCCAGGCTGCGTTGTATTTGGCATCGAGATAGAAAATCACATCGTATTTTTGCGAGAACGCAAGGACTTCCTCAATGGTGGGAATGCGCTCGCCGGAGAACTGGCGGTCGAACCAAGTACCCGCGTCGAGTTCGCGAAGTTCCGCAAGCGTGAAGTCGTGGACTGCGCCGTGGCCCCCCGTGGTGCGCTCGAGCGTGTCGTCGTGGATGACCACGAACCGGGCGTCGCGCGTGAGATGCAAGTCCGTCTCGATGAATCCCGCGCCAAGCTCCACTGCTCGCTGGAACGCAGCGAGGGTGTTCTCCGGGGCGTAGCCCGATGCGCCGCGATGAGCAATCACCCAGGGTTTCATTTCTTCCCTATCGTAACAGATTCCGAAAGCGCGCTTTTCCCGCGCCCGATTCGGCGGTGCGCAAATCGCAAGATGCGGCTATGCGCCCCGAGAAACCCGGCAGGGTAAGTAAATCCATCGCGCAAAGTGGCCCAGGGATGCATGAGGATATTAACCCGGTTCAGAACTACTAGTACTTGCAATGTGTTTCCATAAATAGACGAACGGCTTACACCATATGGAAGTTCGATTGTTCGAGGAAGCGAGCATTTATTCGGCAAGGGCCCGCTTCTCGGATATAACAGCTTGTATCTAGCTCGGAAGACTGGTATTAGCAGGGGGCTGTAGCAACAGCCTTTCATCCTGCTTTTGGAAGAAAGATTGCTCGTTTCGATACAGGCGCACAACCGTAGGGGAGCGGGCGTGTAGCTAAAAGCAGCTACACGGCACTGGCCGTCAAGTAGTCGAGATCGAGAAGGAACGGTGTTTGAAGGGCATATGGCGCTATTCGTTCTGATCGCCGTGGGGATTGTCGTAGCGCAGACCTGGCTGGACTGGCGCGCTTCCAAAAAAAGCTGGGTGGTGCCGGACTGGGCAAAGGGGATGGCGCTGGGGGGCATGATCGCGGTTCCGATTACGGCCTTGGCTTCGTTCACTACCGTCTGGATTCAGCAAGGAGGCAACATGGAAAGCAGCGCGTTCAATTCGGGGTTCTTCTGGATGCAATTGGCGTTCCTTCTTTGCGTGATGGCGATCATCGTGTTTACCGTGCGCCGGAAGCAGTCGCGCTCGATGGTGCTGCTTGGGGCGGCCGCCGCCGTAGCTTTGTGGCTCGGCGTGACGCTTCTCTATTAGCGCGGTAAATCCCGCTCAAAAGCTAGCGGCGAATTTCCGGCTGCCTGTCTCCCGCCGCACGCAGGGGAATCAACCGGGGAATGAATCGAGGCACGCGGCGGGAATACTCTTCGTAGGCCGCGCCAAAGCGGATGGAAAGCTCGCGCTCCTCGAATGAAATCCCCAGGAGCGCGAGCACCGTCCACGCCGCAGCGGCTATCCACATGGCGCGCGTTCCGGCAATCAGGCACGCGCCAAGAATCGCGAGCAACGACCCCACGTAGCGCGGATGCCGCAGGCGCGCGTAAATTCCGTGGCGCGCAATCTCTCCGCCGCCGGAAAGCTCGGTTTGTCCCACCAGCCGCGCGGCGCCCAAATCCCGCTTCACGAGCCAGAAAATCCAAATCTCGAAAAGGATCAGAGCAAGCCCGGCCGTCACGCAGGCCGCAGGCGGCCGGCCGCGCCGAAACAACTCGGCGTGATAGACGGCCATCGACGCCGTGACCGGCGGCCAGGAAAGCAGAAGTCCCGCCGCGTAGGCGGCCTTCCGATGACGCCTCCAGAAGTTCACCTGCGGATGCACAACGAACCAGTAGAGAGGAATGGGCAAGTGCAAAAAGAGGACGACGGCCGCGATCCAGTCCAGAAGAGTCACGCGCGCATTTTAGATGATCTTGCCGGACAGCCGGGGAGCTATTTCTTCGGGGGCGGATCCTTCGCGGCTCTCTCCGCCGCCAAAACCGCGGCCTTTCGCACGCGCTTCAAATGGTTCATGGACGTGAGCGTATCCATTAGAACGAGGATGCCAGCCCCCAGAATCGTGCAGGACAACGATGCGTGCAATTTGCAAAAGACCAGCCAGCCGAGCAACAGCGCGGCGGAAAGAGAGAAAGAGAGCAAGGCCATCGTCTCGCGGCGCTCGGCGGCGTTGAAGAATTGGGGAGATTTTCCCTCCCAGTATGCCTCGTCCGCGTTCACTTCGGTGGGATAGTTTTCCAGCTCCTCGCGCGCCCATTTGTTTCTCGGGGCGAGCCGTGCCAGCAATGCCTTCCAGAGATCAATCCGCAGGTAGGCGATCGTCGCGAGAATGTGTCCCACGGCATAGCATAGGGCGACCACGGCGATCGCCGCAGCCCACGCGGGGATCGGATAGTCCTTCAACAGTTGCACCGGGTCCTGCTTGCCCGGAAGCCACAAGTTCAGGTTCCCCGAGATCAAACCGATGCCGAGAAACACCGCGCCCGGCAGCGCGTAGCCGAACACATCGCGCAGCAAATTGAAGCTCGTTACCAGCTCTTCGATAACGCCGGCCCAACTGGCATTGGACTCATCGGAAGCCATAAGGGCGAGACGCTATATGATGAAAGCGGCAATGTCAAGAACGGGTGATGGATGCCTCTAGCTCGTGAGGAAAATTCGCAGGTCGCGCAGGTTATTGCCGGTGGCGCCTGTGATGATTGCGTCGCCGAGCCGCGCGAAAAAATTGTAGGCATCGCTGCGGCGGAGAAAATCGCGCGGATCGAGGCCGGCGGCGCGGGCGCGCGCGAGCGTCTCGCCATCCGCCACCGCGCCCGCCGCCGGACTGTTCCCGTCAATTCCATCTGTGCCCGCGCTCAGCACCGTGATCTTCTTCCCCGCAATCTTGGGCACGCACGCCAGAACGAACGCGGAGTTGCGCCCGCCGATTCCGCCGCCCGCCGCGGGGCAGCTCACCTCTCCACCGGATAGCACGGCCACGCGCGCGCCGGGATTCCGCTTTTTCTGCGCCCGCAATTGCGCCAGCAGATGATCCATGGCCTTCCCGATGGGCCAGCCGTCGGTCGAGTTGTCGCACAGGCAGACGAAGCCTTCGGCCTCGCAGGCGTGATGCGCCGCGTGGGTCAAATCGTGCGTGCCGAGAACCAGCAGGAAATGGGCGCCCGCGAAAGCAAGGTCGCCCTCTTTCGGCGTTTCAGGAAGTGCGCGCTTTTCAAATGCGGCGCGAATGTTTCGCGGAAACTTGGCGAGGAGCTGGTGCTTCCGTGCAATGTGCATAGCATCGCGAATTGTCGTGGGATCGGGCAGGGTTGGTCCCGAAGCGATGGCAGACTCCTCTCCCGGCGGCACGTCGCTCGCGGCAAGCGTCAGCTTCATCGAGCGCGGCGCGGCGGCGGCGAGCCGGCCTCCTTTCGTGGCGGACACGTGTTTGCGCACCGTGTTGATTTCCCCGATGGAAGCGCCGCAAGTGACCAGCGCGGAGTGCAGCTTTTGAAAGTCCTCGAGCGTCATGGCCGGATCAAGCGGCTGCTCCACCAGCGCTGATCCGCCGCCGGAAATCAGGAAGAAGACGAGCGTGCGTTCATCGCACGTCGCGAGGCGCACCAAAATCTCGCGGCCCGCTGCAAAGCTCTCCGCGTTCGGCACGGGATGACCGCCAACGAAGGTTTTCCATCCGGGCAATGCGCGCGGCGGCGCGGCGGGGACAACTAAAATTCCTTGGGGTGAAAATTCCGGCGCGAGGAGTTCATCAAGACTCTGCGCCATCGCGTAGGCCGCCTTGCCAAAAGCGATGGCCACGATTTCGCGAAACTCGCGCAGGTCCGCGGTGATGCTGCCGGCGCGGATGCAAGAGCCATCCCGGACAACCTTCGTCCCGAACGCCGCGCGGATGCTGATGGCTGCGAGCGTTTCGCGGAACACGCGCTCGGCAATTTGCTTCACGCCTTCTCGAGTGCGGCGGCGCCGGCGCGCGCCACGTCGAGGTCTTGGTCTTCGCTTCCCGCGCTCACGCCCACCGCGCCGGCCACTTTTCCATCCACGACGAGTGGCAGGCCTCCGCGAACCGGCGTCTGCTGCGCGGGGCTTGCGATGGCCAGCCCCAGCGAAATCGGCAGATTCACCTGATCGCCGCTCGTGACGGTCCCGGTGGGCACGCACCGCACCGCCGCCGACTGCGCCTTTACCAGAGCGATTGCGACGGACGCTATTTTCGCGCCGTCCATGCGCTCGAAGGCCAGCAGGTGCGCACCTTCGTCCACTACGGCGATATTCATCGGGACGCCAATTTCCTCGGCGCGGCGATGCGCGGCCGCGAGTACGGCGCGCGCTCCATCGAGCGTCAGTTTCGGGTTGTTGCGCGTGACCAAAGCCATTGAGATTTTCTCCTTTGTTATATTGCGTCGTTTATTTAAGTCCGAGCGCATCCGCATTCAGCGCATTCGGCGGGCGACGGCCTTCGATGACATCAACCGCGCTCTTCGCCGCCATCACCGCCATTTTCGTGCGCGTTTCGAGCGAAGCGCTGGCAATGTGCGGGGTGAGAACCGTGTTCTTGCACGCGAGGAGCTTTGCATTGACCTTCGGCTCGAACTCGTACACATCCAGCGCCGCGCCGGCGATGATTTTATTTTCCAGCGCCTCCGCGACCGCCTCTTCGTCCACCACGGGCCCGCGCGCGGTATTGATGAGGAACGCCGTGCGCTTCATTTTCGCGAGATTTTCTTTCGAAATCAGGTGGCGCGTTTCCGGAAGCAGCGGCACATGCAGAGTGATGAAATCGGATTCGCGGAGGACGCGATCAAAATCCACGAATTCTGCTTGCAGTTCTTTCTCCATATCGAGAGGTGAGCGGCTTCGATCGCTATAGAGCACGCGCATTTGAAAACCCTGCGCGCGGCGCGCTACACACTGGCCGATTCGTCCAAAGCCGACGATGCCGAGCGTCTTACCCCACACGTCGGCGCCGGCAAATTGGTCGAGGTCCCATCCGGGCCACGCGCCCGTGCGCAGCAAGTCATCGGCTTCCACGATCCGCCGCGCGACCGCCATCATCAGCGCCCAAGTGAAATCGGCGACCGTATCCTCGATCACGCCCGGCGTGTGCGTGGCCACCACTTTGTGGCGCGTGCAGGCAGGCAGGTCAATGTTGTCGTAGCCGGTTGAAACCGTTGCCACCACGCGCAGCTTGGGCGCGGCGGAGAGCAACTCCTCGTCCACTTTATCCGTGAGCAAACAGATGAGCGCGTCTTTATCGGCCACGCGCGCAAGCAGCTCGGCGCGCGGCATGCCCTCGGGGCCGGTGCGGTACTCCGCGTCGAAATGCGCATCCAGAATGGCGCGAGCTTCGGGAAACAGTTTGTGCGTCGAGAGAACTTTCCGCTTGCCCACCACGAACCTCGCATGCGGCAAGGATGTTTTCCGCAGCGGAAATAGCATACACCGGAATGGGCGAGGAAGAAGCCAGGGACACAAATCCCTAAGTTTGGGTGGGCATGTTCAGTTGTCAAAGAGTGACCTGATCTTCACTAAAGCGGCTTCTTTCCATGGCGCTTCTCCTCTCGTGGTCTTATACCCGGAGGAGCTACGTTTTGGCTGGACTAAATTTCGGGGAGCAGGTCACAGGTTCCGCATTACCGCGCGACAAAATGGGCATCTAACGGTGGGTCGCCACATCAGTCTGACTTGGCCGAGGGACAGCGCTCAAATTTCGGAGGGAAAATTTGGCCGACCATAAAATTCCATATTACATCTACGGGAAGCCAGAAAAATATCACCGCACCAAATAGCCACAGTCTCCTAAGACCGAAAAGCAAGGAGAGCACAAAAGTGAGAGTGAGAGCGCTCAAACTGTTTAAGTGCATATACCAGCGCGCGACGCGCAATCGCTCAGAGCAGCCAGGGCAGACCAGCGGAATTCGCGCATCGAATTGCCGGTTTGGTATGACAGTCCCGCAAAATGGACACTTCAGAATCGGCCATCGCATCAGTGACTAGCTCTCTTTTTGGTCCCATTATAGATATCCGATCCGGTATCCCGCAAGTCTTACCTCGACGCGATGATGACTCCTACAATGCCACCCCACGTCGGACCGCCACATCAGTCTGACTCGGCCGGGGGATAGCGCTCGAGTTTCGCGGGATAAACCTGGCCCAATATAACATTACATACCAAATATGTCGGAAACCAGAGCAGTATCACCCCTGCTAAAAGCCCAAAACGTCTGAAACCTAAAAAAAGGGAGATTACAAATGCCAGGACTAGGGCGCACAAACTGACGAGGTTCAGATACCAGCGAGCAATGCGCAAGGGTGCAGAACAACCAGGACAGATCAACGGCTTCCCCACATGCAATTGTGTATTCGGCAGAATGCTTCCACAGAACGGACACTTTATAATCGGCCATCGCATCAGTGAGTAACGCCCTGTTTGACCGTATCATAGATATCCGACCCCGTATCCGGCAAGTCTTGCCAACTTGCGATGATGGCTCCGCGATGCCGCCCCACGCTGGACTACGTCCGGGCGGCGAACCATGGACCGCGGGGCAAGCTCGCAGCATTGACCCGCGACGGAGCGGGCGACTATAGTGGGCGTGAAGCGCGAGGAAGGCGCTGGCCCTTCCCTTCGACTGGGCTCAGGGCCTGCGGCGAGTCGCCCGAACAGCGGGCATGCTCCCTTCGCGGAAACCGCTCAGGGCAAGCAGGACAATTCTTTCGCAAGGCAAAAGAATTGCCACACCTATGAATTTGCATCTCCTCGACAGCCTGAAAAAACTTCTCGGCGCCGATGGCGTCCTCCACAAGCCGGAAGACCTGCCGCTCTACGAATACGATGGTTCGATCGAATCGGCGCGGCCGGATTGCGTGGTGTTTCCGCGAACGACGGAGGACGTGGCCGCCATCGTCTATCTGGCGCATCGTTACGAAACGCCCCTGGTCGGGCGCGGCGCGGGCACGGGGCTTTCCGGCGGGGCGCTGGCGCGGCAGGGCGGAATCGTCACGGCCTTCTCTCGGATGAACCACATCCTTTCGATTGACGCCGAAAATCAGCGCGCCACAGTCGAGCCGGGCGTGGTGAATTCGGACTTGAGCGCCGCCGCGGCACCCTCGAATTTATATTTCGCGCCGGACCCATCGAGCCAGAAGGCGTGCACCATCGGCGGAAACGTGGCCGAAAATGCGGGCGGGCCGCACACGCTCGCCTACGGCGTGACGACGAACCACGTCCTCGCGCTCGAAATCGTGCTGCCCACGGGCGAACTCATGCGGCTGGGCAGCGCGGCGCCCGATGCGCCGGGTTACGATCTCGTAGGGCTTTTCACCGGGTCGGAGGGAACGCTGGCGCTCGTGACGGAAATTACCGTAAAGCTTTCGCGCCTGCCCGAGGCGGTGAAGACGCTGCTCGCCATCTTCGAGACGGTCGAGGACGCCACGGAAACCGTCGCCGACATCACGGCGCGCGGCATCACGCCGGCGGCGTGCGAAATGCTCGATGGCTGGACGCTGCGCGCCGTCGAGGCCTACGTCCACGCGGGATTTCCGCTCGATTCCGCCGCCGTGCTCCTGATTGACGTGGAAGGACTGCGCGAAGCGGCGGAAGCGCAGGCGGAGGACGTGGCGGACGTCTGCCGCGCGCACCGCGCCCGCGAAGTGCGCCTGGCTCGCGATGCGCGCGAACGCGATTTGCTCTGGAAGGGCCGCAAGAACGCCTTCGGCGCAATCGGCCGCCTTTCGCCCACCTTTTACACGCAGGATGGAGTGATCCCGCGAACAAAGCTGCCCGCGGCGCTTGCGCGCATCGGCGAAACCGGCAAAAAATATGGAGTCCAGATCGGCAACATTTTTCACGCCGGCGACGGCAACCTGCACCCCGTCATTCTTTTCGACGCGCGCGACCCCGAGCAGCGCCGCCGCGCCGTGGCCGCCGCGGATGAAATCATCGAGATGTGCATCCGGATGGGCGGCTCGATTACCGGCGAGCACGGCATCGGAATGGAAAAGGACCGCCTGATGCCGCTGCTCTTTAGCGAAGCGGACATGGACTTGATGCGCCGCGTGCGCGACGCATTCAATCCCACGGGCCTGCTCAATCCCGGAAAAATTTTCCCCGGCGCGAAGGGCTGCGGCGAAATTCACGCGCGGCCTGCGCCGGCGGCCGCGGCGTCGCCATCATGACCGTGGCCCGAGCAAGCGTCGCCTCCCGCGTGGCCGCCATCGCCGGCGACGCGCATGTGAGTGCCGACCCGGCGGAACTGGCGGCGTATTCGATTGACGGCAAGACTCCCGTAGCCATCGCGCGGCCCGGCTCGGCCGAGGAGGCCGCGGAAATCGTGAAATTCGCGGCGGCTGAAAATCTCGCCATCGTCCCGGCAGGCGCGCGGACGAAACTCTCCATGGGAATGCCGCCGCGGCAATACGATCTGGCGCTCGATATGTCGCGCCTCGCGAGCGTGGTCGCGTACGATCCCGGCGATTTGACCCTCGGCGTGGAAGCGGGAATTCCGCTGCGCGCGCTTTCACGCGTGCTCGTCAAACACCAGCAATTTCTTCCGCTCGAGCCGCCATTCGTGGAGCGCGCGACGGCGGGCGGCACGATCGCGTCCGGCGTGGATTCCCCTCTGCGGCAATTTTACGGCACGGCGCGCGACTACGTGCTGGGAATGGAATTCATCACGGGCGATGGAACGCTCGTAAAGAGTGGCGGGCGCGTGGTGAAGAACGTGGCGGGTTACGACCTGCACAAATTGATGATCGGCGCGCTCGGCACTCTCGGCGTGATCACAAAAATAAATTTCCGCACGTTTCCCATCGCGGGGTCGATTCGGGCGTTCGCGGCGGCTTTTGATGGCGCCGGGGGCGCGTGCGCGATGCGCGATCGCATCGCGCGCTCACCGCTCACGCCGACGACGCTCGAAATCGTGCGTCCCGGCGCTATAGCGCTTCCCTCGGGCGAGGCAGCCGCGCCGATCAGTAGTGAAATGAAAAGCGGGGCGAATTCGCCGACAGCGAACAAGTTTTCGGCATCGCGCTGGACATTGACGGCGAGTTTCGCGGGAAATGAATCCGTGCTCGCGCGCTACGAGCGCGAGCTCCGCCGCATGGCGGAGGAATGCGAAGCGGTGGACGCGACCGTGGTTAGGGCTAACGAGGCATCGCACGCCCTCGCGCATAGCTTCGCGCATAGCCAGCTATTTGTTTCTTTCGCGCTCGAAGCGTCGCCTGCAACGACGATCCTGAAGATCGGTGTTCCCCCGGCGCGCATCGCGGAAATTCTGGCCGCCGCGGCACGTGCGGCGGAAACCAATTCCCTGCCCTGGGCGGCGCTCGCGCGCGGCGTGGGCGTAATCTATTTTGCGCTGCTGCCGGGCGAGCGCAGCGAGGAAGCACGCCTCAGCACCACGCGCGCCGCGGGCGAAATTCTCGCCGAATGCTCGGCTCTCGGCGGCCACGCCACGATTCCCTGGTGCCCCGGCAAATGGAAGAGTGCGCTCGCGGTGTGGGGACGCGAGCGCGGCGATCTCGAAATCATGCAGAAATTGAAACAAGTGTTCGATCCGCGCGGCGTCCTCAGTCCCGGCCGATTCGTGGGAGGTATTTAGATCCATGGCAGGCGCTCCGCCGCAAACGCAGGAAGAAGCGCAGCGCGAATTTCGCCGCACGCTCAGCGGCTTTTCCGCCGGCGACAAGCCCGAATACGAAGACTACTCGCGCTGCATTCATTGCGGGCTTTGCCTGAACCATTGCCCCACGTACCGCCTGTGGGGCCAGGAAGCCGATTCGCCGCGCGGGCGCATCCGGCAGATGCAGCTTGTGGACGATGGACGGCTCGAGCTGGGCGACGCCTTCGTCACGCACATGGACCGCTGCCTCGATTGCCGCGCGTGCGAGACGGCGTGCCCTTCGGGCGTCGAGTACGGCAAACTGATCGATCTGGCGCGCGCGCAGATCGACCGGAACTACAGGCGGCCGTTCGCTTCGCGTCTGGTGCGCGATTTCTTTTACCGCAGCTTGCTCCCCTACCCTCGCAGAATTGCGGCGGCCGCGCGAATCTTGCGCCTCTATCAGCGGTCTGGATTGAGCGCGCTCGCGCGCGCATCCGGCATTCTCCGCATGCTGGGACTCGAGGACCGCGAGCGGCTGCTGCCGCCCATCGATTCGGACTTTTTCTTCGCGCAGATGGGAAAAACGTTTCCGGCACGCGGAGCGCGGCGCGCGCGCGTGGCGCTCCTGGCAGGCTGCGTGGCGCAGGTAACCTTCAGCGAACTCAATCGCGCCACGATTCGTGTCCTGCAAGCGAACGGCTGCGAAGTGGCCGTGCCGGCAGGGCAAGTGTGCTGCGGAGCGCTCCCGGCCCACGCGGGCGTGCGCGACGTGGCGCGCGAACTCGCGCGCGCGAATTGCCGCGCGTTCCTCGCCGATGATTTCGACGCGATTATCACCAACGCGACGTGCGGCTCGACGCTCAAGGAGTATGCGCGGCTGCTCGATCCGGACGATCCCGCGCACGCGCAGGCGGAGAAATTATCCGCGAAGGCGCGCGATGTGACGGAATTTCTCGCGGAGCTGGGCCTCACGGCGCCGCTCGGGCCGGTGCCGCTACGCGTGACGTATCAGGATTCCTGCCATCTTCTGCACGCGCAGAAAATTCGCGAGGTGCCGCGCCGGCTGATTCGCGCCGTCCCCGGCGTCGAGCTCGTCGAAATGGCGCACGCGGACCAGTGTTGCGCGTCGGCCGGCGTTTACAACGTCACCGAGACGAAAGCGTCGCTCGAACTATTGGCGCGCAAGATGGAATGGGCGCGCGAGACGAAGGCACCGGCCATCGTCACCGCGAATCCCGGCTGCATTTTGCAGCTTCGCGCCGGCACCGCGATTCATGGCACCGGGCAGGAGGTGCTGCACGTGGTGGAACTCCTCGACCGCGCCCTCAGCGCCGCGCGCGATTGAAATTCGGAGCTGAAATCATCGCGCCGGCTGGGGCGCGTTTATATCCGCGAGGTGCGCGAGGGCCGTATCAACCAGCCGGTTGAAGTTTTCGAGCGTCTGGCCCGGATGGTTCTTGTCCTCGTTTTTCTTCGCGAATGCGGGCGAGGCTGCCGTGGCGTGCATGGCGTTGATCGTGCCGGGCAGGCCCGCGAGTTTCGCCGATAGCGCGCTCACTTCCGCGAACGCCGTCTCCGGATGGTAGCCGATGCGGTCGCCCGTCTGCATCGCGTCAATCAAGGGATCGGGAGACCATCCCTGCGGCCATGCGCCGTTCAGAATGTCGTACGTCTCGCGCAGGCGCGCCATTTTGCCCGCGAAGCCCTCGAGCATCGCGCGATGGCGCGCCAGCTCCGGCTTGATTTTCACCGCAATGGTGACCGCATCGGCAACGGGCAGGCTCCGTGTGGTGATAATCGTCGCGAGCGTATTGCCCTCGAAATGACGAATTGCCGGCGGTGGCGCCGCCTGGCCCGCTGTAGATGGTGGCCCAGGCGATGATGTGATCGTTGGGGTTGCTGATCGTGACGGTCCCGGTAACGGCGCAGTTGCCGCTGCTGGCCGTGGTGCCTTCGTTGTCGACCTGCCCGTAATTGCTGTAGACGGCATCGGTGTTAGTGCTCGTGGTCTCCCCGCAGAGCACCACCGCGCCAGGTGGGATGTTGTTGATGCCGATCGCCAGGTTGACCAGGTAGTTGTGCTGGGCAAGGACCGTGAGGTCACCAGGTTGGTGTGCACGTTGTTCGCGGCAATGGCGACGTTCTGGCTTAGGTCTTGCTGCTCGTGCAGCGTCGGCCCGCCGGACAGGACAGCGGCGGCTGGCGCGGCGCTGGCGGCGGTCGCCGGGATGGTGGTCGCCCCCAGCGCGACCGTAGCAGCGGCGAGCAGCATGGTCCCAGCCACCACCGGGCTGAGTTGTGGCTAGTGACTGGGTTGGTTGTCATCTCTGGATCCTTTCTTCCGGGGATATCGGTGAATAAGGCTTGAGCAGTCGAACCACCGTGGTGGAGGTGGCAGGGAAGGCGCGCCTAGCTAGCAGTGGCGCGGCGGGACGCCGGTCAGGCATCGCGAGGCGCGCTAGGCGGTGCGGTCATGTTTGGGCAGGTCTTCGGATGCCACGTGCACCGCGGGGATAATTCGCTCGTAGGGGACCTGGGCTTTGTCGTTGACCTGCCGTACGGCCTGCTCCGAGGGGCCATCGAACAGGCAGTAGCAGGTCTGGTCGCCGGTGAGGAATGTGGACCGCAGGTAGGTGACGGAGGTTCCCGCGGCGGTCATCTCGGCAGCGGCGAGCTTGGCACGGCGGGCCGCATCTAGGAGTTGCTCCTGGGTGACCTGCCCTGCAGGGAACGTTCGGCTATGTAGGTGGTCATCGGTGCCTCCCTTGTTCTCACCTGGGAGGCTAGGCAGCCAGCGGCGCGTGAATCCCGGAAACCTTGGAAAGGTGGGCTAGCGTGCCCGGTGCGTGGCGTTGCCCGGGTCAACCCGGAGGGCCCGGATGCCCTTGGCTGAATATACGGCGGCAAGTTCGGTGCGGGAGCGGACTCCGAGTTTGCGGTAAATGCGCCGTAGGTTGTCCTCAACGGTGTGCACGCTCAGGAACAGCGCCTGCGCGACCTCCCGGTTGGTGTGCCCGGTGGCCACAAGGTCAGCTACGCGTTCCTCGGTGGGCGTAAGACTTAGCGGCGCCGCAGGCCGCAAGCCGATCCGCCGGAGTTCGGCCTGGGTGCGTTCTGCCCACAGTGGCGCGCCGAGCTGTCTCGAAGATCTCCAGCGCCGCCTGGAGCGACTCACGGGCAGCCCGTTTCTGCTTCCACCCGTCGCCGCAACTGTCCCCGTGCGAGCAGCGTCTGCCCAAGCTCGAACGGCATAGGCAGACGCTGGTGACGGGTCAGGGCCTCTTCGAAGGCCGGCTCGCTGTGCCACCCAGGTCCCCAAGGCTGGCCCGAAGTAGCCCGCGGGATCGGGCGGCAGGTGGCGAGCGCCCATGGCCGACCGGTTGCCTTGGCCCGCCCCTCGAAGCGGCCCAGCAGATCCCCGGGGGCGCGAGTCGAGTTCCCCCAGCCCGGTCAGCGTCTCCACCGGTCGGCATGAAAGCGCCATTGGCCAGGCTCCCGCAGACCGATTGACTCGCCGATGTCCGCCGCTCGGGACAGGTGCAGGCCAGCTTCGGCAGCGCGCCCAAGGACAGCTCAAGGAATCCCAGCACCCAGAGGTTCATCCCGATCAGCCAGGGTCACCAGACTGCTCACCAAAGGCCAGGCCCGCTTCGGCGTCGGCGCGGGCGGGCCCGGCCAGTCCCAGGTGGGCGTTCACCAGCGCCCGGGCGTAACGGTTCACACTGAGCAAGACTTCTTGTCCGGTCCGTTCGGCGGCCTTCATGCACTCATCCGCGTAGGCGGCGGCTTTGCTGCCAGTCACAGCTCGAGTTTGGCGAGATGGCCAAGAATGTCGGGCAGTGAGCCTTCATCGCCTTCCTCGGCCGCCGCGCGGTGCGCGGCCGCCAAGATCTCCCGTGCCGCGCTGAAGTCATCGGTGTACTTGAGGAACTGGCCCAGGACCGTCGTGGCCCGCCAGGCGACTGGGGGCCGCTCGGCCGCGTTCCTCCAGCACTGCGGCCTGTTCCAGCACCTGGCGCGAGACGCCCCGGCCCTGGTAATAGTCCGCCATACCCAGGGCAACCAGGGCTGCGGACAAGATCGCGGGATCGGGGTTCGCCTGCTGGCCCATCAGATGGACCGCCTGCCGCGCGTGCGCCTCTCGGTCGCGATTATTGTGGTCGGCCACCTGTGCTAGCAAGGCATGAGCTTCCGCCAGGACCGGCGTGCTGGACCCAGCCTCCGCGATCGCCTGCCTGGCGCGTTCCTCTGCTGCCGGGCTGCTCTCGGCCGTGTAGAGCACCTTGCCCAGCCGCAGCAAGACCCGGGCACGGCCTGGGCCAGGGGCCGTCTGCGTCACGAGCCCTTCCAGCTCCGAGCGGTGCCTGCAGTGTCCCCCGCCTCGAACAGGTACTGGGCCAGGTCTAGGCGGCGCGCCCGGTCATCCACGCAGCCGGGTGGGGTGAGCCGACGGGCAAGCTCAGCGAGCCTGGCGGCGCCTTCGGGCGCCGCAGCCGACCGTGCCGACGCCGCAGCCGCCTCCAGAACCTGCGCGACCTCGGCGTCCGGGGCTCTCAGCCCCTAGCGCCGGTGCCATGCCCGGGCCGCAGAATCCACGGCCCCCCCGCAGCCGAGGTGTCCAGCGCCGCAGCGATCGCGCGGTGCAACGCTCGCCGCCTCCCCGGCCGATCTGCGCGTAGACCACCAGGCGAGCAGCGGATGGGTGGAACTCCAGCAGCCCGCCGACCGGGTCATACGCTGGCGTCTCAGCCTCAGACAGGCCCGCCACCGCCTGGCCTCGGCCCCAGGCGACTGCGCTTACCAGGGCGGGCGACGCCCGGGACACCGCAGAGACCACCGCCAGGGCCTCGCGGGCCTCCACAGACAGCCCAGCGAGCCGGTCTTGCACCAGGCCGCCGAGCGTCCCTGGTACCGGCAGCGCATCCATAGAGGCCGGCAACCCCCGGCGCAGCAGCGAACGGGCCATCTCCAAAGCGAAAAACGGGTTCCCCCCTGAAGCGTCATACACCCGGCGCAGCACCGGGCGGGGAACCAGGCCCCAAGCCGTTGGTGGACCAGCCGGTGCACATCTCCCATCGGCATTGGCCGCAGAACCAGCCTGTGCAGCCGCTCCTCGCCCACCGCCCGTTCCAGCCGCAAGGGAACTGGCTCACATACCCGGCGGCCGCGACGCCACCAGGACCACCAACTGCCCCACCGTCAGCCGCCGCAACGCGAACTCCAGCACACGCGCCGACGCCGCATCCAGCCATTGCAGATCATCAATGGCGACCAGCACCGGCCCCGACGCCAGCACGGCCTGCAATACGCCAAGCAGGCCAGCTGACACCGCGTGAGGGTCAGCCTGACCCTCGGCCGCAGAATGCCGTCTCCACTGCACTGCGCTGTGGTCCAGCAAACCACCGAGCGTCTCCTCCAGCACCGGGCCAACCAGATCGCGGGCCACGCCATACGAAAAGCCCGCCTCCGCCTCGGCCTGCTCGGGCCGCCAATACCCGCCTCGTCCGCTCGCGGGCCAGATCGAGAGCAGCCCTCCACAGCGTCGTTTTGCCGATCCCGGCCTCACCCTCGATCAGCACGGCAACCGGGCCGACCCGCGGTTCGTAGAATCCGCCCCAGGGTGGCCAGTTCCTCCCCCAAGCCAAACACCGCGGTTTCCAAACGGCCAGCCCCTCAAAGACGACCGCCGCAAATCCTCCTCCACTCCAACCCGGCCAGGCAACAGGCTAGGCGGGTTGTGCCCGGACTGGCCGCCGATAGGTCTCAGGCCGGCGTGGTGATCGCGCAGCATGCGGACCCGCACTGTTGTACGAGCCTGCCCGGTGCTCATCTCCACCTATCGCAGACCTGACACACGACCAAAGCCCACGGCCGCCGCCCGGCGCATCGGGGGCATGCCGGACCATCCCGCCCGCAGGTCGGTGATATTACCCTGGTCCTGCACTTGGCAATGACCTCATCATCGGTGACCCATATCGTCAGCGTCCCCGGCCCGCTGGTATGAACCAACGCGTTAGCAGCCAGCTCGGCGACCGCGATCACCAGGTCATTGGCCCGGCCTGGCGAAAGCCCCGCCCGCAGCGCCCGCGCTGCGGTGAACTTCCGGACCTCAGCCAGGTTAGCCCGGTAGCGGAGCACCTCGGCATCATCGGGAGGCGTGCTCAGGGCCTCGCCCACCCAGGACCTCAGTGCCCTCGGTCGGTCCACTTGCCCGCACCTGCCCCCCAGACATCCTGCTCCCGGTCACTGGGCTGCTG